>CAVRTQ010000019.1:0-135210 GCA_963724195.1 uncultured Solirubrobacteraceae bacterium | reverse complement strand
CGGCTGGCGATCAGCTGCGCCGCCGGGCCAGCGCGCGCGCACCGCCCAGGTGCGTGCGCAACAGCTCGGCGGCCTTCTCGCCTTCGCCCCGCGCGAGCGCTTCGGTGATCGCGCGGTGCTCGGCGATGAAGCGCTCGATCCGCGACGGGTCGCGCGCGACGGTGGTGGCGGCGATCCGCTGGTGGCGATCGGCGAGCGCGTCGTAGGAGCGGGCGAGCAGCGCGTTGCCCGCGGCGGCCACGATCGCCCGGTGGAAGCGGCGGTCGGCCTGCGCGAAGCCGGCGCCCGCCGAGCTCAGTGCGCGCTCCTGCGCCGGCGATCGCGTCCTCGAGCGCGGCGGTCAGCTCGGCGCCGCCGGCCTCAGACGCGCGGCGCGCGCAATGGCACTCGATCAGCTCGCGCGCCTCGTGCACGTCGTCGGCCTCGGAGGCGGAGATCGGGACGACGAGCGCGCCGCGGCGGGGGTAGAGCTCGACGAGCCCTTCGGCCTCGAGTTGCCCGAACGCCTGGCGCAGCGGCGTGCGGCTGATCCCCAGCTCGCGGGCCAGCGCGTTCTCGCTCAGGAGCGTCCCGCCCGGGAACCGTCCGTCCAGTAACCGTTCCTTCACGTGCGCGTAGGCGCGCTGCGCCGCGGATTGGACGGCAGGTCGATCCAGACTGGACGAAGAGACGACAGGCACGGTTGAACGACTCGCTATGGTAGGAGACATCTTGGATGCAAGTTGGCTCCAAGGTTTCTCTCCTCCCCAAATCCAACGGCGCCCGCGGCTCACTCCCCTTTAGAGCCGCGGGCGTGCTTGCTCCCCAACAACCGAAAGGAGCGCACCTATGACTGGTGTGATCTTCCTGCTGGCCGTCTCCGCCCTTCTCGGCGGGTCGCTGGTTCTCTCCCGCGACGCGTAGTCGCGACTGCGAGCAGCGGTAGCGCGATCACGGCCAACAGGCCGGTGGTCTGCGCGATCGCATCGCCGGTGGAAAACCCGTCCAGATGCGTCACGTGAAAGTACGCGTGCAGCACGGCGGCGACCGTCCAGGTCACGCACAAGGGCACGATCAGTGCGCTTGACAGCGTGACCGCCGCCCACGCGAACAGCATCGCGAACGCGAGATAGAAGCGCGCCGACGTCGCGGACCAGGTGTTCGTTGTACGGCGGCAGCAGTTCCACCCAGCCGCGGCCGAGTGGGAACGAGGCGTAGAAGGAGCTCGGACCGAGCGTCCCTTCGAGCCCCGGCAACAGCGCGGACACCGCGACGAAGATCAGCGACAGGCGCAGGATCAGCCTCATCGCAGCTTCTCCGGGTTGCGCTGGAAGTCGATCCGGGTGATGCGACCGTCATCGATCGTGAAGGCCACGATCGAGTGGATGCCGTCGCGGCCGTGGCCGGCCAGGCCGGGCATGCCGTTGACGTCCACGAACGCCATCGCGGCGTCCCGGCCGAGCGCGGTGACCACCTTGGCCACGCGCTCGGCGCCCGCCACCGGTTTGCGCGCGGCGTTCACGATCCCGCCGCCGTCGCTGGTGAGGACGGCGTCGGGATGCAGCAGCGCGAGCAGGCCGTCCATGTCGCCCTCAGCCGCGGCCTGGCCGAACGCGACGATGATCTCGCGCTGCTGCTCGGGCGTGGCCGGGAAGCGCGGACGGCGCGCCTCGACCGCCTTGCGCGCCCGCGCCGCCTGCTGGCGGGCGGCGGCCGAGGACGTGCCGAGCGCGCCGGCGACCTCGTCGAACGAGTACCCGAACACGTCGTGGAGCACGAACGCCGTGCGCTCGGACGCCGACAGCGACTCGAGCACGACGAGCAGGGCGAGGCTCACCTCGTCGCCGCGCAGAGCGACCTCCTCCGGGCCGGGGTCCGGGGACACGATCGGCTCGGGCAGCCATGGCCCGACGTAGGCCTCGCGGCGCACGCGCGCGGACTTGAGTGCGTCGAGGCCGAGGCGGGAGACGGTGGTGATCAGCCACCCCTCGAGGTCGCGGATCGCGTCGGTGTCGGCGCGCTCCAGCCGCAGCCACGCGTCCTGCAGCACGTCCTCGGCTTCGGCGACGCTGCCGAGCTGGCCGTACGCGATCCGCAGCAGGCGCGGGCGCAGCGCCTCGAACTGCTCGGCGAGCGTCATGAGGGCGCCCCGTGGGGCGCGGGCACCGCTTCGCGCCGGCGCGTCACGACGTCGCCCCGCGCGTCTCGCCGGCCAACCACGCGTCGAACGTCACCGTGCCGTGCGGGGCGCTGGCGTCGGTCAGCCCGCCGGCGCGCAGCGCGCGCGACGCGGGCAGCCGGATCGGGACGGCGTGCGACCCCGTCGCGGTCCGCCACCGGCGCGCCAGCTCACGCGCGCTCACGACCTCCGGCCCCGCGAACGGCACGAGCCCGAACGCCGGCTCACCCTCGGCCGTGTCGGCCAGTACGCGGCCGACCTCGCGCGGGTCCACCGGCTGCAGCGGCGCGCCCAACGACGGGACGACGCCGAGCTTCGCGCTCTTGGCGAAGACCCAGGCGATCAGCGTGTGGAACTGCGTGGCGCGGACGATCGTCCACGGCACGCCGCCGGCCCGGATCGCCGCCTCCTGCGCGAGCTTGAGCTTGTAGTACGGCCCGCCGACGCGGTCGATGCCGACGATCGACACGCCGACGTGATGCTTGACCCCGGCCGCGGCCCCGGCGCGCAGCAGCCGCTCCGTGCCGGCCACGAGCACCTGCTTGCCGCCCGACGCGGCGTCGATGACGACGTCGATCCCGGCCAGGGCCCGCTCGAGTCCCGCTCCGGTGGTCAGGTCCACCGGATACTCCGGCGCGTGCCGTGTAAGCACCCGCACGGTGTGCCCGCGCGCGGTGAGCTCCCGCACGGCCTCGGCGCCGACGGTTCCGGTTCCACCCACGATCGCAATGTTCATGTGGGGCGGACGAGGCAGCCGTGCGGAATGTGACGTCACGCGTACGCGGGCTTCGGGATGGCCTCCTCGAGCCGCTGCTCCTGCGCTTCGGTCGCGTGGTTGAACACCCGCTCGCGGATCTTGGAGTCGGCTTTGAACAGCTCGTCGTTGGCCTGCCGGAGCTCGTCCAGCACGCGGATCCGGGCGCGCCGGTCCTTCGGATTCGTCCTCAGGTGCGCGACGAAGTCGTCGAAGGCGGTGACGGTGCGGCGCGTGATCCGCATGTAGTCGGTGAGCGTCTCGCGCACGGGCGGCGTCTCCAGCGTGCGCGCGCGGCGCTCGGCGGCATCGAGCTTCGGCTTCACGCGGCCGAGCGCCGTGGCCGCCGGTTCGAGCTGGTTCTTGGTGAGTGCCTCGCTCGTCGCGAGCATGTCCTTCGCGACCGGCCGGTAGGTCTGGGCCCAGTCCCGGATGGTGTCCACGTCGCGGTCCGTCATCGGCTCGCCCTCCCCGCAGCCCGCGAGGATGAGCGCCGCCGTGACCAGCATGAGAATCCGCCTCATCGCCACCATTGTCCCTGGATAGCCTGCGGAGACATGACTTCCCTCCGTGTCGGTGTCCAGGTCCAGCCCCAGCACGCGAGTTTCGACGCCATGCGTCGAGCCTGGCAGGAGGCGGACGCGCTGGGCGCGGACACCATCTTCACCTGGGACCACTTCTTCCCGCTCTCCGGCGACGCGGACGGCGCGCACTTCGAGGGCATCACCTCGCTGGCGGCGCTCGCGCAGGTGACCGAGCACGCGCAGGTCGGCGCGCTCGTGATCTGCAACTCGTACCGCAACCCGGAGCTGCTGGCCGACGCGCACCGCACGATCGACCACATCTCCGGCGGGCGCGCGATCCTCGGCATCGGCGCGGGCTGGTTCAAGCGCGACTACGACGAGTACGGCTACGAGTTCGGCGAGGCGCCCGACCGCCTGCGCGCGCTCCGCGCACGCGATGCCGCGGATCAAGGACCGCCTGGGCAAGCTCAACCCGCCGCCCGCCGGCAAGCTCCCGATCCTGATCGGCGGCAGCGGGCCGAAGGTCACCCTGAAGCTGGTCGCGCAGTACGCCGACATGTGGCACTCGTTCGGCGACGCCGACGACTACCGG
Organism: uncultured Solirubrobacteraceae bacterium; assembly: GCA_963724195.1. Classification (GTDB taxonomy): domain Bacteria; phylum Actinomycetota; class Thermoleophilia; order Solirubrobacterales; family Solirubrobacteraceae; genus Solirubrobacter. The sequence goes on along the minus strand of CAVRTQ010000019.1, from coordinate 131,182 downwards.
CGCAAGAACGCGATCCTGCTCGAGCACTGCGCCAACGAGGGCCGCGACCCGGCCGAGATCGAGCGCACGTGGGGCGTGGACGGCGTCGAGGCGGCCGAAGCGCTCGCCGAGGTCGGCGTGCAGCACGTGATCGTCGGGATCGGCGGCGACGGCGACGGCTACGACCTGAGCACGCTGCGGGAGCTCGTGAAGTGGCGGGACGCGCGCAACGCCTGACCCCGGCGGGGGACTTCGACTACGAGCGCGCGGGCGCGGGCTACGCACGCCTGCGCCGGACCGATCCCCGCCTCGCGGCGCACGTGCACGCGGCGTTGGGTGAGGCGCGGACGGTGCTGAACGTCGGCGCGGGCGCCGGCTCCTACGAGCCCGAGGACCGGTACGTGGTGGCGGTGGAGCCCTCGGCGGCGATGCGCGCGCAACGTCCGGCCGGGCGCCCGGCGGTGGACGCGGTGGCGGAGGCGCTGCCGTTCGACGACGACAGCTTCGACGCGGCGATGGCGATGATCACCGTGCACCAGTGGTCGGACCTGGAGCGCGGGCTGGCCGAGCTGTCGCGCGTGGCACGCGGACCGGTGGTGATCCTCACCTTCGACCCGGACGCGATGCTCGACTTCTGGCTCGCGGACTACGTGCCGGAGGTCTTCGAGGCCGAACGGCCGCGGATGCCGAAGCTCAGCGCCCTCGGGGGCGAAGCGAGCGCGGTGCCGATCCCGCACGACTGCGTGGACGGGTTCATCGAGGCGTACTACGGGCGGCCGGAAGCGTTCCTGGACCCGGAGATCCGGGCGGCGCAGTCGGCGTGGGAGAAGACCGGGGCGGATGTCGGGCCGGGCCTGACCAGGCTGGCCGAGGACTTGCAGAGCGGCGCGTGGGACGCGCGCTACGGCGATCTGCGCAGGCAACCCGAGTACATCGGGTCGCTGCGCTTGATCACCAGACGTTGATGGGCGTGGCCGCGGCGGGGCGCGGCATCTCGCGCACGACCGGGACGGCGAACGCGTGGGAGGTGGGGCGGCGCGGGGTGTTGGCGAAGAGGGTCATGGGATTCACCGGGGACGGGGACGACGCTTGAGTTCGTCCATGTGTGCGTTGGCGAGGTGTGACTGGATCAGCGAGGGGTTCATGACAATGGGAATCTTCGCTTTAACGGGCCTTGATTCAGAGGCGGCAGGCAGGCGTCTGGAGGTGTGGCTTCCGCCACCGGTAGGGGGGACAGCCGCACCCCGCTGCAAAGCGCCTTGCAGGGAGAAGGAGAACCACGGGCTAGGGTCGGAAACGCTTGATGTCCCGCCTTCGTCGTCTCCTGCCGCTCGCGGCGCTCGCCGCCCTGCTCGGCGGGAGCATGCCCGCGCACGCGCAGGACACGCTGCGGGACCGCGCCCAGCGCCTGCGCGCCGCGGTCGCCGCCGAGGAGGCGCGGATCGCCGACACGCGTGAAGGGTTGTCGGAAGCCAACACGCGTCTGTCCACGCTCAACGCCCGTCTCAGTCAGCGGCGCAAGCAGCTCGACGAGACCCAGGACGAGCTCGTGCGCACCCGCGTGCGGCTCTCGCGCCTGGAGAAGAAGCAGGCCACCGCGGAGAAGCAGCTCGCGGAGAACCTGCGCGAGAGCTACATGGACGGCAAGCCCACGTTCGTCACGGTCGTGCTGAACTCCGACGGCTTCGGCGAGCTGGTCGCGCGCTTCGAGTACCTGCGCCGGATCGCGCGCCGCAACGCGTCGGTGCTCGGCGACACGCGCGACGCGCGGATCAAGGTGAAGGGCATGACTGCCGAGCTCAAGGAGCTGCGCGGCACCTACGCCGAGCTCGCGCGCACGGCCGAAGACGACCGTGACGAGGCCGACGCCCTGCGCACCGCGCTGCTCAACCGCGAGGCCGCCCAGCTGCGCAAGCGCAACGGCACCGCGGCGCAGCTCGCGTCCGTGCAGGGCCGGATCGCCACCATCCAGCGCCGCCAGCAGGCCGCCGCCCGGCGCGCGCAGGCCGCCCGCACGGCCACGAACGCGGCGCCCAAGGTCGCCTCCGGCGGCGCGGGCGAGAGCCCGGCGGTGGGTGGCGACGTCGTCGGCCGGATCGTCGCGGCCGCGAACGAGATCGCCACCACGCCGTACGTCTACGGCGGCGGGCACGGCGGCAACTCGGGCGGCTACGACTGCTCGGGTTCGATCTCCTACGCGCTCGCGGCCGCGGGCCTGCTCAGCAGCCCACTCGCCTCCGGTGGCTTCATGAGCTACGGCGAACCCGGCCCGGGCCGGCGCGTGACGATCTACGCCAACGCCGGCCACGCCTACATGGTCGTGGACGGCCGCCGCTACGACACGAGCGCGCTCTCGGGTGGCGGCACGCGCTGGACGTCGCAGATGCGCAGCTCCGCGGGCTTCGTCGCCCGTCATCCTCCTGGTCTGTGAGCATCCACGCGCGATCGCTCCACCGGCTCGCGGTGGCCCGGCGCGACACGCGACAAGATCGCGGAGCTCGTGCTGGCGACCGGGTTGTCTCGGCGCGCCGTGCAGGAGGCGCTGCGCGAGCCGGCGTACGACCCGCCCGAGGCTCCCGCGCGCGAGCTCACGCCCGATCACGTGGCCCGCTGGCAGGCGCGGCTCCCTCGCTCCCGATCGCAACGCTCGACCACGTCGGCGCCACCGCGGACGGACCGCCGCGCGCGTGCTCGATCGCCGACCGCTCGAAGTCCAAGCTCGGCAACGCCTGGCGGGAAGCGATCATCGCGCGCACGCCGATGACCAAGAACGAGGCGCGCGCGGCCATCGCCGCGCATGCGGCCACGCGCGATCTGCTGGAGCGACGACTCACCGAGCTCCCACGCGACGCACTCGAGGACTTGTTGGCCGCCGTCTCGGAGTGAGAGGATGCAGGCATGGTGGTCGCGGTCGAGGAGCAATCCGCGCTCCTACGGGTGGCGATGCTCGTGGCTCGCGGGATGCGGCTGGAGGAGCTGTTCGCGCACGTGTGCGAGGAGAGCGCCCGGCTGCTCGGCGTCGACGCCACCGGCGTGCTGCGCTACATCGGCGGTGAGCGGGCGGTCGTGGTCGGCGTCTGGCGCACCGGCGGCGCGCGCGGGCTGCCCGTCAACGCGGAGCTGGACTTCGACCATTCCGACAGCGCGATCGGGCGCGCACTCGCGACCAAGGCGCCCGCGCGGGTCTCCAGCTACGACCACGCCCGCGGCGAGCTGCCGGCCGTGATGCGCTCGATGGGGATGAGCGCCTCGGTGGCCACGCCGGTGCTGGTCGACGGCGAACCCTGGGGCGCGATCGTGGCCACGGCGGTGGACGAGGAAGCGCTGCCGCCCGGGTGCGAGCAGCGGCTCATCGCGCTCGCCGAGCTCGTGGCGCAGGCGGTCGCCAACGACCGCCGGTGGGAGGAGCTCGCGGCCTCGCGCATGCGGCTCCTGGAGGCCGGTGACGAGACGCGCCGGCGGCTCGAGAGCGGCCTGCACGAGGGCGCCCACCAACACGTCGTGGCGCTCGCGCTGAAGCTGCGCGTGGCGCTCGGGCGCGCCGATCCGGCGTCCGAGGAGGCCGAGGTGCTGCGTGACGCGCTCGCCGACGCGATGGAGGCGTCCGCCGAGCTGTCCGAGCTCGCGCGCGGCCTGCATCCGGCCGTGCTCTCCGAGCGGGGCCTCGCGGCGGCGCTGCAGGCCGTCGCGGCGCGGAGCGCGCTGCCCGTGAACCTGCGCGCACTGCCGGGTAAGCGCCACTCGGCGGTGATCGAGACGACGGCCTATCTGATGGTGACCGAGGCGCTGGGCAACGTGGTCGCGCACGCGCACGCCAACGAGGCCTGGCTGCACGCGGACGATCGCGGCGGCACGCTGATCGTCGAGGTGCGCGACGACGGCATCGGCGGCGCCGTGGCGACGCCGGGCGGCGGACTCATGTGCATCGCGGACCGCGCCGGCGCGCTGGGCGGGACGTTCACGCTCCAGAGCCGGCCCGGCGGCACCACCGTGCGGATCGAGATCCCCACCGCGTGAGCGGCTGGCGGTACTCGTTCCACGACCGGATCCGCTACGGCGATCTGGACACGAACGCGCACCTGAACAACGTCGCCGTGCACGGCTTCTTCGAGAGCGCGCGCGTCGCGTACATGCGGGGGCTGTTCCCGGAGATCGAGCCCATGGGGCGCTCCGGGAGCGTTCGGGATGATCTTCGCCGAGACGCACGTGCGCTTCGCCTCCCCCGGCTTCTACGAGGAGGTCCTGCGCGTGGACGTGCGGCCGACGGAGCTGCGGCGCTCGAGCGTGAAGCTCGCGTTCGAGATGCGCTGCGAAGCCGACGAGCGGCTCGTCGCCGACGGCTGGGGCACGCTCGTGGGCTATGACTACTCGGCGGGCCGCGCCGCGCCGCTCCCGGAAGCGGTCGCGGAGCGGCTGAGCGCGGAGGGCGCCGGGTAGATCCAGAGGGTGAGCTACATCCTGACCTTCGACGGCACGCTCGAGGAGTCCGTCGAGCGGGTGCGCCGTGAACAACTCGAGGCCGCGGCCGACGGTCTGCGCGAGGAGATCTCGACCGAATCGATCCACGACGCGCGCAAGCGCGTGAAGAAGACTCGCGCCCTGCTGCGGCTCGCGCGGCCGAAGGGGCGCCGCGCCCACAACCGGGCGCTGCGCGACGCCGCGCGCACCCTGTCCGGCGCGCGCGACGCGGACGTGATGGTGGAGACGATCGACGACCTCGCCGAGCGCTACTCCGGGCAGCTGCCCAAGCGCGAGTTCGAGCGCGTGCGCGAGCCGCTCGCCGCGCAGGCCGCCGCGACCGCGCCCGAGGGGAGCGCGGACACGCTCGCACCCCTCGTGACCACCGAGTGGCGCGTCGGAGACGTCGATCCCGCGGAGGCGCTCACACGCACCTACGTCCGCGGGCGCGACGACTTCAAGACGGTGCTCGAGGACCCGACGTCCGAACACCTGCACGAGTGGCGCAAGCGCGTGAAGGACCTCTGGTACCAGCAGCAGCTGCTGGAGGAGCTGTGGCCCGAGGTGATGAAGGCGCAGGCCAAGGAGGCCAAGAAGCTCTCGAAGCAGCTCGGCGAGGACCATGACCTCGCGGTGCTCACGGACGTGCTGCGCAGCGATCCGTCGCTCGACGGCGACGAGCTGCTGCCCCTGATCGCCAAGCGCCGGAAGCAGCTGCTCAAGCAGATGCGCAAGCGCGGGCGGCGCGTCTACGCCGAGAAGCCGAAGCACTTTGCGCGCCGGGTGCGCCGGTATGTAGAACTCGTGTGATGGAGATCGAGCGCAAGTGGGTGCTGGACGCCGCCCCCGACGGGCTCGCCGAGCACCGGTCGCAGCGGTTCGAACAGGGGTACCTGGCGATCGACCCGGCGGGCGCCGAGGTGCGTGTGCGGCGCAAGGACGGGAAGACGTCGGTGATGACGGTCAAGACCGGCAAGGGTCTGGTGCGCGGCGAAGAGGAGTGGGAGATCGCGAACTTCGACGCGCTGTGGCCGCTGACGGCGGGGCGCCAGGTGCGCAAGACGCGCTACTTCATCCCGCTCGGTGACCTGACCGTGGAGCTCGACGTGTACGAGGGCGACCTCGACGGCCTGGTGACCGCCGAGGTCGAGTTCCCGGACGAGGCGAGCGCGCTGGCCTTCGACGCGCCGGACTGGCTGGGCCGCGACGTCACCGAGGACCCGCGCTACGGCAACCGCGTGCTCGCGGTCGACGGCATTCCTACCTGACCTGCTCGGTCGGGCGGATCAGCATCTCGTTGATGCCCATGTGCCGTCAGGTAAGGCCCGGAGCCATTCCACATCACGCGCCGGGCGCGGGCGCGTGACCATGTAGGCGATCGCGTCCGCGATGTCCTCGCTCTGGAGCTTCGGGAAGCCGGACTGGGCGAGCTGGTCGCGGACCTCGGGGCGCATGTGGTGCGTGAGCTCGGTGTCGACCGCGCCGGGCTCCATCAGGCGACGCGCACGTGGCGCTCGGTCACCTCCTGGCGCAGCGCCTCGCTGAACACGCCGACGGCGTGCTTGGTGGCCTGGTAGACGCCGCCGCCCACGCCGACGCGACGTCCCGCCACCGAGCTGACGTTGACGAGGTCGGCGACGCGGCGGGGATCGCCGTCCGCCGCCTTGATCAGGTGCGGGAGCGCCGCGTGGGCCACGTACATCAGGCCCTTGACGTTGAGGTCGAACATCCGGTCCCACTCCTCGACCGGGGCGTCCGCGATCGTGCCGAGCAGCATCACGCCGGCGTTGTTGATGAGGATGTCGAGGCGGCCGAGCTCGTTCACGGTCGTCTCGACGGCCGCTGTCGCCTGCTCGCGCTCGGTGACGTCGGCCTCGATGGCCAGGCCGCCGATCTCGCCCGCGAGCGCGTCCAGCCGGTCCTTGCGGCGGGCGGCGACGGCGACCTTCGCCCCGCGCTCCGCCAGCGCGCGGGCGGTCGCCTCGCCGATGCCGCTGCTCGCGCCCGTGACGAGCGCGACGGTGCCTTCCAGGTTCTTCAGACCCATCGCGCATGTGGTTCGTGACCTCGATCGTCACGCTCGCAGCTTCGCGGAGACGGTCTGGCCGCCGAACGTCGCCTTCACCGTGAGCTTGCCGCGGACCTTGAAGGTCACGGTCGCCTTGCCCGACTTGCCGACGGTGACGGTCTTCTTGGCGACGCGCTTGGCGTTGCGCGTGACGGTCACCGTGGCCTTGCCGGCCGCGCCCGTGGTGAGCGTGGCCGTGAAGCCGCCCTTGCGCTTGGCGAGCTTGAGCTTGGGCTTGCTCGCGCCCGGCCGAGCGGGCTGCGTCGGCTGGGTCGGGCTGCGCGGGCGTCGCGGTCGGGACGTCGGCGGGACCCCAGTCGGGCGACTTCGCGCCCGGGAGCACGAGCGTGCCCGGGCCGCCGGGCGCGCAGTTGTCCGGGATGGCGGTGGTGTAGACGCCGTCGGCGGTGCCGTACGCGAACGCCTTCCCGCTCGGCGCCATCGACGTGCTCAGGTACTTGGCGCCCGTCAGCTCCCAGCACTGCTGGGCGGTCGGGACGTTGACCTTGTTCGTGAACGGCGTGTGGTCCCAGTCCGGCGCGCCGAACGGGCTCATCGTCGTGCGGTAGACGCGCAGCTTCTCGTCGGAGAAGCCGGCGATGCCGATCACGTTCGTCAGGTCCCGCGACATCTCCATCGAGATGACGCCGAGGCCCTGGTTGTGGTCGTAGAACCAGGGGTCGACGGGACCGCCGAGCTTGGTGATCACGCCGTCGTCGTTGAGGATGCCGGCCGGGTCCGAGCGCAGCAGCGTCTGGTTGTCGAGCCAGGTCGGCCAGATCCAGCCCGACAGCAGGCCGTAGGTCTCGAACGGCGTGAAGCCGTCGGTGTTGGACACGAGCGTGCCCTTGGACAGCTTGTAGGCCACGCACGGCGGCACCGTCGTCTCGTTGCACCCCGGCGCGGTCTCGTAGGAGTCGTTGAAGTACTCGTACGCCACCTTCGTCCCGTCGGGCGAGATCTGCGGGTTGAACGGGCCGTGGAACTTGTTCACCGGCCCGGCGGTCGGCGCGCCGTCGCTGATCGGCGTGAGGAAGTCGGCCAGCACCTTGCCGTCGCGGCTGAGCTTGTGCAACCGCTCACCCGGCGCGAGGGCGACCATCGTGCCGTCGTCGGCCTGCGAGACCGACGAGTAGATCCCGGTGGAGGTGACCTGGACCTTGCGGGCGCCGTCGGGCGTGGAGAGGAAGACGTTCCCGCCCTGCACGTAGGCGATCGAGTCGGCCAGGGCGGGGGTCGCGAGGGCGAGCGTCAGAGCAGCAGTCAACAGTGAGAGGCGCAACATGGCGCCCATCCTGCGCGGGCCGGTTTGCCACGACCTTGCCCGCGCCTTGCCGCGAACCTAAAGCGGGACAGGCCCTCTTTAGAAACCCGCACCCCCGCGCCGGCGGCTCTCCGCCGACGCGAGTCGGGTGCGTGCTTGTCCTACGAACTCGTGCCCGCGGCCCTGAGGCGTGAGCTCATCGAGTGCCGCCTGAACTTTCGACTCATCCAGGCCGAGTTCCTGCGCGAGGTGGTGGTGGCCGTCGTCGAACACCACCAGCCCGCCGTGGGGCCAGCCACGACGCGTCGGCGCTGAGCAGCGCGGCCTTCGCGCGCCATTCGGCCTCGACGGCCGTGGGCGCGAGCGCCGTCGCCTGGACGACGCCCGTGAACGCGGGCCTGCCCGTCGCCGGGTCCAGCAGGTGGTGTGCAGGCCGGCCGTCGCGCGTCCAGCCAGGACCGCTTGCCGATCCCGCTCGTCGCCGCCGCGCCCTCGAAGATCTCGAACACGTGCAGCCCGGGCCCGCCGAACGGGTCCGCGACCTCGAGCGTGCGGCGCCGTCCGCCGAAGCGCAGGTCGCCGCCGCAGTCGACCGCGAACGGGCCGTCCGCGCGCTCCGCCAGCAGGTCCGCGAACAGCCCCTTGGCGAGTCCGCCCGAGTCGAACTGCATGCCCGGGCGGGCGGCGCACGAAGCACGCGTCCGGGGGCGCGTCGTGCCCGGGCGGGCGAGGGCCGCACCCGGCTCGCCCCCAGCGCGCAGCAACGTGAAGCGCGGACGTCCGCCCGCGGCCGGGCGCGGGCGCGGGGCGGGGCGAGCGCGAGCGCGACGTCGAGCGGCACGGGCGTGCCGAGGTCGGTCCCGTAGCCCGCGGCCTCGATCTCGGCCACCAGCGTGCCGTCGACCAGGCCTCCGGTCGCGACCGCCGCGTCGTGGATCGCGCCCAGCAACCGCGCCATCGTCGGCGCTGATCGGGACGACCTCGCGCGGGTCGCGGTTCAGGCGCGAGAGCTCGGAGTCGGGCCGGAAGCGCGAGAAGCGCCGATGCCAGGACTCGAGCTGCCGGCGCGCGCCGGCCTCGTCGCCGCCCCAGACGCCGCAGCGTCCGCCGAAGCAGTCGAACCTCATGTCGCCGGCACCATGCGGGCCGAGTCAGCAACTGCCGCGCGTCGGGCGGAGCACCACCATCGCCGGCGGCGACGCAGGAACCACGCCGCGCCGGCATCGCGTCCCGGCCATGACCGCATGCACGATCCCGAAGCACCCACGCGAGCGCCGTCCAGCGGTGCAGCTTGCGCCACCGCGCGACGCCGATCCTCGACCGGAAGTAGTACGAGACGCCGAGCAGCAGCAGCATCCAGCCGCCGATGATCCCGAGGCCCGTCCAGAACGGCTCGTAGTCGATGAGGAAGGGGATCGAGATGTCGGCGAGCGAGGGCTTCAGATAGCCGTCGCCGAGCAGGGCCAGCGCGTGCACCGCGAGCGCCACCAACGTGGCGAGCGAGAGCGCCTCGTGGATGACGCGCAGGTCCTTGCGCGTGCTCATCCGGCCGCCCAGCAGGAGCCCCATCGCTACCGCAGCACTGGCGGCGAGCAGCGCGGAGATTCCCGGCGGCGCGGCTCGTGATCCAGAAGAAGTGCTCGGTCATGACTGGCTCGTGGAGAGGGAGGAACCGTCGTCGTTCGGCGCGGATTCGTCCGAGTAGGTGTCGGTCGATCGGTCGATTCGGTCGAGGTCGTCGTCTCGGTCCCGTCGAGGTCTGCGCGGCGGTCGGTCGCTTCGGCGCCCATCGATCCGTCCCACGCGACGGCGCCCCAGCACAGGACGAAGGACGCGAGCGATGGCGGCGATCACCCGCCGGCGGATCGCCGTGACCCGGCGCGCCCGAGCGGCGAGGAGTTCCTGGGCAGAGGGCATGCCCATGAAGGTCGCCGCGGCCTCCGAGAGTCCGCTGCGAGCCGCCTGAGAGGATGCTGGGGATGGCAGTCCTCTTCGATCTCGACGGCGTGCTCGTGGATTCGCGCGCCGCGTTCCTGAATTCCATGGCCCTCGCGCTCGCGCAACTCGACCTGGCGCCGCGCACGCGGGAGGAGTTGCTGCCCTGCATCGGGCCCGCCGTTGAAGGTCGGTTTCTCGCAGCTGCTCGACCTCCCGCCCGACGCCCTGCTGGTCGACGCGTTGATCGCCGCCTACCGCGAGCACTACGCGACGATCTCGTTGACCGACACCACCGTCCCGCCCGGCGTCGCGGAGGCGGTGGCCGCGCTCGACGGCCCGCTCGGGGTCGCCACGTCCAAACCGCACCGCTTCGCCGAACCGCTGCTCACCGCCATGGGCCTGCGCGAGCACTTCGCGGTCGTCGCCGGCCCGACCCTCGACACCAGCGGCGAGACCAAGGCGCAGACGATCACCCGCGCGCTCGAGTCGCTCGGCACCACGGACGCGGTGATGATCGGCGACCGGTCGTTCGACATCATCGGCGCGCACGCGAACGGCATCCCGTGCATCGGCGTCACCTGGGGGATCGGCGGCCGCGAGGAGCTCGAACAGGCCGGCGCCGATTCGATCATCGACGACCCGCGTTGAGCTCGGTCCGGCCCTCCACGTAATGTCCCGCGCGTGATTGCGACCTTCAACCTCTACACGATCTCGCTGTTCCTGCACATCAGCGCGGCGATCGTCGGCCTCGGCGCGACGTTCGCGCTCTCGATCGCGTTCCCGCTCGCGCTGCGGATGAAGGACCCGCGCCACCTGCTGTTCATGCACAAGCTGAACCTCGAAGTGGTGACGAAGATGGCCAGCCCGGCGCTCGCGCCTCATCCTCATCACCGGCATCGTGCAGGTGATCGACAGCGACTTCATCAGCTTCGGCGACGCCGTGGATCAGCACCACGTTCGTGCATCGTGATCATCCTCGGCGGCCTCCAGGGCGCCTACTTCGCCAAGACCGACCGCAAGCTGGCCGCGATGGTCGAGTCCGAGATCGCCGGCGGCGCCACGGAGCTCTCTCCCGAGTACCAGAAGGAAGCGCAGCGCGAGGGCAGCATGGGCGCCCTCACCGGCCTGCTCGTGCTCGCGGCGGTCTTCCTGATGGTCATCAAGCCCGGCGCCTAGCTCAGGTCTCAGCCGGCGTAGCGATTCGGCGTCAACCCTGCGGGACCAAGCGAGCGCCGTCGCGCCACCTGACGGCCCTCGGCAACCGCTGCGGCGCAGCGCGCCGTAGGGAAGGCGTCCTGTCTCACCCAGAAGGAGTCCAATGCGCCGCATCCTCACCGCCGTCGCCGCTGCTGCCGCAGTGACGGCCATCGCCGCTGCTCCGGCCTCGGCCAACGGCCACAAGCCGGCCGGAACCATCGTCGACGTCGCCGTCCAGGCCTCGGGCGGCGGCACCCCGGACAACAACCCGTACGACTACGACCTGCTGGTGCAGGCCGCGGTCGCCACTGGGGTCGCCCCCGCGCTGGCCGACCCGAAGGCTCGCTTCACCCTCTTCGCGCCCAACGACCGGGCGTTCATGCGGCTCGTCGCCGACCTCAGCGGCACCTACCCGGCCAGCGAGGCCGAAGCGCTGAACACCGCCGTCGCCGCGCTCGGCGTCGAGAAGATCAAGAACGTGCTCCTCTACCACGCGGTCGCCGGCAAGGTGCTCAACCCGCTCCAGGTGCTGCTGTCCCGGTCACTGACCATGGCCAACGGCGGCACGGTGCAGGTGCGCGGCATCAACCTTCGCGACGAGACGGACGCGCTGAAGGACCCGAAGCTGGTGCTGTGGGCCCTGAACATCAAGGCGAGCAACGGCGTGATCCACACGATCGATCGCGTGCTGATCCCCGCGGGCACCGCCTAGCGGTTGTGGTTGACGGCCTCGATGTTGTGGCCGTCAGGATCGAGGACGAACGCCCCGTAGTAGCCGGGGTGATAGACGGCGCGCTCACCGGGCGCGCCGTTGTCCGTGTAGCCCGCCTCGGTCGCGGCCGTGTGGAACGCGTCGACCTGCTCGTTCGTGGCGACGCCGAACGCGATGTGCACGTGCTCGGTGGCCGGCTCGCCCGTGACGTACGAGATCGAGGCGCCGTCGGTGACGATCTGCACGTGATCGGGCTCGTCGACGCCGATCTCGTGGCCGGCCGCGACGTAGAACGCCTTGATGGCCGCGACGTCACGGGTGCGCAGCCACAGGTGGTCGATGTCGCCGGTGCCGCGCTGCTTGCCGGTGTAGACGGCCTCGACGCTGTTGCCGTCGGGGTCGCGCAGGAAGCCGCCGTAGTAGTCCTCGCGGTACTGCGGGCGCGGGCCGGGGGCGCCGTCGTCCTCGTATCCGGCCTCGACGCCGGCGCGGTGGAAGGCGTCGACGAGTTCGTGGCTGGGCGCGAAGAACGCGATGTGCAGGCCGCTCGTGACGGGCTGACCGTCGGCGGCGATCGAGAAGTCGCCCCACTCGGGGTAGTCGGGATCGTCGTTCTTGGAGCCGAGCACGCCGAGGACGGTGTCGTAGAAGCGCTTGGAGGCGTCGAGGTCCGCGACGCGGAGGGTCACATGGTCGATCACGCCACCTATTCTGCGCGAAGCAGGAAGGTCACCAAACGTTCCAGGTCCGGCGGGCTGATCCGGGTCGCGAAGTCCTCGGGCATCGGGCCGCCCTGCGGCGGCGCGAGGATCGCGTCCTTCACGTAGGCGGCGTCCTTGCCCCGCAGCGCCACGTCGAGATCCGGGCCGATCGGGCCGACGGACTCCGCCGCCGCGAACCGGTGACAGGAGCCGCAGCCCTGCGCGATGAACACGGCGAGGCCGTCGCGCGCCACCGTGGGCTGCGCGGCGGCGCGGACGGGCTCGTCCCCGCCCGCGGCGAAGGCGGCGATCGTCATCGCCGCCCCCGCGCAGGCGAGGCCACCGGCGGCGAGGGTGGTGGCTCTCACGCCGCCTGCGGCTCGTGGCGCTGGTGGCGGCGCACCAGCAGGATCAGCGCGGCGAGCACGAACGCGACGCCGCCGAGCAGCAGCCACGTGAGGTCCACGCCGCCGTCAGCGGTGGTCGCGGCCGGGGCACTCACCGGCTCGCCGATCTGCACCGCCGGGAACGTGTGCGGCTGCTGGGTGATGAACCCGTCGTTGACCTCGTACGTCCACTTCCCGGCGCTCGGGAAGGTCACGCTCGCCGCGTACACGCCCGGCTTGTCGGTCGCCTTCGCGGCGAACGTCTTCGTCGCGTCCCCGTCGCGGATCGTCAGCGTCGGTTGCACCCCCTCCAGCGGCGTCCGCCCGTGCTGGAGCACGGTGATGTTCACGTCCCACGGGTCTCCCGGCTGCACACCCGCGGGGGTCGAACTCAGCCCGACGGTGGCCCACCCGCCGGCGAAGGCGCTCGGCGCGGCGACCAACGCGGCGGCGAGCGAGACAGTGATGAGAAGGCGGCGCATGTCCTGTATACGCCCACCGCATCCGAGAGGTTCCGAACCTAAAGGGGCCTGGCCCCTTTATCTTCGCCGCGGCCCACGAATGTGCCGATTTGGTGCAGGAATTACCTAAAGGGGTCTGACCCCTTTAGGTTGGGGCGGGTGCGTACGACGATCGCGGTGGCCTTCGCGTTGCCCTGGGTGGGATGGGCGGTGCTGCGCGTGCTCGGGGTGGAGGTGCCGTATCCGCTGGTGGCGCTGATCGCGTTCACGCCGTACGCGGCGCTCACGTCGCCGCTGCCGGTGGTGCTCGCGCTGATCCTGCGGCGCAAGGGCGTGGCGCTCGTCGCCGGGGTGGCCGCGCTGGCGCTCGGGGCGACGATGGTCCCGCGCGCGGTCGCCGGGCCGCGGCCGGAGGCGGAAGGCCCGCAGCTCGTGGTGATGACGTCGAACCTGTGGCTGGGACAGGCCAACGTGCCCGCGCTGCTGCGGATCGCGCGCCGGCACGACGTGGACGTGCTGAGCGTGCAGGAGCTGCGGCCGAAGATGCTCCCCAAGTTCGAGACCGACCAGTTCCCGCACAAGATCCTGCTGCCCGACACGGGCGCGGCCGGAGCCGGGTTGCTCTCGACGCGGCCGCTCGCTTCGACCGGTGGTGAGCTCCAGCCCGAGGCGGTGTTCGAGCTCGACGGCGCGCCGCCGGTGCGCATCAAGGCCGTGCACCCGCGCCCGCCCGTGAACCGCGCCGCCGAGCCGGAGTGGCGCAAGGCGCTCGCGGCGCTGCCCGGCGCCGACGAGCAGGGCGACGTGCAGATCCTCGCCGGCGACTTCAACGCCACGCTCGACCACTCCGAGTTCCGCTCCCTGCTCGACCGCGGCTGGGTGGACGCCGCCGACGCCGCCGGTGAGGGCCTGAAGCCCACCTGGCCCGCGCCGCCCAAGCAGCGCCGCGCGCTCCCGCTGACGATCGACCACATCCTCGTGGACCGGCGCGTGCGGGTGGAGCAGGTCACCGTGGTGCGGGTCCCGCGCAGCGACCATCGCGCGGTGATCGCGGTGCTGCGCCTGCCCGCCGCGTAGGCTGCCGCGCATGTCGAAGGCACGCCCGCTCGCGGCGGCGATCGTCGTCGCGGTGCTCTCCGTGCCGCTCGCGGTGATGCTCCTCGGCGCGCTGCACGCACCCGGGCAGCCCGCGCCGGTCGGGCTCGAGCTGCTGCGGATCGAGCCGACGCTCGCGGCCTTCGAGCGGGCGTTCGCCCTCGTCCCGCTCGGCCGCCAGCTGCTGAACTCGCTCACGGTGGTGGCGATCGCCGTCCCGCTCAGCGTCGTCTGCGCGTCGCTCGCGGGCTTCGCCATGACCCGCCTGGGCCGGCCGTGGCACGGGATCGCGATCGGCTTCACGCTCGTCACGCTGACGATCCCGGCGTCGGCGCTGTGGGTCCCGCGGTTCGCGATCTTCCGCGAGCTCGGCGTGCTCGACACCTACGTCCCGCTCGTCGCTCCCGCGCTGGTGGGGACGTCGCCGCTGCTCGTCCTGCTCGCCTACTGGAGCGCGCGCGGCCTCCCGCGCGACTTGATCGACGCCGCCCGCCTGGCCGGCCTCGGGCCGATCAAGGTGTGGTGGCAGATTGTCGTCCCCCTGACAAAACGCACCCTGTTGGCCATCGCTGCACTTTCATTCGTGGCTCATTGGGGGAACTTGATCGAGCCGCTGCTGTATCTGTATGACGAGGCGAAGGCGACGCTTCCGCTGGGTCTGAGCAGCCTCCGGCAACTCGGCCCGACGGACGCGTCCGTGCTGCTGGCGGCCGCGGTGGTGGCGACGGTGCCACCGGCGTTCGCGTTCGCGCTCGCACAGAGGGCCGTGCTGGACAACACGAGGAGGGCGGGATGGGTACGACGTTGAGGGGCGTCGCACTGCTGCTGGGTCTGGGACTCGGCTTGATGGCTTGCGGGGGTGACGAGGCAGCGCCGACCGCCACGGACGAGGCGCTGCCGGCGATCACGTTCCAGGTCACGGGCGACCCGGAGGAGACGCGCGTCTACAAGGAGCTCGCCGCCCAGTACAAGACGGACACCGGCAACACGGTCAACGTCGTCGAGGTGCCCGAGCGCGACGTGCACCTGGCCAAGCTCACGACCTCGTTCTCGGCGGGCAAGCAGCCCGAGGTCTTCCTGCTCAACTACCGCTACCTGGGCGGGTTCGCGGACCGCGGCGTGATCGATGCCGCCGGCCCGCGCCTGGACGACGTCCAAGGCCTTCAAGCGCGAGGACTTCTACCCGATCCCGATGGCGGCGTTCGAGTACCAGGGCGCGCTGCAGTGCGTGCCGCAGAACGCCTCGTCGCTGGCGGTCTACTACAACGTCGACGCGTTCAAGGCGGCCGGCATCGAGCCGCCCGGCGACTCGTGGACCTACGACGAGTTCGCGGCCGCGGCCGAGAAGCTGACCGGCGATGGCAAGCACGGCGTCGGCCTCGACCTGAGCACGATCCGCGCCGCACCCTGGGTGTGGGCCGCGGGCGGTGAGCTCGTGGACGACCCGGAGAACCCGACGAAGTTCCTGTTCGACACGCCGGAGGGCCGGCGCGGGCTCGAGCACGTGATCGCGCTGCAGTCCAACGGGTGGGCGCCGAACGCCGACGAGGCCGACTCCCAGGGCGTGGACGAGCGCTTCATGGAGGGGACGGTCGGCATGTTCCTGTCCTCGCGCCGCGACGTCCCGGTGCTGCGCCAGATCACGGACTTCGAGTGGGACGTCGCGCCGTTCCCGACCGACCAGGAACCGGCCAGCGTCCTGCATTCGGACGGGTTCTGCCTGTCCAAGCACGACAACGCCGACGCGGCCTGGAAGTGGGTCGAGTACGCGCTCAGCGCCGACGGCCAGCAGGTGCTGGCGGCGAGCGGGCGCAGCGTGCCGTCGCTCAAGGCCGTCGCCGAGTCGCCGCTGTTCCTCGAGCCGACGGACCCGCCGGCCAACTCGAAGGTCTTCATCGACGCGCTGAGCCAGATGCACCAGTTGCCGGTGACGAAGAACTGGAGCGAGGTCGAGGGCCTGACCGACGACGTGCTCGAGGAGCTCTACTACGGGCGCATCAGCCTCGACGAGGGCTTGGAGCGCCTGGCCGAGGAGACTGACGGCAAATTCTGAGCGTCGAAGGGCTCTCGGTCCGCTACGGCGGCGTCGATGCACTGCGGGAGCTCTCCCTGGCCGTCGAGCCGGGGGAGCTCGTCGCGGTCCTCGGCGCCTCCGGCTCCGGGAAGTCCACGCTGCTGCGGGCGATCGCGGGGCTGGAGGAGATCCACGGCGGACGGGTGTTGATCGACGGCGAGGACGTGTCGCGGCTCGCGCCCGCCAAGCGCGGCGTGGCGATGGTCTTCCAGTCCTTCGCGCTGTTCCCGCACCTGACCGTGGAGCGCAACATCGCGTTCGGGCTGCGGGCGCGCGGGGAGTCGACGGAGGCGGTGGCGGCCACCGCGGAGGCGCTGGGCCTCGCGGACAAGCTGGACCGGCGGCCGGGCGAGCTGTCGGGCGGGGAGCGTCAGCGGGTGGCGCTGGCGCGGGCGCTCGCGGCCCGGCCGCGCGTGCTGTTGCTCGACGAGCCGCTGTCGAACCTCGACGCCCAGCTGCGGGTGTCCACGCGCGCGGAGATCCGCCGCGTGCAGGAACGCACGGGCGTGACGACGTTGCACGTCACGCACGACCAGGTCGAAGCGCTGGCGCTGGGCCACCGCGTGGCGGTGCTGCGCGACGGGCGGCTCGAGCAGCTGGGGACCCCGGACGAGGTGTGGGAGCGGCCCGCGAGCGCGTGGGTGGCGCGCTTCGTGGGGACACCGCCGATGAACCTCGTGCCCGGTGCGCGCGGCCTCGCGGGCTTCCGGGCGGAGGACGCGGTGGCGTCCGTGGATCCCGGCGGGGAGTACGTGTTCGAGCTGGCCGAGCGGGTCGGCGCGGACGTGATGTGGCATCTGCGACGCGGCGAGGACCTGATCGCCGTGCGCGCGGGCGGGACCGCGCCCGCGGTCGGCGAGCGAATGGCGGTCGACGTCCCGCCCGCGCTCGTGCGCTGGTTCGATCCCGAGACCGGGCGGGCACTGGCGTGAGCGAGAAGCGTCAGGTCGCGCTGATGTTCGCGCCGTACGCGATCGGCGCGCTGCTGCTGTTCATCGCCCCCGCGCTGTACTCGCTCTCGCTGTCGCTCTACGACGCGGACCTGCTGACGGAGTCGCGCTTCATCGGGTTCGGGAACTTCGTCGAGCTCGCCGGCGACGAGATCTTCCACGAGGTGCTCTGGCGGTCGGCGCTGTTCGTGTTGATCGCGGTGCCGCTGCGGCTGTGCGTCGCCGTCGGGCTCGCGCTGCTGCTGTTCCGCGTGCGGGTGGGGCGGACGGCCGCGTTCCTGCCGAGCGTGGTGCCCGACGCGGCGTGGGCGGCGGTCTGGATCTTCCTGCTCAACCCGGTCTACGGGCCGATGAACTGGCTGCTCGGGTTGGTGGGCGTCGCGCCGGTCTCGTGGTTCTCGGACGGGTGGGCGGCGTTCTTCGCGATCATCCTGATGCTCTCGTTCACGGTCGGGGAGGCGTTCATCGTCGCGCTGGCGGCGCGGCAGGAGCTGCCGGAGGAGCTGTACGCGGTGGCCCGGCTGGAAGGCGCGAAGCCGTGGTACGTGCTGCGGACGGTGACGCTCCCGCTGATGGCGCCGGTGCTGGCGCTCCTGGCCACGCGCGACGTCGCCGTGGCGTTGCAGGCGACGTTCACGGCGACGTACCTGCTGACCGACGGCGGGCCCGACCGCGCGACGCTGCTGCTGCCGATCTACTCGTTCGACATGGGCTTCGAGCTGCTGCGCTACGGCTACGCGAGCGCGATGATGCTGCTCGGGTTCCTCGGGTGCCTGGCGTTGGGGCTCGCGCAGTGGTTCGTCATCAAGCGCTGGCGGCTCGGGTTGAACCACTGAGTCGCTGGTCGGCGACGACGATCGCGGCGTCGAGGCTCGAGAGGGCGGCGCGCAGCGCCTGAACGGCATCGTCGGCCAGCCCCGCGGACGGCTCCTCGAGCAGCAGCACGGTCGGGTCGCTCATCAGGCCGCGGGCGATCACGAGCAGCTGCTGCTCGCCGCCGGAGAGCGTGCGGGCGAGCTGCTGCGGGCGGTCCGCGAGCCACGGGAAGCGCGCGTAGGCGCGATCGCGGCGCGCGGCGACGGCGGCCTTGTCGCGCCGGATGCGGAACGCGCCGAGCGTGAGGTTCTCCTCCACGGTCAGGTCGCCGAACACGCGCCGGCCGGCGGGCACGAAGCTCACGCCGAGCGCGGCGATCCGGTCCGGCGGCTGGTTGGCGAGCTGGTGATCGCCGAGCCGGATCGAGCCGGTGGTGCGCTCCAGGCCGGCGAGCGCGGGCGGGAGCCGCTCGACGCTGACGATCTCGCCCGGGTGCACCGTGAACGAGAGGCCGTCGACGTTGTCCACGACGAACATCACGCGCGTACCTGCCCGGCTTCGAGGCGCGTGACGCGGTCCGCGAGGCCGCGCACGAGGTCCAGGTCGTGTTCGACGACGAGCACGGTGCGGCCGAGGTCCTTCAGGCGCAGCAGGACGAGCAGCAGCGTCTCGCGTTCGCTCGCCGTCATCCCCGCGGCGGGCTCGTCGAGCAGCAGCACGGGCGCGCCCGTGGCCGTCGCGCGCGCGATCTGCAGCAGCCGCTCCTCGCCCGGCCCGAGGTCGGTGGCGTGGGCGCGGTCGGCGAGCTCGGTGAGCTCGAGGATCGGCATCGGGTCGTCGCCGAGCGCGAGCAGCACCTGCTCGTACGGCGTGAGCGGCGTGAGCGGCGCGGGGCGCTGGAACGTCCGCACGACGCGGTCGTCATCGTCCGACAGCACGCGCAGCAGCGTGGTCTTGCCGCTGCCGTTCGGGCCGACCAGCGCGTGGATCTGCCCGCTTGCGAGCTCGATGTCGAAGCCCTTCAGGATGCCGAGGGGATCGGTGATGTGGCGGGCGGCGAAGTTCGTGCTGGTCGGCTCGGGTCCGGGGCCTGGCGGGACGAGCTTCGGCGGCTTGCGGCGGATGCGGGCCGCCACGTGTGGGCGCAGCCACAGGCAGGCGACGAGCGCCGCGGCGGTCATGACGCCGTTGGCCGCGCCCGAGGACAGGCCGGTCTCGGACAGCAGGTCGGCCGCGCGCGGGATGCCGGCGATCACGGCGAAGGCCAGCAGCGGTCCGGCGATCGGCGCGCCGCCGCCGACGATCACCGCCGCGAACAGCTGCAGCGCGAGCAGCGGCGACAGGTCGGCGGGCGCCGCGATCCCGATCAGCAGCGTGAACCCGGCGCCGCCCGCGGCGCCGAACGCCGCGGCGAGCGCGAGCAGCGTGACGATCCGCTGCGTGATCGGGACCCCCAGCTCGGCGGCGACCTCGCGGTCCTCGCGGATCGCGATCGCGTCGCGCCCGACCGGCCCGCGCCGGATGCGCTCCGTGATGACCAGCGCGGCGACGATGAGGGTCAGGGCGACGACGAGGTGGACCGTCGGCGTGAGCGTGAGCTCGAACAGTGGCGTCGCGACGCGATCCTCCGCCGGTCGGGTGAGGCCCTGCGTGCCACCGGAGAGGCCGGGTGCGGCGGCGAGGACGGCGGCCGCGAGCCACGCGAGCGCCCAGGTCGCGAGCGCCACCCGGGGCGCCGGCGCCGCGGCCACGAGCCAGCCGGTCAGCGCGCCGAGCACGCCGCCGGCCACGATCGAGAGCAGCACCGCACTGCCGATCGGCAGCCCGGCCCGCTCGAGCTGCATCGCCCCGATCGCGCCGACGGCGAGGAACGCGCTCTGCGAGAGGACGGGCAGCCCCGCGAAGGCCACGACGGGCACGAGCCCGAGCGCCGCCGCGAGCAGGTAGAGGTCGAAGACGACGTCGGTCACGGCCGGACCGCCGCGGCGAGGGGCGGGGCGGCGACGCGCGGGCGGTCATCGGCGCGCCGCCAGGACGACGAGCAGCGCGAGCGCGACGACGTCGCCCCAGCCGCCGCCGAACTCCGTGTCCGCGAACGCCTCCAGCACGCCGAGCACGAGGCCGCCCACCACGGCCAGGCGCAGCGAAGCCAGGCCGCCGATGAGGGCCGCGGCCACACCCTTCAAGCCCAGCAGCGCTCCGTCGGCGGGCCCGAGCGCTGCGTCGGGCGCGATCAAGACGCCCGCCAAGCCGGCCAGCGCGCCGGCGAAGGCGAACGCGAGCAGGATCACGCGCTCGGTCGGGACGCCCAGCAACGCGGCGGCGCCCGGGTCCTCGCTCACGGCCCGCACGACCGCTCCCGTCCCGGTCACGGCGAGCGTGCGCTCGACCGCGATGCCCGCCGCCAGCCCGATCGCGAGCACGATCAGCGCGCGACTCTCGACGAGCACGCCGCCGCCCAGCTCCAGGGTGCCGGCCGTGCCGAGCGGGTCCGGGATGGCGTAGGCCTGCTGGGTGAAGGGCAGGCCGGCGAGCTCGCCGATCAGCAGCGCGGCGGCGAGCGAGGCCGCGGCCCAGCCGATCACGTCCCCGGCGCGTCCGACCCGCGCGCGAGCGCGGAACGGGCGGATCGCGGCGACGTAGACCGCCATCGACAACGCCGCACCGGCCACCATGGCGAGCACGACGAACGCCGCCGCGGACCCCGGCGAGAGCCCGATCGCCGCCGGCGTGCGCCCCACGACGGCGAGGACGGCGACGAACACAGCGCCCACCACGATGTCGCCGTGCGCGAACGCGATCACGGCCGTGAGGCGGTGCACGAGCGTGAAGCCGAGCGCGATCAGCCCGTACGCGGCGCCGGTCGCCAGGCCCGCGATCAGCGTCTGGAGCGCGACCGCGCCGCTCATCGTCAGGAGACCGTGTACCGGAGCCGCAACTTGCCGTCGCACAGCTCGGTCACCTGCACGCTGACCAGGTACTTGCCCTGGACGTGGCCTTCGGCCTCGATCGGCGGCTCGGCGTCCTTGGTCAGCAGCTTGAAGCCCGCGTCGAGCAGCTCCTGGGTGGCGGTGTCGCGCATCGTCACCAAGTCGTCGGCCGCGCCGTCGACGACCGCGTAGAAGCGCTCGGTCTTGCCGAACGGCCCTTCGGACACGTACACGTGGGCCCCGGCGGGGAAGGCCAGCTCGGCAGGCGGGCCGGCGCTCGGGCTCGCCGTTCAGCGCGGGCGGGCAGGCGCGCGCCGACCCGCCGCCACCGCAACCGGCAACGAGGACGGCCAGCAGCCGCCGTGAGCGATGCCGATCGAACGAAGATGAGCGCATCATGACCGACCGCTCGTCGGTTCGCTTCCGACACGATGTCGGTAGTCCCCGCCCGCTCGCGCCGGAAGAATCTCCCTCAGGAGAAAGGGTGCTGCACACACACTCCGATTCCCGGCTTCTCCTCCCAGGGATTCGGATTCCGGTGGCGGAACCTCCCCGGCCAGGCCTGGACAACCTGGCCGGGGACTCCGCTTCACAAGACACCGAGGTGGACAGCGCAAGACAAAGACAACGGGGCCCGATCGGGCCCCGTTGTCTGTTAACGGTCCAACCGCCCGACTACGCGGCGAGCGCGAGGCGCGGGCGCGGCGGCGAGAACTCCGCCTGCAGCGTGTGCAGGAGGCCGCGCAGGCCGGCGGGCTCGCCGGCGATCGCGCGCTGGCGCGTGGCGCCCGGGTCGCCCGCGAGGTGGGCGAGCAACTGCAGCTCGCGCTCGCAGCCGAGCTCCCGCGCGTGCGGCCAGCAGGCGTCGACCAGCGTGGCCAAGCGGCCGGAGGCCGGGACGCAGCGGTCGCGGTGCGGGTCCAGCAGCTGCGCGTGAATGCCGTCGCGCGCCGCCAGGAAGCGGTTCTCGTCGAGCACCTCGGGCGCATGGATGAGCTCGGGCTCGACGCACGTGCCGAGCGCCTCGCAGCGCACGAGGCACTGCACCAGGGCGACGAGCGCGGCCGTGTCCCGGATGCGCGTCTGCGCGTCCATCACGCGAATCTCGATCGTGCCGAGCTTGGGCTGCAGGCGCACGTCCCACCAGATGAACGTCGGCTCGGGGATCGCCCCGCAGCGCAGCAGCACGTCGATCGACTCCACGTACTCCGCGTAGGACGCGAACTCGCGCGGGATGCCCGTGCGCGGGAACGCCTGGAACACCGGCGTGCGCGCCGACGCGAGCCCGCTGTCGCGCCCGCGCGTGAAGGGGGAGTTGGCCGACAGGGCCAGCAGCACCGGGATGTGCGCGCGCATGCCGTTGAGCGCCCGCACGGCCATCTCGGGGTCGGGGACCGCGACGTGCACGTGCAGCGCGAACGTCGGCTCCCGCCGCGCGAGCTCCCGCAGCGACTGGTGCAGGAACTGGTAGCGCGCGCCCGGGGAGACCTCGACCTCCTCGGCCTTCACGAGTGGGTGCGTGCCCGCGACCGCGATACGCAGGCCCAACGACCGCACCGTCGCGGCCAGGCCGGCGCGCATGAAGCGCAGCTCGCTCGCCGCCTCGCCGACGGTCGCGTGCGGGTTGGTGGCGAGCTCCAGCGCGAGCCCGTGCGTCTCACCGCGAGCGTGCTCGGCGAGGTGCTCGGGCATGATGCTCAGCACGTCCTCGGACCGCCACGCGGGTGAGCCGTCGGTCTCGAGCAGCATCACCTCTTCCTCGACGCCCACGGTCCATTCCCCGAACTCGGGGTTCGTGCGCCACTTCGCCCACGCGGGCAGGACAGTCTGCGTCGCCATGGAACCAGGGTGATGCCGTTCCGCCGCCGCGTGTTCCACCCTGCGGTCCACAGTTCATCGCCAATCATCGCCCTGAGGTCGAGGGGTCGACCGACAGTCGACGCGGCTTGTACCCGCGGTAGTGGTGGACGCGCGGACCCCGGCCGTACATTCGGTCTCATGAGGCGCGGACGTCCACCGCAGATAGTGGCCTATGGGGGAGGCGGCTTCTCCATGGAGCCCAACAATCCCCTGCTCGACGAGTACGTCCTCGGACTGTGCCGTCGAAAGAAGCCGAAGGTCTGCTTCTTCCCCTCGGCATCGGGTGATGCCGACCACTACGTCGTGCGCTTCTACAGGCACTTCTCCAGCGAGATCTGCGATCCGTCGCACATCTCGCTGTTCCGGCGCGATTGCGGCCCGGGGTCAGTGCGCGAGCACCTGCTCAAGCAGGACATGATCTACGTGGGTGGCGGGTCGATCCTGTCGCTGCTCGGCGTCTGGCGCGCGCACGGCATCGATGAGGATCTGCGCGCCGCCTGGCAGGCGGGTGTCATCCTTGTCGGCGTGTCCGCCGGCTCGCTCTGTTGGTTCAACTCAGGTCTCACGGCCTACCACCATGACGCGAAGCCCTACGAAGGTCTCGGCTTCCTCTCGCACTCGAACGCGGTGCACTTCGACGAGGAGTCGGATCGGCGCCCGGCCTATCACCAGGCGCTGAGAGACGGCATGCCCGGCGGATATGCGGCTTCGGACGGAGCCGCCCTGCACTTCATCGGTGACGACCTGCATCGCGTGGTCCTCTCGCGCCCGAAGGCTCGCGCCTATCGGGTCGAGCTCGCGGGCGAGGACGTCGTCGAGCATCCGCTGGAGGCCACCTATCTCGGCGAGCGACCCAAGCTCGAACTCGCAGCCGCTTAGGTCGCGGCCTCCCACGATCCTCGCGATGGGCGGGGGCGGCTTCACGATGGAGCCCGACAATCCCGCCCTCGACGACTACGTGCTCGGGCTGGCGAGCGCGAAGGTGCCGAAGATCTGCCTGCTGCCCACCGCCTCCGGCGATGGCGAGGCGCAGATCCGGCAGTTTCACGCCACGTTCGGCTCGCGCGGCTGCGAGGCGATGCACATCTCGTTGTTCCGGCTCGGCAGCCGGCCGATCCCGCTGCGCGAGACGCTGCTCGCGCAGGACATCGTCTATGTCGGTGGTGGCTCGATGCTCGGGCTGCTCGCGGTCTGGCGCGCGCTCGGCCTCGACAAGATCCTGCGTGAGTGCTGGGAGTCCGGCGTGATCCTCGCCGGCCTGTCGGCGGGGGCCATGTGCTGGTTCGAATGGGGTGTGACGTCGTCCTTGGGCTCGCCCGCGCCCTCCCCGGGCCTCGGCTTCCTGAACGGGTCCTTGTCCGTGCACATGGACGGTGAGCCCCAGCGTCTGCCGGTGTGCCGCGCCGCGATCGCCGACGGCACGATCCCGCCTGGCTACGCGGCCGACGACGGCGTCGCGCTGCTGTTCCGCGAGAACGAGCTCGACGAGGTGGTCTCCTCACGCCCGAACCGCCAGGCCGTGCGGATCGCGGCCGACGGGACCGAGGAGACGCTCACGCCCCGCCTGCTCGCCCGCCGGGACCGGTTCGGCGACGAGGCGGACATCGCCGAGTTCCGGGCCGTGCGGTCCATGGGCCGCCGCTAGCTGCTAGCGCGGCGCCTTGGCGTTCACGTTTCGGCGCGCTGGGTTTCGGCGTGGTTCGGAACGGCGGGCACCGAGGGGGAAGGGAGCGGCGTTTCCGCCCGGCGGCGCGAACGTCGGCTCCGAGCTCCGCGTGGCACGGCCGGTCTGGCGTGCCGCTCTCAGTCAAGTTACGGGCACCGGAAATCGCGAGGAGCGGTTGTGGTCGCTTCAAGCCGGTCCACGTCCGTTCGATCGAGCTCGATCACGACCGCGCTCCGAACACAGGGGGTATGCCCGCAAACGCTTCCCCACGCGCAAGTTGTCCGGGCATACCCCCTCTCCGCGCGTGTTCGTTTCCGCGAGATCCGCAGGAGGTTGACGGACGAGCGTGGCGCTCCACGAAATGTCAGTGGCCCGTACCTCGACTGAGAGCGGCAAGGCATCGTGACCGTGCCACGCGGAGCCCGGAGCCGACCGTTCGCGCCGCGGCGCGGAAACGCCGCTCCCTTCCCTCCTCGGTGCGCCGTTCGCAACCCACGCCCAGCGCAGCACACCGCCAACACTGAGCTCAGCGCCAGGCCACCTCGACGTACACGCCCCGGCGGGCTTTGCCGACGCGCACGGTCTTGGTGCCCTTGGCGACCTTGACCGTGCGCCGCGCGACGACGCGCTTGGTCTTCTTGTCCCGGACACGGACGATCACGGTGCCCTTGGCGTCGGCGCGCAGGCGCACGCGGCCGTCGCGGAGGAGGGTGGCGGTGACGCGCGGTGCAGGCGAGGTGGTGCGCGACGGCGCGGGCGTGCGCGTGGTCGCGGCGGGTCCGGGCGAGACTGCGGTCATGGTCGGGTCCGGCGTCGGGGCGCCGCGTGGGCGGCGTCACGGTCGGATCCGGTGACGGCGATGCGGTCGGCGCGGTCGGCGCGGGCGATGCGGTCGGCGGTCGGGCGGTCGGGCCGAGGACGGTTGCGGTCGGCGTCGCCGTGCTCGTCGGGGCGGGCGTCGCCGTGCCGGTCGGCCACGAGTTGGCGGGCGGGGTCGGCACGGGGGTCGGCGACGGGTCCGGGTTGGGGGTCGGGGTCGGCGTCGGGACGTGGCCCGGGCCGATCACGGGGCTCCGCTCCGAGGTGTTCTCGGGCGACTCGCCGCCCGGCCCGTAGGTGATCAGGGTCTGACGCAGCGTGTGGCCCAGGTCGGCGGGCGTCGCCTCGTAGGCCTGCAACTCGCTCGCGAGCCGGGTGCAGTTCGCGCCGGAAGCGTCGCAGCGCAGCCAGCCGATCCGGCCGTTCGAGTTCTGGGAGCCGATGTGGCGGTCACCGTGCGTGAACCCCCCGACGCTGTCGATGAACACGGGCGTCGGCGTCTTGCCCCAGTTCGGCCCGCTGGGCGGTGTCGTGAGGATCGGGCCGATCTCCTCCTGGGCGGTGAACGCGCTCTCGCCGGCGGCGTTGATGGCGTAGACGGTGGCCCGGAGACGCTGGCCGGCGTCGGCGCTCGTCGTCGTGTAGGTGCGGCCGGTCGCGCCGGGGATCGGGCGGCAGCCGACCTCGTAGTCGCAGCGCTGCCAGGTGTAGCGCTGCGACGTCGGCGCCGGTTCCCACAGGCCGTCGGCCATCGTGAGCGTGGCGCCGACGCGCGGCTCGCCGTACATGTACGGGTACGCCGGGTAGATCGCGAACGGCTTCGGGCCCAGGGCGACCGGGCCGGGCTCGCTCAGCAGCGGCGCGGACGCGCCCGCGTCGTTCTGGGCGATGAGCGCGACGCGCATGCGGTAGCCCGCGTCCTGCGTTCCGCAGCGTGTACGACCAGCCGACGTGCCCGATGTCCGTGCACGTCGAGCCCGAGCAGCGCTGCCAGTGCGCGTCGATCGTCACCGGCGAGCCCGCGAAGTCGCCGCCGTAGACGCGCTGGACCGAGCCCGTGGCGGCCTCGCCGACGATGCTCGGCGCCTCGCCCCGCGCCGTCGGCGGGCTCGTCTCCCCGCCCGGGGCGAAGCGCGCGAGCCCGCCCACCGCGCCCAACGACATGAAGCGGAAGCCGCCGCCGATCAACAGGCCGCCGTCGGGCAGCGTCTCGAGCATCGACAGCTCGTTCAACATCCCGAAGTCCGTGGCCGGCTCGGGCCGGAAGCGGGTCGCGCGCCCGGTCGACAGGTCGATCGAGCCCAGGCTCCAGCGCGGCTGCCCGGCGAGCTCGCTGAAGGCGCCGGCCAGGAACAGCTCGGACCCGACGGCCTCGATCTCGTGCACGGCCCCGTCGGTGACGTCATACGGCACGTTGAATCCGTTGGCATCGATGTGCCGCAGATCGGCGTCCTCGTCCCAGTAGGCGCGGCCGCCGACCCAGACGCCTCCGACGCCGTCGGGCTCGAGCGCGTAGACGGTTCCCTCCGGCTGGCCCGTCGTCGGGAGCGCCGCCCGCGTGGTCGCGTCGAACACGCGCAGTCCGCAGCTCGCGGCGACGTAGAGCTTCCCGCCCACGACCTCGAGCGCGTTGACGGAGCAGTCCCACGGCAGCGCGGGCGCCCAGTCGAGCGCCTGCCCCGTGGTGAGGTCCACGGCGCCGAGCTTGGTCACGGTCTTGCCGCCGAGCTCGGTGAAGTGCCCGCCCACGAACAGCGTCGTGCCGCTGATCGCGAGCGCGTTCACCGGCCCGCCGCGCACCGAGGGGAAGCCGGGCCGCCACGCGCCGGTCGTCGCGTCCACGGCGGTCAGGTACGTCTGCGGATGGCCCGCGACCGTCGCGAACGCGCCACCGAGGTACACCGTGTCGCCGGACTTCTCGATCGAGCGCACCCACGTCCCGTAGTAGTTCGGGAAGCGCTCCATCACGTAGCCGTCGAGCTTCGCGTCGAACGGGAGCACGGTGCCCGTGCGCAGGTCGAGCGCCGCGGCCCCCACGCGCGCGGTCGCCTCGCGCAGCCCGCGGCCGTTCGTCGCGAGCGCGCCGCCGCCGGCGGCCATCACGTTCCCGGCCCTGGCGGTGCTGTTGTACGGCAGCCGGGCGCCGGTGCGCAGGTCGTAGGCGACGATCGCGCCGCCCGTGCCCACGTAGAGCGTGTCGCCCTCCGCCGTGATCGCATACGCCTTCCCCGCGATGTCGCCGAACCACGGCAGCCGTTCGCCCGTGGTCTGGTCGTACGCGCGCAGCGTCACCTCGTCGCCTTCAGCCGTCTCGCCGAGCATGACGACCACCTGTGGCCCGAGCTCGATCCGCGAGACCTCGCCGGCGCGGAACCGCCACGAGGACAGCGTCGCCGAGTCGTCGGCGCTGACCATCACCGAGCCGGACCGCTCTTGGTTCTGCACCCACTGGAAGCGGCCGCCGAAGAACACGCGCCCGTCGCGCGCCGCGATCGCGTTGAGCTGGACGGAGTCCCGCAGGTCCGCGTCCCAGTCGAGCACGCGCCCGGTCGCGAGGTCCAGCGCGGCGGCGCCGCGGCGCGGCGTGTCGAACGAGCCGGCGATGAACATGCGGTCCCCGGAGATCGACAGGCTCTCGACCTGCCCGCCGATGCCGCCCGCCGGGCCCCAGTCGAGCACCTCGCCCGTGCGCGCGTCGAGCTTCGCCAAACTGCGCTTGACCTTCCCGCCGATCATGCCGAACGAGCCGCCGACGTACAGCACGTCGCCGCGGCGCTCGATCTCCATCACGAGGCCGGAGGCCTGCGCGCGGAAGACCGGGTCGATCGTGCCGTCCGCCCGCAGGTGCGACGAAGTTGACGCGGCGCTGCCCGAGCACGCGGTCGAACTCGCCGCCGACGTAGAACCCGCCCTCGCCGTCGGGCTCCAGCGCGCGGACGCTGAGGTCCGGGATCTCGTCCTCGTAGTTGATGCCTTCGCCCGCGCCGTCGCTGGTGATGTCCGGGAAGTCGCGGCGCACGGCACCGTCGGCGTCCAGGAACGTCAGCGGCCCGCTCGGCCGGCCCACTTCGCGCAGGTAGCCGCCGATGTAGGCGGTGTTGCCGTCGACGAGGGCGTCGACCACTTCCTCGGAGGCGGGGAACGGCGCGGGGGCGGAGCCCGGCGTGGCGCTCGCCGGAGCGGCGCCCAGGAGGGCGGCGAAGCAGAGCAGGAGGGCGATCCGGGGCATGGGGGCGCTTCCCTCATGCCCCGATCACCTAACTCTTAGACCACTCGACTTGCTTTGAGCGGTGGTAGTCGACGCCGAGCTCGCTCAGCAGCCGGCCTTGAGCGCCCAGCCGCCCGCGGAAGTCCTCCCAGTCGCCCGGTCCCGACCAGCCGATCTCGGCGGTCGCGAGCAGCCTCGGGAAGATCATCGAGTCGATGTCGGAGCGGGTCTCGGTGGTCTCGGTCCAGAGCGCGGCCTCGACGCCGAGCACCTCGGCGCGCTCGATCACGCGCTCCGGGTCCCACTCGTACGCGTCGCGGACCTCGACGGCGCCCGCCCAGGTCAGCCCGAGCTCGGTCTCCTCGTCGTACTTCTGGTCCAGGTACGTGTGCGGCGCCGGCGACATGATCAGCGGCAGGCCCTGCGCGGCCGCGGCCTGCGCGGGTTTGGCGTCCGACCAGTGCTGGACGACGGTGCCCTTGGGCAGCTTCGCCACACCGGCTTCCTCCCACACGATCGGGGTCTTCCCCCGCTCGATGACCAGCGAGCACGCGTCCCACATGAACTGCACGTAGTCCTCGTGCGCGAGGCCCTCGACCTCGTCGCCGCCGAGGTGGAAGTGCTCGCCCGGGATCGCGCGGATCACGTCGTCGAGCCACCGCATCACGACCTCCGAGCGCACGTCGAGCGAGTGCCCGGGGCTGCTCCAGGTCGTGAACGGCTCCGGCGCGTCGCGGCCCCACAACTCGGGGTAGGCGCGCAGCGCGGCGTTCACGTGCCCGGGCACGTCGACCTCCGGCACGACCGTGATCGAGTGACCCGCCGCGTGGGCGACGATCCGCTCGTAGTCGGCGAGCGTCAAGAACCCGCCCGGGCCACCGCCGACCTGCGTCTCGGCGCCCACGGTGGTGAGCCGCGGCCAGTCCGGGATCTCGATCCGCCAGCCCTGATCGTCGGTCAGGTGCAGGTGCAGGACGTTGAGCTTGTAGAGCGCGGCGAGGTCGATCAGCCGCAGCACCTCGTCCACGCCGAAGAAGTGGCGCGCGACGTCGAGCATCACGCCGCGCCAGGCGTACCGGGGCGCGTCCTCGATCAACAGCGGACCCGATGTCTCCCCGAGTTGACGCAGCGTCGCGCGGCCCCGCGCCTCGCCGGCGTCGTCGGCCGCGCTGAAGGAGACCCCGTCGGCCGATACGGACAGCCGGTAGCTCTCGGCCACCCCGTCCGCGCGTTGGCAGTCGAGGTCGTCGGGCAGCGCGACCGGCTCACCCGGCCGCGCCTCGAGCACGGCCGGGGCCGGGATGATCACGCGGGTGAGGGCTCGTGGCCGCCGCGGCTCTTGACGACCTTCGTCGCCACGACCGCGGCCACACCGGCGCCGACGATGACCGGAATCCGCTTCACGATCGGCGTCTTCTTCGCCACCTTGTAGACGGCGGTGCCCTTCGCGGCCTTCTTGGCGCCCTTGGCGCCGCCCTTCGCCGCCTTGGTGGCGGTCTTGATCTTCAGGTAGTCGACAGCAAGCTCAGCGACCTGCTGCTTGCGGCTCTTCTGTTTTCTGAGGGCCATCCCGGGAAACTACCCGGTTCACAACGCGGCAAGCACCTTCGGCGCGACCTGCTTCTTGCGGCTCATCACGCCCGGCAGCCGGATCACGCGGTCCACCGCGTCGGTGTTGAACGCGCTCTCCAGGGGCGCGGGATCGCCACTTACGTACAGGTCCGTGTCCTTGGCCATGATGTCCGTGACCATGAGCGCGTAGATGGCGAAGCCGCTGCGCTCGCGCACCCGGTCCATCGCCGCCAGCAGCTCCGCCTTGCGCGCGTCGACGCCCTGGCCGACCGTCTCCACCTGCGCGATTCCGATCGTGTGGCCGCCCGGGATCTCGTACTCCTTCAGGTCCCGCGACACGATCGAGTCCGCGTCCACGCCCTCCAGGTCGGAGGTCTGCTCGAACATCTCGCGCCCGAACGCCATCGGGTCGATCGCCAGCACGCGCCCGAGGTACTCGACGGCCGCCCAGTCGCGCTCGGTGGTCGTCGGGCGAGTTGAGGATGACCGTGTCGGACATGATCGCCCCGAGCAGCATCCGCGCGGAGGAGCCGCTCGGCTCCATCCCGTTCTGGCGGAAGCGCTCGATCACGAGCGTCGAGGTGGAGCCGACCGGGTCGAACGTGGCCCGCACGGGGACCGTGGTCTCGATCGAGCCGATGTGGTGGTGGTCGAGGATCTCGACGATCTCGGCCTGCTCGACGCCCAGCACGCTCTGCGCCTGCTCGGCGTGGTCGACGAGCAGCACGCGGCGCGGCTGCGGGGAGACGAGATCGGTGCGGGTGACGAGCCCGATCGGGTGCCGGCGCGCGTCCACGGCGACCGCCGCGCGGTAGTGCACTTCCTTGACCTCGTCGGCGACGTCCGAGAGCAGGTCGTCGGGCCGGACGGTCAGCGGGTTCGGGTCCATCAGCGCGCGGCACGGCGCCGACAGGGTGATCATGCGCGCGGTGACGTAGCTGTCCAGCGGCGAGGTGACGACCGGCACGCCGCGATCCTGCGCCAGGGCGACCGTCTCCGGTTCCGGCTGCGCGCCGTTGGAGACGACGAGCAACCCGACACCGAGGTCGATCGCGGCCCGCTGCGCGTCGTCGCGGTTGCCGACCACGACCACGTCGCCGGTGCCGATCTCCGTCGGCAGCGCGCCGACGTCCATCGCCATGCACCAGATCTGACCCGAGACCTCGTTGTCGGAGCCGGCCAGCACCTCGCCCTGGAGCACCTTGACGATCGCGCTGACGTTCGTCGGCGCGTCCAGCTCGGACGGCTCACGCGACTCGCGGATGTAGCGGCGGGCGAGCGCGCGCTCGGTCATCACGCCGGTGAGCGCGCCGGCGGTGTTGACGATCGGCACGAGGTCCAGATCCTGACGCGCCATCAGCCGGCCGACCTCGCGGACGGGCTCGGAGTTGTCGGCCTGGGGGAAGTCCTCGCGCATGACGTCGCGCACGCGCAGCATCACGTGCGGCAGGAACTCCGGCTCCTGCGCGCGCGCCTGCTCGAGCACCCAACGCGTCTGCGTGTTGAGCTCACCGAGCCGCACGGGCACGTAGCGGTTGCGCGTGTCGACGCGGCTCATCAGCTCCGCGTAGCCGACGGCGGCGGCGATCGAGTCCGTGTCCGGGTTGCGGTGACCCGTGACGTAGATGACAGGCAGGGTGGCGATGGCCGTTCAGGATACGGCCGCGCGGCGCGCTCCGAGCGGCCCGGCCGTCCTGGCCGGGCCGCGGGGAGAAGGTGACGCCCTTGTCAGGAGGGGGGTCCCGAGAGAAAGGGCGTCTGTTCCGGTCCTCGGCGCGCGATACGCAGGGCGCGCAGTGAAGGTTCAAAACGGATATACAGCGCCAATGGGTGATCTCGCACCGGGCACCGTGGTGGCCGGCTACCGGATCGAGGCGCTGATCGGCCGAGGCGGGATGGGCGTCGTCTACGCGGCGCGCCAGAGCGGTCTGGACCGGATGGTGGCGCTGAAGGTGATCGCCCCGGAGTTGCTCGACGACCCCGATGTGCGCGAGCGCTTTCTGGCGGAGGCGCGGGCCGCGGCCAGTGTCGACCACGCGAACGTCATCCCGGTCTACGACGCGGGCGAGGCCGACGACGTCGCGTATATCGCCATGCGGTACGTCGGCGGGGAGGACCTGCGGTCGCTCGTCCGGGCGCGCGGGCCGCTCGAGCCGGACGCGGCGGCGGAGATCATCGCCCAGGCCGGAGCCGCCCTGGACGCGATCCACCGCGCGGGGTTCGTCCATCGCGACGTCAAGCCCGCGAACCTGCTGGTCGACGAGGAGCAGCACGTCTACCTGACCGACTTCGGGCTGGCCAAGGCGGTGCTGACCCGCGCGGGCGGAACACGCACCGGGCAGTGGGTGGGGACGCTGGACTACGTCGCGCCGGAGCAGATCCGCGGCGGGCGGATCGACGCGCGCGCGGACGTGTACGCGCTCGGCGGCGTGCTCCACTTCGCGCTGACGGGTCGGGTGCCGTTCGAGCGCGAGGGCGACGAGGCGAAGCTGTGGGCGCAGCTGTCGGCGCCGCCGCCGGTGCCGTCCTCGTTGCGGCGCGGGCTCAAGCGCGCCTTCGACGGCGCGGTGGCGCGGGCGATGGCCAAGGACCCGGAGGAGCGCTACCCGTCGGCGGGCGACCTGGGCCGCGCGGCGGTCGCGGCCGTGCGTGGGCGCGCGCCGGGCGAGCCGGAGCGGATGGTGGCGCGCGGCGCGGCGGCGCCCGGCGCGGCGCCGACCGAGCCGGGGCTGGCCGCGGAGGCGTCCACGCGAACGACCCGCCCGGTGCCGGTGGCGCGCTCGACCCGCGGGCCGCGAGCGTGGGCCGCCGTGCGCTCGACCCGTGGGTCCCGCCAGCGGTCTGCCGGCGCGGCGCCCGTGCGCTCGGCCCGCCGGCCGTTCGCCACGACGGGGCCGCGCCGCTGGCCCTTCGTCGCGGCCGCCGCGGTGGTGGCGGCGGGCGTCGTGGCCGTGGTGCTCGTGGCGATCAGCGGCGAGGACCCGTCGAGCCGGGCGGCGACGCCGACCCCGACCGCGTCGCCCACGCCCACGTCCACACCGACGGTCACCGCGACGGCGACGCCCGGCGAGGTCGCGGCTGCGGCCGCGACGATCGAGAAGATCGGCAGCCGCCCGACGGGGATCGCGTTCGCGGGCGGTGATCTGTGGGTGATCAGCCCGCGGTCGCCGTATCTCACGCGCATCGACGCCTCGACCGATCGCGAGCGCAGCCGACCATCCGAAGGTCGGGCGCGACTCGACCGCGATCGTCGGCGACCGTGACACCGTGTGGGTGACGAACGGCAGCGAGCGGCTGCTGATCGCGATCGACGCGGACACGGCCAAGGAGCGCTGGCGCGTCCCGGTGCCGGCGGGGCCACGGCGGCTGGCCGTCGACGCCCGTGGTGTGTGGGTCGGGACGAGCTCCCCCGACGGTGAGCCCGGACTCGTGCTGCGCTACGACCGCGAGACCGGCGTGCAGCAGCAACAGGTCGTCGTGAACGAGGGGGTCGGCGCGATGGCCTCGAGCGGAGATGCGCTGTGGATCGTCAAACGCGACTCAAACGCGCTCAGCCGCCTGGATCCCGGCGCGGCGCAGTTCCGGGACATCGTCTCTGCGCCGGGGCCGGTGCGGTCGATGAGCTTCGGCGCGGGCGCGCTGTGGCTCGTGCTCGCCGGCGAGGACACCATCGCCCGCTACGCGATGGACGGTCGCGAGCCGTTCACCGCGGGCGCCGGGCGCAACCCGACGACGGCGCTCGTCGCGGGCGACCTCCTGTTCGTCGCGGCCCGCAACGACCAGTCCGTGCAGGTGCTGGACACCGAGACGCCTGGTGCCGGTGCAGGACCCGATCCCGGTCGGCGTCAACCCGATCGCGCTCGCGGCGAGCGAGGACGGGGCGGTGTGGGTCACGTCGCTGGGCGACAACACCGTCACCCGGATCGAGCTTCGCTGAGCGCGCGCTGCGCGAGCGCGGCGCGCTTCTCGTTCTGGGGGAGGCTCGTGAGGCCGTAGCGCTCGTACAGCGCCGAGAGCGTGCCCTTGACCGTGTCGACGCTCAGGTGCAGCTCGTCGGCGATGCGCCGGTTGGGAGCGGGGGCCGCGTGCCGGTCCTCGCGCATCGGGCGGGCGAGGGCGTCGAGGACGCGCCGCTGGGCGGGCGTGAGGTCGGGCGCGGGCGCGTCGGCGTGCGCATCGCGCGTGCGGACGCTGGTCGAGCGCTCGACGCCGCACACCTCGATCGCGGTCGCGCCCACCGTGATCGTGTCCCCGGGGTGGATCCGTCGCCGCCCGCGCACGCGTTCGCCGTTGACGAACGTCCCGTTGTGCGAGAGGCCCTCGTCCTGCACGACCAGGTCCGCGCCGAGCCGGACGAGCTCGGCGTGCAGGCGTGAGACCTCGATGTCCCACGGCAGCGCCACGTCGCACGTGGAGCGGCGGCCGATCGTGAACCGCGACGTCCCCGCGCTCGGCTCGAACAGCTGACGCCGGCCGCCGGGATCGCGGA
This sequence comes from uncultured Solirubrobacteraceae bacterium, assembly GCA_963724195.1. Taxonomy (GTDB): domain Bacteria; phylum Actinomycetota; class Thermoleophilia; order Solirubrobacterales; family Solirubrobacteraceae; genus Solirubrobacter. Next base: position 96,539 of record CAVRTQ010000019.1, on the reverse strand, counting down.
ACACGAAGAACGGAACGTCGGGCGGCATGCACGGGATTGTCCGCCACTTCGGCCGGCGGTGGTCCGCCACCTAGGGGTGGATCGCCCTCGCCCCCGGTGGCGCGGGTCCCCACCTGCGGGCCGTGTCCGCGCGCGCCGTGCGGCGGGAGGGTGAGGAGTGCGGGCGGGGCCTGACGCCGACTTCCTCGGAGGTTCCCGATGCCCGCTCCGCGCTGGATTGCTGCCGCCTGCGCCGTCTCCGCGCTCGCCGCCTGCGCCAACTCCGCCCCGCCCCCGCCGCGCGCCGAACCTAAAGAGGGACAGTCCCTCTTTAGGTTCGCGAGCTCCCGCGAGCTCGCCGCGCCGCTCGACTCCGGCGGGTACCTCGCGGTCGCGGATGCGCTCGCGGCGCGGCTCGGCTCGCTCTGGGACGACGCGCGGCGGCTACTACCGGGCCGGGAGCGGGACGGTCACCGAGGTCAACGCGGACCTGCTGCTCGTGCACAGCGCGGCGGCGCGTCGCCGGGCACCGGGGCGCGGCGCGCGACGACGTGCGCGCGGTGCGGATCGCGCGCTTCCTGACGGGCGCGAAGATCTGGCGGGGTGCCGGCTCGAGTCCGGGCTGGCGGGCGGGGCCGGCCAACAACAACCGGCACGTCGTCTTCCAGGCGGAGGCGATCGAAGGGCTGCAGGCGGCGTACCGCGCGCGGCGCGCGATCGGGCTCGACGCCGCGACCGCGCAGCGCATCCGGCGCCAGATCGCGACCGTCGCGCGCAGCGAGCGCTGGCGCTGGCCGGCGCGCGAGATGAACCAGCTCAACTGGAACGCGACCGTGTTCGCCGCCGACGCCGCGGTGAACGGTCGGCGGAGCGTGCTCGCCGACGGGCTCGGGCGCCACCTGGCGCGGTTCACGCGCGAGGCGCACGGGATCGGGCGCGCGGCCCGGGAACTTCGGGCCGGGCCTGCGGTTCCACTACCAGCCCGCGCGCTGGCCGCACGCGCGCATGAACTTCGACTCGCCCGAGTACGCGAACATCGTGCTCAGCTTCGCGCGCGTCTACGGACAGGCGCGCGCGGCGGGCATGCCGGCGCCGCGTGAGCTCGGCCTGCTGCGCGCCTGGGTGCGGCGCGCGATCAGCGGCTACTGGACCCACGCCGGCGCCCTGAACTGGGACACCGGGCTCGGGTACCACCGCTGGCAGCAGAGCAAGAAGGTCGCGCTCGCGCAGGGCGCGCTGCTCGGCGTGGCGACCGCGCCCGAGCTGCAACCCGACCCGCGCTGGGGCGAGTGGGCGAAGTGGCTGCTCGATCGCGGGCTCGTCCGGTACGCCGCGCAGACCGAACGCGCGGGCCGGATCCCGGACGCGCTCGCGTACGGGGTGAACGTCGTCCCGCAGAGTCGCGGCAACGCGTACCTCGCCGCCGCGCGGCACGCCGCCAACGCGATGCGCGCGCTCCAGGCCGGCCTCGGCCGCGCGCGAGCGGCCGCGCCGCCCGCGCTGTACGCGTTCGACCCGGACACCGGCCGCCTCGCCGTGACCACCCCCCGCTACAGCACGGCGATCGTCGCCGTCAACCACCGCGCCTTCCCGTACGGCGGCCTCGACCTCGCCCGCCTCCTCGGCGCCGACGGCCAGGTCATCGGCACGCTCGGCGGCACGGGGACCGCGGGCTTCGGGCTGCGCGTGGGCACGCAGCGCACGCAGTACGGCCGCCGCGCATACGCACCGGGGGTGAGGCCGCTCCGTCTCGTCCACGCCCCGGGCGACGCCGTCGCTGCAGCCGCGCGCGCCACCGCCGGCGGCGCGCCCCGCGCCTCGCGCGGCGGTCCCGCTCTGCGCGCGTACGCCGGACCGTTCAGCGACCTGCGCGTGCGGGGCACCGCGCCCGCCGGGACGGTCGAGTACCGGTTCACGCCGACCCGGATCGAGGGGCGCTGGACGGCGCGCGAGCGAGGCGGCGTGGTGACGTTCCCGAGTTGGGGTCGCCACACGCGGATCCGTGAGCTCCGGCCCGGCACGTTCGCGATCGGCTCGGGCTACACGGTCACGGTGCGCGGCGCGCGGCGCACGCGGATCGTCCGTCCGCGCCCGCAGAACGCGAATCCCGACCCCGGCCCGACGCTCGAGGTCGCGCTCGCGGGCACGGAGCTCAGCGCGACGCTGGTTCCGCGCTGAACAGCGCCAGCGCGCGGTGCGCGAGCGTCGCGCGCTTCTCGTGCCGCGCGTGGTGCTCGAGGCCGAACCGTTCGAACAGCGTGGCCAGCGTGCTCTTGACCGTCTCGACGGCGATCACGAGCTCCTCGGCGATCTCGTGATTGGAGGCCGGCACCGGCCGGCCGTCGACGAGCGGCCGGCAGAGGGCCGCGAGCACGCGCCGCTGCGCCGGGGTCACGCGCACCGATGGTGCGGCGACGCGGCGCGTCGACCGCGCCACCGAGGTCGGGTCGCCGTCGCACACCGACAGCACGGTCGAGCCGACCGTGAGCCGGTCGCCCGGGCGCAGGCGGCGTCGGCCACGCACGCGATCGCCGTTGAGGAACGTGCCGTTGTGCGAGAGGCCGTCGTCGTAGACGACCCAGAGCCCGCCGATCTGCGAGAGCTCGGCGTGCAGTCGCGAGACCTCGTCGTCCCACGGCACGGGGACGTCGCACGTCGGCCGCCGGCCGATCGTGAGCGGGCCGTCCGCGAGGTCCAGCGTCCGTTGACGCCCGTCCGGCCCGTCGTAGATGAGGAACGGGAGGCTCATGGGCCGATTCTCCGCGCCTGGGTCTGATCGCGCCTCCCCCTAGGGTGGCGATCGACCTCACCCTGGGTGGCGGGGCTTGGCCCGCGCGAGCGCTGGGCGCCGCGGCCGGATGGCGGGAGCGTCGAGACCGCTCCCCGCGTTCTCCCCCGGAGGTCCCTCGATGTACCGCTCCCTGCGCCGGCTGATCGGCGTCGTCGTCGTGCTCGCGTGCCTGCCGGCGGCAGACGCACACGCGCTCGACGGACCGGGCTACCTCGCGCTCGCCGACCGCCTGCAGCGCCATCTCGACCCGTTCTGGAACGAGTCGCTCGGCCGGTACGACCCCGGGCCGGGACTGACGACCACACAGGTCAACGGCGACCTGCTGCTCGTGCACGCGCTCGCGGCCCGCCACGGCCATGCCGGGCCGGCGCGCAAGGACGAGCGCGCGCACCGCATCGCCCGCTACCTGACCGGGCCGGACGCGTGGACCGAGCACGCACCCGGTGATCCCGACTGGCGCCGGCAGGGCGTCGGCTGGCGAGCCGCCCCCGACTCCCCGAGCATGCATCCGGTCTTCGTGACCGAGGCCGCGGAAGGCCTGGCGCAGGCGCACGGGGCGCTCGCGCTCGACCCGGAGACGCGCGCGGCGATCGCCCGGCAGGTCGGTCAGGTGGCCGCGAGCCCAGCGTACGCGTGGCCTGCGGTGCGCCTGAACCAGTTCAACTGGCCGGTGGCGATCTTCGCCGCGCACGCCGCCGTCAACGGCGACTCCGCGACGCTCGCCGCCGGACTCGGGCGCCACCTCGACGCCTTCCTGGCCGCGGCCGCCCGCAACCTCGGCCCCGGACTGCACTTCCACTACCAGCCCAGTCGCCCGGTGCGGCCGTGAACGTTGATTCGCCCGAGTACGCGAACATCGTGCTCGGCTTCGCGCGCCACTACGGCGCGGCCCGTCGCGCGGGGATGCGCCCGCCGCGCCGGATCGGCCTGCTGCGCGCGTGGGTGCGGCGCGTGCTCGCGGGCGCTTGGACGCACGCGGGCTACCTGAACTGGGACACGGGCCTCGGCTTCCACCGCTGGCACCAGCGCAAGAAGGTGCCACTCGCGCAACAGGCGCTGGTGGGCATCGCCGCCGAGCCGGAACTGTGGCCGGGCGAGTCGTGGGCCCATGGGCGAAGTGGCTGCTGGACCGCGGCCTGGAGCACTACACCGACCTGGCCGACCGCGAGGGCGGATCCCCGGGCCGCTCGCCTACGGCGTGAACGTCCTCCCGCAGACCCGCGGCGCCGCCGTGCTGGCCGCGTCCCGTACGGCCGCCAACGCGCTGCGCGCGCTCGACGCCGGCCTGGGTGCGCGTCCGGCGCAGGCCCCGCCCGCGCTGTACGCGTTCGACCCGGACACGGGCCGGCTCGCGATCACGACCCCGACGTACAACACCGCGATCGTGTCTGACAATCGCGGCGCGTTCCCCTACGGCGGTCTCGACCTCGCGCGCCTGTTCGACGCGCGGCAGGAGCCGGTCGCGAACATCGGCGGCCGCCCGCCCGCGGCGTTCGGGGTCGTCGTCCGCGCGCGGGGACGCGTGGTGCTGGCGACCCAGGACGGCGCCCGGCACACCGCGATCCGCGGCGTGGCCGCGCATCCGAGCGCACGGCGGGCGTACGCCGGTCCGTTCACGGCGCTTCGCGTCTGCGGCACCGCGCGCGCCGGCGCCCGTAGCGCGCGCAGCGCCTATCGCTTCACGCCCACGGCAATCGACGCGCGCTGGACGGTCAAGGCCGTCGCCGGCGACCGAGTGGCCGTGACGTTTCCGAGTTGGGGAGCGGCGACGGCGCTCACCGCGACGCTCACCGACAGCACGCGGATCCAACTCGGCGCCACACCGTTCCCGCTGGCCCGGATCGCGCGGCTGGAGGTCGGGAGCGGCTACACGATCACGCCGCGCGGGCGCGCTCCCGGGGGTGCGGCGGTGCGGGCCGTGGCCACGCGGCCGCAGTCGTCCGCTCCGACGCCGGGGCCTTCGATCGAGGTCCGGTTCACCGGCGAGCTCGCAGTCCGTCTTTCCCTGAGCGCTGGGGATCTGTAGTGTCGAGCTCCCGAACACTGCCGAGGTCCTTTGCGCGCGCTCCACCAGTCATGGCTGATAGCGGCGCTGGTGCTGGCGTCCTGCGGCAGCGCCCGGCCGGCCGCTCTCCCGGCGCCAAACGCGTCCGGTCTGGACGACGACGGCTACGTGGCCGTGAGCGCCCGGCTGCAGCGTCACCTGGACCCGATCTGGGATGAACGCCGTGGGCGCTACGAGCCACCCGGGCTCAGCGGCACGGTCGCCCAGATCAATGCGAACCTGCTGCTCGTCCACGCGACGGCGGCGCAGTTCGGGCTGACGGGGCCGCCCCGCGAGGACCAGCGCGCGCGGCGCATCGTCGCCTACCTCACCGGCCCGCAGGCGTGGACGGAGCATCCGTTGCCCGACGCTCCGCCCTGGCTCCGAGGACCCGGTTGGCGGGCCGCGCCGAACAACCCGAACTCGCACCTCGTCTTCTCCGCGGAGGTGGCGGAGGCGCTGGCACAGGCCTACGTCGCCCGGGACGCGCTCGCGCTCGACCCGGCGACCGTGGCCACGATCCAGGACCAGATCTCTCGCACCGCCGTCGGGCCGGACTTCGCGTGGCCCGCGCTGCGCCTGAACCAGCTCAACTGGCACGCGACGCTGTTCGCCGCCGACGCGACGGTCAACGGCGCGCAGCGCACCTTCGCCGAAGGGCTCGGGCACCACCTCGAGCGTTTCACCGGCGGCACGCTCGCGCCGGCGGAGACCCCGAACCTCGGGCCCGGATTGCGCTTCCGCTATCTCCCGGCGCGCGCCGCCACGCACCCCGCGAACTTCGACTCGGCGGAGTACGCCAACATCGTGCTCGGCTTCTCCCGCCACTACGCGGCGGCCCGCGCCGCCGGCATGCCCGTGCCGGTGCGGATCGGTCTGCTCCAGCAGTGGGCGCGGCGCGCGATCAGCGGCTACTGGACGCACGCGGGCCAGTTGAACTGGGACACCGGCCTCGGCTTCCAGCGCTGGCACCAGAGCAAGAAGGTGCCCCTCGCACAGGCGGCGCTGCTCGGCGTCGCCACGGCGCCCGAGCTGCAGCCCGGGCCGGAGTGGGGCGCCTGGGCGAAGTGGCTGTTCGATGCGGGCCTGCGGGACTATGCGGACGCGGCGGACGAGCGCGGCACGCTGCCGCCGCCGGTGGGCTTCGGCCTGCGCGTCGTCGCTCAGGGCCGCGCGAACGCCTACCTGACGGCCGCGCGCTACTCCGGCAACGCCATGCGCGCGCTCACCGCCGGACTCGGCCGCGCTCCCGCCCAGACCCCGCCCGCGCTCTACGCCTACGACTCCGACACGGGCCGGCTCGCGGTCACGACTCCGGCGTACAGCACCGCGATCGTCGCGGTCAACCACGGCGCGTTCCCCTACGGCGGGCTCGATCTGACCCGGCTCTTCGACGCCCGTTCGGAGCCCGTCGGCGGCATCGGCGGGGTCGCGCCCGCCGCGTTCGGGCTGCAGGTCGTCGAGCCCCGACGGGCAGCTCCGGCTGCGGACCGCCTACGGGCCGCGCGGCGCCGGCGCGACCCAGCCGCTGCGCCTCACCCACGCGCCCGCGCCGGTCGGCGCCGTCCGGGCGGGGCCGTTCATGGACCTGCGCGTGCAGGGGGAGATCCGGCGCGGGCGTCTGCGTGCGAGCAGCGCCTACCGCTTCACGCCCAACGCGATCTCGGCGCGCTGGACGGTGCACGGGCGCCGGCCGGGCGAGCGCGCGCACGTCACCTTCCCGAGCTGGGGTCGCTCCACACGCGTGCACGCGACGCTGCGCGACGGCCGGCGCGTGCGCCTGGGCCAGCGCCCACGCTCGCTCGACGTCGATCGTCTCGCTGGAGCTCGGGGGCTACACCGTCCGCCCCCTGCACGGTCCGCGCGGCGGGCGCGTCCGCGTCGTCCGCAGCGCTCGCTCACGCTCGGCGCCGGACCCCGGGCCGACGCTGGTGGTCGACCTTCCCGCCGCCCGTCACTCGCTCGCCGTGGAGCTGAGGACCGATGGGCGCTGATCGTCTGGAGCCGGGGACGACGGTCGCGGGCTACCGCATCGAGTCGCTGCTCGGCCGCGGCGGGATGGGCGTCGTGTACTGCGCGCGCGAGCTCGAGCTGGACCGACTCGTCGCGCTGAAGGTGATCTCACCCGACCTCGTCGAAGACCCCGCGATACGTGCCCGCTTCCTGCGCGAGGCGCGCGCGGCCGCCGCAGTCGAGCATCCGAACGTGATCCCGATCCACGCGGCGGCGGCGCGCGATGACATCGCGTTCATCGCCATGCGGCTTCGTCGACGGCGAGGACCTGCGGCGGCGGGTTCGGCGCCACGGCGCGCTCACCCCCGCAGAGGCCTCCCGGCTGCTCGAGCAGGCCGCCGCCGGGCTCGACGCGATCCACGGCGCGGGGTTCGTGCACCGCGACGTCAAGCCCGCGAACCTGCTGATCGACCGCACCGGGCATCTGTACGTGACCGACTTCGGGCTCGTCAAACAGACGTTGAGCCACAGCGATGCGACCACCACGGGGCAGTGGGTCGGGACGCTCGACTACGTCGCTCCGGAGCAGATCCGCGGCGGGCGGGTGGACGCGCGCGCGGACATCTACGCGCTCGGTGGGGTGCTCTTCTTCGCGCTCACGGGCAAGGTGCCGTTCGACCGGACCGGCGACGAGGCGAAGCTGTGGGCCCAGCTGTCGGAGCCCCCGCCGGCGCCTTCGGCCTACCGCCCCGAGCTGCCGATCCAGTTCGACGGCGTCGTGGCGCGAGCGATGCACAAGGCCGCCGACGCGCGCTTCCCCTCCGCGGGCGACCTCGCGCGGGCCGCACGCGCAGCGGCGGCCGGCGGCTTCCCGGCCGAGCCCGAGCGGATGATCGCCCGCGGCGCCGCCGCGCCCGAAGGCGCTCCACAGGAGCTCGGGCTGGCGCCGGAGAGCGTCACGGTGAGCGCGGCCCGCCCGACGGCGCTGATGGCGCCGGAGCCGGCCCCGCGGGCTCGGCGCTGGGCGCTGGCGGCCGTCGCCTGCGCGGCGGCCGCGGCCGCGGCGACGGTCGTGCTCCTCCTCGACGGCGAGCCGTCCGCGCGCGGCGGGGCGGTTGTGGCCCCCACACCAACCCAGAGCCCGCCGGCGGTGGCGCGCGTCGTGTCGACCACGCGCGACGTCGCCCGCCGGCCGAGTGCGATCGCGTACACCGCCGGCACCCTGTGGGTCGCCGGCTACGGGGACACGTACATGACGCGCATCGACGCGGCCACCGGTGAGCGGCGCGGCGAGCGAATCCGGGTGGGGCGCGGGGCGATCAGCGTCGCGGCGGACGGCAATCGGGTCTGGGTCGCGCTGGCCATCAGCCGGCGGCTGCTCGGCTTCGACGCGCGCAGCGGCAAGCTCGTCCGACGGATCACGCTGGGCGCCAAACCGATCCGGCTGCGGGCCGATCGCAGCGGGCTGTGGCTGCTGATGGCCCCCGTGACCAACCGCGGTCAGGAGCTGCGCCGGTACGACCGGGCGGGCCGACGGCTGCGCCGGACGTTCCGACTGCGCTACTCGCACAACGCCCTCGCGGTCGGGGCCGGGTCGGTGTGGCTCGCCGAACGGGCTCGCCGGCGCGTCGTCCGCCTGAACGCCCGCACCGGGCGCCAGCAGGACTTCATCCAGATCGCGGGCCGTTACGCCACGCTCGGGTTCGGCGCCGGTCACCTGTGGGCGGTGGTCCGAGATACCGAGACCGGCTTCAGGATCGACGCGGAGGGCGAGCACAGGACCTTCAGCGCAGGCCATACGCCCACCCAGGCGCTCGCCGCCGGCGAGCGGGTGTTCATCGCCGCGCGCGACGTGAACAAGGTGCTCGTCCTCGACGCGCGGACGTTGAAACCGCTCGGTGAGGTGGACGTTCCCGCCAACCCCGCGGCGCTCGCGACCGATGGTCGCTCCGTGTGGGTGACCGGCCTGGCCGAGAACACCGTGAGCCGCATCGTGCCTCGCTGACCGGTCGAATGGGACGATCCGGTCGTGATCGTTGCCGAGCTGCTGGCGTCGCGAGTGCGATGTCATGGAGCCCACGCCGTTCCGGCAGCGCGTCGAGCGTGCGCCGGACTGGCTGTGGACCGCGGACGCGGACGGTACCGTCACGTACTCCAACGCGGCTGAGCTGCCGGTGGGCTCCAGGCTCGAGTCGCTCGGTTGGGCGGGCGTGGTCAAGCGGGGGGAGCGGACCGTCGACACGCGTTCGGTTCGCATGGATGACGGCTGGTTGGGTATCGATCGTGACCTGACCGAGGCCGTGCCGGCCCGCGTGGCGGTGGTGCGGCGGCCGGTGGTCGACGGGCGGCGCGAGGTGATCGGGTACGAGCTGGTCGGGGACGGCAGCGTCCTCGCCGCGTCCCGCCGGACGGCTCGTCGCGCTCCCGGCCGGTCGGCCGTTGTGGCTGAGCCTGGACGGCGACGTCTCGCCGGCCCTGGCCGGAGCGACGCTGCAGATCACGGCGGACACCTGGCCACCGCCGCTGCGGCGTCCTTCGAAGATCTCGAGCGGATCATCGGCGCCGACCTGGGCCTGAGCCTCGCGCTCCTGCGCCACGTCAACTCGGCCTAGTTCGCGCTCCCCGCGCAAGATCGACAGCGTACGCGAGGCGCTCACCGTGCTCGACAGAAGGCCGACCCGTCGTCCTGCAGCACCCAGACCCCGCCGAAGCGGACGAGCTGCGTGCAGCCGTGCGGACGAAGCCGTCCGACACGAGCGCGATGTCGCACCCGCGCCGAATGCGACGCATTGTCCTGCCCGGCACGGGCTCATCAGGCCCGCCCCCACCCAGGGGTGAACGCGCCTTCACCTCGGTGGCGAGACTCCCCACCGGGTGACCGTGGCCGGCGGGGCGGCGCGGCGAGAGCCTCAGTGGCACGGGCTCACCGCCCACCCGCCCCACTTCTCGGAGGTCGTGATGCCCGCCCCGCCGACGCGGTGGTTCGCTGCTGCGTGCGTCCTGCTGCTCACCGGTTGCGCCCAAGGGAGCGACAGCGTCCGCCCGCGCCCCACGGCCACCGCGACCGCCCACCCTGTGGAGCGGCCGGTGCGTCCTGCGGCCAAGCCCGAGGGTGAATCGCTCGACCGAGCCGGCTACCTCGCCGTCGCGGATTCCCTGTCGGCGCGCCTGTCGCCGCTGTGGGATGCGCGCCACGCCCGCTACCGCGCGGGCCGGGGCACGATCACGAACGTCAACGCGGACCTGCTGATCGTGCACAGCACCGCGGCCCTCGCGCGGCATCAGGGCGCCGCGCGCGACGACGCGCGCGCGGTCGCGATCGTGCGCTTCTTGACGAGCCCGCCGGTCTGGGCCGGCCCGGGGCGGGGCTGGCAGGCCGGGCCCGACAGCCGGGATCGGCACGAGGTCTTCCAGGCCGAGGTGATCGAGGCGCTGCAGACGGCGTACCAGGCGCGGGCCGCGCTCAAGCTCGAAGCACCGCTCGTGGACCGCATCCGGCGCCAGGTGGCGCTCGTCGCCCGCGGCAAGCGCTGGCGCTGGCCGGCGGTCCGGCTCAACCAGCTCAACTGGTACGCGACCTTCGCCCACGCGGACGCGGTCGTCAACGGCCGCGACCGCGCGCTCGCCACCGTCATGCGCCGACAGCTCGCCCGGTTCACGCGCGAGGCGCGCGGGACGGGCGGCCGCGCCGGCAACCTCGCCGGCGGGCTGCGCTTCCAGTACCTGCCGACCAGCGTGCCGCGGGACCCCTGGAACTTCGACTCGCCCGAGTACGCGAACATCGTCCTGAGCTTCGCGCGCTCGTACCCCCGGGCCCGGGCGGCGGGGATGCCCGCGTCCAGCCGGGCTGCCGCTGCTGCACGCGTGGACCCGGCGCGTGATCAGCGGCTACTGGACGCACGCCGGGGACCTGAACTGGGACACGGGCCTGGGGTTCGAACGCTGGTGGCAACGCAAGAAGACCGGGCTCGCACAGGGTGCGCTGATCGGGATCGCGGCCGCGCCGGAGCTGCAGCCGAGCCCGCGCTGGGGCGCGTGGGCGAAGTGGCTGCTCGACCGGGGCCTGACCCAGTACGTCGCGCTCACCGACCGCGAAGGGCGGATCCCGGACGCGGTGGCCTACGGACTGGACGTCGTCCCGCTCGGGCCCGGCCACGCCTACCTCGCGGCCTCCCGCCAGGCCGCGAACGCCATGCGTGCCCTCGCCGCGGGCCTCGGCGCGCAACCGGCGCAGCAGCCGCCCCCGTTGTACGCCTTCGACCCCGACACGGGCCGGCTCGCCGTCACCACGCCCACCTACAGCACCGCGATCGTCCCCGCCAACCAGGGCGCGTTCCCGTACGGCGGCCTCGATCTGGCCCGGCTCCTGGATGCCGAGCAGGACGTCGCGGGCACGCTCGGCGGCACCGGCAGCGCCGGCTTCGGGCTGCGGGTCGGCCGCCTGCGCACGCAGTACGGCTCGCGCCTGTACGCCCCCGCGACCCAGCCGCTCGAGCTGGTCCGGGCACCGCATCGCGTGCGCGCTCCGGTCACCGCGCTCCGCGCGTACGCCGGGCCGTTCCGCGACCTGCGCGTGCGCGGCTCCGCCCCCGCCGGAACCGTCGAATACCGCTTCACGCCGCGCACCATCCGGGCGCGCTGGACCGCCTCCGGGCCGGGCGGCGTGGTCACGTTCCCGAGCTGGGGGCGGTCGGCGAGGATCGAGCGGGTCCGCGCCGGCGTCTACGCCATCCACAGCGAACGCGCCGGGTACACGGTGCGGCTGCGCGGCGTGCGGAGCACGCGGATCCTCCATCCGCGGCCGCAGAACGCGAACCCGAACCCCGGCCCGACGCTCGAGGTCGCGCTCTCCGGGACCCGCCTGGAGGCGACGCTCGTGCCGCGCTGACCGCTCGAAATGGGACCATCCGGTCGTGATCGTTGCGGTCGTGCTGGCGGGAGTGCTCGTCGTCGTGCTCACGCTGGTGGCCATTCGGCTCCGGCGCGAGACCGCGCGCGCGGACGCGGCGCAGGCCGAGAACGCTCGGCTCGTGGCCGAGCTGATGCGGCGCGAGCGCGACGTCACGGAGCTCACGCCCTTCCGGCAGCGCGTCGAGCGCGCGCCGGATTGGCTGTGGACGGCGGACGCCGACGGCACCGTGACGTACTCCAACGCGGCGGAGCTGCCGGTCGGGGACAAAACTCGAGTCGCTCGGCTGGGCGGGGGTGGTCAAGCGCGGGGAGCGCACCGTCGACACGCGCTCGGTCCGCACGGACGAGGGCTGGCTGGGCATCGATCGCGACCTGACCGAGGCCGTGCCCGCGCGCGTGGCGGTCGTGCGGCGGCCGGTGGTCGACGGGCGGCGCGAAGTGGTCGGCTACGAGCTGGTCGGTGACGGCAGCGTCCTCGCGGCGTTCCCGCCGGACGAGCTCGTCGCGCTCGCGGCCGGTCGGCCGTTGTGGCTGAGCCTGGACGGGGACCCCTCGCCGGCCCTGGCCGGAGCGACGCTGCAGATCACGGCCGACACGTCGCTCGAGCGGGCGCAGGCGCTCCGGCAAGCCGGGTTCGCGCTCGCCCTCGACGGCTACGGAGCCCCGTCGCCGCTGCTCGAGCACTGCGCGACGGTCAAGGTCAACGTGAACGGCCGCAGCGACGAGGCGCTGCAGGCGCTGATCGCCGAGCCGGCGCAACGCGGCCTCACGCTCGTCGCCACGGAGGTCGACGACGCCGACGAGTTCACGCGCTGCCGTGTGCTCGGCTTCAGCCTCTTCCAAGGCGCGTTCTTCGCCCGCCCGCGCGGCGGCGAGGGCCAGGGCACGGGGGCGCTCGCTTCGCTGAACGCGCTGAGCGAGCTCACGTCCGCCGAAGCTTCCTTCGAGGACCTCGAGCGGATCATCGGCGCCGACGTGGGCCTCTCGCTTGCGCTTCTGCGCCACGTCAACTCGGCCTACTTCGCGCTCCCGCGCAAGATCGACAGCGTGCGCGAGGCGCTCACCCTGCTCGGGACGAAGGCCGTGCGCCGCTGGGCCACGGTCGTCGCGTTGTCGAGCGCGGCCGAGGCTCCGGACCAGGTCGTGGCGCTCGCGCTGCTGCGGGCGCGCATGTGCGAGCTGCTGGGCGCGAGCCAGGACGAGGACGACCGCGACGGGCTGTTCACCGTCGGCCTGCTGTCGGTCGCGGACGCGCTGCTGGACGCGCCGATGGAAGCGGTGCTCGTCTCGCTCCCGCTGTCGGACGAGATCACGGGCGCGCTGCTGCGTCACGAAGGTCGCCGCGGGCGCATCCTGGGGACCGTGCTGCGGTACGAGCAGGGCCGCTTCCCGACCGAGGGCGCCGACCCCGGCGAGCTCGCCGAGACCTACCTGGAGGCGCTGCGCTGGGCGGACGAGACGGGACGCTGGGTCGCATGACGGTTCGCCCTGAGCATCCGCGCAGCGATGCTTGAAGCGACCCCCGATGGCGCCGCGTCAGCGGCCGCCCGGATGGTTCGCCCATGAGCCGGATGCCGCTGCGCTTCAAGCTCACGCTCGCGTTCACGGGCGTGATGGCGGTGCTGCTCGCGATCGCCGGCTTCGCGCTCAGCCTGCTGGTGGCGCAGAACCTGGACTCGACGATCGACGACGGGCTCGCCGCCCGCGCCCGCGACGCCGCGGCGGTGGTCGACGGCCAGGCGCTCGCCAGCACGGGCGAGCCGTACGCGCAGGTGCTGGACATGGTCGGCTCAGTGGACTCCACGACCACGGGCGCCGGCGAGCAGCCGTTGATCACGTCCACCGAGGTCGAGCGCGCCACGGGCGGGGGACGTGATCGTCGAGCACCGGCGCGGCAGCGAGGACCTGCGGCTGCTCGCCCGGCCGGTGCGCAGCGACGGGCGCCCGGCGATCCTGGTCGTGGGCGAATCGCTCGCCCAGCGCGAGCGGGCGCTCGGCTCGCTGCACGCGCTGCTGCTCGTCGGCGGGCCGCTGGCGCTGCTGATCGCCTCCGCGATCGGCTACGCGATCGCCTCCGCCGCGTTGCGCCCGGTGGAGCGGATGCGCCGCCACGCCGAGGCGGTCACGGCCGCGCAGACGAGCGAGCGGCTGCCCGTCCCGCCCGGCAACGACGAGATCGCCCGCCTGGGGCGCACCCTCAACGAGATGCTGGCCCGGCTCGAAGTGGCGTTCAAGCGCGAGCGCGCATTCGTGAGCGACGCGTCGCACGAGCTGCGCACGCCGCTCGCGATCCTGCGCACGGAGCTCGAGCTGGCGCTCCGCGGCGAGCACACGCGCGAAGAGCTCGAGGACGCGCTGCGCTCGGCGGCCGAGGAGTCCGAGCGGCTCTCGCAACTCGCCGACGACCTGCTCGTGATCGCGCGCTCGGACCAGGGCCGGTTGCCCGTCCGGCCGGAGCTGATCGACGCCGGGGAGATGCTCGCGCGCGTCGCCGGCCGCTTCCGCACGCGGGCCCGGGCCGAGGGTCGCCCGCTCGCCCCCGATCCGTCACCCGGCGTGCTGCTCAGCGCCGATCCGGCGCGGATGGAGCAGGCGCTGGCGAACCTCGTGGACAACGCGCTCCACCACGGTCAGGGCACCGTGCACCTGAGCGCGCACGAGGTCGACGGCCGCATCGAGCTGCACGTGCGCGACGAGGGCAAGGGGTTCCCGCCGGACTTCCTGCCGCGCGCGTTCGAGCGCTTCACGAGAGCCGACGAGGCGCGTACCCGCGGCGGGACCGGCCTGGGTCTGGCGATCGCCTCGGCCATCGCGATCGCGCATGGTGGCAGCGCTCACGCAGTGAACCGGAAAACAGGCGCTGATGTCTGGATTTCTGTTCCCTCTCATCTTTGAGCTCATTACCGCGCCATCATGGTGGTGCGCATGAGAGTGCTGGTGGTAGAGGACGAGATCAAGATGGCGAGCCTCATCCGGCGCGGGCTGCGCTCGGAAGGGCTTGCGGCGGACGTGGCCATCAAGGGCGAGGATGCGCTCTGGATGGCAGGGTCGACGGGCTACGACGCGATCGTGCTGGACGTGATGCTCCCGGGCATCGACGGCTTCGAGACGTGTCGCCGTCTGCGTGAGGAAGGCATCTGGTCGCCGGTGATCATGCTCACCGCGCGCGACAGCGTCGAGGACCGCGTAGCCGGCCTGGACGGTGGCGCCGACGACTACCTGGCCAAGCCGTTCTCGTTCGCCGAGCTGCTGGCGCGCCTGCGCGCACTGGCCCGGCGTGGCCCGGTCGAGCGCCCCGCGGTGCTCGAGGTCGGCACGCTGAAGCTGGACCCGGCCGCTCGCCGCGTCTGGCGTGAGGAGGCCGAGGTGAACCTCAGCGCCAAGGAGTTCCAGCTCCTGGAGACGTTCATGCGTCACCCGGGCGAGGTCCTCAGCCGCTACCAGCTGCTCGAGCACGCGTGGGACTACGACTACGAGAACCGCTCGAACATCGTCGACGTCTACGTCCGCTACCTGCGCGACAAGATCGACCGGCCGTTCGGCGTCACGCAGCTCGAGACCGTCCGCGGCGCGGGCTACCGGCTGAAGGATTAGGCGAACCGGCCGGCGGCGGCCGGTGTAGAAGAGGGCGGTGGCTCGAGCGCTCACGGAGAGCGAGCTCATCGCCCTCGCTTCAGAGGGTGATGGCGACGCGTACGCGTCGCTCGTCCGTGCGCACCAGGACATCGCCTTCCGAACCGCCATGCTGATCACCCAGGACGCCGCCGACGCCGAAGAGGCCGCGCAGGACGCCTTCGTCAAGGCGTGGCGCGCGTTGCCCCGCTTCCGCGCCGGCGAGCCCTGGCGGCCGTGGCTGCTGACGATCGTCGCCAACGAGGCGCGCAACCGGCGCCGGTCGGCCGGGCGGCGCACCGCCCTGGCTTTGCGGGTCGAGCCGCCCCGCGACGACGTCTCGGCCGAGGCGACGGTGCTCGCGGCCGAGTCCCGCACCGCGCTGCTCGGCGCCATGGCGGGCCTGCGCGACGACGACCGGCTCGTGCTCGGCTGCCGCTACCTGCTCGAGCTCTCCGAGGCCGAGACCGCGGCCGCCCTGGGCGTGAAGCCCGGCACCGTGAAGTCGCGCACCTCCCGCGCCCTCGACCGGCTGAGGGGGCAGCTGTGACTCCGGACCTCGAACAGGCCCTGCGCGAACTGGACGTCGACTGGCCCGCCACGCCGGACCTCGCCGCCGCCGTCAGCACCCGGCTGGAGCCGCGGCGAAAGATAAAGGTGCCAGGCACCTTTAGGTTGCGGCTCGCGGCGATCGTCGCGGCGGTGCTGGTCGGTGGCGTGCTCGCGGTGCCGGAAGCGCGGACCACCGTGTTCCGCTGGTTCGGCATCGAGAGCGTGGAGATCAAGCGCGGCGAGCCGAGCGCGACGCCGGGCGCATCGCTGGATCTCGGGACCCCGACCACCATCGAGCGGCTCCCGGTGCCGGTCCTGCAGGCCCGCGAGCTCGGCACGCCGGGGGTGTACGTGACGCGCGCTGCCGGACGGCTCGCGCGCGGCGTCGCTCGTCTACGACGGGCCGATCCTCGTGCAGACGTTCCGCGCGCAGGCCTCGCCGTTCATCGAGAAGACGATCGGCACCGGCGCCGACGTCGAGCGTCTGCAGCATCGACGGAGCGACCGCGTTCTGGATCACAGGCTGGACACGGGTTCGCGTATCAGTCCAGCCCGACCGAGTTCGGCTTCGAGCAGCAGCGGATCGCCGGCAACACGCTGCTCGTCGAGCGGCGCGACGGGCTCCTGCTGCGGATCGAGGGCGTGCGCTCGCGCGACCGCGCCGTCGCGATCGCCCGCTCAGTTCAGTGACGGGTCCTCGGGCATCGTCGCCAGCAGCGCGTAGCGATGGCCCTTGCGGCGTAGGACCGCCGCCCACAGCTCGTCCGGGTCCAGCGTGAAGATCTCCTCGCGCGTCGGCGGCTCGATGATCCACGCCTCTTCCGCCAGCTCATCCTCGAGCTGCCCCGGACCCCAGCCCGCGTGGCCGGCGAACACCCGCGCCCGGCGGATCGCGCCTTCGAGTTGCTCCGGGTCGTCGGCGTCGGCGCCGATGAACCCGAGGTCGGGCTCCACGAGCGCGCCCGCGAGCTCCGGCCGGTCGAACTCGGCCAGCACGATCACGGCGGTCTCGGCCACGGGTCCGCCGACGTACACCGGCTCCGCGTCACCGGCCAGCCAGGCCAGGTCCGGGACGGCCTCACCCACGGTCGAACCGGTCGGCCGGTTGAGCACCAAGCCCATCGCTCCTTCGTCCGTGTGCTCGGCGATCAGGACCACCGAGCGCACGAAGTTCGGGTCCTTCAGGACGGGCGACGCGAGGATGAGCTTGCCGCGCAGGGAGTCGGCCATCCCTGCAGTGTGCCTTAGAGACGAACCTTCTTCTTCTTCGGCTTCTGCTTGGCCTTCTCTTTTCGAGGCCTTCTTCTTCTTGGTCGAGGTCTTGGCCTTGGCCGCGGACTTCTTGCCCTTCTTGGACGTCTGTGAGGCGGCGCGGTTGACGCCGGCGCCGCCGACCGGGACCGTCGGGTTCGACGCAGCGGAGGCGGAGCCGTCCGGGTTGGTGGCCACGACCGTCACGCGCAGGCGTCGGCCGAGGTCGTCGCTGGTGATCAGGTAGCTGTCGCCGGTCTCGGAGTCGATGTCCTCCCAGCCGGCCGCGGCCAGACGCTGCCACTGGTAGGCGTAGCTCGTCGGCGTGTTGGTCCAGGCGCCGACGCCGGCGGTGACCTTCACGCCGCGGCGCAGACCGCCGTTGACCGTCGGCGGGGCCGTCGCGGCCGGGGCCTGCGGGACCCAGTTCGCGCCGCCGCCGCACGCCGGGGCGATCTCGCCGCACGGCGCCAGGAACGCCGAGTCGTAGGTGTTCCAGTGCGTCGCCAGGTAGCTGCCCGGCGTCGGGGCCGGGTTGAAGTAGTCGTCGCGACCGCAGTCGTAGTTCTGCGGGATGGCGCCGGGGAGTCCCGCGCAGTCGATCTGCATGCCGTGGGCGGCACCGGCGTCCTCGACGTAACACATGACGTCCGCGCCCTGCCAGCAGTGGCCGTAGTTCGGGGCCGAGCCGCCGCGCGGCTGCGTCGAATGCGGGGCACCCCACTGGACGGCGCCGAGGTTGTGGGTCATCTCGTGCAGGAAGCCCTCCGGCCACCAGCCCCAGCGCGACGCGACGGGAGCGGCCGCGCCGTCCTTGGTGAAGAGGATCGAGGTGAGCCCGCCGCGGTTGTGGACGTTCGTGGCGCCGGACTTCTCGCCGGAGGAGCCCATGATCGTCTCGCCCAGCCCGTACTCCTGCGTGCCGCCGGCGAGGCCGTCAGCGATGACGATTGCGTTGCGGGGTGTGCTGGTGGTGGCGCCGAGCGCGCGGCTGACGGCGCTGGAGATCGCGCCGAAGTTGTCGGCGTAGGACGAGCGCGGGCCGGGCAGCGGGACGATCTGGATGTCCACGTACTGCGGGCCGCAGCTGGTGCCCATGTCGAAGCGGATGGCCTTGGTGCCGCCGCCTTGGGCGCTGAGGAAGCGCTGGACGATCGCGGTGTTGGCCTGGATGGCGTCGCGCCAGCCGGCGAACCGGTTCTGGCGGTCCGCGGCGAACGCGTAGACGACCTTGAACTGCGCCTTGCTGGCCGCGAAGACGGCGTTGGCCGTGTTGTCGGTCGTGCGGTCCTCGCCGCACCACGCGGTCGGGATCCCGTCGCCGTCGTTGGCGGCGGCCTGGGCGGTCGCGACGACCTCGGCCAGGTTGACGTCCTGCAGCTGGCCACGCGTGTCGAGGTGGGTCAGCTTCTCCGGCGCCGAATGCGTCATGGCGAACGTCGGGAGCGCGAGGGCGGCCAGCGCAAAGACGGCAGCGCCGATGGAGTTCAGGCGGATCATCTCGCCCAGGTCATCGACCCGGGCGCGACCGTCCTTAAGCGGCTTTGGTCAGGTCACGGGCGGGTTCGATGCCCCACCGGCCGGCCAGCTCGGCCAATTGCGTGGAAACCGCCCACCGGTCCGGCAGCGGCTCGGAGCCCTCGAAGTCGGGCGTGGCGCCCTTGAGCAGCATCGAGCCGGTGTTGTCGCCGATCGCGCGCAGCTCCGCCACTTCCTCGGCGCTGAGCACCGATTCCGAGCCGATCGCGGCGAGCTCCGCGCGCTTGTCCTCGATCGACTTGCTGCTGCCCGGCTCCTCGATCAGCGTCGGCGCGACGACGTGCACCGGGCCGTGCGAGAGGTTCCAGTGGCACGCGAGCTGCAGCGGCGTCAATCCATGCCGCTCCGCGATCGGGCGCATCCGCTCGAGCTTCTCGTTCCCGGCCTCGACCCAGCCCGCCGGCCGGAAGCCGCGGTGGTCGTAACGCGGGAACTCGTGCCCGGGCTTGACGTCGTCCCAGAACAGCCCGCCGTAGTCGACGACGCGGGTGATGAGCTTCACGTCGTGGCGCTCGGCCGCCGGCAGCACCAGCTCGCCCGGCCACGGCTCCATCGGGTTGAGGATCACCATCGCCCAGTCGATCCGGTCGCCGAAGCGCTCCAGGCAGTCGATCACGTCGAGCGTGAACCCGTTGGCGGGCCCGGGCGCGACGCCCAGCTGGCGGGTGAGCCCGTCGGCGCGCACGGCCTCGAGCGCGTCCCAGACGACCTCGCTGGTGTAGCCGGTGCGGTCCGGGTTGTGCAGGAGCAACAGGTCGAAGGCGTCCACGCCGCAGCGTTCGAGGCTGCGCTCTGTCGCCATTCGGACATAGTCCGCGTACTGCTCCGGGCCGCGCAGCCGCGGATCCGTGAACCGCGGGAAGCCCTTCGCGCCTTCGCGTTCGCCCTCGTAGAAGTCGTGGCCGATCGCCCCAACGAGGGTGTATTGGTCGCGCGAAACCCCCGCAAGCGCGCGCCCCAGCAGGAGGTCGCCCTCGCCCGCGCCATAAGCGTCCGCGGTCATGACGGTCGCGATACTCTGCCCAGGGCGCAGGAGGGCAGCGAGTCGGTCGTCGTCGACCGGCTCACCGAAGTGCATGAAGCGGCCGCCGCTCCATGTCCCGATGGCGGCACTCGACAGCACCGGCCCATTGTCTTCCCTTAAGTGTTCACTCAAGGCCCCCACGTGATGGCGGATGATACGAGGGTGACGCGTACGCGATCACGATTCGCGTGCGCGATGGTGCTCCTGTGGGCGCTGGGTGTCCTGCTGCCGCAGGGTGCTTGGGCCGCCGACATCATCGTTCGCCGCGACCAAGGCTTGACCGCGAGCGAGCGCGCTCAACTGCGCGCCGACGCGGGCGTCGAGCACGAGCGGATGCTCTCCCTGCCGAACACCGAGGTCGTCAGCGTCCCGGAGGCGACGAGGCAGCGGCGCTGGCCGCCTGAACGCCGACCCGGACGTCGTCGTCGCCGCGCCCAACGTCGAGGTGCGCGTCGCAGCCGACGCGCCGAACTCGAGCGCTCTTCCCGCGATCTGAGCAACGACGCCGACGTCGACGCCGTCGAGGCGTGATCGACCAGAGCATCGAAGGGTCCGACGTACACGGTCGCGGTCGGATCGACCAGGCCGTCGACGCCGAGCATCCCGACCTGCAGGACAAGAGTCGCGCCGCCGCGCCGCAGAACTTCGTCACCGGCACCACGTGCACCGGCTCGCCGCGGGCCGCATCATCGGCACCCAGGTGGCGCGGCCTCGATCGCGGCCGAGCAACGACGTACGGCATCGCCGGCGCTCGCGCCGCTGGCGCACGCGTCCGTGCCGCTCCGCGCGATCAACAACTGCGGCGACGGCGAGATCGCCGACGTGCTCGAGGCGCTTCAGCCTGGGCGGGACGCAGACCGATGCCGATCGTCGTCGGGTCGTTCGCTGGCGACCGATCCTCGCTGCCGGCCGCGCGACAAGGCGCAGCGTCGACGAGCTGGTCAGCGACGTCGTCGACGCGTATCCGGACACGCTGTTCGTCGTCGCCGCCGGCAACCAGGGCGCAACGTCGACGATCCGCGCGACGCCGGTCTATCCGTGCAGCAACGACGCTCCGAACATCATCTGCGTCGGTATGACCGACAGCCGACGACAAGCCCGTCTGCTGGTCCAACGTCGGCGGGACGTCCGTCGACCTCTTCGCGCCCGGGCTCGAGGATCAACTACGGCATCGGCCGTTCGCTCACCGGCGGACCGGCCTACTGGTCAGCCAGAGCGGCACGTCGATGGCCGCGCCGCTCGTCGCCGGCGCGGCGGCGCTGCTGAAGGCGCAAGACCGAATCACGTTGAGCGCCGGAGCTGATCAAGGAGGCGTGCTCGAGACGGCGTGGACGCTTCGGGCCGCTGAGCGCCATCTCCGTGTCCGGCGGGCGCCTGAACGCCGCTCGTCCGCTGCTCGAGCGCCGCCGACCAGCTCCTGCGCGGCGGCGCGCGAGCGGGCAGTCGAGGGCGGTGGGCGACGTGCGACCCGGATCACGACGAGCTCCGCTTCGGCGACGACAACTGCCCGAGTCTGGCCGGCACGTTCGCGGACAGCGGCTGCCCGGACACGGACAAGGACGGGCACTCGACCGATCGACAACTGCCCGACGACGCGAACCCGAGCTGGGTCGACACGGACGGTGACGGCGATCGGCGACGCGTGCGATCGGACTCCGACGGGGACCTGACTCGGACGACGACGGGGTCGACCGCATGCCCGACGGTGCCCGCGCTGCACGGCCGACGGCTGTCCGCCGCCGCCGCCCGACGCCGACGCCGACGCCGACGGTGAGCCCGACGCCCACGCCCGTCCCCGTGAGCCCTTCGCCCACGCCGACGCCACGCCGACGCCCGCGCTGAAGATCTTCCTGAAGGTAGATGTCACCAAGGCCAAGGTGGCGAAGGTCCGGATCAGCGTCTCTCGCAAGGCGAAGGTGACGCTGAAGATCGAGCGCAGGTCCGGGCGCAAGTGGAAGCGCGTGTCACGGCGACGAAGTCGGTCACGGCGTCGATGAGTGTCAAGAGCTACACCCTGCGTCCCGCCGGTGCGCAAGAAGCTCACCAAGGGCAGCTACCGCCTGACCGCCACCGTCGGACGGCAGTCCGCAGTTCGCCGCGTTCAAGGTGAAGTGAACGCCGGCGTTCTCGCCTTCGGCGACTCGATCACCAACGGGGGCGGGGAGCTGCAGTGGGGCGTCGCGCTGCAGTCCTGGGCCCTGTGGACGGCGCGCGGGCTCGGGTTGCCGTTCACCGGCTACGCGGTTGACGGCGCTCGCGCGGACCACGTGGCGGACGTGCAGGTGCCGGCGTTCGAGCAGCGCACGGCGCTCGACGGCGCGCGCTACGACGTCGGCTGCCTGTACGCGGGCGTGAACGACGTGCGGGCGCCGGACTGGGACGCGGTCGCGTTCGAGCGCGACTACGCGGTGGTGGCGAAGTTCCTGGCCGAGCGCTGTGAGCGGGTGCTGGTGGTGACGATCCCGGAGCGGCTCGGGCGCCCACAGGCGGGCGGCGTGGCGGAGGGCAACGCGGCGATCCTGCGCGTGGCCGCGGACGTGGGCGCGCTCGTGCTCGACCTGCGGGCCTTCGGGGCGCGCAACCTCGTCATGGCCGACCTCGTGCACCCGACGGCGTTCGGGCAGGTGTGGATCGCCGAGCGCGCGCTGGATGTGCTCGCGGCCGACGGGATGGACGTGCGCGTGCGGCCGTCGAGCCTGATCTCACCCGGCGGACGCACGCGGCTGCGCGCGCTGCAGGGCGACTGGACCTACGTGTACCGCAGCCTCAAGGAGTGGGCTCGGGCGTCGGGTGCCGCGGGTCGGGTGCGCCGAGCTGCTCGAGGCGCTTAGGCACCCAGCGGTAGCCGAAGAGCAGCAGCACCCCGAACGCCGGGAGGCCCATGACGAGCACGGCCACGCCGAGGAACCCCACCTTCCCCGCCAGGATGCCCACGAGGAAGACCACGGCGCGCAGCAGGAACAGCGACGCCCAGATCAGCGTGTACTCGCTCATCACGCGCCGGACCGCCGGGATCTTCTGCCACTCGGGGTCGGCCCGGTAGAGCTGGGCGACGATGAAGCCCGTCAGCGGCCTGCGGACCACGACCGAGCCGGCGAAGATCACGAACAGCCCGGCCTGCTGGGCGACCTTGGGCCAGAAGAAGCCTTCCGCGTTGCCGCTGCGGACGGCGATGAACGCGGCCAGCGCGATCGCGAACAGCCCGCCGATGGCGTTGATCACCGGCTTGCGACGAACGAGCCGCTCGACGAACAGCGCGATCCCGATCCCGACCGCGACCGCCGCCGCGACGTTGACCTCTTTGGTGATCGTGTAGACGATCACGAACGCGATCGGCGCGACGGTCGTGTCGACCATCGCGCGCTTGTCGCGGAGCATGTCGAACGGGCCGGGCGGGTGCTGCTCGGGCGGGCTCACGCCGGCTTGCGGGCCGCGAGCATCAGGTTGTAGAAGATCCGCGGCGGCAGGCGGGGCTCCAGGAGGCTGCGGTCCACGCGCTGAAGCCAGATGTAGCCCTTGTAGGCGTACTGGATCCAGCCCCACGGGACGTCCTTGGGCTCGGCGCTCGCCTCCAACGTGCGGTTGAACCAGCCGAACCAGTTCGCCAGCAGCTCCTCGCCGCGGACCTCGATGGCCTGGAAGCCGCCCGCGGTGGCGTGCCTGGTGAGGTCGGACGGGACGAAGGCGTGGACGTCGACGACGCCTTCGAGCGCGTGCTCGTCCTCGTCGGAGCCGTGGTGCTGGGGCGCGGGGCGCGCCTTCATCGCCTTGCGCCACAGCGGCGCGGCCTTGACCGCCGCCCGCTTGGGGAACGCGGCGAGCTTGTCGCCCTGCCGGGAGGGTTCGCCGGCGAAGAACAGCGTGCCGCCGGGCTTCAGGACGCGGTTGAACTCGCGGAAGGCCTGGTCGAGGTCCGGCAGGTGGTGCAGGACGGCGTGGCCGAGCACGAGGTCGAAGGTCTCGTCCTCGAACGGCAGCTCGGACGCGTCACAGGCCGCGGTCTCCACGTCGAGGCCGAACTGCAGCGCGTTGTGCTCGAGGGTGGCGAGCATGCCGGGGCTGATGTCCGTGCACGTCGCGCGCTGGATCACGCCGGTCTGCAGCAGGTTGAGGCTGAAGTAGCCCGTCCCCGCGCCGATCTCGAGCGAGTGCGCGTACGGGCCGGGGTGCGCCCCCAGCAGCTTCGTGAGCTTCCCCAGCACCTGCTGATGGCCGATCTCGCCGAACGAGATGCCCCACTTGGAGTCGTACGTCTCGGCCGCCACGTCGTGGTAACGACGGTTGACGTCGAGGATCTCGTGCTCGGTCGGAGGCGCAGCCATATTCGGCCACTGAGCGTAGCTACGGCAACACGTACCGCGTGGCGATGACCCGGCGGGCCGTGGCGTCGGTGCGCGTCCACTTCAAGAAGCGGGCCAGCTCGCCCGTCGGACGGCCCTTGGTGACGAACCCGAGCGTGCGTCGCGCAGGGTAGGTGCCGGCGGCCAGGGTGGCGCGCGTGCACGGCACGCCCTCGTACGGGACGGCGTGCAGGCGGCGGGCGAACTCGAGGTCCACGTACCCGAACGCCGCGGGGGTGGCGGCGATGTAGTCGCGGACTTGGGCGGAGGCCGTGAACGTGGCGGTCGTGGGGGCGACGGGCGTCGCCAGGTCGACGAAGGTGGAGAGGAACACGCTGCGCGCGGCCGAGGTCGGGTCGAACGCGACGCTGGCGATGGCGCCGCTCCCGCCGGCGCCGGGCACCTGCGCCCAGGATGCGGTCGTGCCGGACACGAGGCCCTGCAGCTGCGCGCGCGTGAGGTTCGGCACACGGTTGGCCGGGTTCGTGACGAGGCAGATCGCGCTGCGCGCAAGCGGCGTGAAGACCAGCCCGCGCGGGTCGCCCGTGCTGAGCACGCGCCCGGACAGGCCGGCGTCGACGATCCCGCGCGCCGCGTCCGCGATCCCGGTCGCCGTCCCGCCGCCCACGAGCGAGAACCGCGGCGCGTCCGCGTACTCGCGCCGGTAGAAGAACGCGAGGTCCGCCACCACCGCCTGGGCCGGGCTCGCGCCGCTCATCGTGATCGTGCGCGCCGCGCCGGGCGACGCCGACGGTGTGAGGAGGAGAGACGCAACCGTCGTTGTCGCCGCGAGAACGCGGCGCGCACGTTTGTTCAGCCGACCCATACCGAGCCTCCCACGCCGCCGCCGCGGCCCACGCCGCGCTTGCCGGCGCGCAGCGGGCGGACCCGGGCGCTGGCCGTGGCCAGGCGGCGGCCGTCGGCGGACAGGGCATCGACCGCGAGACGACGGCCGGTGCGGCCGCGCAGCTTCACGTTCAGCACGCTGCGGCCGCCGCGCAACTGCGCGACCCGGCGACCGTCGAGCCGCACGGTCACGCGGGCGACGTTCCCGGCCGCGCCGAGCACGGCGATCTGGGCCTGGGTCGTGCGGCCGCGTCGGGTCGCGCTCAGCACGCGCACCCGCGGCGGCTGGCTGGCGTCGTAGCTCGTCGCCGCACTGGCCGCGAGCACGGCGCCGAGCGCGTCGGCGTAGCCCGCGCTGACCGGCACGTCCGCGCGGGCCGCGTGCTGGAGCAGCAGCGCGCGCAGTTCGCCCACCGGCAGGTTGGGTGCGACGGAGGCCATCAGCGCGGCGAGGCCCGCCACGTGCGGCGCGGCCATCGACGTGCCGGACTTGACCTCGTAGCCGCCCGTGCGCGAGGTCGAGATGACCTCCACACCGGGGGCGGCGACGGGCACGGTCAGCCGCCCGTAGTTGGAGAAGTCGGGCAGCTTGCGGCCTTCGTCGGGTTCGGTGGCGGCGACGCCGACCACGTTCGGGGCGGCGATCGCGACGGGATAGACCGGCTGGCGGTCGAGGTCGAGGCCGCTGTTGCCGGCCGAGCACACGAGCAGCACGTTCGCCGCCGCGGCGGCCTCCACCGCGGCGCGCATGCGCGGGTCGTCGGTGTTGCCCTCCAGGCTGAGGTTGATGATCCGCGCGCCGTTCGCGGCGGCGTAGCGGATGCCCTCCGCGACGCCGCCGGTGGTGCCGGCCCCCTGGTCGTCGAGGACTTTGACCGTCATCAGCTTCGCGCGGTAGGCGACGCCGACGACGCCCCGGCCGTTCGCCGCCGCCATGATCGTGCCCGCCACGTGCGTGCCGTGCCCGAGCCCGTCGTGGAGGTCCTGCGCGGAGCCCTTGGAGGTGAGGTCCACGCCATGGACGTCGTCGACGTAGCCGTTCGCGTCGTCGTCGACGCCGTTGCCCGGCACCTCGGCGAAGTTCGTCCACACGTTCGGCGCGAGGTCCGGGTGGTCCAGACGCGTGCCGGAGTCCACGACCGCGACGGTCACGCCCGCGCCGGCGGACAGCGCCCACGCGCCCGGGAGGTCGAAGACGGCGTCGGGCGCAACGGCCCATTGCTCGCCCTGCAGGGCGTCGGTCGGCGCGGCTACGACAGGCGCCGCGAACACGCACGCGGACAGCCCAACAACGGCCAGAGATCGGATCCGGCGAGGGATTGGGGCCACCTCCTGCTCGCTACGAACATACGCAGCCAATGTTCATGTCGTCAACGCAATAGGGTTGGGTCATGCGGTGGTCCGGGGTACTGGTGGCGGTCGGGATCTGGCTCTGCGCTGCGCCTGCGCAGGCGCAGACGGTACGCCTGTCCGCTCCTGCGGACTGCCTCACCAACACGGGCTGTGGGCTGGGCCTGCAGTCCGTATACGGACTCGATGTGGGTCCAGCCTTCGTTCCGCTGACGGTCGCCGATGCCGGCATCTCGGCGCTCGACGACGGCGTCGCCGAAGTGGCGGTCGCGTTCTCCTCGAACCCGCAGGTGTCGCGGCCCGACATCGTCACGCTCCGCGACGATCGCGAGATGATCTACCCGGACCGTGTGGTCCCGGTCGCGCGCCGCCAGTTCCTGCGCGGGTACGGCAAGGCCGCGGCGGACATCCGACGCCGCCTGAACGCCGCTTCCTCCGCGCTCACGACGCTCGCGCTGCGCGGCCTCAACCAGGCCGTGATCGACGGTCGCCTGCCGGAGGCCGTCGGTGGCGAGTTCATCGACGCCAACGGGCTGGGCGGCGTCCGGTCCCGCCGCGCGGGCAAGCGGATCGTCGTCGGCTTCATGGCCTTCGCGGAGAACGAGACGCTCGCGCACCTGTACGCCGAGGCGCTGCGGGCCGGCGGCTTCCGCGTGATCGTGCGGCCCGTCGGCGGGTTGCGGCCTGAGGCCGTCGCCAAGCTCCGCAGCCGTCAGATCGACCTCTATCCGGCGTACGACGGCTCACTGCTGCGCTACCTCGTCGGCACCTCCCCGGCGCGGCTGAAGGCCGGGCTGACGCGGACGCTCGCCCGCATCGGCGCCGAGCCGCTGCGGCTCTCCCGCGCTCAGAACCACAACGTCTTCGTGACCAAGACCGACACCGCGAGCCGGCTCGGCCTCGCGCGCATCTCCGACCTCGCGCGCTACTGGCAGACTGCCGGTCAGTGAGCGCTGAGCTCGACCGCGTCCGCTCGCTCTGCCTGGCCCTGCCGGAGGTGACGGAGCGGCTCAGCCACGGCTCGCCGACGTGGTTCGTGCGCGGGAAGAAGACGTTCGTGATGTACCTCGACGATCATCACGGCGACGGGCGGCTGGCGCTCTGGTGCGCGGCGCCCGCAGGGATGCAGGAGGCGCTGGTGGCCGGCGAGCCCGACCACTACTTCCGGCCCCCGTACGTCGGGCACCGCGGCTGGATCGGCGTGCACCTGAATCGCGGGCTCGACTGGAACGAGATCGCGGGCGCGATCGAGGACGCGTACGCCCAGGTCGCGCCTAAGTCCCTTGTCGAGCGAGCTGCTCGAAGAACTCCGTGACCTCCAGCGCCGGGACCGGGGCGACCAGGGCGGCGTCGATCGACCGCGCGTCGGGCCAGCGCTCCTTCATGCGCCGCCCCGCCCCCGCTGCGTCGTACGCCGTCGAGCGCAGCTCCGGCACCCCGTCCGCCACCCACAGCCAGCGCGCCGCGCCGTCACCCTCGTAGGGGAGTCCGACGCTGCCGGCGTTGAGGAAGCGCGTCGGGCCGACGGTCCGGTCGTGCTGCTGATGCGTGTGGCCGGCGACGACGATCGGTCCCGCACCGGCGAGCGCCTCGGCATACCGCGCATCGGGGCTGAGTCGGGTGAGGAACTCCTCGTCGCTGCGCGGGGTGGCGTGGCAGTACAGGACGCCGTCGAGCTCGATCGTGAGCGGGAGCTCGCCGAGCGGCGCCGCGCGTTCCGCGCCGAGCTCGTCGGCGCTGAGCCGCGCGGTCACCCCGGCGACATCGTCGGCCGCGGGCGTCTCGGGCGCCGTGGCCGTCTCCCGTTCCCCGTTCCCGCGCACCCAGCGCGTCGGGAGCTGCGCGAGCCGGTCGAGCGTGGCGACCGCGAACGGGCCCGGGACCGCGTCGCCGCCGACGAGCACCAGGTCGGGCTCGGGGGCGTCCGCCAGCACGGCCTCGAGCGCGTCGATGTTGCCGTGGATGTCGTAGAGGGCGAGGACGTTCACGGCCAAAACATACCGCAACCCAACGGTTGCATGTGAGAACCAGCCCTATTGGTCGCTGACAACTGGCCCGCTCGGGGTTACGATGCCGCCATGCCGGCCTTGGCGCTCGAATGCGCCGCCCGCAACGACATCGGGCGACGGGCGAACAACGAAGACGCGATCTACACCAGCTCCCGCCTGGCCGCGGTGGCGGATGGCGTCGGCGGCGCCGCGGCCGGCGAGGTCGCCAGCCAGCGGATCGTCAACTCCCTCGCGCACTTCGACACGAGCCGGCTGGAGATCCCGCTCGACGCCGCCCTGGAGAACGCGATCGTCTTCGGCAACGAGTCGATCGGCTTCATGGCCAGCGCGCGCCCGCAGATGGAAGGGATGAGCACCACCCTCACCGCGGTCGCCCTCTCCAACGACGGCACCTACGTCGTGGCCAACATCGGCGACTCCCGCACCTACCTCCTGCGCGCCGGCGAGCTCACGCAGCTCTCGCGCGACGACAGCCTCGTCCAGGACCTGATCGACGCCGGCCACCTCACGCCCGAGCAGGCGCGGCGCCATCCCGCCCGCAACGTCGTCATGCACGCCCTGGACGGCGACCCCGAACGGCGGCCGTCCACGCAGCTGCTCCCGGCCCTGTTCGGCGACCGGCTGCTGCTGTGCTCGGACGGGTTGTCCGACGTGGTGGATTTCGATGCGCTCCGCGAGATGCTGCTGCGCTACGCCGACCGCGGCGAGTGCGCGGACCGGCTGATCGCGTTGGCGTTGGAGTCCGGGGCGAGGGACAACATCTCCGCGATCGTGTGTGACGTGGTCGTGCGGGACGACCCGGCGACGGGGTGGCAGGTTCCGTTGGTTGCTCGGGACGTCAACGGCTAGGCGATCACGTTTCCGGCGCGCTGGGTTTCGGCGCGGTGTCCGGAACGGCAGCCACCGAGGGGGAAGGGAGCGGCGTTTCCGCGCCGCGGCGCGAACATCGGCGTCCGAGCTCCGCGTGGCACGGCCGGATTGGCGTGCCGCTCTCAGTCAAGTTACGGGCATCGGAAATCGCGAGGAGCGGTTGTGGTCGCTTCATGCGCGCTCCACGTCCGGTCGATCGGGCTCGATCACGACCGCGCTCCGAACAAAGGGGGTGATGCACGATCGTCTCCCTATGCGCGAACTGAGCGTTCATCACCCCCTCTCCAGCGCGTGTTCGTTTCCGCGAGATCCGCAGGAGGCCGACGGACGAGCGTGGCGCCCCACGAAATGTCAGTGGCCCGTAACTCGACGGAGAGCGGCACGCCAACCTGGCCGTGCCACGCGGAGCCCGGAGGCGATGTTCGCGCCGCGCGAGCGCAAACGCCGCTCCCTTCCCCCTCGGTGGCCGCCGTTCCGAACGCCGCACCGAGCTCAGCGCGCCGAAATCTGAGCGCCACGCCCCGCACGCTCCGTCGCGGCCCGCAACCGCGCCGCCAGGTCCATCCCCGGGAGCTCGTCGAGCTTCCAGCCCCAGCCACCGGCGGTGCCGGGCTGGTTCATGCGCCCCTCGTTGCCCAACCCCAGCACGTCCTGGAGCTGGACCATCGCCAGCCGCGCCGGGGAAGCGAAGGCCAGGCGGATCATGGCCCACTCCGGCTCGTCCTCGACGATCCCGTACTCCCGCAGCGACTCCTCGACCAACGCCAACGACTCCGGCGGCAGGCCGTCGTACCAGCCGCGGATCGTGTCGTTGTCGTGGGTGCCGGTGTAGACGACCTGGTCCTCCTCGTGGTGCGCGGGCACGTGCTGGGTGTGGCGCTCGGAGGGGGTGAAGCCGAACTGCAGCACCGCCATGCCCGGGAGCCCGAGCGACTTGCGCATCGCGGTGACCGGCGGCGTGATCACGCCGAGGTCCTCGGCGATCACCGGCAAGGACCCCAACGCGTCGCGTGCGGCGACGAGCGGCGCGGCGCCCGGGCCGCGCTTCCAGGACCCCGCGGAGGCCACGTCGGCGTCGGCGGGCACCGCCCAGTAGGCCGTGAAGGCGCGGAAGTGGTCGATCCGCACGAGGTCGAAGAGCTCGAAGATCCGCCGGAGCCGGGCGATCCACCACGCGTAGCCCTGGCGCCGCGCCGCGGGCCAGTCGTACACCGGGTTGCCCCAGAGCTGCCCGTCGGCGGTGAACGCGTCCGGCGGGACGCCCGCCACGAAGCCGGGCTTGAACAGCTCGGGGTGGGCGCGTTCGTCGGCGGAGTCGGGCGCGACGTAGATCGGGACGTCGCCGATCAGACGCACGCCGCGGTCGGCGGCATACCTGCGCAGCGCCGCCCATTCGCGGTCGAAGCGCACCTGGTCGTCCAGGGCCGCCTCGCCCGCGAACGCGATCCAGTCCTCGATCCAGTCCGAGGCCTTCTCGCGGAACAGCCGGCGCTCGTTGTCGGTGACGGGCGCGTCCGGATCGGCCAGCAGCGTGGGTGAAGCGGCGAACGCGGAGTCCGACTTGTACGGCGAGCCGTGTTTGTCGGGAGGCGACAAAGGCAGCATCTGCCACCACGTCTGGCCGGCCGCGGCGAGCCAGTCGACCCACGCGTAGGCCTCCGGACCGAGGCGTCCGGACGGCAATGAGGTCGGGTGCAGCAGCACCCCGGATGTACGAGGAAGGTTCATGTGATCGAGTTGACGGATACTCCGCGACTGAGATGCCCGCACCGAAGCGCAGTGAACGCCCGCGCCGGATCAGGATCGCAAAGCCGGCGCCGGTCCTCGACAACGGCCGGTACGCCGTCAAGCGCACCGTAGGCGACACGGTCGCCGTTTCCGCCGACATATTCCGCGACGGCCACGAGAAGATGAAGGCCGTCGTCAAGTACAAGGCGCCAGGCGGACGGCGATGGTTGGAGACGGAGATGCACGCCGTCGACGCCCACGTGTCCGGCGTGCGCTGGGCGGGCGAGTTCTCCGTCGAGACGCCCGGCACCTGGCAATGGACCGTCGAGGCGTGGACGGACCGCTGGGCCACCTGGCACGACGAGCTCCGCCGCAAAGTGGCCGCCGACCTCGACGAGGACCTCACGTCCGAGCTCTCTGAAGGCGTGATCTTCCTCAAGCGCGCCCTGGAGAAGGCCAAGGGCGACGCGAAGGGCTCGATCGAATGGGCGATCGGCGCCCTCGAGTCGGACGCCGACATCACCCACAAGTTCGATGTCGCGCTCGGCCCGGAGCTCTTCCAGGCCATGGAGGAGACCCAGGAGCGCGAAGGCGCGTGCGCCCTGGAGAAGCCGATCACGGTCGAGGTGGACCGCGTCCGCGCCCGCTTCTCCGCCTGGTACGAGCTCTTCCCGCGCTCGTGGGGCGGCATCAAGGCCGTCGAGGACCTCGTCCCGGAGGTCGCCGACCTCGGCTTCGACGTCCTGTACCTCCTGCCGTTCCACCCGATCGGCGTCAACAAGCGCAAGGGCCGCAACAACAGCCTCACGGCCGGCCCCGACGACCCCGGCAGCCCGTACGCCATCGGCGGCGCCGAAGGCGGCCACTTCGCCGTCCACCCCGAGCTGGGCACCGAGCAGGACGTCCGCGACCTGTGCGCCACCGCCCACAAGCACGGGATGGACGTCGCGCTGGACATCGCGCTCAACGCGTCCGCCGACCACCCGTGGCTCACCGAGCACCCCGAGTGGTTCCAGCAGCGCCCCGACGGCACGCTCAAGTACGCCGAGAACCCGCCCAAGCGCTACCAGGACATCTACAACTTCAACTGGGACACCGACGACTGGCAGTCCCTGTGGAACGCCTGGCGCGACGTGTTCCTGCACTGGGTGGACTGCGGCATCAAGTGCTACCGGGTCGACAACCCGCACACCAAGCCGTTCGCGTTCTGGGAGTGGATCATCAAGGAGGTCCACAAGGTCGACCGCGACGTGGTCTTCCTGTCCGAGGCCTTCACCCGCAGAGCCGTCATGCGCGAGCTGGCCAAGCTCGGCTTCACGCAGTCCTACACGTACTTCACGTGGAAGAACTCGCGCCACGAGATGGTCGAGTACTTCAACGAGCTCGCCTGGAGCGAGGAGAAGGAGTACTTCCGGCCCAACTACTTCCCGGTCACGCCGGACATCCTCCACGCCTACCTGCAGCACGGCGGCCCGGCGGCGTTCGTCACCCGCCTGGTCCTCGCCGCCACGCTCAGCCCGAGCTACGGCATCTACTCCGGCTACGAGCACTTCGAGAACGTCCCGGTCAAGGAGGGCTCGGAGGAGTACCTGAACTCCGAGAAGTACGAGATCAAGGACCGCAAGCTCGACGGCCCGCTGCTGCCGATGATGCAGCGCCTGAACGCCATCCGGCACGAGAACGTCGCCCTGCAGTACCAGAGCAACGTCGCCTGGCTGGACGCGCAGAACGACCAGATCTTCGCCTACGCCAAGCAGGAGCCCGGGAACACGATCATCACGGTCACGAACCTGGACCCGCACAACCAGCAGGCCGGCCTGGTCACGATCCCCGCCGTGCTCGGCCTCGCGCCGGTGTTCGTGGTCGAGGACCAGTTCACGGGCAACCACTACGACTGGCGGATCGGGCAGAACTACGTGGAGCTCAACCCGCACATCGTCGGCAAGCAGTTCCACGTCCTGAAGGTGCTCTGAGTTGACGCCGAGCTCGCGCAACGACCCGGGACAGTGGTTCGAAGCTCAGCCGCTGTGGTTCAAGACGGCCG
Organism: uncultured Solirubrobacteraceae bacterium; assembly: GCA_963724195.1. Classification (GTDB taxonomy): domain Bacteria; phylum Actinomycetota; class Thermoleophilia; order Solirubrobacterales; family Solirubrobacteraceae; genus Solirubrobacter. Next base: position 63,696 of record CAVRTQ010000019.1, on the reverse strand, counting down.
TCTTCTATGAGATCCACACGCGCGCCTTCTTCGACGCCAACGGCGACGGTTCCGGCGACTTCCGCGGCCTGACCGAGAAGCTCGACTACCTGCAGTGGCTGGGCGTGGACTGCATCTGGCTGCTGCCGTTCTTCCAGTCGCCGCTGCGCGACGGCGGCTACGACATCTCCGACTTCCTCACGATCCAGCCGGACTACGGCACGGTGGAGGACGTCCGCGGCTTCATCGAGGCCGCCCACCAGCGCGGCATCCGCGTGATCGCCGACCTGGTGATGAACCACACCTCCAGCGATCACGCCTGGTTCCAGGAGTCGCGCAAAGGCGGCGCCAAGCGCGACTGGTACGTGTGGTCCGACGATCCCACCCGGTACTCCGAGGCGCGGATCATCTTCACCGACACCGAGACGTCGAACTGGACCTGGGACGACGAGGCGGGCGCCTACTACTGGCACCGCTTCTTCTCCCACCAGCCCGACCTGAACTTCGACAACCCCGACGTCCAGGAGGCGATGCTCGAGGTCCTGCGCTTCTGGCTGGACCTGGGCATGGACGGCTTCCGGCTGGACGCGGTGCCGTACCTGTACGAGCGCGACGGCACCAACGGCGAGAACCTGCCGGAGACGCACGCCTACCTCAAGCGCGTCCGCAAGGAGATCGACCGCCTCTACCCGGACCGCGTCCTGCTGGCCGAGGCCAACCAGTGGCCGGCCGACGTCGTCGAGTACTTCGGCGACGGCGACGAGTGCCACATGGCCTTCCACTTCCCGGTCATGCCGCGCATGTTCATGGCGGTCCGGCGGGAAGAAGCCAACCCCATCTACGAGATCCTCGAACAGACGCCGGGCATCCCGGACAACTGCCAGTGGGGCCTGTTCCTCAGAAACCACGACGAGCTCACGCTCGAGATGGTCACCGACGAGGAACGCGACTACATGTACGCGGAGTACGCCAAGGACCCGCGGATGAAGATCAACGTCGGCATCCGGCGGCGACTCGCCCCGCTGATGGAGGGCGGCCGCGACGAGATCGAGCTGCTGCACGCGATCCTGTTCAGCCTCCCGGGCGCACCGGTCCTGTACTACGGCGACGAGATCATGATGGGCGACAACGTCTACCTCGGCGACCGCGACGGCGTCCGCACGCCGATGCAGTGGAGCGGGGACCGCAACGGCGGCTTCAGCCGCGCGGACTTCGCCCAGCTCTACGCCCCGCCGCTGATGGACCCGCTGTACGGCTTCCAGGCGGTCAACGTCGAGGCCCAGATGCGCACGCCGTACTCACTCCTCCGATGGCTGCGGCGCTTCGTCGCCATCCGCAAGGAGCACCCGGTGTTCGGCCTCGGCGCGTACGAGCCGCTGGAGCCGTCGAACACCAAGATCTTCGCCCACATCCGCACGTACGAGGAAGACGTGATGTTGTGTGTGCACAACCTCGCGCGCTCCGCCCAGGCGGTGGAGCTCGACCTGTCCGCCTACGAAGGACATTCCCCCGTGGAGATCTTCGGCCGCTCGCGCTTCCCGCGCATCGGCGAACTCCCTTACCTGCTCACGCTCGCACCGCGCGGTTTCTATTGGTTCCAACTGGTGAAAGATGAGCCGGAATGACCAGCGACCTCACGTTCATCGACGAACAGGTGCTCAACGAGTGGGTCGTGGCGCAGCGGTGGTTCGCGTCCAAGACGCGTGAGGTGTCGAGCGTCGAGATCGTCGATTCGGTCTGGCTCTCGGACGAGCTGGTGCTGTGCCTGATCGAAGCCCGCTTCCCGGTCGGTACGCACGAGACCTACCAGGTGCCGCTCGCGCTGCGCCGGGGCGGGGACGGCAGCCCGATCTTCGAGGCGGAGGGCGCGGCCGTCTATGACGCGCTGGCCGACCCGGAGACGGCCCGCGAGCTGCTCAAGGCGATGCACGCCGGCCGCGACATCGGCGACTTCGCGTTCCGCTGGGCGGCCGGCGAGGCCCCGGACGAGTCGTTGACAGGTCCGCCCGGTCGGCGTCGAGCAGTCCAACACGTCGATCGTGTTCGGCAGCGAGCTGATCATGAAGGCGATCCGGCGGATCGAGCCGGGCGTGAACCCGGAGCTCGAGCTGCTGCGCTTCCTGACCGCGCGCGGCTTCCCGCACATCGCGGCGCTGAAGGGCTGGTACGAGGTCGACGGGCGCCACGTGTCCGCGACGCTCGGGATCCTGCAGGAGTTCCTGGCCGGCGCCCACGACGGGTGGGAGCTGACGCTGGACGAGCTCGCGACCGACCCGGAGGGCCTGCTGGACCGCGTCGAGGACCTCGGCGTCGTCATCGGCGAGCTGCACACCGCGCTCGGCAGCGACAACTCCGACCCGGACTTCGCGCCCGTGGAGCCGTCCGCCGAGTCGCTCTCGATCCTGTACGCCGACGTCGACGAGCAGATCGAGCGCGTCTTCCTCGACCTGCCGGACTCCGAGGCCACCGCCCCGATCCAGGGCCGCGGCCAGGACGTGCGCGAGAAGCTCTCGCTGCTGGCCCACGCGACCGTCGGTGGCCGTGTGATCCGCACCCACGGCGACCTGCACCTCGGCCAGACGATGCTGTCCTCGCGCGGCTGGGTGGTGCTCGACTTCGAGGGCGAGCCCGCGCGCCCGCTCCCCGAGCGGCGCCTGAAGCGCTCGCCGCTGCGCGACGTGGCCGGCATGCTGCGCTCGTTCTCCTACGCCACCGCGGGCGCCAAGCTCCTGCGCGGGCACGAGGCGCCGGACGGCTGGGAGGAGCGCGCGCGTGAACGCTTCCTGGCTGGGTACCACCGGGCCGTGGACAACGGCCTGCTGCCCCCGGGCCAGCAGGCCACCGAGCAGCTGCTGGCCGTCTTCGAGCTGGAGAAGGCCGTCTACGAGTTGCGATACGAGCTGAACAACCGACCCGACTGGGTCGCGATCCCGGTCGCAGGGATCCTGCGGCTCCTGGAATCGGAGTGAAGAATCGATGAGCGAAGCCGACCAGCTGGTCTCCCGCCAGCACGCGAACCCGCACGGGTACCTCGGTGCCCACCCTGACAATGGCTCGGGCGTGGTGATCCGCACGTTCCGGCCGGCGGCCTCCAAGGTCGAGGTGGTGGTGGCCGACGGCACCCACTCCGCGCTGAAGCAGGTGCACCCCGGCGGCGTCTTCGAGGGCCACATCAAGGGCGTGGACCTGCCGCTCTCCTACAAGCTCGAGGTCGACTACGGCGACTCCGGCACGGTCACGATCGACGATCCGTACCGCTTCCTGCCGACGATCGGCGAGCTCGACGTCCACCTGCTGGGCGAGGGCCGCCACCAGGAGCTGTGGGAGCGCCTCGGCGCGCACGTGACCGAGGTCGACGGGGTCACCGGCACCTCGTTCGCCGTCTGGGCGCCGTCCGCGCGGGCGGTGTCCGTCGTCGGCGACTTCAACTACTGGGACGGCCGCATCCACCCGATGCGCACGCTCGGCTCCTCCGGCATCTGGGAGCTGTTCCTGCCCGGCGTCGGGGACGGCGACCGGTACAAGTTCGAGATCCTGGCCCAGGACGGGGAGATCCGCCTGAAGGCCGACCCGGTCGCGTTCGCCACCGAGGTGCCGCCCAAGACCGCTTCGGTGGTCAGCGACTCCAAGCACGAGTGGGCCGACAAGCAATGGCTGGAGGCGCGCCGCAAGTCGGACGTCCCAGGTCGGCCCGATGTCGATCTACGAGGTCCATCTGGGCTCGTGGCGGCTGAACCCGCTCGAGGGCAACCGGCCGCTGAACTACCTCGAGCTCGCCGACGAGCTGTCCGCGTACGCGAAGGACATGGGCTTCACCCACATCGAGCTGCTGCCGGTGATGGCCCACCCGTTCACGGGCTCCTGGGGCTACCAGGTGACGGGCTACTTCGCGCCCACGCCGCGCCACGGCTCCCCGGACGACCTGCGCGAGTTCGTGGACCGGCTGCACCAGAACGGGGTCGGCGTGATCCTCGACTGGGTCCCGGCGCACTTCCCGCGCGACGACTTCGCGCTCGCCCGCTTCGACGGCACGGCGCTGTACGAGCACGCCGACCCGCGCCGCGGCGCGCACCCGGACTGGGGCACGCTCGTCTTCAACTACGGCCGCCACGAGGTCCGCAACTTCCTCGTCTCCAACGCCCTGTTCTGGCTCCAGGAGTACCACGCCGACGGCATCCGCGTGGACGCCGTGGCCTCGATGCTCTACCTCGACTACTCGCGCGAAGAGGGCGAGTGGGTGCCGAACCAGTACGGCGGCAACGAGGACCTCGAGGCCGTCCAGTTCCTGAAGGAGTTCAACGAGATCGTCCACAGCCGCGAGCCGGGCGTGATCAGTGCCGCCGAGGAATCGACGGCCTGGCCGGGCGTCTCGCGGCCCACGTACCTGGGCGGGCTCGGGTTCGGCTTCAAATGGAACATGGGCTGGATGCACGACACGCTGGCCTACTTCCAGAACGACCCGATCTACCGCCGCTACCACCACCACGAGCTGACCTTCAGCCTCGTGTACGCGTTCACGGAGAACTTCATCCTCCCGCTGTCGCACGACGAGGTGGTCCACGGCAAGGGCTCGCTGCTGACGAAGATGCCGGGTGACCGCTGGCAGAAGCTCGCGAACCTGCGCTCCCTGTACGCCTACATGTGGGCGCACCCCGGCAAGAAGCTGCTGTTCATGGGCCAGGAGTTCGCCCAGGAGCAGGAGTGGAGCGAGGACCGCTCGCTGGACTGGCACCTGCTCGAGAACCCCGAGCACAGCGGCATCCAGTCGCTCGTGCGCGACCTCAACAAGGCCTACCAGGCCGAGCCGGCGCTGTGGGAGATGGACTCCGACGGCGCGGGCTTCTGGTGGACCGAGGCCAACGCCGCGGACGACAACGTGATCGCGTTCGCGCGCCGGACCAAGGACTCCGAGCGCGTGGCGATGTTCGTCGGCAACTTCTCACCCGTGCCGCGCGAGAACTACCGCATCGGGCTCCCGCGCTCCGGCCGCTGGAAGGAGATCGTCAACTCCGACGCGACCGCCTACGGCGGGTCCGGCGTCGGCAACCTGGGCGGCGTCGACGCCGAGGACGAGGGCTGGCACGGCCAGCCGTTCAGCGCCCCGGTCACGCTCCCGCCGCTCGGCGCGATCTGGCTCGTGCCCGAGGACGCCGAGGACGAGGCCTGACCGGCCCGGAGGAGGGGCGGCTCAGCGCCGCCCCGTCCGCCGCGGTCAGCGCGCGCGCTTCAGGCTGATCACGCGGCTCGTGCCGGCGACGTGGAGGCCGTTGTCGCGGGGATTGACCACGACGCGGTAGTTCATGGCCCGGCTGCGCGAGCGGGTCACGGTGAAGGAATAGCGAGAGCGGTCGCCGGACAGCGCGGTCACGTTGGTGCGCGTGACCGGAATCCAGCGACCGCTTCGCGACTGGCGCTGAAGCGAGGCCCGGCCGGTGGGCACCGATGGCCAGATCGTGCCTGTGACCCGGGTACGACGGGTGGAGACACGGCTCGTCTTCAGCCCCACCTTGACGGCCACCATCGCGGTGGCGACACCGCTGGTGACCACCGTCTGGGTGCGCGTCGCGACGCGCAGGCGGGTGGTGGCGAACAGCGGCGGGACGGTCATCGAGAACGCGCCGGAGCCGTTGGAGGTGGTGGTCGCGACCTGCGCCCACTGCCCCTGGAAGGGATAGTCGAGCTTCTCGAGGGCCACCGGCGTCGTGCCGGAGCCGCTCACCGTGCCGGCGATCGTCAGCCCCGTGCCCCAGGTGGGCCGGACGGTCGAGGGCGTGATGGCCACGCCGGTCGGGACGCGGGCGGTCGTGAACGTGCGGTTGCTCGTACGCGTGACGCCCGCGGCGCTCGTCGCGACGGCGCGGAAGTTGTACCGGGTGTTCGATCGCAGCCCACCGACAGGTGCGTTGACCGCGACGGTCGACGTCCCTGACCCGATGCCCACCGTGGGCGTGCGGGTGCCGTACGCGGTCGAGGTGCCGTACTCGAAGTAGACGTTGGTGGCGAGCCCGTTCGGGTCGATGCCGGCGTTGAGCGTCGCCCCGCTGCCCGTCACGCCCGTCGCCGCGCGGCTGGAGACCGAGGGCGGCGTCGCCCGGTCGGCCGTGCGGAAGGTGCGGTCCCCGCCCGTCACCGGCGTGGCGCTGCCCTGGTTGGCCACGACCCGGTAGTGGTAGGTCGTGCCCGCCGTGAGGCCGGTGATCGTCGCCCGGGCGGCGACGTCGGCGCTGCCCGCGCCGGCGTCCACGTCCGGCGTGGTGAGGCCGTACGCGGTCGAGGTGCCGTACTCGAAGCGGTACGTCGTCGCGGTCCCGTTCGGGTTCACGACCCCGGTCACCACGGCCGAGCCGGTGGTCACCGACTCCGACGGTCCGGTCGAGGCGGTGGGGGCAGCCTGGAACAACAACAAGGCGCTGGATACGAGGGCGGCGATCGTCATGACAGCGGTGTGAACACGCGGCCCGCTTGAATGATGCGCCATGCCGAAGACGCCGGTGATCATCGACTGCGACCCGGGCCACGACGATGCGATGGCCCTGATGCTCGCGCTCGCAAGCCCTGAGCTGGAGGTCGTGGCCGTCACGACCGTGGCCGGAAACCAGACGCTGGACAAGGTCACGGCGAACGCCATCCGGGTCCTGGACGTGGTCGACGCCCACGACATCCCCGTCGCCGCCGGGGCGGACCGCCCGCTCGTCCACAACACGGCCCGCGTGGCCGACGAGGTGCACGGCGAGACGGGCCTCGACGGGCCCGACCTGCCGCCGCCGTCCCGCGACCCGGAGCCGATCCACGCCGTCGAGCTGATGGCGCGCGAGCTGCGCAAGCGCCCGCTCACGCTCATCCCCGTCGGCCCGCTGACCAACATCGCGCTGCTGATCGCGATGTATCCCGACCTGGTCGAGAACATCCAGGACATCGTCGTCATGGGCGGCGCGATCGGCCTCGGCAACGTCACCCCCAGCGCCGAGTTCAACGTCTGGTGCGACCCGGAGGCGGCCAAGCGCGTCTTCGAGTCCGACGCCGACGTGACCATGATCGGGCTCGACGTGACGCATCAGGCGATGCTCAGCGCCGAGCGCGCCGAGGCCTTGCGTGAGACCGGTCACGCCGGCGCGGTGGTCGCGGACCTTCACGCCTTCTACCGGCGGTTTCACCTGGAGGTCTATGGGCATGACGACACCCCAGTGCACGATGCTCTCGCCGTCGCCCACGTGATCGACCCCAAGATCCTGCGTACCACCCAGCTCAACGTCGAGCTCGACGTCACCCAAGGCCCGTGCCGGGGCCGCACGGTCGTCGACCAGCTCCGGCGCACGGACCGTCCCGCCAACGCGCACGTCGCCGTCGAGGTGGACGCCGACCGCTTCATCGACCTGTTGACTGACCGGATCGGCTCGCTGGCTTGAGCGACGAGTTCCCCTTCCTGCGCCGTCTCGGCGCGTTCCCGCTGCGCCACGGGCGGACCGAGTTCCGCGTCTGGGCGCCGGAGCCGGAGGAGATCCGCCTGCGCGTGGACGGGGTCGAGCACGCGCTCGAGCCCGCCGGGTACGGCGTCTACGAAGCGGTGATCGAAGCCGGGCCGGGCGACCAGTACGAGTTCGTGCTCGACGGTGAAGCGCTGCCCGATCCGTGCTCGCGCTGGCAGCCCGGAGGGCTTCGCGGCCCGTCGCGCGTCTTCGACCCCGGCGCGTTCGCGTGGACCGACAACGCGTTCCGCACCCCCGGCCTCCACGACGCGGTGATCTACGAGCTGCACGTCGGCACGTTCTCGCCCGAGGGCACGTTCGCGGGCGCGATCCCGTACCTGCAGGGCCTCGCCGACCTGGGCGTGACCGTGCTCGAGCTGATGCCCGTGGCCGAGTTCCCGGGCCGGCACGGCTGGAGCTACGACGGCGTCTACCTGAGCGCTGCCCAGTCCTCCTACGGCGGCCCCGAGGCGCTCCAGCAGCTCGTCGACGCCGCCCACGCCGTCGGCCTGGCCGTCGTGCTCGACGTGGTCTACAACCACATCGGCGCCTCCGGGAGCAAGGCCGTGCTCGCCTACGGCCCGTACTTCACGCACAAGCACGAGACGCCCTGGGGCGCCTCCCTGAACGTCGACGGCGAGCACTCCGACGCCGTCCGCGAGTGGGTCTGCCAGAGCGCGGAGCAGTGGATCCGCGACTTCCACCTCGACGGCCTGCGCTTGGACGCGATCCACGCCATCGCCGACTCCAGCCCCGAGCACCTCGTGGCCGAGGTCGCGCGGCGCGTGCACGCCATCCACCCGGGCGCGCTCGTGATCGCCGAGTCGGGCATGAACGACCCCAAGGTCATGCGACCCCGCGAAGTGGGCGGCTGGGGCTGCGACGCCGCCTGGGCCGACGACTTCCATCATGCGCTGCGCGTCCTGCTCACGGGCGAGACCCAGGGCTGGTACGAGGAGTTCGACTCGATCGCGCTGCTGGCCAAAGCCTTCCGCCGTCCGCACGTGCACGACGGCAACTACTCAACGTTCCGCAAGCGGCGTTTCGGGGCACCCGCGTTCGACGTGGCCCCGGAGCGCTTCGTCGTCTTCTCGGCCGACCACGACCAGGTCGGCAACCGCGCGTTCGGCGACCGTCTGCCCGTCGAGACGCGGCCACTCGCGGCGTTCTGCACGCTTTTGTCACCCTTCACGCCGATGCTCTTCCAGGGCGAGGAATACGGCGAGCGGGCGCCGTTCCAGTTCTTCACGGACCACATCGACCCGGAGATCGCCGACGCGACCCGCGAGGGGCGCCGGCGCGAGTTCGCCGCGTTCGCCGCGTTCGCCGGGGAAGAAGTGCCCGACCCGCAGGACCCCGCCACCTTCCAGCGCTCCAAGCTGACGCGCGCCGGTGAGCCCGCCGGCCTGCTGGACCTGCATCGCGAGCTGCTGCGCGTGCGCCGCGAGCTGCCGGCGGGCGATGTGGACGACGTGACCTTCGACGAGCGGGCCGGCTGGCTCGCCGTCAAGCGCGGTGAGTACACGCTGCTGGCGAACTTCGCCCGCGTGACCGTGCATGTGCCCCGAGAGCAGACTGAGGAACTAGTGCTGACCACCCACGAGCCCACGCTCGAACCCGGATTCATCGTCCTGCCCCCGCTGTCGGGAGCGCTGGTCCGCTGATGGAGGTCTGGCCCGGTTCCCCGTTCCCGCTCGGCGCCGCCTGGGACGGCGAGGGGACCAACTTCTCGATCTTCTCCGAGCACGCGAAACGCGTGGTGCTCTGTCTGTTCGACGACAGCGACGAAGAGACGTGCGTCGAGCTGACCGAGCGCACGTCGTTCAACTGGCACTGCTACCTGCCGGGTGTGCACGCCGGCCAGCGCTACGGCTATCGCGTCCACGGCCCGTACGACCCGCAGTCCGGCCACCGCTTCAATCCGGCCAAGCTGCTGATGGACCCGTACGCGAAGTCGATCGAGGGCCCGATCCAGTTCGCCAAGGGCAACGTCCACCCGTACGAGCTGACGGGCGGCGAGGACGACGACCTGACGCCGGACGACTCCGACGACGCCGCCGCGATCCCGAAGAGCGTCGTCATCGACCCGCGCTTCGACTGGCAGGACGACCGGCCGCCGAACACGCCGCTCGCGGACTCGGTGATCTACGAGACGCACGTCAAGGGCTTCACCATGCAGCACCCGGACGTGCGCGAAGACCTCCGGGGCACCTACGCGGGCATGGCTTCCGATGCCGCCGTCGGCTACCTCAGGGACCTCGGCGTCACCGCGGTCGAGTTGCTGCCCGTCCACCACATCGCCGACGAGGCGTTCCTGGACGAGCGCGGGCTCACGAACTACTGGGGCTACTCGACGATCGGCTTCCTCGCGCCCCATTCCCCCTACGCCGCGACCGGCAAGGCGGGGCAGGAGGTCCGTGAGTTCAAGGGCATGGTCAAGGCCCTGCACAAGGCGGGCATCGAGGTGATCCTCGACGTCGTCTACAACCACACGGCCGAGGGCAACCACCTCGGTCCGATGCTGTCGTTCCGGGGCGTCGACAACAAGTCCTACTACCGGCTCGTGCCCGACGATCCGCGCCACTACATGGACTACACGGGCACCGGCAACACGCTCAACGTCATGCATCCGAGCGTGCTGCGGCTGATCATGGACTCGCTGCGCTACTGGGTGATCGAGTGCCACGTCGACGGGTTCCGCTTCGATCTGGCTTCGGCGCTGGCCCGAGAGCTCTACGACGTGGACCGCCTGTCGGCGTTCTTCGACGTCATCCACCAGGACCCCGTCCTGTCGCAGGTGAAGCTGATCGCGGAGCCGTGGGACGTCGGCCCGGGCGGGTACCAGGTGGGCAACTTCCCCGTGCTGTGGTCGGAGTGGAACGGCATCTACCGCGACACGATGCGTGACTTCTGGCGCGGCCGGGCGCAGGTCGGCGAGTTCGCGAACCGGCTCACCGGCTCCAGCGACCTCTACCAGGACGACGGCCGGCACCCGTTCGCGTCGATCAACTTCATCACCGCCCACGACGGCTTCACGCTGCGCGACCTCGTCTCCTACAACGAGAAGCACAACGAGGCCAACAAGGAGGGCAACCGGGACGGGACCGACGACAACCGGTCCTGGAACCACGGTGTCGAGGGCGAGACCGACGATCCCGAGATCAACGCGCGCCGGGACCGCCAGCAGCGCAACTTCCTGGCCACGCTGCTGCTCTCGCAGGGCACGCCGATGCTGCTCGGCGGCGACGAGTTCGGCCGCACGCAGGGCGGCAACAACAACGGCTGGTGCCAGGACTCGGAGATCTCCTGGTTCGACTGGTCGCTGGTCGAGAAGCACGCCGAGCTGCTGGCGTTCTCCAAGCGGCTGATCGCGCTGCGCCGCGCGCACGCCGTCTTCCGCCGCCGAGAGTTTCTGTTCGGTCGCGAGGTGGAGGGCTCCGGCCTCCCGGACGCGGCCTGGTTCAACCCCGGCGGCGAGATCATGCGCGACGAGGACTGGGGTGGCGCGCCCGTCGTCGGCCTGTTCCTCAACGGGGAGGAGATCGCGTCCCCGGACGTGCGCGGGCGCCAGGTGCTCGACGAGTCCTTCCTGCTGCTGTTCAACGGCCACCACGAGGACCACACCTTCACGCTGCCGGACGGCGCGTTCGCGGAGTCGTGGACCATCGTGCTGGACACGTCGCGGCCCGACGTGGAGCCGGGCGACGAGACGCTGGAGGCCGGCGCCCGAGTGGAGATGGTCGACCACTCGCTGATCCTGCTGCGCCGGGAGCAGCCGTGACGGAGCTGCGCGCGACCTACCGGTTGCAGCTCGGCGGCGACTTCGGGTTCGCCGCCGCGCGCGAGCTCGTGCCCTACCTGGCCGACCTCGGCGTCTCGCACGTCTACCTCCCGCCGTCGTTCCAGGCGCGCGAGGGCTCCATGCACGGCTACGACGTCGTGGACCCGACCTCGATCTCGAACGAGCTCGGGGGCGAGGAGGAGTTCTTCGCCCTCGTCGAGGCGGCCAAGGCCGCGGGCCTGGGAATCGTGCTCGACATCGTCCCGAACCACATGGCGACGGACGAGAAGAACCGGTACTGGAGCGACCCGCAGCGGCGCGCGCAGTTCTTCGACCTCGACGAGCAGACTGGCCGCCACCGGCGCTTCTTCGACATCGACCACCTCGCGGCCGTCCGCCAGGAGGACCCGGAGGTGTTCGCCGAGACGCACCAGCTCGCGCTGCGGCTGGTGCGCGAGGGGCACGTGGACGGGCTCCGGATCGACCATCCGGACGGGCTCGCCGATCCCGCGGGCTACCTGGCGCGGCTGCGCGAGGGCGGCGTCGAGCACGTCTGGGTGGAGAAGATCCTCGATCCCGGCGAGCCGCTGCGCGACTGGCCGATCGAGGGCACCGTCGGCTACGAGTTCCTCAACGACGTGTGCGGGCTGTTCGTCGACCCCGCGGGCGAGGCGCCGCTGACCGACCTGTGGGTCGAGGTGAGCCGGGACGACCGGCGTTTCGGCGAGCTGGCGTTCGAGGCCAAGCTCGAGCAGGCGCGGACGGCGTTCGCGCCGGAGGTCGAGCGGCTGCTGCGCGAGGCCCCGCAGCGCGTGGCCGGGCTGGAGCGCGCGCTGGCGTCGCTCCCCGTCTACCGCACCTACGTCGAGCCGTGGTCGGGGCGCGTCGAGGATCAGGACCGGCACGCCGTGGCCGAGGCCGGGCTGCCGGCCTCGCTGGCGTCGAAGTTGCTGCTCGAGGTGCCGGGCTGGGAGGCGTTCGTCACGCGCTTCCAGCAGACGACGCCGCCGGTGATGGCCAAGGGCGTCGAGGACACCGCGTTCTACCGCTACGCGCGGCTGCTCGCGCTGAACGACGTCGGCGGCGATCCAGGACGGTTCAGCGTGTCGGTCCGCGACTTCCACCGCGGCAACGCGGAGCGGGCTTCGCGCTTCCCGCGGAACCTGCTCGTCACCCAGACGCACGACACCAAGCGCTCGGGCGACGTGCGCGCGCGGATCGGCGCGCTGGCGTCGATGCCGGACGAGTTCGCCGCGCACGTGAAGAACTGGCTCTCCGTCTGCCGCTCGCTGACGAGCGGCGGCGCGCCCACCCCGGTCGAGCAGCTGTTCATCTTCCAGACGCTGCTGGGCGTGTGGCCGATCACCGAGGAGCGCCTGCACGGGTACCTCGAGAAGGCGATGCGCGAGGCCAAGCAGCACACCTCCTGGGTCGACGTGAACGAAGCGCACGAGGCGGCGGTGCAGACGTTCGCGCGCGCCCTGTTCACCCACCGCGACTTCCTGCGCACGTTCCTGCCCTTCCAGCAGCAGGTCGCCGAGGCGGGCGACCGGGCCGCGCTCGGCCAGCTCCTGCTCAAGCTGACCGTGCCGGGCGTGCCCGACATCTACCAGGGCGACGAGCTGCTGTGCCTCTCGCTGGTGGACCCCGACAACCGCCGGCCCGTCGACTGGGACGCGCGCCGCGCGGCGCTGGCCTCCGACGACCCACCGGCGAAGCTGCAGGTCATCCGGACGGCGCTCGCGTTGCGCGCGCGCCTGCCGGAGGCGTTCGCGGGCGCCTACGAGCCGGTCGAAGCCGGCGAGGATGTCGTCGCGTTCACGCGCGGGGACGCGCAGGTGTTCGTCGCGGTGCGGCTGCGGGGCGAGGGCGAGCTCCCGCGCCCGGACGGCGACTGGGCCGTCGAGCTGGAGCTCGACGGCCTCGTGCTGCTCAGCCGGCGGTGATCGTCGCGTCGAAGGCGAGGACGCCCTTGCGGATGACGCCGTAGAGCCCGTAGGTGCGCAGCGTGGTGTCGCCGTTGGCGTCGAAGCCGTACGTGCCGAGCACGCTCTGGCGGTTCTGGACGGTCGGCAGCCAACCGAGCAGACCCGCGCGGGTGCCGCCGGACGCGGCGAGCCCGTCGAGGATCAGCTTCATCGCCTCGTAGCCGTAGACGAAGTACGGGTCGCGGTTGCCGAACTGGTCCGGCGTCGGGAGCGTCGCGACGGTGACGAACGTGCGGCGGTAGACCGAACGCGGCAGGCGCCCCACGAAGCCCGTCTCGGCCACGCCGTCGCTGCCGTAGAGCTGCAGGCCGCGCAGCGCGCTGGAGCGGAACAGCCGCACGGCGCCGTTGGCCGTGATGCCGGTGTAGGCCATGCAGTCCGCCTTGGCGCGGCGGATGGCGCTGGGGGCGCTGCGGCTGATCCGGCGGTTGGCGACGACCGGGAGGCCGAACCGGGCCGCGGTGGCGACGACATCCGTGTTCATGCCCTTGCCGTACACCTCGCCGTCGTGCACGAGGCCGAGCGCCTTGCAGCCGCGGTCACGCATCGCGGTGACGAGCGCGGCGGCCTGCACGTGGTCGTTCGGGACGATCCGGAAGTACGTGCGGACACCGGTCGGGTAGTACTTGCCCGGCTCGCCCCGTTCCACAGGCGTCGTGAGCCCGTTGTAGGTGTTCGCGGGGCTGATCTGCGGGATGCCGGCGCGGTTGAGGATCGGGATCGAGATCTTGCTCGCGCCGGAGTTGAACTCGCCGATGTAGGCCACGGTCGAGGCGTCCTTCGCGGCCTTGCGCGCGTTCGCGCGCGTGCGGCCGACGGTCCACGACCCCGCGCGTGGAGTCGCGCTGTTGAGCGTGACGAGCCGCACGGGGCTCCCCGCCTCACGCAGCGCCCGGCGCGCGCCGTCGTTGACGGCCTTGGTCTGCACGCGTGACGCGCCGCTCAGGGGCAGGCTCGAGTAGACGGTCGGCTGCTGCGCGGCCGCGCTCGCGGGGAACGCGCCAACGATCAGGAAAGCCGTGATTATCCGTTTCATGGTGCGGGCCTCGTACCCAGCGATTCGTACAATGGAACGTGATGGACGGCAGTGCCGCGGAACGCTTGGTCAAGAAGGATCTCGACGCATCGACCGGGCTGGGAAAGCCGATTTCCAGCCGCGCCCGGCTGGCGCAGCGCACGGTCGAGTCCTATCTGAAGGCGGGCGTCAAGCCGCGCTGGATGGAGCGGATCTCCGAGATCGACAGCGCGATCGCCCACCAGAAGCGCCGCTTCGAGCGGGCGCACCGCAACCTCCGGGCCGAGTGCGACGGCGACCCCGCCCTGTTCGCCCAGCGCTGGACGGAGTTCGCCCACCGTGCCCGCTTCGACGAGCTCAATGAGCTCATCCAGCAGCACAACGACTGGTACCCGATCGAGCGCGACCTGCCGATGGACCTGCGTACGCGCGACTACGTGCTCGTCGGCGGCAAGAACTACCGCCGCGAGCCACTTTCGGCGGAGTGGGTGCTCCGCCACTTCCCCGCGGATGTTGGGCGGGGGCCCCGCCCAACGGGCGATTCCGTTTAGGTGCTATCTCCCGTTGGTCACCCCCGATAGGCTCCGGCCCCGTGCGCATCCTCACGCTCTCGTGGGAGTACCCGCCGATCGTCGAGGGCGGCCTGGCGCGCCACGTCCGCAAGCTCTCCGAGCAGCTCGTGCGCGACGGCCACGAGGTGCACGTCGTCACGCGCGGCGGCGGTCGCCTGGACGCGCACGAGGAGCGCCACGGCGTGCACGTGCATCGCGTGCGCGAGCCGGAGTTCCCGAAGGACGACCTGGACGCGTTCATCGCCTGGGTCGACCGCATGAACGAGGACATGCTGGCCGCGGGCGCGGAGCTCGGGAGCGGGTTCGACCTCGTGCACTCGCACGACTGGCTCGTGGCCGCCGCGGCCCGTCAGCTCGCCCGGCGCCGCCGGATCCCGTGGCTGGTGACCGTGCACGCCACCGAGTACGGCCGCCACCAGGGCTGGGTGAACAAGCACCCGCAGTCGCACATCCACGGCGTCGAGAAGCGGATGGCGCGCGGCGCCGACCGCGTGATCACGTGCTCGGAGTTCATGCGCGAGCAGGTCACCGACATCTACGGGCTTCCGCGCGCGAAGGTGACCGCGATCCCGAACGGCATCGACCCGACCGACCTGCAGCCCGTCTCCGACCTCCCGCGCCTGCGCGCGAAGTTCGCCGCACCGGACGAGCAGCTCGTGATCCTCGTCGGCCGGCTCGTGTACGAGAAGGGCTTCCACCTCGCGCTCGACGCGCTGCCCGGGCTCATCCGCCGCGTCGGCAAGGTGCGGTTCCTGATCGCCGGCTCCGGCACCGCGGAGGCCGAGCTCAAGGCGCAGGCCGAGCGGCTCGGGCTGATGGAGCACGGCACGTTCATCGGCTGGACGGGCGACGACGTCCTGCATTCGCTGTACCGGATCGCGGATCTGTGCCTCGTGCCCTCGATCTATGAGCCGTTCGGGCTCGTCGCGCTGGAGGCGATGGCGAGCGGCTGCCCGACGATCGTCGCCGACACGGGCGGGCTGCGGGAGGTCGTCCCGCGTGGGCGCAAGGTCGGGCTGCGGTTCCGCGCCGACTCCGTGCGTTCGCTCGAGCGGATGGCCCAGCAACTGCTGACCGACGACGAGCTGCGCGACCGGCTCGTCGCCGAGGCGAGCGAGCACGTGCTGCGCTTCGACTGGGCCGACGTCGCGCGCCAGACGGTCGCGGTCTACGAGCGGCTCGTCGCGTCCCGCACGACGGCGTAGGGCTCCACCGTCGCGCCCGCGGGGATCGTGGTCCCCGCGAAGAGCACGGCGTGCATCCCGATCTTCGCGCGCGCGCCCACGCGCACGAGGGACGCGAGCAACGGCTGCGCGTTGATCGGGCGCTCGACGTCGGCGAACGTCGGCGTCGCGTCCTCGATCGCGGCCCAGTCGCCGATCACGGCGCCCTCGCCGATCTCCACGCCCGTGTGGGCGACGATCACCGCGCGCTCGCACAGCCGCGCGCCCGCGCCGACCTTCACCGTGCCGGCATGCGCCGAGATCCGCGCGTCCGGCCCGATCACGACGCCGCGCCCCAGGATCACGCGCGCGCCGCGGGCGACCTCGATCCGGGCCGTCCGGTCGATCTGGACGTCCGCGACCGATGGAGAGGCCGCGGCCCTCACGCACCGCGCCACCTCTTTCCTGATCGAACGGTTCGCACTTCGCCCCGACCTTACAAGGGCGTGGATATGCATCCACGGCGCATTGACTTTTAAGGGTTTCGTAATGAGCATGGGATCACCCGTGGTCGCGGAGCGGGCTGCATTGGGGTGAGGGTTCCGATCGACGGTGGCCGCGGGCCGTTCTCGAGTGGAGGGGCAGTTGATCAAGAAAGCAGTCCTCGCCGCGGCGGTAGCCGCGGCGACGGTGGTAGCGGCTACGCCCGCTATCGCGGCGCCGCCTGCGCCGCTCGACAAGCAGAACTGGTCGTTCCAGGACAACCTGACCTGGGCCGACTACAAGAAGCTGCCGGGGCCGGACTACTCGGACCCGAGCATCCAGCCGACCGTGGACAAGTGGCGCGTCGCGCTCATCATGGTCGACTATCCCGACCGTCCGTTCACGATCTCGCAGCCGGCCGGCTCGACGATCTTCGGCACGCCGTCGGCCGTCGCGCACAGTGTTCCGCGCGCCGAGGTCCCGCAGTTCTACGGCGACTTCTTCAACAAGCCGTCGGCGCTGAACAACTACCAGACCATCAACCGGTACTGGATGGAGAACTCCTACGGCAAGTACGGCGTGGAGCTCGTGCCCTACGGCCCGTACCAGCTGCCGCTGGAGTCCTGGCGCTACCACATCGGCAACTTCCAGCAGATCCCGGCCGACTGCCCGAACCCGGGCGGCACCAAGACCTGCAACCAGAACTACTTCAACGCCGTCCGTGACATCTGGGCGGCCAACGTCTCCGCCGCCGAGCGCGCGACGTTCGACAACGCCTACTACGTCTCCGCCGGCCAGGACGAGAGCGCGACGTGGCAGGAGTTCGGCGAGATGCGCTTCACCGGCCCGGAGACCGTCAGCGACGCGTTCGGCCCGAAGGCCATCGACCCGCTGCACGCCAAGGGCAACTGGGCCACGACCCGCTACATCCCGTGGACCTCCTGGGCCGCGGCCGCCAACATCTGGCCGTCCGCCTCCGGCACGGTCTCCACCGAGGCCGAGTCCTCCGGCATGGCCGTGTTCGCGCACGAGCTCTCCCACAACCTGGGTCTGCCGGACAACTACAACAACCCGTTCGCCGTGCAGCAGCAGCGCACCGCCGGCGGCATGTGGGACATGATGAGCCGCGGCTCGTTCAACGGCCCGGGCGGCCAGCACACCCGCTGGATGATCCCGCCGACGCAGGGCGCCGCCCTCGGCGCGCAGCACGGCATCCGCAACAAGCAGAAGCTCAACTTCGTCGCGGCCGACGACGTCCTGACGCTCAACCGCAACGGGCTGGCGACGTCCGGCACGATGGTGGCCGAGGTCAAGGCGCGCGAGGTCAACCCGGGCGACGATCTCGCCGGCATCCGCGTGCTGCTCGACGGCGCCGCGCCGGCCGACAAGAACCCGCCGTGCCGCTACCACACCGACCCGATGTGCGAGGGCCCGTGGTACACGTCGGCCACCGGCACACGGTGTCACCGCGGGCTTCAACGACTACACGGTCGAGGTCGTCCAGCAGATCGGCTCGGACTCGTTCACCGGCGGCAGCGGCGTGCTGCTCGGCAAGAACAAGAACACGAACTCCTCCTGCGGCTCGTTCAACTGCCAGACCTGGTACATCGACGCCAACCCGCAGGACATCAACCAGGTCGACTACGTCAAGGCTGACGGCACGCCCGTGAAGGCCCCGCTCGGCGACGAGCGCCAGACCAACGACGGCACGTTCCACGCCGGCACCAACTCGGGCTCCAAGTCCGAGTTCAAGGCCGCGGCCAACGACCTGCACTTCTACATCCTCGACAAGCGCGTGGATGCGGACGGCGTCAACCGCTACAAGATCGGCGTCCGTTCGCTGGCCGGCACCGGCCCGCAGACGCGCGGCGTCGAGCTGGCCACCCCGGCCCGCGGCACCGCCGAGGGTCTCGCCACCTGCACGTTCCCGCTCAAGAACACGGGCGTGGCGGCGAGCATCCCGACCACGGTCCACCCGTCGGGCGATGTCAACCAGTACTTCACGAGCGACATCTACCGCCTGTCGGCGACCGCCTCGGGCACCGGCTGGACCGCGTACCTGAAGAACGAGTTCGCCACCGCGAAGTTCGGCGAGACGGTCCAGGTCCCGGTCTACGTCGACAAGGCGGCCAACGCGTCCGCCTCCGGCTCGGTCAGCCTGCAGGCCACCTCCGAGAGCGACCCGTCGAAGTCCACGTCCGTGACCTGCTCGGTCGGTACGGGCGACACGGTCGGCGGCAACGTCCCGGCCACGCTCGCTCTGAACCTGGGCACCGCGGCCAACTTCGGTCCGTTCACGGCCGGCATGCAGAAGGACTACTACGCCTCCACGGCGGCCACCGTGACGTCCACCGCCGGTGACGCGACGCTGAGCGTCGCCGACCCGAGCGCGACGGCCACCGGCCACCTGGTCAACGGTGCGTTCTTCCTGCCGGAGAAGCTGCAGGCGAACGCCGTCCTCGGCGCGACGTCGAGCGACGTGTACGCCCCGGTCGGTGGCGCCTCGGCTCCGACCTCGCTCCTCTCGTGGGCGAACCCGGTCTCCAACGACGCGGTGAAGATCGGCTTCAAGCAGCCGGTCAAGGCCAACGACGCGCTGCGTACGGGTTCGTACGCCAAGACGTTGACCTTCACGCTGTCGACGACCAACCCGTAGGAGAGGGTGAGCGCCGGCCCCTCGCGGGGCCGGCGTCCTGGCTCTACGCCGCCGCGGCGAGCTTCGCCGCGGTGGCCTGGGCCGGCACCCAGAGCGCGTCGTGCCCGAACGGCAGGCGCTTGATGAGGCCGTCACCCGCAGCGGTGATCAGGGCGTCCTCGGTGGCGTCGGCGTTGGCCGGGAACTTGTCCTCGGCGCACACCTGGGCGATCTCGCCGGTCGTGAGGCCGTCCGGGAAGGCCGCGATGACCTCGGCGACGTCGGTCGCGGGAGCGCGGCGGGACAGGCTGCGTGTCCAGGTTCGCGATCAGCACGTCGTAGGCCTCGAACGACTGGTAGCCGCCCGCCTCGAGGGTGGTCGTGCCGTTGTCGAGCTTGAGGCTCGGCGCCGTGTAGCGCACGCGGCCGTCCGTGTTGGCGTGCTTGTTCTGGAACTCCGTGGGGGAGCCGGCCGCCGTGCGGGCCTCGTCCTTGTCGGCCTCGAACAGGGCCTCCGTCTCCGGGTCCTGCGCGGCCGCGATGATCGCGTCGGCGTCGATGCCCGGCACCCAGGCGATGGCCTCGCGCAGCTGCGCGTAGTCCTCGAGGAAGAGCGTGGTCGTGAACTGCGCGAACTGCAGCGCGCGGAACACCGCGTACTCGCGCTCGGGGGCGAGCCTGCGCGTGGCGACCACGACGCGGCACATCGGCCACGTGCCGTGCACCCGCTCACGCGGCTCGGTGGAGAACGGCATGCCCCGCCAGCGGAAGTTGCGGTACCCGCGCGCCTGGCCGGGGCCCGTGTACCCGCGCTCCTCGTAGACGGAGCCGAACTCGGTGAGCCCGATCATGACGTGGCGCCATTCGAGCTGGTCGCCGTAGCGCCACTTCAGCGCGGCGAGGGCAGGAGAGGCCGACCAGGCCCAGGGGCAGCCGGGGTCGGAGAAATGGGTGACTTGAGAGACACGTACGAAAGGTTAGAGGAGTGGTTGCGCGATGAACGACCCGGGGGTGGTTCCCGGCGGGATGGCGAAGAGCGCGCTGCCGACGTGACGGGTGTGCCGGTGGAGGGCGTCGTGGGCCGCGAGGCGCTGCATGAGGGGTGTGAACTGGCGGCGTGGGTCGGTCATGTAGGCGAGGAACAGGAGCCCCTCGTCGGTGTCGTACCCGCGTCTGAGCAGCGCGACGCGCGCGGTCCGGGGCGCGGCGACGCGGATGTGCGCGTCCTGCCGAACACCGTCGGTGGGCGATCGTCCGGGCGGTACGTCCAACCCGGCCCGCGTTGCGCGATCGGCACGCCCTTGCCCCATCGTCGTCCCACACCCGGGATGGGTGGCGCAAACGAACGTCAACGGCGAGCACACCGTCGGGCGTCGCGTCAAGCAAACCACGCTTCGCGGTTGGCCCGCTTGACCCGCCGCGGCCGGCGCGCTCTTGTGCGGGTGCAGCCGGGTGCGCCCGGGCGCGAGCGGCGCGATCTGTCCGTTGCGCGGGGGTGCCGCAGGCAAGTCGCGCTATCCGCGAGTTACCTTCCGCACCCGCCTCCCGCACGAGCGGCAACGCGCCACCCGGGCACGCGAGCGATGCCTTCGGACCGTATGACGGTCCCAACTGAACGCTCGCGTGGCGTGGACCGTCCCTCGGCGTGACAGGACGTGAACGCCAAGGCGTTCACGCAGTGCGGGGCACCCGCCTCACCCGCAATCAGCACGCCCGCCCCGACGGGTCAAGAAACGGCTCACGCGCGGGCACGAGTTTCTTGACGCGGCGGCCGCGGGCGTGCTCGCAGTTGACGTTCCGCCGTTCCCGCTCGTAGCGAATTTCCGTCCCAGACCCGTCCGGGAGGCCGCCTAATCTGACCCGTCCCGTGACGTACGAGATCGACGCTCTTCCCCGCTCCGCAGCGGGCCGCTCCCTTCCGCCCTGGCCTTCCGCCCGCCCGCTCCGCAAGTGGCAGCAGATCGCGGCGGCCCAGGTGTTCGAGTCCTCCAACGATGCGTTCCTGGCGTCCGCGACGCCCGCGGCCGGCAAGACCACGTTCGGCCTGCACGTGGCCCACCGGATGTTGTCCGAGGGGCGCGTGTCGCGCGTGGCCGTGGTCGCGCCGACGACGCACATCTGCCGCCAGTGGGCGCTGGATGCGGCGCGCTACGGCATCCATCTGGAGCCGAACCGGCCCAACGGCGCGGGGCCGGAGCCGCGGGACCGGCACGGGATCGCGGTCACGTACGCGACGGTCTCGGCGGGGTCGGAGGTGCACCGGCGGCGCTGCGCGGAGCGGCCGACGCTGCTGATCGCCGACGAGCCGCACCACATGGGCGAGGACGCGTCGTGGGGGCGCTCGACGGTGGACGCGTTCGCGTCCGCGAAGTTCCGGCTCCTGCTCTCGGGGACGCCGTTCCGCTCGGACAACTCGCCGATCCCGTGGGTGACGTACACCGACGAGGGCGTGTCCTCCGCGGACTACGACTACGGCTACACGCAGGCGCTGATCGACAACGTGTGCCGGCCGGTGACGTTCCACACCTACGGCGGCGAGATGGAGTGGGTGAGCGACGGGAAGGTCCGGCGGGCGGGCTTCGACGTCGTGCTGCCCGCGCCGGAGGCCGCGCGCCGGCTGCGCACGGCGCTGGACGCCGACGGCGACTGGATCACCCACGTCCTGCGCGACGCGAACGACGAGCTGGTCAAGATCCGCGCGGGCGACCACCCGAACGCGGGCGGGCTCGTGATCGCGATGGACAAGGAGCACGCCGACAAGCTGGCCGGCCGGCTCGCGCGGATCACGGGCGAGCGGCCGGACGTCGTGCACTCCGACGCGGCGGACGCCTCCCAGCGGATCGCGCGCTTCTCGGCCAACGCGGAGCCGTGGCTCGTGTCGGTGCTGATGGTGTCCGAGGGCGTGGACGTCCCGCGCCTGCGCGTGGGGGTGTACGCCACCAACTCGCGCACGGAGCTGTTCTTCCGCCAGGTGATCGGGCGCTTCATCCGCCGCACGCCAGAACCGAAGCAGCAGATGGCGCACGTCTTCCTCCCGTCGGACCCGCGCCTGAAGCGCTTGGCGATCGCGATCGAGGAGGAGCGCAAGCACGCGCTGATCTTCGAGTCCGTGAGCGGCGAGGACACCGAGCGGGGCGAGCGCTCGGAGGCGAAGGAGCCGTTCCGCGCGCTGTGGTCGAGCGCGGAGCGCGACGACGAGGTGCTGCAGACCACGCAGCCCGGCGAGGCCCTGCAGCTGTTCGCGGAGCCCAAGCCGGAGATCTCACCGGCTCTGGCCGCGTTCACGCCGGTGGTGCAGATGGCGCCGCCTGAGCCCGAGACGTCGTTCGAGCGGCGCGAGCGCCTGCGCGCGGAGCGTCACAACCTGGTGGCGCTGATCGCGCGGCGCGACAACGAGCCGCACAGCAAGGTCAACTCGTGGGTCAACCGGGAGGTCGGGGTGAAGTCCGTCGACAAGGCCACGGACGAGCAGCTCGAGAAGGCCAACAAGCTGCTCGAGCGCGAGCTCAACCGCAAGTGATGGACGCGCTTCCCGACTGGCCCGAAGGCACGGTCACGGTGCTCTCGACGGGCGCCGGCGCGCCCCACGCCATCCCGGTCTCCGCCGCGATCCGGCGCGGGCCGCGCGAGCTCGCGCTCGCGCTGGCCCTGCCGCGGGAGTCGCTGGTGCGGCTGCGTGAGGACCCGCGCTGCGCCGTCACCGTGCTCGCCCGCGGCGTGGCGATCACGGTGCACGGCTACGCCACGGTCGAGCGGGAGCTCGAGCGGATCGCGGTCGTGCGCATCGACGTCGACTCGATCCAGGACCACAGCAGCCCGCGGTTCGAGATCGACGCCGGCGTGCAGTGGCACTGGACGAGCGACGAAGCCGCGCAGGGCGACGCCGAGACGCGCTCAGCCCTGGGCGGTCGGGACGACGATTAGCTCCGCGACGTTCACGTGCGCCGGGGCGGACACCGCGTAGACGATCGCGTCGGCGATGTCGCCCGCCTCGAGTGTCGTGATCTGGGTGCGCATCTCGGTCGGCATCGCGCGGCCGGTCTCGTCGCTCATGCCGTCACCGAGCTCGGTCAGCGACCACGCCCGGCTCGACCTTCTTCACGCGCACCCCGCGCGGGCCGAGTTCCTTGCGCAGGCTGCGCGTGAGGTGCGCCACGGCGGCCTTCGTGGCGCAGTCACGCCGTAGTTGACGAACGGTCGTGGCCGCCGACGGAGTCCACGTGGATGAGGTCGGCGCGCTCGCCCGCCTCGGCGGCGGCGAGCAGGTCGTCGACGAACGCGCGGCCGGTGCGAATGAGGCCGCGGAGGTTGACGTCGATCATCTGCTCCCACTCCCCGACCTCGGCGCTCTCGAACGGGGCGCCGAGCATCACGCCGGCGTTCGCGACGACGAGGTCGACGCGGCCGAGCTCGGCGCGGACCGCGTCGGTGACGCGCTGGACGTCGTCCGGGCTGGAGATGTCGGCGGCGATCGGGAGGACGCCTTCGAGGACCTGGAGGCGGTCGGCCCGGCGGGCGACGGCGGCGACCCGTGCGCCTTCGCGCGCGAGCCGCTGCGCGGTCGCGGCTCCGATCCCGCTGCTGGCTCCGGTGACGACTGCGACAGGGCCACCCTCCGCCCCGCGGCCGCCGCGCCACGTTCAAGACCGTGTCCGAGAACCGCATCGGCGACTTCCTCCGCGCCCGGCGCGAGCTCGTCCGGCCCGAGGACGTCGGCCTCCCCGGCTGGTGAGCGCCGCCGCGTCCCCGGCCTCCGGCGCGAGGAGCTCGCGCTGCTGGCGGGTGTGTCCGCCGACTACTACGTCCGGCTCGAGCAGGGCCGTGACCGGCACCCGTCGACAGGTCTTCGCCGCACTCGCTCGCGCCTTGATGCTCGACGGTGACGCCACCGCACACCTGCAAACGCTCGCGCGCGCCGAGACCGTCCCGCGCCGCCGCCCGCGGCCGCGCGTGGAGCGCGTCCGGCCGGGTCTGCTGCGGATGATGGAGGCCTGGCCGCCGAGGTCCTCACGGTCAACGGCGCGGAGGGCCAGCAGCTCGTCGTCTACCACACCGAGCCGGGCAGCCGGAGCGAACGCGCCCTGAACCTGCTCGCGGCGATGATCGCCGAGGAGCCCGCGAAGGCGCGGCACCCCGAACACCAGCATTGAGGAAGGGCGGGACCCGCCGCGCGGCGACGATGTAACGAACCTCGCGCATAGAGCGAGGTTCGTCGCACTTTGCCGCGCGGTAGCGCGATCACGCGCCCCGCACGTCACGAAAGGTCCGGCTACCGGACGTTTCGTCGCGTTTGCCGCGCGGTCACGCCCGCCGCCGACACGGCGGGCGCCACCGTTCTCGCGGGATGTGCGCGCTACGCGGCGGGCTCGGGCGCCGGCGCGGTCTCGGCGGGCGCTTCGGCGGCGGGCGCCGGCGCGGGCTCAGCGGGGCCTCGGCGGCGGGCGCTCGGCGCGGTCGCGACCGGTGCCTCGGCGGGCGCGGGCGTCTCGGCGACTGGCTCGGGCGCGGTCTCGGCGGGCGCTTCGACGGCCGGGGCCTCGGCGGCGGGCGCCTCGGGGCGGGCGCGGTCTCGACCGGCGCGGGCGTCTCGGCGACCGGCTCGCGGGCGCGGTCTCGGCGGGCGCTTCGACGGCCGGGGCGGGGGCCTCGGCGGCGGGGCGCCGGCGCGGTCTCGGCGGGCGCTTCGGCGGCCGGGGCGGGGGCCTCGGCGGCGGGCGCCGGCGCGGTCTCGGCCGGTGCCGTCGCGACCGGTGCCGCCTCCTCGGTGCCTGCCGTCGGAGCGGCTGCGGGGTCCGACGTGGCCGGCGCTGCCTCAGTCGCGGCCGGAGCGGTCGCGGTGGGGTCCGTGGCGGCGGCCGGGGCCGCGGCGGCGGGGTCCGTGGCGGCGGCCGGCGTTGCGGCGGCCGGGTCCGTGGCGGCGGCCGGAGTGGCGGCGGCCGGGTCCGTCGTCGCGGCCGGGGCCGTGCCGTCGGCCGGCGCGGCTGCGGCGGGGGCGCCGTAGGCCGGGGCGGGGGCCGTGTCCGTCACGGCCAGCGAGGCGTTCTGCGGCGCGGTTGCGGCGGCTTCGGCTTCCCAGGCGGCGGCGAGCGTGGCCTCGGTCTGCTCGGCCGAGACCGCGGTGGCCTCGCCCCACTCGGCGGCGGAGCCCGACTCCGTCACGGCGAGCGAGCCGTTCGAGGACTTGCCGGCGGCGGTCTTCGGGGCGGCGCCGGCGATCGTCTTCGAGCCGCTCAGATAGCTGTCCGGGTTGACGGCCTTGCCGTTCTCGCGGACCTCGAAGTGCAGGTGGGGCCCGGTGGAGCGACCGGTGGAGCCGACCTTGCCGACGACGTCGCCGACGTGCACGTACTGGCCGACCTTCGTGTTCACGGACGAGAGGTGGGCGTAGCACGTGGACACGCCGCCCTCGTGCTCGATGCAGACCAGGTTGCCGTAGCCGCCGTTGTCCCAGCCCGCCTTGGTGACGGTGCCGCACTGGGCGGCCCGCACGGCAGTGCCGGTGGGCGCCGAGATGTCCTTGCCGGCGTGGGCGTGGGAGCCGCGGTTCTCGCCGAAGCTGCCGGTGGTCGTGCCCGCGACGGGCGAGGCGATCTGGCCGGCGCCGCACCCCGCGCCGGTCGACACCGGCGCCGCGGCCGGCGCCGGGTTCGCCACGGCCTGGGTGTTCGTGATGGCCTTGCGGTTCTCCGCGGCGTCCGTGGACGTCGACGGCGTCGTCGTACGCGGCGTGGTGGCCGTGCGCTTCGACGACGACTTCTTCTTCGTCTTCGTCTTCGTGACCGGCTTCGGACTAGCCGCGGCGGGGCCGTCGACGCCGGCTTCGGGCGCAGTCGCGCCGCCGTTGCGGTAGTCGACGGTCACGGACTGCGAGCCGCCTTCGCCCGACGTAGGAGACCTGCGAGCGGAACAGCGTCGCCCACGTCTTCGCGTCCACCGAACCGGTGACCGGCAGCCCGGCGCGCGACTGGAAGCGCTCCACGGCGCCGCGGGTGATCGGTCCGAAGATCCCGTCGTCATCGACGCCGACGGCCTTCTGGACGGCGGCGACGGCCGCGCCCGTTGTCGCCGTACTTGACCAGGGCGCCCGAGGGGAGCGAGACGGCGGAGCCTCCACGCTCCGGCGCCTTCTGGGTCGCCGCGGCGCGGGAACCACCGGCCGACGCGACCGCGGCGAACGGTGCGACCACCGGCCCGGCGGCCATCGACGCCGTCACGGCCACCGCCGCGCTCTTGCGCCGCATGGCGTGCTTGCGCGCCGCCTCGGTGATCTCGCGCCGGTGCACGGACCGCCGCAGCGACCGTGCCCACAGCTCCGCGTCAACAAGATCGCGGTTATTGGGCGTTACAAACGGGAACGACAAATCGTGAGCCGACAACTCTCACTCCTTAGGGCCTCGTGCCTACGGGGTTAGCTGTCGGGCTCGCGCAAAGGCCTGCGCTACGCCGCCAACCAGGCGGCGATTCGCCCCATTCGGCCTGACCATGGCCGACAAACTGGGTCCCCCGTTCCTCTCACCCAGGGGGCGAGAGAACTCGGCTTCTACTCGATTTCTGCGCCGCAAGCCTACACGACGCGCGAGCGGACTTCTGTAAACCCGCGCTATTCGGCGGGGATGGTGACGTTTCGGCCGGAGGACTTCGCGGCCGTCAACGCATCCTGGGCGCGGAGCATCAGCAGCTCGGCCGGCTCTTCGCCGTCCCAGCGCGCAACGCCCGCCGAAGCGGTCTGCCCACGCGGCGTCGCGCCGCGCACGCGGTCCAGCACCTCGACCGCCTCAGACAAGCCGCAGCTCGGCAGAACCACCGCGAAGGACACGCCGTCCAGGCGTGCCAGCACGTCCACGTCGCGGAGCTCGTTGCGCCACCGCGCCGCGGTCTCCTTCACGAGCCGGTCGCCCTCGCCCTCGCCGCGCAGCATGTTGAACGCGGTCATGTGATCGAGGTCGATGACCGCCACGGACACGGGCGAATCGCCGCGGCGGGCCCGCGCGAGCTCCCGCGGGAGCTCCTCGTCGAACACGCGCCGCGTCACCAGGCCGGTGAGCGCGTCGGTCAACGCCAACGCCGCCACACGGGCGCGCAGCCCGGCGTGCTCGATCGCGATCGCGGCCTGCGCCGCCACCAGCTTGAGCATCCCGCCAGACGCCTCGGGGAACTTCTCCAAGGGCCGCTGCCAGATGACGATCAGGACGCCGCAGACGACGCCGTCGCGCAGCACCGGCTCGAACACGGCGCTACGAGCCGAAGTCGCCTCCACCAGCGGAGCGGCCAGAGCGGGATGGTTGCGCGCGTCGGCGACGAAGTACGCCTCCTTCGCGGTGAACGCCTTGCCACCCGTCGACCCGTCGCCGCGCGGCTGGATCGTCACGGGCTGCACGTTCGCGCCGGACATCGCGGTCGACGCGAAGTCGCGACCCGACGGCTCCAGCAGGAACGCGACCGGCGCGTCCATGACCTCGGCGGCCGCCGCGCAGATCGCCTGGCGGGCATCGTCACCCGCCGCGAGTGCTTTGGCCACACGGCCGATCGCACCCATTCCTCTGGCCTGATCTCGAAGCATGTCGTTGAACCTGCGCAAATCTCGTGCGTTGGACTCTCGTTCAAGTTCGCCCGCCAGCACCCGCGCCAGCATCACGAACAACTGCTCATCAGCAGCGGTAAAAGCATTGCGTCGCCGGGACACCGCGGACAGCGCGCCGACGCGCGTGCCGTCCGACAGCTCCAGCGGCACGCCCAGATACGACCGGGCGCCGGTGCTGCGCTGCATCGGGAGCGCCTTGTAGGCGTCGACGCCGCCGGCATCGCCGGTCAGGCGCGGACCGCGCCCATCGGCCATGTGCGAGCAGAAGGCGTCGCCCAGGGGCAGCGCCTGATTCGAGCGCAGCCCGTAGTCTGCGCCCCCGCGCACATCCACGATGCGGTGGATGAACTGGCCCCGATCGAGGTGGGCCATGAACACCGCGGCGTCGGGCATGTGGCGCTCGAGCAGGTCGAGCACGGAGCGCGTCGCGTCGGCGAACGATCGGTAGGTCGTCGAGGTTGCCGCCGCTGCAGCTTGGATTGCGCTCACGTCCACGTACGACATCATCGTCATTCCATCGTCGACTCTGAAGCCGGTCATCCGTCCAATGAAACTCGCCACGTTCATTCCTCCAGGCGGCACCTCGGGTCTCACCGGTGAGGTTCGGGGCAGCCGCATCGTGACCTTCACCAACGATGCGTCGCTCCTCGAGCGCCTCCGCGACCCCGATCGCGCCCCCGCCACCGGCCCGGACCACGCGCTCAGCGAGGTCACGCTGCTGGAGCCGATCCCGCGCCCGCCGGCGATCTTCTGCGTCGGCCGCAACTACGCCGAGCACATCGCCGAGCTCGGATCGGAGCGCCCGGACAAGCCGCTGATCTTCCTCAAGCTGCCGCTCTCGAGCGCCGCGCCCAACGGAGCTGGTCTCAGGCGCCGAAGGCCAGCCAGGCCCTCGACTACGAGGCCGAGCTCGTCCTGGTCATGGGCGACGACAACCAGATCATCGGCTACGCCGTGGCCAACGACCTCTCGGCCCGGGACCTGCAGCGCAGCGAGAAGCAATGGACGCGCGCGAAGGGCTTCGACGGCTCGTGCCCCTGGGGCCCGTGGATCACGACCACGGACGAGCTGCCGGACGCGCTCGGCCTACGCATCACGACGCACGTCAACAACGAGCTGCGCCAGGACGGGAACACGCGCTCGATGATCTTCAACCCGCGCGAGATCGTCGACTTCATCGCCGAGGCGTGCACGCTCGAGCCGGGCGCGATCGTCCTGACGGGCACGCCGAGCGGGGTCGGCGAGGCGTTCGACCCGCCCCGCTACCTGCAGCCCGGCGACACCGTGCAGAGTGGAGATCGAAGCGCTCGGCGTGATCGAGCACTCCGTCCTGTAACGTCAGTGGGTGTGGATGACCCGGTCGATGAGGCCGTACTCGGCGGCCTGATCGGCCCTGAAGAAGCGGTCGCGCTCCATGTCGCGGTGCACCACTTCTTCGGGCTGACCCGTGTGCTTGGCGTAGATCTCGTCGATCCGCTTGCGCGTCTTGATGATCTCGCGGGCGTGGATCTCGATGTCCGTCGACTGGCCCTCGAACCCGGCTGACGGCTGGTGGATCAGGATCCGCGAGTTGGGCAGCGACATGCGCTTGCCCTTCGCGCCGCCGGCCAGCAGCAGCGAACCCATCGACATCGCGATCCCGACGCACATCGTCGCCACGTCGGGCTTGATGAAGTTCATCGTGTCGTAGATCGCCAGGCCGGCGTAGATCGAGCCGCCGGGCGAGTTGATGTAGATCGAGATGTCCTTATCCGGGTCCTGAGACTCCAGATGCAGCAACTGCGCGACGACGAGGTTCGCGAGCTGATCGTCGACCGCGCCGCCGAGGAAGATGATCCGCTCGTTCAGCAGCCGCGAGAAGATGTCGAACTCGCGCTCGCCTCGGGCGGTGCGCTCGATGACCATGGGGACGAGAGGCATTACGCCCCCACGATAGATGCTCAGGCCACGGTGGGGCGCTGCGGACGCAGCGTCGCGAGCAGCCGCTCGATCCGCCGCGCCATCTTGCGCGGATTCAGCCGCAGCGTCGCGGCCACCTCGGCGGGCTCCGTGCGGTCCACGAGCATGGCCAGCAGCGCGAGGTCTTCCGGCTGCACGCGGTGCGCGGCGGCGTCCATCGCGTCGCGGCTCAGCGCGGGCAGCGCGGTGCCGCCGCGGCCGACGGCGCGCAGCGCCGCGTACAACGCGTCCGCTTCGGCCGTCTTGGACACGAGCCCGTCCGCGCCCGCGACACGGGCCATGACGCCGAGCGCGTCGTCCTCGACCGCCGCGTAGAGCACCACCCGCGGCGGGTGCTCCAGTGCGCGCAGCTTGCGCGTGAGCGCGAGCGAAGAGGCATCGAGCAGCACGACATCCGGGCGCTGGCGCTCCACGAGCTCCAGTCCGTCGTCGGCCGCCACGGCCACACCCACCGGGACCAGGCCCGGCTCGGTGCGCAGCATCATCGCGAGTCCGGCGCGAACGGCCGGCTGCGGATCGATGACCACGATGCGCGTCATGCCCGGAAGCATTCCGTGACCGCCTGAACCGAGACTAAACCGCAGCTGAACTCGCGCTGGGGATAACGTTCAGGACGGGTGTTCGAGCTCAATGTCCCGAACGTCCTGACGCTTCTGCGGATTCTGCTCGTCCCCGTGCTCGTCGCGGTGCTCGTGCAGGAAGGCGGAGGCCTGGACGAAGTCGCCGCCGCGGTATTCATCCTCGCGTCGTTCACGGACGCCCTGGACGGGTGGATCGCCCGCCGTCAGAAGTCGGTCACCACGTTCGGCAAGCTGATGGACCCGCTGGCGGACAAGCTGCTGGTCACGGCCGCGCTCGTGAGCCTCGTCCAACTCGGCCGCGTGAGCGCCTGGGTGGCGATGGTGATCATCGCGCGCGAGTTCGCGGTGACCGGGCTGCGACAGCTCGCGATGGAGCACGGCGAGGTCATCCCGGCCAGCATCTGGGGCAAGATCAAGACGGTCTTCCAGGTCGCGATGGTGCTGGTGCTGATCATCGTCGACGGCCAGCCGCTGTGGGTCGACTCGCTCGTGTGGGTGACGATGATCATCACCGTCATCTCCGGTGCGGACTACTTCTTCGGGTTCAGGTCGCTCGCGCAGGCCCGCCAGGCCCGTCGCGCTCCAAGCTGATCTCCTCGTCCTTCCACGGCACGTCGTCCACGCGCAGCGGACCGACGTCGGCGAGGCCGTCGCCCACGACGCCGCGGAAGAACGTGTCCAGCCACGCGCAGGCGCCGACGGGCGCCCAGGCGCTCCAGGTGCGCTCGAAGCGGCCGGCGAATCCCACGCGCGCGAGCGCGAGCAGCACCCACGAGGTCTCCACGTCGCTGCCGAGGCGCAGCGCGTCGACCGCCTGCGCGAGGCCCAGCCGCGCGCGTTCGCCGAAGTCGGCGAGCAGGAACGGCAGCGCCGCCGTCCAGGTGATGTGCGGCGCGTCGCGGAAGTACCCGTCGTGCAGGAACTTGGCCGCGACCGCCTCCCGCAGGTCCGGCCCGCCCAGCGCGCGCACCATGCCCCAGTGCCAGACGGCCTGGTCCAGGCGGGTGGGCACGGCGCCGAACCCGCCCCGCGCCACCACGGCGTCCAGCGCCGCCTCCCGCGCGGCGAACAGGGACACCTGGTGGTGCTCGCCGAGCTCGATCGCCGGCGTGTACGGGTCACCGGCGCCGTCCCAGCGAGCCAGCCGCTCCTCCACGCCGGACACCGCCCGCATCCAGCGCAGCTCGCGCAGCTTCAACGCGAGAATCCGGCCCCACCCACCCCGTCGGCATACAGCGCGAACCACTGCGCCGCGTAGCGATCGGCCAGCGCGGCCGAATCGGTGGTGAGCCGGGGCGCGTGGCGCGCGAGCCAGGCCGCGAACGGCCGCTCGTCCAGATCCGCCCCGAGCGGTGAGCCGCCGCTCAGCGACACGCGCAGCCCCGTGGTGGCCCCGCCTCGCACCTTCACCCGCCCGGAGCCCTCGTACGCCCAGTCCGCGCACAGCACGTCCCCGCGGATGCCGCGGCGCTCCGTCAGCCGGAGCGCGTCGGTGAGCGCGTAGACCGTCTCCGTGAGGTCCGGGTCCCAGCGGTGGGCGAGGACGCGGGGCGTGACCTCGACCCCATCCACGAGGAAGGCCACGCGCGCCTGCGCGAACCCGGGGACGAGCCCCGGGTCGATCGTCACCCCCGGCCCGACGACGTCAGTGCGCGCCGTCGAGCCACTCACGGAGCGACACGTGGTGCGGCGAGTACTCGCCCGTGGCGATCTCGCCCCGGATCTGGCCCATGAGCCCGAAGCGCTCGGCGGTCACGTTGTGCTGGTGGATGGTCTCCAGGTTCTCCTGGCGCGCCGAGACGAAGTGGCGGTCGGTGAGGAAGTCGAAGTGGTCGACGGTGCCGCGGATCATCTCCCGCACGCAGTCCTCGACGAACCGCGGCCGGCGGTGCGCCTTCTCCACGACGGCGCCCTCGTCGGAGCGCTTCATCAGCTCGTAGATCTCCGAGGACATCGATTCCTCGACGATCCGGACGAGCTCGTGCGCGTCGATGTCGGTGTCGCAGTCCTCCGGGCAGCCGATGTGCAGCGTGCCCAGCCCGCGCTGGTTGTGCGTGGCCACCGGCACGGACTGGAAGATGCGGGCGATCTCATCCTCGGAGAAGCCGTCGTCGAGCAGCCGCTCGTGCGAGCGCGCCTGGACGGCGGTCTGGGCGCACGGGCACGCGGTCATCCCTTGGGCGCGCACGCCGATCAGCCGGCGCGTGCCGGCCTCGCTGGCCACGGCGGCGCCGAGCAGCGAGTAGATCTCCTGCGTCTGGATGCCGGAGACGGGCGCGGGCTTGTGCTCGGGATACCGGCACTCGATGTGGACCTCGGCGCGCAGGGAGTCCTGACGGTCGCGGACCTTCTCGGCGATGTGGGCGGCCAGCGTCTCGGCGCGGAACGCCGCCTCGCCGAGCACGACCTCGCCGATGGCGTCGTTGACGACCTCCTCGAACCGGCTCATGTGCGCACCCTTCTGGTGCGGCCCGAGGTCGACGAAACAGTCCAATTTCGCGTAGAACAGCTGTTCAGCGCCGTTGTTGGCGATGCGGATGACCTTCTCGACGTTGGTTACACCCACGCGCGAGAGGGAGAGCGAGAGCGTCGGAGCCTGGCTCTGAACGTCCTCGAAGGGCAGAGTCATGACACCCAAGACTAGGGGAGAGGTCCGAACTGGACGAATGGACCAAGGTTTTGCCAAAGACAGACCACGTATCCCGTGCTACAAACCCGGGACGGCACAGACGAGTTCCCCTTGATCACGAGGGATAAACCAATAACTCGGCGCCCGATGCGACGACTACGTCGCGCACAGATGAACAGGCACGGATGGGAGCAGCCTCGGGGGCTGGGACTGCTCAAGTTACGTCCCGAAGGATTTGAGGGTTGGGCACCAAGACCGAAGCACTGTTGGCTGACGAAGCGTCGATCACCGAAATCGACGAGCTGAAGCCGCTCATCGCCGAAGGCCAGGAACGGGGGATCCTGACCGTCGAGCGGATCGCCACGTCTCTGGAAGAGGTGGAGGTCACCAAGGAGCAGATCGCGGAGCTGCACGCGTATCTGCTGGACCAGGGGATCGAGATCGTCACGGCCGAAGGCAAGCCCGTGACCAACTCGGAGCCCGAGGCGCGGTCGGCGAAGGATTCGCCGGACGCGAAGAAGCCCGAGATCGACCTCACGGTCGAGCCCAGCCTGGATTCGCTGCGGCTCTACCTGCGCTCGATCGGCAAGGTGCAGTTGCTCACGGCCGACCGCGAGGTCGAGCTGGCTCGTCGCATCGAACGTGGCGACCTCGTCGCCAAGCAGGAGATGGTCGAGGCCAACCTGCGCCTCGTCGTCTCCATCGCCAAGGGCTATCTCGGCCGTGGCCTGTCGTTCCTGGATCTGATCCAGGAGGGCTCGCTCGGCCTCATCCGCGCGGTCGAGAAGTTCGACTACCGCCGCGGCTACAAGTTCTCGACCTACGCCACCTGGTGGATTCGCCAGGCCGTCACGCGCGCGATCGCGGACAAGGGCCGGACGATCCGGATTCCGGTTCACATGGTCGAGAAGCTCAACAAGGTTGTGCATGTCGAGCGCCAGCTCGTGCAGCAGCTCGGTCGCGAGCCGCTGCCCGAGGAGATCGCCAACGAGCTGGAATGCTCGGTGCGCGAGGTGCGCGACATCCTGCGGATGGCGCAGCAGCCGGTCTCTCTCGAGAAGCCGATCGGCGAAGAGGAAGAGTCCGAGCTGGGCGACTTCGTCGAGGACGAAGCGGCCGAGTCGCCCTTCGAGGTGGCCTCGGAGAACCTCCGCAAGGAGAACGTGCGGCGGGCGCTGGACGCGCTGCCGCAGCGTGAGCGGGAAGTCATCGAGATGCGCTTCGGCCTCACCGGCGCGCGTCCGTACACGCTGGAAGAGGTCGGGCGGGCGTTCAACGTCACGCGCGAGCGCATCCGGCAGATCGAGAACCACACGCTCAAGAAGCTCGAGTCGCTCCCGGAGGCTCAGCGCCTCCGCGACGCGACATAGAAGTCAAGGGCGGACATCCCCTCCGCCCCACCCCGATCATCCGACCTAACTACGTCAAGCGAGCGCGGACCTCTGCCCAGAGGTCCGCGTAAGCGATTGCGGCTCGGCTGCGCGGCGCGAAGTCCACGACCGCCGCGCGCTCCGAGCCCATGCGCTCGACATCCGCGCTGTTCGGGATGACCGTCTCGAGGATGTCGTGCTCGCCCGCGAGCTCGTCCATGATCTGGCGGTGCAGCTTCTTGCGGCGATCGGCCATCGAGAAGAAGCCGAGGACCTTGGCGTCGCTGCTGAGCACCTCGTGCAGCTGATCGAGCGTGCGTGAGGACAGCGTGGCCGGGATGATCGGGACGATCAGCGCGTCGGCCGCCTCGAAGACGTTCTCGGAGACGAGGCTGATGCTCGGCGGGCAGTCGAGGAAGACGTACTCGTACTCGCTCAAGGGCTTGATCACGCGGTTCAGGCGGTTCGTCTTCGCGCCGTCGAGCGCCAGGTCCATGTGGCGGTAGGAGAAGTCGGCCGGCAGCAGGTCCAGGCCCTCGGTGTCGGTGCCCTTGATCTGGCCGTCGGCGTCGGTCTTGCCGCGCACGAGCTTCGCGCCGCCGCCCTTGATCTTGGGCTTGACGCGGAACAGGAACGTGCTCGCGCCCTGCGGGTCGAGGTCCCAGAGCAGTGTCGGGTCGCCGGCGTGCGCGGCCAGCGTGGCGAGGTTCACCGCCGCGGACGTCTTGCCGACGCCGCCCTTGATGTTGTACGTGGCGAGCACAAGACTCACGCGAAGGTCTCCTTGACGATGTCGCGCTGTTCCTGGGACGCGAAGACGGTGAAGCGGTCGGCGAACTCGGCCCGCGCGGCGATCTCCTCCTGCATGAACCGCTCGACGAGCACGCCCATCGCCATCAGCGTGAACGGGTGGCCGGACACCGCCGGCGCCAGCTCGCGCAGCGCGTTGGCCTGGACCTCACGGTCCTGGAAGCGGCCCAATTGGTCCTGCAGGCCCTTGAGCGTCTTCACGAACGGCTTGACGACGTCCGCGGGATAGAGGCTGGCGAAGAACTCGAGCAGGTAGCGCAGCTCCTTGCCCACCTTGCGCAGCTCGTGCAGGTCCTCGGCGGGCGAGTCGTCGTCGATCGAGGAGCCCATCTTGACCATCTTGCGGTAGACCTGCTTGATCCGGTGCGAGGCGAGGTCTTGCACCGTGCGGTCCGACGGCTTGTGGGCCGTGACGAACTCGCTCCAGTCGGCGAGCGCGTCGCCGGTGCGCTGGGCGCGCAAGGCGCGGCGGGTCGCGGTCAGCGCGCGTGCGCGGCGCGTCTCGAGCACGCCGCGCAGCGGGTCCAGGTCGGCGCGCATCTTCTCCGGCAGCGAGGCTTGCAGGTCCGGGAAGTCCAGGAGGTAGACGTCGAGGTCGCGCAGGTCGCCGGTCACGGCCTGCAGGCGCTTGAACTCGTCGCGGTGGTGCTGCAGGCGCTCCGGGTAGAGCGCCTTGAACTGCCGTTGCAGGCTGCGGCTGCGGCGGACCGCGACGCGCAGGTCGTGCAGGAACTCGGAGTCGACGTCGTCGAGCGTGCCGGGCAGGTTGAGGTCGATCACCTCGAGCAGGCGCTCGAACACGCGCGCGGCCGCCACGTTGGCGGGCTCCTCGGGGTCCAGCGTGAGCGCGAGCTTGGAGCTGATCCCCGCGGGGTCACCGCCGTCGGCCACGATCGCCTCATCCACGAGCGGGACGGTGGCCTCGTCGAGCGCCGAGCGTCTCGCGCACCCGGTCGAGCTCGGCTTCGTACCCCTTGACCGCGGTGGCGGTGAGCCGCCCGTGCTCGACGTAGAGCCGCACGACGGTCTTCGCGTCCTCGTTGAGGATCGCGTAGCCGCGGCGCTCGGCCCGCACCCGGGCCATCGGCAGCAGCGCGCGCATCTCGATCACGTCCGCGAGCGGCTCCCGAAGCGCGCCGGGCAGCTCGTAGTCGAAGAACCGCTTCGCCGCCGTGCTCTCCGCCGCCGCGAGCTCCTCGCCCGTCTCCCGGTCGAGGAGCGTCAGCCGGCCTTCCTTGTGACGGAGGGTGACGCCTCCGCCGTGCAGGCGGCCGTCGAAGGTGTCGTAGAACGTCGCGACCGCCCGGGTGGCCGGGCCGGGACGCACGTCGAAATGCGCGGTCAGCAGCTCGCGCGCGTCAGTGTTCTCAGGCAGTCGCAGTTCCATCGGTGGCGCTCAGTTTCGCAGTCGTTGTAGCCTTCGCGGTCTGACGGCGGGTTCCTCGCGCCGGACCTTCTGATCGACCGTCCACGCCGGTCGGCAGCGCGGAGGCATGACCACCCGCAAGCACTTCAAGCAGCTCGTCCGCGACCGCATGCGTCAGACGGGCGAGAAGTACACCGTCGCGCGCCGCCACGTCGAAGCCTCGGCGCCCGTGTATTGGGAGCGGCGCGGCGGCCTCCACGGGGAGACGGCGGCGTTCGCCAACGTGCTGGCCAACCTCGGCGTCCAGCACGAGGGCGCACCGTTGTCCGAAGCCATGATCCTGGGCGTCGGCGGCGGGCTCGGCGCGGGCTACATCCTGTGGGAGTTCGACGCGTGGGGCTATCGCGCGCTCACGCTCGGGTTCCGGCGCGAGTGGCAATACCCGGCGCGCTGGGCGGCGGGCACGGCGGAGCGGCTCGGCCTGCACGCGGAGCTGCACGAGACGGGCGGCGCGAAGGCCGCGGCCGCCGCGCTCGACGCCCAGCTCGACCGCGGCCTGCCGGCGATCGTGTGGATCGACCCGTACCGGCTCGGCCACCGCGGCCTGCCCGAGAGCCGCGACGGGTTCGGCGGCCCGCCGATCGTCGTCTACGGCCGCTCAGGCGACGGCTTCGAGATCGACGACCGCTCGACCGCCCGCGAGGTGGTCTCCGCCGAGGCGTTGGCGGCCGCGCGGGCGCGCGTGGTCTCCTACAAGCACCGGCTGATCACGATCGACCCGGAGCGCGTGGACCTCGGCGACCTGCGCGGCGCCGTCGAGGAAGGCCTGAAGCTGCAGGTCGAGCACCTGAGCGCGAAGTCGGACTCGTTCTCGCTCCCGGCGTGGCGCAAGTGGGCCCGGATGACCACCGACACGCGCCACAAGAAGGGCTGGCCGACGGTCTTCGCCGACGGCCGCGGGACCGCGAGCGCACGCGCCTCGATCTACACCAGCGCCGCCGGCGGCGCCCACCTGCGCGGGCTGTACGCCGACTTCCTCGACGAGGCGAGCGTCCTGCTCGGCCGCGAGCTGCCCTCGGCGCGCCTGGCGCGAGGCGGCCGCGGCGTGGGCGGCGATCGTCGACGTCGCGCTGGAGCCGGGTGACGAGCTCCGCGACCTGATCGACCGCGACGACCCCGCGCGCTGGCCGCTGCAGGCGGCGCGCGACGCGGCCGGGGCGATGCCCGCGCTCGGCGATGCGGTGACCGCGATGTACGAGGCGGAGGTCGCCGCGCTGGAGCGCCTCAGGAGCGCTCGCTGAGTGTCGACGCTAGGGCCTGGGGTCCAGACCCCAATTGTGCAGCGGGGCGCGCCCGCGCATGCCGGCCGGCTCGAACACCTCGAGCGCCCGGCAGCACGCCGCGGCCTTCTGGGCGAGCGGGAGCGGGACCTTCATCGCCTTGGCGAGCTCGCGCGTGGTGAACGGGCGCCTCGATCGCGGGGAGCAGGGCGGCGGCATCGGCGGGCCGCTCAGCTCGATCCGCTCGAGCACCTCGAGCAGGCGCCGCTCGCCCGGGTCGCGCAGGTAGCGGCGCCCGCGGACGGGCGCGGGCGCGCGCACGTGGTCCTCGCGGCAGAGCAGGACCTCGATCGTCAGGTTCGGGTGGCTCAGCAGCGTCGGGAAGCTCACGAGCCCTTCGAAGATCGTGGTGGCCTTGGGCTTCTTGGGTGACGGCCGGGTGGAGAGCACCTCGCCGTGCTCATCCACGCGCAGGATCCGGCGCTGCGCCGGGATCGGGTGCACGATCCGCATCCGGTGGCGGTCGAGCAGCGCGTCGAGCTTCGCGCGCAGCGGCGAGAAGCTGCCGGTCTGGACCTCGACCAGCTCCCCGTCCGCGCGCACGAGGTCGATCACGTAGCCGTCGACCTTGACCTCGAACGCGTCGCCGGGGCCGGCGAGCAGCAGTTTGAGGTCGCGGTGGAGCGGGCCTTCGCGGAGCTGGCCGATCACCGTCTGAGAGAGTGTCGCGATGGTCGGACGCGATCAAGAGCGCTTAGTGGTCCGATTCTTTCTCGAGCAGCGGTTCGAGCCGACGGCGCTGGTGCTGCGCGGCGAGCCGGGGATCGGAAAGACGACGCTCTGGGAGGCGGGGCTCGCCCTCGCGGCGGAGCGCGGGCTGCGGGTGCTCGTCGCCCGGCCGAGCGACGCCGAGTCCGAGCACGCCTTCGCCGGGCTGATCGACCTGTGCGAGGGCCTGGATCTCGACGGGCTGCCGGCGCCGCAACGGTCGGCGCTCGAGGTCGCGCTCCTGCGGCGCGAGCCGGACGGCGCGGCGCCGGAGCCGCACGCGATCGGCCTCGCGCTCCGCGGCGCCCTCGCGGCCGCGGCGCCCGTGCTGGTGGCGATCGACGACGTCCAGTCGCTCGACGCGCCGTCGGCGGAGGCGCTGGCGTTCGCGGCGCGCCGGCTCCTCGACGCGCCGGTCGGGTTCCTGCTCGCCCGTCGCGAGGGCGCGGATTCGCCGTTGGAGCACGCGTTGGCCGAGCGCTCGCTCGCGACGATCGACCTGGGCCCGCTGGAGGCGGTTCGAGCTGCGCGCGGTGGTCGCCGAGCGGCTCGGCGTGGAGCTGCCCGTCGCCGCCTTGCAGCGGATCGCGGCCGCGACCCTCGGCAACCCGCGGTTCGCGCTCCGGCTCGCCCGTCGACGGGCACCAACGGCGATCGGCTGCCCGTGCTGGCCGCGGAGGAGGAGCTGCTGGGCGTGCGCGTGGCCGCGCTGCCCGACGAGGAGCGCCACCTGCTGCTGGCGGTCGCGCTCGACGAGGACCTGCGCCCGGAGCAGGTGGAGGCGCTGGGGTCCGACGTGCGCGAGGCGCTGCGATCCGGGCTGCTCGTGATCGACGGCGAGCGGGTCCGCCCCGGGCATCCGCTGCTCGCCGCCGCGGCGCGCGCGGACGCGCTTCCGAGCGAGCGCCGCGCGGTGCACGCGGCGCTCGCGGACGTCGTGGACGAGCCCGAGCGGTACGCGCTCCACCTCGCGCTGGCCGCGAGCGGCCACGACGAGGATCTGGCCGAGCACGCGGCGCTGGCGGCGGCGAGCGCGGCTGCGCGCGGCGCGCGCCCGGAGGCGGTCGCCCTCGGCGAGCAGGCGTTGCGGCTGACCTCACCCGAGGATCCGGCTGTGGGAGGAACGCGTGCTCGCGCTCGCGGGCTACCTCGAGTCGGCCGGTGAGCGGCGGCGCGTGCACGAGTTGCTCGCGCCCGTGCTCGACGAGCTGCCGCCCGGCGAGGCGCGCGTCCGGGCGTTGGCTGCTCCTCTCCGAGAGCGGCGTCGACACGCACGGCGACGGGATCGCGTACATCGAGCGGGCGCTCGAGGCGGCCGGGGATGACCCGGCGCTGCACGACCGCGTGCTCGCGCTGAAGGCGCTCTGCACCGTGGCGGAAGGCGTGGAGCGGATCCCGGAGGCCGAGCGCTGGGCGCTGGAGTCGCTTCCCGAGCCGGACGCGCTGCGGGCGCTCGGCTGGACGCGCGCGCTTCGGGGCGTCGACATCGACGAGGTCTGCGCGCGCTTCGACGCGGCGACCGGGCCGGGCGCGCACCTGATCGACTCGCCGGTGCCGCTCGCCGCGCTCCGTCGCGCGTGGCGCGGGGAGATCGTCCCCGCGCGCGAGGCGACGACCCGGTTCCTGGAGCTCGCGGCCGAGCGCGGGGAGGGCGTCGGGTACGCGTGGCTGCGCCTGAACCTGTGCGAGATCGAGCTCCGCGCGGGCGAATGGGACGCCGCCGAGCGGCTGCTGGACGAGTGGGCCGCGTCGGACGAGGGCGAGTTCCTGATCACGCCCACCTACCAGCGGTGTCGGGCGTTGCTCGCCGTCGGCCGCGGCGACCACCAAGCCGCGCGCGAGTGGGCGACGCCCGCGCTGGCGGAGGCGCAGCGCCGCGGCTACACGTGGCAGATCCTGGAGTCCAATCGCGCGCTCGGCGTCGCCGCCCTGCTCGCGGGCGACCCGGCCACGGCCGCGGATCATCTGCGGCTCGTGCACGCCCACTGCGAGCGCGAGGGCATCGACGAGCCCGGCGCGTTCCCGGTCGCGGCGGATCTGCTCGAGGCGCTCGCCGAGCTCGGCGCCGACGACGAAGCCTCCGACGTCCGCGGCCGGCTCGCCGGCCAGTCCCAGGACCATCCGTGGGCGCAGGCCACGCTCGCCCGCGCGGACGGCGAGGCCGAGGCGGCGGCGACGGCCTACGAGCAGCTCGGCCTGCGCTTCGACGCTGCCCGCACCCGCCTCGCCCACGGCCGCGCCGCGCGCCGCGCGCGCCAGTGGCGGGCCGCCCGCGACGCGCTGGAAGCCGCGGCCGCAGGCCTTCGACGCGCTCGGCTCGCCCGGCTGGGCGGAGCAGGCCCGCGCGGAGCTGGCCCGCGTCGGCGGTCGCAAACCGCGGACCGACGCCAACGAGCTCACCCACACCGAGCGTCAGGTCGCCGAGCTCGCCGCCGCCGGCGGACCAACAAGGAGATCGCGCACACCCTGTTCGTGACCACCCACACGGTCGAGGCGCACCTGTCGAAGGCGTACGCGAAACTCGGCGTGCGATCGCGAACGGAGCTCGCCGCGCCAGCTCTAAAGATTGGGGGTTCGGGGAATATCGCCCGGTCGGTCGGCGCCCGTACGGTCGCCGACGTGTCCTCCCCAACACTCTCTCCCCTGACCGCGCACCGGATGGTCGCGTGAGTCGGCGCGGACTCGCTATCGCGACCGCGTGCGCCGGCGGCTTTCTGGCGTTTCTCGACACCACGATCGTGAACACGGCGTTCCCCGGGATCGCCGCCTCGTTCCCGGACGCTTCGGCCGCGGACCTCGCGTGGGTCCTCGACGCCTACTTCATCGTCATCGCCGCGCTGCTCGTGCCGGCGGGCGGGATCGCCGACCGGATCGGGCGCAAGCGCGTCTTCCTGGCCGGCCTGGCGCTGTTCACCGGCGCCTCGGCGCTGTGCGCCGCCGCGCCCGGGCTCGAAGTGCTGATCGCCGCCCGCGCGCTTCAGGGCGCCGGGGCGGCCGTGATCATGGCCGTCTCGCTCGCGCTGATCCTGCCGCTGTACCCGCTCGCGCAGCGGGCGTCCGCGGTTGCCGTGTGGGGCGCGTCCGCCGCGCTCGCCGCGGCCTCGGGCCCGCCCCTCGGCGGCGCGCTGGTCGAGCTCGACTGGCGCTGGGTGTTCGTCGTCAACCTCCCGCTCGGCGCGGCGATCTTCCTCGCCGGTCGCGCCGCGTTCGTCGAACAGCGCGACGAGCGGATGGCCGGGCTGCCCGACCTGCTCGGCGCCGCGCTCGTCATGGGCGGCCTCGGGCTGCTCTCGCTCGCCATCCTCGAAGGCGGGACGTGGGGCTGGACGAGCCTGCGCGTGCTGGCCGCGTTCGCCGCGTCCGCGTTCCTGCTCGCCGCGACCGCCCACCGCTGCCTCACCCACCCGCGCCCGGTCATCGACCCGGCGCTGCTGCGGATCGGCACGTTCGCGCGCGCGAACGTCGGCCTGCTGCTGCTCGGGATGGCGTTCTTCTCGACGATCCTCGCCAACGTCCTGTTCCTCGTCGGCGTGTGGGGCTACAGCGTCCTGAC
Organism: uncultured Solirubrobacteraceae bacterium; assembly: GCA_963724195.1. Classification (GTDB taxonomy): domain Bacteria; phylum Actinomycetota; class Thermoleophilia; order Solirubrobacterales; family Solirubrobacteraceae; genus Solirubrobacter. The sequence continues at coordinate 21,717 of CAVRTQ010000019.1, read as the reverse complement.
CGCCGGCTGGCGGTCGTGCCCGGCGCGATCGCGACCGCGGCGGTGGCCGTGCCCGCGGGCAAGATCGCCGACCGCTACGGCCAGAGCGCCGTGATCGTCCCGGGCTGTCTGCTGTACGTCGCCGGCATGGCGATCGTCCGCGGCGCCGGGATCGAGCCCGCGTTCCTGACCACGTGGCTGCCCGCGATGCTCCTCAACGGCGCCGGGCTCGGCCTCGCGTTCCCCGCGCTTCGCCGCCGCCGCGCTGCGCGACGTTCCCGCGGAGCACTTCGGCTCCGCGAGCGCCGTCACCAGCGCGACGCGGCAGCTCGGCGGCGTGCTCGGCACGGCGGTGCTGTTCGCGGTCGGCGCGCCGATCACGCTCGCCGCCGCCGAGGACGCCTACCTCGTCAGCACGCTGTGGGCGCTCGGCGCCGGCGTCGTGGCCGCGACGCTGCACGGCCGCGTGCTCACGCTCGGCCTCGGCGCCGTGGTCGTCACCGGCGTGCTCGTGTTCGCCGGCCCGGCGGCGGCGGTGCCGAACGAGACCGACCCCAAGGCGGTCCGCGCGTCGCTTCCGCAACCGCGCCGACGGACGTCGTCGTGAACTTCGACACCGGCCCGGCGCTCGACACGCCGATCACCAACCAGTACGCGGCCTCCGCGTTCGTCGTCCTTCAACCTCGCGGACGCGCCCCGGCCGTACCGCAAGACGGCGGCGCCGGGCGCGGCCCGCTCGGGCACGACGGTGGCGAACATCGGCGCGGACCTCTGTCCGCTGGAGACGCCGCGACGACTGCGACCTGCCGATCGGCTACACGGCCGGTCGGCTCACGCGCACGGCGTCCGGCATCCGGTTCTACGCCGGGCTCTTCCAACCCTCCGGGGCGCCGGTCACGTTGCAGATCATCGGCTACCGGGCAACGGCACCGTCGCCGCGACCGGCGCGGTCACGCCCGTGAGCTCCGCCACCTTCAGCACGCCCGTGAGCGTCACGAGCGCCGCCGCCGACATCGCGCGCTTCGCCGTGCGCACCGACGGCAACGGCGCGATCGGCGCGCGCATCGGCTTCGACGACCTCACGCTCACCTATCCCGAGAACGCGCTCCCGGACGTGGCGCTGAGCGTCCCGCCGGGGGAGATCGCGCTCGCGCCGGGCGCATCGCGGGACATCCCGATCACCGTGACGCGGCTCAACGGCTCGGCCGGTCCGCTGACGTTCACCGCCACCGGCCTCCCGGCCGGCGTCACCGCCGCCTTCACCGGCACGACGCTGCGGCTCACCGCCGCGGTCAACGCGCCGCGCACGCCGCTGGACGTGCCCCGCGACGTCACGATCACCGCGACGCCCGGCAACGGCGACGTCGCTCCGGCCCCACGCACGGTGAAGCTGCCGACGCGAGTGATGCGCCCGTTCCTGCTCAGCGGCCCGTACACCGTCGCCGTGCCCGCGTGCGGCGGCCTCGACGTGGCGCTCAAGCTCGAGCGCGACCGCGCCTACACGGGCACGATCAAGCTCGCGGCCAAGAACCTGCCGACCGGCGTGACGGCGACCTTCAACCCCGGGCCGGACATCCCGGCCGGCGGGCCGGTCAACGTCGACGTCCGGATGCGGCTCACCGCGGCCGGTGACGTCGCGCCGGGCAAGATCACCGTCGAGGCCGACGCGCAGCCGATCCAGATCGACCTGGCGATGGCCCACACGGCCCGCATCACGTACCCGGGCACGCGGCTGATGGCGCCGCGCAAGCTCGGGCCGGGCGGCCTCGTCGCCCTCGACGGCGACTTCTGCGCGGGTTCCCGCGTGCGGGTCGGCACCGCCGAGACCGACGCGACGCTCGACGGGCGCACGCTGCGCTTCCGCGTCCCGCGGCTGGCGACCTCCGGCCCGCTGACGATCCTCCCGCCCGGCGGCACGCCGTACGTCGTCGCGGACGTGGAAGTGGACACGTTCCGCTCGGCCGGTGCGCTGCCGTTCGAGAACTTCCCCTACGGCGGCTTCTCCTACGAGGAGGCGCTCGAGACGTTCGGCGCCGACGACCTGCTCACGCAGATCAACGCGTGCTGGCCGTTCGGCACCTGCACCGTGACGCTGCCGATCCCGGACCCGACGGCGGCGCTCGTCGTCCCGATCATCGACCAGACTCCTGCAGTCCACGGGCGGGCACTGCTTCGGCATCGCCCGGGCGGAGCAGGGCTGGGCGGCGAAGCCCGCGAGCCTGCGGCGCTTCACGGCCGGCACCGTGTTCTCCGCCACCAAGACGGCGAGCATGAGCGGCTACCTCGACGGCCAGCACGCGACCCAGGCCTCGGCCGAGTTCCTCAATGCGTGGCTCAAGCGCAAGCGCGGCGTCGACAATCAGCTGCGCGTCGTGCGGGAGACGCTCACCAAGGGCGGGCTGCCGATGATCAGCGTGGCCGAGGGCCAGTCCGGCCACGCCGTGCTGGCCTACGACATCGTCGACCACCCGGACGGGCGCGCCGACATCCTCGTCGCCGACAGCAACGTCCCGTTCCTGGCGAGCGAGCTCACCAACGCCACGCTGCACGCGGATCGCGAGACGCGCCTGAGCGTCGTCCGCATCTCCGCGAGCCGCAACGCGTGGGAGCTCGACGTCGGCAGCAAGACCTGGCGCGGCGGGGACAACACGATCTTCGCGTTCCCGCGCGGCGCCATCCCGGACAACCCGACGCTGCCGGGGCTGAGCATCGGCCGGACGATGATCCTGTTCGGCGCCAAGAACGGGTCGGTCATTTCGACCGCGACCGCCGACGACGACTACCTGCCCGTGCTCGACGCGGCGGCCGTGCCCGGCTCCGCGGGCTTCGTGGCCGGCGAGCCGCCACACGGTGAAGGGCGTCAAGGCCGGTACCTACCGCCAGGCCGTGATCGGTGAGAAGACCGTCGCCGCCGTCACCGCGACCGCCTCCGCCGGGAGCGAGGACACGCTCCGGATGCGCGGCTCCTCGCTCGTCTACGAGCACAAGGGCAAGCCGACGACGATGGAGCTCACGCTGGGCGCGGTGAAGTCCGGTCCCGTGAAGGTGGCCGACGGCCAGACCGTCACCGCCAAGCCCTCGGGCGACAGCGTGAAGCTCACCGTCGGCAAGCGCACACGGACGCTCAAGAGCCGGGCCAAGCTCACCATCACGCGCGACGGCAAGATCAAGCTGAGCGGGCTCAAGGGCAAGGCCCACGGCGCGGTCGTCATGCGCGTGGGCAAGACCCGCAAGGTGTTCGAGATCAAGGGCGCGCGCAACCGCACGCTCGCGTTCGGCCCGATCACCCGCAAGGCCAAGAAGGTCGCGAAGTTCACCGTCTCGGCGACGGTCGTCGCCGACGGTCAGACCCTCCGACGCACCAAGGAGTTCCGATGATCCGAGCGCTTTCGCTCGCCCTGGTCACCGCTGCGCTCCTCCCCGCGAGCGCAGCGGCCGATGTCACCACCACCGCCATCACCACGCCCGCGCAGCCGACGTACCGGCTGTTCGAGGCGAGCGTGAAGGCGAGCGAACCGCTCCGCATCACCGGGACGACCGACGGCCGGCCGGGCGACCTGCTCGACATCGTCTGCACGCGCGGTGACAGCGGGTTCGAGCGTGCGGTCGCGAACGTTCCCGTCGACAAGGACGGCAGCTTCAGCGCGATGATGCCGCTCGACACCGTCAAGCCCGCGGCCTGCATCCTGCGCGCCGTTCCCTACAAGTACGCCGGCAAGGACTACGGCGCCTTCACGGGCCCGCTCCTGGCGGTCACGTACTTCAACCCGGCCACCCGGAGCACCGCCGTGCGTGGGGAGACGACGGTGGCGCTCGACTACGAGGTCGAAACCGGGCACCGGCGCGGCCACGCGACGGTGACCGCGGGAGCCGGGCTCAAGGCGCACTTCGGTGTGCGCCCAACGCTCGAACGCAACCCCACGCGCACGTGGGAGGAAGCGGCGCGGATCGAAGCCGTCGTCGTCGACGGTGCCACGGCGTACGTCGGCCCGACGATCCCGCGCGTGGACGTCGAAGGGCGGCTGTATGCGCCGCGCGGCTTCGACGGCGTCCAGATGAAGGTGGAGGTCGACCCGGCCACCGGCGCGGTCACGATCGTCGAGACCGCGCGGGTGCTGCGCTGCGACGAGAGCTGCGCCGCGGTGATCGACACGGGCGTCCGCCTCGAGCGCACCGTCACGCTCGGCAACGAGCACGCGCACGCCGACGTGCGCGACCGCTGGGTGAGCGCCGACGGCGCGGCCCACACCGTCCGCGTGGAGTACTCGCACGGGGCCGCCGCCGACCGCTGGCGCTTCCCCGGCTCGCCGGTGTTCCGCACTCCGGCGCCGGGGGAGCGGTTCGTCGCGGACAAGCTGCTCGTCCACGACGGCACTGCCAACCAGGCCATCGGCGCGGTGACGTTCGACCCGGCGCCGTCGGAGCTGGTCTTTGTCACCCCGAAACGGGTCAGCGAGAACATGACAGCCGGAACGGTGCGGCGTTTGTTCACGGTCGGTGAGAACGTGATCGAGGACGAGCCCGACGCCGGAGCCGGGCCCAGGTCCGGGGCCGGGCCCGGGCGCCCCGGAGGATCCCAGCGACCCGCAGCCGGACCACCCGGGCGTCTATCGGTGCGTGGTGCCGAAGGTGCGAACGGGGGCGACGGTGCGTGCCGCACGCGCGGCGATCAAGCAGGGGAACTGCACCGTCGGCAAGACCACCAAGGCCCGCTCGGCCAAGGTCAGGAAGGGCCGCGTGATCACGCTCTCCCGCAAGGCCGGGACGCGGCTTGTCCAGGGGCGCGAAGGTGGGCATCAAGGTCAGCCGCGGGCGGCGCTGAGCGAAGGGCGCCGGGGGCGCTTCGGCGCCTCCGGTAATTTTCTGCTTGACGTTCTGCCAGAGTCCGTGCATACTGCCGCCCACGGTTTCCAAAACCGTTTTCGGAACGATGGAAGAGCGAATCACTATCCGCGAGCTCGCACGGCGATCCGGCGTTTCTGTCGGCACCGTGTCCCGAGCCCTCAACGGCTACGCCGACGTGCGTCCCGAGACGCGTGAGCGCATCATGCGGCTCGCGTCCGAGCTCGACTACACGCCGGCCGCCGCGGCCCGTTCGCTCGTCACCCAGCGCTCCCACGTGATCGGCGTGTTCATGGAGACGGGCGAAGGTCATCCGGACCTGCAGCACCCGTTCTTCCACGAGGTCCTCGGCGGGCTCAAGCAGCGCGTCGGTCGTGCGGGCTTCGACCTGCTGCTGTTCGCTTCCGAGCGTCCCGGCGGCGGCTACGGCCGGCACTCGTATCTCAAGCGCGCCCGTCACCACAACGTCGACGGCTGCGCGCTGATCGGGCTCGATCCCGACGACGACGAGGTGCGCCGGCTCGCACGCGGGGAGATGCCCTGCGTCGCGATCGACATGCAGCTCGAGGGCCCGCTCACCGAAGTCGTGATGAGTGACAACGAAGACGGCGCAGGCACGGCGGTGCGCCATCTGCACGACCTCGGGCACCGCCGGATCGCCACCATCACGGGCATGATCGACTCGCGCCCGGGCATCGATCGGTTGCGCGGGTATCGCGCCGCGATCCAGGAGCTCGGGCTCGCCTACCGCGACGACTACGTGCGCTACGGCGACTTCTACGCCGAGTCCGGGCGCGAGCAGACCGCTCGCCTGCTCGCGCTCGACGAGCCGCCGACCGCGATCTTCGCCGCCGCCGACATGATGGCCATCGGGGCCGTCCGTGCGGCCTCTGAGGCCGGCCTGAACGTACCGGCGGACCTCAGCATCGTCGGGTTCGACGACATCCAACTTGCTCCCCATGTGAACCCACCCCTCACCACGCTGCGCCAGGACAAGCTCGGCCTGGGCGCGGCGGCCGGCGATGCCCTCGTGGCACGGATCGCCGGCGATCCGGAGCGTCCGTCGTTGCGGACGCTCCCCGTCGAGCTTGTCGTACGCGGCAGTACCGCCGCTCCCCAGTAGGACCCGTTTTGCCCCGCGGCCGCCCCCGGCCGCATTTGTTCGCGAAGTTCCAAAACCGTTTTTGTCAGTTGTGCAATGGAGGAGGGAGAACCCCATGCCGAACAGGCTTGCGATCGTCGCGTCGGCGATTGCGCTCGTGCTCGCTCCCGCGGCCCTCGTGGGCTGCGGCGGCGACGACTCAGGTAGCGACTCGACCACGCCCAAGAGCGCCGCGCAGGGAGAGGCGCCGCTGCAGAAGGGCGTGACGCTCACGCTCTGGACGATGCCGAACTCGCCGGAGCCGAAGGAGGACCTGCAGAAGATGGTGGAGCCGTTCACGGCCAAGACGGGCGTGAACGTCGACGTGCAGGAGGTCGGCTGGGACGTCCAGTTCGACCGCATCCGCAACGCCGCCGTCGCCGGTGAAGGCCCGGACATCACCCAGGCCGGCACCACGCAGGTTCCGTTCTTCGCCGCGCTCGGCGGGTTTACCGACCTTAATGATCGCGTCGAGGAGATCGGCGGCAAGGGCGCGTACGCCGAGGGCATCTGGAACACCACGCAGGTGGAGGGCCAGGACGGCACGTGGGCCGTGCCGTGGTTCACCGAGGCGCGCTCGATCTACTACCGCAAGGACGTGCTGGAGAAGGCGGGCGTCGATCCCGCCACGGCCTTCGCCGACCTGGACTCGTTCAAGGCGACGCTGCAGGCCATCAAGGACAAAGTGCCGGACATCGAGCCGTTCGGCGCGCCCGGCAAGAAGGCCTACGACCTCGTGCACCAGGTCATGCCGTTCGTGTGGGACAACGGTGGCGCCGAGCTCAACGAGGACGCGTCGAAGTCCACGATCAACACGCCCGAGTCCCAGGAGGGCGTCGAGTTCATGGGCGACCTGATCACCGCCGGCCTGTTCGACAAGAGCCAGCTCGAGCGGGACGGCACGCAGGTCGAGAACCAGTTCAAGGGCGGTCGGCTCGCGGTCTGGATCGGCGGTCCCTGGGTGCTCGGCTCGATCGAGCGGCCCGAGGACGACACGTGGTCCGACGAGGCGCGCGCGAACGTCGGCGTCGCCCCGATGCCGACCGGCCCCGGCGGCAAGGCGTACACGTTCGTCGGCGGCTCGGACCTGATGGTGTTCAAGGAGTCCAAGTACCCGAACGAGGCGTGGGCGCTGGTGAAGTTCCTCTCCGAGGACCAGACCCAGACCGACTACGCGAAGCTCCTCGGCATGTTCCCGGCGCGACTGGCCCCGCAGCAGTCGGTCGGTGACTCCTCCGAGAACCACAAGGCGTTCTTCGAGGCCATCAAGAGCGGGCGGACGTACGCGCCGATCCCGCAGTGGGGCCAGATCGAGAACGCGTACAAGACGCGCTTCGGGAACATTCTCGACAGCGCAGCAGGCGTCGGCAAGGACTACAACGCGGCGACCGTGAAGTCCCAGCTCGACGCCGCGGCGAAGGAGGCCGACGGGCTGTTGGCCCAGTCGGCAGGGTAGTGGCACAGACGACCCTCACGCCGCCGCCCGAGACCCGCCCCGCGCGCTCCCTCCCCTTGCGCGCGGGGCGGCCTCGCCGCCGGCGCCGGAACTGGTTCGCGTACGGGCTCATCGCCCCCGCGGTCACGTTCATGGTGCTGGTGCACCTGCTGCCGACCGCCGGCGGGGTGGTGCTGTCGTTCAAGCGGCTGAACACGTTCACGTTCAGCCGGCTGTTCGACGCTCCGTGGAGCGGGCTCGAGAACTACCGCGGCATCCTCTTCGACACCGCCAACCCGCTGCACGACGGGTTCTTCGGCGCCGTCCAGAACACCTTCGTCTACACGTTCTGGACCGTCAGCGGGACGATCGTCGGCGGCCTGGCGATCGCGCTGCTGCTCAACCGCCCGATGCGCGGTCAGCGGCTCGTGCGCACACTGATGCTCACGCCCTGGATCGTGCCGAGCTTCGTCGTCGCGGTGCTGTGGGGGTTCATGTGGCAGAGCGACGTCGGGATCGTCAACAAGGTCTTGGTCGACTACACGGGGATCCTCAACGAGCGCCCGATCTGGCTCCTCGGGCGAGAACACGATGTGGGCGATCGTGATCCCGTCGCATCTGGCGTGGGCTGCCGTTCGCGATGATCTTCTTCCTCGCCGGGCTGCAGGCGATGCCGCAGGAGTTGCACGAAGCGGCGTCGATCGACGGCGCCGGCCCGCTGCGGCGGTTCCGCTACATCACGCTGCCGCTGCTGCGACCGCTGATCGCGGTGCAGTTGCTCTTCAGCGTGATCTACGCGAGCTACCAGTTCGCGATCCCGTACATCATGCTCGGGTCGAACCCGGGCCCGGACGCCGACCTGATGATGACGCTCATCGTCCGGCAGTCGTTCTCCAACAACCTGTTCGGCTTCGGCGCCGCGGCCTCCGTACTGCTCATGCTCGCCATGGGCGTGTGGGTGGCGGTCTGGTACCGCGCGTTCAAGCGCGACTCTGGAGGTCACATGAGCCCCCGCTTGGTCAACCGCGGGCTGGACGTGCTCACGTGGCTCGTCCTGTTCGCGATGCTCTCGCCGATCCTCTGGCTCGTCGCGGCTTCGCTGCAGACGGACGGCCAGCTCTCGAGCGGCGCCTACAACCTGCTCGAACCGACGTTCACGGCGTTCAGCCGCATGTGGAAGACCGTGGACTTCGAGCGGTACATGATCAACTCGCTGATCATCTGCACCGCCGCGGCGTTGCTCGCGACGGCGTTCGCGGCGTGTGCCGGGTACGCGCTCGCGCGCTTCAGGTTCCGGGGCGGGTCCACGTTGTCGTTGGGCGTGGTGGGCACGCAGCTCATCCCGGGCTCGTTGTTCCTGCTGCCGGTGTTCATGGGCTTCGTCTGGCTCAAGCAGAACACGCCGGTCGCGCTGTTCGACACGCACCTGGGAATGGTGTTGGTCTACACCGCGTTCTTCACGCCGGTGGCGATCTACTTCATGCGGTACTTCTTCATGGCGATCCCGCGGGACCTGGAGGAGGCCGCGATGGTCGACGGCTGCAACCGGTTCACCGCGTTCGTGAAGATCGTGCTGCCCGCGGCGGCCCCGGGGTTGGTGGCGACGTTCGTCTACGCCTTCCTGTTCGCGTGGGACGAGCTGCTGTTCGTCGCCGCCCTGACGCAGGAGAACGCCGAGACGATCCCGATCGGCATCCGCAACTTCATCGGGAACTATCAGGAAAGGACCGCGCAGCTGATGGCAGCCGGTGTGATTTCGACGTTGCCCGTCTTGATCGCGTTCTTCGCGACCCAGCGCTGGCTCGTGAAGGGCATCACCGCCGGGGCGGTGAAGGGATGACGGCGACCGCTCCCCAGCCGTCTCCAGCGGCGGCCGACGGGCTGCCCGCCGGCTTCCGCTTCGGCGCGGCGACGGCGGCCTACCAGGTGGAGGGCGCTGCCCGCGAGGACGGGCGTGGCGAGTCGATCTGGGATCACTTCTCGCACAAGCCCGGTGCGGTCGTCAATGGCGACACCGGCGACGTCGCCTGTGATCACTACCACCGGTGGGCTTCCGACCTGGACCTGATGGTCGAGCTCGGGCTCGAGTCCTACCGCTTCTCGATCGCCTGGCCGCGCGTGCAGCCCGACGGGCGCGGGGCGTTGAACCCGCGCGGGGTGGCGTTCTATCGCCGGCTCGCCGAAGGGCTGCTGGAGCGCGGGATCGAGCCGATCGCGACGCTCTACCACTGGGACCTGCCGCAGGCGCGGCAGGAGGTCGGCGGCTGGGCCGTGCGCGACACGGCGTTGCGCTTCGCCGAGTACGCGGGGTTCATGGCCGACGCGCTCGGCGACGTCGTCCAGGGGTGGATCACCCACAACGAGCCGTGGGTCGTCGCGTTCCTCGGGCACGCGGAGGGGCGCAAGGCACCCGGCATCCGCGACTGGCCGACGGCGATCGCGGTCTCGCACAACCTGCTCCTGAGCCACGGACTGGCGGTGGACGCGCTGCGCTCGCGCGTGAACACGCCCGTCGGGATCACGCTGAACCTCAACCCCATGCGCGGGGACTCCGCAGCCGCGTCGCTGCTGGACGCGCACCAGAACCGCTGGTTCCTGGACCCCGTGCTGCGCGGGACGTATCCGGGCGACATGGTCGAGGCCTACGAGCGGATCTTCGGGCCGCTGCCGCTGAACCCCGAGGACCTGGACGTGATCTCACGGCCGATCGACTTCCTCGGCGTCAACTACTACAACCCGACCTATGTGCGGGCGTCGTCGGATGCGCCGCTGGGCGTGACCACCTTCGCCCCGCGCGGGGCCGTCACCGCGATGGGGTGGCCGGTCGACGCCGGCGGGCTGTACGACATGCTGATGCGGCTGCGGGCCGACTACGGCGATCTGGAGATCTGGATCACCGAGAACGGAGCCGCGTTCGACGACGAGAAGCTGGTCGACGGCGTCGTCGAGGATCCCTCGCGCGTGGCGTACTTGTCGACGCATCTCGAGGCGTTGCGCCGCGCGGTGCGCGACGGCGTGAACGTGCGCCGCTACCACGCCTGGTCGCTGCTCGACAACTTCGAGTGGGAGCACGGCTACGACAAGCGCTTCGGCATCGTGCGCGTGGACTACGACACACAGGAGCGGATTCCCAAGCGAAGCGCGCTCTGGTACCGGGATCACATCGCTGCGGTTCGAGGAGGTGGTGCGTAATGGCCTCGATCGCGTTCGAGGACGTGTCCAAGGTGTTCGACGACGGCACGAAGGCCGTCGACGGGTTGGACCTGGAGATCGCCGACGGCGAGTTCACGATCCTGGTCGGGCCGTCCGGTTCCGGGAAGTCGACGGCGTTGCGGATGGTCGCCGGCTTGGAAGAGGCGACGTCCGGCGACATCTCGATCGGGCCGCGGGTCGTCAACGACATGGCGCCCAAGGACCGCGACATCGCCATGGTCTTCCAGTCCTACGCGCTGTACCCGCACATGAGCGTGGCCGAGAACATGGGCTTCGCCCTGAAGCTCGCCAAGCAGCCGAAGGCGGAGATCGCGTCGCGGGTGTCATCCGCCGCCGCCCGCCTCGGGCATCGGCGAGCTGCTAGCGCCGGCGTCCGCGGGCGCTGTCCGGGGGGCAGCGTCAGCGGGTCGCGTTGGGACGCGCGATCGTGCGCTCCCCCGAGGCGTTCTTGATGGACGAGCCGTTGTCCAACCTGGACGCGAAGCTGCGCGTGGAGATGCGGGCGTACATCGCCAAGCTGCACCAGGAGCTGGGCACGACGACGCTGTACGTCACCCACGACCAGACCGAGGCCATGACCATGGGCGACCGCGTCGCGGTCATGCGCGACGGCAAGCTCTCCCAGGTCGACACGCCCCAGGCCCTCTACGAGCACCCGGCGAACCTGTTCGTCGCGGGCTTCATCGGGTCGCCGGCCATGAACCTGCTGCGCGGCGTCGCGGACGAGGACGGCGTGCTGCTGGGCACGCAGCGGCTGGCCGTGCGCACATCCCACCGCGGCGAGGTGATCGTGGGCATCCGCCCGGAGACCCTGGAACCGGCGAGCGGTTCCGGCCCGGGCGTCCTGTCCCTGCGCGTCGTGCTGAGCGAGATGCTCGGCTCCGACGTGCTCCTGCACCTCGAGGCTCCGGCCTCCTCGGTGCTGACCGGCGGCCTGCTGGACACCGAGGACGAGGAGCTCGTCGACGACACGACCCGCTTCGTGGCCCGCGTCCCCCCGTCCTTCCGGGCCGATCCGGGGTCCACGGTCCACCTCCGCGTGGACCTCGACCGCGTCCACCTCTTCGACCCGGCCACCGAGGCGGTGATCGGTCGCTAAACTAGCCGCCGCCCGGTGGGATTCCCGAGCGGTCAAAGGGGACGGGCTGTAAACCCGTTGGCTCAGCCTTCGCAGGTTCGAATCCTGCTCCCACCACTGAGAAAAGCCCTGCAAATGCAGGGCTTTTGTCGTCCAGCTGCGATCGGGCGGCCCTCGTCGGTGCTGCGGGACGTTCCTTCCGTCATCCTCGCGTGAGCCACGCCGCGTCGAGGAAGCTCGACAGCTCCGCGTTGAAACGCGTTTGATCCTCGAGGTTGGGGAGATGGCCGACGTTCTCGAGCGTCACGGTACGCGGCTCGCCCAGGCAGTCCACGATCTCCTGCGTGATCGCGGGCGTCGACCACACGTCGTGCGTGCCGACGCACACGAAGGTCGGGATCGCGAGCTCGCGCAGCCCCGGCCGGTAGTCAGGTCGCGCGGCTCGGCCGCGCAGTGCGGCGGCCGCTCCCTCGGGGCTATTGCGGCCGATCATGGCCGTTATCTCCTCGACCACCTGCGGGTCCGGGTCGGGGCCGAACTGCGGGCTCATGTACTCGAGCATCACGCCCATGCCCTCGGCCTCGACCCGGTCGGCGAGCACGAGGCGCCGTTCGCGCTCCCCCTCGGCGACCGGCTGCACGGTCGTCGCGACCAGCCCGAGCGCCCAGACGCGCTGCGGGCGGGCGATCGACATCTCCATCGCGATCAGCCCGCCCATGCTCAGGCCGACAACCGCCACGGCCTCGATCCCAAGCCCGTCGAGCAACTCCCAGACATCATCGGCAAACTCGCGCATGCTGACCGTGCCGGCCGTGATCGTGCTCTCGCCGAAACCGCGCAAGTCCGGCGCGACGATGCGCCACGATCCGCTCAGCGAATCGAGCTGCGGGCGCCACAGGGAACGGTCGAACGGATGGCCGTGGATCAAGACGACGGCCGGACCAGATCCGCGATCGTCATGTGCGAGCGTCATCGACCAACTCTACGGACGGCGGCGATGAGAGCCCTCCTCCATCTCCAGTCACGATGACGGCCATGCGGCGGGGCCCCGCCAAACCCGCCCTCTGGCTTCGGTGGTCACGTGCTCGCGGGCGCGGGTTCCGGCGCGCCGCCGTGGCTGATCTCGGGCCGTACGTCGGATCGCAGCAGGATTCCGCACACGAGCGCGCCGACGGCGAAGATCCCGGCCGCCCACCAGAACGCGGTGGTGTAGCCCTCGACCGCGGCCTGCCGCAGCACCTCGGGCGCCGACCCCCGGTCGGTCACGAAGTCGGTCGTCGCGGACACCGCCAGCGTGCTCAGCAGTGCGGTCCCGATCGAGCCGCCGATCTGCTGCGACGTGTTGACCATCGCCGAGGCGATGCCCGCTGTCGCGCGCCGGCACGCCGGACGTGGCGGTCGCGAACGACGGGGCCAGCGTCAGCCCGAAGCCCACGCCGATCAGGATCAGCGAGGGCAGGACGTGCGACGCGTACGCGGTGTCCACGCCGATGCGCGTCAGCAGCACCATGCCCAGCGCGGCGGAGAGCATCCCCGCCGGCACGAGGGGGCGCGGGCCGGTGCGCGGGAGCACGCGGGTACTGACGATGCCGACCGTGGGGGCGATCGAGAAGCTCAGCGGCAGAAACGCGAGGCCGGTCTCGAGCGCGCTCAGGCCCTTGGTGTTCTGCAGGTAGAACGTCAGGAACAGGAAGAGCCCGAAGAGCCCGGCGCTCGCGGTGGCGATCGCGAGAAACGATGCGCCGCGGTTGCGGTCGGCGACGACGCGCAGCGGCAGCAGCGGGTGCGCGACGCGCCGCTGGATCGCGACGAACATGGCGAGCAGGACGGCGCTGGCGACGAGCAAGCCGATCGTGACGGGGTCGCTCCAGCCGTCGGTGACGGCGCGCGAGAGGCCGAACACGAGCGCGAACAGGCCGCTCGAGGCGGTCAGCGCGCCGGGAATGTCGAGCGGCGGCCGGGTCGGCGCGGGGACGTGGTGCAGCAGGCGGGTGCCCGCGATCGCCGCCGGAACGGCGAAGGCGATCGACACGTACAGGCAGTAGCGCCAGTCGAACGCCTCGGTCAGCGCGCCGCCGAGCAGCAGGCCGATGGCACCGCCCATGCCGGCGATCGCGGCGTAGATGCCGAACGCCTTGCCGCGTTCGGCGGGCTCGGTGAACGTCGTCGCCAGCAGCGAGAGCGCGGCCGGCGCGAGCAGCGCGGCGAAGACGCCCTGCAGCGCGCGGGCGGCCACGAGCGCCTCGAAGCTCTGCGCGGCGCCACCGACGGCGGACGCGCCCGCGAAGCCGAGTAGGCCGGCGATGAACGTCCACTTGCGGCCGAACAGGTCGGCGATCCGCCCGCCGAGGAGCAGCAGACTGCCGAAGGCCAGCGCGTAGGCGGTGATCACCCACTGGCGGTCGTCGTCGGAAAAGCCCAGGTCTCGCTGCGCGGACGGCAGCGCGATGTTCACGATGGTCACGTCGAGCACGACCAGCAGCTGAGCGATGCCGATGACGGCGAGGATGAGCCAGCGACGATCGTGATGGGGACGGTTGGATCCCACGGTCGATCTCCTTGTCACATTGATGGGGTTCGGTTCGTCACCCCCATGACGAAGCGCAACCAACGGATGTGACCGATGAACGAACCCGACTGGATGGCGGAGCGATTCGAGGCCAACCGGACGCACCTGCGAGCCGTGGCCTACCGGATGCTCGGGTCCCTGAGCGAGGCCGACGACGCCGTGCAGGAGGCCTGGCTGCGCCTCAGCCGCACCGACGCCTCGCGGGTCGAGAACCTCGGCGGCTGGCTCACGACGGTGGTCGCGCGCGTCTCGCTCGACATGCTGCGCTCGCGCAACGCGCGGCAAGAGCAGCCGCTGGGAACGCACGTGCCCGAGCCGATCGTGAGCAACAAGGCCGGCGTCGACCCCGAGCAGGAGGCGCTCATCGCCGACGCCGTCGGGCTCGCGCTGCTGGTGGTGCTCGAAACCCTGTCACCCGCGGAGCGGCTCGCGTTCGTCCTGCACGACATGTTCGGCGTCCCGTTCGACGAGATCGCTCCGATCGTGGATCGCGCACCGGCCGCAACCCGCCAGCTCGCCAGCCGAGCGCGTCGGCGGGTACGCGGCGCCGCCCCGCTGCCCGACGCCGACCTCGCCCGCCAGCGACAGGTCGTCGACGCGTTCCTGGCCGCGGCACGCGACGGTGACTTCGACGCGCTCGTCGCGGTGCTCGACCCCGACGTCGTCCTGCGAGTCGACCGCGGCGCCGTACGCCCGGGCGCCTCACGCGAGGTCCGCGGCGCGGCGGCGGTGGCCGGGCAGGCGCTCACCTTCGCGCAGCTCGCACCGCTCGCGAAGCCGGCGCTCGTGAACGGTGCGGCCGGGTTCGTGGTGAGCCAGCGCGGGCGGCCGGTCAGCGTCGCCGGCTTCACGGTCACGCATGGGAAGATCGCAGCGATCGACCTGCTCGCCGATCCGGCGCGCCTACGCCAGCTCGACCTCACCGTGCTCGACGGCTAAGTGTCAGCCCGCACCGCGCAGGCGCCGCCTGAGGAAGCTCGCAGCATGTCCTCGACCGCCCTGCTATCGCACCCGGTCCGGCTGCGTGCCCGTACGCAGCTGGCGCTGTTCTTCGCCGCGTATCTGCTGTACACCGCCGGCCGCTGGGTGACTCACGCCCAGCTCGACCAGGCCACGCAGCACGCCCGCTGGATCGTCCGCCAGGAGGAGAGCCTCGGCCTCGCCGTGGAGCTCGCCATCCAGGATGCGCTCGCCGGCGGCCCGGCGATGTGGCTGCTCTCCAGCATCTACCTCGCTGCCCAGCTCGCCGTCCTGCCCGGCGCGCTGATCTACCTCTACCACCGCGCGCCGTTGGTGTACCGGCCACTGCGCGACACCGTGCTCGCCACGTGGGCGATCGCCATCCCGGTCTACGCGCTGTTCCCCGTCGCGCCGCCGCGCCTGGCCGGCCTGGGCATGGCCGACACGGTCAGCCAGCAGGCGGCGGTCGGCCTGACCGGACGCTCGACCATGTTCTACAACGAGCTCGCCGCGGTGCCGAGCTTGCACTGCGGCTTCGCCGTCGCGATCGGGATTGCGCTCGCCGCCGCGGCGCGGCGTACCTGGACGAAGGCGCTCGCGCTGCTGTGGGGGCCGCTGGTCTGCCTGTCCGTCGTCGCGACCGGCAACCATTACGTGTTCGACATCGCCGCCGGGCTCGGGGCGGCCGTCGCCGGCTCCCTCGTGGGGCGCGCGATCCACCGGGTTCGCGCATGACATCTTCGACGCGCACCGCGCTCGAGTCGAACATCACCCGCGGGACGCTCGTGGAGCGCATCAACGAGTGACGGGCCGCGTGCATGCCTGGTGCGAGCACGCGCAGTGCCTCGGCGGCGACGAGCGCGTGACCGCGGGCGTTGAGGTGCAGGCGGTCGCTCGCGTAGATGCCCGGGTCGGCGGACGCCGGGTGCTTGCGCATCCGGATCAGGATCGCGCCCTGGTGGTGCGCGACGGCTCGGGTCACGCGCGCGAGTGCGGAGAGCCGGGCGCCGACGGCTGGCGCATGGTCGGGCGCGATCAGCCCGGACGCGACGATGTCCAACAGCTCGATCATCATGACCTCGGCGCCGGCGGCGCGGAGCGGGCCGACGATGTGGTCGAGCTCGACCGCGACCTCTTCCTCGTCGAAGGAACGGTGCAGCGCGTCGTTGCCGCCGGCGGCGACGATCGCCAGGTCGGGCCGGAAGGCAACGGCGGGGGCGAGTTGGTGCTCGCGGACCTCGCTCGCCAGCAATCCGCGGTGGGCGAGGTTCAGGACCTCGGCGCGTGGCAGGGCCTCGGCGACGCGGTCGATCCAGGAGAGGTCGCGGTAGCCCGGATGTGGCTCGCGGACGCCCGCGGCGATGCTGTCACCGAGCACGGCCAGGCGCTTGAAGGTCACGACCGGCGCTCCTCGAGGACGAGCCAGCAGGCGGCGATGGCCACCCCGAGTGCCGCGGCGCTGCAGAAGAAGTACACGTGGGTGTATGGGCCGATGTCGCCGTCCGCGCCGCCGGTGAGCACGGCGGCGAGGACGGCGAGCCCGAGCGCCCCGCCGACCTGGCGTGCCGTCTGATTGAGCCCTCCGGCCGCGGCGAAGCGCGCAGGCGTGACGGACAGCATCGCGGCTGTCGACGTGCCGGTGGTGATCGCCCCGGTCCCGAGGCCGATGAGTACCCCGACCGGGAGCCACCAGGCCAAGAAGCTCGGTTCGCTGGGCAGCGTGAAGGTACCCAGAAGTCCAGCGCCGACGAGCAGCAGCGCGCCGGTGATGACGACCACGCGCGGCCCGTGGCGGGCGACGAGTGGCCCGCTGCGCAGCGCGACGATCGCCGCGATGAACGCGCCCGGGGTCATGGCGAACCCGGCCTCCAGCGGCGAGTAGCTCCAGACTTGGATCAGGAAGAGGACGCCGACGAGCAGCCACGGGAAAAGCGCCGCACCGTAGAGCAACGAGGTCACGTTGGCGGCGGCAAATGTCCGTGAGCGCCAGAGCGAAGTCTCAAGGGCGGGCGTGGCGTGGTGCCGGGAGCGGGCCACGGCGACCACGATGCCGAGTGCGCCGCCGGCGATCGCGACGAGCGTCGGGGCGGAGTCCCAGCCCCATTCGGGGCCTTGGGAGATGCCGAGGGCGAGCATGCCGACCCCACCGCCCAGCAGGACGGTGCCGGCGAGGTCGGGCAGCGCCCCGGGCGCACGGCGGGATATCGGCAGGCGCCGCGCGCCGGCCACGATCGCGATCCCGACCGGGACGTTGATCAGAAACACCGAACGCCAGCCGAGCGTGTCGACCAGCACGCCGCCGAGCGCGGGGCCGATGGCGGCCGCGAGGGCGCCCGCGGCACTCCAGGCGCCGATCGCCGCGGCCCGGCGCTCGGGCGGGACGTCGGCGATGACGACTGCCAGCGACGCCGGGAGCATCGCCGCGGCGGCCGCGCCTTGCAGGCCGCGCGCGACGAGTAGCGCGGCCAGGGACGGCGCGAGCGCTGCGGCGAGCGACATCAGCGTGAACGTCGCGGCCCCGGCGCGCAGCAGCGTCCGGCGGCCAACAACGTCCGCCAGTCGCCCGGCGGGCGCCAGCAACGCCGCGAACACGACCGCGTAGATGGTGATCATCCACGTCGTCGCGCCGACCGATGCGCCGACGAAGTCCGTGCGGACGTTGGCGACGGCGAGGTTGGCCACCGTCGTATCCAGGAGACCCAGGAACGCCGCGCCTGCCGCCACCGGCAGCGCCACGCGCTCCGCCGCAAGTGGACGTGGTGAGGTCAGCGTCGCGTCTGTAGTGGCCATGTCGACCCTCTCGCCTGCTTGTATTAGCACGATCGTTCGTATTCTTATCATAGTGATCGAACGATCGTGCTAATTTCATGGCGAATGAGTCCCGAAGACCTGGAGTCGCTAGCCCGCCAGGAGGTCGCGCCCGCCGACGACGAGGCTGACGGCCGCAGGCGACGCGGGAATCGCACGCGCGAGTCCATCCTCCAAGCCGCTGCCGACCTCGCTTCGGTCGAAGGGCTCGAAGGCCTCACCATCGGCCGGCTCGCGAGCGAGCTCGGAATGAGCAAGAGCGGGCTGTTCGCACACTTCGGCTCCAAGGAGGAGCTGCAGCTCGCGACCATTGACGCCGCTCGCCGACGGTTCGTCGACCACGTCGTCAAGCCCTCGCGCCGGCTACCGCGCGGTCGCGCGCGTCTCGAGGCGCTGATGAGCGACTGGCTCGACTACTTCCACGACCAGGTCTTCCGCGGCGGATGCTTCTTCCACAACGTCAAGGCCGAGTACGACGGTCGACCGGACAGCCCGGTGCGCGCGATTGTCGCCGAGGACGCGCGGCAGTTCATCGCCTTCCTCAATCGCGAGGTCGCGAAGGCGCAGGAATGCGGCGAGCTGGACGCCAGTGTCGAGACTGCCCAGATCGCGTTCGAGCTTGACGCGCTCGGCGCCGCCGCTCAGTCGCACTATCTCCTGACGCAGGACCCTGCGGTGTTCGACCGCGCGGCGCGCGCGATTCGGTCGCGGATCGAGGCGCTCGCGCCCGGCCGGTCTCTCGCGGCCGATTCGATTGGACGCAACGGGGGCTCGTCGGGATAACGTTCTGACAGCGGTCTGGTGGCGGCGTTCCGCCGCGGCGACCGCGAACATCACCGGCAATCCCTCAACCCCAACGTGCGTTGCCGCCTCCTGGGCGTTGAGGGGACGTGGGCGAGCGATTCGCGGTCGCGTCGGGGGATCCTGAAGGGGACACCGGTCGTGAAAGTGCACGATTTCCAGGGACGTCCAACGGATCGAACCTGCTCCCACCATCACAGCCTCCGGCCGGACGCTGAAGGAGCTTCCCGGCCGGAGCAGGCACTTTCCGCCCTGGACGGTGGAAACCGCGGGTCAACCGCGGACACGCTGGCATGGATGGTGCAGAAGTCGCCGTTGAAGAACACCAGCGGTGGCCGGTCGTCGCCGTGACGGATGGCGAGGACGCGGCCGAGCACGATCGAGTGGTCCCCCGCGCGGTGCTCGGCTTCGAGCGCGCAGACGAGCGCGGCCAGCGCGTTCTGCACGATGGGCACGCCGTCGAGCAGCTCGATGTCGAGGCCGGCGAGCCGGTCGGCGCCGGGCCGGGCGCGCTCGCGGATGTCGCGGGCGTGCGCCGCGTCCAGGACGCTGACGCCGAAGCGGCCGGTCAGGCGCATGCTGCGCCAGGTCAGCGACGTCCGCGAAGGCGCGAACGCGACCAGGGGCGGTTGGAGCGAGACCGAGAGGAAGGAGTCGACGACCAGCGCGAGACCTCCGGGTGCGGTGACGAGCGCGACGCCGGTGGCGAAGCGCGATGCGGCGCGCCGCAGCTCGATCGGCGCCACGGCCGTGGCCTGGAGCGGGTCGATCATGCGACGCGCTCGAAGCGGGCCCCGGGCGCCTTGGCGGCGATCGCGCGCGTGATCAGCGCCGCGTCGTCGCCCACACCGCCGAGGAAGTGCGACTTGCGCGTGCGCTGGAACCGCAGCCCCAGCGCGAACAGGCCGGGCACGGCGGTGACGCCCATATGGTGGACGAGCTCGCCGCGGGCGTCGAGGACGGGCACGTCGAGCCACGGGTAGCTGCGCCGGTAGCCCGTGGCCCAGAGCACCGTGGACACGCGCCCTCGGAGGTCCAGGCGCCGCGGACCGGCGCCGATCGCGATCGCCGGCGGCGGGTCGGGCTCCGGCGCCTCGACACGCGCCAGCGAGATGTAGGCGTCGAACAGCGCCAGCGAGCGGAGCAGGCGCCGGTCGGCGTCGCCGGCGTCGCTGAGGAGCGTGTCCGCGAAGCGCGCGTGGTCGCCGGTGAAGCCTTCGAGGCGGCCGGTCACCTGGACGCCGAGCGCCGCGAGTTGGTCGAGTCCGAGCGACTCGCCGCCGCGCGTGCCGCTGAGCGGGAAGCTCGGGGCCTGTCGTGCCGCTGCCAGGTTGGGCACGTGGTCCACGTGGTCGTCGAGCTGACCCGTGGCGTGCATCCAGGCGAAGACGTCGCGCCCTCGGTACGTGCGCGGCATGCGGGCGTGACGGCCGGCGGCGAGGATGACGTCGCGGCCGGCGCGCCGCAGCTCGGCGGCGATCTGCTGGCCGGAGGGCCCGGCGCCGACCACGAGGACGCCGCCCTCCGGGAGCCGCCCTGGTCGGCGGTAGCCCGCGGCGTGCAGTTGGTGCAGGAACGGCGGGGCGGCCGTCGCGATGCGCGGGATGCGCGGCTGGTCGCAGTCGCCCGTGGCGATCACCACGTTGCGGGCGTGCCAGTCGCCGGCGTCGGTGGTGACGCGGTGTCCTGCCCGATCGCGGCGGACGCCGTGCACGGTCGTGCGGTCCCGCACCGGAGCTCCCGTCGCGTACGTCTCGAGGTACTCGACGACGCCGCGGCGGTCGAGATAGCCGTACGGGTCGGGCAGGGCGGGCGCGCCCGGGAGCCGGTTGAGCCAGTTCGGCGTGAGCAGGCGCAGGGACTCCCAGCGCTCTGAGCGCCAGCGCTCCCCGACCCGCCCGCGCTCGAGCACGACGTGTGGGCGCCCGGCGGCGGTGAGGCCGCGGCTCAGCGCGAGGCCGGCCTGGCCGGCCCCGACGATGACGGTCTCGACGTGCACCATCAGTGCAGCTCGTGCGGCCGGCCGAGGGCGACGTCGCCGAGGAAGCCGTAGGCCCGGTTGGCGCCGAGCGGATGCATGAACGCCCCCGCGCGCACGTCGCGGTAGGCCCGGGCGAGCGGCGAGCCGTTGAGGTAGCCGGCCCCGCCCGAGAGCGCCAGCGCGCGGTCGACGACCCGGGTCGCGGCGTCGTTGACGAACGTCTTCGCCGCCTGGCCCTCGGCGAACAGGGCGACGATCTCGTCGTCCGCGCCCGGACCCGTCGGGTGCGCGGCGTGATGGTCGTCGATCAGCATGGCCGCGCGCGCGATCACGGCCCGCGCAGCCGCGAGGTCGATCGCCGACTCGGCGACGAGCATCCGCGCGCGGGCGTCGTCGCCGATCCGCTCGGCCCGCGCCGTGCTGGAGAACGCCGCCTCGGCGATGCCCAGCGACGCGGACGCGTGGAACAGGCCGGAGGCGAGATTGCGCTCGAGGTACGGCGTCAGCTCGCCGGCCGGGAAGCCGCCGCGCAGGGCGGGCGCCGGCAGCTGGACGCCGTCGAAGGTCACGGAGTGGCTGCCCGAGGCGCGCATGCCGAGCGCGTCCCAGTCGTCATTGACCGTCACGCCGGGCGCGGTGGCAGGGATCTCGACGTAGCCGTAGCGCTCGCTGCCGTCCTCGCCGCGGAAGCCGACGGACGTCAAGAGGACGGTCGCCGCGGGCGACATCGTGCAGAAGATCTTGTGGCCGTCGATCCGCCAGCCGGCGTCGGTGCGGACCGCGCTCGTGGCCGGCCGCGTGAGGTCCTGCCCGGGCTCGCTCAACGCGGCGGCCAGCACGACGTCGTCCGCGGCGATCGCGCGCAGCGACTCACCGAAGGCCCGCTCGCGACGGGCGTCGCCCCTCGCTC
>CAVRTQ010000018.1:0-368522 GCA_963724195.1 uncultured Solirubrobacteraceae bacterium | reverse complement strand
TCGCCGAGATCGCCTTGCGGGCGCTCGCCGGGCCGAGGCCCTCGACGAGCTGGAGCACGCGGAACCACGCGATGTCGTCGGCGCCGTTGTCGGCGAGCCGCAACAGCGCGACGAAGTCCTTCACGTGTGCGGCCTCGAGGTACTTCAGGCCGCCGTACTTGACGTACGGGATCTTCCTTCTGGTGAGTTCGAGCTCGAGCAGGTCGCTGTCGTGCGAGGTGCGCGCGAGGACGGCTTGGGCCCGCAGCTCGGAGCCCTGCTCGCGGGCTTCCAGGACGGAGTTCGCCACCGCCTCGGCCTGCGCGGCTTCGTCGCGCAGCCAGACCACACGCGGGCGGGCGCCGCCGGGCCGGTCGGCGCGCAGTCGTTTCGGGAAGGCCCGTTCGGCCTGTGCGGCGACGGCGTTGGCGGCGTCCAGCACGGGCTGGGTGGAGCGGTAGTTGTGCTCCAGGGTCACGACCCGCGTCCCCGGGAAGTGCGAAGGGAAGTCGAGGATGTGCGCCGCGGACGCGCTGCGGAAGCCGTAGATGGCCTGGAAGTCGTCGCCGACGGCGGTGACGTCGCAGCCGAAGCCGCCGAGCGCGCGCGCGAGGTCGACCTGCAATCCGTTGACGTCCTGGTACTCGTCGATCAGCACGTGGTCGAACGAAGCGGCGAGCCGCGGCCCGATCACCTCGTCGCGCGCCAGCGCCCGCCACATCAGCAGCAGGTCGTCCAGGTCGATCACGCCGAGCTCGCGCTTGCGCGCCGTGTACTCACGGAACAGCGCCGAGATCGCCTCGCGATGGTCCGAGACCCACGGGAAGTGCTCCGCCAGCACCTCCGACAGCGGCAGCTGGGCGTTGACCGTGCGCGAGTACAGATCGAGCAGCGTCCCCTTCTTCGGGAACCGGGACCCGCGGGCCGCCGCGTGGCCGGCCTCGACGCGCAGCAGGTCCAGCAGGTCGGCCGCGTCACCCGCGTCGAGCACGCCGAAGCCGGGCGGGAGACCCAGGGCGGCGGCGTGGCGCCGCACCAGCCGGTGCGCCACCGAATGGAACGTCCCACCCATCACGCGAGACGAGGCGGGAACGAGTCCGCGGGCCCGCTGGAGCATCTCCCGGGAGGCGCGGCGGGTGAACGTCAACAGCAGGATCCGCTCGGACGGCACACCCTCGGCCACGAGCCACGCCACACGGGCGCAGAGCGTCGTCGTCTTGCCGGTCCCGGCGCCGGCGAGGATCAGCAACGGCCCGCCGCGGTGGGTCGCGGCGGCCCGCTGCTCAGTCATTGAGCTCGTCCAGCCAATACCGCTCGCCGGTGTCCGCGACCACTGCCATGGGCCGAGCAACGCTACGGAGCAGCCCGGACGACTAGGCGCAGCCCTAGCTACATCTCCTCACCGGTAATAGGATCGTCGGCGATGGAGGCCCATGTCCGCCCACTGAGGGCTGACGCTGCCCGCAATCGGGCACGCGTCCTGGACGCCGCGCGGACGGCCTTCGCCGAGGCCGGGCTCGACGTGGGGGTGGAAGAGATCGCCCGCCGCGCCGGGGTCGGCAAAGGCACGCTGTACCGGCGCTTCCCCACGAAGGAAGCGCTCGTGTGCGCGATCTTCGAGGACATCCTGCTCGAGTTCGAGCGCGTGTCCGACGAAGCGCTCGAAGGCGAGCAGGCCGGCCAGGCGTTCGTGGCCTTCCTGAACACGTGCGCCGTGATGCAGGCCGAGAACCAGGGCTTCTACGACGTCGTGTCGCGTGTCGGCTCCCGGGTGATCACCCCCGACCAGAGCGCGCGCTTCCGCAAAGCGGCCGCCGGCCCGCTGAAGCGGGCCCAGGCGGCCGGTGTGGTGCGTGACGACCTGGTGGCGGAGGACCTGCTGCAGATCTTCCGCATGCTCGGCCCGACCACCCGGTCGTTCTCGGGTGGCGAGCCGGTGGACCACTGGCCGCGGTACCTCGCGTTCCTGCTGGACGCCATGCGCCCAGCCGCCGCGACGCCGCTGCCGCCTAGACCGTCGACCTTGAAGTGCGCGACGAGGGCGTTGAGCTCCTCGGCGGTGCGCGCCAGGTCCCCGGCGCTCGCGGCGATCTCCTGCGTGGAGGCCGACGTCTCCTGCGTGGACGCTGAGACCTGCTCGGCGGACGCCGAGGACTGCTCGGCGACGGCCGCGACCTCGCTCACGTCGCCCGCGGCGCGCTGCGAGTCGGCGGCGATCTGCTCGACCGCGGTCGCGATCTCCGCGATCCGGTAGCCGACGCCCTCGACGGCGGTGTCGATGCGCAGGAACGCGTCCCGCGTCTGCTCGACCGTCGTCACGCTCTCGTCCGTGCGCGCGGCGCCGGCGGCGACGACACCCACGACCTGGCGCGTCTGCGCCTGCATCTCCCCGATCAGGGAGGAGATCTCGGCGGCCGCGACCTGGGACTCCTCGGCCAGCTTGCGCACCTCTTCGGCGACGACCGCGAACCCGCGGCCCTGCTCGCCGGCCCGGGCGGCTTCGATGGCGGCGTTCAGCGCCAGCAGGTTCGTCTGCTCGGCGAGCGCCGTGATCGTCCCGACGATCCCGCCGATCCGCTCGCTGCGCGACGACAGATCCTCGATCGCATCGCCCACCGACGCCGAAGCGGCGGCGACGGAGCGGATGGCCTCGGTGGCGGACTCGGCCGCGGCGACGCCCTCACGGGCCACGTCGCGCGCCTCGGCGGCCGCACGGGCGGTCTCGGTCGCGTTCTCCGACGACGCGGCGGCCGCGGCGGACGCCTCCTGGACGGCAAGGCGGGTGGACTCGACCATGCGCACCTGGCGCTCGGCGCCCTGCGCGACGTCGCTGACGGCGTGGGCGATCTCGCCCACGGCGCGCCCGGCCTCCTCGGAGGAGGACGCGACCTGCTGGGACGCGGCGCTCACGGACTCGGCGCTCTTGGAGACCTCGCCGATCAGCGTGCCGAGCTGCTCGCGCATCGCGCCGTAGGCGGCGATCGAGCGGTCGGCCTTGCCGAGCATGGCGTCGAAGGTGGCGGCGAGCTGGCCGACCTCGTCCTTCGTGCGGACGTTCAGCGGCTCGGTGGTCAGGGTCGCCTCACGCGTGAAGTCGCCGGCCGCGGCGGCTTCCAGGCCGCTCGTGAGCGACGTGAGGTCCTGCTCGTCCAGGCTGCGCAGGCGGTGCATCAGGGCCTTGACCGGGCCGACGACGCTGCGCGTGATGAGGACGGCGATGGCGATGGCGATCAGCAGCGCGATCCCCATGACGATCAGCAGCATCTTCGACGTCGAGCCGGCGCGGGCGGCGACGGCGTCGGCGGTTGCGTCCGTGCCCTTGTTGACGGCGGCCTGCAGCGCGACGACGTGCTCGGCCAGCATGCCGGTCTCGCCGCTGATCTCCTCGACATAGAGGGTGCGCGAGCCATCGCGCTCCTCGACGTTGTCGACCGTCTCCTGGCGCGAGCGCTTGACGGCCTCGGTGACCTTCGCGCTCCACGCGTCCGACGCCGTCGCGATCGTGGTGGCCTGCGCGGCCGCCGGGGTGCCGGCGAGCAGCTTGGTCAGCTCGGCCGACTCGGCCTTGGTCTGCTTGAGCATCGCCTCGACGTCGGCCTGGGTGTTGTCCTGCGAGGCGATATCGCCGTCGTAGACGTACAGGTGCTCGACCGCTTCGCGGGCGGCGCCCTGGACGTCCTGGCCGAGCTCACCGGCGACGGCGAGGGCCCGCACGTCCCGGTCGGAGAGCTTCTGGGTGTCATCCCGGAACGTCCCGAACGCCTGGACGGCGGTCAGGGTGATCGCCAACATGGCGAGAGCGAGGAGGCCGAATCCAGCGCCAAGACGGGCGGCGATCGGCAAGTTGGCGAGGCGCGACATGCTCCAGTCATCGGCCTGACCGACTTAGGACTTGATTAGAGACCGCTCAGAGGCGGCGCCTCAACGCTCGCCCGATCAGGACTCCCCAATCGGCGATCGCGGAGGCGAGGTGCCCGAGGGGACCGGTCACGAACCAGGCGGCAACACGCTCAGCCATACACACGCTTTGTATCGTTGTGCGCCGTCCTCATGGCTACCGACATCAGCACCACCCTCACCGAGCTCCCCGAGTCACGCGTACGCGTCGACGCCGAAGTCGGCCCTGCCGAGGTCGAGCGTCGTGTGACCCAGGCGGCCAAGCTCCTCGCTCGCAACATCCGCGTCCCGGGCTTTCGTGCCGGCAAGGCGCCCCCGCCAGTCGTCATCAAGCGCATCGGCCGCGAGGCCGTCGTCGACGAGGCGGTCCGCGAATCGCTCGGCGTCTGGTACCGGGCGGCGATCGACGACGCGCGCATCATCCCGGTGGGCGAGCCGGACGTGGACCTGAGCGATCTCCCCAAGGAGGGCGAGCCGCTGAAGTTCTCGATCGAGATCGGTGTGCGCCCGAAGGCCGAGCTCGGCGAGTACAAGGGGCTCGAGGTCGAAAAGCGCGAGCCCGGCGTGCAGGACTCCGTCATCGACGAGGAGCTGGAGAAGCTGCGCGAGCGCGCGGCCAAGCTCGACACCGTCGACCGCCAGGCCCAGCGCGGCGACTTCGTGGTGATGGACTTCGCCGGCTCCGTGGACGGTGTGCCGTTCGCCGGCGGCGAGGGCCGCGACCAGATGATCGAGCTCGGCTCCGGCCGGCTCGTGCCCGGCTTCGAGGAGCAGCTCGAGGGCGCGGTCGGCGGCGAGGACCGCGACGTCACGATCACCTTCCCCGAGGACTACCCCGCGACCGAGCTGGCTTCCCAGGAGGCCCTGTTCAAGGTCACGGTCCGCGAGGTCAAGGCCAAGCAGCTGCCCGCGCTCGACGACGACCTGGCGGTCGAAGCCGGCTTCGACACGCTCGACGAGCTGCGCGAGGACATCCGGTCGCGCCTCTCGGAGAACGAGGAGCAGCGCACCGAGGCCGAGTTCCGCGAGGCCGCCCTGGACGCCGCGGTCGACGCCGCGACGGTCGAGGTGCCCGACGCCCTGGTCGAGGCCCGGGCGCGTGAGATGTGGGACTCCATGCTCCACTCGCTCTCGCACCAGGGCATCGACCGCGAGACCTACCTGCGCCTCTCCGGCACCACCGAGGAAGAGACGATCGAGAAGGCCAAGCCGGACGCCGACGTCGCGCTGCGACGCGAGGCCGTCCTGGCCGCGATCGCCGAGGCCGAGTCGCTCGATCCCTCCGAGGAGGAGATGCTCGAGGCGGTCACCGAGGTGTCCGGACAAGAACGCGTAAAGCCCGAGAAGCTGCTGGCGCGTCTACGCAAGAACGGGCGCCTGGACAGCCTCAAGGACGACCTCTCCCAGCGCAAGGCGTGGGACCTGGTGGCCGATTCGGCCAAGCCGGTGCCCGCCACGGCGTCAGATTCCTAAATCCAGTTCGCATCCTGGTCGATGGACCCGGGTCGGACCACGTCGAGCCGTTGCTAGTCTTCGGCCGAGTGGTACGGCACGGGCCGTCAGCCATCTGAAGGATTCGAGCGTCAGAAGCGAAACGAAGCGAGAACCGTGAGCCCACTCGTACCGATGGTTGTCGAGCAAACCTCCCGCGGGGAGCGTGCGTTCGACATCTACTCCCGCCTCCTGAACGAGCGCATCGTGTTCCTCGGGACCCCCGTGGATGACCAGATCGCGAACCTCATCGTGGCCCAGCTCCTGCACCTGGAGTCCGAGGATCCCGACAAGGACATCTCGATCTACATCAACTCGCCCGGCGGGTCGGTGTACGCGGGCCTGGCGATCTACGACACGATGAACTTCATCAAGCCGGACGTGTCGACGATCTGCGTCGGCATCGCCATGTCGATGGGTGCGCTGCTCCTGGCCGGCGGGGCGAAGGGCAAGCGCATGGCGCTGCCCAACGCCAAGATCCTGATCCACCAGGTGTCGTCCGGCTTCCAGGGCCAGGCGACCGACATCGAGATCCACGCCCGCGAGGTCATCGACCTTCGCCGCCGGCTCGACGAGATCATCGCCGAGCACACGGGCCAGACGATCGAGAAGGTCAAGGGCGACACCGAGCGCGACTACTTCATGTCCTCGGAAGAGGCCAAGACGTATGGCATCATCGATCGGGTTATCTCGCAGCACTAGCTAGAGCTGATGGCACGCCCCACGGATTCCAACGAGCAGCTCCTCTGTTCCTTCTGCGGCAAGTCGCAGCGGCAGGTCAAGAAGCTGATCGCCGGGCCTGGGGTGTACATCTGCGACGAGTGCATCGATCTCTGCAACGAGATCATCGATGAGGAGCTCACCGCTCCGCCCACCTTCGACATCGACAACCTGCCGAAGCCGAAGGAGATCTACGGCGTCCTCAATGAGTACGTCGTCGGGCAGGAGCAGGCCAAGCGCACGCTGTCGGTAGCGGTCTACAACCACTACAAGCGCGTGCAGATGATGCAGTCCGACGAGTCGGACATCGAGCTCCAGAAGTCGAACATCCTGCTCCTCGGCCCGACGGGCTGCGGCAAGACGCTCCTGGCGCAGACGCTGGCCCGCATCCTCAACGTCCCGTTCGCGATCGCGGACGCCACGGCGTTGACCGAGGCGGGCTACGTCGGCGAAGACGTCGAGAACATCCTGCTGAAGCTCATCCAGGCGGCGGACTACGACGTCAAGAAGGCCGAGACCGGGATCATCTACATCGACGAGGTCGACAAGATCGCCCGCAAGGCCGACAACCCGTCGATCACGCGGGACGTGTCCGGCGAGGGCGTCCAGCAGGCGCTGCTGAAGATCCTGGAGGGGACGACGGCTTCCGTGCCGCCCCAGGGCGGGCGCAAGCACCCGCACCAGGAGTTCCTCACGATCGACACGACGAACGTGTTGTTCATCTGCGGCGGCGCGTTCGCGAACCTGGACAAGGTGATCGAGCGCCGCATCGGCCACAAGGGCGTCGGCTTCGCCTCGCAGGTCGAGTCCAAGGCCGACCGCGACCTGGGCGAGCTGTTCGAGCAGACGCTGCCCGAGGACCTGATGCACTACGGGCTCATCCCGGAGTTCATCGGCCGCCTGCCGGTCTCGAGCGCCGTGCATCAGCTCTCGCGTGAGGATCTGATCACGATCCTGACCGAACCGCGCAACGCGATCGTCAAGCAGTTCCAGCGCTTCTTCTCGTTCGACGGGATCGAGCTGGTGTTCTCCGTCGATGCGCTCAAGGCGGTCGCGAACCGCGCCCTGGAGCGCGACACCGGCGCCCGCGGCCTGCGCTCGATCATCGAGGAGATCCTCCTGGAGGTGCAGTTCGAGCTGCCCTCCCGGCGCGACGTCAAGAAGTGCGTCGTGACCAAGGAGACGGTGGAGCGGGGCGTGAAGCCCACGCTCGTCACCGAGGCGCCGGGCGAAGAGACGCCCGCCGCCAAGTCCGCCTGAGCGCGACGGCCGGCGTCGTCCGATCGGCCGGTTCGTCCTCAGCGGATGAGGGCCGTTCACCCCGATTTCGGTCAGCTTCCTGCCCATGCGATGGTGGATAATGGCGGCGATGGTCCTTTCAGCGGTGGTGGCGCTCGGGGTGAGCGCGCCGCGCGCGGCGACGGTCGCCGCGCGGCAGGCCGACGACGACTGCATGGACGACCCGCTCGGCCCGGTCCCGGCGTACTCCGTCGTCACCCACGGCGACTTCGAGGAGATGCAACACGCGAGTCCGACGGGCGCATGGTCGTCGGCGGCAACGCGCGGCTGACCAGCATGGGCGTGGCGACGAAGTTGCCGGTCGACCGGACGCGCGTGGACCTCGCGGTCGGCGGCAACTTGACGATCCAGTCGTCCGGCATCAACAACGGCAGCGTCACGTACGGCGGGACGATCTCGCCGGCCGGGTTCACGGTGCCCGAACGGGACGGTCACGAAGGCGGCGCCGCCGTTCGACGTCGACGCGCTGTTCGACGGGCTCGTGATCCGCTCGACGTCGTGGGGCGAGCTCGACGACGAGGGCACGATCGCGAACGACGACTACGCGCTGCGCCTGACCGGCACCGACCCGCATCCGCAACGTCTTCAACCTCACCGCGGCGGAGGCGGAGCGGTGGCACGCGCTCTACCTGCGAGTGCCGGACGGGTCCACGACCCTGATCAACATCCGGGGCGGCTCGTTCGTGAACACGTTCGAGGGCGGGATGTTCATCTGGGACGACGCCACGGGCTTCGTGCAGGTCGGCAACCCGGCGCAGAACGTCGATCTCGAGGCCCGCCGCCGCGCGACGCTGTGGAACTTCCCGGACGCGTCCTCGGTGACGCTCGGCCCGCCCGGGACGGCCTGGCAGGGCAGCGTGCTCGCCCCGCGGGCCCGGGTGAACCTCACCTACCAGCACATCTTCGGCTCGATCGCCGCCGAGTCCGTGTACGGCACGGGCGAGATCGGCGTCAACCCGCCGAACCCCTGCCTGCCCGACCCGACCCCGTGCCCGACCCCTTCGCCGACGCCCACACCCACGGCGACCGGGACGCCGACGTCGACGCCCACGCGCACCCCCACACCCACGCGACCGGGACGCCGACGCGACGCCGACACGATCCCGACGGTTTCTCCCACGCCGACACCGTCACCGACGCCGACGGCGATCCCGACGCCCACGCCGACCCGTACGCCGCGGCCGACCCCGTTGCCCACGGTGAGCCCGAGCCCGATCGTCACGCCGACCGCGACGCCCAAGGAGCATTTTCCGAGCGAGCCGCTCGACCCGGAGGAGACGCCCGGCACGATCGTGGTCGAAGGCGCCGACGCCGACGTCGACATCTGCAAGAAGGTGATGACGCCGAAGAATCGCGCCGTGGAATCGCGCCACGTGCGCGCCGGCGACGTGGTCAAGTTCCGCCTGCGCGTCACGAACCTGGGCACTGAGGTCGCCGAGGACGTCCTCGTCTGCGACATCGTCCCGCGCGGCCTCACGCTCGTCCGCGCCAGCGTGAAGGTGACCTACCGGCGGGGTCGCGCGTGCGTGACCATCCCGCACCTGACCGGCCAGCGCGAGGGCTTCGTGTGGATGCGCGTGGCCCGCACCGCCCGGGGGACGATCACGAACGTCGGGGCGGTCACGAGCCGCGCGAGCGGCCGCCGCACGAACCCGGCCTCGGTCGAGGTGATCCCCGTCCAGACGTCCGGCGGCGGCGTGACCGGCTGAGATGCGCCGCGCTCGCGTCCTCACGGCGATGGCTGCGGCGAGGCGGCTGCGCGCGGCCTCGACCGCGCTGCAGCCGCCGCCGCGGCGTCCTCGCCGGCCGCGCGTGACTCGCCGGCCCGCCCACCCGTGCGGCCGCCTGGATCGCGCGGCTCGTCGCCCGCACGCCCGCGTGGCCGCGCCCCGAGGCCAGCGGCTCGCCGCGCATGCTCTCGCCGCTTGCCGACGCGACCGGCGGTCCCGTCGGGCTGCTCGTCCTCGAGGCGCGCGGCAAGTGGTTGCGCGTCCTGCTCCCGACGCGGCCGAACGGCGACGCCGCGTGGGTCAACGCCGACCGCGTACGGCTCGCGCGCACCCGCTGGCGGGTCGAGATCGATCGGTCCGCGCGGACGGTTCGAGTCCTCCGCGCCGGCCGGACCGTGCGCCGCTACAAGGCGGTCGTCGGTGCGCCCGCCACGCCCACGCCGATCGGGCGCTTCGCGATCGCCGAGCTCGCGCGCCAGCCGGACCCGGACGGCTTCCTCGGCCCGTTCGCCCTCCATCTCACCGCCCACTCGGAGGTGCTGGACGACTACGGCGGCGGGCCAGGACGGGTCGCGATCCACGGCCGCGGGGGCGAAAGCCTCGCCGATCCACTCGGGTCGGCACGGTCCCACGGGTGTATCCGGGTGGACAACGCGGAGGTCCGGTTCCTCGCGCGGCACCTCGTCGCGGGGGTGCCGGTGACCGTGGCCTCCTAGACTCCACGGCCGAATGGGGCTCGAGGATCGCACGCGCTATGACCCGGGTGAGAGCGAAGAACGCATCTTCGCCCGCTGGATGGACTCCGGGCGGTTTCACCCGGAGCCGGAGGGAACGTCGGCCGAGAACTACTCGATCGCGATCCCGCCGCCGAACGTCACCGGCGCGCTGCACATGGGGCACGCGCTCAACGGGTCGATCCAGGACACGCTGATCCGCTACAACCGCATGCGCGGCAAGCGGACGAAGTGGATCCTGGGCACCGACCACGCCGGGATCGCCACCCAGACGCAGGTCGAGCGCCTGCTCAAGGCCGAGGGCTCCTCCCGCGAGGAGATCGGGCGCGAAGCGTTCACCGAGCGCGTGTGGCGCTGGCGCCAGCAGTACGGCGGCACGATCATCGAGCAGTACAAGCGGCTCGGCGCCTCGTGCGACTACGAGGAAGAGCGCTTCACGCTGGACGAGAACTACGTCCGCGCGGTGCTGAAGGTCTTCGTCGCGCTCTACGAGAAGGGCCTGATCTACCGCGACAACTACATGGTCAACTGGGACCCGGGCTCCCGGTCGGCCATCTCGGACCTCGAGGTCGAGGACCGCGAGACCACCGACACGCTCTACTACGTCGACTACCCGCTCGCGTCCGGCCACGGCTCGATCACCGTCGCCACCGTGCGCCCCGAGACGATGCTGGGCGACACCGCGATCGCCGTGCACCCGGACGACGACCGCTACCAGCGGCTGGTGGGGGAGACGGTGATCCTGCCGATCGTCGGTCGCCGCCTGAAGATCATCGCCGACGAGTACGTCAAGCCCGAGTTCGGCACGGGCGCGCTGAAGATCACGCCCGGCCACGACCCGAACGACTTCGAGATCGGCCGCAACCACGGCCTCGAGGAGCTCACGGTCATCGGCGAGGACGGCCGCATGACCGAGGCCGCCGGCCGGTTCGCCGGCCTGACCGCGCTCGAGGCGCGCGAGGCGGTCGTCGCCGCCCTGCGCGAAGAGGGCCGGATCAACCGCACCGAGCCGTACACGCACGAGGTGCCGTACAGCCAGCGCTCGGGCGAGCGGATCGAGCCGCTGATCAGCCTGCAGTGGTTCATGAAGATGGACGAGCTCGCCGCGCCCGCGCACGCCGCGGTCGCCGAGGGCCGGATCCGCATCCACCCCGAGGGGCAGCGCCGCCGCTACCTGGACTGGCTGGAGAACATCCGCCCGTGGTGCATCTCGCGCCAGCTGTGGTGGGGCCACCAGATCCCCGTCTGGTACCGCGGCGACGAGACCTACGTCGGCATGGACGCGCCGAACGGCCCGGGCTGGGAGCGCGACCCCGACGTCCTCGACACGTGGTTCTCCAGCGCGCTGTGGCCGTTCGCCACGCTCGGCTGGCCGGACCAGACCGACGAGCTCAAGGCCTTCTACCCGACCAACGTGCTGCTGACGGCGCGGGACATCCTGTTCCTGTGGGTCGCCCGCATGGTCTTCATGGGGCTGGAGTTCGCCGACGACATCCCGTTCGACGACGTCTACGTGCACTCGGTCGTGCAGGCGCCCGACGGCCGCCGCATGTCCAAGTCGCTGGGCACGGGCATCGACCCGCTCGTGCTGATCGAGGGCGGCCCGCGCCCGCCGGTGTTCACGGAGGGCGGCGAGTTCCCCGCCTACGGGACCGACGCCCTGCGCTACGGCCTGCTCGCGATGTCCTCCACCCAGGACGTGCGCTTCAACGAGGGCACGATCGCCGAGGGCCGCCAGCTCGCGAACAAGCTGTTCAACGCCTCGCGCCTCGTGCTCCTGCGTGTGCCCGAGGGCGTCACGGTGCCGCTGGCCGCGCCGGAGCCGGCCACGGTCGAGGACGCGTGGATCCTGAGCCGCCTGCAGGTGGCCAAGGCGGACGTCGCGCAGTCGATCGAGGGCTTCGAGTTCCACCGCGCCACCCGCGCGCTCTACGGCTTCGTGTACGGCGAGCTGTGCGACTGGTACCTGGAACTCGTAAAGCCGCGGCTTTACGATGAGGACAACGCTGCCACGGCGGAATTCGCGCTGCACGTGCTGGCCGAGACGCTGGCCCTCGCGCACCCGGTGATCCCGTTCGTGACCGAGGAGATCTGGTCCTACCTGCCCGGCCCGGACGATCTGCTGATGGGGCATCGCTGGCCCGAGGCGGACGAGTCGCTGCGCGATGCCGAGGCCGAGGCGGAGGTCCAGCGCGCGATCGACGCCACCCAGGCGCTGCGGGCCTGGCGCGAGGGTGTCCGGGCCGCGGCCGGCGCACGGGTGCCGGCGCGGCTCGAGGCCGAGGGCTACGAGCGCGTGATGGATCACGTCGCGCGGCTCGCGCGCTTCGAGTTCTCCACCAACGGCGATGAGCCGGTGGCGACCGTGGGCGTGCCCGGCGGGTCCGTGCTCGTGCTCGCGTCCGACGCCGTCGACATGGAGGCCGAGCGCAAGCGGGCCGCCGAGCGCGCGGAGCAGTGCCGCAAGGACATCGCCCGCGTCGAGGGCAAGCTCGCCAACGCGGGCTTCGTCGCCAAGGCCCCGGAGCACGTGGTCCAGGCCGAGCGCGACAAGCTGGATCGGCTCAAGAAGGAGCTGGAAGAGCTCTCATGAGTTGGACCCTCGGTGAAGCCGAGGAGCACCTGCTCTCGCTGGAGCTGTTCGGCATGCGCTTCGGTCTGGAGCGCATGCGGCGGCTCCTGACGGTGCTGGGCTCCCCGCAGGAGCAGTTCCGCGCGGTGCACGTCGTCGGCACCAACGGCAAGTCGAGCACCGTGCGCTTCACGGCCGCGCTGCTGGAGGCGAACGGCGTCAAGACCGGCGCGTACCTGTCGCCGCACCTGACCACGTTCGCCGAGCGCATCCGCGTCGGTGACCGTGATCTGACCGGCGCGGAGTTCGGCGCCGCGATCCAACGCGCCGCGAACGCCGCGGCGAAGGTCGACCGGACCTCTCCCGACGGCGAGCGCGTAACCCAGTTCGAGTTGCTGACCGCCGCCGCATTCGACGAGCTCGCCCGCCGCGGCGTCGAGGTGGCCGTGATCGAGGCGGGCCTGGGCGGCCGCTTCGACGCCACCAACGTGCTCGGCGCGGAGGTCGTCGTGCTCACGAACGTCGGGCTCGAGCACACGCGCTGGCTCGGGCCGACGATCGCCGACATCGCGGGGGAGAAGCTCGCTGTCGTGCGCAACGGCGCCACTTTGGTGCTCGGCGACGAGCACCCCGACGTGCTCGCGATCGCCGAGCGGACCGGCGCGCGGATCGTCCGGCCCGCGTCAGTCGGCATTGACGCTCCCGGCTACCAGCGGATGAACCTGGGCGCGGCCGTCGCCGCCGCCAAGGCCGTGCTCGGCGTCGCGCTGGACACGGCGCCGATCTCGCTCCTGATCCCCGGCCGGCTGCAGGTCGTCGGCCACGATCCGCTCACGATCTACGACGGCGCGCACAACGCGCCGGGCATCGCCGCGCTGGCGCAGTCCGTGCCCCAGGGCACCGTCGCGGTGCTGTCCGTGCTCGACGACAAGGACGCCGCCGAGATGTTGCGCGCGCTCCTTCCGCGGCTCTCCGCCGTGGTTTTCACGCGCGCGCCGAACCCGCGTGCGCTGTCGCCGGCGACGCTCGCGGACCTCGCGCAGAAGGTCGGCGCGACGATTCCGACCGAGATCGAGCCAGATCCGCGGAAGGCCGTCAGAAGGGCGCAGGAGATTGCTGGCGAACAGGGAACCGTGCTCGCCACGGGCTCCATCTACCTCGTCGCCGACCTGCTCAGCGCTCCGGGGGCGCGCCGGGCGAGTGCGCTGTGAACGAGGGAGGACCGAGCGTCATCGCGATGATCGCCCTGGTGGCGGTCGTCGTGGCAGTCGTCATCCTGATCTTCTTCGGCATCGGCTACGCGCTGGGGCGCGCCTTCCTGTGATGGCCCGCCGCGTCTCCCACTAGGCTCCAGGTCACCTTATGAACCCCATGTTCGCCATCTTCAAGATCGAGGAGATCAAGAACGAGGCGCTGCAGACCGCGGCGAACGTCGCGCTGCTCGTCCTCGCCGTCCTCTATCTCGCCCTGATCTTCTGGACGTTCGCGGATGCGCGCCGGCGGATCGACGACCCGCTGCTGGTCGCCTGCGCCACGCTGGCGAGCTTCTTCCCGTTCATCGGGACGATCGTCTACCTGATCGTCCGCCCGCCGGAGTTCCTCGACGACGTGCGCCTGCGCGAGCTCGAGATGACCGCCGCCGAAGCGCGCCTGGCCAATCTGGATTACCACCTCTGCCCGCACTGCGACTACGAGGTCCAGAACGACTATCTGCGCTGTCCGAGCTGCATGCGCAAGCTCAAAGAGCGCTGCTACTCGTGCTCGAAGCCGATCGACCCGGCCTGGCGCATCTGCCCGTTCTGCGAGGCCGAGACGAGCGCTCCGTCGCCGTCGTCCACCACGTCGCGTCGCCGGCGCCGTCAGACGACCGACCAGGCCACCGTCGCCGCCGACATCGCGCAGCCCGAGCCCGCCGAGGCTTCCGCCGGCGAGACCTCACAGCGTCGGCGACGCTGACACACTGAGGGTCTATGGCTATTGAAAAGACCCTGATCCTGGTCAAGCCGGACGCGTTCGCGCGCGGCCTGACCGGGGAGATCATCGCCCGCTTCGAACGCAAGGGCCTCAAGATCGTCGCCGCCAAGCACATGACGGTCACCGAGGACCTCGCCAAGCAGCACTACGCCGAGCACACGGAGCGCCCGTTCTTCGGCGAGCTCGTGGACTTCATCACCTCCGGCCCGATCGTCGCGCTCGTGCTCGAGGGCGACGACGCGATCAAGGCCGCCCGCCAGGTGATCGGCGCCACCAACCCGCTCGAGGCGACCACCGGCTCCATCCGCGGCGACTTCGCGATCGCGGTCGGCCAGAACATGGTCCACGGCTCCGACTCCCCCGAGTCCGGCCTGCGCGAGGCGGGACTGTTCTTCCCCGAGCTCTAGTCCTCGGGAGCGGCTCGCCCCAGCGGCGCGCGATCCTCGAGCAGATCGGCATCTCCTTCACCGTCCACGTCTCGGACGTCGAGGAGGAGACCACGGGCGATCCGGTCCGGGTCGCCGAGGAGAACGCGCGCCGCAAGGCGCTGGCGGTCGCGGCCGAAGTGCCGCGCGGGCTCGTGCTCGGCGCGGACACGGACGTCGGCCTCGACGGCGACGTCCTCGGCAAGCCGGCGGACGCCGACCAGGCGCGCGAGTTCATCGCGCGCCTGGCGGGTCGCACCCACGAGGTGGTCGGGGGCATCGCCATCGTCCGTGACGGCGAGCTGATCCACACCTCGGTGGAGGTCACGAAGGTCCACTTCCGCGCGGTCGACGCGTCCTTCGTGGACTGGTACGTCGAGACGGGCGAGTGGCGCGGCCGCGCGGGCGGCTACGCGATCCAGGGCGCCGGCGCCGCGCTCATCGCGGGCATCGAGGGCGACTACCTCAACGTCGTCGGCCTGCCGCTCGCGCGGCTGCTTGACCAGCTTCCGGAGCTGTTGCCGACCTGAACAGACCCCCGGGTACGCCGATCGGGGGGTCTTGGTCGAGTCGCAAGCGCTTCCGTGCATGGCTCACAGAGCCGCGGGAACGCGCATGAATGCGTCTTTGCAGCACATTTGGGAGCGTCGGCCGTTAGGTAGACTCCGCATCGGCTCGGTCTCCCCAATCAAGAGGAGGTCCGGTCCGCTCACGCATGGGATTCTTCTCGTACCTCACCGGGTTCGGCGGCCGTGACATGGCAGTCGACCTCGGCACGGCCAATACGCTCGTGTACGTCCGCGGTCGCGGGATCGTTCTGAGCGAGCCGTCGGTCGTCGCGATCGACAGCCGAACGGGTGAGGTGCATGCGGTCGGCATCGAAGCCAAGCGCATGCTCGGGCGTACCCCGGGCACCATCTCCGCAATCCGCCCGCTGAAGGACGGCGTCATCGCCGACTTCGACGTGACGGAGGAGATGCTGCGCCACTTCATCCAGAAGGTGCACCAGAACCGCTGGGCGCACCCGCGCGTCGTCGTCTGCGTCCCCTCGGGCGTCACGGGCGTCGAGAAGCGCGCGGTGGAAGAGGCGTGCCTGAGCGCCGGCGCCCGCCAGGCGTACCTGATCGAGGAGCCGATGGCCGCGGCCATCGGCGCCGGCCTGCCGGTCGGTGAGCCCACGGGCAACATGGTCGTCGACATCGGCGGCGGCACCTCCGAGGTGGCCGTCATCAGCCTCGGCGGCATCGTCGTCTCCCAGTCCATCCGGGTGGGCGGCGACGAGCTCGACGACTCGATCATCAATTACGTCAAGAAGGAGTACAAGCTCCTGATCGGCCAGCAGACGGCCGAGGAGGTCAAGCTCGAGATCGGGTCCGCGTACCCGCTCGAGGAGGAGGTGCAGGCCGAGATCCGCGGCCGCGACCTCGTCTCCGGTCTCCCGAAGACCGTCGTGCTGACCTCCGAAGAAGTCCGCGCAGCGCTGGAAGAGCCGCTGGTCCAGATCATCGACGCGATCAAGGAGACGCTGGACCGCACTCCGCCGGAGCTGGCGAGCGACATCATGGACCGCGGCATCATGCTCGCGGGCGGCGGCAGCCTCCTGCAGGGCATCGACGAGCGCCTCCGCGAGGAGACGCAGATGCCCGCCCACCGCGCCGAATCACCGCTCACCTGCGTTGCCGTCGGAAGCGGCCGCAGCCTGGAGGAGTTCGAAGCGATTCATAAGTCCAATCGCTCGAACAACCGCAATCGCCGCCAGCGCCGCTAGCTTGGCCTTGACCCTTTCGCCCCACCCCTTCACTTTTCCTGTATGCACGACAAAGCGGTCAGACGCCGCCGTGCAGTGCTGGTCGTCCTCGTTGCGGCCTCGCTGATCCTCCTCACCGCCTATTACGGCGAGTCGTCGGACGGCCGTCTCCACTCAGTTCAGCGCACCGCTCTCGGTGTCCTAGGCCCGATCCAAGAAGGCGCCAGCCGCGTCTTCAAGCCCGTGCGCGATCTCTTCGGGTGGTTCGGCGACACGATCGACGCCAAGGACCAGCGCGACAAGGCGATCGAGGAGCGCGACACCTACCGCGCCCAGGTCGTGAAGATGCAGCAGCGCCTCGCGCAGGCCGAGCAGCGCGCCCTGCTCAACAAGGCCGACGCCGAGGGCATGAGCAAGTACGGGCCGGTCGACGCGAACGTCTACGTGCGCTCGCCCAGCAGCTGGTACCAGCAGGTCACGATCAACAAGGGTCTCGACGACGGCATCCACCGTGGCGATCCCGTGATCAACGGCGCCGGGCTCGTGGGCAAGGTCGCGGAGGCCACCGGCGGCTCCGCGGTCGTGACGCTGATCACCGACCAGAGCTTCGCCACGAGCGTCAACGCCGGCGAAGGCCGCCATCCGGGCTCGGTCACGCCCGCCATCGGCGCGCCCGGCGACCTGCTCTACGAGCCCGTCGACGCCACCGCCAACGTGCGCGAGGACGACCTGATCTACACGGCGGGCACGACCGACTCGCGGCTGCAGTCGCGCTACCCGCCGGCGGTCCTCGTCGGCAGGGTGAGCCGCGTGGACCTCGGCGAGGGCGACCTCGACAAGCGCATCCACGTCAAGCCCGCGGCCGACTTCCTGCGCCTGGACATGGTCCAGGTGCTCACGAACCCGAACGCCGAGGACGCCAAGTGACGGTCTCCGGCGCAAGCGTCTTCCGGCTCGTGCTGCTCGGCCTGGCCGCCTGGCTGCTGCAGCTGACGGTCGTCTCCCAGCTGACCGTCTTCGGCGTGCCCGCGGACCTGACGCCGCTCGTGGTCGCGTACGTCGGGTTCATCACCGGCTCCACGACCGGCGCCGTGTTCGGCTTCGGGCTCGGTTTGTTCGTCGATCTGACGCCCGAGCACACCCTCGGCGTGAATTCACTGGTCTTTACCGCGGTGGGCTACCTTGCCGGACGCGTCCGGGAGCTGCGCGACCCCGCGCATGGCCTCGCTCCGGTGGCCGTGGGGGCCGCGGCGACCGTGATCGCCGCGATCGGCTTCGCCCTGCTGCAGTTCCTGCTCGGGGTGAAAGCGCCGGTCTCGCTCCTGCTGCTCCGTGACACGCTGATGATCGTCCTGCTCAACACCTTGATCGCGCTGCCCGTCTACGCGCTGGTGCATCGCCTGCTGGCCACGTTCCTGCCCGACGACCCGCGCCGCCGCCGGC
Source organism: uncultured Solirubrobacteraceae bacterium (assembly GCA_963724195.1). Classification (GTDB taxonomy): domain Bacteria; phylum Actinomycetota; class Thermoleophilia; order Solirubrobacterales; family Solirubrobacteraceae; genus Solirubrobacter. The sequence goes on along the minus strand of CAVRTQ010000018.1, from coordinate 350,511 downwards.
GCCGGGCCTACACGACGGGCGGCCTGAGCCCGCTGACCCGCGCCTAGCTGCATGCCGAAGAACCGCGTCGAAGATCGCCTCCGTCCGATCACGCCCCAGCTGGCGTGGCGCGTCGCCGTGCTCGGAGGCATCGCCTTCGTGCTGTTCGGGATCGTCTTCTTCCGGCTCTGGTACCTGCAGGTGCTGACGGGCGACACCGCCCGCGTCGCCGCGAGCCAGAACGGCAAGCGCACCGAGCGCATCGAGGCGCCGCGCGGCGACATCGTCGACCGCGACGCCGATCCGCTCGTGCGGACGAAGAAGGCCGCCGTCGTCCAGCTCGTGCCGTCGAAGCTGCCCGAGCAGGTGCGCAAGGACGCCGACGACTACCGCAAGGCGCTGGCCGCGGCCGAGAACCAGCGGCTCGCGTACGAGCGCCAGTACGACGCGTTCGTCCGCCAGCTCAAGGACGACGGGCGCAAGACGACGAAGGCCGAGGAGCGCGAGCGCACGCCGGCTGAAGAAGCTCGGCGCCACGGCCCGCAAGGTCGCGATCCCCGAGATCCCAGGCGACGAGCCCGAGCTCGCCGAGCTCTACCGCCGCATCGGCGAGACGATCGACATCCGCCCGAAGACGATCCACGAGCGCGTCATCCGCAGCATCGCCGACACGCCGTACTCGAACGTCACGGTCCGCACGGACGTCCCGCTCGCGCGAGTTCAACTTCATGCGCGAGCGCCCGGAGTACTTCGAGGGCGTCGTGGTCACGAAGCGCTACCTGCGCGAGTACCCCGAGGGCAAGCTCGCCGCCCAGCTGTTCGGCACGGTCTCCGAGATCAGCACGAAGCAGATGGAGCAGCGCAGGTACAAGGACGTCGCCCAGGGCACGCGGATCGGGCAGAGCGGCCTCGAGTACCAGTACGACAAGTACCTGCGCGGCACGGACGGCTCCACGCGCCTCGTCGTGGACGCGTTCGGCTCCCGCGACGAAGAGCGCAAGCTGTCGGTGACCGAGCCCAAGCAGGGCCAGCGGCTGCGGCTGACGATCGACAGCGACCTGCAGAAGACCGGCGAGCGCGCGCTCGCGCAGGCGATCCAGAACTCCGAGTACGAGACCCGCGCCGGCGCCTTCGTGGCCATGGACCCGCGCAACGGCGAGATCCTGGCGATGGGCTCGGCGCCGTCGTTCGACGCCAGCTGGTTCGCCAAGCCGTTCACGCAGCAGCGCTACGACTACCTGACGTCGGACTCCACGGACGCGCCGCTGCTCAACCGCGCGACGGAGTCCGCCTATCCGACGGCCTCGACGTTCAAGCCGATCACCGCGATGGCGGCGCTCGAGGAAGGGCTGATCACGCCCACGCGCAAGGTCAACGACCCCGGGCATTGGGAGTACGGCGGGCAGAAGTACCAGAACGCCAAGCAGGCGGTCTTCGGCTCGATCGACGTGCGCGAGGCGATCGCGAAGTCCTCGGACATCTTCTTCTTCAAGCTCGGCGCGCAGGCCAACGACCAGGGCACGATCATCCAGCGCTGGGCGGAGCGGTTCGGCTATGGGCGCAAGACCGGCATCGACCTCCCGGGTGAGACACCCGGCCTGGTGCCCGACCGCCGGTGGCGCAACGGCGAGTACGCCGAATACCAGGCGTGCGTGAAGAAGGCGGGTCTGAACGAGCGCACGACGTCCGCGCTGTTCGAGTGCGGAGGCTACGAACGTGGCTGGTCCGGCGGTGACAACGTCAACCTCGCCGTCGGCCAGGGCGACCTGCAGGCCACGCCGCTGCAGGTTGCGGTGGCCTACGCCGCGTTCGAGAACGGCGGCACGATCGTGCGCCCGCACCTGGGCAAGGCGATCGAGGACGGCAACGGTGTCCCGCTGCAGGAGTTCCGCCCGAAGGCGCGGCGCAAGATCAAGATGGCCGCGCGTGACCGCGACGCCGTGCTCGACGGCCTGCGCGCCGCCGCGCAGGGCGAGGGCGGTACGTCCGCGGACGTCTTCGCCGGCTGGCCGATGAAGGAGTTCCCGATCTACGGCAAGACCGGCACCGCCGAGCGCCAGCCGAACCCCGACCAGGCCTGGTACGCGGCCTTCGTCCCGGACAAGGCGCGCCCGATCGTGGTCGTCGTCACCGTGGAGAAGGGCGGCTTCGGCGCGGCCACCGCGGCACCCGCGGCGCGCATGATCCTCTCGGAGTGGTTCGATGTGTCCGACCGCGATTTCCACGCGGGGACCAGCGTCACCCGATGAGCGCACCGATTCAGCCGGCATCCGAGCCTCCGCCTTCACTCGTCCCGCGCGAGTGGCGGTTGCGCCTGGACCCGTTGCTGTTGCTGGCCACGCTCGGGTTGGTGGCCGTATCGCTCATCGCCATCCAGGGTTCGACCAAGGACGACGCTGACGATCCGTTGCTGTTCGTCAAGCGCCAGGCGATCTACGCGGGCGTCGGGCTCGTGCTGATGTACGTGCTCTCGCGGCTGGACTACTCCCGCCTGCGTGAGCTGCGGTACCCGATCTACGGCCTGCTGATCGGCGGGAACCTGGTGGTGCTCGCCTTGGCGCCGGAGATCCGTGGCGCCAGGGCGTGGATCGAGTTGCCGGGCTTCAACCTGCAGTGGTCGGAGATCGGCAAGGTGCTGCTCGTCGTGTCGCTCGCCGGCTTCTTGGTCGAGCGCATGCGCGAGATGGGACGCCAGACGACGGCCCGGGTGATGCTGCTCGGGCTGATTCCGACGATGATCGTGCTGGCCCAGCAGGACCTGGGGTCGGCCACGGTCTACGTCGCCGGCACGCTGGCGATCCTGTTCGTCGCCGGCGCGCCGTGGCGGCACTTCGCGGGGCTCGTCGCCCTGTTCGTGGTCGGCGTGGCGTTCGCCCTCGTGGTGGCGCCGAAGCTCGGCGTCCAGGTGCTCGAGCCCTACCAGGTCGACCGTCTGACGTCGTTCCTGCACCCGAGTGAGAGCGCGGACGACGCCGGCTACCAGCAGGAGCAGGCGCGGATCGCGATCGGGTCGGGGGAGAAGACGGGTCGTGGCGTCGAAGGCGCCACGCAGACCAAGCTCGACTTCCTGCCCGAGCACCACACGGACTTCATCTACGCCGTGATCGGGGAAACGTACGGTTTCGCCGGTTGCGCGCTCGTCTTATCGCTGTACGCGCTGTTGATCTGGCGCGCGCTTCACATCCTCACGATCTCGAAGAACCTCTTCGGGGCGCTGATCGCCGGCGGCATCGCGATGATGCTGCTCTACCAGCTTTTCGTGAACATCGGGATGAATGTGGGGATCATGCCCATTACCGGCGTGACTGCCCCCCTATTGAGTTTCGGAGGGTCTTCCATGCTCTCCACCTTCTTGGCTCTTGGCCTCTTGCACTCCATCAACGCGCAAGCACGCGAGACATCGAGTCGCAAGGGAGGGGCCGCGATCTTCCAATGAGGTTGTCCTTTGAAAAAGCAAGTGCTGGTCACGGTGGACCGCGGCGAGACCCGCGTCGCCATGCTGGAGGCGTCGGGTGACCCCGGCGCACCGACCAAGTCAACACGTGGGCGCCGCGGACGCGGCAAGAAGAACGAAGTCCCGGCCGGCTACCGCGTAGCCGAGATCTACTTCGAGCGCCGTGGTGGCCGCTCGATCGTCGGCAACATCTACAAGGGCCGCGTCGACAACGTCCTCGCCGGACTGGAAGCGGCCTTCGTCGACATCGGACTCGACAAGAACGGGTTCCTGCACGTCGACGAGATCGTGCTGCCGGGCGTCGAGCAGGCCAAGCGCGGCCGCGGCAGCGGGCCGCGGATCACCGACCTGCTCAAGCCCGGGCAGGAGATCACCGTCCAGGTGGTCAAGGACCCGCTCAAGACCAAGGGCGCGCGTCTGAGCATGGAGCTCACGATCGCCGGCCGGTACATGGTCTACTCGCCCACGGGCGAGGGTGTCGGCGTCTCGCGCCGGCTGGAGGACAAGGAGCGCGACCGGCTTCGCAAGGAGGCCAAGCAGCTCGATCTGGACGGCGGCGGCGCGATCATCCGCACGGCGGCGCACGGCGCCACCCGCGCGGATTTCGAGCGCGAGCTGCAGTACCTGTTCAAGCTCAACGAGGTCCTCGAGAAGCGCGTCAAGGACACGGTGGCGCCCGCGCTCGTGTTCCAGGAGGCCGACCTCTCGGTCCGCGTGGTCCGCGACATCTTCTCCGAGCACTTCGAGAAGGCGATCGTCGACGACGAGGGTCAGCACCACCGGCTGGTCTCGTTCTTCACCCGCACGGCGCCGGAGCTCGTGGACCGCGTGGAGCTCTACGAGGAGGACGCGGACGACGCGCTCTTCGAGGCCTACGGCGTGGACCCGGTGATCGAGGGCATGCTCGAGCGCCGCGTGGACCTGCCGTCCGGCGGCTACCTGATCATCGACTACGCCGAGGCGTTGACGGTGATCGACGTCAACACGGGCTCGTTCACGGGCAAGGGCAAGAGCGCCCGGCTCGAGGACACGATCACCAAGACGAACCTGGAAGCGGCCGAGGAGTCCGTGCGCCAGCTCCGGCTGCGCGACATCGGCGGCATCATCGTCATCGACTTCATCGACATGGCGCGCTCGCGCAACCGCGAAGCCGTCTTGAAGGTGCTGCGCAAGGCGCTCGACGAGGACCGCACCAAGACGTTCGTGGTCGAGATCTCGCCGCTGGGCCTGGTCGAGATGACGCGCCAGAACGTCACCGACGGTGTGCGCGAGATCATGACCAACACCTGCGCGGTGTGCTCGGGCGAGGGCGTGGTCAAGTCCGCGGAGACGATCGCGATCGAGTTCTCGCGCCACCTGCGCCACATGGCCAAGGAAGCCGGGACCGACGGGCCCGAGGCCTACCTGCTGCGGATCAACCCGAAGGTCACGGCGTTCTTCATCGCCGAAGGCGCCCGCGAGCTGCACGAGCTCGAGCGCGAGACCGGCAAGTACTTCCACTTCGAGGGCTCCGACGGCCTGAAGCTCGATCACTTCGCGGTGACCATGGAGGGCTCGCGGCGCGAGATCGAGGAGCACGCCGTCCCGTTCCGCGCGGGCGAAGAGGTCCACGTGGTGCTCGTCGAGCCGCACATGTACAACGAGGACGACGCGGTGGCCAAGGTCGACGGCTACCTGATCGACGTCGTCAACGGCGTCCAGTTCGTCGGCGAGAAGAAGCTGGTCCGGATCGAGGAGGCCGGCCGCACGATGGCGACGGCCGTGCTCGTCGGCGCCGACGCCGACGTGGCCGCCGAGGCCGCCAAGGAGCGCGCCGTGGCGCGCGAGAAGTCGGTCGCCCAGGCCCGCCGCTCCGCGTCCGCCAAGCGCAGCGCCGCCTCGCGACGCCGTGAGGAGGACGAGGAGTCCGAACGCCGTCGCCGTGCTCACCGACGAGTCCGAGGACCGGGCCGGCACCGCCCCCGCGGCCGAGGACGACTCCGACGCCCCGCCGCGCAAGCGCCGCCGCCGCGGAGGCCGCGGTCGCGGCCGTGGCCGCGGTGGCTCGGGCGACACGGACGCCGTGGCCGGCGGCCCCGAGGCCGGCGATCCCGAGGCCCAGGCCGACGACCGCTCGGATGGCGACGACGACGCGCCGCGCGGCCGCTCGCGTGGCCGCCGTGGCCGGCGCGACGCTGACGACGGCTCCACCGACACCCAGGCCGACACGGACACGACCGACGACGACGCCCCGCGGGGCCGTGGCGCGCCGAGGTTGTGGACGCCGACGTCACTGCGACCGACGAGGACGCCCCGCGTTCCCGCTCGCGCCGCCGTCGCGGCGGGGCCGAGGCGGTGGCCGCCGAGGCCGCGACGCCGGACGCGGTCGTGGCCGACGATGCGCCGTTGCCGCCGCGCTCGCAGCGCCGCCGTGCGGCCGCTGCGGCTGCGGACGCGGCTGTGGCCGAGGACGGTGCGACCGACGAGGACGCGCCGGCTCCGCGCTCGCGCCGCCGTCGCGGCGGGGCCGAGGCGGTGGCCGCCGAGGCCGCGACGCCGGACGCGGTCGTGGCCGACGATGCGCCGTTGCCGCCGCGCTCGCAGCGCCGCCGTGCGGCCGCTGCGGCTGCGGACGCGGCTGTGGCCGACGAAGTCGCGACCGACGACGCGCCCGCTCCGCGCTCGCGCCGCCGTCGTGGCGGCGCCGAGGCCGTGGCCCCAGAGGCCTCGACGCCGGACGCCGTCGTGGCCGGTGACGATGCGCCGCTGCCGCCGCGCTCACAGCGCCGCCGTGCCGCCGCTGCCGCGGCTGCCGACGCCGCTACGGCCGATGAGGCGCCCGCCCAGCGCGGCCGACGTCGACACCGACGGACCGGGCGAGGACGCTCCCGCGCCGCGCAGCCGCTCACGCCGTCGCGCGGCCGCGGTCGATGCGCCCGAGGTCGCCGACGCGGCCCCCACGGACGAGGCGGCGGCGCCCAAGCCGCGCTCGCGCCGCCGGAAGCCCGCCGCCGAGACGGCGCCCGCCGAGGCCGTGGCCGAGGTGCTCGAGGACGCGCCCAAGCCGCGCGCTCGCCGTCGCAAGCCCGCCGCGGAGGCGGGGGAGACGGTCGAGGCCGTCGCCGCCGCCGACGAGGCGCCCAAGCCCAAGGGGCGTGCGCGCAAGCGGCCGGCCCCCGAAGCGGTCGCTGCGGCGGCCGAGGCGGCGGTGGGGATCGACTCCCCGGACGACGCGCCCGCGCCCAAGCGCCGGGCACGGAAGCGCCCGGCGACCGCGCGCATCGTCAACGAGGACGCGGTGGTCGACGTGCCCGCCGGGGAAGCGGACGACGACGCGCTATCCTCTCCGCCCCGGCGCCGTGGCCGTTCCAATGGACGGCGCCTTTCGCGCGCGAAGGCGCAGGCCGACGCCGAAGTCTCCGACTGAAGCCTTTCTCACAGACCATGTCCTACGCAGTCATCAAGACCGGCGGTAAGCAATACCGCGTCATCGAGGGTCAGACCCTTCTGATCGAGCGTCTGCCCGACGATGTCGGCGCCACCGTCGCGCTGCAGCCGTTGCTGCTCGCCGCTGACGGGGCCGACCCCGTGTTCGAGGGCGACGGTCTGGCGAACCTGAGCGTCGCGGCTGAGATCGTCGCGCACGAGCGCGGCCCGAAGCTGCGCGTGTTCAAGTTCAAGCCCAAGCGGGGCTACAAGCGCCGCACGGGTCACCGCCAGGAACTGACGCGCATCCGCATCACGTCGATCGGCAAGGGGTAAGGAACCCATGGCTCATAAGAAAGGCCTCGGCTCCAGCCGGAACGGCCGCGACTCGAACGCGAAGCGCCTCGGCGTGAAGGTGTTCGCCGGCCAGACCGTGACGGGCGGCGAGATCATCGTCCGCCAGCGCGGCACCAAGTTCAAGCCGGGTCTCGGCGTGGGCATCGGCAAGGACGACACGATCTACGCTCGCGCCGCGGGCACGGTGGACTTCAAGGAAGGCCGCCGCGGTCGCGTCATCTCCGTCATCCCCGCCGCGGTCGAGGCCGAAGCGGCCTAGCCGCAAGCACCAAGCACTTTTCGACGGGCGCCCACGGGGCGCCCGTCGTCGTTAACGGCGCGCGCCGCGAACATAAAGGGGTCAGGCACCTTAACGGTCCCGTGCCCGCTTTAGGTTCCGAGCGCGGCCGCGACCTGCTCGGCGTGCTCGCGCAGGAGGCCGGCGGTGTCGGCCGTGTCGGCGTGCAGGATGCGCGTCGTGGGGCCGGAAACGCTGATCGCGGCGAGCGGCGCGCCCGCGCGGTCGAGGATCGGCGTGGCCACGCAGCCCACGCCCAGCTCGTGCTCCTCGTTGTCGGTGCTGTAGCCGCGCCGGCGGATCTTCGCCAGGTCCTCCTGCAGCGCCGCCATCGACGTCAGCGTGCGCGGGGTGGAGGCGCTCAGCGGCGCCCCGCCGAGCAGCGCCTCGACGTCCACGGGATCGCGCCAGGCGAGCAGCGCCTTGCCGGCGCCGGACGTGTGCGCGGGGATCGCGTAGCCGATGTCGGTGAACAGGCGCACGGAGCGCGTGCCGGAGACGCTGTCCACGTAGACGACGTTGCGGCCCTCGAGCACGCACAGGTTCGTGGTCTCGCCCGTCTCGTCCTGGATCGCCTCCAGGTGCGGGCGCGCCGCGGTCCGCAGCCGCGCCATCCGGTCCTGGAGCCCGGACGTCAGCTCGAGCAGCTTGTACCCGAGCAGGTAGCGCCCCGAGACGGGGTTCTGCGCCACGTAGCCGCGCGCGACGAGCGTCGCCAGCAGCCGGTGCGTGGTGCTCGGCACCAGGCCGGTCTGCGCCGCCAGCTCCGACACTCCGAGCTCATCCGCGCCGGCGAGCGCCTCGATCAGGTCGAGCGCTCGATCGAGGGATTGCACCCGCTGTGCCATTCGCAGCGGAGCATACCGCTTGACGGAACGTATGTTCCGCTATGCGCGATCGAACACGATGTCGAGCGCGCCCTTCCACAGTACGTGCTCCCCGAGCGGACGCAGCTGCTCGATGCCCTCGGTGATCGTCAGGAAGTGGTTGCCGGCGAGCTGGCCGACGATCGAAGCAAAGCGCGTCCCGCCGTACGGGAACAGCAACTCGGTCTCGCTGATCCCGCCGGGGTACCAGAGCACCTGGCCGGGGGCGGGGAAGGACGTCGCGTTCTCGGGGTCCCGGTCCAGCCCGATGTCGAGGTCGCCGAGCGGGATCCACGCCGACTCGCCGCTCCAGCGCACGTGGATGATCTGGGAGCGGAACGGCAGGATCGCCTCGAAGGCGGCCACGGTCTTGGGTGCGCGCTCGCGCTCGAGCTCGCCCTTGAAGGTGAAGTCGCCCGCAGTGATCGTGAGCATCAGCGAAGCGTAGGGGTCAGGAGCTTGCCCACGCCGGGCGCCGGATCCTGCCCGCGGACCAGGGTCCGCACGACGCGGGCCTGCAGCCGCCGCCCGACGTACGCCGAGAGCGGGTGCCGGTAGCGCAGGTCCTCCGCCGCGAGCGTGTACTCGGCGCTGAGGTCGACGAGGGCGAGATCGGCGTCCGCGCCCGGCTCGATCGCGCCCTTGCCGGCGATCCCGAACCGCCCCGCGGCGCCCGTGACCATCCGCGCCGCCAGCTGCGGCTCCAGCGCGCCGGCCAGCAGCTCCAGCGTCGTCTGCGCGCCCGCGATCCCGCCCCAGGCCTCGCCGAACGTCCCGGCCTTCAGGTCGGGCGAGCTGGGGGAGTGGTCGGACGTGACGAAGTCGATCTCGCCGGCGCGCAGGCGCTCCCACAGCGCGCCCTGGTCCTCGGCGTCCCGGATCGGCGGCGCGCACTTGGCCACCGGCCCGATCTGCTCGACCTGCTCGGGCGTGAGGAACAGGTAGTGCGGGCACGTCTCGCAGGTCACGTCGACGCCGCGCGCACGCGCCTCGGTCACGAGCCCGACGCCGGCGCCGCTCGACACGTGCACGATGTGCAGCGCGCAGCCCGTGTCGGCCGCGAACGTGATCGCGCGGGAGATCGCCTCGAGCTCCGCGACCACCGGGCGTGAGTTCATCCAGTCGCGCACCGTGGGACCGAGCGCGCGGGCGGTCAGCGCGTCGTTCTCGGCGTGGACGGCGACGAGCCGGCCCAGCCGGGCGGCGGTGGCCATGCCCTCGTAGAGCGTCACGTCGTCGGCGCGCGCGAAGTCCTCGATCCCCGAGTTCGACATGAAGGCCTTGAAGCCGACCACGCCCCGCTCGGCCAGCTCCTCCAGCGCGGCGCCCGGTACCAACGCGCCCCACAGCCCGAAATCCACGGACGAGTCGCGCACAGCGGCCTCGAGCTTGGCGTCGAACGCGGCGCCGTCCGTCACCGGCGGCGTCGAGTTCAGCGGCATGTCGAAGTACGCGCTGAAGCCGCCCGCGGCCAGCGCGGCGCTGCCGGTCTTGATCCCTTCCCAGTGCGTGCGGCCGGGTTCGTTGAAGTGCACGTGCGGGTCCAGGCCGCCCGGGAAGACGTGGAGGCCGACCGCGTCGATCACGCGCGCGCCGTCGAGGTCCGGCGCGACCTCCGCGACGACCCCGTCACCCACCCCGACGTCGGCGCGCACGACGCCGCCGGGCGTCACCACATGCCCGCCGCGGACGACTAGATCGAGCACGCGAACCTCGTCGCGACGTCGATCGCCAGCGCCACGTCGGGCTCGGTCACCGCCTCGCCGGGGTTGTGGCTGCCGCCGGTGGAGCGGACGAACAGGATCGCGATGTCGGTCAGTCCGGACAGCGTCACGGCATCATGCCCGGCGCCGCTGGGCAGCTGAAGGACCGGCTGTCCAGTCGCGGCCACCGCTTCGGCGAGCTTCGCCTGCAGCCCGGGCGAGCACGGCGTCGCCTCGTGGTCGTGGATCGGCGTCCAGCTCACGTCGATGCCGGGCCGGCCCACCCCCTGCAGCGTCGCGATGGCATCGGCGCGGACGACGTCGTCGGCGTGGCGGACGTCCAGCGACAGCTCCACGTGCCCCGGGACGACGTTGCCCGCGCCGCTGCGAGATCTGCAGCTTGCCGACCGTCGCGACGAGGCCTTCCGTCTCGCGCGCCAACCGCTCGGCCGCGAGCACGAACTCGGCCGCGGCGGCCAGCGCGTCGTGGCGCATGGTCATCGGCGTCGTCCCCGCGTGCGCGGCCTCGCCGGTGAACGTGACGGTGAAGCGCGACTGGCCGAAGATCGCCGTGACCACGCCGAGGGGCACGCCCTCGGCGACGAGCACCGGCCCTTGCTCGATGTGGACCTCGAGGTATCCGGAAGCGCCGTCGAACAGCGGCGCACCCAGCTCGATCCCGACCATCGCCTCCTCCTCGGGCGTGATCGCGCCGACGTACGCGCGGCTGCCGAGGAACGTCGACTGAAAGCGCAGTCCTTCCTCGTCCGCGAACGCCACCACTTCGAGTGGGATGTCGGTCGCGGCGGCCACTTCCAACCCGACCAGCACGCCGAGGATGCCGTCGTAGCGGCCGGCGTCCGCGACGGAGTCCAGGTGCGAGCCGATGATCAGCCGCGGCGCGGGCCCGCGGCGGCCGACGAGGTTGCCCATGGCGTCCGAGACGGGCTCCAGTCGCGCCTCGACCATCCACTCCCGAACGCGGGCCATGGCGGCCGCGAGCGCCGGCGTCGCCAGCGGCCGCGTGATCCGCCCCGGCTCCTCGGTGAAGCCCGCCAACTCGTCCGCCCGCTCCAGCACGCGTCGTGCCGCGTCGCTCAGGGGATCTCCCGCACCATCACGAGGTTCGTGGCGCCCGGCGTGCCCGTCTGCCGGCCGGAGGTGAGCACGACGCGGGCCCCGGACGGCAGCCCGGCCCAGTCGCGGGCCTTCTCCAGCGCCGTGTCGATCATCTCGTCGACGGAATCCGCCGTCTCCGTGGTGGTCGGGTAGACGCCCCACTCGAGCGTCAGCTGGTCAGCGATGCCCTCCTGGTGGGCGAGCGCGAGGATCGGGCGCTTCTTGCGGTACTTCGCGCACATCCGCGCCCCGCCGCCGGTGGCGGTCGGGATCACGAGCGCGGCGGCGTCCACCTGCTCGGCGAGCTCCACCGCCGCCTGCATCACGGCGTGGCTGATCTGCGACTGCGGCGTCGGCTTCGCCCGGCCGAGGATCAGCGGCGACTCCTCGGCGGCCTGGGCGATCTCCGCCATCGCCTGCACGGACTCCAGCGGATAGGCGCCGACGCTCGTCTCGGCCGACATCATGACCGCGCTCGTGCCGTCGATCACGGCGTTGGCGACGTCCGTGGCCTCCGCGCGGGTCGGCTCCGGGGCCTGGATCATCGACTCGAGCATCTGCGTCGCCGTGATCACGAACTTGCCCGCCTGGGTGGCGCGCCGGATCGTGTCCTTCTGCATCAGCGGTACCCGGGCCACGCCCGCCTCGACGCCGTAGTCACCACGGGCGACCATCAACCCGTCGGAGGCCGTGATGATCTCGTCGAGGGCCTCGTACGCCTCGATCTTCTCCACCTTGGCGATCAGCCGCGCGTCGCTGCCCTGCGCGACCGCCATCTCCCGCAGCTGCTGCATGTCCGCCGCCGAGCGCACGAACGAGAGCGCGATGAAGTCCGCGCCCAGCTCGATCGCGAGCGCGAGGTCGGCGATGTCCTTCTCGGTGATGGCCGGGAGCTCCGGCCGCGCGTAGGTCACGTTGATGCCCTTGCGCGGAGACAGCGGGCCGGGGGAGACGGCACGGACGACGACGTCGTCGCCGTCGATGCGCTCGACCGCGAACCGCGGCACGCCGTCCCCGATCACGACCTGTGACCGTTCGGTGACCAAGGCGGCGAACTTGTCGAACTCCACCTTGATGGTGCCGGGCTTCCCGGTGGCGCTGAAGGTGACCTGTTCACCGACCTCCACCGTCTGGGTCTCCACATCGCCCGAGAGCCGGAGCTTCGGACCCTGCAGGTCAAAGAGCAGGCCGAGGGGTCGGCCGGCGCGGTGTGCCGCTTCGCGCACCGCGGCGGCTCGGCGCCGCAGGTCTTCGTGGGTGCCGTGAGAGCAGTTCAGCCGTGCGCAGTCCACACCGGCTGCAACCAGCCGGTCGAGCATGCCATCGGCATCGGTCGCGGGGCCGAGCGTCGCGACGATCTTCGTTCGCCTTTCCAACATCGCCACTGATTCTGTCGAACCGGCGTGCGAGTTCGTGCGTAGGTCGCGGTGGGGGGTCACGAAACACAATCGGAGGTGGGGATGAAATCGGTGCGCAACACCGCCGCGCTGGCGGCTGCCGTCGTCGGCGGGCTGACGTTCGCGAGCGGGGCCGATGGCGCAGACGACGCCGACCGTCGTGGACTCCAAGTTGGAGGTCAAGACGGTCGTGGGCGGGCTGGCTCAGCCCGTGCAGATGGAGTTCATCGGCAACGACGACTTCTTCGTGTTGGAGAAGGCGACCGGGCAGGTCAAGCGGGTCAAGGACGGCGTGGCCTCGGTCGTCCTGGATCTGACGGTCAACTCGAACTCCGAGCGCGGGCTGCTCGGCATCGCGCTCGACAAGTACTTCAAGTTCAACGGCTCGGTCTACCTGTACTGGAGCGAGACGACGCAGCCGGCGGACAACGCGCCTCGGCGACGCGGTGCCGATGCGCGGCAACCGGCTGGACCGCTTCCACTGGGACGGGACGGCGCTGGTCTACGAGAAGACGCTGCACCGCGGCCGCGCGCTGCAGGAGGACGCGACGAACCGCACGAACCCGGCGGTGCCGCTGTACCGCGGCAACCACAACGGCGGCGTGCTGCGCATCGGACCCGAAGGACGGCACGATCTACCTGCAGGTCGGCGACACCGGCCGGCGCGGGCAGCGCAGAACCTGGTCGACGGGCCGTTCGTGTTCCCGCCCGGTGACGGCGAGATCGGCGACGACCAGTTCGGCGGGCCGGACCCGGACGCGAACCACCTCACGGGCGTGATCCTGCGCCTGAACCCGGACGGCACGGCGCCGCGCGACAACCCGTTCTACCGGCTCGGGGCCGAGCGCGGAGGCTCGGTCGGCGCGTCGCTCAAGAAGGTCTACGCGTACGGTCTGCGCAACGGCTTCGGCATGGCGTTCGACCCGTTCAGCGGGGATCTGTGGGAGCAGGAGAACGGCGACGACTCCTTCAGCGAGATCAACCGCGTCGAGGACGGCTTCAACTCCGGCTGGGTCCAGGTCATGGGTCCGCTCTCGCGCGTCGCGCAGTTCAAGGCGATCGAGACGAACGCGCGGCCCGGTCCCGCCCGACCCGGCCGCGCCGGACTGCTACTACGGGCTCCAGCAGACTCCGCTGGGACCCGATCAACATCGCCGATACGCCGCATGAGGCCTACGACCGCCTCTTCAAGCTCCCGGCTCGAAGTTCAGCGATCCGGAGATCGACCTGGAAGTACGAGGTCGCCCCGGGCGGCATCGACTTCATCTCCGGCCGTGAGCTCGGCAAGGAGTACAAGGGCGACCTGTTCGTCGGGTCCGCCCGAGGCTCGCTGCGGGGAGGGAACCTGTTCCGGTTGCCGATCTCCAACAACCGCAAGGAGGTCGACCCGGACGATCGCCGCCTGAAGGACAAGGTCGCCGACAACGTGGCCAAGTACGAGATCACCGAGTCCGAGTCGCTGCTCTTCGGCGAGAACTTCGGCGTCACGCCGGACCTCAAGGAGAGCCCGGACGGGACGCTGTACGTCGTCTCCTCCACCCAGGGCAACGTCTACGAGATCAAGCGCAAGTAGGCGTGCGGCGCGCGGCCGGGGACGTCTGTCTCCGGCCGCGCGTAGGTTTCTGGGGGTGAAGGAACGGATCGACGAGCTGGCGGCGCAGCTGATCGCGCTGCGTGAGGCGTACTACGAAGGCGCGCCGCGGGTGGCGGACGCGGAGTACGACGCGTTGGAGGACGAGCTGCGCGGGTTGCTCGCGGAGCATCCCGAGTTGGCTCCCGATCCGAATCCGTTGGAGCAGGTCGGCGCCCCGGGCGTGTTGCACGCGCCGGTCCGGCACTCGCGGCCGATGCTGTCGCTGGAGAAGGCGACCAGGCCCGAGCAGGTCGAGGCGTTCTTCGCGCGCTTCCCGGGGCAGTCGGTGGTGGTCATGCCGAAGCTCGACGGGCTGTCTTTGGCGGTCGTCTATGAGGACGGGCGCCTGGCGCGGGCCGTCACGCGCGGCGACGGGACGACCGGCGACGACGTGACCATGCTCGTGCGCGCGCTGGTGGACGGCGTGCCCGCTGCGGTGTCGTCCGCGGGGCGCGTGGAGGTGCGCGGCGAGGCCGTGATGCTCCGGTCCACGTTCGCCGCCTACAACGAGGCGCATCCCGACAAGCCGCTGATCAACCCGCGCAACGCCGCGGCGGGGACGATCCGCGCGAAGGACCCGGCGACGGTCTCCGAGCGGCGCCTGCACTTCTTCGCGTTCGATCTGGACGCGTCGGAGGGGGCGGCCGCCGACCTGGAGGAAGGGCTGCGCGCGCTGGGCTTCGATCCGGCGGGGATGCGGCACTGCGACGACGCGGCCGCGGCGCAGGACGTGATCAGCGCGATCGAGGCTGATCGCGGTGAGCTGGACTACGACCTCGACGGCGCCGTGCTGCGGCTGGCCGACCGGGACGCGTTCGCGGCCGCCGGGACGCGCTCGTCCTCACCGCGCGGCGCCTTGGCCTTCAAGTTCGCGGCCGAGGAGAAGACGACGGTGTTGAGCGACGTCGTGTGGGACGTCGGCAAGACCGGCAAGATCGCGCCCGTCGCGTGGCTGGAGCCCGTGTTCGTCGGCGGGACCACCGTCACGCGCGCCACGCTTGGCCAACCAGGAGGTCATCCGGGCGCGCGGGATCAAGATCGGCGACACCGTGCTCGTCCGCCGCGCCGGCGACGTCATCCCGTTCGTCGCGGGTGTCCTGGATGCGTCCAAGCGCACGGGGGAGGAGCGCGACATCGTCCCGCCCTCGGAATGTCCCTCGTGCGGGGAGCCGCTGACGGAGCGCGGGGACTCGCGCGAGCTGTTCTGCACGAACCTCGCCTGCCCGGCGCAGACCGTGCGGCGGCTCATCCACTGGGCCTCCCGCGCCGCCGCCGACATCGAGGCGGTCGGGCCGGTCTGGATCGAGCGGCTCGCCGCCTCGGGCGATCTCGAGCACCCTTCGGACTTCTACGCGTTGACCCGCGAGCGGCTGTTGGAGTTCGACCGCATCGGCGAGGTGAGCGCGGACCGGATGATCGAGTCGATCGACGCCTCGCGGAACGTGGGCCTGCGGCGCGCGTTGATCGGGCTTGCCATCCCGATGGCCTCGGAGGGCACCGCGGCGCGCTTGTGCCGCGCGGGGTTCGGCTCCCTGGAGGAAGTGGCCGACGCGGGCTTGGAGAAGCTCGTCGCCGTCGACGACATCGGCCCGAAGGTCGCCGAGTCGCTGACGAACCACCTGCAGCGGGTGCGCCCCGAGATCGAGCGGCTCCGCGAACTCGGTGTGTCCCTTGACGTGCGCGACGAGGACCTCCCGCCCGAGGTCGTGTCGGGTGCGCCGCTGGAAGGCAAGACCGTCGTGATCACGGGCTCGATCGCCGACCCCCGCAGCGGCGAGAAGGTCCCGCGCCCCGCGTTCCAACGCCTGTGCGAGCGAGCGGGCGCCACCACCGCCTCCTCCGTCTCCGCCAGCACCGACATGCTCATCACCGGCGCCGACGTCGGCGCCTCCAAGATCGCCAAGGCCGAGAAGCTCGAGGTCGAGGTCGTCGACCAGTCCGTGATCTGGGAGCAACTGATCGCCGCGGGCGTGGCCTAGCGCCGCTGTCAGATCAAGGGATAGGGGTCCCACAGCGGGCCGGGATCGGCGGCGTCGTCGCGCAGCACGGCGCCCTCGATCAGCCCGTACGGCCGGTCGTCCGCGTGGAACACCTCGTTCTCGTTGGAGAGCCCGAACGGCGTCAGGTCCACGACGAAGTGGTGCTTGTTGGGCATCGAGAGCCGGATCTCGTCCACGCTCGGACAGTCCGAGAGCACCGCCGAGCCCATCGCGTAGAGCGTCTGCTGCAGCGACAGCGAGTGATGCCCGGCGAACGTGCGCAGCAGTGCGCTGCGCGCGTCCTCGAAGGACGCCGTCCCGTCGTGGCGCCAGCGCGCGCTCACTTCGGTCGCGAGCATCCGGTCGGTCGTCTCGGCCAGCGTCGTGTAGCGATCGCGCGGGAAGCCGTGGAACTCGGAGTCGGTCGTCTTCAAGACCACCAGCCCGGAGATCCCCGACAGCGTCCACAGCGCGGACTCAGCGGCCACGACGACCGCCACCCGGACCGTCCGATCCGCCTGCACGAACGCGTGCGCGCCCATCCGCGACCACGTGACCTCGCGCACCTCGACCCGCGCCTGCGTGATCGCGCCGCCCACGAAGTGCCGCGCCAAGATCGCCGCAAACTCCTCCGGCGTCCCGACCCCGTGCTCCTTGGCGAACGCGTAGACCGTGTTCTTCTGCGTGTCCGTCGCGAGCACCGCGGAGTTGTCGCCCTCGAGGTGGACGGCCGAAAGCTCCCCCGACAGCGCCACCGAGACGAGGAGATCGCGCACCTCGTGCGTGTCACTGTCCCGCATCACCCGAACGAGATGCGTCTCCGCCTTGCCGTACTGGTTGATCCCGAGCCGTGGCATCCGAAAATGATCGCATTTCGTCACACGGACGCGATCTTTCGTATCATGGAACGCAGATTTCGGGCAGGCTCACCCGAGCGGGGCTGATGAGCCACAATGGCCGCGCACCGAGGAGATCGAGGAGCAGCAATGGCATCGCAGGTCGAGGTAGATCCCCAGGAGACACGCGAGTGGCTTGAGGCGCTCGATGCGGTCGTCGCCAGCGACGGCCCGCAGCGCGCTCAGTTCCTGCTCGAACGCGTCGTCGGACACGCTCAGCTGAGCGGCGCCACACCCGCGCCCGCGGGCAACACGCCCTATCTGAACACGATCCCGCCGCAGGATGAGCCAGCTCATCCCGTCGACGAGGCGCTGGAGCGGCGAGTACGCAGCATCGTCCGCTGGAACGCGATCGCGACGATCCTGAACGCGAACAAGACGAGCTCCGAGCTCGGCGGCCACATCGCGTCCTACCAGAGCGCGGCCGTCCTCTACGAGACGGGCTTCAACCACTTCTGGCACGCGCCGTCGGACAACCACGGCGGCGACCTCGTGTACATGCAGGGGCACTCGAGCCCGGGGGTGTACGCGCGAGCCTTCCTCGAGGGGCGGATCCCCGAGGAGCAGATGCGGAACTTCCGCACCGAGGCCTACAAGACGGGCCTGAGCTCCTATCCGCACCCGTGGTTGATGCCGGACTTCTGGCAGTTCCCGACGGTCTCGATGGGCCTCGGCCCGCTGATGGCGATCTACCAGGCCCGCTACATGAAGTATCTGCAGGGCCGCGGCCTCGCCGAGACCGCCGGCCGCAAGGTCTGGGCCTTTCTGGGCGACGGCGAGACCGACGAGCCTGAATCGCTGGGCGCGATCTCGATGGCGGGCCGCGAGAAGCTCGACAACCTGATCTTCGTCATCAACTGCAACCTGCAGCGCCTGGACGGCCCGGTTCGCGGCAACGGCAAGATCATCCAGGAGCTGGAGACCAACTTCCGCGGCAACGGCTGGAACGTCATCAAGACGATCTGGGGCTCTCGCTGGGATCCGCTTCTCGCCCGTGATGACGAGGGGCATCTCCTCGCGCGGATGAACGAGGCGCTCGACGGCGACTACCAGACCTACAAGTCGCGCAACGGCGCCTACGTCCGTGAGCACTTCTTCGGCACCAAGCCGGAGCTGCGCGAGATGGTCAAGGACATGAGCGACGACCAGATCTGGGCGCTCAACCGCGGCGGTCTCGATCAGCGCAAGGTCTACGCGGCGTACAAGGCGGCGACCGAGCACCACGGCCAGCCCACGGTCATCCTCGCGAAGACCATCAAGGGCTACGGCATGGGTACGGCGGGTGAGGGCCAGAACATCACCCACCAGCAGAAGAAGATGAACGAGGAGGCGCTGCTCTCCTTCCGTGACCGCTTCGAGCTCGAGATCAC
This sequence comes from uncultured Solirubrobacteraceae bacterium, assembly GCA_963724195.1. Lineage (GTDB taxonomy): Bacteria > Actinomycetota > Thermoleophilia > Solirubrobacterales > Solirubrobacteraceae > Solirubrobacter. The sequence continues at coordinate 332,076 of CAVRTQ010000018.1, read as the reverse complement.
CGACGAGCAGGTCCGCAACCTCGACTTCTACAAGCCGCCGAAGGGCTCGCCCGAGGCCGAGTTCATCCGCGAGCAGCGCGAGAAGCTGGGCGGCTCGCTGCCGGCTCGCCGCCGCAAGGCCGAGTCGCTGCCGACGCCGGAGCTGAGCGCGTTCCAGTCCCAGCTCGACGGCACGGGGGACCGGGAGGTCTCCACGACGATGAGCTTCGTCCGCATCCTGTCGACGCTCCTGCGCGACAAGCAGCTCGGCAAGCGGATCGTCCCGATCGTGCCCGACGAGTCGCGCACGTTCGGCATGGAGGGGCTGTTCCGCCAGCTCGGGATCTTCAGCCAGCTCGGCCAGCTGTACACGCCCGAGGACCGCGACCAGCTGATGTTCTACCGCGAGGACAAGCACGGCCAGGTGCTGCAGGAGGGCATCAACGAGGCCGGCGCCATGTCCTCCTGGATCGCCGCGGGCACGTCGTACTCCAACCACGGCACGGCGACGATCCCGTTCTACATCTACTACTCGATGTTCGGCTTCCAGCGGGTCGGCGACCTCGCCTGGGCCGCCGGCGACAGCCGCACGCGCGGGTTCCTGCTGGGCGGCACCGCGGGCCGGACGACGCTCAACGGCGAGGGCCTGCAGCACGAGGACGGGCACTCGCACCTGCTCAGCGCGACGATCCCGAACTGCGTCTCCTACGACCCCACCTACGGCTACGAGCTCGCCGTGATCATCCGCGAGGGGCTGCGGCGGATGTTGCAAGAGCAGGAAGACGTCTTCTACTACCTCACGCTGATGAACGAGAACTATCAGCACCCGGCCATGCCGGCCGGTGCCGAGGAGGGCATCCTGCGCGGGATGTACAAGCTGCGCGCCGGCCGCCGAGGGCGAGGCGCAGCTGCAGCTGCTCGGCAGCGGCGTGATCCTGCGCGAGGTGCTGGAGGCGCAGACGCTGCTGGCCGACGACTTCGGCGTGGCCGCGGACGTGTGGAGCGTCCCGAGCTTCACGGAGCTCGCGCGCGACGGCCAGGAGGTCGAGCGCTGGAATCTGTTCCACCCGGGTGAGGACCCCAAGCAGCTCCTGGGTCGAGCGCCAGCTCGGGGAAGCGACCGGCCCGGTGGTGGCGTCGACGGACTACATGCGCGCGTTCGCGGATCAGATCCGCCCGTTCGTGAAGGCCCCGTACCGCGTGCTCGGCACGGACGGCTTCGGCCGCAGCGACTACCGCAAGACGCTGCGCTCGTTCTTCGAGGTGGACCGCCACCACGTCGTCCTGGCGGCGGTGACCGAACTGGCCAAGACCGGCAAGATCGACGCGGACGCGCCGAAGAAGGCCATCGAGTCCTACCACATCGACCCCGAACGCCCCGCGCCCTGGAAGGTGTGAGACGTGGCTTCTGAACAGGTTCTCGTCCCTGACATCGGGGACTTCGACGATGTGCCGGTGATCGAGGTGCTGGTTTCGGTGGGCGACGAGGTCGCCGCCGAGGACCCGCTCGTCGTCCTGGAGTCCGACAAGGCGACGATGGAGGTCCCGTCCCCGTCGGCCGGCAAGGTCGCGGCGATCGAGGTCTCCGTCGGCGACAAGGTCAAAGAGGGCTCGGCGATCATCAGCTGGAGGTCAGCGGCGCCAACGGCGCGACGCCGGACGCCGAGACGGCGCCTGCCGGGCGCGGTCGAGGGCACGTCGATCGCCGCGCAGGAGTCCGAGAAGGCCGGCGAGGTCGAGGAGCCCACGTCGATCGACTCGTCCGAGCCGCCGGCGTCGCCGCAGGTGGAGGGCACGCCGTCCGGCGCTCCCTCGCAGCCGACGTCGCCGCAGCAGAAGGGCGGCGTCAGCGCAGCGCCCGCGTACGCCTCTCCGGCCGTGCGCCGGCTCGCGCGCGAGCTGGGCATCGACCTCTCGACGGTGACCGGGACCGGCCGCAAGGGCCGGATCACCAAGGAGGACGTGCAGCAGGCGAAGGACGCCCCAGCGGCGCCGGTTTCAGCAGCGGCACCCAGCGGGACCGCGGGGAGCGAGGGCCTGAACCTCGCGCCGTGGCCGAAGGTCAACTTCGAGCGCTACGGCGAGGTCGAGCGCCAGCCGCTCACCCGCATCCAGAAGATCAGCGGCCCGAACCTGGCCCGCAACTGGGTGATGATCCCGCACGTCACGCACAACGACGAGGCGGACATCACCGAGCTGGAGGCGTTCCGCAAGCGCACCAACGGCGAGCAGTCCGAGGCCAAGGTGACGATGGTCGCGCTCCTGGCCAAGGCCGTCGTGGCGTCGCTGAAGGCGTACCCGATCGTCAACGCCTCGCTGGACGGCGACGACCTGGTGCTCAAGCGCTACTACAACATCGGCTTCGCGGCCGACACGCCGAACGGCCTCGTCGTCCCGGTCATCAAGGACGCCGACAAGAAGGGCATCCTGGAGATCGCCAAGGACCTGACGGAGCTGTCGAAGAAGGCGCGCGACGGCAAGCTCAGCGGCGGCGACATGCAGGGCTCGACGTTCACGATCTCGTCGCTGGGCGGGATCGGCGGCACGTCGTTCACGCCGATCGTCAACGCCCCCGAGGTCGCGATCCTCGGCGTCACCCGCTCGGCGATGAAGCCCGTGTGGAACGGCTCGGAGTTCGTGCCGCGCCTGATGGTGCCGCTCTCGCTCTCCTACGACCACCGGGTCATCGACGGCGCGCTCGCGGCGCGCTTCACGGCCCACCTCGTGAACTCAGCTCTCCGACCTGCGGAGGGTGCTCCTGTGATGGAGGTCAAGGTCCCGGACATCGGCGATTTCGACGCCGTACCCGTCATCGAGATCCTCGTGGCCGTCGGCGACGAGGTGGCCGAGGAGACCCCGCTGGTCGTGCTCGAGTCCGACAAGGCGACGATGGAAGTGCCGTCGCCGGCCGCGGGCAAGGTGACGTCGATCGAGGTCGCCGTGGGCGACAAGGTCGCCGAGGGCACGCTGATCGTGCAGCTCGAGGCCGCCGAGGCGGACGCTCCCGCCGAGGCCAAGCCCGAAGGCGGCGACGTCGAGGAGAAGCCCGAGGCGCCCGCGCAGGGCTACGGCGACAGCTCCGGCCCGGCCGAGTCGCCCGCTTCACCCACGACCGACGCGCCCACGTCCTCCGGCATCCCCGAGGACGCGGACGTCAAGGTCCAGGTCGCCGTGTTCGGCGCCGGCCCCGGTGGCTACACGGCCGCCTTCCGCGCCGCCGACCTCGGGCTGTCCGTGGCGCTGATCGACAAGGGCGAGACGCTCGGCGGCGTGTGCCTGAACGTCGGCTGCATCCCGTCCAAGGCGCTCCTGCACGTCGCCAAGGTGCTCACCGAGGCCGAGGAGCTCACCGAGTCCGGCATCTCGTTCGCCAAGCCGACGATCGACCTCGATCACGTGCGCGGGTGGAAGAACGACGTGGTCGGGCGCCTCGTCGGGGGCCTCGAGAACCTCGCCAAGCAGCGCAAGGTCGAGGTCGTGCGCGGTTCCGGCGAGTTCACCTCGCCGAACTCGATCAAGGTCGGCGACACCGTCGTCGGCTTCGAGCACTGCATCATCGCGTCCGGCTCGGAGGCGGCCTCGCTGCCGTTCCTGCCCGAGGACCCGCGGATCATGGACTCCACCGGCGCGCTCGAGGTCGAGGAGATCCCGGAGCGGCTGCTGGTCATCGGCGGCGGCATCATCGGGCTCGAGATGGCGACGGTCTACGACGCCCTCGGCTCCAAGGTGACGGTCGTGGAGTTGCTCGACCAGCTCATCCCGGGCGCCGACAAGGACCTCGTGCGCGTGCTCGAGAAGCGCATCAAGGGCCGCTACGAGGCCATCCATCTGAAGACCGGCGTCGAGTCCGTCGAGGCGGGCGAGGACGGCCTGAAGGTCAAGTTCGGCGAGAGCGTCGAGACGTTCGACCGCATCCTGGTCGCCGTCGGCCGCCGCCCCAACGGCAAGGTCATCGGGGCCGAAGCCGCGGGCGTGACCGTCGACGAGCGCGGGTTCATCGCCTCCGACGGCCAGATGAAGACGAACGTGCCGCACATCTTCTCGATCGGCGACGTGCGCGGCGAGCCGATGCTGGCCCACAAGGCCACGCACGAGGGCGTGCTCGCGGCCGAGGTGATCGCGGGCCACGACCTCACCTGGGACGTGCGCTCGATTCCCTCCGTGGCCTACACGGACCCGGAGCTGGCGTGGACCGGGCTCACCGAGACGCAGGCCAAGGCCGACGGGATCGAGTACGAGGTCGGCGCGTTCCCGTGGGCGGCTTCGGGCCGGGCGCTGAGCACGGGGCGCTCGGACGGCCTGACGAAGCTCATCGTCGAACCCGAGACGCATCGGGTGCTCGGCGCGGGGATCGTCGGCATCAACGCCGGCGAGCTGCTCGCGGAAGCCGTCCTGGCGATCGAGGCCGGGCTGGACGCGGAGGACATCGCGCTCACGATCCACCCGCATCCGACCCTGTCCGAGACGATCGGGTTCTCCGCCGAGATGGCCGAGGGCACGATCACGGACATCATGCCCAAGCGCAAGCGCCGAAGACCTAAAGCACGGCGTCGTGGGTGGCGGCGATCTGCGCCGTCCGGTGGTCGCGCTCGACGTCACCCACGATGAACAGGCACAGGGACACGCACGGCCTGTCGTGGAAGTGCGCGTCCCAGGCGGCGTCGTAGGCCACCGAGCGGTCGATGATCTCCGCGTCCGGGCCGATCGGGAAGCGCGCCCACCAGGCGGCGTCGTAGCCGCGCGCGAGCGCCGCCTCGAGCTCCGGCTCCCACGCGTGCACGTAGTCCTCGACGGAGATCCCGGACGAGATCTCGCTGAACACCATCCGTCCGGCCGCCTCCAGCGCGTCCACGTCCAGGCCGGCGGCGCGCAGTGCGGCGCGATCGTCCTCTGAGTGACCCGACGCGCGACCGGTGGAACAGCCAGCCGTTGCGTTTGGCGCCGAGCGCGTAGAACGACGCGAGCGTCGGCGCGACCGCGTCCGGCGAGCTCAGCAGCATCGCCAGATGCGGGCACGCCCCGGGCGCGATCGCCTGCTCTAGAGCGGAATCCACAGCCGTACCTCCGTCCCCTCACCCGGGCTCGACGTCACCGTGCACTCGCCGCCGTAGCCGCGCGCCCGCTCGCGCATGACGGTCAGCCCGAGGTGGCCGTCCTCGACGCCGCGCGCGTGCGCGGGATCGAAGCCGCAGCCGTCGTCGCGCACGGTCAGCCAGAGCCGCTCGTCGGCGGCGTAGCTGATGTCGACGCAGGTGGCGTCCGCGTGCGCGTCGGCGTTGGCGAGCGCCTCGCTCACCACCCGCGCGGCGAGCGTGATCGCCTCCGGTCCGGCGTCGCCGTCGCCCGAGAGCCGCACCGGCGTGCGGGCGCGGCGGGCCGCGCTCTGGAGCGCCGCGCACAGGCTCGTGGGCGTCTCGCTCGACAGCGCGCGCAGTCGCTCGCGCACCAGCCGGTGCGCGGATTCCACGGCCTCCGTGAGCCGCGCGCGGTCGGGGTCGGGCAGCGCGAGCTCCCGCCGCGCGACCGCGAGGTACTGCGCGAGCCCGTCGTGCACCTCGGCGGCGAGCGTGCGACGCTCGCGCTCGATCGCCGCCGCCTGCAGCTCCCGCCGCAGCCGCGCGGTCGTGATCCCGGCGCTCAGCTGCGAGCACAGCAGGCTGAGCACGGTGCCGGACAGCGGGTCGATGGCGATCGGCTCGGGCGCGGAGGCGATCACGACGCCTTCCACGAGCGGCAGGATCAGCCAGTCGGTGGCGGGCGGGTCGAACGGGTTCGCCACGAGCCACCCGGCGGGCTCGCGGAGCACGATCGGCGCGCCGGTGGCGAGTCGCCACGCCTCCTCGTCGAAGCTCAGCTCCGCCGCGGCGTCGTCACCGACGAAGCGGCGCAGGACGGGCTGGCCGTCCGCGTCGGGCAGGAAGAGCACGGCGCGGTCGAGGTGCAGGACCTCGCGCATCTCCTCCAGCGCGGCCGTCGCCAGGACCGGCAGCTCGTCCGGCGCGACCAGCGCGCGGGACACGCGCGAGACGGCCGCGAGGCTCGCGAGAACCGCAGGGTCGAGCACGGCGCGATACTAGTCCTCGTGCGAGTGATCATCGCCGACGATCACCGGCTCATGCGGGAGGGCACGGCGGCGCTGCTGGCCGCGGATCCCCGCATCGATGTCGTGGGCTTGGCCGCCGGTGGGCGCGAAGCCGTCGAGCTGGCCGCGCGGGTGCGGCCGGACGTCGCGCTGCTCGACGTCGGGATGCCGGACATCGGCGGGGTGGAGGCGTGTGCGGCGATCCACGCTCGCACCCCGGACGTGCGGGTGCTGATGCTGACCGTGTCCGAGGACGCGCTCGACGTGCGCGCGGCGCTGAAGGTCGGGGCGAGCGGCTACCTGCTCAAGGACATGCCGCCGCGGCAGCTCGTCGCCGCGGTGCTCTCCGACGAGCACATCGTGATGGCGTCGGCCGAGGTGCCGCCGGACGAGCTGAGCGTGCGCGAACGCGAGGTGCTCGAGCTGCTCGGCCAAGGGCTGCGCAACCGCGAGATCGCGGAGCGGCTCGTGGTGAGCGAGGCGACGGTCAAGACCCATGTGCGCCACGTGCTGGAGAAGCTGCGGTTGCGAAACCGGGCGGAGGCAGCCGCGTTCGCAGCCCGCGGGCGATCCGGCCCCTGACGTCGGCCTGGGTCGTGCGGAGCTGGGCCGCGATCCGGTCCGTCTTCCAGCCGAGCACCCGCGCCAGCACGATCGCGTCGTCCACGTCGTGGTCGGCACGGCCGGCGGCGAGCAACGCGGCACGGGCGGTGAGGGTGTCGATCGGGCCGTGAGGGTCCGCGACGAGCACGCGGCGCGTGGCTTGGGCCGCGAGCTCGTCGTCTCCGCAGGCGGCGTGGGCGGCAGCGAACAGGGCGTCGATCCTGGCCTCGAGCACCGGCGGACCGTATGGGTCCGCCGGAGCCGTGCCATCGACCAAACGGATGATTCAGCTGTCCTGCGCCGTCGGGCGGATGAGGATCTCGTTGACGTCCATGTGCGGTGGCTGGGAGACCGCGAACAGCACGGCGCGGGCGATGTCGTCGGCGACGAGGACGTCGTCCTGCGGATGACTGAAACCCGGTGTCTCGACCATGCCGGGGGAGATGAGGGTGGTTCTCACGCCGGTGCCGTTGAAGTCCTGGCGGGCGGCCTCGGCCATGCCGGTGACGGCGAACTTCGTGGCGGAGTAGAGCGAGCCCTTGAGCGCGCGGCGGCCCGCGATGCTGCTCGTGATCACGAGGTGGCCCTGCGTGTCTCGCAGCGCTTTGGCGGTGGCCCGGATGGTGGCGTAGATGCCGAAGACGTTCGTGATCACCATCTGTTTGGCGTCGTCCGGGTCGCCGGCTTCGAACCCGCGCGGGTGGCCGACGCCGGCGTTGGCGAAGACGACGTCGATCTGGCCGTACTCGTCGAGCGCCCGTCGGGCGAGCGCCTCCACTTGCGCGTACTCGGAGACGTCGCACCGGACCGCGATCCCGCCCGTCTCCTCGGCCAGTTGCTGCAGCTTGTCCTCCGAGCGCGCGCCGAGCACGACGCGGTACCCGGCCTCCGCCGCCTGGCGGGCCGTGGCGGCCCCGATCCCGCTCGAAGCGCCCGCGATCACCATGACTTTGTCCATGGCTCCTATCGTTACCCCGCGAAATGCTGGCTGATCGCGCACGTATCGAAGTCGAAGCCGGACGCGGCGGTGACGGCTCGATGTCGTTCCGGCGCGAATCCCGCGTGCCCAAGGGCGGCCCGGACGGTGGGGACGGCGGCCGCGGCGGCGACGTGCTGCTGCGCTGCGACGACTCCCTGCGCGACCTGCAGTCCTTCCGGCGCCGCGGGCGCTTCAAGGCCGAGCGCGGCGGGCACGGCATGGGCAAGCTCATGCACGGCGCGGACGGTGACCGGCTCGTCATCCCCGTGCCGCCCGGCACCACCGTGGAGCGCTGGGACGGGCGCACGTTCGACCTCGTGCGCCCCGGGCAGGAAGTGACGCTGGCCAAGGGCGGGCCCGGCGGGCGCGGCAACAAGACGTTCGCGACCGCGACGCGGCAGGCGCCGCGGCTCGCCGAGCGCGGGCTGCCGGGGGAGGAGGGCATCGTCGAGCTGCAGCTCAAGCTGCTCGCCGACGTCGGCCTGGTCGGGCTCCCCAACGCCGGCAAGTCCTCGCTGCTGGCGACGATGACCCGCGCGCAGCCGAAGGTGGCCGCGTACCCCTTCACGACGTTGGTGCCGGTGCTGGGCACGATCGAGGCCGACGACCGCCAGCTCATCCTGGCCGACATCCCGGGCTTGATCGAAGGCGCGTCCGACGGCGCCGGCCTCGGCCACGACTTCCTCGCGCACGTCGAGCGGACGCGGCTGCTCGTGCACGTGCTGGACCTCGCGCCGCTGGACGGCTCGGACCCGGAGACGAACTTCGAGGTGATCGAGCGCGAGCTGGCCGAGCACGACCCGCGGCTGGCCTCGCTCCCGCGCCTGCTGGCGCTGTCGAAGGCCGATTTGGTGACGCCCGAGGTGGCTGCGGAGGCCGCGGCCGAGTGGCGCGAGCGTGTCGCGTTCCCGGTGATCGTCACGTCGAGCGCGACCTCGATCGGCCTGAATGAGCTGCGCGGTGAGCTGCTCGAGCGCGTGCCGGTCGCGCCGCCGGAGTCCGAGGTGTCCGGCGAGGACGACGTGGCGGAGTTCGCCGTCTTCCGTCCGGTCAAGGGGCGCCCGTCGTTCGACATCACCCGCGGGCCCGCGGGCGAGTGGATCGTCACGGGTGAAGCCGTCGAGCGGCTGTTCATGCGCTGGGACATGGAGAACGAGGAGGCTGCGGCTTTGGTCGAGCAGCGGCTGCGCCGGATGGGCGTGATCTCGGCGCTCGAGCGGGCCGGGTTCGAGCCGGGCGACGACGTCGAGATCGGCGGCACCTTGTTCGAGCTCGATCCGTCCGGTTGATGCCGGTCGCGGTCGTCAAGCTCGGGTCGTCGATCGTCGCCGAGGACAGCGGCGCGCTGCGGCTGTCGGTCGTCGCGCGCATCTGCGAGGAGGTCGCGGCGCTGCACGCTTCGGGCGTGGACGTCGTGGTGGTCACCTCGGGCGCGATCGCGCGCGGCATCCACATGCTCGGGCTGGGCGGGCGCCCGCGCGCGGTGGAAGAGCTCCAGGCGGCATCGGCCGTCGGCCAGGGCCGTCTGTACCGCACCTACGACGAGTACCTGCGCGAGCGCGGCATCCAGTCGGCGCAGGTGCTGCTGACGTTCTTCGACATGAGCGCGCGGACGCACTACCTCAACGCGCGCCGCACGCTGCGCAAGCTGGTCGAGTGGCGGATCGTCCCGGTGATCAACGAGAACGACACCACCACGACCGACGAGATCTCCTTCGGCGACAACGATTTCTTGGCCGCGCAGGTGGCGGTGCTGGTCGATGCGTCTTTGTTGTTGCTGCTGACCTCGACCGCGGGGCTGTTCACGGCCGACCCGCGCTCTGACCCGTCGGCCCAGTTGGTGGCCACGGTGGAGGATCCCGACGAGCTGGCGGCGTTGAGCATCTCGTCCGAGACGTCGGCGCTGGGCTCGGGCGGGATGCGCTCGAAGGTCGCCGCCGCCGAGATGGCCACCGCGGCCGGCATCCCGACCGTGATCGGCAGCGGGTTCGAGCCCGGCGTGCTGGCGCGCGCCTGGGCGGGCGAGCCGACCGGCACGCACTTCACGCCCCATCCGGTGCGGCAACCGTCGTTCAAGCTCTGGCTGCGGTACGCGAAGCCGTCGCAGGGGGCGGTCGTCGTGGACGCGGGCGCCGCGCGGGCGCTGCGCGACGGCGGCACGTCGCTGTTGCCGGTCGGGATCGTGGGTGTGGAAGGCACGTTCGAGGCCGGGGACGCGATCGAGGTCGTCGCCGACGGCGGGGCCGTCGGCAAGGGCATCTCGAACTACTCCGCCGCCGAGCTGCGGCGGGTCATGGGGCTGAAGTCAGGCGCGGTGCGCGAGGTGCTGCCCCGGGCGACCGAGGAAGCCGTGCACCGGGACTACTTCGTCCTGACGTGAACGATCTCGCCTGACACGCGGGTCTCGACCACGCACTCTTCCCGGGCGAGCGTGAAGATCGCGCCGAGCGCGGCGTTCCAGTCCGGCGCCTCCTCGAGCACGGCTTCGAGCGTGCTGTCGGGCGGCGGCTTGAGCAGGACGAGGTCGGCCTGCTTGCCGGGGGTGAGGTCGCCGGCGATGTCGTTGAGGCCGATCGCCTTCGCGCCCGCCGCGGTCGCGAGGTAGAGCAGGTGCGCCGGGCCGAGCATGTGGCCCTCGGAGCGGACCATCTGCACGTGATAGGCCACGAGCGCCTCCTTGAGCATCGACAGGCCGGTGCCGGCGCCGACGTCGGTGCCCATCCCGAAGCACACGCCGTGCTCGACGTGGCGGGCCATGGGGAAGATGCCGCTGGACAGGAAGGCGTTCGACGAGGGGCAGTGCGCGACGGCGGTGTGCGCGCAGGCGAGCCGGTGCAGCTCCTCGTCGGAGGCGTGCACGTTGTGGGCGAGCACCGAGCAGTCGCGCAGCAGCCCCGCGTCCTCGTAGGTGCCGATGTAGTCGCGGGACTCCGGGAACAGCTCCTTGACGAACGCGATCTCGCCCGGGCTCTCGTTCACGTGGCTCGTGAACAGCGCGGACGGGTGCTCGTCGAGCAGCGTCCGGCAGGCGCCGAGCATCTCCTCGGTCGCGGACACGCTGAAGCGCGGCGTGACGGCGTAGCGCAGGCGGCCGTGGCCGTGCCAGCGCTCGATCAGCTTCGTGCTTTCGGCGTGGGCGATCTCGGGCGTGACCTCGAGCTCGGGGCGCAGGTTGCGGTCGGAGACCACGAGGCCGGACGCAATCCGCAGGCCGCGTTTGTCCGCGGCTTCGAAGAGGGCGTTCTGGGCCTGTGGGAAGTGGCTGCCGAACACGAGCGCCGACGTGGTCCCGTTGCCCGCGAGCAGCCGCGTGAAGCGCTCGGCGGCCTGGGTGGCGTGCGCGAGGTCGGCCATCTTGGCCTCCTCGGGCAGCGTCCGCTGCGCCAGCCACTCGAGCAGCTCCAGCCCCATCGCCCCGATCACCGGGATCTGCGGATAGTGCACGTGCGTGTCGACCATGCCCGGGATCAGCACGCAGTCGCGCCGGTCGATGATCTCCGCGCCGGGATGCGCCTCGGCGACCGCAGCGTGCGGCCCCGGTGGCGAGGATTGTGCCGTCGGCGAACGCGACCGCCCCGTCGTCGAACGTCTCGAGCGCGTCGCTCGTCGTGAACGGATCGCGCGGCGTGTGCGCGACGCGGGCGCGCAGAATCGTGGTGCCAGGCACCCCAAGCAGCCTACGGCCGCCCACGGCGGCCCCGTGCGCGTCTCCGCTCGGCCCCTCGTCGCGCGGGCGCGCGGGCCCTAGACTTGGCCCATGGCCGCGACCGTCTCTTCGACCTCCGTCACCGATCTCGCCCTCGCCGCCAAGGCGGCGGCCCGGCGGCTCGCGACGGTACCGTCGGCGACCAAGGACGCGGCGCTGCACGCCATCGCGGATGCGCTCGAGGCGCGAATCCCGGAGATCCTCGAGGCCAACGCGCGCGACCTGGACGCCGGGCGCGAGAACGGGCTCTCGGACGCGCTGATGGACCGGCTTGCGCTCAACGACGCGCGGGTGCGCTCGATCGCGGCCGGCGCGCGGGCCATCGCCGCCCTGCCGGACCCGGTGGGCGAGGTCGTGGACGGTGGGCGCCTGCCGAACGGGCTCGAAGTCCGCAAGGTTCGAGTCCCGTTGGGCGTCGTCGCCGTGGTCTACGAAGCGCGGCCGAACGTGACGATCGACGCGGCGGCGCTCGCGCTGAAATCGGGCAACGCGGTGCTGCTGCGTGGCTCGTCGAGCGCGGCCCACTCCAACGCGGTGCTCGCCCGGATCGCCTCGGAGGCCGCTTCGGACCTGCCGGAGGGCGCGATCGGGCTCGTCGGCGGCGACCGGGCCGCCCTCACCGAGCTCGCCCAGCTCGAAGGGATCGTGGACCTGATCATCCCGCGCGGCGGCGAGGGCCTGAAGAAGGCGATCAGCGCGGTGGCGAAGGTCCCCGTGATCTACGCCGCCGCCGGCAACTGCCACGTGTACGTGGACGCTTCCGCCGACCTCGCGGCCGCCGAGCGGATCATCGTCAACGCGAAGGTGCAGCGGCCGGGCACGTGCAACTCCGCCGAGACGCTGCTCGTGCACGCGGATGTCGCCGCGGCGTTCCTCCCGGGCGCGATCGCCGCACTCCGCGCCGAGGGTGTCGAGCTGCGCGGCGACGAGCGCGTGCGCGCGGTCGATCCGTCGGTCACGGCGGCCGTGGACTCCGACTGGGGCGAGGAGTTCCTGGCGCTGATCCTGGCCGTGCGGGTCGTGGACTCCGTCGAGGAGGCGATCGACCACGTCAACGAGTACGGCTCCGGCCACTCGGAGGCGATCGTCACCAACGACCGGAGTGCGGCACGGGCGTTCCAGCTCGGGATCGACAGTGCCTGCATCTACGTCAACGCGAGCACCCGCTTCACGGACGGCGGCGAGTTCGGGATGGGCGCCGAGATCGGCAACTCCACCCAGAAGTTGCATGCGCGCGGCCCGATCGGCCTGCGCGAGCTCTGCTCCACCCGGTACCTCGTCGAGGGCGACGGGCAAGTCCGCGCTTGAAGCTCGGGTTGATGGGCGGGACGTTCAACCCGCCCCACATCGGGCACCTGGTGTGCGCCACGGAGGCGTGCGCGCAGCTCGGGCTCGACGAAGTGGCGTTCATCCCGGTCAACCAGCCGCCGCACAAAGAGATCGTCAGCGACCCGGGCGTGGACGTGCGCGTCGAGCTCACCCGCCGCGCCGTGGCGGGCGATTCACGCTTCTGGGTCTCGCGCGTGGACGCCGACGTTCCCGGTCGGTCCTACACGCTCGATACCCTCAGACGGCTGCATGAGTCCAGTCCGGCGGACGACCTGACGTTCATCATGGGAGGCGACATGGCCCACTCGCTGCCGACCTGGCACGAGCCGGAGGCGGTGCTCTCCCTGGCGACACTAGGCGTCGCGGAGCGTTCAGGGATTCGCCGCGCGGACATCATGGAGCGCCTCGCCGGGCTTTCCGGCGCCGACCAGATCCGCTTTTTCAGCATGCCTCGTCTCGACATCTCATCCTCCGACATCCGCCGCCGTATCGCGGAGGGTCGTCCGATCCGTTACCTCGTGCCCGACCCCGTGGCCGAGTACATCGCCGCCGAAGGGTTCTACGCATGAGCGCTCCGCGCGCCTCCGCCCCGATCGAGCCGTCCGAGCTCGCCGGTCTCGTCTCCGGATACGCGTCCGACGTCAAGGCCCAGGACATCGTCGAGCTCGACCTCCGCGGCGTGCTCGGCTACACCGACTACTTCGTGATCGCCACCGGCGGCTCCGACCGCCAGGTCAAGGCCGTCCACGACCGCATCCACGAGAACATGAAGAAGGACCACGGCCTGCTCCCGCGGCGGGTCGAGGGCCTCGGCGAGTCGCGCTGGATCCTCATGGACTACCTGGACGTGATCGTGCATGTCTTCACCGCCGAGGCGCGCGAGTACTACCGCCTCGAGCAGCTCTGGGGCGAAGCCCCGAAGCGGCACGTCGAATAGCGTCCAGCGCCGCCTCGGTCGTCGCGCACCGCACGACGCGATAGCCGGCGGCGGTGAGGACCAGGTCGCGCTCGGCGTCGGTCAGGCGTGACGGCGGTCGTTTGTGCGGTGGGCCGTCGATCTCGATCACGAGCTTGAGTTCCGGCCAGTGGAAGTCCACCTCGATGCCGAGCAGCTTGCGGTTCGTGTTCGGGCGGGGGAGCCCGGCCTCCGTGACCGCGCGCCGGAACGCGATCTCGCCGCGGCTGCGAGTTCCCGCGCTGCCGTCGAGCCAGTCCTCGATCGCGGTCTCAAGCACCTCCAGGTTGTGGCGCCCGTTCACGCGCGCCATGGTCCGCCGCACCGCCTTCAGGTCGAGCACGCCGCGATGCGCCGCCTCGTGGATGTAGTGCGTGAGCTCCTCCGGGATCAGCTCGTCGCTGAGGTCCACGAACAGCCGCGGCACCGTGGTGCACGGGATGCCGTTGACCACCGTGACGTCGCGAGGGTCGAGGTTGCGCGTCGTGTAGAGCTTCGACGCCGGCGATCGGCCGGTGGCGCCGCGGGACCAGCACCTGCGGCACGCGCGGCGGCCAGCGTTCGATCTCGAGCAGCCCGGCAGCACGACTTGCGGCACAGCACGGCGCCCTCGCCGGCGGCGAACACGGCCGCGAGCCAGCGCCCCTCGCGCGACAGCGCCGATGTGGCCCACCGCGTAGACGCCCGGGTACAGGCGGTGCAACTCGCCCGCGGTCGCACCGCCGCGCGATCCCGCTGCCGCGTGAGCCGCAGCGCGCGGAGCTGCGCGACGCGTCACGACGCCGTGCTGCGCGTTCGGCCAGGGTCGACAAGGGGTGCCGCAACATCGCGGTCACCTGAGGCGGACGCTCATGTGCGGCACCCCCTGCCGGAAACACGAAGGGCCGCCCGAATCGGACGGCCCTGCGTTTCAGTGGAGCTAGCCGGGCTCGAACCGGCGACCTCGTGACTGCCAGTCACGCGCTCTCCCAGCTGAGCTATAGCCCCGTGCAGCTGGTGCGCCGCACACTCTAGCGACCTCGCCGCATCGTGCGCGGCACGTTCCGTGCGGCGCGCTTGCCGGGACCGCACGCGCGCGGACGCTAACCTCCGCGCCTCATGGCCGAGCACCGTTACGAGCCGCACGAGATCGAGCGCAAGTGGCAGCAGATCTGGGAGCGCGAACGCACCTGGGAAGTCTCGAATGACGCCGATGGGGCGCCACGCTCGTACGTGCTCGAGATGCTCCCGTATCCGTCGGGCGAGCCCCACATGGGGCATCTGAAGAACTACAGCGTCGGTGACGCGGTCGCCCACTTCCGCCGCCGCAACGGCATGCGGGTGCTGCACCCGATGGGCTACGACGCGTTCGGCCTGCCCGCGGAGAACAACGCGATCAAGACCGGCAAGCACCCGCGCGAGGCCACGGAGGAGTCGATCGCCTCCTTCCAGCGCCAGTTCCGCAGCTGGGGCATCTCGATCGACTGGTCGCGCGAGTTCGGCACCCACGAGCCGCGCTACTACCGCTGGACGCAGTGGATCTTCCTGCAGCTGTTCGAGCGCGGGCTGGCCTACCGCAAGGAGGCCGCGGTCAACTGGTGTCCCAAGGACGCCACCGTGCTGGCCAACGAGCAGGTCATCGACGGGCACTGCGAGCGCTGCGGCACGGCGGTCGAGCTGCGCCAGCTCGAGCAGTGGTTCTTCCGCATCACCGACTACGCGGACCGGCTGCTGGACGACCTGGACGACATCGACTGGCCGCAGCACGTCAAGACGATGCAGCGGAACTGGATCGGCCGCTCCGAGGGCGCCGAGGTCACGTTCACCGAGCCCGACTCCGGCCGCGAGTACCCCGTCTTCACGACCCGCCCGGACACGCTGTTCGGCGCGACGTTCTTCGTGATGGCGCCCGAGCACCCCGACGTGCTCCGCCTGGCCGCCGGCACCGAGCACGAGGCCGCCGTCCGCGCCTACGTGAACAAGGTGCTGTCGGAGAGCAAGGAGGAGCGCGCCGACACCGAGCGCACCAAGACCGGTGTGCCGCTGGGCCGGAGCGTCATCAACCCCGTCAACGGCGAGCGCATCCCGATGTACGTCGCCGACTACGTGCTCATGGAGTACGGCACGGGCGCGATCATGGCCGTCCCGGGCCACGACGAGCGCGATTTCGACTTCGCCACCGAGTTCGACCTGGAGATCCGGCGCGTGGTGGACGGCGGCGACGAGCTGCCCTACTCCGGCGACGGTCCGCTGGTGAACTCGGCCGCCGAGTTCGACGGCATCCACAACCGCGAGGCGCTGGAGAAGATCGTCGACTGGCTCGACCGCGAGGGCAAGGGCCACCGCTCGGTCAACTACCGCCTGCGCGATTGGCTGCTGTCCCGCCAGCGCTACTGGGGCTGTCCGATCCCGGTCGTCTACTGCGACGAGCACGGCATGCTGCCGGTCCCCGAAGCGGACCTGCCGGTGGTGCTGCCGGACGTGCAGGACTACGCGCCGCAGGGCAAGTCCCCGCTGGCCGCGGCCGAGGACTGGGTCAACACCACCTGTCCCGTCTGCGGCGGTCATGCGCGGCGCGAGACGGACACGATGGACACGTTCGTCGACTCGTCCTGGTACTACCTGCGCTACACGGACGCCAACAACGACGACGCGGCCTGGGACAAGAAGGTCCTGGACAGCTGGATGCCCGTCGACCAGTACGTCGGCGGCGTCGAGCACGCGATCCTGCACCTGATGTACGCGCGCTTCTTCGTGAAGGCGCTGGCCGACCTGGGCCTGATGGACGCCCAGGAGCCGTTCAAGGCGCTGTTCACGCAGGGCATGATCACGCGCGACGGCGCGAAGATGTCCAAGTCCAAGGGCAACATGATCAGCCCGGCGCCGTACGTGGAGCGCTACGGCGCGGACACCGCCCGCGCCTACATCCTGTTCATCGGCCCGCCCGACCAGGACGCGGACTGGAACGACGAGGGCGTCGGCGGCATCCACCGCTTCCTCGCTCGCCTGTGGCGGCTGGGGGCGGACGTGGCCGAGCAGACCGGGCAGCAGGCGCTGCTGGGGCCGCTCGAAGTGCCCCAGGGCGACGACCTGACGCTGATGCGCAAGGCGCACTGGGCGATCGACAAGGTCACGAACGACATGGCCGGCCGCTTCGCGTTCAACACGGCGATCGCCGCCGTGATGGAGCTGGTCAACGACGCGTACCGCCTGCGCGACTCGGTGCAGCCCGGCACGCTGCATTTCGCCACGGCGACCGCCGCTTCGCTGATCTTCCCGTTCGCGCCGCACGCGGGTGCCGACGTGTACGAGGCGCTGACCGGCGACCGCGTGTGGGAGACCCCGTGGCCGGACGCCGACCTCTCGCTGCTCGAGAAGGACGAGGTCGAGATCGTCGTCCAGGTCAACGGCAAGCTGCGCGACCGCGTCGCCGCGCCGGCGGCCGCCACCCGCGAGGAGCTGGAAACGCTCGCGCGTGAGCAGCCGAACGTGCTCGCCCACATCGACGGCAAGCAGATCGTGAAGGTGATCGTGGTGCCGTCCAAGCTCGTGAACTTCGTCGTGCGCTGACACACGGCGAGTCTCTCGTCGCGCGGCGCGTCCGGTGGGCGCCGCGCGTCTTTTTTCACAGTTCCGCGCGTCTTTTGGTGCAAAGCACGTGCGGTCCCGTGCACACCTTCCGGCCTAGGTTCGGGGCATGCCCCAAACCGACCCCCGCCGGCTGGCCGCCTGGGTCGCGGCCGGCCTGATCCTCGCGCTGCTCGCCGCCTGGTACCTGTCACGCTCGCGCCCCACCGCGGTGGCGGCCGGGGAGCCTGCCATCGCCACCATCGCCGCGGCCGGCCAATCCCCGCCGAGCGGTCGCGGAGCACGCAGTGCGGGCACGCCGGTCGTCGTCGACGTCAGCGGCGCGGTCAAGCGCCCCGGCGTCTACCGGTTGACGACTGAAGACCGCGTCGAGGACGCGCTCGAGCGCGCCGGCGGAGCGACCCGTCGCGCCGACCTCTCGGTGATCAACCGCGCCTCCAAACTCGAGGACGGCCGCCAGATCCTCGTCCCGAAGCGCGGCAAGCCTGCGCCGACGACCAGCGCCACCGCCGCGACCCCGGACACGCCGACAGGTCCGGTCAACCTCAACACGGCCACCCTCGAGCAACTCGAGACCCTCGACGGCGTCGGTCCGGCCACCGCCCAGAAGATCATCGACTACCGCGAGCAGCAGGGCGGCTTCAAGTCGGTGGACGAGCTCGACCAGGTCTCCGGCATCGGCGAGAAACGCCTCGCGGCGCTCCGCGACCACGTCGGGGTCTGAACGCACGATGTCCGCGGCCGAGGGGAGAGAGGAGCAATCGCGCGCATTGCGTCCGTCGGTCGCACTGGCGATCGTGCGCGAGCACCCGCGGCACCTCGTGCTTGCGGCGCTCGTCGCCGGGCTTCTCGTCGGCCGAGCGGGCGCGGCCGCCGTGCTGGTCGCCGCCGTCGGCTTCGCCGTGCTCGCTCAGCGCCCGTGCCCGGCGGCACTCGCCGCGGCGGCCGTGCTCGCCGGAGCGACCGTTGCCGACGCCCGGCTCGCCGCGCTGGACGCCGGCGTCCTCGCGCACATGCATGGGCAGTCGATCGAGACCCGCGCAATCGTGCTGGAACCCGTCCGTGACCGCGTCCGCGGCCCGTCGGCTGCGCGCGTGCGCCTCCTCGACGGCCCGGGCGCGGGTGAGCAGGCCGTCCTGCGCTCCCATGCCTGGCCACGCGCGAGCGGCGGAGTGGGGGTGGGGGACATCGTGGCGGTCTCCGGGCGGGTGGCGCCGCTGGGGTTCGCGGACGCGTATCAGCGCCCGCGGAACGCGCACGCGGCGATCGATGCGCGGCAGCGTGACCGCGACCGGGCAGCGGCGGGGTGGGTTCGCCGGCTGGCTGGACGGGGTGCGGCGGCGGGCGGAGATCGGGCTGGGCGAGCGGCTCGCGGAGCCTGAGGCGGCGCTGCTGCGGGGGATGGTGCTCGGAGCGGACGAGCGGCTCAGCGAGGAGGTCAAGGACGACTTTCAGGCTTCCGGGCTCGCGCACATCCTGGCGGTGTCCGGGCAGAACGTGATGCTGCTCGTGGTGCTGATCCTGGCGGTGTGCGCGCTCGTCGGGGTGCCGTACCCGGCGCGGATCGCGCTCGCGGCGGCGGTGGTCGCGCTGTACGTGCCGTTGACCGGCGCCGGGCCCTCGATCCAGCGCGCCGGGGTGATGGGGATCGCCGGGCTCGTCGCGGCCTTGGCGGGACGGCCGGGACACCGCTGGTATGGGCTCCTGCTGGCGGCCGCGGTCACGCTCGCGCTGAATCCGCGCGCGCCGGAGGAGCCGGGGTGGCAGTTGTCGTTCGTGGCCGTGGCGGCGCTGCTCGCGGGCGCGCAGCCGCTGCGCGCGGCGTTCGCTCGGCGCGTGCCCGGGCCGGTGGCCGACGTGGCCGCGATCACCACCGCCGCGACACTCGGCACGGCACCGCTGATGGCGCTGCACTTCCAGCAGGTGTCGCTCGCGGCGCTGCCGGCGAACCTGCTGGCGGCCCCGGCGATCGCGCCCGTGATGTGGCTCGGCGTGCTGGCGGCCACCGCCGCTCAGGTCACGCCCGCGCTGGCGGCGCCGTTCACCGCGCTGACCGGCCCGCTGCTCGTCTACATCCAGCAGGTCGCGCACCACACGGCCGGTCTGCCGCTCGCCACGATTGACGTCCAGGCCGGCCTGCCCGTCATCCTCGCTGCCTGGGCCGCGCTGCTGGGCGTCGTCGCACTCGCGCTACGCCGGGCCGGTCACCGCCCGCGCAGACGTCGCACGCGGCGGACGACGCTCGCGATCGCGCTCACCGCCACGGTCACGGTGGCCACGGTCGCGCACGCGCAGCGCGGGGCCGCGCCGCCCGCGCCCGGCGTCCTGCGCGTCACGTTCCTCGACGTCGGCCAGGGCGACGCGACGCTCATCGAGCTCGACGGCGTCAGCGTGCTCGTCGACACCGGCGTGCCCGACGGCCCGATCCTCGCGCGCCTCAAGCAGGCCGGGATCGACCGGCTGGACGCGCTGATGCTCACGCACGCCGAGTCCGACCACGAGGGTGCCGCCGCGCAGGTGATCGCGCACCACCGCCCGCGCTTGGTCGTCGACGGTGGCGCGGGCTGGGACTCGCCCACCCAGCGCGTGCTCGCCGCGCGCCCCGCGAGCCTCCACGCCCCTGCGCAGGGCGAGACGATCACGCTCGGCCGCCTGACCTTCCAGGTCCTGTGGCCGCCGCAGCGCCCACCGGGCTGGCGCGCCAGCGGCGATCCGAACGACAACGCGCTGGTCACGCGGCTCGAGGCCGAGGGGATCTCGATGCTGCTCACCGCCGACGCCGAGTCGCACGTGTTGCTGCCGCTGCAGCCGGAGCCGGTGGACATCCTCAAGGTCAGCCACCACGGCAGCGCGGACCCGGACCTGCCGACGCTGCTCCAGCGCATCCAACCCAAGCTCGCCGCGATCGAGGTCGGAGCGGAGAACACCTACGGCCATCCGGCACCGTCGACCCTCGCCGCCCTGACCCAGGCGAAAGCCACCGTAATCCGGACCGACCGGGACGGCACGACGGTCATCCACGCCGACGACGGCCGAGTCACCCGCGAATGACGTGTCCGTCTGCAGACATGCCACGACCGCGCAACCACGGGCGATGGTCACGAAACCGTCACGTGAGCGCCGCGCCCACGTGTAGGTTCCCGGCGAAATCGTACGGATTCCCTCGCGGAAAGGACTCCCAAATCGTGACACCCCGGATCTTCAAGATCGCGCTGGCGGCGCTCATGGCGGCCGCCGTCGCGGCACCAGCCGCGCAAGCGGCGCCGTCGAGCACCGTCGTCATCCAGGGGGTCGCGTTCCGCGGTCCGACGGGCGGCAACGACGAGTACATCCAGATCAAGAACATCTCGACGAGCCCGCAGGCGATCGGCGGTTGGGAGATCTGGGGCTCGAACGCGACCGGCTCCGCGGTCGGCTCGCGCGCGAAGATCGCCGCCGGCGTGACGTTGCCGGCGGGTAAGTCCTACCTGTTCATCAACGACCAGCCGGGCACCCCGCTGCCCAGCGCGGGCGGCGAGTACTCGGGCACGGTCCCCGGTGACCAGATCTTCACCCAGGGCATCGGCGACACCGGCGGCCTGCAGCTGCGCAACGCCGACGGCGCCGTCATCGACGCAGTCGGCCACACGGGCGTCATCGCGGCCTACCGCGAGGGCACCGGCCTGGCGTTCCCGACCGCGAACGGCAACGACGCCTTCATCCGCAAGGCTGCGCCGGACACGGACAACAACGCCAACGACTTCACCGGCCCGCAGGCCTTTGCCCCTGAGAATTGCGGCACCGACTGCGTGCCGACCAGCAGCGGCCCCTGCAAGCCGGCCGGCACGATCACGCCGATCACCAGCCTCCAGACGATGGGCGCGCAGTCCGCGTGCAACGGCGACCAGGTGACCGTGCGCGGCATCGTCACCGGCATCGACAACCTCGTCGGCTCGACCTACGACGCCCTTTACCCCGGCGATGCCGGCCTCTGGATCCAGGAGGCCAACCCGGACCCGGCGGCCACCACCTCGAGCGCCGTCTTCATCCCCGGCATCCGCCGCGCGGCGACGAACCCCGAGGCCGTGATCGGCAGCGACATCACGATCACCGGCCGCGCCGGCGCGAAGTTCGGCCAGGTCGAGGTCGTGCCGGCGGGCGTCGGTTCCACGACGTGCCCGTGCGCCAACGAGGTCAACCTCGCCGACGTCGCGACGATCAACTCGACCGGCAACGCGCTTCCCGCCGCGAAGGTGCTCGACCAGACGGCGGCCGAGGGCCAGGACCCGATCAGCCGCCCGTACTACCGTGCGCTGCAGGGCATGCGCGTGACGCTCCCGGTCGGCATCGCCACCGGCGGCGGCACCACGAAGTTCCGTGACGTGTTCGTCGAGCCCGGCACCGACGCCACGCGCCTGTTCCGCAAGAACGACGCCGCGGCGGTGTCCACGCCGTGGTCGGACGCGCCCGCCGAGCTCGGCATCTCGCCCGACGGCGGCGCCGGCAACCCGGCTGACCCGCGCCTGCCGTGGCGCAGCGCCACGCAGGTCGACCTCGATCTGTTCGACGTCGTCCGCGGCGTCACCGGCCCGCTGAGCTACAGCTTCAGCTACTTCAAGATCGTCCCGCAGCTCGCCGGCGCGACCGCGCCGACGATCGAGCGGGGGCCGATCAACGCCGCGTACCCGCCGGCCGTCCCGACGCCCGCCCAGAACACGCTGCGCGTGGCGAGCTTCAACGTCGAGAACCTGTTCCCGGTCGGCGAGTCCAACGACGGGCACACCATCACGCAGGCCGAGTACGACGAGCGCGTCCGCACGATCGTGCTCGCGGTCCGCAACTTCCTCAAGGAGCCGGACGTGATCGCGGTCCAGGAGGTCGCGGTCATCAACGGCAAGAACGCGCTCACCGGCCTGGCCGCGGCGCTCGGCAACTACACGGGCTACATCGCCCCCAACAACGACGGTCGCGGCATCGCGACCGGCTTCCTGGTCAAGAACGGCACCACCGCGACCGGCGGCGAGGTCATCGGCGAGGAGATCGGCAGCCCGTGGGGCAGCGCCAGCGTGTGCGACCTGCATCCGGGTCCGCTGTTCGATCGCGCGCCGTACAAGCTCGAGCTCAAGAAGGGCGACCTGTCCTTCGTCGCCATGAGCAATCACTTCGCCTCGCAGTCGCACGAGAACGCGTGCCGCATCTCGGAGGCCGACTGGGTCGCGAAGCAGGCGGCCGAGTTCCAGCAGGCGGGCAAGAACGTGCTCGTCGCGGGCGACCTGAACGACTTCGAGTTCTCCACCGCGCTCCAGACGCTGGCCCAGAACAACGTCCTGGCCAACCTGTGGACGAAGGCCCCGGCTGGGCTGGCGTACTCGTACAAGTTCAACGGTCACCTGCAGACGCTGGACCACATCTTCGTCACCGCCGGCCTCCAGTCGCGCGTGACGGACTTCCGCTACGTCCACTTCGACAACGACTACTACGAGCGTCCCGCGGGCGACGGCACGGGCATCTCCGACCATGACCCGCCGGTCGTGACGTTCGAGCTCCAGAACGGCGCGAGCGTGTCCCAGCCGGGCAACCTCTCCGGCACCGTCCCGGCGACGCTGGCGCTGACGATCGGCAACGCGTCCTTCGGCGCGTTCACGCCGGCGCTCGCCCGCACGTACGACGCGTCGATGGTGGCCACGGTCACCTCGACCGGCGAGGACGCGGCGTTGAGCGTCATCGACGCGTCGAGCACGGCGACCGGGCGCCTCGTCAACGGCACGCACGCGCTGCGCTCGCCCGTCCAGATCAGCGCCAACGGGGCGGCGTTCGCGCCGCTGCGGTCCGACAACGGCCCGCTCTCGCTGGCGGCCTGGACCGAGCCGATCAGCTCGCGCATCGTCGAGATCGCGTTCAAGCAGTCGATCGCCGCGGACGAGGGCCTGCGCACGGGCTCCTACGCCAAGACGCTCACGTTCACGCTGAGCACCACCAACCCGTAGAGCGGTGACGGGGCGCCGCGGGACAACCCGCGGCGCCCCGAAGCGCAGCCGAGGACCGGTGCGCGCGGGCATCACCATCCCGCGAAGCGATCACCAAGCAACCGGCGGTTGTCCCTCGGCGGAGAATCCGCCCTGGTTGCCTCTAACCTCCTTCGCCGTGCCCGCCTTCCGCGCCGCTTACCTCATCCACGGCGACGACCACGGCCGCATCGCCGAACGGCGCGCCCGCCTGCGCGCGATGGCCGAGGAGGAGGCCGGCACCGCGGGTGTCGAGGTCTACGAGGCCGACCAGTGCACGCCCGCGGCGGTGGAGATCGCGCTGAGCACCATGACGTTCGCCATGGGCCGCCGGTTCGTGATCGCGGACGGCGTGGAGCGCTGGAAGGACTCGGAGGTCGAGCCCGTCATCAAGGCGCTGCAGTCCGCGGACCCCGAGACGCTCACGGTGGCGTTCTTCGCCCGCGAGGAGGGCCGCTACAAGGCCCCGGACAAGCTCCACAAGGCGGTCGAGAAGGTCGGCGGTCAGATCGCGGCCGAGAACAACGTCAAGGCGTGGGATCTGCCGAAGTGGCTGGAAGGCCAGGCCAAGACGCTGAAGATCGACTTGGACCGCGACGGCGCGAAGGCGCTCGTCGCGCAGGTCGGCGACCGCCAGCAGCGGCTCCTGCGCGAGCTCGAGAAGCTCGCCCTCGAGCACGGCCCGGGCGCCGCGATCGGCGCCGAGGAGGTCATCGAGTCCTGCGCCACCTCGTCCGAGAAGAAGGTCTGGTCGCTCGCCGACGCGCTGGTCGCCGGCGACAAGCAGACCTCGATCGAGCTGCTGCTCGAGCTGCGCCAGCAGGGTGAGCGCGTCACCGGCCTGATCTACAACATGGTCCGCCGCCTCCGGGACGCCGTCACCGTCGCCGAGGCGCTCAATCAGGGCCAGGCGCCGGCCCAGGTCAAGCGCACCCTGCGCATGCCGCCCCGCGCCGCCGACAAGTTCATCAAGGACGTGCAGGCGCGCGACCTCGACTCGCTCCGCCAAGCGCTTGCGGCGATGGCGGACCTGGAAGTCGAGACCCGCGGCGGTCTCGGCGGCGTGCTCAGCGAGGACACCGCCGCCCTGCGCGCGGTTCTCGCCGCCGCCGCGTAGGGCGCATCGCCCAGGGGGCGATGCTTCGGGGAGTTCGCCGCAGCGCCGCGAGGGTGCTCCCGCCGCGCGAACTCCCTAGCATCAGCGGGCAATGTCGCTGGACAACGCGAACCCCCCGCTCAACTCCCCGTTCCCGCCGATCGCGGACTATGGCTTCCTCTCGGACTGCGAGACGTGCGCACTGGTGGCACCGTCCGGCGCGATCGAGTGGATGTGCCTGCCGCGCTACGACGGCCCGAGCGTGTTCGGCGCGCTGCTGGACCGCGACGCCGGCACGTTCCGGCTCGGTCCGGCCGACACGATGGTCCCCGCTGCTCGGCGCTACCTGCCCGGGACGAACATCCTGGAGACCACCTGGGGCACCGACCGCGGGTGGCTGATCGTGCGCGACGTGCTGCTCGTCGGCCCGTGGCACGACAAGGACGAGCGCTCCACGACCCACCGCCGCGCCCCCACGGACTACGACGCCGACCACGTCCTGCTGCGCACGATGCGCTGCGTGAACGGCTCGGTCGAGGTCCAGATGGAGTGCGACCCGATCTTCGACTACGGCCGCCGCTACGCCGAGTGGGAGTACGAGGGCAAGGGCTACAACGAGGCCGTCGCCTCCGCGGAGGGGTGGGGGACCAAGCTCCGGCTCACGACCGACCTGCGCGTCGGCTTCGAGGGCTCCCGCTTGCGCGCGGTCAGCACGCTCAAAGACGGCGACACGGCGTTCGTCGCGCTCGCGTTCTCCGATCACCCCGGGCCGAAGACCTACGACGAGGCCTACGACCGGCTCGTCAAGACCGCCGACTACTGGCACCAGTGGCTCGCGCACGGCACGTTCCCGGACCATCCGTGGCGCCAGTACCTGCAGCGGTCGGCCCTCACGCTGAAGGGACTGTCGTACTCGCCGACCGGCGCGATGATCGCGGCGGCGACGACCTCGCTGCCCGAGACCCCGGGCGGCGAGCGCAACTGGGACTACCGCTACAGCTGGGTCCGCGACTCGACGTTCATGCTCTGGGGCCTGCACTCGCTCGGCTTCGAGTGGGAGGCCAACGACTACTTCTACTTCATGCAGGACGCCGCGCAGGCGGACGACCTGCAGGTCATGTACGGCATCCAGGGCGAGCGCGAGCTGATCGAGGAGACGCTCGACCACCTCAGCGGCTACGACAACGCCCGCCCGGTCCGCATCGGCAACGGCGCCTACAACCAGCGCCAGCACGACGTGTGGGGCACGATGCTGGACTCGATCTTCCTGCACGCCAAGTCCCGCGACCACCTGCCCGAGCGCCGCTGGCCCCTGATCAAGCGCCTCGTGGAGGCCGCGATCGAGAACTGGCAGAAGCCGGACAAGGGGATCTGGGAAGTCCGGGGCGGGGACCAGCACTTCACCTCCTCGAAGGTCATGTGCTGGGTCGCGTGCGACCGCGGATCGCGGCTCGCGACGCTGCGCGAGAACCACGAGCAGGCCGTGATCTGGCGTGAGAAGGCCGACGAGATCAAGGCCGACATCCTCGAGCGCGGCTGCAAGAACGGCGTCTTCACCCAGCACTACGACACCGACGCACTGGACGCGAGCGCGCTGCTGATCCCGCTGGTGCGCTTCCTGCCGCCCGACGACGAGCGCGTGCGCGACACGGTGATGGCGATCGCCGACAATCTCACGGTCGACGGACTCGTGCTGCGGTACAAGGTCGAGGAGACCGACGACGGGCTCCAGGGCGAGGAGGGCACGTTCACGATCTGCTCGTTCTGGCTCGTGAGCGCCCTGAGCGAGATCGGCGAGCACAGCCTCGCCCGCGACCTGTGTCAGAAGCTGCTCGGCTACGCGTCCCCGCTGCACTTGTACGCGGAGGAGATCGACCCGAAGCTCGGGCCGCCACCTGGGCAACTTCCCGCAGGCGTTCACGCACCTGGCGCTGATCAACGCCGTGATGCACGTGATCCGCGCCGACGAGAAGCTCGCCGCGGGCCTGCAGCCGCTGTCGGCGCAACGAGGACCCGGTGCCCGAGCCCGTCAAAGCGGCGCCCGCGAAGAAGAAGCGCTCGTAGCCCCGGCCCCTTCGAGCGCGCGCACGAGCGCCGCCGCCGCGTCCGGGCTCAGCCCGGACGCGACGAGCGTCGGGGCGGCCTCCACGAGGTCCTTCGCCTCCTTGAGTCCCAGGCCGGTCGCCCCGAGCACGACCTTGATCACCTCGATCTTCTTCGGGCCGGCAGCGGCGAGGAAGACGTCCGTGCCGGGCCCGGCCGGCGTCGGTGGCTGCGGCGCGCCGCCCGGGTGGTACTGCACGACCGCTCCCGCGCGCTCGAGGTCCGGGCCGAGTGCGGCGTCGAGCACGGTGGGCGTGCGCTCGACGAGGTCCTTCGCTTCCTTCAGGCCGAGCCCGGTGGCCTCACGCACGATCTTGATGACGTGGATCTTCTTCGGGCCGGCATCGAGCAGTGTCAGGTCGCCGGTCCGGGGTGCGGAGGCGCGCGGTACGGCGGGGAGGCCGTTGTCCGCGACCGCATCATCGTCGCGTCCCAGCAGGCGGCGAAGAAAGCTCATGGCCCGATCCTAGGCGCCGACATGCGCGCCGGCCGCCTCGAGCCCATTAAACGCAAAAGCGCCGGCTAGGCCGGCGCTTCGACAAGCACTCGCTGGAGAGCGAGTTAGGCCGCAGTGCGCCGCAGCAGCCGCTCGGCACGGGCCTTCTTGCGAGCACCCGTGTTGGCGTGCAGCGCGCCGCGCTTGACGGCCTTGTCGATCAGGGAGACGAGCTTGCGATGCTCGGCGGTGGTCGCCGCTTCGTCGTTACCCTCGGTCACGGCGGTCTCGAGACGCCGGAAGTACGTCTTGATCGCAGACGTGTATTGGCGGTTCTCGACGCGTTCGCGCTCGGAGCGGTTGTTCCGCTTGATCTGTGACTTGATGTTGGCCATGGTGAAAGAGCCGCAGTTGGCTGCAGCGGCCGCGTACTATAGCGCGCCGGTTGGCCTCACCACCGGACTCAGGACACGCTCGCCGCACGGCGATCAACACGCTGATCTTCTCGGTCGCGACCGGGCTCTCCCGCGTCGCGGGCCTGATCCGCGAGGTCGTCGCGGCCGCGTACTTCGGCACCGGAGGCGCGGCGTCGGCGTTCACGCTGGCGTTCCAGATCCCGAACCTGATCCGCGCGCTGGTGGCCGACGCGGCGCTCTCCAGCGCGTTCGTCCCGGTCTTCTCCGAGTTGCTCGAGCAGAAGAAGCGCAAGGAGGCGATCGAGCTCGCGGGCGCCCTCGCGGGCCTGATGCTCGTCTCGCTGACGCTCGTCTCGCTGCTGTTCATCCTGATCGCGCCCTGGCTGATCCCGTTGTTCACGGGCGACGAGTTCACGCCCGCGCTGGACGCGCTGGCGGTCGGGCTCAGCCAGGTGCTGTTCCCGATCGTCGTGCTGCTCGGGCTGACCGGGCTCGTGGTCGGGATCCTCAACGTCCACGACCACTTCGCGATCCCCGCGATCGCGCCGCTGGTCTGGAACCTGGTGATCATCGCCGGGATGGTCGGGCTGGCGCCGCTGTTCGAGGGCGACAACCAGCTCTACGCCTACGCCATCGGCGTCGTCGCCGGCACGCTCGTGCAGCTGCTGATGATGCTGCCGACGCTGCGCCGGATGGGCTTCCCGATCGGCCACATCCGGCTGCCACGGCGCGACGACGAGCGCGTCCGGCGCGTGCTGCTGCTGATGCTCCCCGTCTCGATCGGCCTCGGGCTGATCAACGTCAACCTGCTGCTGAACACGGTCATCGGCTCCGGCGTCTCCGACGAGGTGCCGCGCGCGATCGACGCCGCCTTCCGGATCTACATGCTCCCGCAGGGGATGTTCTCCGTCGCGGTCGCGACCGTGCTGTTCCCGCAGCTCGCCCGGCTCGCCGCGCGTGCCGACTACGCGGGCATGCGCTCCACGATCGGCGCCGGGATGCGGCAGATCGGCCTGCTGCTGATCCCCGCCGGCGCGGCGATGGCGGTGCTGGCGGAGCCGATCGTCCGGCTCGTCTTCGAACGCGGCGAATGGGACGCGGAGTCGACGGCGCTCACCGCCGACGCGCTGTTCTGGTTCGCGTTCAGCCTCCCGTTCAGCGGCTGGGTGCTGATGCTCACGCGCGGGTTCTTCTCGCTGCAGCGTCCACTGACGCCGACCAAGCTCGCCGTCGGCTCGCTCGCGATCAACGCCGTCGGCTCCTACCTGCTGTCCAAGCCGTTCGGGATCGCCGGCATCGTGCTCGGCACGATCGCGTCCAACGTCGCGCTCGTGCTGGCCGAGGCGGTGCTGCTGCGGCGCGCGCTGGGCGGGTTCGAGACGCGCGAGACGCTGGTCGCGGTCGCGAAGATGCTCGTCGGGGCGGGCGTCCTGGCGGCCGTGACCTACGGCGTCTGGTACGGCCTGGACGCGCTGCTCGGGGACGCGCTGATCGCCCAGATCGTCAGCGTCTTCACCGCCCTGGCGCTCGGATCGGTGGTCTACGCGGGCGTCGTTCTGGGACTCCAGATCCCCGAAGCGAGGCAAATCCTCGACCTCTTCGCGCGAAGACTGCGCCGGCGCTCCTAATCTAAGAGGGCTTTGGCCGACCAGCAGCACATCCGCAACTTCTCGATCATCGCCCACATCGACCATGGCAAGTCGACGCTGGCCGATCGGATCCTCGAGCTCACCCACACCGTCGACCCCCGGGCGATGCGTGCCCAGCTGCTCGATTCGATGGACCTGGAACGCGAGCGGGGGATCACGATCAAGGCGCAGGCCGTGCGCGTCTTCTACGAGGCGCAGAACGGCGAGACCTACCAGTTCCACCTGATCGACACGCCCGGCCACGTGGACTTCACGTACGAGGTGAGCCGCTCACTGGCCGCGTGCGAGGGCGCGCTGCTCGTGGTCGACGCCTCCCAGGGCGTCGAGGCCCAGACCGTGGCCAACACGTACCTGGCGATCGACGCGGGGCTCGAGCTCATCCCGACCATGAACAAGGTCGACCTGCCGGGCGCCGAGCCCGAGCGGGTGGGGGAGGAGATCGCGGAGCTGATCGGCGAGGACCCGGACGGGGTGCGCCGGATCAGCGCGAAGACGGGCGAGGGCGTGATGGACGTGCTCGAGCAGATCGTGCAGCGCGTCCCGCCGCCGTCCGGCGACCCCGACGCGGCCCCGCGCGCGCTGATCTTCGACTCCGAGTACGACCAGTACCGCGGCGTGATCGCCTACATCCGCGTCGTCGACGGCACGTTCCACAAGGGCGAGACGATCCTCGGCCTGCAGACGGGCACGCAGGCCGAGATCGACGACATCGGCTTCTTCACGCCCGCCCAGCTTCCGGCCAAGCAGCTCGGGCCGGGCGAGGTGGGCTACCTGATCACGGGGATCAAGGACGTCACGCAGCTCGCCGTCGGTGAGACGCTGACGATCAAGCAGAACGCGGCTTCCGAAGCGCTCCCGGGCTACCGCGACGTCAAGCCGATGGTGTTCTGCGGCCTGTTCCCGATGAACAACGACGACTACCCGGAGCTCCGGGACGCGCTCGAGAAGCTCACGCTCAACGACGCGGCGCTGAGCTGGGAGCCGGAGACCTCCGACGCGCTCGGGTTCGGCTTCCGCTGCGGCTTCCTGGGCCTGCTGCACATGGACATCGTGCGCGAGCGCCTGGAGCGCGAGTACGACCTCGAGCTGATGGCGACGATGCCGTCCGTGGAGTTCGAGATCACGCTCACCGACGGGAGCGTCATCCCGGTCCACAACCCGACGGACATGCCCGACCCGGCGCGCATCGCCGAGGTCCGCGAGCCCTACATCCGCGCCTCGATCCTGACGCCGAAGGAGTACATCGGCCAGATCATGGAGCTGTGCCAGGACCGCCGCGGCAACCACTCGGGGATGCACTACCTGAGCGCCGAGCGCGTCCAGCTCACCTACGACCTGCCGCTCGCGGAGGTCGTGCTGGACTTCTTCGACCAGCTCAAGACGCGCACCAAGGGCTACGCGTCGCTGGACTACGAACCGATCGGTCTGCGGCCCTCGAACCTCGTCAAGCTCGACGTGCTGCTCGGCGGCGACGCCGTGGACGCGCTCTCGATGGTCGTCCATCGCGACAAGGCCTACGAGCAGGGCAAGCAGATGACCGAGCGGCTGCGCAAGCGGATCCCGCGCCAGCAGTACGACGTGCCGATCCAGGCCGCCGTCGGCGCGAAGATCATCGCCCGCGAGACGGTCAAGGCGTTCCGCAAGGACGTCACGGCCAAGTGCTACGGCGGCGACATCTCGCGGAAGCGCAAGCTCCTCGAGCGTCAGAAGGAGGGCAAGAAGCGGATGAAGCAGGTCGGACGGATCGAGGTCCCGCAGGAAGCCTTCCTGGCCGTGCTCGAACTGGCGGACGACAAGTAGTGGCGCACTCGGACACCTATCTGGTCGGGCGCGAGAAGATCCGCGAGTACGCGGCCGCGGTCGGCGAGCAGTCGCCGCTGTGCCACGACGTCGCGGCCGCCCGCGAGGCCGGCTACGAGGACGTCGTCGCGCCGCCGATGTTCGCCGCCGTCTACAAGTGGCGCGCGATGAAGCCGGCGGTGCTCGATCCCCAGATCGGGATCGACTTCTCCCGCCTCGTCCACGGCGCGCAGGACTTCACGTGGCACCTGCCGGTCGTCGCCGGCGACGAGATCACCACCGAGGCCGCCTTCGTCGAAGAGGTCAAGCGGGGCGAGATCAAGGTCTTCACATTCAGCTCGCGCTCGACGAATCAGCGCGGCGAACTCGTCTGCGAGGGGACATGGACGAACTTCGTGAGGTGACGATCACGCCCGACCGGTACACCACGTACCACTACGCGGGCGCCTCGGGCGACTTCAACCCGATCCACCTGGACGACGAGTTCGCCCAGAGCGTGGAGCTGCCGTCGAAGATCCTGCACGGCCTGTGGACGATGGCGCAGGTCGCCCGGGCGCAGACCGACGTGGTCGGCGACCCGCTCGCGCTCAAGTCGCTGTCCGTGCAGTTCCGCGGGATGGGCGTGCCCGAGCAGGACATCACGATCACGTCGAAGCTCAAGTCGTCGGGCGACGGCGAGGCCGTTTTCGACTGCGAAGCGGTGCAGGACGGCAGCAAGCTCGTCCGGCGCGGCAAAGCAGTTCTTAGAATCTGAGTTCGTGCTTACTCCCCGTCAGGCCCTCCTCCTCGGCAAAGTCGTGGACGGCTTCGCGGCCACGGGCCAGCCGGTGGGATCGAAGACGCTCGCCGCCGACCCGGACGTGACCGCCGGCCCGTCGACGATCCGCAACGAGCTGGCCGTGCTCGAGGAGAACGGGCTGCTCGCCCATCCGCACACGTCCGCGGGCCGGATCCCGACCGACTCCGGATACCGCTACTACGTGGACCGGTTGCTGCCGGAGGCCCCGCGCGAAGCGCTCAAGATGTCGCTCGTCCGGCGTGAGGTCGACGAGGCGATGAAGGTGACCACCGAGACGCTGTCGCAAGTGACGAACCTGCTGGCGCTGGTGACCGCGCCGCCGATCGGGACGACCACGATCCGCCACATCGAGGTCCTGCTCCTGCAGCCGCAGGTGCTGATGGTCGTGGTGATCACGTCCACGGGCGGGGTGTCGAAGAAGGTCTTCACGTTCGACCGGCCGGTGGATTCCGGGCTCGCGGACTGGGCCGGCTCGTACCTGAACGAGCAGCTGGTGGGGATGGGCCTGGGCGCGCGGATGCTCGCCTCGCGCCTGAACGACGCGACGCTGCCGCCGCAGGAGCGCGCGTTCATCGCCGAGCTCGCGCCGGTGTTCTTGGAGCTCGTCGACACCGCCGACGACACGCTGTACGTGGACGGCGCGCATCGGCTGGTGAGCGAGTACCGCTTCCAGGACGTCTCCCAGCTCAACGCGCTGATGGAGATGCTCGAGCGGCGGGTGTCGATGCTCGGCGTGCTCTCCACCGCCCTGGACTCACGCACCGCGTACGTGCGGATCGGGATGGAGAACCCGGAGCCCGCGCTTCAGGGCCTGTCGCTGGTGGCCGCCAACTACGGCCTGCCGCAACGCAATCTTGGGACCGTGTCGGTGATCGGGCCGACGCGGATGGACTATTCCCGCGCGATTCGCTCGGTGCGCGAGGCCGCGCACGAGCTGTCGCGCTTTGTCGAGGAGCTCTACTAGTGCCGCGGGACTACTACGAAGTGCTGGGCGTGGATCGGGGGGCCGACGAGGCCACGATCAAGAAGTCGTTCCGGCGGCTCGCGCGCGAGCTGCACCCGGACGTCAACGCGCACGATCCGGAGGCCGAGGAGAAGTTCAAGGAGGCCGCCGAGGCCTACGAGGTCCTCAGCGACACCGACCGCCGCCAGACCTACGACGCCTACGGGCACGAGGGCCTGAAGGGCGGCGGCTACTCGCCGAACTTCCAGGACTTCGGGTCGATCAGCGACCTGTTCAGCGCCTTCTTCGGGTCCGGCGGGTTCGACGCCGCGTTCGGCGGCACGCGCATGCGCGGCGGGGCCGTGCAGGGCGGCGACGTCGCGCTGGCCGTGCAGATCACGCTCCTGCAGGCGGCCCAGGGCGCCGAGGTCGAGGTCTCCTACGACGCGACGGCGCTGTGCGAGACCTGCCACGGCAACGGCGCCGAGCCGGGCACGCCGATCGTCACCTGCGACAAGTGCCAGGGGGCGGGGCAGATCCAGGCCGTGCAGCGCACGCGCTTCGGCCAGATGGTCCGGACCGCGCTGTGCGACAAGTGCGGCGGCGACGGCCGGATCGCCGAGCAGCCGTGCCACACCTGCGAGGGACACGGCATGGTCGCGCGCGAGCGGCGCGTGAAGGTGGACATCCCGGCCGGCATCGCCGACGGGCAGCGGATGCGGGTCACGGGCCGCGGGCACGCCGGCGAGCGCGGCGGACCGCCCGGCGACCTGTACGTGGTCGTGCGCGTCAAGGAGGACGAGCGCTTCCTGCGCGATCGTGAGGACCTGATCACGGTCGTGGACGTGGCGGCGCCGTTCGCGGCCCTGGGCACGACGATCCAGGTGCCGACGCTCGACGGCGAGGTGCCGCTGGAGGTGCCCGCCGGCACGCAGCCGGGCGAGACGATCGTGCTGTCCGGGCGCGGCATGCCGCCGGTCGGCCGCGGCCGCACGGGCGACCTGAAGGTCGTCGTGAACGTCGTGATCCCGCGGCGGCTGTCGCGCAAGCAGAAGGAGCTGCTCGAGCAGTTCTCCGAGACGTTGAGCGAGGACAACCTGCGTGAGAACGAAGGCATGATCGCCAAGCTCAAACGGGCGCTGGCCGGGTGATCCGGCTCGGCATCCGCGTTCGCGCCGTCGACGCGGAGGTCGCGTACGCGCGGCTCGAGCCGATCCTGGCGGCGGGCGCCGAAGAGGTGGCGCACGGCGACGACATCGAGTTCGCGATCTACGGCGACGACGTCTCCAACGAGCGGCTGCGGGCGCTGGCGCCGGAGATCCTCGGCATCTCGCGCTCGCCGGTCGAGCCGGGCTGGGAAACGGCCTGGCACGCCCACCTGGAGCCGGTGACGGTCGGCGCGCTCACGATCCGCCCGCCGTGGCTGCCGGGCGAGGGACTCGTCGTGGACCCGGGGGACACGTTCGGGCTGGCGTTCCACCCGACGACGCGGCTGTGCCTTGAGCTCCTGCAGGAGCTCCCGCCGACGGCGCTGGCCGACTGGGGCTGCGGCTGTGGCGTGCTCAGCGTCGCGGCGGCGCACCTCGGGTTCGACCCGGTCGTCGCGATCGAGCTGGATCCCGGGGCGGTCGCGACGGCCCGGCGCAACGGCGTGAACGCGCACGTCGCCGACGTCACGGACGATCCGCCGTGGGCCCGGACGGTCGTCGGCAACCTCACCGCGGCGCTCATCGGCAACATGACCGAGATCGCCGCGCCCGATGGGCCGGTCACGATGCTCGTGTCCGGGGTCATATCGCTCTACGCCGACGTTCCCGCCGCCGTTTTCGCGCCGCACGGCTTCACCGAACGGGAGCGGCGCGAGCTCGACGGCTGGGCCGCGATCATCCTGGAACGCGTCGCATGACTCGCGCTGCGCGCTCGCATGCTTGGCGGGAACTCGCCCGGGGCTCGTTCCCGCGCCGCCACGACCTGCGACGTCTCGTGATCCGCCTCGCCGTGCGGGTCCGGCGCGAGGACGCCGAGGTCGTCCTGCTGGACCTGATGGCGTTCGCGCCCGGCGGCCTCGAGGAGGTCGACCTCGGCGAGCACGTCGAGTACGTGCTCTACGGGGCGCCCGGGGAGCTGCCGGAGATCGGCGACGTCACGGCCGTGGCCGGCGCCGCGCTGGTCGAGGTGTCCACGAGCGAGGTGCCGGAGATCGACTGGCACTCGTTCCACGTGCCGATTGACGTCGGCGACGCTCGCCTGACGGCTCGCGTCGCTGGGAGTACTCGCCCGGAGGGCTCGTACTCCCCGGTCTTGCGGGTCCGGCCCCCGTGGCACCCACCTCTCGACGGGGCGCTGGATGTGGTCATCGAGCCGGGGCAGGGGTTCGGCACCGGCTCGCACGCCACCACCCGGCTGTCCTTGGAGCTGCTGGTCGAGCTCACCCCGGAGGGCCCGATCGCGGACTGGGGCTGCGGCAGCGGCATCCTCGCGATCGCGGCCGCCAAGCTCGGCTGGGGACCGGTGCTGGCCTGCGACATCGAGCCGGAGTCGGTCACCGAGACGGCGGAGAGCGCCCAGGTCAACGGGGTGGCGGTGGAGGTCTCGCGCTGCGACGTGCGCCAGGGCGGCCCGGCCGCGCCGACCGTGCTCGCGAACCTCGTCCGCCCGCTGCTGCTGCAGGTGGCCGAGCACATGACCGAGGTGCCCGAGCGGATGATCATCTCCGGCCTCGAGCTGCCCGAGGTCGACGAGGTCCTGCTCGCGTTCACCCGCCGCAACCTGATCGAGCGCGCCCGCCGCGAGGGCGGCGGCTGGGCCGCGATCGAGCTCATCAAGGCGCCGCGCTGAACCTAAAGGTGCCAGGCACCTTTATCTTTGCCGCGTGATCACGTTTGACGATGTCCAGGCCGCGGCGCGGCGGCTCGACGGGGTCGCGCACCGCACCCCGGTCATCACCTCGGGTGCGCTCGACGAGGCCACCGGGGCCGGGCGCGTGCTGCTGAAGGCCGAGAACCTGCAGCGCGTGGGCGCGTTCAAGTTCCGCGGCGCGTACAACGCGGTCTCCACGCTGAGCCCCGAGGATCGCCGTCGCGGCGTGGCGACGGTGTCGTCCGGCAACCACGCCCAGGCGGTCTCGCTCGCGGCGCGGCTGCACGAGATCCCCGCGGTGATCCTGATGCCCGAGGACGCACCCGCCGGCAAGCTCGCCGCGACGCGCGGCTACGGCGCCGAGGTCGTGCCCTTCGACCGCTACGGCGTGGTGCGCGACGAGCTGCTGGAGCAGCTGGTCGCCGAGCGCGGCCTCACGCCGATCCATCCGTACGACAACCCGTACGTGATGGCCGGGCAGGGCACCGTGGCGCTGGAGCTGATCGAGGACGCGGGCCCGCTGGACGTGCTGCTGGTCTGCCTCGGCGGCGGCGGGCTGCTGTCCGGCTGCGCGACCGCGACCGCCGCGCTGTCCCCGGACACGCGGATCATCGGCGTCGAGCCTGAGGCGGGCGACGACTTCGTGCGCTCCCTCGCCGCCGGCGAGCGGATCGAGATCGAGGTCCCGCGGACGATCGCCGACGGCCAGCAGACCAACATCCCGGGCGAGCTGACGTTCCCGGTCATCCAGAAGCTCGTCGACGAGGTCATCACCGTCTCCGACGAGGAGATCGTCGCCGCGATGAAGCTGCTGTTCGAACGCGCGAAGGTCGTCGCCGAGCCGAGCGGGGCCTGCGCGTTCGCCGCGCTGCTGGCCGGCAAGGTGGAGGCGAAGGGCCTCCGCGTCGGCGTGACGATCTCCGGCGGGAACGTGACCGCGGCGCGGTTCGCCGAGCTGGTGGGATGACGCACTGAGCGTCGCGGCCCTCGCGATGGTCCTCGCCTCGGCCGTGCTCCACGCCGGCTGGAACGCGCTCGTCGCGGGGGCCAAGGACACGCACGCGACGGCGGCCGTGGCGATGCTCACCGGCGTGGTCGTGTTCGCCATCCCGGCCGCGCTGACCTGGCGCGTGGAGGCGGAGGCGTGGCCGTTCATCGCCGCCTCGGCCGCGCTCGAGCTCGCCTACTTCGCGCTGCTGGCCGCGACGTACAGCCGCGCGGACTACTCGTTCGCGTACCCCGTCGCGCGCGGATCGGCGCCGATCCTCGTGCTGCTCATCTCCACGATCGCGCTCGGCGCGGACATCTCCCCGCTCGCGATCGTCGGCATCCTCGCGGTCACGGGCGGGGTGCTCCTCGTGCGCGGCGTCGGCACGGAGGCCGTCGACAAGACGAGCCTGCTGTTCGCGCTCGGCGTGGGCGCGTGCATCGCGGGCTACACGCTCGTCGACGACCGCGGCGTGGAGCACGCGGCGCCGATCCCGTACTTCGAGATCGTCCTGCTGCTGTCCGCGATCCCGTACGCGCTCGTCGTCGGTCACGAGCGGCTGCGCAAGGCCGTCGACCGCCGCTCGCTCCCCGCCGGCGTGGGCATGGCCGGCGCCTACATCCTCGTGCTGGCCGCGCTCGAACGCGCGCCCGCCGCGCCCGGTCGCCGCGCTCCGGGAGACGAGCATCCTGCTCGCCGGCGTCGGGGGAGGACGGCGGCGGCTCGCGGGCTCGGCGCTCGTCGTCGCGGGCATCGCCGCGGTCGTGTTCGGTTAGTTCGCGAGTGAGCGCGGGGGTAGGTGCCCGCGAATTCTGACGGGACCTAGACCGGCTCGAGCGTGAGCTCGCGCGCGAGGCGGGCGATCGCGTCGTTGATCTGTGGGTCCGCGTCCGGGCTCCAGTCCGCCACGAGCGCCACGAGGCGCTCGCGGTGCGCCGTGACCAGCTTGTCCGCCGTCGCCGCTCCCGTCGACGTCACGGTGACTCCGTCGAGCAGGCCTTCCGTGCGCAGCACATCCAGCTGCGTCCGCACCCATTCCGGCTCGATCGGGCGCCCGTCCGCGACCACCTCGGGATCGAGCGATTCACCCTGCGCGGCCTGGACGAGCAGCCACGCGGCGCCGACGGGGAGGTCGACGTCCGCCGCGGCGACGGAGCCCTCGATGAACGCCTGCGTGCGCTTGCGCCCGACCAGCCGGGCGAGCTCGCGCAGCGAATCGCCGCTCGTGGGGGACGCGAAGGCCTCCCCGACCCCGCCCGTCTCGACGGTCTGCCGCAGCGGCCGCTCCTCGATCAACCAGGCCAGCAGGAACGCGAGGACCACGAAGCACGCGCCGACGAGGAAGACCGTGGACAGCGCGTCGGTGAACGCGCCGGTGTACGCGTCCCGGGCGGCGGCCGGCAGTCGTTGCAGCGAGGCGGGGTCGACCGAGCCGCCCAGCTGCCCGGCGGGGGAGCCCGCCAGCTCGTCGGTGAGTCGCGCCGTGAAGATCGCTCCGAGCACCGCCGTGCCCAGCGAGCCGCCGAGCGAGCGGAACAGCGTCGCGCCGCTGGTGGCGACGCCCAGGTCGGAGTACTCGACGGCGTTCTGGACGGCGAGCACGAGCACCTGCATCACCAACCCGAGGCCCAGGCCCAGGACGAGCATGGCGAGGCTCGCGAAGAAGGTCGACGTGCCGGCATCGAGCCGAGAGAGCAGCAGCAGCCCGACCGTGGCGATCGCGCAGCCGATGATCGGGAACAGCTTGTAGCGGCCCGTCGCCGTGATCGCCTGGCCCGATCCGATCGAGCCGATCAGCACGCCGGCCATCACTGGGATCAGCTGCAGCCCCGACTCGGTGGGGGTGGCGCCGCGCACGACCTGCTGGAACAGCGGGAGGTACGTGAGCGCGCCGAACAGCGCGAAGCCGATCACGAAGCCGATCGCGCTCGTGACGGCGAAGACGCGGTTGCGGAACAGGTGCAGCGGGAGGATCGGCTCGGCGGCGCGCGACTCCTGCCAGATGAAGGCGCCGATCCCCACCACCGCGACCGCGCCGAGCGCGACGATCTCCACCGAGCCCCAGGCGTAGCGGTTGCCGCCGAGCGTCGTGAGGAGCACCAGCGAGCTCAGGCCGACGGCGAGCAGCGTGGCGCCGACGTAGTCGATCGCGTGCTGCACGCGCTCTGAGGCGCTCGGAAGCGCGACGGCGATCGCGGCCAGCGCGAGGAGTCCGAGCGGGAGGTTCACGTAGAAGATCCAGCGCCAGGAGATGTGCGTGGTGAAGAAGCCGCCGATCAGCGGCCCGATCACCGCGGAGACGCCGAACACGGCGCCGAAGAGCCCGGTGTACTTGCCGCGGTCACGCGGTGAGACGACATCGCCGACCGCCGCCTGCGCGCTCACCATCAGCCCGCCGCCGCCGAGGCCCTGGATGGCGCGGAACGCGATCAGCTCCGTCATGCCCTGCGCCATCCCGCACAGGACCGAGCCGACGAGGAAGATCACGAGCGCGGCCTGCAGGACCAGCTTGCGGCCGTAGAGATCGCCGAGCTTGCCGTACAGCGGCGTCACGACCGTCACCGCGAGCATGTAGGACGTCACGACCCAGGAGAGGTGCTCCAGCCCGCCCAGCTCGCCGACGATCGTCGGCAGCGCGGTGGAGACGATCGTCTGGTCCAGCGACGCGAGCAGCATCACCAGCAGCAGGGCGCCGATGATCACGCCGAGGCGACGTCCTCCCTCACGCTCCGCCATCGCCCGCACCCTCACACGGAGCCGGGTGAGCGTGAGTCACCCGGGCTGGGTGAGCGCGACCGTGAAGCGCTCGGCGCTTCCGCCACGGACCTCGATCACCGACCGGGCGCGCAGGCACGTCCGCAGCCGGCGCGGCGGCACGGCCTCATCCACCCGCACCACCTGCCCGGCCCGGTCGAGCCAGATCAGATCGAGGGCGAACCGCATCCCGAACGTGTGAATCGATCGGCACGGCGAGAGCTCGAGCCCGACGGAAGCGGGCATCGAGTCCATCCGCGCGAGGCCTTTGCCCCGCGTACGGCGGGTTCGAGCCTCGACGATCCTCAGCCCACCGGGGAGTTCGCGGCCTGGTAATGCGTCGAGACGTGCGTTCACGGACGCGGATCCTGCCGGACGGGGACGTACACTGGAGGTGTTGCAGATTGCCGAGCGCATCAGAGCCGACGTGACCACCGCCATGAAGGCGGGGGAGCGCGGGCGGGTGTCGGCGCTCCGGCTGATCCTCTCCGAGCTGCAGAAGGCGGAGAAGGAGGGCGACGCGGACGAGATCGCGGTCCTGGGGCGTGAGCGCAAGAAGCGCCACCAGGCCGAGGCGGCCTACCGCGAGGCGGGCCGGAGCGAGCAGGCGGAGCAGGAGGCCTACGAGGCCACCATCATCGAGACGTACCTGCCCGCCGCGCTCTCGGACGAGGAGCTCGACGAACTCGTGCGCGCGGGAGTGGAGGCGACCGGTGCGTCGTCCCCGCGTGACATGGGCAGGGTGATCAAGCACGTAATGGAGGCCGCCGGCGGCCGCGCTGACGGCAAGCGGGTCTCGACCAAGGTGAAGGAAGCGCTCAACTAGATGGCACGTCGGCAGCTGGAGGTATCGAACGAGGTCGCTGCGGAGCTCGCCGGCTCCCGCGACGCCGCGCTACGCACGCTCGAGGAGCAGCTCGACTGCGAGGTGTTCCTGCGCGGCAACATCGTCACGTTGGACGGTGAGGCGGAAGCGGTGCAGGCGGGGGCGACCGTCATCCGCGAGCTTTCGGCCATGGTCGATCGCGGGCACGACATCGAGCCCGCCACGATCGAGGCGGTCACGCGCGTGCTGGAGTCCAGCGAGTCGCCGGCGCGCGTGCTCGAGGACACCGTGTGGCGCCACCGCAACCTGCGGGTCGCGCCCAAGTCCGTCAACCAGAAGAAGTACGTGGACGCCATCCGGCGCTCCACCGTGACCTTCGGGATCGGGCCGGCCGGCACGGGCAAGACGTTCCTGGCGATGGCGATGGCCACGGCGGCACTGTCCCGCCGCGAGGTCAACCGGATCATCCTGACGCGACCGGCGGTGGAGGCGGGCGAGCGGCTCGGCTTCCTCCCGGGCGACCTGATGGCCAAGGTGGATCCCTACCTGCGGCCGCTGTTCGACGCGCTCAACGACATGATGGATCCCGAGAAGGTCGCCTCGCACCTGGAGAAGGGCGTGATCGAGGTCGCGCCGCTCGCGTTCATGCGCGGCCGGACGCTCAACGACTCGTTCGTGATCCTGGACGAGGCGCAGAACACGACGCCCGAGCAGATGAAGATGTTCCTCACCCGGCTCGGGTTCGGGTCGCGGATGGTCGTGACGGGCGACGTGACGCAGGTGGACCTCCCGCGCGACCAGAAGTCCGGCCTCGTCGTGGTCAAGGACATCCTGGACTCCGTGGAGGGGATCGAGTTCGTCCGCTTCGGCGGGGACGACGTGGTCCGCCACAAGCTCGTGCAGCGCATCGTCGAGGCGTACGACAAGCACGCCGTCGAACAGCCCAGCGGGCTCCGCCCCGCACGCAGAACCGCATAGCGTGCTCGAAGTCGACGTGATCGGCAGCGCGCTCCCCGCGGAGCGCGTGGAGGAGGCGGTGGGCTACGCCGCCGCCTCCGCCGGGTTCAACGACGGGCACGTCGCCGTGTCCTTCGTGTCCCCGGAGCGGATCGCGGAGCTCAACCTCACCTGGCGCGGGAAGGTCGGGCCGACCGACGTCCTGAGCTTCCCGATCGACGAGGACGACGAGGACCCGTTCGGCGAGCGTGAGCTCGGCGACGTCTTCATCTGCCCCGAGTACACCGTGGACCTGATGGAGGCCGTCGTCCACGGCGTCCTGCATCTCACCGGCATGGACCACGAGACCGACGAGGGCGAGATGCTCGCCCTCCAAGCCGAGATCATGGGATGGCTGCGATGAGCGTGCCGTCAGGGAATCCCGCGGAGAGGTTGTCCCATGAGCCGATCAGGGTTCGTCGCACTCGCCGGCCGGCCGAACGTCGGCAAGTCCACGCTCGTCAACAAGATGATCGGTCACAAGGTCGCGATCGTCTCCGACAAGCCGCAGACCACGCGCCGTGCGATCCGCGGCGTGCTCACCACCCCCGAGTTCCAGCTCGTGCTGACCGACCTCCCGGGCGTCCAGCGTCCGCGCGACGCGCTCACCTCCCGCATGCAGAAGCGCGTGGAGTCCGAGCTGAGCGAGGCGGACGCCGCGCTGTTCGTCGTCAACGGCGACCAGGGCATCGGCGGCGCGGGTGACCGCTTCATCGCCGAGGCGCTCGGCCAGGCGAAGGTCCCGGTCGTGATCGCGGTCAACAAGGTCGATCGCATGAATCACGCCAAGACGGTCAAGTCGCTGGTCCTCACGGAGGTGCTCGACCTGCCCGAGGCCGAGGTCTTCCCGATCAGCGCGCGGACCGGCAAGGGCGTGCCGGCGCTGGTCGACCACCTCGCCGGGCTGCTGCCCGAGGGCCCGTTCTACTTCCCGCCCGAGGACCACTCCGACCAGCCCGAGAAGGTCATGCTCGCGGAGCTCGTGCGCGAGCAGGTGCTCCTGCGCACCCGCCAGGAGGTCCCGCACGCCGTCGAGGTCCAGGTCGACGAGATCGAGGAGCGCGAGAACGGTGTCACCGTCCGCGCGATCATGTGGGTGGAGACCGAGTCCCAGAAGGGCATCCTGATCGGCCACCAGGGCCGCATGATCAAGTCGATCGGCGTCGCCGCGCGCAAGGAGATCGAGCGCGAGCTGGCCGAGCACGTGCACCTGGACCTCTCCGTCCGCGTCCGCAAGTCCTGGCGCGCCGACGACGCGCTCCTGGACCGCCTCGGCATCACGTAGCCAGCTGCTCCCAGGTGTCGCGGACGACCGCCGCTTCGAGGTGGCGGATGCGGGCCGTGGTGCTCTTGCCGAACGTCACCGACAGGTCGGCCAGGTCGGCGCGGCGCTGAAAGACGTTCTGGGTCCGGGTGTGCGACTCACGCAGGCGGGCCGGGGCCAGCACGGTCACGCGCGCGAGCCGTTGTGAGCGCACGGCGAGCCGGCCGTCACGCAGGCGCCAGCCCGCGGCGCGCCAACGGGCCCAGCCGTACGCGGTGAGCAGCGAGGGCGAGCAGCGAGAACACGCCCACGAGGAACCACAGGCCCACGGCGACCAGCACCGCCAGCGCGAGCGAGGGCGCGACGTAGCGCCGCGCCGCGCGGGCCGGCGGGCGCGACAGCGCGCCCGGGTCGTCGGCCAGCTCCGGCAGGAACTCGTCCAGGAACGCGCGCACCTCGCTCACGCGCACCACCGGGAACAGCGTGCGCGCCGCGCTGGCCTCGCTCGCGTAGCCCGTGACCTCGACGGTCAGCGCGCACAGCCCGAACGGCCGCCGCAGCAGGCCTTCGACCACCCGCACCGCGCGCACACGGCCGACCGGCACCGTCGCCTCGTTGCGGGCCACGAGCCCGCGCCGGACCAGGATGCGCTCCTCCTCGCGCACGATCGTGAACCCGCCGAACGCGATCACCGACCCGAGAATCGAGATCAGCCAGGCGGCCAGCAGCAGCCCGACGACGACCAGCGCGGCCACGGTCACCGAGTGGGGGAGGAACCGGAACGCGTCCTCCTGCTCGTTCTCGCCGACCTGCGAGACGACCTGCCCGAGCGCGGCGACGACCGGCAGCAGCACGCCGAACTGCCCGGCGGTGACCGCCGTGATCGCCAGCTCGCGCCGCGACAGGCGTCGTGCATGGCGCTCCGGCGGCTCGGCATCGACGGCGACCGCGCTGCCGGACCGCGCGCGCGGCGCGCAGGTCCTCGACGGCGGCCGGGGTGAGCGCGGGCAGGGCGATCTCGCCGCCCTTCTTGCCCGCACCGGTCTGCACGTCGAGCGCGAACACCCCGAACGCGCGTTGCAGCGGGCCCTGGTGCACGTCGAGGCCTTCGATCCGCTCGAGCGGCACCTTCGTGTCGCTCTTGCGCAGCAGCCCGGTGTGATGGTGGACCGCGGTCTCGTCGATCCACCACGTGGTCGTGCTCCAGCGGATGTAGCCGCTGATGCCCGCGACCGCGAGCCCGATCACGCCGTAGGCGGCCGCCCGCAGCAACCCGCGGGAGTCGAAGTCGCCGCCCAGCAGCGGCATCACGACGATGATCAGCAGCGGGAAGAGGCCGCTGCGCAGCGCCGCGGCCGAGTACACGACCATGGCCGCGGGGTGCAGCCGGCGACGCTCGGCCAGAGGCCTCGCGTCGCTTGGAGGACTCGCCCCGGGGGCTCGTCCTCCAGCCTCGCGGAGGTCATCAGCGT
This sequence comes from uncultured Solirubrobacteraceae bacterium, assembly GCA_963724195.1. Classification (GTDB taxonomy): domain Bacteria; phylum Actinomycetota; class Thermoleophilia; order Solirubrobacterales; family Solirubrobacteraceae; genus Solirubrobacter. The sequence continues at coordinate 288,491 of CAVRTQ010000018.1, read as the reverse complement.
CACTCATCGTCGTCGGTCTTCGCCCGCGCGGCGATCCGCTCGCGCAGCTCCTCGGCGTCGGCCTGCGCGAGCAGCGGGATCGTGTGCGCGGAGGCGGCGTTGTGGACGATCACCGTCGCCAGCCCGAAGATCTGCTCGAAGACGCCGCGCTGCGTCTCCACGTGCTGCACGCGCACCCACGGGATCAGCGTCCGGTTGACCGAGATCGCGCCGTTTTGGATGTCGATGCCCTCGTCGGTCAGGTCCCAGCGCCAGCGCCGCCAGCGCAGCTCCGGAACCACCGCCCACCCACAGGGCCCCGAGCACGAGCGGCCCCACCCACGCCCACGGGGCCGCGCCGTCGACGAACACGGCCACGATCACGCCGGCGATCAGCACGATCACCCAGAACACGAGCGCCGACAGCCGCCAGACGCGGCGGGCGATGGGGGAGAGCTGCCTCATGCGATCGCGTCGGCGAGGTGCTCGTAGTGCTCGAGCTCGAGCTCGGACTCGAAGACGAACGGCAGCGGCGTGACCGGCGCGTCGATCGCGCCCTCCAGCCGCCGCACCTGCGCCCGCTGCGCCTTCACGCGCTCGTGCACCGACAAGCGCGGCGCGCACGGCACCCGCGGGCTCGGCCGCGCGCAGCTTGGTCACGTCGCCCGAGGAGAAGCGCTCCGGCCACATCGCGTTCATGTAGATCGTCTCCAGCCCGAGCCCGACCTCCGTGCGCAGCCGCCCGTCGAGCTCGATCGTCTCGGTCACCGGCATCTCCTCGGGCAACGCGACGCCCACGTAGCCGGTGCGCGCGGGGTCGGAGAGCATCTCGGACACCTTGTAGGCCTGGCGGCGGATCGGCCCGACGCGCGCGATCTCCCCGAACGTCCGGGGCGTCGTGAGCATCCCGATCCCGTGCCCGGAGGCGGGCGCGTCCACGACGACGAGGTCGTACAGCCGGTTGCTGGAGTTCCAGCGCTGCTTCTGCGCGAGCTCCCACACCTTCGCGATCGTGATCAGCTCCTTCGCGCCCGGCGCGGCCGCGACGAAGTACTGGAACGCGTGCGAGTGCCCCAGCACCTTCAGCGCCGTGCCGCCGACCTGCTTGGCCAGCCACTCCTCCAGCGCGGCCTGCGGGTCGATCGTGATCGCCCACAGCCCGTCGGAGAGCTCGACCTCCTGCTCGGGCCGCACCCCCTGGCGCGCGAACGCCCGCGACATCCGGTCCTGCTCGGCCACCTCGCACACGATCGTGCGCCGGCCGGTCCGCGCGGCGGCCAACCCCAACGCCGCGGCGACGGTCGTCTTTCCGACTCCGCCCTTGCCCGTCACGTACAGCAACGAGCGATCTCGCAACAGCGCGTCCACCGTAGTGCACCCTAGTGGGAGTCAATGGAACCGGCGTTGCGGGAGGGATACGAGACGGCCAGGCGCATGCTGCGTCGCCACGACCCCACCTATTACCTCGCCACGCGCCGCCTGCCCGCGCCGATCCAACCGGCCACGTATGCGCTCTACGGCTACGTTCGCGCGGCCGACCAGCTCGTCGACGGACCTCGCCGCCCGCCCTCGCCGATCGAGCGCCGCGCGGCGCTCGACGCGTGGGAGGCGCAGCTGCAAGCGCCCCGGCATCCCGTCGCGCTGGCGCTCACGGACGCCGCCCACCGCCACGGCCTCCCGCTCGAGGAGCTCAGCACGTACATGCGCTCGATGCGGGTGGACTGCGAGCCGCCGATCCGGATCGACACCTACGAGCAGCTCACGACCTACATGGACGGCTCGGCCGGCACCGTCGGGCGGATCATGGCCGCGCTGCTCGGCGTCCCGCCGGACCACCACGCCGACATCGGCCGCCTCGGCGTCGCGTTCCAGCTCGCGAACTTCATCCGCGACGTGCGCGAGGACCGGCACCTGGACCGCATCTACCTGCCCGCGGAGGACCGCGACGCGTTCGGGGTCAGCGACGCCGACCTGACCGGCTCGAGCCCGCGCCTGCGCGCCCTGCTCAGCCACGAATCCGAGCGCGCCCGCGCGCTGTTCGCCGCCGCCGGCCCCGCCATCGCCGCCGCGCCCGCTTCGGTCCGCCCCGGCGTGCGCCTGGCGGTCGGCCTGTACCGCCGGATGCTCGACAGCCCGCGCCCGACGGGCGTGCGCGTGTGGCATCTGCCGGGGGCAGCCCTCGAGGCCATCCGGTGAAGCGCGCGACGCTCGCCCGCGACGAGCGGACCCCGCTCGACGAGCGGCCGGACGTGCTGATCTGCGGCGCGAGCTTCGCCGGGCTGGCGCTCGCACGGGAGCTCACCGGCTCCGGCGCCGACGTGCTGATCGTCGACCGGTACGAGATCGGCGAGCGGGCCACGAGCGCGTGCGCGGCGCCGACGCCGTGGCTGCACGCGATGGGGGTGCAGGACAGCATCCGCCAGGAGATCCCGTGCATGGCGTTCCACACGCCGCACGGGTCCGCGCGCTTCCGGCTGCCGTGGAGCTGGTCGAGCTTCGACTACCGCGACGCTGTGCCGGGCGCTCTTCGCCCAGACCGACGCCCGCTTCGCGATCGCCAAGGTCGAGGGTCGCAGCGGTCGCACCGTCGTCACCGACCGCGGTGAGCTGACCGCGCCGTTCATCGTCGACGCGCTCGGCTGGCGGCGCGTGCTGGCCACGCACTACCAGCCGCCGGAGGCGCCGCTCAGCCGCGGCCTCGAGGTCCACCCGCCCGGCGCGTCAACCGACCTGGACGTGTGGATCGACCGCTCCCTCGTCCGCTACGGCTACGCGTGGAGCGTGCCCGCCGACGGCGAGCAGCGGATCGGCGTCGGCTCCTACGAGCCCCGCCACCACGTGAAGGAGCCGACGCAGGACATCGCCGCGCGGCTGGACCGGGAAGCCGTCCGCTACCAGGGCAACTGGTTCCCGCACAAGCTGCGCGCCGCGACCGAGGACGGCGTCTACTTCGTCGGCGACAGCGCCGGGCACTGCCTCCCGCTCTCGGGCGAGGGCATCCGCCCGGCGTTCTACTTCGGGATCGCGGCCGCCCGCGAGATCCGCGCTGCGCTGGCCGGCGAGCAGTCGGCTGAGCGCGCGCTCGCCGCGTATCACCGGTTCTCGGCGCGTCATCGGCCGGCGTTCACGGCCGCGTTCGCGCTCCAGCACGCGATTCCTCGCCTGCCGCCGAAGACGCTCACGCGCCTGCTGAAGCTGACCGGGCGCCGGCGTCCGTGCCACGCGCTGTTCAGCTGGTACCTCACGATCGCCGACCCGAAGTTCGCAAACGCTTAACGCCAGGGGCAGTGCGCGGGCGGCGCCAGGCACCGCGGATGTGCCGCAGTGAGTCGGGCGGGGTTCGGCGGGGTCGCCTAGACTGCACGCTCCGAAATGGAGCCTCCCAGTCCAGAGCTGCAATTTGATGACCGGGGCCTCGTGCCGTGCGTCATCCAGGATTGGCGTTCGGGGGAGGTCTTGACCCTCGCCTACATGAACGAGGAAGCGCTGCGCCTGTCCCGCGAGACGGGTGAGCTGCACCTCTTCAGCCGCTCGCGCAACGAGCTGTGGCACAAGGGCGCGACGTCCGGCAACACGCAGGCCGTCAAGGCCCTGCGCGTCGACTGCGACAACGACGCCGTGCTCGCCCTCGTCGAACCCGCCGGTCCCGCCTGCCACACCGGGGAGCGCACCTGCTTCTTCTCCGGCGACCTGACGACGGCGCCGCACGAGGCGCTGCCCGGCCTGGAGCGGACGCTGAGCGACCGCAGGGCCAACCCGCGGGAAGGCTCGTACACGAACCAGCTGCTCGCGAACCCACCGTTCATCGGCGAGAAGGTGCAGGAGGAGGCCGAGGAGGTCGCCCGCGCCGCGCGCGAGGAGACCGACGAGCGCGTGGCCAACGAGGCCGCCGACGTGCTCTACCACCTCACCGTGCTGCTCCACAGCCGCGGGCTCACGCTCAAGGACGCCGAGGAGGTGCTCGTTGACCGCCGTCGCTGAACACCTGGAGGTGTCGCCGACGCTCGAAGCAGGCGCGGGCGCTCGAGGGCGACCACAACCTGATTCCGGTCACGCACTCCTTCATCGAGGACTGCGAGACGCCGGTCTCCGCCTTCCTGAAGCTGCGCGGCGACGGTCCCGCGTTCCTGCTGGAGTCCGCCGAGCAGGGGCAGCAGGTCGGCCGCTGGTCGTTCATCGGCTGGCGTCCGAAGCAGGTCATCCGCTGGAGCCTGGGCGAGGACGGCAACCCGTACACGATCGCCGGCGACGCGGTGTCCGCGGTGCGCCAGGCGAAGGTCGCGGGCCTGCCGCCGATGGCCGGCGGCGCCGTCGGCTTCTTCGGCTTCGACTGCGTGCGCGCCGTCGAGCGCCTGCCCGAGCCCAACCCGGACGTGCTCGGGCTGCCGGACATGGCGCTGATGCTCACCGACGTGATCGTCGCGTTCGACCATCTCAAGCACACGGTCACGATCCTGGCCAACGCCTACCTGGACGAGGAGACCGACGTCGACACCGCGCACGCCCGCGCCGTCGAGGCCATCCGCCAGGTCCGCACCCGGCTCGCCGGCCCGCTCCCGCCGCTGGAGACGCACGCCGCGCGGCCGGACGCGACGTTCGAGTCCAACATGAGCCGCGAGCAGTTCGAGGGCAACGTCGCGCGCATCATCGAGTACATCCGCGCCGGCGATGCCTACCAGGTGGTGCCGTCCCAGCGCTGGTCGGCGGAGAACCCGGTGGAGCCGTTCAGCATCTATCGCGGGCTACGCGCGGTGAACCCGTCGCCGTACATGTACTTCCTGGACTTCGAGGACTTCCAGATCGTCGGCGCCTCGCCGGAACCGCTGCTGACGGTCAACGGCCGCCACGTCTCCACGCGCCCGATCGCCGGCACCCGGCCGCGCGGCGAGGACGACGCCGCCATCGCCGCCGAGCTGCTCGCCGACGAGAAGGAACGCGCCGAGCACGTGATGCTCGTGGACCTCGGCCGCAACGACCTCGGCCGCGTGTGCGTGAACGGCAGCGTGCACGTCGAGCGCCTGATGGAGGTCGAGACGTACTCGCACGTGATCCACATCGTCTCCCAGGTGGCGGGGACGCTGCGTGAGGACGTGCGCGCGATCGAGGCGCTCGGCTCCGTCCTGCCCGCCGGCACGCTCTCCGGGGCGCCCAAGATCCGCGCCATCGAGATCATCGACGAGCTCGAGCCGGTCAAGCGCGGCGCGTACGGCGGCGCCGTCGGCTGGCTCTCCTACGCGGGCGAGCTGGACACCTGCATCTGCATCCGCACGGTCGTGACCAAGGACGGCATGGCCCACATCCAGGCCGGCGGCGGCACCGTCGCCGACGCGCGCCCGGACTACGAGTACGAGGAGTCCAAGGCCAAGGCGGCCGGCGTCGTGAAGGCGATCGAGCTCGCGGTCCGGCAGGCGGCGTGGCCATGAGCATCCGCGAAGCGATGCTGAAAGCGACCGCGATGCCGGCCCTTGTCGCGGGTAGCGGTGGTCGCCCATGAGGGTCCTGATGGTCGACAACTACGACTCGTTCACGTACAACCTCGTGCAGTACCTGGGCGAGCTGGGTGCGGACCTCGAGGTCGTGCGCAACGACGTGGCCACCGTGGACGAGCTGCTGGAGCAGGAGTACGACCGCGTGGTCGTGTCTCCGGGGCCGTGCACGCCCAACGAGGCGGGGATCAGCGTCGAGGCCATGCGCCGCTTCCCGGAGGCGGGCGTGACGACGCTCGGCGTCTGCCTCGGCCACCAGTCGATGGGGCAGGCGTTCGGCGGCACCGTCATCCGGCATCTGCCCGTCCACGGCAAGACGACCGAGATCACCCACGACGGCCAGGGCATCTTCGCCGGGCTCCCGAACCCGCTGCCCGTCGCGCGCTACCACTCGCTCGTGGTGCACGAGGACCTGCCCGACTGCCTGGAGGCCACCGCTCACGGCGGCGGCGTGCTGATGGCCATGCGCCACAAGACACTGCCGGCGATCGGCGTCCAGTTCCATCCCGAGTCCGTGCTCACGCCGGACGGCAAGCACCTGCTGAAGAACTTCCTTGCCTAACCCCATCCTCACCGCGGCGCTGGACAACCTCGCGTCCCGCCAGGACCTGTCGTCCGAGCAGACGGCCGCCGTGCTGGCCGAGATCATGGGCGGCAACGCCTCCGAGGTGGAGACGAGCGGCATCCTGATCGCGCTCCGCACCAAGGGCGAGACGATCGACGAGCTCGTCGGCCTGGCCACCACGATGCGCGCGTTCGCGACGCCCGTGACGCCCACCCGCGGGGATCTCATCGACACGGCAGGCACCGGCGGGGGTAGGCCGACCTTCAACGTGTCCACCACCGCCGCCCTGATCGCCGCCGGCCACGGCTGCGCCGTCGCCAAGCACGGCAACCGGTCCGCCACCGGGCTGTCGGGCTCCGCCGACGTGCTCGAGGCGCTCGGCGTGCGCATCGACCTCAAACCGGACGCGGTCGCGCGCTGCATCGACGAGGTCGGCTTCGGCTTCATGTTCGCGCCCGCCCACCACGGCGCCACGCGGTTCGTGGTCCCGGTGCGCAAGGAGCTCGCCGTCCGGACGATCTTCAACTTCCTCGGCCCGCTCACGAACCCGGCCGGGGCCAAGCGCCAGGTCATCGGCGTGTCGGACCCGAACTTCCTGGAGCCGATCGCGGGCGCGCTCGCCCGGCTGGGCGCGGACAAGGCGCTGGTAGTGTCGAGCAGCGACGGTCTGGACGAGATGAGCACGTCTTCGACAACGCGCGTCGTGGAGGTGGACGGCGAGGACGTCCGCGCCTACGAGGTCGCGCCGGAGGACCTGGGCATCGCCCGCGCCGAGCCGAACGCGCTGCAGGGCGGCAAACCGGAGGTCAACGCCGACGTGACCCGCCGCATCTTCGCCGGCGAGCAGGGGCCGGCGCGCGACGTCGCCGTGCTCAACGCGGGCGCCGCGATCTACGTCTCCGGCACCGTGGACACGCTGGAAGAGGGCGTGCGCGCCGCGGAGGCCGCGATCGACGACGGCCGCGCGACGCGGGCGCTGGAGAACCTTGTGAACCTGACGAAGGAGTTGGCGCCTTGAGCATCCGCGAAGCGATGCTGAAAGCGACCGCCGACCTGGCCCTCGGCGCGAGTGGCGGTGGTCGCCCTTGAGCGTCCTCGACCGGATCGTCGACGACACACGCGACGAGGTCAAGCGGCGGAAGAAGGAGCTCCCGATCAAGGAGCTCAAGAAGCTGATCGAGGTCCGGCCGGAAGGCTCGCGGCCGTTCAGCGAAGCGCTGACCCGGCCGGGGGTGTCGTTGATCGCCGAGCACAAGCGGCGGTCACCGAGCGCGGGCGCGATCCGCGAGGGCTCTGAGGTCACGGAGATCGTCCAGGCCTACGAGCGCGGCGGCGCCGCGGCCCTGTCGATCCTCACGGAGCCGTTCCACTTCGGCGGCTCGCTGGACGACCTGCGCGAGGCTCGCGCCGCCGTGCGCCTCCCGATCCTGCGCAAGGACTTCATCGTCCATCGCTATCAGCTGTACGAAGCCGCGGCGGCCGGCGCGGACGCGATCCTGCTGATCGTCGCCGCGCTCGACAAGTCGGACCTGTCGGACCTGCTGCACGAGGCCGCCGAGCTCGACCTCGACGCGCTCGTGGAGGTCCACGACGAGCGGGAGCTCGAGAAGGCGCTGGAGGTCGAGGCCGACGTGCTCGGCATCAACAACCGCGACCTGTCGGACTTCACGGTCGACATCGAGCGCACGTTCGAGCTGCTCGCGGACATCCCGGCGGGCAAGACGGTCGTGAGCGAGTCCGGCTTCCGGACGCGCGATCAGCTCGACGACCTCGAGCGCGTCGGCGTCGACGCCGTGCTGATCGGCGAGACGCTCATGCGCGCGCCCGACATCGAGGCCGCCGCGCGTGAGCTGACCGGGTTCGGCGAGCTCCTGTGAACGTCAAGATCTGCGGCATCACCCGGCTCGAGGACGCGGAGCTCGCGATCTCGCTCGGCGCCTGGGGGATCGGCTTCCTGCTGTGGCCGGAGTCCAAGCGCTACGTGGACCCGGGCGTGGCCGCGGGGATCGCGCGCCGGCTGCGGCGCAAGGTCGAGCTCGTGGGCGTGTTCGTCAACCAGCCGCTGGACGAGATCGCGGACCTGGTCGACGTGCTCGGCCTCAGCCACGTGCAGCTGCACGGCGACGAGGGGCCGGCGTTCTGCCAGGCCGTCGCCCAGCGGACGGGCGCGAAGGTCATCAAGGCCGTGCGGATCTCGCACGCCGCCGATCTGCGCGAGATCGAGCGCTTCCACACCGACCTGCACCTGCTCGACACGGCGTCCGACAGCGGCGCGTACGGCGGCACCGGGCGCACGTGGGACTGGAGCCTGCTCACGCAGCGCCGCCACAAGACGCCGTACCTGATCGCCGGTGGGCTGACCCCGGAGAACGTCGCCGAGGCGATCGCCGTGACCCACCCGTGGGGCGTGGACGTAAGCAGTGGCGTGGAGTCCGCGCCCGGCATCAAGGATCCGGCCAAGCTCGAAGCACTGTTCGCGGCGGTGGGCGACCACTCGCGCGCGCCGGTCGCCCGCGAGCCGGAGGTGCTGGTGTACCCGCCGCGTGAGGAGGACGAGCGCGACACCGCGCGCCTCGCGCGCCCGGACGGCGGCGCCCGCCCGCCGCGCCCCCGAGGAGCCCGCCGGTGAGCGCCGTCGAGCACCGCTTCGGCCCCTACGGGGGCCAGTACGTGCCGGAGACGCTCATCCCGGCGCTCGAGGAGCTCGAGGCGGCGTGGATCGCCGCGCGCGACGACGCGGGCTACCGCGCCGAGCTCAACGCGCTCCTGAACGACTACGTCGGCCGTCCCTCGCCGCTGTACCTGGCCACGCGCCTGTCCGAGGAGGCCGGCCACGCCGTCTACCTCAAGCGCGAGGACCTCAACCACACCGGGGCGCACAAGATCAACAACGCGCTCGGCCAGACGCTGCTGGCCAAGCGGATGGGCAAGACCCGCATCATCGCCGAGACCGGCGCGGGCTCGCACGGCGTCGCGACGGCCACGGCGTGCGCGCTGCTCGGCCTCGAGTGCATCGTCTACATGGGCACGGAGGACATGCGCCGCCAGGCGCCCAACGTGCAGCGCATGGAGCTGCTCGGCGCGCGCGTGGCGCCCGTCGACGCGGGCTCGCGGACGCTGAAGGAGGCCGTGAGCGCGACCATCCGCGACTGGGTCGCCAACGTCGCCGACACGCACTACGTGATCGGCTCGTGCGTCGGCCCGGCGCCGTTCCCCGCGCTCGTGCGCGACCTGCAGCGGATCATCGGCGACGAGGCGCGCGCGCAGATCCTGGAGAAGACCGGCCGCCTGCCCGACCGCGTCATCGCCTGCGTCGGCGGCGGCTCGAACGCGATCGGCACGTTCACGCCGTTCGTCGGCGACACGGATGTGCAGCTGATCGGCGCCGAGGCCGCGGGCGACGGGATCGATTCCGGCCGCCACGGCGCGCCGCTCACCGTGGGCGGGCGCGGCGGCGTCCTGCACGGCTCCTTCAGCGCGATCATGCAGGACGAGGACGGGCAGATCCTCGAGGCGCACTCGATCAGCGCGGGCCTGGACTATCCGGGCACCGGCCCCGAGCACGCGTGGCTGCGCGACACGGGCCGCGCGACCTACTCCGGCGTGACCGACGCCGAGGCGCTCGCCGCGTTCAAGCGCCTGGCCGAGCTCGAGGGGATCATCCCGGCGCTCGAGTCCGCGCACGCGGTGGCCTGGGTGCTCGGCGCGGGCCGTGAGACCGCCACGGACGCCACGATCGACCTGGTCTGCCTGTCCGGCCGCGGCGACAAGGACCTGGCGGAGGCCCTCGACAAGCTCGGCCTCGCATGACCCGTACCGAGACCGGCGCGGACCGCATTGCCGCGGCGTTCAAGGGCGCCCGGGGGCGCGCGGCGCTGATGCCGTACCTGATGGCGGGCTTCCCCGACATCGAGACCTCGGTCCGGATCGCGGCCGCGTACGCGGACGCCGGCGCGGACCTGATCGAGCTCGGCGTGCCGTTCAGCGACCCGCTCGCGGACGGTCCGGTGATCCACGCGGCGGCGACGGCGGCGCTCGAGAACGGCGCGACGGTGCACACCGTGCTGGAAGCCGGCACGCGGATCGCGGAGCTGATCCCGGTCGTGCTGATGGTCTACGTGAACCCGATCCTGGCGCGTGGACCCGAGCGTTTCGCGGCCGAGCTCGCGCAGCGCGGGATCAGCGGCCTGATCGTCCCCGACCTCCCGCTGGAGGAGTCCGAGCCGGTCCTCGCCGCCTGCGACGCGCACGGCGTGGCGCTCGTGCCACTCGTGGCCCCGACCACCCCGGACGATCGGCTAAACGCAATCGGACGGACTGCGCGTGGATTTGTCTACACGGTTTCGGTTACGGGGACGACCGGTGAACGCACCTCAAACCAGTCGGACCCATCCGTGTTGCTGGCGCGAGTCAAAGCGCACTCTGCGGTGCCCGTCGCCCTCGGTTTCGGCATCTCCGACGGTGCTCAGGCGAGGGCCGCGGCGGACGCCGGAGCGGACGGCGTGATCGTCGGATCCCGCCTCGTCCGAGCGGTCGCCGAGGCGGTGCAGCAGGGCGCGGATCCCGCCGTGGCAGCGGGATCCCTGGTCGACTGAGCTCGCTGAAGCCCTGGTCCGCTAGCCTCTGCCGGACATGGGGATCTTCCTGTCATTGATCGTGGGTCTCGTCCTCTGGGTCGTGCTCTGGGGCACGAGCCTGATGAAGTCCTTTGACGCCTTCCTCATCGCGATGATGTTGCCGCTTCTGGCGGCCACCGCGGTGATCGTCATCAAGTACCTCCCGCGCGGCAACGATTAAGCGCGCGTTGCGGTCGCGCTAAGCCCCTCCGCGGAGCGCTACGTTCCGTTGGACGGCGGTCTACGCTGTTGCCGCCTGTACGGGGCATGCGTAGAATCGCCGCCCGAAACGAGCCTCTTGAGGAGGGGTCTTTGCGTTCTAAGTACATGGCAGCTACCAGCTGCTTGGTCGCCGCGCTCGCTATGGGCGTTGCGGCTTGTGGAGATGAAGAAGAGCCGACCACCGGTGGTGGCGGCGGGACCGAAGCATCGGCCGAAGGCAAGAACCTGACGGTCTACTCGTCGCTTCCGCTTCAGGGCGCTTCGCGCGTCCAGACCGAGGCGATGGTCAACGGCATCAAGCTGGCGCTTGAGCAGAACGGCGGCAAGGCCGGCCCGCACACGATCAAGTACGAGTCGCTCGACGACTCCACGGCGCAGGCCGGTTCGTGGACGCCGGAGACCGAGTCGGCGAACGCGCTCAAGGTCGCCCAGGACGAGAACTACCGCCGTGTACATCGGCGCGTTCAACTCGGGCGCTTCCAAGGTCTCGATCCCGATCCTCTCTGAGGCGGGCGTTCCGCAGATCTCCCCGGCCAACACGTACGTGGGCCTGACCACGAACGACCCGGGCTCCGAGCCCGGCGAGCCGGACAAGTACTACCCGACGGGCGATCGCACCTACGCGCGCATCGTTCCGAAGGACACGATCCAGGCTGCGGCCCTCGTCACGCTGATGAAGCAGGACGGCTGCACCAAGGTCGCCATGACCAACGACAAGGAGGTCTACGGCGCCGGTCTGGCTCGCGTCATCGAGCTCTCCGCGAAGGAGCAGGGCCTCGAGCTGACGAGCAACGACGCGATCGACAAGAACGCGTCGAACTACCGCTCGCTCGCCCAGAAGGCCAAGGCGGCCGGCGCTGACTGCTTCGTGTACTCGGGCATCACCGCCAACAACGCGGTCCAGCAGTTCAAGGACTTCGCTGCGGCCCTCGGCGCCGAGGCCGGCCTGTACGGCCCGGACGGCGTCGCCGAGACCGGCTTCGTGTCCGAGAAGGACGGCGGCATCCCCGCGGCCCTGAACAAGCAGGTCAAGGTCACCGTCGCCACCCTGTCGCCGGACCAGTACCCGCCGGAGGGTCAGAAGTTCTTCGAGGAGTTCACGGCCAAGTACGGCGTGGACAACCCGGACCCGTACGCCATCTACGGCTACGAGGCCATGATGCTCGCCCTCGACGCCATCAAGCGCTCGGGTGACGGCTCCAAGGAGAAGATCAAGGAAGCGGTCTTCGCGACCAAGGATCGCTCCTCGGTGCTCGGCACGTACTCGATCGACGAGAACGGCGACACCACGCTCACCGACTACGGCGCCTACAGCGTCAAGGACGGCGAGCTGACGTTCGACCAGACGATCAAGGCGCAGGCGGGCTAAGCGCCCAAGTGGCCATAGGCCACCGCCGCACATAGGCGTATGCTCGGCCGGGAGCGGACCTTTCCGCTCCCGGCCGGTTGCCTATTCCGGTCGGACCTCAACCCATACATACGGACTGAATGGAAGCCGCCAGCATCCCCGCCGGCAAGCCGGCCTCGCAGCGCATCAAGCAGTTGATCGGCACGTACGGACTGATTGCAGTCCTGCTGATCCTGCCCGTTGTGTTCGCGATTCAGGACCTCAGCGATCAGGGCAACCTGACGCGCCTCGGCGAGAACGTGGTCACCGGCTTGTCCAACGGCGCCATCTGGGCGCTGGTGGCGATCGGCTACACACTCGTCTACGGCATCGTCGAGCTGATCAACTTCGCCCACGGCGAGATCTTCATGATCGGTTCGTTCATCTCCGCGTCGTTCATCGCGACGCTCGGGCTCACGATCGATTCGGCCGCCGTCCCGGTGTTCTTCGGGCTCCTGGTCACGCTCGTCGTGGCCATGGTCGGTTCCGGCACGCTCAACGTGCTGATCGAACGAGTGGCCTACAGGCCGCTACGCAGCGCGCCGAAGCTGGCGCCGCTGATCACCGCGGTCGGCATGAGCTTCATCCTGCAGAACGTCGGCCTTCTGTGGAAGGGCGGCAATCAGCAGGGCGTCCCGGACCTCCTGGACGCGCAGCACACGCTCTTCACGGTCTTCGGCATCACGATCGAGAACGCCGACATCCTGTCGTTCGCGGTCACGATCCCGCTGCTGATCGTGATGACGAGCTTCATCAACCGCTCGCGCCTCGGCAAGGCCATGCGCGCGACGGCGCAGGACCCGGAGGCCGCGCGCCTCATGGGCATCAACGTGGACACGACGATCTCGCTGACGTTCCTGATCGGCGGCATGCTGGCCGGCGCGGCCGGCCTGATCTACGCCATGTACCAGACGACGATCTGGTTCTTCCAGGGCTTCACGGGTGGCCTCATCGCGTTCACCGCGGCCGTCATGGGCGGCATCGGCAACCTGCGCGGAGCCGTGCTCGGCGGTCTGATCATCGGCTGCATCCAGCAGATGTCGGATAACCGCATCGGCTCGGAGTGGACGCCGGCGATCGTGTTCGGCTACCTGGTTCTGATCATGGTGTTCAAGCCGTCGGGTCTGCTCGGCGAGCAGACAAGGGACGCAGGATGAGCGTCGCAGCCTCAGAAGTGCAACCGACACCGCCCGATCCCACGGGCCAGAAGTCGGGCTTCCAGCTGCCGGGTTGGGCCGAGAAGGGCCTCATCCCGGGCATCTTCCTGGCCATTGCGGCGTTGCTGCCGTTCATCCCCGCCATCGGGGACAAGGCCAACCTCATGCAGCAGATGGCCGTCGCGCTCGCCTACGTGGTGATGGCGCTCGGCCTGAACATCATCGTCGGCTTCGCCGGCTTGTTGGATCTGGGTTACGTGGCGTTCTTCGCCTTCGGCGCGTTCGCCGTGGGCTGGTTCGCGTCAGGCCACTTCGCGTACGTCAACAACGAGGAAGGCATTCACGTCCTCGTCGGCGGCAACGCGTTGAACTTGCCAGGCATCCACTTCAACTTCCTGATCGTCCTGGTCATCGCGATGGTCTTGACCACGATCGCGGGCATGATCATCGGCCTGCCGACCCTGCGTCTGCGCGGCGATTACATCGCCATCGTGACGCTGGCGTTCGGCGAGATCATCGGCCGCCTCGCGGTCAACCTGGACAGCACGACCATTCTCGGCGGCACGCCGGTCACCGCCGGCCGTCAAGGCATCTCGCCGGTGGACCGGATCGACCTGCCATTCCTGGAACCGTTCACGGTCTTGGACAAGAAACCGTGGTACTGGTTCGCCTTGTTCCTGGTCGTGGTCGTGCTGTTCGTGAACTTCCGCCTGCGGGATTCGCGGATGGGCCGGGCCTGGATCGCCCTGCGCGAGGACGAGATCGCCGCGGTGGCGATGGGCGTCCCGGCGGTCAAGACCAAGCTGATGGCCTACGCCTCCGGCGCGGCGTTCGGCGGCATCTCGGGCGCGTTCCTGGCCTCGCTGTTGAACACGGTCAACGCCGACCAGTTCGCGTTCTCGTTCTCGATCCTGGTGCTGGCCATGGTCATCCTCGGCGGCCTCGGCTCGATCTGGGGCGTGGTGATCGGCGCCCTCGTGCTCTCGATCATCAACAACTACCTGATCCCGGACGTGATCAACGACCTCCCGTCCAACGTCGGGCTGGACTTCGACATGACGCAGGTCACGTTCGCGGTCTACGGCTTCCTGTTGTTGATCATGATGATCCTGCGCCCGCAGGGCCTGCTCCCGGACCGGAGGCACAAGATGGAGCTCGTCGATCACGTCGAGACCACCGACGAAACTCTCTACACGGCACGAGCATGAGCGCCACGCAGAGTTCCACGCCCGCCCCGTCGCTCTCCAACCCGGTGATCCTCGACGCGGCCAACATCACCAAGCAGTTCGGCGGCCTGACCGCTGTCAGTGACGTCTCATTCACCCTGCCGGAGAAGTCGATCGTCTCGATCATCGGACCCAACGGCGCGGGCAAGACGACGTTCTTCAACATGCTCACGGGCTTCTACCGCCCGACGTTCGGCACGATCGCCCTGGGCGACCGCAACATCACGGGTGCCCGTCCGGACCTCGTGATGAAGGCCGGGATGGCCCGGACGTTCCAGAACATCCGCCTCTTCTCGACCATGTCGGCCACCGAGAACGTGATGATCGGGGCGAACTCGCGCATGAAGTCGGGGCTGTTCGGCTCGATCCTGCGCCTGCCCCGGACGCGGCGCGAGGAGCGCGAGGTCAACGAGAAGGCGCGAGCCGAGCTCACTTACGTGGGCATCAAG
Source organism: uncultured Solirubrobacteraceae bacterium (assembly GCA_963724195.1). Lineage (GTDB taxonomy): Bacteria > Actinomycetota > Thermoleophilia > Solirubrobacterales > Solirubrobacteraceae > Solirubrobacter. The sequence continues at coordinate 273,404 of CAVRTQ010000018.1, read as the reverse complement.
GAACGTCACCACGACTGGATGGCGACGAACCTGTCCTACGGCGACCAGCGCCGGGTGGAGATCGCCCGCGCGCTCGCGTCGGACCCGAAGATCCTGCTGCTGGACGAGCCGACGGCCGGCATGAATCCGCAGGAGTCCGCGGCGTTGACCGACCTCATGCACCAGTTGCGCGACGAGCGGGGGATGACGATCCTGCTCATCGAGCACGACATGAAGGTGGTCATGAACGTGTCCGAGCGTCTCACGGTGCTGGACCACGGCGAGAAGATCGCCGAGGGCCTGCCCGCCGACGTCCGGGCCAACCCGAAGGTCGTCGAGGCCTATCTGGGCAAGTCGGCGACCGAGACCGGGGAGCGCAAGCCGTGAGCTTCCTGCAGGTGGACGACATCAACACCTACTACGGCAACATCCAGGCGCTCAAGGGCATCTCGTTGACCGTGGAAGAGGGCGAGTGCGTCACGCTGATCGGCTCCAACGGCGCCGGCAAGTCGACGACCTTGCGCTCCATCTCGGGGCTCACGCCCGCTCGCACGGGCTCGATCGTGCTCGACGGCGAGGAGATCACGCATCTCCCCGCGCAGGAGATCACCGGCATGGGCATCGCCCAGTCGCCGGAGGGCCGCAAGTGCTTCCAGCGCATGACGGTCCGCGAGAACCTCGAGCTCGGCGCGTACCTGCGCCGGGACTCCGCGCAGATCGAGAAGGATCTCCAGCGGATCTTCGAGCTGTTCCCGCGTTTGGAAGAGCGTCAGTCCCAGAAGGCGGGCACGATGTCCGGCGGTGAGCAGCAGATGCTCGCCATCGGGCGCGCGATGATGGCCGACCCGAAGGTGCTGTTGCTCGACGAACCGTCGATGGGCATCTCGCCCGTGCTCACCGAGCGCATCTACGAGACCATCGCCGAGATCAACCGGGAGGGGATGACGATCCTCCTGGTCGAGCAGAACGCGAACTTCGCGCTGGACGTGTCCAAGCGTGCGTACGTGCTCGAAACCGGCAAGGTGGCGATGACGGGCGACTCCGACACGCTGCGGACCAACCCCGACGTCCAGAAGGCGTACCTCGGAACATGACCCTCATCTACGCGGGACTCACCGACGGCGCCTGGAACCTGTTCTGGATGTACCTGTGGCTGGTTTCCACCATCGCCGCGTCGTACCTGTCCGAGCGCAAGGGCTACGGCGACCGCCCGGGCCTGGCGACCGGTCTGATCCTGTCGATCGTCGGCACGATCGTCTGGCTCATCGTTCCGCCCAAGCCGGAATCGAAGTGGAAGCAGCTCGGCCCCTTCGGCGCGCAGAAGCGCGTGCCGTCCAAGGCGAGCAGCTAGTCGCAACGGCCTGCGGGGGGGCTGGACCCTCCCCGCAGGTCTTCACGAGATCGAAGCGCGCGCCGCGGGGCTGATCACAGGGCTCCGCGGCTTGTGCGCTCGCCCCGACCGCCAGCCGGAGGAGTCGGCTGGTCCGCGCGCTCGATCTGCGAAGGCGTCATCGCCGCGAACACGAGCAGCCCGGCGGCGAGGCCGCCGGTGATGCGGCGGCGGCGCTGCTGAAGGGTGCGCTGACGCGTCGCGGCGTGCGTGAGCACCGCGCCGAGCCGATCCAGTTCCGGCGGAAGACACCATTCACTGCAATGATGCCCTCAGTCCGGCGCTGATGTCGCCTTTTTGAGTGCGTCTTCGAGATCGGTGTAAGAGAACTGGTAGCCAAGCTCCAGTGTGCGCTTCGGAACCGCGCGCTGGCCCTCGGTGACGATCTCCGCCATGTCGCCGTACAGGGTGCGAATCGCGAACCCGGGGATCGGCGCGATCGCCGGGCGGTGCAGCGCACGCCCGAGTGCGCGGCTGAACTCCTTGTTCGTGACGGGCTCGGGCGCGGTGGCGTTGACCGGGCCGGTCCAGCGGGCGTCGTCGATCGCGGCGAGGTAGATGCCGACGACGTCGTCGAGGTGGATCCACGGCATGTACTGGTCGCCGCCGGCGACGGGGCCGCCGACGCCGAGCTTGAACGGCAGCAGCATCTTCGCCAGCGCGCCGGCGCTCTTGTCGAGCACGACGCCGGTGCGGACGAGCACGACGCGCGTCTGGGCCTGCTGGGCCTCGTGCTCCCAGGCCACGCACACGCGGGCCAGGAAGTCGTCGCCGGGCGGGGTGCTCTCGTCGAGCTTCTCGTCGCCGTGCTTGCCGTAGTAGCCGACGGCGCTGGAGCTGATCAGCGCGGTGGGCCTCGTCTCGGCGTGGTTGATGGCTTCGACGACGCGGCGCGTGCCTTCCACGCGTGATTCCTCGATGCGCTTGCGGCTCTCGTCCGTCCAGCGCTGGGCGACGTTCTCGCCCGCGAGGTGCACGACGACGTCGCCGACCTCGATCGGGCCGCGGTCGCGCAGGGAGACGGGGATGACCTCGTCTCCGCGCGCCTGCAGCGCCGCGCGCAGCTTGGTTCCGATCAGGCCGCTCGCGCCCGTGATTGTCACTCGCATGTCGGGTCTACGGGGCTGGGGTCACGGTCGGATGGCGCGGAACTCGCCGGTCTCACCGCGGGTATAGCCGATCTCGTCGCCGCGGACGAACGCCGTGCCCTGGCGCTTGGCCTCGGCGGCGACCGCGTCGGCCACGGCGTCGGCCACGTTGCGGTTGAACACGGACGGGATCACGTACTCCTCGCGCAGCTCGTCGTCGGCGACGATGCTCGCGATCCCGCGCGCCGCCGCCATCTTCATCTCCTCCGTGATGTCGCGGGCGCGGACGTCCAGCGCGCCGCGGAAGATGCCGGGGAAGCACAGGACGTTGTTGATCTGGTTCGGGTAGTCGCTGCGGCCGGTGGCGATCACGCGCGCGTACGGCTCGGCCTCCTCGGGCGCGATCTCCGGCGTCGGGTTGCTCATGGCGAACACCATCGCGTCGCGGTTCATCTTCTGGAGGGCGTGCGCCGGCATCGAGTTGGGGCCGGACAGGCCGACGAACAGGTCGGCGCCGTCGATCACGTCCTCGGGCTTGCCGTCGCGCTTGTCGGCGTTGGTGTGCTCGGCGAACCAGCGCTTCACCGGCGGCATGCGTGGCGTCTTGGTAGTCGGCGCGGTCGGTGTGCAGGGCGCCCTTGCGGTCGCAGCCGATGATGTGCTCGATGCCGGCGGACTGGAAGATCTTGGCCACGGCCATGCCGGCGGCGCCGACGCCGACGATCAGCACCCGCAGGTCCTTGAGCTCCTTGCCGGTGAGCTTGGCGGCGTTCAGGAGCGCGGCGAGCGTGACCACGGCCGTGCCGTGCTGGTCGTCGTGGAAGACCGGGATGTCCAGCGTCGCCTTCAGCCGGTCCTCGATCTCGAAGCAGCGCGGGGCGCTGATGTCCTCGAGGTTGATGCCGCCGAACGTGGGGGCGAGGTGGGTGACGATGTCGACGATCTTGTCCGGGTCCTGCGTGGACAGGCACAGCGGGAACGCGTCGACGCCGCCGAACTCCTTGAACAGCACGCACTTGCCCTCCATCACGGGCATCGCGGCTTCGGGGCCGATGTCGCCGAGGCCGAGGACGGCGCTGCCGTCGGACACGACCGCCACGGTGTTGCGCTTGATCGTGTACTGGAACGCGCGGTCGCGGTCCTTGTGGATCGCCATGCAGACGCGGGCGACGCCGGGCGTGTAGGCGCGGGAGAGGTCGTCCCGGGTCCGGATCTGCAGCTTGTTGCGCTGCTCGATCTTGCCGCCGACGTGCATCTGGAACGTGCGGTCGGTGATGTCGACCGTGCGGGCGCCGTCCACCTGGTCGACGGCCTGGCCGATCTGGATCGCGTGATCCTCGCCCGCGGTCTCGATCGTGATGTCCCGCAGCGTGTGCCCGCCCTCGATCCCGATCAGGTCGACCGAGCCGATGCTACCGCCGGCGTCGCCGATGGCGGTCGCTACCCGGCCGAGCATCCCCGGCCGGTGGTCGATCTCGACCCGGAGGATGATCGAGTACTGCGCCGAGACGGAGGGCATCTGGGCATGCTCTCATCTCGGCGGCTAGCGTGGTCGCGATGGACCGCGGTCTGTGGCGGCTCGCGTCGGCCTGACCGCGCTGGCCCTGATCTCGGGGCCGCGCCATCCGCCGCCTGCGCCCGAGCCCGGCTGGAACGCCGCTCACGCGCGGAGGGCTGGTCGATTGACGTCGCAGAGCGACCTCAAGTGACCACTGGCCGCGGGAACGCGACCGGCCGCGGGTGTGCTCGCCGTTCACACGGCGAGCGCTCCCGCGGCGGTCGATGCTAGGAGTTCTGCGTCTCGGTGGAGTTGGACTCGGCGCCGTTGCCGTTGCCGGAGTCCTCGGACTCGGCGGGCGCGTTGTTCGAGACCGCGTCCTGGAGGGCTTCGAGGCCGATGATGCGGACGCGCGAGCTGAACCCGCCGTCGCGGCCGTGCTGCTCGATGTCGCCTCGGCCGGCGCCGCCACGGTCGTAGCCGCCACGGCCACCGCGGCCGCCGCCGTACCCGCCGCCGCCACGGCCGCCGCCGTAGCCGCCGCCCCGCTGGCCGCCCTGGCCGCCACGCTGGCCGCCCTGGCCGCCGCGACCGCGACCGCCGCCGCGGCTGTCGTACGCGGGGCGCGGGTTCACGATCGCCTTCACGTCACGCACCGGGGTGGCCGCGAGGCGCACCCAGGCGGTGAAGATCGGGTCTCCGGCCTTGACGCCCTGGGCCTGCTCGGCGCACACCGAGGACCACTTCATCGTCTCGCCGTCGTCGCGGCGCTTGGGCTGCAGCGCCTCGAGCACGGCCTCCGGGCCGCCGACACGCTCGATCGCGGCCGCGAGGCGCGCCTGAGCGCGCGCGGAACGCGTCGGGGAGGTGGCGGGAGCCTGCGGCGCCTGCGGCTGCTCGGGAGCGGCGGCCTGCGGCTGCTCGGGAGCGGCGGCCTGCGGCTGCTCCTCCACGCCCTCGGCGACCGGCTGCTCCTCGGCGGCGCCCTCGGCCGTGGCCTCGGCGGGCTCCGGCTCGTCCGACGGCGGCTCCAGGCCGGCCTCGAGCGCGGCCTGCTCGGCCTTGCGCAGCTCCGTGAGCTTCGCGAAGAACGTCCGGCGGTGCCGCTCGGCCGCGGTCAGACGGCGACGGCGCGGCCGCTCGGGCTTGTCCGGGCGCCCCTGGCGCGGCGGACGGTCCCCACGGGGAGCGCCACCGGCGCCCTGCGCGGGAGCGTCGCCCGCGGGCGCGGACGGAGCGGTACCGGTGTCGGCGGTCGCCTCCCCGGCGGGCGCCGAAGCGTCGGCGGCGGGGGCGTCGGCGGCCGGGGCGTCGGCAGCGGGAGCCGGAGTGGCGTCCGCGGCGGGCGCGTCCGCGGCGGGCGCGTCGGCGGCCGGGGCGTGCCGGGCGCGTCGGCGGCCGGGGTCCGCAGCGGGGGCCTCGCTGGTCGCGGCCGGAGTGTCAGCGGCGGCGGGCGTCGCGTCGGCGCTGGGCGCCTCCGCGGGCGTCGCTTCGGCGGCCGGGGTGGCCTCCGCAGCGGGGGCCTCGCTGGTCGCGGCCGGAGTGTCAGCGGCGGCGGGCGTCGCGTCGGCGCTGGGCGCCTCCGCGGGCGTCGCTTCGGCGGCCGGGGCGCTCGTCCGCGGCCGGGGCGTCGGTGCTCGCGGCCTCGGCCGGCGTCGCGTCCGCAACCTCGGACACGGGCGTGTCGGCGACCTCGACCGAGTCGCTCGCGGCGTCGCCGGCGGCGACCGGAGCGTTCTCGGCGACCTCGGCCGCCGGGGCGGCGTCCGTCGAGGCGTCACCCGCGGGCGCGGGCTCGGAGGACTCGGCCGCGGCCGGGGCCTCCTCGGAAACCGGGTTCGGCACGTCGACCGCTTCGGCGTCGACCGGCGCGGAAGCGGGAGCTTCCTCGTCGGCGGAGGTGGCGGCCGGGGTGACCGCGGGAGTCGGATCGTCGAGCGCAGGCGCGTCGCCGGCGACGGCGGCTTCCGCCGTGGCCTCCTCTTGCGTCACGGCAGGGGTCGGATCGCCGTTCCCCTCTGAGGCCGCGGGCGCGGGCGTCGTGGCGGTCTCGGTCTTGGGATCCTCAGGGGAGGGCGTCTCGGTCATGTGATGGACCTCTGGCTGCTGGTGGGGGCGCGCCGCGATTCGCGAAGGGTGAGAGTTGCGCGCAGAGCAAGGCGTCCGGGCGCACCAAAGCACCGGGAAGCCGCGCCGCCAGCATAGCGGCCGGACCGCCCCGATCTGACCACTCTTTGACGCCCTCCTGACCACTAGTGTCTAGGCCATGGCCGGAGGCAACGGAGATACCCCACGCGAGCTGTTCCTGATCGACGGCAACAGCCTCGCGTACCGCGCGTTCTTCGCCCTCCCGGAGTCGATCGCGACGTCCGACGGACGGCCGACCAACGCCATTTTCGGCTTCGCGTCGATGCTCGTGAAGATCCTCACGGACTTCGGCCAGGTGCCCGTCGTCGTCGTGTGGGACGCGGGCATGTCGGGCCGCAAGGAGATCAGCGCCGACTACAAGGCGCAGCGCAGCACCAGACCGGACCTCCTGAAGCTCCAGTGGCCGCATCTCCGTCCTCTCGTAGAGGCCTTCGGCTACTCGAACGTCTCGGTCGAGGGCTACGAGGCCGACGACGTGATCGCCGCCCTCACCGAGCAGGCCAAGCAGCGCGGCGTGCCCGTGATGGTCGTCACCGGCGACCGCGACGCCTACCAGCTCGTCGACGACGGCGTGCGGATCATGTCCACCTCCCGCGGCGTCACGGACACGAAGGTCTACGACCGCCAGGCCGTGATCGACCGCTACGGCATCCCGCCCGAGCTCGTCCCGGACTTCATCGGCCTCAAGGGCGACACGTCCGACAACATCCCCGGCGTCCCCGGCATCGGCGACAAGACCGCCGCGGACCTGCTGCAGAAGTTCGGCGACCTCGAAGGCGTGCTCTCCAGCATCGACCAGGTCACGGGCGCCAAGCGCAAGCAGAACCTGATCGATCACGCGGACAACGCGCGCATGAGCAAGGCGCTGGCCACGATGGTGCGCGACATCCCGCTGGAGATCGACCTCGAGGTCGAGTTCACCAAGACGCCGGACCGCTCCAACCTGCGCCAGGTCTTCCGCGACTGGGAGCTGCGCGACCCGCTGCGCCGGCTGGAAGAGGCGCTCGCCGAGGCCGAGCTGGAGGCGATCCCGCGCCCCACGGACCTCGAGAAGGTCGAGGTCAAGACCGGCCCGGCCCGCAACCCGGGCGACATCACGCGCCTGAAGGGCGAGTTCCTCTCACTGGCGGTCCTGCCGCCCGAGATCCCCGAGGGCGAGCTGATCCCGCGCGAGCCCAAGTGGCGCTTCGCGGCCTACGCGGGCGGGAACATCGCGCTCTCGGGCGAGGTCGACTCGCCCGCCGACGTGATCGCCGCCGTCGGCGACCGCGCCGTGATCGCGCACGACGCCAAGGCGCTCACCGAGGTCCCGGCCAACCTCGTCTTCGACTCCGCGATCGCCGCCTACCTGCTCGACCCGGCCCGCCGCGGCTACCCGCTGGAGGAGCTGTGCGAGGAGCGCGGGATCTCCGCCGAGGCGGGTGACGCGCTCGCCACGCGCGCGGTGCTCACGCACGAGCTCGCGAAGGCGCAGCGCCCGCTGATCGTCGAACGCGGCCTCCAGGACCTGCTGGACACGGTCGAGCTCCCGCTCGTGCGCGTCCTGCGCGAGACCGAGAAGGCCGGCATCAAGCTCGACACGCAGCGGCTGGAGACGGTCGCCACCCGCATCAAGGCGCAGGTCGTCGAGCTCGAGCGCGAGATCTGGGCGCTCGCGGACGAGGAGTTCATGATCGGCTCGCCGCAGCAGCTCGGGCAGATCCTGTTCGAGAAGCTCGGCCTCAGCCGCAAACGCCGCGGCAAGACGGGCTTCAGCACCGACAACCGCGTGCTGGAGGCGATCCGGGACGAGCACGAGATCGTCCCGAAGATCATCCGCTACCGCGAGCTGTCCAAGCTCGCCCAGACCTACCTGGACGCGCTCCCGAACTGGATCGGCGAGGACGGCCGCCTGCACACCACGTTCGATCAGGTGACCGCGGCCACGGGGCGCCTGAGCTCGGTCAACCCGAACCTCCAGAACATCCCGATCCGCACCGAGACGGGCCGCGAGATCCGGGCCTGCTTCATCCCGGAGCCGGGCAACGTCCTGCTCGCCGTCGACTACGGCCAGGTCGAGCTGCGCGTGCTGGCGCACATCGCGAACGAACCGGTGCTCAAGGACATCTTCCGCCGCGGCGAGGACGTGCACACCGAGACCGCGTCCGCCGTCTTCGAGCTCCCGGCCGACCAGCTGGACGTCGCGATGCGGTCCAAGGCCAAGATGGTCAACTACGGGATCGTCTACGGCCTCTCCGCGTACGGCCTGGCCGATCGCCTGAAGATCCCGCAGAAGGAAGCGGAGGACTTCATCAACACGTACCTCGATCGCTTCCCGGCCGTCGCGCAGTTCATGAAGGACTCGATCACGCAGGCCGTCGAGCACGGGTACGTGTCCACGCTGTTCGGCCGCCGCCGGCCGATCCCGGAGGTGCGGGCGAGCAACTGGAGCGTCCGCAAGCTCGGCGAGCGCCTCGCCGCGAACAGCATCATCCAGGGCACCGCGGCCGACATCATCAAAATCGCGATGGTGCGCTGTCACGATTCGCTGGAGGCGGCCGGCCTGAAGACCCGCTGCATCCTGCAGATCCACGACGAGTTGCTGTTCGAGGGCCCGCCGGAGGAGATGGAGCAGGCGACCGCGATCGTCACCCGTGAGATGGTGGGGGCGATCGACATGGACCCGCCGCTCGAGGTGGACGCCGGCGTGGGCGACAACTGGCTGAACGCGAAGTAGGGGAGAACCCAGCACATGAAGCTCGAGAACGATTTCACCGTCCCCGCTTCGATCGACGAGGCCTGGGCCTTCCTGCTCGACGTCCCGCGCGTCGCACCCTGCCTGCCCGGCGCCACCGTGGAGCCGGAGACCGACGAGGACGGCACCTACAAGGGCTCGATGAAGATCAAGATCGGCCCGATCACCGCGCAGTACAAGGGCACGGTCCGGATCCAGGAAGCCGACGAGACCAACCACACGGTCGCGATGCGCGCCCAGGCCAAGGACGCCCGCGGCCAGGGCAGCGCCTCGGCCACGATCACCTCCTCGATGGAGGAGACGGCCGAGGGCACGAAGGTGTCCGTCGTCACCGACATGCGCGTCACCGGCCCGGCCGCCCAGTTCGGCCGCGGCGTGATGCAGGACGTCTCCGCGAAGCTGATGAAGCGCTTCGCCGACTGCATCGCCGCGGAGCTGAGCGGGTCAGACGAAGCGGCGGCGGAGGAACCGGCCGAGGCCACCACGGAGGCCGCCGTCGAGGAGACGACCGCACCGGGTGAGGTCGCCGAGAGCGCGCCGAGCGCGTCCAGCGGCATCTCGACCGCGGAGCCGACGCCCGAGGCGCCCAGCGCGTCCTCCGGCACGTCGAGTGCCGAGGCGCCGAGCGCTGCGCCCAAGGCGGCCCCGCGCCCGACGGACGACGTGCTGGACCTCGGTGAGGCGGCCGGCGGGCGCGGTGCTCAAGCGCGCGCTCCCGCTCGTCGGCGCGGCGGTGGCGTTGCTCGTGCTCATCCGCCTGATCCGCCGTTGAACCCGGAGATCCAGGCGCTCCTCGACGCGTTCCCGGACGACGGGCCGCCCGCGCACGAGGTCCCGATCGAGCAGGCGCGGATGGCCCACATCACCGAGACGAAGGTGCTCGCGGGCGACGGCGTGCCGGTCGACCACGTCGAGGACACGGAGATCGCGGGTGTGCCCGTGCGGGTGTACGAGCCCGCGGGCGCGCGCGGCACCGTCGCCTATCTGCACGGCGGCGGCTGGGTGATGGGCAGCCGCGACAGCGTCGACGCCGTCTGCCGTGCGCTCGCGAACGACGCGGGCGCGCGTGTGGTGAGCGTCGGTTACCGGCTCGCGCCTGAGCACCCGTTCCCGGCCGCGCTCGACGACGCGCTCAACGTGGTGCGGGCGCTCGACGGGCCGCTCGTCGTCGCGGGCGACTCGGCGGGCGGCAACCTCGCCGCCGTGGTGGCGCTCAAGGTGCCGGGCATCAAGCTGCAGCTGCTGATCTATCCCGTCACCGACGCGGGCCTGAACACGCCGTCCTACAGCGAGTTCGACGGGGACTTCGGCCTCACGGCGGCGAGCATGCGGCGCTTCTTCAAGCTCTACCTGGACGGCGCCTCCGGGCTCCACCCGGACGTCTCGCCGCTGCGCGCGGACCTGACGGACGCGCCGCCGGCGTACGTGATCACCGCCAGCCACGACGTCCTGCGGGATGACGGCGAGGCGTTTGCGAAGGCGCTCCCGGAGGCGGAGCTGCATCGCGTGGAGGGCAGCGTGCACGGCTTCTGGCGCTGGCAGACGACCGAGATCGCGCGGGCGACCGTGCGTGACGCCGCGCGGGCGGTCCGGCAAGCGCTAGGTTGAGCCGCGGTATGAGCTTCTGGCACCCGTTTGCGGACATGGCCGCGGTCTCGCAGAGCGAGCTGCTGATCGAGCGCGGCGAGGGCGTCTGGGTCTTCGACTCAGACGGCAACCGCTACTTCGACGCGACCGCGTCGCTCTGGTACGCGAACATCGGTCACGGGCGGGCGGAGGTCGCGGACGCGGTCGCCGCCCAGCTGCGCAAGCTCGAGGCCTACCACACGTTCGGCGACTTCACGAACCGGCCCGCGAACGAGGTCTGCGAGCGGCTGGCGAGCCTCGCCCCGGTCGACGACGCGAAGGTGTTCCTGACCAGCGGCGGCGGCGACTCGATCGAGGTCGCGGCCAAGCTCGCCCGCCGGCACTTCGTCAACCTCGGCCAGCCCGAGCGCGTGCACCTGATCAGCCGTACGCACGGCTACCACGGCACGCACGGCTTCGGCACCTCGCTGGGCGGCATCGAGCCCAACGTGACCAACTGGGGCCCGCTGATCCCGCAGACGAGCGTCGTCCCGTACGACTCGCTGGAGGCGCTCGAGGCCAAGATCCTCGAGGTCGGCCCGGACAAGGTCGCGGCGTTCTTCTGCGAACCGGTGATCGGCGCGGGCGGCGTCCGGCTCCCGCCCGAGGGCTACATCCAGGGCGTCGCCGACCTGTGCGCCGAGCACGGCATCCTGCTCGTCATCGACAGTGTGATCTGCGCCTTCGGGCGCCTGGGCACGTGGTTCGGCGTCGAGCGCTGGCCGGACGTGCGGCCGGACATGATCACGTTCGCCAAGGGCGTGACCAGCGGCTACATCCCGCTCGGCGGCGTCGTGGTCAGCGGCGCGATCGCGGAGCCGTACTACACGCCCGGCGGCGCGCCGATGTTCCGTCACGGGGCGACCTACGCGGGCCACCCGGCGGCGTGCGCCGCCGCGCTCGCGGTGCTCGACATCTACGAGGGCGAAGGCCTGATCGCGCGCGGCCGCGAGCTCGAGGGCCCGCTGGCCGACGGCGTGAACTCCCTCGCGGACCATCCAGCCGTGGCCGAGGTGCGCGCCGGCCTGGGCTTCCTCGCCGCGATCGGGTTGCATCCGGAAGCCGACGCCGCCGCGCCCGCGCGTCTGGTCGCCGGAGCGCGCGAGCACGGCGTCCTGGCACGGGCCGTCATCGGCGGTGTGGCCATGTCTCCGCCGCTCACGTCCGAGCAGGAGCACATCGACCTGCTCGTCGAGGCGCTGCGCGCCGGACTCGACCGCGTCTAGTTACCCGAGAGCCCGAGCCCCTGGGCGAGGGCTCTCAGCGAATGTGAGCGCCAGCGAACATTCGCCAATCCCTACCGCTGCGGTCGTGATAAGTTAGGGCGACCTAATGCAGCGGATCGCCGAGACACCTCAAGCAGAACTTGAAGAGTTTCCGACCTGCGGGTTCCGCGCGCGCCGGTGGCTGCGCTTCGAGCGGGACCTGGTCGCCTGGCTCGAGACTCCCGAAGGCCGGTTCGCGGCCTGGGAAGCCGCTCGCCAGGCCGAATCCGAGTAAGGCCAACCTAACTTGAAACGGTGGGTAGTGTGGACTTCATGCCCACAACCCGACACGCTTCAGCCGGCATCCTGAGCGACGCCAACGCCGTCAAGCGTGAGGAGATCGTTCAGCTCCTGACGAAGGCGTACTGGATGGAGATGGAGACCGTCATCTCCTACCTCTCGAACTCGAGCCACCTCGACGGCGTGCGCGCTGAAGAGATCGCCGAGAACCTCGCCGCCGACGTGGAAGAAGAGCTTGGCCACGCCAAGTTGTTCGCCGCCCGCATCAAGGACCTGTACGGGACGCCGCCCGGCTCGATGGACTTCACGCCGGAGCAGACCTACCTGCAGCCGCCCGAGGACCCGACCGACGTGGTCACGGTCATCAAGGGCGTCATCGAGGCCGAGGCCGGCGCGATCGAGCACTACACGCGGATCATCGAGGCCTGTGACGGCGTCGACTGGGCCACGCAGGACATGGTGATCGACATCCTCCGCGACGAGGAGAACCACCTGCGCACGTTCGAGCGCTACCTCTCCGAGTACGAGTAAGGCGAACGCTCGCCTAGCGGCTCGCGTTCGCTGGGAGTCCTCGCCTAGCGGCTCGGATCTCCCGCGTTTGCGTCTCGTCGGGCGGCGCTACGCGACCTTCTGCTCTGCCGCTCGCGCCGGGGCGGCAGGAGCGGGGACCGCGAAGCTCGGCGGGGCGATGTCCAGGTAGTTCTGGAACGCCCAGTTCGAGAGCTTGCGGCGCGTGAAGGCCCGCGTCACGTTGTCCAGCGGACGGCCGTGCAGATGCCGGATCGACTGCTGGACCACGTACAGCGACTCGAACTTCCACTTGTGGCTCGCGCTGAAGGCGTGGTAGCGGGCCAGCGCCGCCGCCTTGTCCTGGCGGCCTTCGAGCACGGCGCGCAGCTCGCGCCCGACGGCGATGCCGAAGTACAGCGCCGTCCGGATGCCCTCGGCGGTGACCGGCAGGCAATGGCCGGCGCTGTCGCCGGCGAAGAAGATCCCGTCCTCGGTGGCGGGCCGGATGCGATGCGGGATCCAGTTGCCCTGGTAGCCGTCCGGCTGCTGCTGGACGTCCTCCACGAGCTGCAGCGTCGGCTGCTTGACCGGATCGTGCGGGTCGAACGAGCCGACGCCGATGCGCACCTCGTCCCGGGCCGGGAACGCCCAGCCGTAGCCGGCGTCGACGTAGCGCGGGTCGATCCACAGCTCGAGGTCGTCGCCGGTGCCCTTCGGGTGCACCTCGAGGCCCCGCGAGAGCGGCCCGTTCGGCGGCTGGAAGTTGTCGCCGACGCCGAGCACACGGCGCCAGCCGAGGGCGTCGACGATCAGCGGCGCGGTCACGTCGCCGCGGTCCGTGCTCACCGTTTGACCTGTACGACTGCTGACCTTTGCCGTCTCGAACTCGGCCAGGCCGGCCTGCTCGAACAGCTCGTCGCAGAGCTGCGGATAGTCGAACGTCGAGAAGGTGAAGGGCAGTGCCCAGCGGGCCTTGCCGACCCGCGGGGTGTGCACCAGCAGCGAGTCGAACGTCTGCCGAATCGACGCTTCCAAGCCAAGATTGCGCAGCCACTCGGTGGGGGCGGCACACGCCGAAGTCTGCCGCTCACCGATCTCGTACCGGTCCAGGATCAGCACGCGCGCGCCCGTCGCGCGAAGTTCGCGCGCGACTGCCAGACCGGCGAACGACGCGCCACAGATCAGGACGTCAGCATCCGCGCCTGGGGGAAAAGGGACGCGGGCGGCTCCGCGCTTCGTGGCTCGTACCGGCATGGACCGCTACAGTATCCAGCCGCTAATGGAAGCCACGCTCACTCCCCCTGCCATCCCTGAAGCTCGCGTCGTCGAGGGCTCGGACGGGATGCTCCTCGAGATCGACGGCAAGATCGTCCCGAACTACGACGCAACCATCGTTCCTTTTGAAGAGGGCGACGTCGTCACGGGCAAGGTCGTGCGGATCGACAAGGACGAAGTCCTGGTCGACATCGGATACAAGAGCGAAGGGGTCATCCCCAACAACGAGCTCTCGATCCGTAAGTCGGTCGATCCCAATGAAGAGGTAGAGCTCGGCGAAGAAGTCGATGCCCTCGTCCTCACCAAGGAGGATCAGGATGGTCGCCTGATCCTGTCCAAGAAGCGCGCTCGTTTCGAGCGTGCCTGGCGCAAGATCGAGGCTGCCGCCGACTCCGGCGAGCCCGTCAACGGCGCGGTCATCGAGGTCGTCAAGGGCGGCCTGATCGTGGACCTCGGCGTCCGCGGGTTCCTGCCCGCGTCGCTCGTGGACATCCGCCGTGTGCCGAACCTGGACGAGTACCTGGGTCAGACGATCCAGACCAAAGTTATAGAGTTGAACCGTTCGCGAAACAACGTGGTCCTCTCACGTCGCGCGGTACTTGAAGAGGAGCGCAAGGAACAGCGTCAGGCGATCCTTGAGCGACTGCAGCCGGGCCTCATCATCGAGGGCCAGATCTCGAACATCGTCGACTTCGGCGCGTTCGTGGACCTGGACGGCATCGACGGCCTGATTCACATTTCCGAGCTCTCGTGGTCGCACGTCAACCACCCGAGCGAGATCCTGTCCATCGGCCAGACCGTCGAGGTCAAGGTCCTGGACATCGACCGCGATCGCCAGCGCATCTCGCTGGGTCTCAAGCAGACCCAGGAGGATCCGTGGCAGCGCGTCGTGGACACCTACCACGTGGGTGACGAGCTCGAGGGCGCGGTGACCAAGGTCGTCGCCTTCGGTGCGTTCGTCGAGATCCTCGAGGGTGTCGAGGGCCTCGTGCACATCTCCGAGCTCGCCCAGCAGCACGTCGAGAACCCGCGCGAGATCGTCGCGCCGGGCGACGAGGTGAAGGTCAAGATCCTGGAGATCGACTCCGAGCGCCGCCGGCTCTCGCTCTCGATCAAGCGGGTCGAGGGCCAGGTCCTGCCGCTCCGCACCGACCTCGGTGGCGACGCGGGCGACCTCGAGGACATGCCCGAGCTGGGTCTGTCCGAGGACGTCTTCGCCGAGGCGCCGCCTGCGGACGAAGAGGGCGAAGTCGTCGACGGCATCGACGAGGCCGACGTGCCTTCCGCGGAAGCCGCGGCAGCCGCGCCCGAGGAGTACGACGTGGAGGCGCCCGCGCCGACCGTCGACGAGCTCCCGGCTGAGCCGACGCCCGAAGAGACCGCCACCGACACCGAGTAAGGGTGCATCCCCTCCGCCCCACCCCGATCATCCGACCTTAAGGTGGTGGGGCGGCCGCCGTTCGTCGGATTGACGGGCGGCATCGGCGCGGGGAAGTCGGAGGCACTTGCCGCGCTGAGTCGTCTCGGCGCGGCGACGATCTCCACCGATCGGGTCGTTCACGACCTCTACGAGGATCCTGCAGTCCGCGACGCTGTCGTGGACCGGTGGGGTCCTTCGGTCGTTGTGGAGGGGCGTGTGGATCGACGCGCCGTCGCGCGGTTCGCGTTCGCTTCCGACGAGGAGCGCCGGTGGCTCGAAGGGCTGCTGTGGCCGCTCGTGGGGGAGCGCGTGGCGGCGTGGCGGGCGGCGGAGTCGTCGAAGGAGCCCGTGGCGTTGGTGGTCGAGACGCCGCTGCTGTTCGAGGCGGGGCTCGAGGGCAACTACGACGCGACGATCGCGATCGTGGCCGACGAGGCGGTGCGCGCGGCGCGCGCCGGCGCCCGCGGCCACGAGGCCCTCGACGAACGGACCGCCAGACAGCTCTCACAGGCCGAAAAAGCTTCCCGGGCCACGTACGCTGTAGAGAACTCCGGCAGTTTGCGCGAATTGGAGCAGGAGCTGTCGGGGGTTCTTGCGAAGCTGAAGAGATGAGCGCGCAGTCCGCGAGCACAACCCGGTCCCGCCCGGCGCCCCGTGGCCGCCAGGTTTCGCGTGCCCGCGCGTGGCGGCGGCGCCTGCTGCTCATCGTCGGCCTGATCGTGGTCGTCGCGTCGGTCCTCTCGCTCGTGGAGCCGGCCGATCACGCGGTGCGCGAGATCCAGCTCCCGCTCCGTCACGACGACATCATCCGCCAGCAGGCGGCCGACAAGGGCGTCGACGCGTCCCTGATCGCCGCGGTCATCTACACCGAGTCGCGCTTCCGCGACCAGACCTCGGGCGCGGGCGCCAAGGGCCTGATGCAGATCATGCCGGACACCGCCGACTACATCGCCCGCAAGTCCGGCGGCACCCAGTTCACCCGCACGGACCTGGCGACCCCGCAGATCAACATCGCCTACGGCACCTGGTATCTGCGCTACCTGCTCGACAAGTACAAGGGCAACACCATTCTCACCCTGGCCGCCTACAACGGCGGCGAGGGCAAGGTCGACGAGTGGCGCTCCGAAGCCGCCGCGCGCGGCGAGAAGTTCAAGGTCGCCTCGCACGTGCCCTTCAAGGAGACGCGCGACTACGTCCAGCGCGTCCTCTCGGCCCGCAAGGACTACCGGGCCACGTACGCCACCGAGCTCGGCCTCAACGACTGACTCGTTGACGCTCCATCCGGCTACGCCGGTCACCCGAGGGACGAACCTACGCCACGCGAGCGTTCACGAAGTTCCCGTACAGGGAACTAAGCGCACGCTCGCGTGCCCGGATGGCGCGTTGCCGCTCGCACGTCACGCGAGGTGCGAGTTTGGACCGCTGTACGGTCCGAAGGCGACACTCGCGTGGCGGAGTCGCGCCTTGGGCGCTCGCCCGTGGCACGCCGATGGTCGGCGCATACGGCGCGCGCGAGGACGCGCCGGCCCCTACCGGCCTGACCAGCCCGGAGCACGCCCGCTGGCGTGCTCCGCGAGCGCGGCGTGGCCCGGCGCAAGAGTCCGAGCGGAACGTCACGCCGGCGCGGCGCGGCCGCACCCCTGTGCCAAAGCTCGCACGGAATAGACGGCGCACCGGGCGCGTCATGTGGGATGTGGACAACTCCGCCCCCACATTCGCCCCCGGCAGTGAGTTTGCCGGCTATCGCATCGAGTCCGTCGCCGGTCGTGGCGGCATGGGCATCGTCTATCGCGCTACGCAGCTTGCGCTCGGCCGCCCAGTCGCGCTGAAGCTGCTGACCGCCCAACTCGCCGCTGACGACGGCTTCCGGGAGCGGTTCCGCCGCGAGTGGGAGACCGCCGCCGCGATCGACCATCCCAACGTCATCCCGCTCTACGAGGCGGGTGAGTGCGACGGGACCCTGTTCATCGCGATGCGCTTCGTCGAGGGCGTCGACCTCGCGTACATGAGCGCCGATGGGCCGATGGCCGCCGCGCGCGCCGTGCCGCCTGGTCGCGCAGATCGCCGCCGCGCTCGACGCGGCCCACGCGCGCGGGCTCGTGCACCGCGACGTCAAGCCCGCGAACGTCCTCGTCGGCGAGGGCGACCACGCCTATCTGAGCGACTTCGGCCTCTCCCGCGAGGCGAGCCAGACCCGTCTGACCCGCACCGGCCTGTTCGTCGGCTCCACCGACTACGCCGCGCCCGAGCAGGTCCGCGGCGAGGCCACTGACGCCCGCACCGACGTCTACGCCCTCGGCTGCGTGCTCTTCCAGCTGTTGACGGGTTCCGTGCCGTTCGCCCGCAGCGGCGACATGGCGAAGATGTACGCCCACATCACCGAGCCGCCGCCGCTCGTCAGCGACACCCAGCCCAAGCTCCCCGAGTTCGACGCCATCGTCGAGCGCGCGATGGCCAAGGACCCCGACGACCGTCACCAGTCGGCGGGCGAGCTCGCGCACGAGGCGCTGGCCGCGATCCGCCCGTCCTCGGCCGCGCACCACGTCCCCGCACCGCCGCCCGCCCCGGTCGCGCCCGCGGGCTGGGACACCGCCCCGGTCGGCCTCGCGGCCCTGACACCTTCGGCGGCCACGCCGTCCGGCTCGGTTTCCGGCTGGGCGGCCGGCCCGGCCGGCACGGCAACCGGCGCCGCCGTCGCGGCAACCCCGGCGGGTCTGGGCGGACCCGCCGGGGGCAGCTCGCCCCTGGCCGACATCCCCGGCTCCCGCGCCGCCACCCCGGTCGCGGCCTCGCCGCCCCCGAGCGGCGCGACGGCCGCGCCGACCGGCTTCGCGACGCCGGCACGCGTGGCAGGAGCCCCGCGCGTCGCCGCCCCCGCGTCCACGCCCGACTCGTTCGCCCCGGCCACGAGTGCGCACGTCGCGAGTGGGAGCGCCGCGAGTGCGCCGGCCGCGAGTGGGGGCCGCCGCGCGAGGGCGCCGGCCGCGAGTGGGGGCGCTGCGAGTAAGTCGGCCGCGAGTGGGCGCGCCGCGAGTGCGCCAGCCGCGCCGGCCGGGTTCGCTGCGCCCGGCGCGCGCCGCCGCTGCCCCGCGTGTCGCCGCGCCCGCTCCCCCGCCGGTCCCGCGCCGTCGCTCGCGCCGGCCTCGCTCGCGCCCGCCGCGGCCTCGTCCGCCGTCGGGCGGCGCTCTCCCGGCCCCTGAGGCGCGCGTCTCTCCTTGGCCCAAGCGGCGGCGCGTCGCGCTGATCGCGGCGTTGCCGACGGTGCTCGTCGCCGGGATCGCCGCCGCGGCGCTCGCGGCGACCGGCGTGTTCGAAGGCGACGCGCCGCGCGCGGCCGCCGCGACCCCCACGGCCACCGCCACGGCCACCGCCGACGGCGACCGCGACGGCCACGCCGACCGCGGCGCCCGCCGCCGCGGCCGTCGAGACGATCGAGGTGGGGAAGGGGCCCGACGGGATCGCGGTGTCCGGCGGGCAGGTCTTCGTCGCCGAGCACGGCGACGGGACGCTCACCACGATCGATCCCGAGACGAACGAGACCACGGACACCGTCCAGGCGGGCACGCGTCCCGATCACGTCGCCGCCGGCAAGGGCGTCGTGTGGGTGGGCGCCGCCGGGGACGACAAGGTCGCGCGCTTCGAGAACGGCCGGCGAACGGCCGGCGTCGACGTGGGGGACCGGCCGGAGGCGATCGCGCTCGGCAAGCAGCTGCTGTGGGTCGCGAACCGCAACGACGGGACCGTGAACCGGGTGGATCGGGCGACGCCGGCGCTCGTCGGCTCGCCGATCGGCGTGGGCAAGGAGCCCGCGGGGATCTTCGTGGGCCGCCGGTTCGTGTGGGTGACGAACTCCGAGGACGACACGGTCAACCGGATCGACCCGGCCACCGCGCAGCTCGTCGGCGACGCGATCCCCACCGGCGACACGCCGCGCGGCGTGATCGAGACCCCGAACGCCACGTGGATCGCCAACGCCGGAGACGGCACCGTCACCCGCCTGGACCGCAAGACGGGCGCGCTCCTGGACACGATCAGGGTCGGTAAGGACCCGCGCGAGCTCGCGCAGGGGTTCGGCTCCGTCTGGGTCACGAACCACGGCGACAACACGGTCACGCGCATCGACGAGCAGACCGGAACGCTCGACGGCGCGCCGATCACGGTCGGCAACGACCCCCTCGGCATCGCGGCCGGGGCGGGGGCGATCTGGGTCGCCAATCACGAATCCGCCACCGTCACCCGCATCCGTCCGTAGAGTTGCGCCGGGATGGACACGACAGGCTTCTTCGACTACCCGACGGAGCCGTCCGCGCCGGCCGAGCACGGCCTACCGGGCTTCCTGAGCGGACGGGGCGAGGACGACTGGGCCATGCTCCTGGACCACAGCGAGACGCGGCTGTTCGCGCCCGGCGAGCTCGTGCTCAAACGGGGCGAGCAGGATCGCGCGCTGTACCTGCTCGTCACGGGCTGGGTCAAGGCGCCGTCCGGCGTCGTCCATCCGATCACGACGCTCGGCGAGGGCGCGTTCCTCGACGGCAGGCCGCGCACCGTCACGGTCGAGGCCATGAGCGAGGGTGAGATGCTGCGCCTGAGCTACGACGGCTTCGAGGCGCTCGCCGCGCGGAACCCGGCGCTGGGCCGGGACATCCTGCTCGACCTCGGCCGCATCCTCTCCGCCCGCCTGCAAGCGGCCGGCGACACCAGCCCCGGGTGGACCGGATGAGCGCGCCGCCGATCACGTTCCCCAACTACACCCAGATCCCGAGCCGCATCCCGGTCAAGGTCTGGCACGGCCTCCGCGCCGCCAGCATCGTCGGCGCGCTGACACTCGCGGCGCTGCTCATCGCACAACCCGACACGGGCCTGTTCGTGATGTGGAAGGTCGTGATCCCGCTCCTGCCGCTGCTGTTCCTGACGGCGCCGGGCCTGTGGCGCAACCTGTGCCCGCTCGCGGCCTCCAACCAGACGCCGCGCGCGCTCAGCATCACCAAGGCCAAGACCGCCCCGAACTGGCTCAAGGAATACGGCTACGTGATCGCGTTCAGCCTGTTCATCGGGTTCGTGGTCCTGCGCAAGCTCGGCCTCGACGACAGCGGCGCGCTGAGCGCGCTGCTGATCCTCGGCGCGATGGCGGCCGCGTTCACCGGCGGCCTGTTCCTGAAGGGCAAGAGCGGTTGGTGCAGCACGATCTGCCCGCTGCTCCCGGTCCAGCGGATCTACGGCCAGACGCCGCTCTTCCTCACCGCCAACGCGCACTGCCAGCCGTGCGTCGGCTGCGTCAAGAACTGCTACGACTTCAACCCGCGCGCCGCCTACCTGGCCGACCTGCACGACCAGGACACCTACTGGAGCGGCTACCGCAAGTACTTCGTCGGCGCGTTCCCGGGCCTGGTGCTCGGCTTCTTCGCCGTCCCGGTCGAACAGATGGCGCTCACCGTCGCGGTGAGCCTCGCCGTCTTCGCCACGCTCACCACGTTCTTCAAGACCAGCGCCCACAAGATCACGAGCCTGTTCGGCGCCACCGCGTTCGCGATCTTCTACTGGTACGCGGCGGACGTCGGGATCGACCCCCTCACATACGCGCTCCGCGCCGCCGCGATCGCGCTCGCCGCCACCTGGTTCCTGCGCACGCTCAAGACCGGAACCGGCGTTCCTGGACAACGCGAAACCGAAGTCCGCCGGCCGCGCCGCCGGCCGCCGGCGGCCTCGCGGCCGCGCTCACCGCGACCCGCAGCGTCGGCCCGCAGGTCACCTTCCTCCCCGACAACAAGCGCGTCGCCCCCAAACCGGGCCAGACGCTGCTCGAAGTGATCGAGGGCAACGGGCTGCCGATCGAGGCGGGCTGCCGGATGGGCATCTGCGGCGCCGACCCGGTCGCGATCAAGGACGGCATGAGCTGCACGTCCGAGATGACCGACGACGAGAAGGCCACGCTCGAGCGCCTCGGCCTCGCGGAGAACACCCGGCTGGCGTGCTGCGTGAAGGTCACCGGCCCCGTCACCGTCGCTCTCACGCCCGAGAAGCCGTCTCGCCCGCGCATCTCCAAGGTCCTCGACTTCAACTACGACGCCACCGTCAAGCACGTCGTCGTGGTCGGCAACGGCATCGCGGGCGTCACCGCCGCCGACCATCTCCGCCGCCGGCACCCGGCCACCCACATCGACCTGATCGCGGAGGAACCGCACCACCTCTACAACCGCATGGGGATCAGCCGCCTCGTCTACGGCCGCTCCGCCATGCAGGGCCTGTACCTGAACCCGGACGCCTGGTACGAGGAGCGCGGGATCACGACCTGGCTCAACACCCGCGCGCTGTGGATCGACCGCAGCAACCGCGAGATCGCGCTCGGCACGGGGGAGAAGCTCCCGTACGACCGCCTCATCCTCGCGTCCGGCAGCCGCAGCCTGGTCCCGCCGATCGCCGGCTTCGGCGGCGCCGGCACCGGCGTCCTGAGAACCGCCGCCGACGCCATGGCCCTGCGCGCGTACGCCCAACGGGTGGGATCGAGACGCGGCGTCGTCGCCGGCGGTGGCCTGCTCGGCCTCGAAGCCGCGTACGCGCTCCACAAGCTCGGCCTGAAGACCACCGTGCTGGAACGCTCGGAACGCCTCCTGCGGCGCCAGCTCGACCACCGCGCCGGGGAGCTGCTCAAGACCTACCTCGAAGGCCTCGGCATCGAGATCCTGCTCGAGGCCGAGGTGGAGCGCGTCGACGCCAACGGCCGGCTGCGAGGCCTGGACCTCACGGACGGGCGCACCCTCAACGCCCAGATCCTGCTCGTCGCGGCGGGCATCCAGCCCAACGTGGAGATCGCCCGCGACGCGCAGCTGCCGATCAACCGCGGCGTGCTCGTCGACGACCGCATGCGCACCCAGGACCCGCACATCTTCGCGGCCGGGGACGTCGCCGAGTTCCGGGCGCAGACGCCCGGGCTGTGGCCGACCGCGGTGGCGCAGGCGGAAGTCGCCGCCGAGAACGCCGCCGGGGGAGAGAAGGCCTACGTCCCCGCGCCGCCCGTGACGATGCTCAAGGTCGTCGGCGTCGAGCTCGCGAGCATCGGCCGCGTCGAGGCCGAGCCCGGCGACGACACGATCGTCCACGAGCGCCACGGCGGCTACCGCAAGCTCGTCATCGAGGACAACCGCATCGTCGGCGCGATCCTGCTCGGCCCCGGCAACGACGTCGCCGGCATCCGCACCGCGATCACGCAGGGGCGCGAGGTCGACGTCGCCGCGCTGCGCCGGAATACACCGGAGCTGGCCGGCGTCTAAGCCGGCATGCAGCCGAAACTCCTCCTCCCGCTCGCCGCCGCGGCCCTGGTCCTCGCGGTCCCCGCGGCGGCCAATGCGGCGGTCACGTCCCAGATCAACGGCAACGCCCTGACCCTCACCGGCGATGCGACCGACGACAACGTGACGATCGGCGTGAACAACGCCGGCCTGCTGACCCACAACTTCGGCGGCGACGCCACCGATTTCGACGCCGTCACCGCCGGCGCCCAGACGCTCCCCAGCAACGACACGATCGCGATCACGCTCAACCTCGGCGCCGGCAACGACACGACGAACCTGTCCGCCGCGAACCTCGCCAACAGCACCGTCAACGGTGAAGCGGGCGACGACATCATCGTCGCCGGCGACAACGTCGACGCCATCAGCGGCGGCGACGGCAACGACCGCATCACCGGCTTCCGCGGCAACGACGTCGTCAACGGCGACGCCGGCAACGACGTGATGATCTGGAACAACGGCGACGGCACCGACGACAACCTCGGCGGCGACGGCGTGGACGAGACGCTCATCACCGCGGGCACCGCGAACGACCTGATGACGGTCAAGCCCCAGGGCGCCGTCACGCGCTTCGACCGCAGCAACGCCCCGTTCGGCATCAACATGAGCACGGTCGAGCGCCTGGCCATCACGTCCTTCTCCGGCAACGACAGCCTCGTCACCGACCCGGGCGTGACCATGAACATGGTCATCGACGCCGGCTCCGGCGACGACGCGATCACCACCGGCGACGGCGCCGACGTCGTCAACGGCAACGACGGCAACGACACGCTCAACGGCACCGGTGGCGGCGACCGCCTGATCGGCGACCGCGGCGCGGACACGATGAACGGCGGCGAGGCCGACGACACGCTCGTCTGGAACAACGGCGACGGCTCCGACGTGATGAACGGCGACGGCGGCGTGGACCGGATCGAGAACAACCTCGGCGCCGGCAACGACGTCTCCACGTTCAAGCCCGAGAACGGCCGCGCGCGCTACGACCGCACCAGCGCGGGCGCCTTCAGCCTCAGCATCGCGACCGCGGAGTTCTTCGAGCTCAACTCGCTCGGCGGCGACGACACGCTCACGACCACCGCCGGCACCGGCCTTCCGGTCGTCGCCGACGGCGGTGCGGGCAACGACACGTTCAACGTCCGCGAGGGCGAGCGCGGCCACTACTTCGGCGGCTCCGGCACCGACACGGCCACGATCGACGCCAATGACACGACGGTCGACGTCGAGACCGTCAACGCCCCCGTCGTCCAGCCGCCCGCGCAGCCGGGGCACGGCACGATCGGCAAGACCGCCAAGTACAAGAAGGGCAAGGCCGCGATCAAGGTCAGCTGCCCGGCCGGCACCTCCGGCTGCCAGGGCTACGTCACGCTGCTCTACAAGGGTCGCGAGATCGGCCGCCAGGCGTACACGCTCGACGGCGGCCAGAGCAAGACCTACAACGTCAAGGTCTCGCGCAAGCCCGCCTCCAAGCGCAAGCCGCTGACCGTCAAGTACCGCGTCTCCAGCCGCGCCGCCGCGGACAAGGAAGGCAAGCTCAAGCTGGTGCTTTGATGTAGGGAATGCAGGATCTGGACCGCCGCGGCCTGGCCACCCTCGCAAGTGGCCACGCCGCGGCGGACCTGTGTCAGGGGTCGATTCCCGCGCTGATCCCGTTCCTCGTGCACCAGCGCGGCTACTCCTTCGGCGCCGCGGGTGTGCTGCTGCTGGTGGTGACGATCGGCTCCTCGATCATCCAGCCCGTCTTCGGCGCCCTCTCGGACCGGCTCCAGCTCGCGTGGCTGATGCCGGTCGGCGTCGCGCTCGCGGCGGTGGGGATCGCCGGCGCCGGGCTGTTCGACAGCTTCGCGCTCACCTGCATCGTGGTGGGCCTCGGCGGCCTCGGCGTCGCCGCCTTCCACCCCGAGGGCGCGCGCTACGCCAACTACGCCTCAGGTGACCGCCGCGGCACCGGCATGAGCCTGTTCAGCGTCGGCGGCAACGTCGGCTTCGCGCTCGCGCCCGTGCTGATCACGCCCGCGGTGCTCCTGGTCGGGCTGAGCGGAACGCTGATCGTCGCGATCCTGCCGGCCATCGTCGCGGTGGTCCTGGCGGTCGAGCTGCCGAAGATGAAGCGCCGCAGCTCCGCGGCCGCCAAGGCCAACGCCGCCGGGAAGTCGGACCGGAGCGAGGACCAGTGGGGCGCGTTCGGCACGCTCGCCGGCGTCGTCTCGATCCGCTCCGGCGTCTACTTCGGGCTGCAGTCGTTCGCGGCGCTGTGGCTCATCCACACCTACGGGGTGAGCGAGGCGAGCGGCAATGTGGCGCTGGCCGGGATGCTGTTCGCGGGCGCGGTCGGGCACGCTCGTCGGCGGGCGGCTCGTGGACCGGATCGGCCGCCGCCGCGTGCTGATCGGGTCGATCGTCGCCCAGATCCCGCTCCTGCTCGGCTTCATGCTCGCGCCGGGCGGCATCCTCGCCGGCGTCCTGCTCGCCGGGATCGGCTTCGTGACCGTGATGTCGTTCAGCGTGAGCGTGGTGATGGGGCAGGAGTACCTGCCGAGCCGGCTCGGGATCGCGTCCGGCGTCACGCTCGGCTTCTCGATCGGCGTCGGCGGCGTCTTCGCGGCCCTGTTCGGCCTCGTCGCCGACCGGGCCGGGCCTGGAGACCGTGATGTGGATCGTCGCCGCGCTGCCGCTCGCGGGCCTGGCGCTCGCGCTCACCCTGCCGCTCACCGGCGCAGGAAGCGCGGATCAGAGCGCCTAGAACCCGCTGCGACAGCCAGAACAGGCCGATAGCGGCGGCGGCCGAGCCGGCCGCGGCGTGACGCGAACTTGGACCACTCGTAGCGGCGCGACCACAGCAGCACCGGGAACACGACGGCGATGATCATCGCCTGCCCGAGCTCGATCCCGAGGTTGAAGCCGATCAGCGCGCTCACGATCGGCGTTCCGCCGGGGAAGGTCACCGCGCCGGCGAACCCGAGCCCGTGCAGCAGGCCGAATCCGAACACGATGTAGAGCTTGTAGGGATCCTCGTAGCCGAGCACCTGGGCGGCGGCGACGTACACGATCGACGCGGCGATCAGCGGCTCGACGATCGCGCGCCGGCACGTCGACCACGCCCAGCAGCGCGAGTGCCAGCGTGATGCTGTGCGCCACGGTGAACACCGTCGCGAACTTGGCGACGTCGCGCAGCGTGCGCGCGCCGAGCAGCAGGATCATCAGAAACACCACGTGGTCCCAGCCGAGCACGATGTGCTCGACGCCCTTCTCGATGAATCGCGGGAACCCGGCGCTCTCCGCCGTCAGGACCGTGTTGTCCGGATCGAAGGCGTAGGCGCCGGCGAGTTGCCGCCGAGCTCCCACGACGCCAGGTTCTCGGCCGGCACCGCGTAGCGGACGGAGAACGGGCCGGAAGCGTTCGCGCACTCGTACTCGAGCACGAAGCGCGTGTAGTCGAGGTCCTTGAAGCGCTGCGGCGCCATCCCCTTCAGCACGCCGTCGCACGGCGCACCGGCGCTCGACACCCGCACGCGGGGGAGCAGGTAGGCGGTGAGGGCGGCGCGGTCCTGGCCGTCGGCGAGCGTGAACGTGGCGTCGGACTCCAGCCCGAGCACGTAGGTGACGGTGTGCCCGTCCTGCTTGATCTCGGAGAAGCCCTGGGTCGTGTAGTGCGCCTGCGCGGTGGCGGGGAACGCAAGGGCGAGAAGGCACAGAAGGAGAAGTCGGTTCATCGCCGGCGCAGTTGACCACTCATGGCGCTCTCCGCTGTTACGAGCTTGGGAAGGGCGAGCCGGAGCGCTCCGGCCAGCGTGACGATCAGCGCTTCGGCGAGCAGGAGGCCGACGGCGAAGCCGCCCAGCGCGTTGTCGTCCGGGACCGCGATCGCGAACGCGAGCCCGTGCACCAGCGCGAGCGCGAACACGATCGACAGCTGCGTGCGCCCGGCGATGCCGAGCACCGGCAGCGCGGCGACCGCGACGATCGAGGCGACGGTCAGCGCCTCGATCACCCGCTCGGGCACGCTGACGACGCCGAGGACCGCGAGCACCGAGCGCGAGCAGGTAGGCGGCCGTGACGCACGCCACGAACGCGCCGAGCTCACGCCCGGTGCGCGCGCCGAGCAACAGGACGCCGAGGAACAGCACGTGCTCCCAGCCCAGCGCGAGCGCCTCGAAGCCTGCACGCAGCCAGCGCGAGAACTCCGGGCTCGCCACTTCCATCAGCGTGTGATCGGGGCCGAAGCGGAACGTGCCGGTCGCGCCGCCGAGCTCGTAGTCGACGGCGCTGACGACCAGCATCTCGTTGACGACCGCGAACTTCCCGGCCTCCTGCGGGCACTTGAACTGCATCGTCACGCGGGCGAAGGGCGGGACGCCGTCGCGACGCTCGGGCGTCGCGTCCGTCATCGCGCCCGGGCAGGACTCCGCGTCCACGGACATGCGGACGTTGTTGGCCATGTAGCCCGCGACCGACGCCCGGGTCTCGCCGGCGAGGCTGGTCAGCTCCTCCCCGGGGATGCCCAGCACCCACGTGACGACGGCGCCGTCCTGGCGGATCTCGGACACGCCCGGCTTGTCCACGGCCGCTCCGGCGGTGGCGGGCAGCAGGAGCGTGAACAGCAGCGCGAGCAGGGCGTTCCTCATGGCGGGCGCCACTTTCACAGTCGCTCGTGATCGCGCTGTTACCGATTCGTGACGTCACGAGTCGGTAACCGAACTCAGCCCTCTCTCACGAAACACTCGCCGCGGTCACACCCGAACCAGCTCAAGGAGGGTCATGAACGCACCGGTGGCACACCGGGCGCTTTTGGGCGCTGCTCTTACGGCAGCGCTCTTCGCGGCGGGAATCAACGTCGCACAGTCCCAGAACGAACCGACCCCGGCCTATCCGGCCGCGGAGAAGCACAAGCCGACGACCTTGCCGGACCGCATCGCGCTGACGAACGAGGCGGATCCGTCCAACTCGCAGTCGGTGACGTGGCGGACCGACACGACCGTCAAGTCCGCTCAGGCGCAGCTCGCGAAGTCGACCGGAGGGCCCGGCTTCAAGGCGAGCGCCACGACCGTGCTCGCGACGCGCAACGTCCAGCAGACCTCGAGCCTCGGCGCCGAGACCGTGTTCCACACGGTCCGCTTCACGGGGCTGGAGCCGGAGACGAAGTACCTCTACCGCGTCGGCGACGGCACGAACTGGGGCGAGTGGCTCGAGTTCGAGACCGCCGCCGCCACGTACAAGCCGTTCTCGTTCGTCTACCTCGGCGACGCGCAGAACGACATCCAGGAGCACTGGTCGCGTCTGGTCCGCCAGGCGTTCAAGGACGCTCCCGAGGCGAAGCTGACGGTTCACGCCGGCGACCTCGTCGACACGTCCAGCAACGACGGCCAGTGGGGCGAGTGGTTCAAGGCCAACTCGTTCATCCCGGCCATGCAGAACAACATCGCCACGCCGGGCAACCACGAGTACAGCGGCACGACGCTGGCCCCGTACTGGCGCACGCAGTTCGCGTTCCCGGACAACGGCCCCACGCAGGGCACGGCCGCGGTCATCGACGCGCTCAAGGGCACCGTGTTCTACTCGGACTACCAGGGCGTCCGGTTCATCTCGCTGAACTCGAACGTCTCGGCCGTGGCTTCCGCGCTGCGTCCGGAGTTCCTCGAGGTCCAGCGCGCCTGGCTCGAAGGCGTCCTGCAGAACAACCCGAACAAGTGGACGGTCGCGACCTTCCACCACCCGATGTTCTCCACCGCCGAGGGGCGGAACAACCCGTCGCAGCGTGCCTCCTGGCTGCCGGTGCTCGAGCGCTACGGCGTCGATCTCGTGCTCCAGGGCCACGATCACTCCTACGGCCGCGGCAACATGGCCGAGGGCACCACGACCCAGACCGGGACGTCGATCTACGTCGTCTCCGTGTCCGGGCCGAAGATGTACGAGGCCAACGACCTCAACTGGACCACGAACGGTGCGATCGCCAAGAAGATCGGCATGAACACCCAGCTGTTCCAGGTGATCAGCCTCGACGGCGACAAGCTGTCCTACAAGTCCAAGGACGCCAACGGCGAGCTCTACGACGACTTCACGATCACCAAGCCCGCCAACGGGCCGAAGGTGATCACGGAGAACCTCGAGAGCGTCAAGCCCACGGGCGTGGGCGGCACCGTCGCCAACACGCTCTCGCTCGCCCTCGACGGCGCGCCGAGCCTGGGCGCCTTCACCCCGGGCGTCGCCAAGGACTACGAGACGTCCGTCCCGGTCAAGGTCACCAGCACGGCGGCTGACGCCACGCTGTCGATCGTCGATCCGTCGACGGCCGGCGCCGGCAAGCTCGTCAACGGCGCGTTCTCGCTCGAGCAGCCGCTGCAGGCCGCGGTGAACAACCCGTTCGCCGCCGTCGGCAACACGCAGCTCGCGCTGCACGCCTGGGCCGGGCCGGTCTCCAACGACCTGCTCACCCTGAAGTTCAAGCAGTCCATCGGTGCCAACGAGGCGCTGCGCACGGGTTCCTACGCGAAGCCGCTGACGCTGACCCTCTCCACCACCACCCCGTAGCTCCGTAGTGCCCGGGACTGTCCCTCGTTTCTAAAGAGGGACAGTCCCTCTTTATCTTTATAGGCGCACAGATGTTATGTTGTGCGGATGCCGCGGCCCGAAGAGCACCTGTCGCCGGACCGTCCGCTGGCGGACGGGGAGGCGGAGCGGATCGCCGAGCGGATGGCCGCGTTCGCGACCGCGAGCCGGCTGAAGCTGCTGTATGCGCTCGTCGGGCGGGAGCTGGCGGTGGACGAGCTGGCGCGGGAAGCCGGGCTCGGCGCGAACGCCGTCTCCCAGCAGCTCCGCGTCCTGCGCCACCTGCGGATGGTGACCGTGCGCCGCGACGGACGGCGGATGCTGTACCAGCTGCACGACGACCATCTCGTCGACCTGCTGGGCGCGATCCGGCACCAGCTCGAGCACGCCGAGCACGGCTGGGTCGACACGCCGGCGCGTGAGCATGTCTGAGGCCCATGGGCACAGCCACGGGCTCGTCGACCGCTCGATCACGCGCTCACGCGCCGGGCTGCGGGCGGTGGCGCTGAGCCTCGTCGTCCTGCTGGTCACCGGGGTGGCGCAGATCGGCGTGTTCGTGGCCACCGGCAGCGTCGCGCTGCTCGCCGACCTCATCCACAACGTCGGTGACGCGCTGACCGCCGTGCCGCTCGCGATCGCGTTCCTGTTGCGCAGTGCGCGGGCGGAGCGGGGTGCGGGCTACATCGTCGTCGCCGTGATCTTCTTCAGCGCCTGCGTCGCGGCGTTCCAGGCCGTCGACCGGCTGATCAACCCGCAGGACATCGATCACCTGCCCGCGCTGGCGCTGGCGGGCGTCATCGGCTTCCTCGGCAACGAATGGGCGGCGGCGATCCGCCTCCGCGCCGGACGGCGGCTGGAGAGCCCGGCGCTCGTCGCCGACGGCTACCACGCGCGCACGGACGGGCTCGTCAGCCTCGCGGTGGTCGCGAGCGCGATCGTCGTTGCGC
Organism: uncultured Solirubrobacteraceae bacterium; assembly: GCA_963724195.1. Taxonomy (GTDB): domain Bacteria; phylum Actinomycetota; class Thermoleophilia; order Solirubrobacterales; family Solirubrobacteraceae; genus Solirubrobacter. The sequence continues at coordinate 243,455 of CAVRTQ010000018.1, read as the reverse complement.
TCGGCCTGCCCGCCGCGGACCCGGTCATCGGCCTCGTGATCGCGCTCGTCATCCTGCGGATCACGTGGCAATCCTGGCGGACCGTCCGCCACGGTTGACGGTACGCTGAGTTGCGTGACGCAACTCAATTCGCGCGAGCGCACGTTCACCTGGGCCGACCCGATGATCACGGCGCAGGCCGCGGCCGAGCTGCCGGGCATCGAGGCCATCCGCAAGATCGCGGCGGGTGAGCTCCCGCCGCCGCCGATCGCCTCGCTGCTCGACTTCGAGATCACGCTCGTCGAGCCTGGGCGCGTGATCTTCGCCGTCACGCCCCAGGAATGGATGTACAACCCGATCGGCTCCGTGCACGGCGGCGTCGCGGCGACGCTGCTGGATTCCTCGCTCGGCTGCGCGATCCACACCGTCCTGCCCGCGGGCGCCCGCTACACGACGACCGACCTGCACGTGCGCTACGTGCGCGGGATGACGGCGGAGACGGGCCGGGTGCTGGCCGACTCGCGCGTGGTCCATGCGGGTCGTAAGCTCGCGACGTCCGAGGGTCGCCTGTACGCGGAGGCCGATCCTGAGCGGCTGTTCGCGCACGCCACGACCTCCTGTCTGATTCTCTGAGAACCGTTCGCCGTCCGGTGGGCAAATGAGCGGGCAGTGTTGACCTCGCTCGAACTGCCGGCCGCGACGATCATCGCCGCAAGTCCGACGGCCGCTAACTGGGCCGACGCGGCGGCATAGGCCGCCGCCGGTCCAGCGCCGGCCGGGGGTGCGGATCCTCGGCCGGCTTCTCCTCGTCCGCGTCCGGCTCCGGCGGCGCCGCGGCCGCCGCGCGCTCGGTGTCCTCTGACTGGCCGACCATGAAGAACACGAGCGACACCGCGATCACCGACGCGATGCCGACGAGCGAGAGCCCGATCCCCATCCCGGCGGTCGTGTCGCTCCACAGGACCCACACGACGATGCCGGCGACGACCATGACGAGCGTGGCTGCGACCCAGAGACGCATGCCATCAGCATAATCGCGGGCATGGGCGAGCAGGCGTGGTGGCAGCGGGGCGCCATCTATCAGATCTATCCGCGTTCGTTCGCGGACTCAGGCGGCGACGGCGTCGGTGACCTCAAAGGCATCACGAGCAAGCTCGACTACTTGCAGGGCCTCAAGGTCGAGGGGATCTGGCTCAGCCCGATCTTCACCTCGCCGATGGCCGACTTCGGGTACGACGTGGCCGACTACTGCGACATCGACCCGGTGTTCGGCACGCTCGCGGACCTGGACGAGCTCGTCGCGGAGACGCACGCGCGCGGGATGAAGCTGATCCTGGACTGGGTCCCGAACCACAGCTCCAACCAGCACCCCTGGTTCCTCGAATCCCGCAGCTCGCGGGAGAACCCCAAGCGCGACTGGTACGTCTGGCGCGACCAGCCCAACGACTGGGAGTCGGTGTTCAAGGCCTGCGGCGCGGCGTGGACGTTCGACGAGACCACGCAGCAGTACTACCTGCACAGCTTCATGCCCGAGCAGCCCGACCTGAACTGGGACAACCCCGAGGTCGAGCAGGCGATGCACGACGTGATCCGCTTCTGGATGGATCGCGGTGTCGACGGCCTGCGCCTGGACGCGATCCCGCGGATCGCCAAGGACCCGCTCCTGCGCGACCAGGCCGGCGCGGCGCGCCCGCACAACGAGGACTGGGAGTCGATCCACGACCGCCTGCGCGGCATCCGCAAGGTCGTGGACGAGTACGAGGACCGCATGATCGTGGGGGAGGTGGCGCTGCAGGACCTGCACCGCGTCGTCGCCTACCTGCAGTACGGCAACCAACTCCACCTCGCGCACAACTTCGTCTTCATCGACCAGGACTGGGGCGCGGAGGCCTACGCCACCGCGATCGACGATTTCGAGCGTCTGGCCGAGGATCACGCGTGGCCGGCCTGGTTCCTGGCCAACCACGACAAGAACCGCCCGCGCTCGCGCTTCGACCACGATGGGCTCGGCGCCGAGCGCGCCCGCGCGATCCTCGTGATGCTCTACGGCCTCAAGGGCACGCCGTTCATCTACCAGGGCGAGGAGCTGGGCCTCCCGGACGCGACCATCCCGCCCGACCGCGTCGTCGACGTCGACGGCCGCGACCCCGAGCGCGCGCCGATCCCGTGGACGCCGGAGGGGCCGGGCTACGGCTTCACCACGGCGGACAGCGCGTGGCTGCCGTTCATCGACGAGGCGGCGACGCTCAACGCGGCCACGCAGGCCGCAGACCCGCACTCCACGCTCAACCTCACGAAGGCCCTCGCGGACCTGCGGATCACGGGCGACCAGCAGATGCTGGACCTCGGGCCGGGCATCGTGGCCTGGACCCGCGACGACACCTACCTGGTCGCGGTCAACTTCACCGACCAGGCGCTCCCGCTCGACGCGGACCGGCGTCGCTGGTGATCTCCAGCGACCCGGCCCGAGAAGCGGTGAGCGCCTCGCTCGCACCGAGCGAGGCGCTCATCCTGCGAGCTACGCGGCTGAGAGGTTCTCGCCGGAGTCGGCGTCGAAGAAGTGCAGCTTGGTCGCGTCGACCCAGACCTCGCTCGGCTCGCCGACCTTGACCTTGGCCTCCGAATCCAGGCGCGCGACGACCACCGCGCCCTGATCGGACAGCTCGGCCACGCCGCCGGCGTCGGCCATCAGGTCGTCGACCTGCGAGGAATGGACGGTGGCGTCACCCGCCGAGAAGTGGACGTAGTACTCCGCGCCCATCGCCTCGACGAGGTCGAACTTCGTCGTGAACGTCGTGCCTCGCGCCCGCTGGTCGGCGCTGACCTGGCTGACCTCCTCGAAGTCCTCCGGCCGGATGCCCGCGATGATGTTCCGGCTCGAGTCGATGCGGCCGACCCGCTCGGCGACGTCCTGCGGGAGCTTGATGTCGACCATCGGCAACTTCGCGACGCCGTCCTCGATCTTCGCGGGCAGGAAGTTCATGCCCGGCGACCCGATGAAGCCCGCCACGAACAGGTTCCTCGGGTGGTTGTAGAGCTCCATCGGCGACGCGACCTGCTGGAGGTCGCCGTGCAGCATGATGGCCACGCGGTCGCCCAGCGTCATGGCCTCGGTCTGGTCGTGGGTCACGTAGACCGTGGTGGTGTTGAGGCGGTGCTGGATGCGCGCCACCTCCGCCCGCATCTGCACGCGCAGCTTCGCGTCCAGGTTCGAGAGCGGCTCGTCCATCAGGAACGCCTTCGGGTTGCGCACGATCGCGCGCCCCATGGCCACGCGCTGGCGCTGGCCGCCGGACAGGTTCGCCGGCTTGCGGTCCAGGTGGTTCTGGAGGTCGAGGATCTCGGCGGCCTCGTTGACCTTGCCGTCGATCTCCGACTGCGGCCGCTTCGCCAGCTTCAGCGCGAACGCGATGTTGTCGCGCACGGTCATGTGCGGGTACAGCGCGTAGCTCTGGAACACCATCGCGATGTCGCGGTCGCGCGGGGCCTTCTTGTTGACCACCTCGCCGCCGATCCGCAGCTCACCGGACGAGATGTCCTCGAGCCCCGCGATCATGTTCAAGGCGGTCGACTTCCCGCAGCCCGACGGGCCGACGAGGATCATGAACTCGCCGTCGGCGATCTCCAGGTTGAGGCCCTTGACCGCCGTGTAGCCGTCCGAGTACGTCTTGGTGACGTTGTCGAGAACGATGTCAGCCATCTTCGATTACCCCTTGACCGCGCCGGAGGTGAGGCCGGACACGATTCGCCGCTGGAAGATCAGGACCATGATCAGGATCGGGATCGTCACGACCACCGCGCCTGCGGCGATCGCTCCCGACGGATCGGTGAACTGCGAGGCGCCGCGGAAGTACGACAGCGCCACCGGGGCGGTGCGTGCCGCGTCGGTCGACGTGAGCACGTTCGCGAACAGGAAGTCGTTCCAGGCCGCGATGAAGGCCAGGATGCCGGCCGTGAACACGCCCGGCATGGCCAGCGGCAGGATCACGCGCCGGAAGGCCTGCATGCCGGTCGCGCCGTCCATCTGCGCCGCTTTCTCGAGGTCCCACGGTATCTCTCTGAAGAACGCCGAGAGCGTGTAGATCGAGAGCGGGAGCGCGAACGACAGGTACGGCAGGATCAACCCCGGCCACGTGTCGTACAGACCCACGACGCGCCAGACGTTGAACAGGCCGCCGACCACGGAGATCGCCGGGAACATCGACACGGCGAGCGCGCCCGGCGAGGATCAGCGTCTTGCCCGGGAAGTCCAAGCGCGTGATCGCGTAGGCCGCCATCGAGGCGAACGCGAGCGCCAGGATGGTGGTGATCAGCGCGATGCCGATCGAGTTGAACAGCGCGCGGTTGAAGCCCAGGCCTTCCTCGAACACGGCGCTGTAGTTGTCCAGCGTGACGTCGGACGGGAAGAAGCTTCTGGTCGCCGATCGTCTCCGGGGTCTTGAGCGACAGCGAGAGGATCCACGCCACCGGGACGAGGGCGTAGAAGAGCACGACGACGGTGCCGATCGCCCACAGGATCTTCTGGTTGCGGGTGTACTGGTCCATGACCGTTACCTCCTCTCCGGGCTCGCGCCCAGGAAGCGGAAGAAGATGAACGCGATGATCATCACGCAGATGAAGATCAGGATCGAGACGGCCGATCCGAGACCCAGGTTGAGCCGGTTGACGAGCTGCTCGTAACCGAGGATCGACACCGTGTCCGTGTCGTTGGCGCCGCGCGTGATGATGAACGCGGCGTCGTAGATGCGGAACGCGTCGAGCGTGCGGAACAGCACCGCGACCATGAGCGCGGGTTTGATCAGCGGCAGCGTGATCTTCACGAACCGCTGCCACGCGCTCGCGCCGTCCATCTTGGCGGCCTTGTAGAGGTCGTCGGGGATCAGCGCCAAGCCACCCAACAGCAGCAGGGCGATGAACGGCGTCGTCTTCCAGACCTCCGCCGTGATGATCACGAACATCGAGCCCCAGTGCGTCGTCAGCGGCGGCGGGTCGAGGTTGAACAGCTCGGTCGCGAACCCGGTCGCCGGATCGAACGCCAGACGCCACGCGAACGCGGCGACGACGGTGACCGCGCCGTACGGCACGAGCACGGAGGCGCGGATCGCCGGTCCGGGCGAAGATCGCCCGGTACATCGCCTGCGCGATCAGCATGCCGAGGGCGAGCTCGAGCAGCACCGAGACGACCGTGATGATCATCGTGTTGCTGAACGCGCTCCACCACGTGCTCGAGGAGAGCACGGTGGCGTAGTTGGAGAAGCCGATGAACTCGCCGGCGTCCGGGAAACGCAGATCCTCGCGCCGGAGCGAGAGCCAGAAGGCGTAGACGATCGGGAACCCGGCGACCAGCGCCATCACGAGGACGGCGGGGGCGCACAGGATGTAGGCGAACTTGCGCTCGGCCTTCGCGCGGTCGGTCAGACCGGTGTGCGCGGACGGGGCGGTGGTCTCGGCAGATTCGGCGGCGACGGCCATCAGTACATCCCTCCGTCGGCGAGAATCTCCAGCCGGTCACGCAGCGTGTCGATCGACTTCTGGGGATCGATCGAGGCCGGCGGGTGCAGGGTGTCCTGGATGGCCAGCGTCACGTCCGAGTAGGACGGGGTCGGCGGGCGCACCACCGCATCCTTGAGCTGGTCGCGCAGCAGATCGGCGAAGGGGTAGACCTTGCGGACCTCGGCGTCGTCGTAGACCTTGTTCATGACCGGCGGCAGGCCTTCCTTGATGGCCTCCTGGCGCTGCCACTTCTCGCTGGTCATGCACAGCGCGGCCTCGATCGCGAGCTCGGGGTGCTTGCTCGTCTTCGGGACACCGAGGTTGGCGCCGCCGATCGAGACCTTGCTCGGCTCGCCCTTGTTGACGCCCGGCCAGCGGGCGTAGCCCATGTTCTCGAAGACCTTCTTGGTGACCTCGGAGGTCTCCGCGTCCGCGCGGGCGGCGGCGTAGACGTACGGCCAGTTGAGCAGGAAGGCGCCCTTGTCGGCCTCGAAGGCGAGGCGCGACGGGTCTTCTTGCGCGGTGGAGAGCGACGAGTCGGCGCGACCGGAGCGGGCGACGTCACGGATGATCGTCGCGGCCTTGACCGCGGCCTCGTTGAGCACCGGCTTGCCCTCGGCGTTCACGATCTCCCCGCCGGCCGACGCCACGAGGTTGTTGAACCACACGACGTAGCCCTCGTACTTCTGGCCCTGCTCGAGGATGTTGCCCTTGACCGGAGGCAGCTTCTTGGCCATCTCGATCATCTCGTCCCACGTCTCGGGCGGCTTCGGGACGAGGTCCTTGCGGTACCAGAGCAACTGGACGTTGGTGTTGGTGGGAATGCCGTAGACCTTGTCCTTCCAGGTCACGGACTGGGCCGGGCCGTCGAGGACATCGTCGAGCGCGTCCTCCTTGTTGGCGCCGGTCAACTCGGTCATCCATCCCGCCTCCGCGAACTCGGGCGTGTAGATGGTGTCCATGTTGATGATGTCCATGTTCTTGTCGCCCGCGGCCAGACGGCGCACGAACAGCTCGCGCGTGGCGTCGGCGCTGTTGGCGACCGGGGACATGGCGACCCGATACCGCCCGTTGGACTGGTCCGAACACTCCTTCGCGGCCGCCACGTTGGTGCCGCCCGGATCGAGCGGCCCCAAGTACTGGATGGTTGCCGTTCCGCCGTCGTCACCTCCGCAACCCGCGACGACGATGGCGCAGGCAGCGGCCACCACAGCCACTGCTCCCGGTCCCGCACGCCTCATGAGTCTCCTCTCCCCCAAGACGGTGGAGTCACCTCCGCCGTCAGCTTACGACGAGGTTTTCAGCAGCCTTCGCTGCCCCCTACTTCTTCGCGGGGGGTGTACCCACCTGCTGTGACATTCGCAACTTGTGTGGTCCGAAGAGGTGCACCCGATACACCCGAATGGGCTACTGACGTCAGGTGATCAGCCCGTGGAACTGTGCGCGCCGCACCGCTTCGGTGCGGTTGTGCGCGTTGAGCTTGCGGTACGCGCTGCTCGCGTGTTGCTTGACGGTGTTCGGCGAGAGCTTGAGGTCCACCGCGATCTCGTCGTTGGTCTCGCCGCGCGCGATCATCGACAGGACCTGCTCCTCGCGCGGGGTGAGCCGCGGCGCGTCGCCCGAGAGCTCAGGCGGGCGCGAGCCCCAGGCCGAGCCCCGCGAGCCGCACCGCGGCGACGATCTCCTCGATGCCCCAGGCCTTGGAGACGAACCCGCACGCGCGGACCGTGTGCAGCAGCCGGGCGGGCACCGACTGGCGCTCGGTCATCACGACGAGCCGGCTCGCAGGGGAGGTGCGCTGGAGCTCGTGGAAGTCGCCGCCGTCGGCGAGCGAGCCGTCGACGAGGATCACGTGCGGCGTGTAGCGCGCGGCCAGCACGCCCGCCTGGGCGAGATCGTTGGCCTGCAGGCAGCGCTCGACCCACGGTTGCTGGCTCAGGACCGTGCGCAGGCCCCACGTGATCAGCTCGTGCGGATCCACCGCGAGCAGCCGCACGCTCGTCCCCATGGTCACCCGCCGTCGCTCCTCTGACTCGATGTAACCGGTTTCATGCGACTCCACCACGCTGGTCGGAAGTTGTCAAGCTGCGGTGTTCATGGGTGCTTCGCGGGGCCGCGGCCCGACCATCCGGGATGTCGCTCGCCACGCCGGCGTGAGCGCCGCCACCGTCTCGCGCGTGCTCAACGACAGTCCGCTCGTCGTGGAGCCCACGCGCGCGCGTGTGAAAGCGGCGGTGGACGAACTGGGCTACCGGATCAACGCCACGGCGCGGACGCTGTCGCTCGGGCGGTCCACCGCGGTCGGGGTCGCTGGTGCCGTTCTTCACGACCCATTCCGCGATCGAGCGGCTGCGTGGCGTGGTCGCGCGGTTGGCGCGGCACGGTCAGCGCGGGTACGACCTGCTGCTGTTCGACGTGGAGGCGCCCGAGCAGCGCGCGGACGCGATGCGCGACCTCGCCGACCGCAACCGCATCGCCGGTCTGCTCGTGGTCTCGCTGCCGATCTACGACCACGAGATCGACGCGTTGCAGCGCGATGACCTGCCCGCCGTTCTGCTCGACGTCACTCACCCGCGGCTCCCGCGCGTCGTCGTGGACAACGTCCACGGCGGCGAGCTGGCCGCGGAGCATCTGCTCGCAAAGGGGCACAGCCGCATCGCTTTCCTCGGGGATCATCCCACCAACGCGTACGGATTCACTTCGTCGGAGGATCGACGGCGCGGGTTTGGTGCTGCGCTTCAGCGCGCCGGAATCCGGCTTGAGCCGGAGCTGGAGCGATTCGGCCATCCGGACCGGGACGAAGGTGCGGTGCTGGCGCGCTCGCTGCTGGCACTGACCTCCCCGCCGACCGCGATCTTCGCCGCCTCCGACGTGCAGGCGATCGGCGTGCTCAAGGCGTGCGAGGCGCTGGGCGTACGGGTACCGGAGGACGTGGCGGTGATCGGCTTCGACGACGTGGACCTGGCCGAGATCGTGGGGCTGACCACGATCCGCCAGCCGCTGCGGGAGAGCGGAGAGCTGGCCGCGGACCTGCTGGTGGCCGCGATCGAGCACGGCGTGCACGATCCCGTCGAGGAGGTCCAGGCGCTCACGGTGGTCGAGCGGCGGACGACGTGATCGACGCGCTGCTTCTGGGCGACGCCCGAACACGCGTTCGACGGAATCCATCCTCCCGCTCATCTATCGTGCGTTGGCGATGCCGCCCTTCAAGCTCGACGCCGTCTACTCGCCGACCGCCGACCAGCCGAAGGCGATCGAAGCCCTGGCGAACGGGATCGAGCGCGGGGACAGCGGCCTGACGCTGCTCGGCGCCACCGGCACCGGCAAGACGATGACGATGGCCGCGACGATCGAGGCGGTCCAGCGGCCGGCGCTGATCATGGCGCACAACAAGACGCTCGCCGCGCAGCTCTGCAACGAGTTCCGGACGTACTTCCCGACGAACTCGGTCGAGTACTTCGTCTCCTACTACGACTACTACCAGCCCGAGGCCTACGTCCCGTCGCGGGACCTGTACATCGAGAAGGACTCGGCGATCAACCAGGAGATCGACCGGCTGCGGCACGCGGCGACGGCGTCCCTGTTCGCTCGCCGCGACGTGATCATCGTCGCCTCGGTGTCCTGCATCTTCGGCCTCGGCTCGCCGGAGACCTACAACGAGAACTGCCAGGTCATCGTCAAGGGCGAGGACGTGGACCGCGACGAGCTCCTGCGCAAGCTCGTCCACCTGCAGTACAACCGCAACGACACGGCGCTGGGCCGCGGCACGTTCCGCGTGCGCGGGGACACGCTGGAGGTCTTCCCGGCCTACGAGGAGACGGCCTTCCGGGCGCTGCTGTTCGGCGACGAGGTGGAGCGCCTGCAGCACTTCGACCCGGTGACGGGCGAGATCATCAAGGACGACCTCGAGCACGTCGCGATCTGGCCGGCGACGCACTACAACGTCAAGGAAGGCACGATGGAGCGCGCCGTGGCCGAGATCGGCCACGAGCTCAACGAGCGCTGCAAGGAGCTGGAGGCCGAGGGCAAGCTCCTGGAGTCGCACCGCCTGCGCCAGCGCACGCAGTACGACATGGAGATGCTCAAGGAAGTCGGGTTCTGCTCGGGCATCGAGAACTACTCGCGCATCCTCGACGGCCGGATGCCGGGCTCGCGGCCGTACTGCCTGATCGACTACTTCCCCAAGGACTTCGTCTGCTTCATCGACGAGTCGCATCAGACCGTGCCGCAGGTCGGCGCGATGTTCGAGGGCGACCGCTCGCGCAAGACGACGCTCGTGGACTACGGCTTCCGCCTGCCGAGCGCGATGGACAACCGGCCGCAGACGTTCGACGAGTGGCTCTCGATCACGCCGCAGATCGTGTACGTGAGCGCCACGCCCGGCCCGTACGAGCGCGAGCACTCGCAGACCATCGTCGAGCAGATCGTCCGCCCGACGGGCATCATCGACCCCGAGATCGACGTCCGCGAGACGAAGAACCAGATCGACGATCTGATGGGCGAGGTCCGCGTCCGCGTGGAGCGCAACGAGCGCGTGCTCGTGACCACGCTGACCAAGAAGATGTCCGAGGACCTCACGGACTACCTGCTGGAGATGGGCTTCCGCGTGCGCTACCTGCACTCGGAGGTGGACACGCTGGAGCGGATCCAGATCATCCGTCAGCTCCGGCTCGGCGAGTACGACGTGCTCGTCGGCGTCAACCTGCTGCGTGAGGGCCTGGACCTGCCGGAGGTGTCGCTCGTCGCGATCCTGGACGCCGACAAGGAAGGCTTCCTGCGCGGCGCGACGTCGCTCATCCAGACCATCGGCCGCGCCGCCCGCAACGTGGACGGCAAGGTGATCATGTACGCGGACAAGGAGACCGCGGCGATGCGCACGGCGCTCCAGGAGACCGACCGCCGCCGCGAGATCCAGCGGGCCTACAACGAGCAGCACGGCATCACGCCGGAGACGATCGTCAAGGGCATCTCGGACATCTCCGAGTTCCTGATGTCCGACTCGAAGGTCCCGAAGAAGAGCCGCCGAGGCCGCCGCGCCGAGAAGCAGGGCGACATGTCGGTCAGCGAGCTCGAGAAGATGATGCGCGAGCTCGAGGAGGAGATGCTCGCCGCCGCCGAGGAGCTGCGCTTCGAGTACGCGGCCAAGCTCCGCGACGAGATCCGCGACCTCCGGCGCGAGTTCGACGCTGCGACGGCTGCTTGCGTCGACCGGACCTGAATTCGGCTGGCTGTGGGCCGCGTATGCGGCCTCGGTCTTCGGCACGTACTTCGCGTTCGACGCGTTCCCGCTGATCGCGATCCTCGTGCTGGACGTCGGCCCGGCCGCCGTGTCCGCGCTGGCCGCGGCGGGGCTGGCGGTCGGTGCGCTGGTGGCGATCCCGCTCGGCCCGTGGGTGGAGTTCCGCCACAAGCGGCCGGTGATGATCGCGATGGACGTGGTGCGTTGCCTCGCGCTGCTCACCGTCCCCGTCGCGGTCTGGCTGGACTGGCTGACGCTCACGCAGCTCGTGCTGGTGTCGGTGATCGTCGCCGCGTGCGGGATCGCGTTCCGGGCCGCGAGCGGCGCCTACGTGAAGGGGCTGGTCCCGCCGGAGGAGCTCCTGCGCGCGAACGCCCGCTTCGAGTCCACGACTTGGACGGCGGCCATCCTCGGCCCGCCGCTGGGTGGCGCGGCGATCGGCCTGCTCGGGCCCGCGGTGACCGTCGTGGCCAACGCCGCGAGCTTCGCGCTGTCGGCGCTCGGCCTGCGCGCGATCGGCGGGGAAGAGCCCGCGCCCGCCCGCGCGGCCGCGGCCGGCGAGGCGCGCGGGGTGGATGCGGCGGCGCCCGCCCCGCCGCGGCCGCGTCCCGCATCGCCGATGTCGCGGCCGGCTGGCGGTTCATCCTCGGCGACGCCGAGCTGCGGCCGCTGTTCCTGAACACCGTCCTCGTCAACGCGCTGATCATGGCCACGGCGCCGCTGATGGCGGTCCTGATGCTCGGCGAGCTCGGCTTCTCGCCGCTGGAGTACGCGCTCGCGTTCGGTCCGCCGTGCGTCGGCGGGATCATCGGCGCGCGGCTCTCCCGCCGCTGGTCGAGTCGCCGCGCGATGCTGGTCGCCGGGACGCTGCGCGCCTGCTTCTCGCTCCCGCTCGCGTTCGTGGTGCCCGGGCCGGCCGGGCTGGCGCTCGTCTTCACCACCCAGCTCGCGCTGATCACGAGCATCGGCGTGTTCAACCCGCTCTACGTGACGCGCCGGCTGCAGCTCACGCCCGACGACCGCGTCGCCCGCACGCTCGCGGCGTGGAACGTCACCAGCAACCTCACGATCGCCGCGCTCACCGCGGCGTGGGGCGTGCTCGCCGCGGTCATCGGCCTGCGGGAGGCGGTCGCCGCCGCCGGCGCGCTGCTGCTGCTCACCCCGCTGCTGCTCGTGCGACCGCGGCGCGCACCCACGCCGTCGCCGGTTCCAGTGCCTGCGCCTCCGAGCCGTTGACCGCGACGACGAGCCGCGCGCCGTGGCCGGTCCCGTCGCCGAGCTTGACCAGCACGTTCGGCACGTCGAGCGGCCCGGCGGCGAGCCGCTCCCACGCGACCGCGGCGGGCACGACGAGCTGCCGTTCGATCCGCACGCTCCAGCCGTTGTCGCCCCGGGTCACGACCGGCTCGTCGAGCCCGAACTCCCGCACCAGCTCCTCGTGGCGCGCCTCGAACTTGTCCGGCTCCGGCAGCGGCTTCCCCGCCAGGACCAGGCTCAGGACCTGCAGGCAGTTCTCCCAGCCGGACGCGAAGCTCGCCGCGCCGGCGCGGTCGCTGAAGGTGTGCGTGAGCACGAACACCGTGCCGTCACCCTCCGTCCGCAGCTCGAACTCCAGCTGATCGTCGCCCCAGGTGAACGCGAGCCGGTGCGGCGGCTCGAACGCGAGCACCTTGCCCTTCTCGTCACCGAAGTCGGCGACGTCGCCCTCGAACCGGACCGGGGCGGGGAACCACTCGGCGAGGCCCTCCGGCGTCGTCACGGCGTCCCAGACCCGCTCGATCGGGTGGTCGTAGCGTCGCTGCACCCGGATCGCGTCGCCCTTCAGCACAGGATCGGTCATTGCGAAGCCTCCTCATCCAGGTATCGGCCGAGCCGGTCGAGCCGGTCCTCCCACATCCAGCGGTAGGGCTCGAGCCACTGCGCCACCTCGACGAACGGCTCGGCCCGCAGCTCGTACCAGCGGCGCTGCGCGTCGGGCCGCACGCTCACGAACCCGGCGTCCCGCAGCACGCGCAGGTGCTTGGACGTGATCGGCTGGCTCAGCCCGAGCGCGTCCGACAGGTCGCTCACGGAGCTCGGTCCGGCCCGCAGCTGCTCGATGATCTCGCGCCGCGCGGGCAGCGAGAGCACCTCGAACGTCGACAGCATGCGAGTGAATATACCGCAGAAGGTATATACGAGCTACTCCGTGTCGGAGAACTCCCAGACCGCGATCGCGAGCATGAGCAGCCCCAACGTGGCCACCATCAGCACCTCGAGCCCGCTCGGCACCGGCCAGCCGAACCACGTCACGCCCACGACGTCGTCGAGGATCAGCTTGCGCATCGGATCGACGGCGTAGGTGATCGGGTCCAGCCGGTTCAGGACGGCGAGCCAATCGGGCAGGTCGGCCACCGGGAACAGCGCGCCCGAGAGGAAGAACAACGGCATCACGATCATCTGCGACAGGCGCATGAACGACTGCATCTGCTTCACGCGCGCGGCGAGCATCAGGCCGAAGGCGCTCATGGCGAAGGCGAGCAACAGCATCAGCCCGAACGCCCCGAGGATCACGACCAGGCTGTACGGCACGTCGACGAGCGGCATCAGCACGATCAGGATCACGCCCTGGAGGCTCGCGACCGTCGCGCCGCCGAGGCACTTGCCGATCACGATCGACGAGCGGCGCACCGGCGCGACCAGCATCTCGCGCAGGAAGCCGAACTCGCGGTCCCACACGATCGAGGCCGCGTTGAAGATCGCGGTGAACATCACCGACATGCACAGGATGCCGGGGAAGATGAACGTCGTCAGGTTCAGCCCGGCGCCGAGCGCGAACAGGAACAGCAGCGGCTGGACGAGTGACGTGACGATGCCGAGCCGGTCCTTGCGGAAGCGGATGAGCTCCCGCGTCCAGACGATCTTGATCGCGCGCAGCTCGTTGCGGTAGCTGCGCTCGGGCACCCGGACGCGGACGATGTCGAAGGTGCTCATCGGCCCGCCATCATCCGCATGATCATGCGGTTCGCGTTCGGCGCGGCCTCCGCGTCCCGGATCGTCTTGCCGGTGAAGGACATGAACACGTCGTCGAGGCTGGGCCGCGAGACGCTGACGGACGTGATCGGCACCTCGAGCTCCGCGAACAGCTGTGGGACGAACTGCGCGCCGTTGTCCACGTAGAACGCGATCCCGCCCTCCGAGCGGGTGGCGTCGTACCCGCGCAGCGCTTCCAGCGCCGCGTCGTCGTCCTCGGTCTCGATCTTGATCCGGTCCGCGCCGACCTGCGCCTTGAGCGCCGCGGGCGTGTCCAGCGCGACGATCTCGCCCTGGTCCATGATCGCGATCCGGTCGCAGAACTCGGCCTCGTCCATGTAGTGCGTGGTCATGAAGATCGTGATCTCCTCCCGCTCGCGGAGTTCGTGGATGTAGCGCCAGATCGACGCGCGCGTCTGCGGGTCCAGCCCGATCGTCGGCTCGTCGAGGAACAGCACGCGCGGCGAGTGCATGAGCCCGCGCGCGATCTCCAGCCGCCGCCGCATCCCGCCGCTGAACGTCTTGACCTCGGCGTCGCGGCGGTCGTCGAGCCCGACCATCTCGCAGCACCTGCCGCATCCGCGGCGCGACGAGGTCGGACGGCACGCCGTAGAGCTCGGCGTGGAGCTTCAGGTTCTGCGCGGCGGTCAGGTACCCGTCGACCGTGGGGTCCTGGAACACCAGCCCGATGTGGCGGCGGACGTCGTCGCGTTCGCGCGCCACGTCGTGGCCGGCGACGGTCGCGCTCCCGCCCGTGGGCTTCGCGAGCGTGCACAGCATGTTGATGGTGGTCGTCTTGCCGGCGCCGTTCGGACCCAGGAATCCGAACACCTCGCCCGGCGCGACCGAGAAGGAGACGCCGCGGACGGCTTCCACGTCCCCGAACGACTTTCCGCAGGTCCGTTGACTTCGATCATGTGACTGTAAAAGTACAGTGACTGTAAGCGAAGTACAATGAGCGCTCTCATGGAAGGACTGCGCGAGCGCAAGAAGCGGGAGACCCGGGAATCGATCGCCGCGACGGCGATGGAGCTGTTTCTCGAGCACGGGTTCGACGCGGTGACCGTGGCCGACGTCGCGCGCGCCGTGGACGTGTCCGAGAAGACGGTGTTCAACTACTTCGCGACCAAGGAGGACCTCGTCTTCTTCCGCTCCGAGGACCGGCTCGCGGCGCAGGTGGAGGCGATCCGCACGCGCGCGCCCGGCGTCTCGCTCTCGCAGCTCTTCGAGGCGGAGACGCTGGCCTGGCTGGATCAGATCGAGTCCGGGCAGGTCGAGGCGCTGATGACGGTGCCGCGGGTGGTGCGGGGGAGCGCGGCGCTGCAGGCCCGGCTGCTCACCTACTGGGAACGTGAGGCGCACGAGCTCACCGTCGCCGTCAGCGAGGACTACGACCTCGTCGCGGCGACGGCCGTCCGCTCGCTCGCGTGGGCGCACCGGATGATCTTCCGCGCCGCGATGAAGCGCCTGCTCGCGGGCGAGCATCCGCTCACCGTCGCGGCCGAGCTCCGGCTGGAGACGAGGCGGGTGTACTCCCGCCTCGAGCGCGGTCTGGCAGGCTTCGGCGCCTGATGTACCGGCTCACCTTCAGCGGCGACGAGGACCTGCTCGACGCCGTCCTCCCGCTCCTGCCCGGCGGTGTGCGCGAGGACGGCGACGCGTACGCGGCCTACTCCGGCGCGCCCTTTCCCGACGGCGTGCTCGAACTCACGGGCGGCGTCGTGGACGAGGTGCCGGCGGACTGGAAGCAGCGCAAGATGGGGGCGGGCGTCGTGATCGGCGGCGTCGTCGGGATCCGCTCCCCGTTCGATCGCGAGACCGACGCGCCGATCGAGGTCGTGGTGGAGCGGCGCGGGAGCGCGTTCGGCTCGGGCTCACACCCGACGACGCAGATGTGCGTCGCGCTGCTGCTGGAGCTCGAGCCGGGCGGGAGCGTCGCCGACCTCGGCTGCGGCGTGGGCACGCTCGCGATCGTGGCCGCGAAGCTCGGCTGGGCGCCGGTCGTGGGCGTCGACCGCGTGCCGGTGGCGATCGAGGTCGCGCGCGAGAACGTGGAGCGCAACGGGGTGTCCGTCGACGTCGCGGTGAGCGATCTCGCGGTCGACGACATCCCGCTCGCGACCGTCTTGCTGGTGAACGCGCCGCCGCCCGTGCACGAGCGGGTGGCCGCGGCGGTGGATGCGAGCGTCCGCCACGTGATCGTGTCCGGGATCGTCACCGACGAGATGCCCGACGTGGTCAAGGGCTACGAGGCAGCGGGTTTCTCCGTCGCGCAGGGGCTGGGAACGGAGGACGAGTGGATCGCGCTGCGGCTGAGCTGCTGAGTCCGGACCGAGCCGCAGCGGAGGGCGCCGCGCTGGGTCAGCTGGCGTGTGCTCTGGACGACGGCGGGCTGCTGATCACGGCCTCGCGGCTCGTCGAGTTCGGCGCGCGGGCGGCGATCCTGCTCGCTCCCGGCCTGTTCCGGCTGGACCTCACGCCGCAGGAGGAGACGCTCGGGCTCTATCCGCGCGTGCTCGGCGGGTGGGAGGTGGACTGGCGCGCGGCGGAGGAATCGTGGGACGGGTACCGCGATCCCTCCGGTCCGGCGCCGATCGAGCTGCACGGGACGTTCGACGGCCGCTTCACGGCCTGGATCCACGTGCTCTCGTTCACGGAGCGGGACGCCTTGGCCACGCACTTCGTGGCCAAGGCGGAGATCCGCTCGATCTACGGCGACGTAGTGCTCAGCGTGAACGTCAGCGTCTTGCCGTAGCTGCCGGTCCGCAGGCCCTCGTCGGCGCCGACGGTCTGCGAGAACGCGAGCGCTTTCGCGCCGTTGCTCACCGGCCCGATCCAGGCGTGCAGCGGCGTGGGTTTGCTCGACCCGCCGACCGCCTTGCCGTCCACCTGCAGCGGCTGCGCGAGCGCGAACGAGCCGTTCACGAGCTTGCCCGTCGCGGTCGCGCTCGGCGTCGAACACGGACAGCGCGGCGTCGCCGGCCGTCGAGGTGACGGTCGCCGTGCTCTGCACCCGTGTACGTGCGGGCAACGCCGGGCGTGAGCGCACCCAGCGACGCGTTGCCGACCGAGAGCGCCAGCGTCGCGGGCACGTTGGCGTTCACGTTCGTGTTGACGCTCGTGGCATTGCTGACCGCCGCCAGGAAGCGGTAGCTGCCCGAGCCGACCTCGTAGGTGGCGACGCCGTTCGCCGTGCCCTTGTGGACCACGCCTGGCTGCTCGGCCGCGGGCTTGCCGCTCTCGAACACCACCTGGCCGTCCTTGAGCGGCACGCGCACCTCGGCGCGGGTGTTGATCGGCGACGTCGACGTCGATCGTCAGCCGGCCCTCGGCTTCCTTGGACCACGCGGTCTTCGCCTTTCCTTAGGCCGTCATCACCGCGTAGGAGGCGGCACCCAGCTCTCCCGTGGAGGGCGCCACGAGCTGCTTCTTGTAGCCCGGCTCCAGCGGCGCGAGGCCGCCGACCTCGTCGTAGAGCCAATCGCCGATCGACCCCAGCCCGAAGTGGTTGAACGAGTTCATGCCCGCGTCCTGCAGCGAGCCGTCTGGGCGGATGCCGTCCCAGCGCTCCCAGATCGTCGTCCCGCCGCGGCTGAGCATGTAGCCCCAGCTCGGGTAGGAGTCCTGCACGAGGAGCTTGTGCGCGAGGTCGGCGCGGCCGCCGTCCTCCAGCACGTTGAGCAGGAACGGCGTGCCGAGGAAGCCGGTGGAGAGGTGGTTCCCGCGGCTGGCCACGTCGTCCGCGAGGCGGTTGAAGGCCGCGGTCTTCAGGTTGTCCGGCACGAGCCCGAACTTCAGCGCGAGCACGTAGCTCGTCTGGCTGCCGGAGCCGACCGTGCCGTCCGCGCGCACCCAGCGGTTCGCGAAGGCGGACTTGATCTGGGCGTAGAGGGACGCGTAGCGACGCCGCGTCGGCGTCCTCGCCGAGGATCGTCGCCGCCTGGCGGACGAGGTCGGTCGAGTACGCGAAGAACGCCGTGCCGATCAGGTCCTGCGCCGTGTTGTCCGGTCGCGAGCCAGTCGCCGTAGCCGCTGTTGGGGCGGATCAGGTTGCTGCTGTTCGCCTGCAGGTAGGCGATCCAGCGCTCCATCGCGTCGTAGTTCTCGCGCAGGATGCGCGGGTCGCCGTAGCGCTTGTAGAGCGCGAACGGGACGACCGTGCCCGCGTCCCCCAGCCCGCGACGCCGTCGCCGCAGCACGTGACTGGCGCGACGTCCGGGAACGCGCCGTTGGCCGACTGGCTGTCACGCAGCGTCTGCAGCCAGCTGGCCGAGGTAGTTGCTCGCGTCGCCGTTGAACGTGCCGGTGGTGGCGAACGCCTGGATGTCGCCGGTCCAGCCGAGGCGCTCGTCGCGCTGGGACGCGTCGGTCGGGACGGCCAGGAAGTTCGACCACTGGCCCCAGCGGATCGCGCTCTGGATCTGGTTCACGAGCGCGTTGTCGGACGTGAAGTGCCGAACTCGGGGAGGTCGGACGTGACGACGCGGCCTTCGAGCGTGTCCGGCTTGGCGCCGGTGACCTCGACGTAGCGGAAGCCGTGGTAGGTGAAGCGCGCCTCGTACGTCTCCGCCGTGCCTGTGCCTTTCAGCGTGTACGTGTCCGTCTGCTGGCGGAGCGCAGGTTGGTGGTGTAGACCGTGCCGTCGGCGTTGAGGATCTCGCCGAAGCGCAGCTTCACCTGCGTGCCCGCGGCGCCCGTGGCGGTGATCCTCGCCCAGCCGGCGAAGTTCTGGCCGAGGTCATAGACCGTGGTGCCGGGCTTGGGCTCGGTGACCGTCTTCGGCTGGAGCGTCTTGATGACCTTGATCTGCGGGCTCTTGTCGGGCTCGAGCGTCATCGTCTCCTCACGCACTACTGCGTTTCTCCAGCCGCCGCTGAAGCCGGGCTGGTTCCAGCCCGCGCGGTCCAGACGAGCGTCGTAGCTCTCGCCGTCGTAGATGCTCGAAGCGCGCAGGCCGCCGGTGCCGACCTGCCACGTGTCGTCGGTGTTCACGCGCGTCGAGGTGCCATCGGCGTAGGTGATCTTCAGCTGGGCGATCAGCGCCGTGTTCGTGCCCCACTTGCGGCCGCCCTGGAGGCGGCCGGCGTAGTAGCCCTCGCCGAGTATCGCCCCGATTGCGTTCTCTCCTTGCTTGATGAGGTTCGTCACGTCGTAGGTCTGAGCCGGTACGCGCTTGGTGTACTCCGTCCAGCCCGGCGTGAGCACGTGGTCGCCCACCTTCTCGCCGTTGATCGAGACCTCGTACAGGCCTAGCGCGGAGACGTACAGGCGCGCCTGCGCGATGTTCGCGCCGGCCGTGAAGTCCTTGCGCAGGTACGGGCTCGGCTGGCTCGGGAGCGTGACGTTGCCGCCCCACGGCCGGAGCCGTAGGTGGCGAGCTCGCGGCCGCCTGCCACGCGGAGTCGTCGAACGCGCGCTGCTCCCAGCCGGCAGGGCCGGTCGCGCTCGACTTCCAGCTCGTCGCCACCGTCGCGCCGTCGGCCTGTAGGCGAGCGATGAAGGCGCCCGGCGTGGCGCCGCCGTTGCCGTTGAGGCGGTTCTTGGCCTGGACGGCGATCGTGTTCGTGCCCGCCTTACAGCGCGACCTCCACGATCTGCGCCTTCTGCCAGGCGTTCTCGTCGTTGTCTCTGAGTGCCTTGGTGTCGGCGACGAGCGTGCCGTTGACGTAGATGGCGGCCTCGTCGTCGACCGTGAACAGCAGGCGCGCGCTGCTCGGCGCGCTCGCGAGCGTGAACGAGGTGCGCAGGTAGCGCGTGAGGGCCGGCATGTTCTGCGTGCCGTCCTCGTGCCAGATCCAGCGCGCGCCGCTCAGGTTCAGGTCATCCGCGGGCGCGGCGATCCACTTCGCGGTCCAGTCCGCGTTGGTCAGGAGCGCGGTCTCGAGCTGCGCGGGGGCGCTGTACTCGCTCGGCTTTCCGCTCTCGTCCCAGACACGGACCTTCCAGCGGTACTGCGTGGCCGACTCCAGCGCGGGCCCTGGTAGGGCACGTTCGCCGAAGCGGGGGAGCGGACCTCGCCGCTGTCCCAGACCGTGGCGTCGCCCTTGGTGACGACGACCTGGTAGCGGACTGCTCACGTCCGCGGCCGTCGCCGCTGAGCGTCCAGCCGAGCGCCGGACGGGCGCTGGCGAGGCCGAGCGGGTTGGTGAGGCGGTCGACCGTGAGCCCGCTGGGACTGAGCGGGGTGGCGGCCTGTGCAGCAGCTTCATCGCGACGCAGGCAGCGGTGATCACCGCGGCCACGAAGGCGCGTTGCAGCAAGATCCTCTCTCCTCCTGGTGGTTTGCTGGTTGCGAACGTTACAAAACGATCATGAGCGAACGCAAGTGACCTCGGTTCTATGGTCCGTGTGTGGACGTAGACGCGCTGCTCGAGTGGTACGAGGAGGTCCGGAGGCCGCTGCCGTGGCGCGAGACCCGGGACCCGTACGCGCTGCTCGTGTCCGAGGTGATGCTCCAGCAGACCCAGGCGCTGCGGGTCGTCCCGTACTACGAGCGCTGGCTGGACGAGTTCCCGACGGCTCGCGCGCTGGCCGAGGCGCCCGTGCGCGAGGTGCTCGCGTTGTGGTCTGGCCTGGGCTACAACCGGCGCGCGTTGGCGCTGCAGCGCGCGGCCGCGCACGTGGCCGAGCACGGCTGGCCTTCCGACCTCACCGAGCTGCCCGGCGTGGGCAAGTACACGGCGGCTGCCGTTTCCTCGTTCGCGTGGGATCGGGACATGGCCGCCGTGGACACCAACGTGCGCCGCGTGCTCACCCGGCGCGAGGGCGATGTCGACGTCGCCGCGCGTGCCGACGAGTTGCTCCCGCGCGGGCGTGCGGCGCCGTTCAACCAGGCGATGATGGAGCTCGGGCGCGACCGTGTGCCGCCCTCGCAATCCGGACTGCGCGCGGTGCCCGGTCGAGCGCGGCTGCCTGCGCCTGGTCGTCACTCCGGCTCGTCGCGTCAAGCCCAGCGAAATTCGAAGACACCGATCGATGGGCACGCGGGCGCGTGATCGCATCGCTGCTTCAGGAGAAGGAGATCCCGCTGCAGGGCGAGCGGCTCGAACGCGCCCTCGTGGGGCTCGAACGCGACGGCCTGATCGTCCGTGACGCGAGCGGCCGCCCGCACCTGCCGTAGCGCCTCCTATCCTGGGCGGTCGTGGATCGGGACGGAATCCAGCGCCGCGACTTCCCGACGGGGCGCCGGGGCTACGACCCAGCCGCAGTGGACGAGCATCTGCGCCGGGTCGCGGACGCGTTCGAGTCCAACTCGCCGCTCCCGGCTCCCTCGTTCGCCGCGTCCACCTCCGACCAGGTCCGCGAGATCCTCGAGGCCGCGGAGCGCAGCGTCGCCTCCGTCCGCGCCGAGGCCTCCCGCGAAGCCTCCGACCACGTCACGCAGGTCCAGCAGGCCACCGCGGGCATGCTGTCCAAGCTCGACGAGCTCGAATCCGAGCTCGGCCGCCTCCTCACCGCCCTCCGCGCCTCCGGCGAACGCCTCACGGCCGGCCTCGAGCAGCTTCAGGCGGACGTCGCCGGCACCCCTGCGGAACCCAGCGCAGAGCCGAAGCGGCGCCGGTCGCCCCACTCCCCAAGGATGATGAGGGCGCGCGCCTCATCGCCCTCAACATGGCGCTCAGCGGCAGCTCGCGCGAGGAGACCGCCGCGTACCTCGCGGAGCACTTCGAGCTCGCCGATCCCGACGCGCTCCTCGACGACGTCTACGCCAGAGCAGGTCGATGAACGAGCTTCCCGAACTGCACCGGCGCGCCCGCGAGATCGCCGATCTCAACGGGATCGGCGGCCTGCTGCTGTGGGACCAGAACACGATGATGCCGCCGGGTGGGGCGGACGCGCGCGCGGACCAGTTCGAGGCGCTCGAGCGGATCCAGCACGCGCGCCTGACCGACCCGCAGCTCGGCCGCATCCTCGACGAGCTGGAGCCGTGGGCGGCGTCGGAGGACCCGGACTCGGACGACGTGCGGCTGATCGCCGTGCTCAAGCGCGACCACGAGAAGGCCGTGCGCGTGCCCACGGACCTCGCCGCGGAGATGTCGGGGGCGTCGGCACTCGCGCAGCAGTCCTGGCTCGAGGCGCGCGAGAAGGCGAGCTTCAAGCCGTTCGCGCCGGCGCTCGAGCATCTGCTCGAGCTCCAGCAGCGGTACATCGCGTGCTTCGACGACACGGGCGAGTTCGCGCACCCGTACGACATCCTGCTCGACGACTACGAGCCCGGCCTCACGACCGAAGAGCTGCGCGGGCTGTTCACGCACATCCAGAGGGAGCTCGTCCCGCTCGTCTCGGCGGCCGCGGCGGCGGGGGAGGACGGCCGCGTCTTCCCGGGCCACTTCCCGACGGAGCGCCAGCAACCGTTCGCGGGGGAGCTCCTGCAGGCCGTCGGCTACAACGCCGAGCACTGGCGCCTGGACCCGTCGGTGCACCCGTTCGCGCGCTCGATGGCGCACACGGACGTGCGGCTCACGACCCGCTGGGAGCCCGACGACCTCGCGGCGGCGTTCTACGCCTGCCTGCACGAGTTCGGGCACGGCCTGTACGAGGCGCAGATGTCGCCCGCGCACTACCGGACGACGCTCGCCGACGCCGCCGGCCTCGGCACCCACGAGTCCCAGAGCCGGCTGTGGGAGAACCTCGTCGGCCGCGGCAAGCCCTTCTCCGAGTGGATCCTGCCGGTCATGCAGCGCCACTTCGGGCACCCGTTCGACGCCTGGGACGTCAATGAGCTCTATCGCTCCGTCAACCAGGTGCGGCTCTCGCTGATCCGGATCGAGGCCGACGAGACGACGTACAACCTGCACATCGCGCTGCGGTTCGAGCTCGAGTTGGCCCTGGTCGAGGGGCGGCTGAGCGTCGCCGACCTCCCGGACGCCTGGGACGAGGCCACGTACCGGTTGCTCGGCCTGGAGACCCCGTCGGTGCTCGAGGGCGTCCTGCAGGACATCCACTGGGGCACCGGGATGATCGGCTACTTCCCGACGTACACGATCGGGAACCTGATGTCCGCGCAGCTGTGGCAGGCGCTGCGCACCGACCTGCCGGACATCGACGACTCCATCGCCGTGGGCGACTTCGGGCCGCTGCGGGAGTGGCTGCGCGACAACATCCACCGGCACGGGCGCAAGTTCGACTCGCGCGAGCTGCTGCGCCGCGCGACCGGGGAGGAGCTGCAGGTAGAGCCGTTCCTCGTCTATCTCGAGGGCAAGCTGCTGGACGCCGGTTTGCTGACCGCTCCGGTCCGCGTTCCCCGCACCTAGCGAACATCTGTTCGGGAAGTACGTCCGGCCCCGCCGTAGACTGGGAGGCGGTCTTATGTCGAGCCGTCAGAACTCCATCGTCGTCACCGGCGCCCGCGAGCACAACCTCAAGGACGTCACCGTCGAGCTGCCGCGAGACTCGCTCGTGGTCATCACCGGCCTGTCCGGCTCGGGCAAGTCCTCACTCGCCTTCGACACCATCTACGCCGAGGGCCAGCGCCGCTACGTGGAGTCGCTGTCCGCCTACGCGCGCCAGTTCCTGGGGCAGATGGACAAGCCGGACGTGGACTCCATCGAGGGCCTGTCGCCGGCCATCTCGATCGACCAGAAGACCACGTCGCGCAACCCGCGGTCGACGGTCGGCACGGTCACGGAGATCTACGACTACCTGCGCCTGCTGTGGGCGCGCGTCGGCAAGCCGCACTGCTTCAACTGCGGCCGGCCGATCGCCGCGCAGTCCGCGGAGCAGATCATCGACCAGATCATGGGCCTGGAAGAGGGCACGCGGTTCATGGTCATGGCCCCGATCGTGCGCGGGCGCAAGGGCGAGTACGGCAAGCAGCTGGCCGAGCTGCGGTCCGAGGGCTTCACGCGCGTGAAGGTGGACGGCGAGCTGCGCCAGCTCGAAGAAGAGATCGTGCTGGACAAGAAGTACAAGCACGACATCTCGGTCGTCGTGGACCGTCTGGTCATGCGGCCGGAGCTGCGCAAGCGCCTGGCCGACTCGGTGGAGACCGCCGTGTCGCTGGCCGACGGCATCCTCGAGGTGGAGACCGTCCCGCGCGAGGGTGACCCGGAGATCTTCACCTACTCCGAGCGCTTCGCCTGCCTGCACTGCGGCATCTCGATGCCCGAGCTGGAGCCGCGGTCGTTCTCGTTCAACGCGCCGCACGGCGCCTGCCCGCGCTGCACCGGCCTGGGCTCGATGATGGAGATCGACCCGGAGCTCGTGGTGCCGGATCCGTCGTCTGTCCATCAACGAGGGCGCGATTCTGCCCGTGGTCCTCGGGCGCGACGGGCTACTACGAGCAGATCGCGCAGGCCATCGCCGAGCGCTACGAGGTGGACGTCGACGCGCTCGTGGGAGGAGCTGACGGAAGAGGTCCAGAACCTGTTCCTGTACGGCACCAACGGCGAGAAGCTCTACGTCTCCTACCGCAACCGGATGGGGCGCAAGCGGTCGTACATGACCACGTTCGAGGGCATCGTCCCGAACCTGGAGCGCCGCTACAAGGAGACCGACTCCGACTGGTCGCGGGAGAAGATCGAGGAGTACATGTCGATGCGGCCGTGCCCGGAGTGCAAGGGCGCGCGGCTGCGGCCCGAGTCCCGGGCGGTCAAGGTCGGCGGGCTGCCGATCAACGAGTTCACGGCGCTGAGCGCCAAGCGCGCCATCGAGTGGATGGACCAGCTGGAGCTCTCCTCGCAGGACCGGGCCATCGCGCGGCTCATCCTGCGCGAGATCGACGAGCGGCTGCGGTTCCTGGACAACGTGGGCGTCGGCTACCTGTCGATGGAGCGCGCGTCGTCGACGCTGTCGGGCGGCGAGGCCCAGCGCATCCGGCTGGCGACGCAGATCGGCTCGTCGCTCGTCGGCGTGCTGTACATCCTCGACGAGCCGTCGATCGGGCTGCACCAGCGCGACAACGAGCGGCTCATCGCGACGCTGCAGCGCCTGCGAGACCTCGGCAACACCGTCCTGGTCGTCGAGCACGACGAGGGCACCATGCGCGCGGCCGACTACGTCGTGGACATGGGCCCGGGCGCCGGCGAGCACGGCGGGCACGTCGTCGCGAAGGGCACGGCCGAGGAGATCATGCGGGTCGAGCACTCGCTCACCGGCCAGTTCCTCTCCGGCACGCGCAAGATCGAGGCGCCGGGCGCCCGGCGCAAGCCGACCAACTACGTCGAGATCCTCGGCGCGTCCCAGCACAACCTCAAGAACGTCAGCGTCAAGGTGCCGCTCGGCGTGTTCTGCGCCGTCACGGGCGTGTCCGGTTCGGGCAAGTCCACGCTGATCAACGAGATCCTCTACAAGGCCGTCGCGAACAAGCTCAACCGCGCGCGGATGCGGCCGGGCGCCCACAAGCGCATCAAGGGCCTCGAGCACCTGGACAAGATCATCTCGGTCGACCAGTCGCCGATCGGCCGTACCCCGCGGTCCAACCCGGCCACCTACATCGGCCTGTTCGATCAGATCCGCGACCTGTACTCCAAGACGCAGGAGTCCCGCGCCCGCGGCTACAAGGCCGGCCGGTTCTCGTTCAACGTCAAGGGCGGCCGCTGCGAGGTCTGCAAGGGCGACGGCCAGATCAAGATCGAGATGCACTTCCTCCCGGACATCTACGTCCCGTGCGAGCAGTGCCACGGCAAGCGCTACAACCGCGAGACGCTGGACATCCGCTTCAAGGGCAAGACCATCGCCGACGTGCTCGACATGCCGGTCGAAGAGGCGCTGGAGTTCTTCGCCCACATCCCGAAGCTCAAGCGCCGCCTGCAGACCCTGCACGACGTCGGCCTGGACTACATGCGCCTCGGCCAGCCCGCCACGACCCTGTCCGGCGGCGAGGCCCAGCGCATCAAGCTCGCGGCCGAGCTCGCCAAGGTCGCCACCGGCCGCACGCTCTACATCCTCGACGAGCCCACCACCGGCCTGCACTTCGCCGACATCCAGAAGCTGCTGGAAGTCCTCCAGCGCCTCGTCGACCAGGGCAACTCCGTCGTGGTCATCGAGCACAACCTGGACGTCATCAAGACCGCCGACCGCCTGATCGACATGGGCCCCGAAGGCGGCGAAGAGGGCGGCCAGCTGATGGCCTCCGGCACCCCGGAGGAGATCGCCGCCGTCGAGGAGTCCCACACGGGCCGCTTCCTCCGGGGCCTCACCCCAGCCGCCCCGAAGCCCAAGCGCAAGCCCCGCGCGCGGAAGGTCCCTGCGGCCGCGTAATCGCGCGGCTGGGTGGCTAGAGCGCCGGGCTGGTTTGGCTCGGCGGCGAGGAGAACTCGAAACGAACGGCAACTGCGCTGGTGAGGGCGTGGTGAGCCTGCCCCGCGGCAGGGGTGAGGTCGCAAAGGTCCGCTGAGCGGATGTTTCCGACCGCACCCGCGGGGGTTGGGTCGCAAAGCTGCCTGTCAGGCAGTTTTCCGACCGCACCGACGCGGAGGTGCGGTCGCAAAGTGTCCTGCCAGGACACTTTCCGACCTCACCCGCGTGCTGCCTGGGTTATGCCGCCTCAGGCGGTCAAACCCATCCCGACCTTGCCGCGCGGCGGGCTCACCACCCCCTTACCGGGCAGTTGCCGTTCGTTTCGAGTTCTCCTCGCCGCCCAGCCCAACCCGCGCGGCGCTCTAGCCACCCACCTCAGGCGGCCACAGCCACCCGCGCCTCCTCGGCCTGCGCCGCGACGGCCGGCCGCCGCCGCAACACCACCACCGCCAACACCAACGCCGCGACCGCGAGCCCCGCGGCCAACTCGAACGCCGCGCTGTAGCCCGCGACCAACGCCGCGGGATCGGTCGCGCCACCCGTCCGGTCAGCCGCCACGGACGCGAGGATCGCGATGCCGAAGGCGCCGCCGACCTGCTGGGTGGTGTTCACGAGTCCGCTCGCGAAGCCGGAGTCCTCCGGCGCCACGCCCGACATCGCGAGCGTCATCAGCGCCGGAAGCACCAGCCCTACCCCGATGCCCATCAGCAGCAGCGCGGGCAACACGTCCACGAAGTAGCGCCCGTCGACGCCGGCCTGGGCGAGCAGCCACAGGCCGGCCGCCATCAGCGCCAGCGCGGGCAGCAGGACGATGCGCGCGCCGAAGCGCATGATCAGCCGCGCCGAGAAGCCCAGCGAGAGCACGCCGATCGCCAGCGAGATCGGGAGGAACGAGACGCCGGTGGTGAACGCGTCGTAGCCGAGCACGCGCTGCAGGTACAGCACGGCCAGGAACGACATGCCGAGCATGCCCGCGACGGCGACCAGCTGGACGACGTTCGCGCCCGCGACGTCGCGCGACTTCAGGAGCCCGAGCCGCAGCAGCGGCCGCTCGGCGGTCGCCTGGCGCACCACGAACGCTCCGAGCAGCGCCGCGGCGAGCGCGCCGAGCGCCCAGGACTCGGCGTCGACGATCGTGTAGACGCCGAGCATCAACGCGCCGGTCACCAGCACGGCGCCGGGGACGTCGGCGCCCGCGCGCAGGCCCAATCCCTCCTCACGAGCCAAAAGCCGCGAAGCCAGCAGGAACGCCGCGACCCCGATCGGCACGTTGACGATGAAGATCCAGTGCCACGACAGCAACTGGGTGAGCACGCCGCCGAGCAGCAGCCCCAACGACGCGCCGGCCGAGCCCGACGAACGAGAAGACCCCGATCGCCTTCGCCTGCTCGCGCCCCGAGGGGAACATGGTCACGATCATGCCGAGGATCACGGCAGAGCTCAGCGCGCCGCCGACGCCCTGGAGGAAGCGCGCGGCGATCAGCTGCCACGGCTCCATCGCCAGTCCGCACAACAGCGAGGCGAACGTGAACAGCGCCAGCCCGGCCAGGAACACCTGGCGGCGGCCGATCAGATCACCGACGCGGCCGGAGAGCAGCAGCAGGCCGCCGAACGCGATCAGGTAGGCGTTGATGACCCACGCCAGGCCACCGGAGGACAGCTCGAGATCCGTCTGGATCGAGGGCAGCGCCACGTTCACGATCGTCGAGTCGAGGACGATCATCAGGAACCCGACGCAGAGGACCACGAGCGCGAACCAGCGGTTGTCGGGGTGCAGAGCCAATCGGT
Organism: uncultured Solirubrobacteraceae bacterium; assembly: GCA_963724195.1. Taxonomy (GTDB): domain Bacteria; phylum Actinomycetota; class Thermoleophilia; order Solirubrobacterales; family Solirubrobacteraceae; genus Solirubrobacter. The sequence continues at coordinate 215,704 of CAVRTQ010000018.1, read as the reverse complement.
CGGTCATAGACCGAACCGTAGCAAATGATCCCGAAGTAGACGATCTAATTCAGGACGAGCGCTTCCGCCGCACGGTCGTCTCGCACACCGCCGGCTTGGCCAGGCGCCCCGCCATCAGTCCTTGCAGGGCGGAGACGAACGCCTCGCGCTGCGCGCCGGGGAGTGATTCGAGGACGTCCGCGTACAGGTCGGCGACGATGGCATCGCCGCGTCGAACCAGTGTGCGGCCGGCGTCCGTGACGGCGATGATGCGCGCGCGCCGGTCGGTGGGGGAGGGGCGGCGCTCAGCCAGGCCGGCCTGCTCGAGCGCGTCCATGGTGACGACCATCGTCGTCTTGTCGAGCGCGCACCGCTCGGCGAGTTGGATCTGCGTGAACTCGCCGTGCCTGCGCGTGAAAGAGCACGCAGTGCATGCGGGGCGTGACCCCGATCTTCTCGAGCGCCGCGGTCATCTCGGTCTGCAGGGCGTGAGCCGCCTGCGACAGGAGGAAGATGAGGTCGACGCGTTCGGTTGCCACAGCCACGTGAACACCGTAGCAAGAACGGTCCGCGACGAAACGATTTCGTCGCGGACCGATCCGCAAAGAACCTATCTATCCGCCGAAGCGGCCGCGCAACGCCTGGACGTTGGCGATGTACTGCTTCGTGTCGTCAAAGACGCCGCGTGAACGCAGCGCCCCCAATCCCTGGTAGTACGCGGCAATGGCGTCGGACTCGTTGCCGCCGGTCTGGTTGAGCAACTGCTTCAGATACAGCACGCCCGCCGTCACGTTGTCGTGCGCGGAGCTCGGGTTCAGCTGCCGCGAGGCGAGGTTCTGCTGCACGTAGTCCCACGTGCCGGGCATGACCTGCATGACCCCGCGCGCGTTGGCCGAGGACACCATGTTGTTGTTGAACCCGCTCTCCTGGTACGCGATCGCGGTGGCGAGCGAGGGAGAGACGCCGTGCTGGGAGGCGACGGTCTGCACGTCACCGGCGCCCACGCGGGTCGCGGTCGGCGCGGGGTCGGCCTGCGGGATCACCTTCTGCGCCGGCGCGGGCTGCGAGGCCCGCGGCGGGGCGGGAGCGCCGGTCGGCAGCTTGATCACGGTGCCCGTGAGCAGCAGCCCGCTCGGGTCGAGACCGTTCATGGCGGCGATGTCGTTCAGGGACACGCCCGAGGACGCGGCGAGCCCGGACAGCGTGTCGCCGGCCCGCACGGTGTAGCCGCCCTGCGGGGCGGGAGCAGCGGAAGCGGGAGCCGCGGCCGGCGCGGCGGCCGCAGCCGGGGCGGACGATGCAGCGGCGGGCGCGGCGGCGACGAGGCCCGCGTTCTGGAGGGCGGCGTAGCCCTCGACCGTCGACGGCACCTGGATCGTCGAGCCGAGCACGACCTGCGAGTTCTCGGACAGGCCGTTGAAGGCGGCGACGGTGCGCGTGGTCAAGTTGTTCGCGGCGGCGATCGACCACAGCGTCTCGCCGGGCTGCACGGTATGCGGCACGGCGGCGGTGGAAGGAGCGGCGAAGAGAAGCGCGAACAGTACGGCGTACAGCGGGGTGAGCCGCAAGGGAAGAGCCTCCTGCGATTGGGTGTGACCCCACGAGGCTTGCCCGTCGGCTCTCATATTGCTAGCTCCGCGCGCGGCCTTACGTCCCCCTGCATGGCATCCTGCGCGGCGTGGACGACCTCAAACTGTGGGCCCAGAAGTGGCGCTGGTACCAGCGCAACGCCCTGCCCTGGAACCGCGCTCGCATCCACTACGAGTTCGCCAAGCGGCGCGCGTTCGCCAAATGGCCGCTCCACGGCGAGATCCTCGAGATGTTCGCCGACGGCCGCCTCACGCTGGGCGAGCACGTCGTTCTGGAGCCCAACGTGTGGCTCACGGGCTCCGGCCACATCCACATCGGTGGCGGCAGCTTTCTCAACCTCGGCGTGCAGGTCGCGGCCGTCGACCGGGTCACGATCGGCGAGCACTGCATGTTCGCCAACGGCTGCTTCGTCACCGACGGCAACCACCGCTTCGACGACCCCGACAAGCCGATCACCTGGCAGGGCTTCTCCTCCAAGGGCCCGACCACCGTCGGCGACAACGTGTGGTGCGGCGCGAACGTCGTGATCACGTCCGGCGTCACCGTCGGCGAGCGCTGTGTGATCGGCGCCAACAGCGTCGTCACGTCCGACATCCCGCCCTACAGCATCGCGGCCGGTTCACCCGCCCGCGTGCTGCGCGAGATCACGTACTAGGCGGGTTTGGTGAGCATGATCTGCACGGCGAAGATCATCCCGCCGATGAACAGGGCGAAGGCGGACACCGCGAGTGCGCCCCACGCCACCCGCACGCCGCCCTGCGAGTCCACGTAGCGCGCGAGCCCGAGCACCACGAACGAGAAGCACCCCGTGATGCCGACGCCCGCCAGGAGCGACACCCAGATCACCTCGACGATCTGCCCGAGCTCGACGACGCCGAACATCACGCCGGCACCGCCGCCGGACGTCGCAGCTTGCGCGCGAAGAACGCCGCGAGCGCCACGAGCAGCCCGCTGGCCACGACGATCGGCCCGACCGAGCCGTCACCGAAGATCGACACCACGCCGTAGGTGAACGCCCCCACGGCGGCCGAGCACGGCAGCGTGAGGATCCACGCCGTGACGATGTTCCCGGCCACGCCCCAGCGGACCGCGGAGAGCCGCTTGGCGGCGCCGGCGCCCACGATCGCGCCCGACATCACCTGCGTGGTGGACAGCGGGAAGCCGACGTGCGAAGCGGAGAGGATCACCGCCGCACCCGCGCCCTGGGCGGCGAAGCCCTGCGCCGGGTCCATCTTGATGATCCGCGAGCCCATCGTGCGCACGATCCGCCAGCCGCCGAAGTAGGTCCCGAGCGAAATCGCGGTCGCCGCCGAGACGACGACCCAGAGCGGGATGTCGGCGTCCGCGCTCAGGTTCCCGTTCGCGACCAGCGCGAGGAAGATGATCCCCATCGTCTTCTGCGCGTCGTTGGTGCCGTGCGAGAGCGAGAACAGGGCGCTGGTGGCGAGCTGACCGAGCCGGAATCCGCGGGTCACGACGCCGGGCTTCTGGCGGCCGACGATGCGATACGCGACGAGGATCGCGAGGCCGGCGGCGAGCATCGCCAGCACCGGCGCGACGAGCGCGGGCACCGCGACCTTCTCGATCAGACCCGTCCCACAGGACGGCCGACGGGCCCTGGGCGACGAGCGTCGCGCCCACCATGCCGCCGATCAGGGCGTGCGAGGACGACGACGGCAGCCCGAGCCACCACGTCACGAGGTTCCAGGCGATCGCGCCGATCAGGCCCGCGAACACCGTCAGGAGCGTGATCGAGGTGGAGTCGACGATGCCCTTGGCGATCGTCGCGGCCACGGCCAGCGACAGGAACGCGCCCACGAAGTTCAGGGTCGCGGCCATGATCACCGCCAGGCGGGGTGACATCGCCCGCGTCGACACCGAGGTCGCGATCGAGTTCGCGGTGTCGTGGAAGCCGTTGGTGAAGTCGAAGGCCAGCGCCGTGCCGACGACGATCCAGAGAATGAGGTCCGAATGCACTGCGTCTAGCGGTTTTTGATGATGATGCCTTCGAGCGTGTTCACGGCGCGCTCGGTCGCGTCGATCGCCTCCTCGAGGCGCTCGAAGATGTCTTTCCAGCGGATGACCAGCATCGGGTCGATGCCGTGGTCGAACAGGGAGGCGACCGCCTCGCGGTAGATCCGATCGCCCTCGTTCTCCAGCCGGTTGACCTCCACCGTGTAGTGGTGGATGTCCTTGAGCGTCCGCAGACGCGGCATCGCTTCGCTGATCTGGCGGGTCGCGTCGCGCAGCACCGCCGCGAGCCGCTCCGCCTGCTCCATCGGGGCTTCGATCCGGTACAGGCCGAGGAAGTCCGCGACCTCCTCGATGAAGTCCACGATGTCATCCAGCGCTGACGCCAGCGCGATGATGTCCTCGCGGTCGAACGGCGTCACGAACGTGTGGTTGAGGCGCTGGATGATGTCGTGCGTGATCCGGTCGCCCTCCTGCTCGGCGATCACCATGTCCCGCATGGCGGTGGAGTTGTCAGGCCACTCGTCGAGGATCGTCACCAGGAGTTCGGCGGCGCGCACGGAATTGCTCGCCGCCTCCTCGAAGAGGTCGAAGAACTCCCGTTCTTTGGACGCGAACAGTTGGGTCAGCCGGCTCATCGCCGGCCAGTGTATGTGAACAACTTGCTCAATCAGCCAACGCGCGCATGCGGAGCGTCCGGCAGTTCCGCCCGGAACCGGTCCAATTCTTCGGGCGCGATGTTGTAGGTGTGCTCCGGCGCGGGGAACGTGCGGGAGCGCACCTCGTGGGCGTAGGCGTCCACGCCGCGGCGCATCTCGTCCTTGACCGACGCGAACCGCTTGGCGAACTTCGGCTGGAAATCGTCGTGGATCGTGAGCAGGTCGTGGAGCACCAGGACCTGGCCGTCCGTGCTCGGGCCGGCGCCGATCCCGATGATCGGGATGCCCATGTAGGGCATGATCGCGTCCGTCACGGAGGCGGGGATGGCCTCGAACACGATGCTGAAGCAGCCCGCCTCCTGCAGCGCGAGCGCGTCGTCGAGCACCTGCCGGGCGCGCGCGGAGGTGCGGCCCTGGGCGCGGTAGCCGCCGAGCATCGTCGCCGTCTGGGGCGTGAGGCCGACGTGGCCCATCACGGGCACGCCGGCGCGGACGATCGCCCGCGCGCGCTCCGCGCTCGTCCCGCCGCCCTCGAGCTTGACCGCGTCGCAGCCCGCTTCCTTCACGAAGCGGTGGGCGGTCTCGATCGCCTGCGCGTCGCTGGCCTCGTAGGAGCCGAAGGGCAGATCGCCGACGAGCAGCGGCGTGCTCAGGCCGCGCCGGACGGCGCGCGTGAGCATCAGCAGCTCCTCGACCGTGACCGGCACCGTGTTCGGGTAGCCGAGCACGGTGTTGGCGGCGCTGTCGCCGACGAGGACGACATCGACGCCGGCTTCCTCGACCACGACGGCGCTCGGGTGGTCGTAGGCCGTGATCATCACGATCGGCTCGCCCAGCGCGCGCATCTCGGCGAGTTTGGTGAGCGTGATCCGCTTGCGGTTCGGGTCCTTGGGCGGGGTGGACATGCGGGTTCCTCCTAAGAGTGGTTGACGCCTGAGATCAGGTCGCCACCGGGGCGGGAACGGGTTCCAACACGATGTTGTCGATAAGTCTGACGGGTCCGACGTGCGCCGCGACCGCAACCAGCGCGGGCGCGGCGATCGTGGTGAGGGGCGAGAAGGAGATCGGGTCGACGATCGCGAGGTATTCGGGGTCGCTCAGCCGGTCGAGCGCGATGGCGCGTACCCGCTCGACGTCGCGCTCACCGGCGGCGACGGCGTCGCGCGCGGCGAACAGCGCCCGGCTGAGCGAGAGCGCCCGCTCGCGGTCCTCGGGGGAGAGGCGCACGTTGCGCGAGGAGAGCGCGAGGCCGTCCGGTTCGCGCACGGTCGGCAGGACCTCGATCTTCGAGGGGATGTCGAGGTCACGCACCATCCGCTTGACGACCGCGACCTGCTGGGCGTCCTTCTGGCCGAAGTACGCGGCGTCCGGGGCGATGATGTTCAGCAGCTTGCAGACGACGGTGCAGACGCCCGCGAAGTGCCCGGGTCCGCGTTCGGCGCCCTCGAGGACCTCGGAGAGGCCGCCGACGCTCACGGTCGTCGCGAAGCCCTCGGGGTAGATCTCACTGGTCGGCGGCGCGAACAGCACGTCGACCCCGAGCTCACCCGCTTCGACCGCGTCGTTGGCCTCGCTGCGCGGGTAGCTCTGCAGGTCCTTGGCGTCGTTGAACTGCGCCGGGTTGACGAACAGGCTGACGACGACCTCGTCCATCTCGTCCTTCGCGGCCCGCATCAGCGAGTGGTGGCCGGCGTGGAAGGCGCCCATGGTCGGCACCAGCCCGACGGTCCGGTTCTCGGCGCGGCAGTTCCCGAGCCAGGCCCGCATCTCGGCGATGGTCCGAATCGTCCTCATGCCCAGCTTCTCCTACCCGCCACGGCGCGGGTCACCTCGGCCAACTCGTCCCAGACCGGAAGGAGCTCGGGCGTGCGCTGCTCGATCGTGGCGCGATGGCGCTCGACCGTGCCCTCGTCACCGCGCGCGATGGCGCCGGTGAGCGCGGCTTCCGGGCCGATCTCCGCCCACTGGCGCGCGGTGGCGAGCACGAGCGGCGCGAGTTGTCGTCTTGAGATGCCCGCGGTGGCCGCGAGCCGTTCGGCGCAGGCTTCGAGGGCGACGAGGAAGTTCGCGGCGATCGCGCCGGCCGCGTGGTAGGCGATCCGGTCCTCGGCCGGGACGCGCGTCACGTCCAGCCCGAGGATCTCGGCGAGCGCGAAGGCGGTGTCGAGCGCGCGGTCGGACGTGCCGTCCACGGCGCCGCCCGCGCCGCGCAGGATGCTGGGGTCTGCGCCCGGCGGCGTGGACATCATCGGGTGCAGGCTGAAGCCCTCACGGCCGTTGAACACGTCCAGTCCGGTGGCGCCGGACACGTGGCCGAGCAGCGGGCCTGCGGGCATCGCGTCGGCCACAGCCTCGATCGCGGCGTCCGGGACGGCGAGCAGCAGCACGTCGACATCGTCCGGGATCGGCTCGTGGCGGCGGATCGCGGGCGCGTCGAGCGCTTGGGCGAGCACCGTGCCCATCCGGCCTGCACCGACGACGGCGCAGGTGATTCTGTTCGCGGACGATGCGGGCATTGCGTCCGATTCTGCCGTGCGCGGCGTTACCGTGGCGTCATGGCCAGCGCTTCGGAGCGGCGCGAGGAGCTCAAAGCCGTCTTCCACGAGGCGTCATCGTGCGTGCGCTGCCCGCAGCTCGCGGCGAGCCGGACCACGGTGGTCTTCGGCTCCGGCAACGCCGACGCGGACCTGATGTTCGTCGGCGAGGCCCCGGGCGCGAACGAGGACAAGCAGGGCGTCCCGTTCGTCGGCCAGGCGGGGAAGCTGCTGGACACGCTGCTGGGCGAGATCGGCCTGACGCGCGGGGACGTCTTCGTCTGCAACGTCTTGAAGTGCCGGCCTCCTGGCAACCGCGATCCCTTGCCCCAGGAGATCGACAACTGCCAGGACTACCTGTTCCGGCAGCTCGAGTTGATCGAGCCGAAGGTCGTGTGCACGCTCGGGAACTTCGCGACCAAGCTCCTGCGCGCCGATCCGACTGGCATCACGCGGCTGCACGGGCGGGTCGAGGAGCGGCTGCTCGGCCCGCGGCGGGTGCGGCTGTACCCGATCTACCACCCGGCGGCGGCGCTCTACACGCCGGCGATGCTGGAGATCCTGCGCGCGGACTTCCGGCGGTTGCCGGAGCTCTTGGCGCTGCCGGTGCTGGACCAGCCCGAGCCCGTGGTGGAGGAGATGCGCCCGAGCCCGAGCCCGAACCCGTCATTCCCGAGCCGGACCTCGTCTACGACGAGCAGCTCGGCCTGTTTTAGGCGATCGAACGCGGCAGCCGACTTCGTCGGCGCCATGCGCGATCGCTTGAAGATCGCTTCGCGGATCTTCAGGCGGCTTCGCTGGCCTTCGCTGCCGCGTGCTCGTCGGCGGTGATGGCGTAGCGCTCGTGGTCGCGCCATTGGCCGCCGATCAGCAGGTAGCGCGGAGAGAAGCCTTCGAGGCGGAAGCCGGCGCCGCGGGCGAGCGCGATCGACGGCTGGTTCCCGGGCTGGATGTTCGCCTCGACCCGGTGCAGGCCGAGTGGGCCGAACGAGTGGTCGAGGATCTGCTCCAGCGCTTCGCGCATCAGGCCCTGGCCGGCGTGGCGCTCGTGCGCGTAGTAGCCGAGGTAGGCGGACTGGAACGCGCCACGGACGATCTGGGAGATGGTGAACACGCCGGCGATCGCGCCCGTGTCGGTGCGGCAGGCGAGCACGCACAGGAAGTCGTCGCGGCGCGAGCGGCTGTAGAGCTCCTCGAACTGGTCGGCGCGCTCGGGCGGGTACGTCCACGGGCGGTGCAGCCGGTGGCTCTCCCGGGCGAGCGCGAGGAACTCCGCCCGGTCCTCGCGGGCGAGGACGCGCAACCCGACGCGCGCGCCGGCGGGCGGCTCTCCCATGACGATCTCCGCGGGACGGACGACCTCCCCGGGACGGCGACGCAGCACTGGCCTCTTCATGCGGCTGCCTATCAAAGCGCACGCGGGAATAAGGTGCGACCGATGAAGGGCTTGATGGTGATGCTGATAACCGGCGTGTTGGCGGTCGGCGCGGCCGGCTGCGCGGCCGCGAGCGCGTACAAGTTCAAGTGCGACAAGGGGGTCTGCCAGGTCGAGACCTCCGGCCCCGCCACGCTGGACCTGGAGCAGGAGTTCGGCGAGACGCTCGAGGTCGTGGAGACCGCGGACAACCGCACGACGCTGGCCGCCGGCCCGGCGCGCAAGACCTTCAAGATGGGCGAGACGGGCGCGCTCGGGCCGATGACGGTCACCGTCCGAAACATCAAGGGCGAGCAGGCGTTCTTCACGGTGCAGTGAGCGCCCGCCCGGCGATCGACGCCCGCGCCGCCGCGCGGCCCGAGCTCGGCGGCGTCGAGCGCTGGGCGCGCGAGCTCTGCGCCCGCCTGCCCTACACGGTCCACCGGCCGCCGACCGCGCTCTCACACCGGCTGGGTCACGCGTGGGAGCAGGGACTGCTGCCGGTGCTGAGCGCGCGGGCGCCCGCGCTCCTGTGCCCCGCGAACCTCGCCCCGGTAGCGGCGCGCAACGTCGTGGTCGTGATCCACGACGCCGCACCCCTCCGGCGCCCCGACTGGTACTCCGGCGCCTACGCGGCGTTCCAGCGCCGTGTACTGCCGCTGATCGCCCGCCGCGCCCGCGCCGTCATCACCGTGAGCGAGTTCTCGCGCGCAGAGTTGCGCGAGTTGCTGGGCGTGGAGGCTTCGGTCGTGTACGGCGGCGTCGACCCGCGCTTTGCGCCGGGTCCGAAGGCCGAGCGGCCCTACGTGCTGTGCGTCGCTTCCCACACCGCGCGCAAGAACCTCCGCGCGCTCGTTCCCGCCGCGGAAGCCCTGGCGCGCGAGGGCGTGGAGCTGCGCGTGGCCGGCGGGCACCGACCCCAGTTCGCGGCCGAGCGCGGGCTCGGCGCCTTGAAGCTGCTCGGGCCCGTGGACGACGCGCTGCTGCCCGGCGCTCTACGCGGGAGCCGCGGCGTTCGTGCTCCCGTCGGTCTACGAGGGCTTCGGGTTGCCGGTGCTGGAGGCGATGGCGAGCGGCACGCCGGTGGTGGCGACCAACGTCACCGCGCTGCCCGAGACGGCCGGCGGTGCCGCGCGGCTGGTCGACCCGGACGGCGAGGCGCTCCGCGACGCGCTGGTCGGGTTGTTGGGCGACGCGGCCGAGATCGCGCGGTTGCGCGACCTCGGCCTTGCCCGAGCCCGCGAGTTCACGTGGGAGCGCACGGCGCAGCGCGGTCGACGCGGTCGTTCGGGCCGTGTCTGAGCGGGCGAGGCGGGTGCCCCGCAGTGCTTTGCGACTTGTCACGCCGAGGGACGGTTCACGCCACGCGAGCGTTCACGAAGTTGCTCCTCAGGGAACCAAGCGAACGCTCGCGTGGCCGAGTGGCGCGTTGCCGCTCATGCACGGGGGTGCCCTACATGGGCTGCCGCTGGGGACGCTCACGTTGGACACCCCCGGCGAACAAGCACCGGCGAGGTCGGGCGCGGCGAGGCGCGCGGGGCTCTATGACGCCGCGAGGGCGCGGCGGAGCGGCGCGGGTACGCGCAGGGCGTGGAGGCGCGGGACCGGGGCGGGTTCGCGCTCGGAGACGCGTTCCTCGGCGACGACCGCGTAGGCGGCCTGGACCACGCGCGGGTCGAAGCGGGTGCCCGCGGCGTTCTCCAGCTCGACCAGCGCTTCGGCGTGGGAGAGCTCGGGGCCGCCCCTGGCGGTCAGGGCGGACCAGGTGTCGGCGACCGCGACGATGCGGGAGGTGATCGGGGTGACGGCGCCGCGGAGGCCCGCCGGGCCGCCGCCGCCGTTCCACCACTCGCCGACGTGGCCGGCTTCCCAGGACGCGCGGGAGGGGTCGCGCAGTGTCTGGCGGGCGTAGGCGATCGGGTCGCCGGCGTCGGCGCGCCGGTCGAAGGCCAGCTCGGTCACGCGCAGCAGGTGGCGACGCTCCGCGTGGTCCAGCCCGAGGTGCAGCGCCAGCGCGTAGGCGTAGCGGCGCGTCGCCTGGAGCGGTTGCAGCGCGGCGACCGGACGGGTGCGCGCGGCCAGGAACAGCGCCGTCTGCGGCACCACCGCGATCAGCGCGAACAGCGCCAGCGCGAGCACCCCGAGCACGGGGTAGAGCACCGCGGCGACGCCCGCGAGCGTGAGCATGACGATCGTCGCGGGGGTGGTGTCCGCCAGCATCCGCAGGCCGATCGACCACGGCTGGCCGAGGTACAGCGGGGCGTAGATGGCCGGGCCGATCGCCACCTGCGTGGCGAACATGACGGCGCCGGTCAGCAGCAGCCACGGCAGCGCCGCGAAGCTCAGGGTGGCGGCTGAGAGGCCGACCGCGGAGAGCAGCGCGGCACCCGCGATCGTTTCCCAGCCGAACGCGGCGACGTTCGCCAGGTTGCCTTGGCGGACGATCGTCTCCCGGCGGATCAGCCCGCCGATCCCGAGCGGGACCACCGCCACCAGGAACGCGGGGAGCGGGCCCATCAGGACGAGCGTGATCAGCACGAGCTCGAGCGCCGCGTCGAACGACAGGCCGTTCGGCAAGGTGATCTCGGTGACGTACGAGATCACCGCCAAGGCCAGCAGGACCATCAGCAGCCCGGGCTTGTCCCACTGGGACGGCGGGGCGAGCCACACGAACGCGGGCACGAGGGCGATCGCCGCAGCACCGTGCACGGCGAGCGCGACCCGTGGGTGCTTGATCCGGTTCAACACGAGTGCGCGCAAGCGTATACGCCGCGGGGGCGATACGACTTATCCAATGGGGAGTTGAGTGAGCGCTTCTGTAAGCGCGGCGACAAACCTCGTCTCAGCAACGGATGTGGCCCATGACCCCTCCCCTCTGACGTTGCCCCGAGTAGCGCCAACGCGCCGTTTGTTGGAAGGTACTCATCACGTTGGCGACGCCGGACTGCCGTGGGGTATGCGCGCGGACATAATCAGCGCGCCGAGCGCCGGCCCGACACCGGCCAGAGCGAAGGCCGCGGCGAGCCACAGACCCGCGCCGGGCCCCGACGCCTCGCTCAACGCCCCCGCGGCCGCGGCACCCAGCGCCAGCCCGCCATTGTTGACGGTCACCAGCCACGCGAAGGTGCGCGTACCCGACCCCTTCGGAGCGAGTTGGCCCACGAGCAGGTACAGCGACGCGAAGAGCGCTCCGAGAGCGAGACCGGGCACGACCAATACTGCACCGAGCAGCGCAAGTTGTGTCGCAAACAATGTCGAGACGGCCACGCCGCCCGCCATCACCGCCTGCATCACGATGACCCGTCGCTGTGGTGACCCGAACGCCCACCAACCCGCCAGGAGACTGCCGGTGACGGTGCCGACCGCCATCGCCGCCTCGATCGCACCCGCCGCCGCCGGGTGCCCCTGCTCGGTCGCGGCCGCCGGGATCGCGATGTCCAGCGCGCCCAGCGCCGCGGCCGTCGGCAGGAACGCGACGAAGACGAGCCAGAGGGAGGCCGGGATCGGCGGCGACTCGCCCTCCGGGGCAGACGACGGCTCGCGCGCGAGCGACGTGCGCCCGGCCGCCAGCGCTCCCACGACGAGCGCCACCGCGCACACGCTCAACGCCAGGCTGGGGGAGCCCACCAGCACGAGCACCGAGACGAGCAGCGGCGAGACGATCAGCGCCGACTCCTCGCCCGCCGCGTCCAGCGCGTGCACGCGCTGCTGCAGCTCGCCACCCTCGGGCAGCCCGCTCCACACCGACCGCGCGAACGGTCCGAGCGGCGGCGCGAACAGACCCGCGAGACCGCCGAGCGCCACGAATGTCCACGCGGGACCATCGGCCGAACCGACGAGCACCATCAGCCCCACCGACGCCGAGCACAGCAGCGCGAACGCCGCGAGCGCACCCGGCCCGTGGCGGTCCACCAACCGCCCGCGGACCGGCGCGAACGCCGTCGTCACGGCGAACGCGGCGATCAGCGCGCCCATCACCGAGACGGAGTCCGTCTCGTCCACCGCAAAGAGCACGAAGCCGAGGCCCAGTGCGTTGAAGGCGAATCTGCCGCACAGCGAAGCCAGCAGCAGATCTCGGATCGGCCGCCTTGCTAGGACAGCGCCGTAGCCCCCGCTGGTGTCCCGCACGCCGCCACAAGCGTACGCCTACGTCCGGCAGCGCCGCGCATCTCCCACCTGCTTCGCGCAGCCCTGGAGCTGGCGTGCGGCGCGGCGGAAGACGGTGAGCGCCGGGGTGTCGATCAGCACGCCGGCCCGGAGCCGGCGCAGCCCGCTGAAGTCGAACGCGCTGGCGGTGATGCCCTCGGTCGAGAGCCACGTGTACCAGTACACGCGCTCGAGCTTGTACTGCTTGCGCCCCTCCGACAGGAGCTTCAGGCCCTCTTTGAGCCGCCTCGCCTGGCCGGAGTCCGTGGTCGAGAAGTCGCCTTCCTGCTTGGCCTTGCCCACGCCCGCCGGCCAGGACAGCTCCGTCAGCCAGATCGGCAGCGCCTTGCCCCTGTTGCGCTCCATCACGCGCCGGATGATCTTCACGATCCGCACGACGTTCTTCGGCTTGCCCGTGTACGGGTGCAGCCCGACGACGTCGAAGTGCCCCCGGGCGCCGGCGTCGTAGATCGCCTGCAGCGACTTCCAGCTCTCGTTCGGGAGCCCCGCGAGGATCGTCTTCGACCCCGGGTCGGCGGCGTTGAGCGTGCGGTGCGCAACCTTCAGGAACGCGACATAGGAGGGCGCCCAGGGCGCGACGTTCCAGTAGCGCGTCATGTTCGGCTCGTTCCAGATCTGCCAGGCGCGGATCGGCTGCTTGACGACCTCCGGATGCTCGATCCATAACGAGCCGTTCGGTCCGTAGCGCGCGACGAGCGCGGTCAGCAGGCGGGCGAAATCCGCGGTGTCGCGCGGGGGAGAGCCGACGTCACCCGGGTTCAGCGCCGCCCAGGCAGGGGTGCCGTGCACGACGGGCAGCACGCCCAGGCCGCGCTTGGCGGCGGCCAGGACGAGTTGGTCCTTGACGCTGAAGTCGAACGTCTCCGGGCCGGTCGGCTGGATCGAACTCCAGTAGAACGCGGTCCGCACGGCCTCGACGCCGCTCCCCGCCATCTGGTCCCACTCGCCCGGCGCAGCGGCGTACGCGGGGTCGTTGAGTGGCCCGTCGACGACTACACCGAGCCACCCGCGGGGCACTTGCCGGGTGGCGGCATCGGCGGTTGCGGGCAGTAGGAGCACCGTTAGGAGCAGCACGAATGTGGCGGATAGACGCATCTGGGTACGTAGGATGCCGCGTTCATGCCGCGCGTCGCACTGATTCATGACTTTTTGCTCGACCTGCGAGGCGCGGAGCGCGTCTTCGCGGCGATCTGCGACGCCTGGCCGGATGCCGACGTCTTCAGCGCCGTCTACGACGAGAAGGGCACGGAGGGGCGGTTCGCTGACCGCCATCCGCAGGCGTCGTTCCTGCAGAAGCTGCGGCCCACGTCGAGCACGTTCCGCCCGCTGCTGCCGTTGTACCCGCACGCGGTGGAGTCGCTGGACCTGCGCGGCTACGACATCGTCGTCTCCAGCTCGAGCGCCTGGGCCCACGGCGTGCTCGTCGATCCCGGCGCCGTGCACGTCTGTTATTGCCACAACCCGTTCCGCTACGCGTGGTCGGAGCGGGAGGCGACGCTCGCCGCGCGCGGCCTGCTCACGCGCCCCGCGCTGCGCGTCCTGCTCTCGCGCTGGCGCCAGTGGGACTGGATCGCGGCCCAGCGCGTCGACGCCTACGTCGCCAACTCGGAGATCACCCAGAAGCGCATCCGCCGCTACTGGGGTCGCGAGTCCACGATCGTGCACCCGCCGGTGGAGCTCTCGCGCTTCTCGCCGGGGGCGGTCGGCGAGCACTACCTCGTGCTGGCGGAGCTGATGGCGCACAAGCGCATCGATGTCGCCGTGCGCGCGTTCAACGCGCTCGGCCGGCCGCTCGTGGTCGTGGGGGACGGGCCGGAGTACCGGCGCCTGAAGCGGCTCGCCGGCCCGACCGTGCGCCTGACCGGCCGGCTCTCGGACGGCGAGGTCGCCGATCTGCTGCGCACGTCGCAGGCGCTCGTGGTCACCGCCGAGGAGGAGTTCGGGATCGCGGCGGTCGAGTCGCTGGCGAGCGGGCGGCCCGTGATCGCCCTCCGCTCCGGCGGCGTCCTGGAGACGGTCACCGACGGGGTCACGGGCGCGTTCTACGACGACGGCGACGACCCGCAGGCGCTCGCCGCAACCGTCGCGGGCTTCGACGTGGCGTCCGTGGACTCATTGGTGTGTGTGAGATCCGCACACAGGTTTGGTGTCGAACGATTCCAAGCAGCGACTCCGCTCGATCGTCGAAGAAACGGCCGCAAAGGGCCGTACAGCGCGAGATGTGGAGCGTCCGACGAGCGGGCTCTTGCCCCTCAGATCGTCACGCCGAGGCACAGAATCGATGAGGAGCCGTTAAATCTCTCCTCACGTGGGCACACTCAGACGTAACCCTGTGGCATTCTTTGGGTTGTCTGTTGTGCGTGGGCTTGCCGCCTGCGCCCTGAACTAGCCGCAACGGTCACAAGCTTAGCGGCAACGTCGGGACCTCTCCGGGGGATGACGGCCGTGAATGCTCGCGGTCTGTTCTCGCCCATGTAGAGAAATCAACCGCCGGAACCGGTGAGCGTGTTGCGGGCTTCGGCGGTGTGGTTGCGGAAACAAGTAACTTCGCTTATAATTCCTACTGCCCCAGTAGGACTTGAACTGACTCTTGGAAGGACCCCCAACTGAGCACCATCACCGACACCCCACGACGCCGCGACACCGAGCACGAGGTCGACCCGACCCTGGACTCGCTGCAGCTGCTTCTGCGTGAGGCTGGCCGGTACCCGCTGCTCAAGCCGAGTGAGGAGATCGAACTCGCAAAGCGGATCGAGCGCGGGGACCTGGCAGCCAAGGAACGCATGATCAACTCCAACCTCCGCCTGGTGGTCGCCAACGCGCGCCGCTATCAGGGCCAGGGCCTCGCCCTCGGTGACCTGATCCAGGAAGGGATGCTGGGTCTGATCCGCGCCGTCGAGAAGTTCGACTGGCGGAAGGGTTTCCGTTTTTCGACCTACGCGACGCTCTGGATCCGCCAGGCGATACAGCGTGGCCTCGAGAACACCAGCCGCACGATCCGCCTCCCCGTCCACGTGGCCCAGCGGTCGCGTAAGGTCGGCCGCATCGAGCGCGAGCTCACCACTCGCCTGGGTCACGAGCCGTCCGACGAGGAGATCGCGTCCGCAGCGGACCTGCCGCTCGAGGACGTCATCGAGATCCGCAAGGCCGACCGCGCGGTGGTCAGCCTGGACAAGCCCGTGGGCGACGATGGCGACACCGCCTTCGGCGACCTGCTGGCGATCGAGACGCCGGCCGTGGACGAAGAGGTCCACGAGGCGCTGAAGTCCGAGACGCTCCTGAACGCCATCGCCGAGCTCCCCGAGCCCGAGCGTGACGTCATCGAGATGCGCTTCGGTGCCGGCGACCGTGAGCCGCAGACCCTGTCGCAGGCTGGGCGCAAGCTCGGCGTGTCGACGGAGCGGGCCCGTCAGATCGAAGAGCGCGCCCTCAAGCGCCTCTCGCAGCGCCCGGAGCTCGTCGCTCTGCGCGAAGCTGCCTAATCGTCACGAAGCCCGGGCCTGGCCCGGGCTTCGTCGTTCAAGGGCCGCCCCGAGCTGTTGACGCTCGCGGCGGCCCTTCCACGTTCTGGTGGCGAACGTGACGATCTGGGCGGCGTCGTCCCGCCTGGCCGCTCGCGGCCCCAGCCGGCGCTCGATCACGTCGTGGCGGTTGCGCGCGAGCTGCGCGAACGGCTCGGCCTCGATGCTGTGGCCGCCGGTGTGGGTGAGCTCGAGATCCGTGTGCAGGAACGTGCGGAGGCCGCGGGCGCGGGCCTGCAGGCACAGATCCATGTCCTCGGCGAACAGGTGCAGGCGCTCGTCGAACCGGATCAGGTGCGTGCGGCGCGGCGAGGCAGGCGGCGATGGCCCAGCCCACCGTGCGGGGCGTGTGTGCGCGGTACGGCTCCGCCCGCTCTCGGACGGCGCGCGGCAGCCAGGGGAGCGCCGCGGGCAGGAAGGCGCCGAGCGTGCCCGGGAGCGGGTGCGCGCTGCGCTGCACGCTGCCGTCCGCGTTCAGCAGGCGGGGTGCGTGGAGGCCGGGCCGGCTCGCCCGGCGCGCGAGCTGCGGCAGGACGCGGGCTTGATCGATCGTGTCCGGGTTCAGGAGCACCGCGACCGGTTGGGTGACGTGCTCGAGCGCGAGGTTGTTCGCCGCGCCGAAGCCGGGGTTGTCGCGGCGCTCGAGGACGTGCGCGCCGTGCTCGCGCGCGAGCTGCAGGCCGCCGTCGTCCGGGCCGACGTCGACCACGACGAGCTGCGGCGCGTCGAGCGTCGGCAGCAGCCGCGCGAGCTCCGCCCGGCTGCGGTGCAGGACGATGACCGCGGCCCAGCTCACGGGAGCACGGCGCCCAAGCGGGCCACGCTGTCGCGGACGTCGATGGCTCGCAGCCTCGGCTCATCGGGGTCCGCGAGCGCCTCGCCGATCTTCGCGACAGCGGCGGCCGCGTCTCCGGGCGGGTAGAGGCCGCGGTCGAGGATCTCCAACGGGCCGCCGGCGGCGGGCGCGACCACCGGCCGGCCGGCTGCGAGGGCTTCGATCAGCACGAGACCCCAGGGCTCGCGGTCGGCGCAGTGGAGCAGCACGTGGTGCTCCTCCAGGGCCGCGTGCATGTCGACGCGGCCGGCGAACGTGACGTTGTCGGGCGCGTCGAGCTCGGGCATCGGGTCGCCCGGGAGCGGCTCACCTGCGAACGTGAAGTGCACGTCGGGCATCCTGCGCGCGATCTCGACCGCGAGATCCGGTCGCTTCCACGGCACGAGCGCGCCGGCGATCAGCGCCTTGGGCGGGCCGTCGGGGAGCGGGGTGGGGGTGAACGCTTCGAGGTCCACGCCCGGGTGCAGGATCGTCGCCGGCAGGCGCAACTCGTCCGCGATGGCCTGGGAGGCGGCGACGACGACGTCCGCGCGCCTCGTCGTGGCCCGGACGGCGCCGCGCAGCGCCGGGGAGGAGAACAGGTCGTGGTGCACGGCGATCGTGCGCGCCCGCGGGACCGCGGAGGCCGCCATCACCGCCTTCGCACCCCAGGCGACGAGCGTCTTCGGCCGCAGCCGCGTGAGCTCGTACGCGAGCCCGAGCGTGCCCGCCGCGCTCTTACGGAGCCCCCGGTCCTTCAGCGGCACGTGCTCGATGCCCGCCGCCTGCAGCGCATCCGCGAGCGGCCCCGGCGGACAGGCGACGCGCAACGGCCGCTCGAGCCGTGTGACGCAGTCCAGCAGCACCCGCTCGGCGCCGCCGAGCACGCCGGAGTAGGTCGCGAACACGATCACGCCGCCCAACATAAAGGTGCCTGGCACCTTTAGGTTCCGGAACGCCGTCTAGCATCGCGGCCGTATGGCGTCGCGCCGCGTCCCGGAGTCGCCCGGCCTGCGTGCGCGCACGGCGCGTGGCGGCGTGGTCAATGCCGCGTTCCTGTCGGGAGCGGAGCTGCTGGTCCTGTTTCAAGGGCTGCTGGCGACCGCGTTGCTCGGGCCAGACGCGATCGGCCTGTACGGGATCGTCACGACCACCGCGATGACGATCGTGGCGTTGCGGCGGGTGGGGATCGACGAGGCGTTCGTGCAGACGTCCGCCGACGACGAGGAGGCGGAGTTCCAGCGGGCCTTGACGGTCGAGCTCGGGCTGGGCGTGCTGGGCGCGCTCGGCGGTCGCGGCGCTGGCGCCGGTGCTCGCCGCCGCCTACGACGAGGATCGGCTGCTGGGGCTCACGCTGGCCGTGACGTACCTGCCGGTGGCGTTCGCGCTGCAGGCGCCGCAGTGGGTGTTCTTCAAGCGCATGGAGTACGTGCGGCTGCGGCTGCTGCAGGTGATCGTGCCGCTCGGGACGGTCGCGGTGACGGTGCCGCTGCTGCTCGCGGGCGTGGGTGTGTGGTCGCTCGTGATCGGCCCGTTCGTCGGCAACCTCGCCGCGATCCTCGCCGCCTGGCGCAGCTCGCCCTACAAGCTGCGGCTCCGGCCCGATCGTGCGGCGGCGCGCCGCTACCTGCGCTTCTCGTGGCCGGTGTTCGTCACGGCGGTCGTGGCGCTGGTGGTCGCGCAGGGGCAGATCGCGGTCTTCGGGCTCGAGGACGGGCTCGTCGCGGCCGGCTACATCACGCTGGCGGCGACGTTGACCCGCTACGCCGACCGTGCCGACCAGATCGTCGCGACCACGATCTACCCCGCGATCGTGCGCGTCCGGGACCGCGTGGACGTGCTCGAGGAGCTGTTCGAGAAGGCGAACCGGCTGACGCTTGATGTGGGCCTTCCCGTTCGGCGCCGGGCTCGCGCTGTTCGGCCCCGACCTGATCGTGTTCGTGCTCGGGGACGACTGGCGCGGCGCGATCGTGCTGCTCGGCGGGCTCGCGGTGGCGGTCGCGCTGCAGCAGGTGGGGTACTCGTGGTTCGCCTTCTACCGGGCGCGCGGGCAGTCCTGGCCGCAGGCGGTCGAGTCCGGAGTGCTCGGCGCGTCGTTCGTGCTGCTGGCCGTGCCGGGCGCGCTGCTCTGGGGGTCGTGGGGGTTCGTCGGCGGGCGGATCGGCTGCACGCTGTGCGTCCTGGGCGCGCGCTCGGTCTATGTGCGCCGGTTGCTGCCGGGCGCGCGACTGCTGCGCGTGGCGGCGCGGGCCTGCGTGCCGGTGGCGCTCGCCACGGTGCCCGTGCTGGCCCTGCGATTCGCTCTATGGGGCGGTGAGCGGCCGCTCTGGCAGGCTGTCTTGGAGTTGGCGATCTGGCTGGGCGGGCTCGCGTGGGCGACCTGGCGCTTCGAGCGGACCCTGCTGGACGAGCTGCGCGGGTACCTGAAGTGAAGGCCACGCTCCTGTGGCTGGCGGCCGCGCTGATCAGCGGCTTCACGCTGCGCCGCTACCTCGGCCCGCTCGACGAGGGCGTGCTGATGCAGGCCGCCTCGCGGATGGCGGAGGGCCAGCTGCCGTGGCGCGACTTCTCCTGGGCCTACGGGCCCGGCCAACCGCTCGCCGTCCTCGTGTTCGGGGACTCGCTGCTGTCCTGGCGCTTCCTGCGGGTCGGCGCGGACGCCACGACCGCCGTGCTCGTGTGGGCGCTCGTCCGCGACGTCAAGCCGCGCTGGGCGCTGCCGGCGTGGCTCGCGGCGGCGGTCACGACCGCGCAGCCGACCAGCGCGAACCCGACCGCCCCGGCGCTGGCCTTCGCCCTCGCCGCCGTGCTGTGCGCGACGAAGGGCCGCGCCGCGTGGGCGGGCGGGTTCGCGGCGCTCGCCGCGTTCTGGCGCCCGGACGTGGGAGTGATCGCCGCGCTGGCGGCGGCGGCCGTGTTCGCCGTGGGGGAGCGGCGAGACCGCGCGGGGGAGCGGGCGACGGCGAGGCGCGGGGCGGCGGCGAGGCGCGGGGCGGCGGCGAGGCGCGGGGCGGCGAGGCGGCGCGGGGCGACGGCGAGGCGCGGGGCGACGGCGAGGCGCGGGCGCGACGGCGAGGCGCGGGGCGGCGATGCGGCGCGGGACGGCGACCGGGCGCGGACACGGCGCGTGGCCGTGGTGCTCGGGGTCGCGGCGCTCGGCGGGCTGGTCCTGTACGCGCCGTTCCTCGTCGCGGCCGGCCCGGGGACCGTGTGGGACGCGCTCGTGGTGCAGGGCACGCAGGACGGGGCGTGGTGGCGGTTGCCGTTCCCCGACGGGTTCGGCGGGGGCGACGTGAAGGACTTCCTGGCGTGGCTGGCGCCGTATCTCGCGCTCGTGGTGCTCGCCCTCGCCGTCGTGCGGCGGGAGGCGGTCGGGCTGGTCGTGCTCGGGGCGGGGACGGCGATCTACTTCGTGTCGAGGGCGGACCTCGAGCACGCGCAAGCGCTGCTCGTCGTCGCGGCGGCCGCCGCGGCCTTCGTGCGGCCCCCGGTCGTCGGCATCGCACTCATCGCCGTCCTCATCGCCGTCGGCGTGACCAACCGCGGCGTCGCGTGGCTGCGCCCGCCGGACCTCGAGCCGTACGGCACGGTGCTGGTCCCGCCCGCCGAGGCCAAGGCGCTGCCGCAGCTCGTGGACGCGGTGCAGCAGCTGGTCCCGCCCGGGGAGCCGATCTACGTGGCGCCGTTGCGCAGCGACCTCGTGTCGTTCTCGAATCCGCTGCTGCACCGCCTGACGGACCGGCCGAACGTGCTGCGCCGCGACGTGCTCCTGCAGGCCAAGCCGGAGGAGCAGCAGGCCATCATCGCCGCGCTGAAAGCCCGCAAGCCGCGCGTGATCATCCGCTGGACGGACCCCGCTTCGGCCACGCCGGAGCCGAATCGGCGCGGCCGGCCATCCGGCTCACGCGCGCTGGACGAGTACATCGAGCGCGCGTACGCGCCGTACGGCCGCTACGGGTACTACGAAGTGCTCCGGTCGCGCTCGATCGCGGCTGAATAGGCCGCCATGAACGGCACCTCGCCGTCGGCGCCGAACGCCTTGCCGACGCCCGGGGACGACATCGTCACTGTCGTCCCCGTGCTGAGGTGCTCGGCGATCTCCGGGAAGTTCATGGTGGAGATGAGCAGGACGCGCGCGGGCTCGTCGCCGGCCGCGACCCGGTGCGCGCCGTCGGCACCGCGCGGGAACGCGACAACGCCACCCTCCTCGACCATGCGGTCCCCGTCCGGCGTGCGCAGCGCCACGCGCCCGCGCAGCACGACGAGCAGCTCCTCGTTGCCGTGGTGCAGGTGGTACGGCGAGACCGCCACGCCGGGGTCCAGTTCGTAGACGGTGGCGCCGAGCTCGGTCGCGCCCGCTGCCGCGCCGACCATCTGGCCCTTGCTGCCGGGCGGCGTCCCCGGCTGCCACTCCGGCGTGTACACGTTCGGATCGCCCATGCCGGGCATACTGCCAGCGATGCTCGCCCGGGTCCTGCTCGCGCTCGTCGCCCTCGCCGGCGCGGGATTCCTCGTCGTGCAGGAGCAGGGGGCGCGCGCCGCGGACCGCGTCACCGGCGCCGCGCTGTCCGATCCGGACCCGGGCCGGCTCAGCGCCGCGGAGCGGGACGTGCGCACCGCCCAACGCTGGAACCCGGACACGAACCCGGCGCTGGACCTCGCGATCGCCGAGGCCCGCGCGGAGCGCTACGCGCAGGCGGGCAGCGCGGATCGTCGCGGTCACCCGCGAAGGAGCCGCAGCAACGCCCGCGCGTTCCAGCTCCTGTGCAGCGTCGCGAAGCGCTACGACTCGGGCTTGGCCGCCACGGCGTGCGCGCGGGTCCGCGACCTGGTGCCGCCCCCGGCTCCTTGAACCGCAGCAGCGGCCGCTCCACCAGGTAGTAGCTGCGCCGCGGCGCAGGCGACCGCCGCCGCGATCACCAGCGCCGTGTAGAGCGCGATCCCGGCGAACGGCGGCCACAGCCGCGTGTCCAGGAACGCGAACACGAACGGCTGGTGGTAGAGGAAGATCCCGTAGGAGATCAGGCCCAGCCAGGCGAGGATGCGCGTCGAGAGCAGCGTGGCGGGCAGCGAGCGCCGGCCGTCGTGGAAGACCATCGGGGCCACGAGGAAGAACGCCGTGCCCGCGTACAGCACGTGCTGGGCCTGCAGGCTCGCGACGCTGATCGGCGCGAACGGGTCGCGCGGGAGCCCCACGGCCCAGGCGGCGAGCGTCAGGCACAGGAACGACAGTCCCCAGCACGCGAGCGGCTGCTCGGCCGCGAACCGGACGGCCCAGGGCCGCGTCTCGCGCCGGCGCTCACCCAGGCGCTCGTGACGGCCAGGACGAGCCCGCACACGAACCACGTCCACGTGCCGGGCAGCTGGTTGCCGAACACCGACTCGGGCCAGATCGCCTTGCACCGCGGCCCGGGTGGCGACCGCCGCCACCGCGCTCGCCAGCAGCAGGAGCAGCTCCAGCTTCGCCTGCCCGTCCCGGTCGCGCGCAGCGCAGCAGCCGCGCCATGAGCCCGGCGTAGAGCGGCAGCAGCACGTAGAACGCGGCCTCGACGCGACAGGCTCCAGGCCACGCCGATGCCCGAGATGATCGTCTCCTTGCTCCAGCTCTGCAGCAGCCCCCAGTACACCCACCACTGGTCGCCGAAGACGCCCGGGCGTGTGGGCGGAGTCGAGCAGCCCGAGCGTGAGCACGGCCACCCAGTAGGCGGGCAGGATGCGCAGCGCCCGGCGCCGCGCGTAGCGCCACACCTGCGACCGGCGGGCGCCCGTCCAGCCGGGCGCGGACGAACGGCCGGTAGAGCAGGAACGCGGACAGCACGAAGAAGATCGCGACGCCGCTGTCCAGCCGGACCGTCCACGCGCCGAGCGTGTGCTCCTTGTTGAAGCCGCCGAGCTGCGCCGTGTGGGTCACGACGACGAACAGCGCCGCGATCGCTCGCAGCGGGTCCAGCAGCGGGAACCGTGGATTGCCGGGCGGCGGGGTGACGGCGTCGGGCGGGCACGGCGCAGCCGAGCTTATTGCTCTTCGGCGAGGAGTTTTGCGGCCACCAGCAGCGCGGTGAGGGTGAGCGCGGGCAGCTCCCAGTCCCAGTCGAGCCCCGCGTGCAGCGCGAACGCCGCCAGGACGGCGACGAGCGTCGGCGGCGCCGCGCGCGGGCCGCGGCGACGATCCCGCCGAGGAAGAGCGCCAGCGCGAGCAGGCCGACGAGCCCCAGCTCCGCCGCGGTCTCCAGGTAGAGGCTGTGGGCGTCGCGGACGCCCTCCTCGATCTCCCGCCGCTGCAGCCACTCGACGCGCGAAGGCGCCGGAGCCGACGCCCGCGAGCGGGTGGTCGGCGAACACGCTCGGCCGCGACGCGCCAGTACGCCGTAGCGGTTGCTCTGGACGCGAGACGAGCCGTTCGGCGTCCGTGGAGCTCGCCGGGCCCTGGCTGCCGCTGACGGCGACCGCGATCACCGTCCCGGCGAGCAGGACGACCAGCGCGGCCGCGGCGAGCGGGCGCAGCACGGGCAGCGGGGCGTCGGCGCCGCGGACCACGAACGCGCCGCGCCGCTCAGGACGAGCAGGACGACGATCATCACCGCGCCTTGACCGGAGGAGCCGTCGACGCCCGCGACGCCGGGCAGCGCCAGCGCGGCCAGCGCGGCCAGGCCGGCGGCGGCGCCGGTCACGAGCACCGCGCCGCAGCGCGGCCTTGGTGGGCTGGAGCGCGACCAGCACGGCGAGCCCGGCGAGGCCGGCGCCGATCGCGCCGCGCGAGAGCGTCAGATAGAGGTCGAGGCCGAGGATCGGCGCGCGCGGCGGCCGCGAGGCGGTGACCCGCGCGCGGCGAGGCCCGCCGCGAGCACGAGCCCGAGCGCCGCCAGCGCGCCCTGCCCGTTCCAGTACGTGAGCGGGTGCGCGAGCCGGTCGCCGGCGCTGGGCAGCGTCTGGAGCTCGAACAGCGTGGGGAGGAGCCGCTCCGACAGGCCGTACACGGCGGTGGCGACGATCGTGACCAGCAACGCCGGCTCGACCCAGTCGATGCCCTGCAGCAGGCGATGCCCGCGCCGAACGCGGCCGTGTACAGGATCAGGCGCTCGAGGTCGGCGAACGCGGGGCCGCCGACCGGCGCCCACAGCAGGCTCAGGCCGGTCCAGGCCGTCAGCGCGGCGAGGCCGCCGAGCGCCAGGCGGCCGTTGCGTGAACGCGGGAGCGGCCGCTTCGGCGACGAACGCGGCGAGCGCGAGCAGCAGGCAGGCGAGGATCGCCACCCGGACCCGGGTGACCCCGAAGTAGCCGCCGCGCCCGAAGGCCAGCAGCGCGGGGAGTGCGAGCAGCGCTGCGGCGGCGAATCGGCGCATCCGGGCGCGGACCTTATCCAGGCACCCGCATATCCTCACGCGCCTCTTGTCCCGGGGACGGCCCCTTCCTGCCGCGTTGGCGGCGCTCGCGCTGCTCATCTCGCTGCTGCAACGGCCCGGGCTCGCGTCGTCGGACACGAAGATCGACCTGCACGTCGATCCGGGCGGGTTCCTGGCCGACGTGGCCTCCGCGTGGTCGTCGACCGGGGACCTCGGGCACGTCCAGGGCGGCCAGTACGGCGGCTACCTGTTCCCGATGGGGCCGTTCTTCGCGCTCGGCCACCTGCTCGGGGGCGCGCCGTGGCTCGTGCAGCGGCTGTGGCTGGCGTTGATCCTGTTCCTCGCCGCGTGGGGCGCCGTGCGGTTGATGGATGAGCTGGCCGGGCCGGCGCGCGGGCTCCCGCACGTGGTCGCGGGCCTGCTGTTCCTGCTCAATCCGTACGTGGTCGTGTTCACGGCGCGCACGTCGATCACGCTGCTCGGCTACGCCGCCTTGCCGTGGTTGTTGGTGGCTGTGCGGCGGGGGCTGCTGGGGCGTGGGTGGCGCTGGCCGGCGGCGTTCGCGCTGATCGTGACCGCGTCGGGCGGCGGCGTGAACGCGGCCGTGACGGCGTGGGTCCTGCTCGGTCCGGCGTTGCTCGGCGCGTACCTGTGGTGGACGGGCGCGGTGGACCTGCGGCGCGTGTGGAGTTTCGCCTGGCGGACCGGGCTGGCGACGGCGCTGGCGTCGGCGTGGTGGGTGATGCCGCTGCTCGTCCAGTCGCGCTACGGCGTGGACTTCCTGCGCTTCACGGAGCAGCCCGGGACGATCTGGGCGACGACGTCGCTGCCCGAGTCGCTGCGGCTGATGGGCTACTGGATCTCCTACCTCGGGGTCGGGTACGGGGGAGATCTGCGCCCGTACTTCGGGGACGGCGGCGTGCTGCTGTTCGCGCTGCCCGTGGTGCTCGCGGGGCTGCTCGTGCCCGCGCTGGCGCTCGGTGGATTCGCGACGACCCGGAGACCGGCGGTTCGCGCCGTTCGCCCTGGCGCTGGTGCTGATCGGCCTGATCGTGATGACGGCCGGCTTCCCGGAGGGCACGCCGCTCCGTCGTGCGTCGAACTTTACGTACAACAACTTCATACCGGTGCAGTTCCTGCGCACCACGTACAAGGCGGGGCCGCTGGTGGCGCTGGGCGTGGCCGTGCTGGCCGGGTTCGCCGCGACCCGGTGGCGAGCCGTGGTGTTCGTGGCGTTGGCGATCGTCGCCTGCTGGCCGCTGGCCCGCGGCCGAGCCGTGGACGACCAGCTGCTGTGGGAGCGGATCCCGTCCACCTGGGAGGCGGCGGCGGACCACGTGGACGCGCGCGCCGGGGACGGGCGCGCGGTGGTGCTGCCCGGCCAGCTCTACGCGTACTACGACTGGGGCGGCACGATCGACCCGATCCTGCCGACGCTCGCCGACACGCCGGTCGCCACCCGCAACGCCGTCGGCTATGCCGACCTGCGCGCGACCGACCTGCTGTGGACCGTCGACGCGCTCGTCCAGCAACGCCGCGCCGTCCCGGGCCAGTTGGACCCGCTGCTCGACCTGCTCGGCGCGCGGGTGGTCGTCGCCGGCGCCGACGACGACCGCGAGCGCAGCGGCGCCGCCCCCGCCGCGGAGTCCGCCGACGTCCTCGACCAGCTGGGCGAGCCGGACGCCACCTTCGGCGCGCCGCGCGAGCGCCCGCGCGCCACCGGCACGCTCGGTGACTCCCGCTCGTTGCCCGCGGTGCGCGCCTGGGACCGCCCGTCCGCGCCCGGCCTGGTGCGTGTCGAGCCCGAGCAGCCCGTCCGTGATCGTCGACGGCTCCGCCGAAGGGCTCGCCGCGCTGGCCGCGTTCGAGGGCGCGGACAGCGAGGGCGCGGCGGGCGAGGACGAGGGCGGCGCGCGCGGCGGCGAGGGCGCGGCGGGCGAGGGCGCGGCGAGCGCGGGCGAGGGCGCGGCGAGCGAGGGCGCGGCGGTGGGCCGCCGCCCGGCGGGGACGCCGCCGAGGCCGGGCGGGACGGCGGCGCCGCGGCGGGCGGGGCTGGTGTCTCGGCGTTCGGCGCGGGCGGTCTCGCGTACGCGGGCGACGTCAGCCCGGCGCAGATCGCGGCGGCGGACGAGGTCGTGATCACCGACTCCAACCGGCGGCGCGTGCTCGTGCCGTCGCGGCTCGCGCAGAACGCCGGGCCGGTGTTGTCCGCGAGCGAGGAGCCGTCGGTGGACGCGGCCGTGCTCAACCCGTTCGCCGCGCTCGGCCCGGATGCGCAGACCGTCGCGGTCCACGACGGGATCGCGGCGGTGACCGCGCCGTCCTCGCCCGGGTTCCCGCAGTTCCCGGAGAACCGGCCGTTCGCGGCGCTCGACGGCGACCCGCCGACGCACTGGCAGGCGGATCGCGCGCTTTGCCGGAGCGGCACGTGCTGTCGGTCACGTTCGACGCGCCGCGCGACATCGACGACGCTCGATCTGCTGCCGTACAACGACCGCCGCGCGACGGTCGAGGCGGTCGAGGTCCAGGGCCGGCGGTTCACCGTCGAGCCGGGCTGGAACCGGCTCGAGGTCGGCCTGACGCGACGTCAAGACGCTGACGGTCCGGATCGCGGCGATCCGCAAGCCGGACGGGCGTGACGGCGCGGCGCGGGCGGGATTCGCGAGCTGCGCATCGACGGGCTGCACGCGCGGGAGGCGCTGCGGCCGCCGACCATCGCCGAGCGCTCCGTGGCGCCGGACGCCGCGCTCACGTACCTGTTCCAGCGCACGACCGGCGACGACCCGTTCCGCCGCACGCCCAAGCGCGGCCCGGCGGGCGCGGCGCTCGTGCGCGACCGCCTCGACGGCGAGACCGGCATCACGCGCGTCTTCCATCCGCCCACCGCGCGGACGTACACGGTCGACGGCTGGGCGAGCGCCGCGGCCACGGCCCCCGACGACGCGCTCGACCGCCTCGTCGGCGGCCCGGCGGGCTTCACGAGCTCCGCGCGCTTCCAGGGGAACCCCGGCTTCCGCGCCTCGAGCGCGTTCGACGGCACACCCCAGCCGTGGCTCGGCGCCTTCCTCGAGGGCCGCACGACCTGGATCGAGTGGAGCGGCGCGGAGCAGACGATCCGCACGCTCACGCTCGATCCGGTCCCTGGAGTCCGCCACGCCACCCGCGTGCGCGTGATCGCGGACGGCACGCCGTCTGCGCCGATCGAGGTCGCGGACAACACCGTCACGCTCCCGGCACCGCTCACGGGCCGCCGGTTCCGGCTCGAGATCCTGGCGGCCAAGGGAGACACGCCGGAGGCGCGCGAGCGTCGGGCCGTCGGGATCGCCGAGATCCGCGGCACCGAGACCACCGCCCGCGTCCCGCGCTCGGGCACCCTGAGCCGCGAGTGCGTCCTCGACGGCACGGTCGCGAGCCGCCACCTCCGCCTGCGCGCCGAAGGCACGATCGAGGACCTCGACGCCGGCCGCCCGCTGCGCGTGACGGGCTGCGCGCCCGTGGACCTGCCGGCCGGGACCACGCGGCTGGAGCTCCCCGCCGGGGTCCTCGCGCCGTACCTGCTGCGCCTGCGCTCGGGGACGAGCACGCCCGTGGCCAGCCCGGGCCGCGTGGTCGACGCCGGCACCGCCAAGACCAACGGGACCCGTACGGGGGTGCGCCTCGAGCTCGACCAGCCCGCTCGTCTCGTCCTCGCCGAGGGCTACAACCGCGGCCGCCGCGCCACCTGCGACGGCCAGGACCTGGGCGAGCCGGAGATCGGCGCCGCCTTCGGCACCGCCTGGCGCGTCCCGGCGACCTGCAAGGTGGTGGACATCGCCTTCGGGCCCAACCGCCTGGTGCTCGCCGGCTACGCGGTGTCGCTGGTGGCCGTGCTGGTGCTGGTGGCCGCGCTCGTGTGGCCGCGGAGACGGCGCGAGGACGCGCGGGAAGAGGTCGCGGCGGCGGGCGGCGAGTGCCGCGCGCGGGTGAGGCGTCGACGCCGCGTCTGTCGGCCCGGCGCGCGGCGCTCATCGCGATCATCGCGGGGCTCGCGCTCGGGTTCGTGTTCGCCGCTCGGGCGACGCCGATCTTCGTGCTGCTCGTGTTCGTGGTGCTCTATCGCGGGATCGGCGCCAAGCAGCTCGCGTTCGCCGGTGGCGCGATCCTCGCGATCGCGGTCCCGATCCTCACGATCCTCATCCGGCCCGAGAACCGCGGCGGCTACAACCCCGAGTACTCGGCGGACCGGATCGTCGTCCACTGGGTCGCCGTCGCCGGCATCACGCTCCTGGTGCTCGCGCTGGCGCGGGAGCTCAGTAGGGCCAGGGTGCGTCGGGGTCGAGCCCCAGCCGCTCCGCCCAGCGCCGCCGCCCCGCCACCACCAGCACCTTGATCAGCACGTTGCGCGCGAACCAGGGCAGCTCGCGCACGAACGCGCCCACATCCCGGGGGCCGGACGCAACCCGCTCGTATTCGGCCAGGGAGCCGGTCCGCCCGACGTAGCGCCAGCGCGGCGACAGCGCGCACTCGGCCAGCAAGGCGAGGGTCACGCCGATCGACGAGAACGCGTCGTGCACGAGCATCACGCCGCCGGGCGCGACCCGCCGGCCCCAGTCGCGGAGGTCCGCCCGCGCCGGTCCGAAGCGGTGCGCGCCGTCCACGTACAGCAGCGACAGCGGTCCGGTCACGTCCTGATGGGCGTCGGAGGAGAACTTGCGCACGTGCCGGACGCGGTCGGCGACGCCGGCGGCGGCCAGGTTCGCGTGGAAGGCGTCGAAGTCCGCGTCGCCGCGCACCTCGTCGGCTTCGATCTCCTGCGGCCCGCGATCGGAGCCGGCGTGCGGGTCGATGGCGATCAGCGAGCCGGCCGTCGACGCGAGCACGACCGCCGACTTGCCCCGGAAGGAGCCGATCTCGACGACGGCGCCGTCGGGCCGCGAACGCGCCGCGGCGGCGGCCAGCCGCGCGGCCTGGCCGTCCGTCAGCCACCCCTCAATCAAGAACGGCCGCCTGACGCCGCTTCGGGAGCCAGCCCGATCACGAGCACGGACAGCGCCGCGGCGGCCTGGAGCCCCAGCACGATGCCCGCGAAGGTGACGAGCGAATCGATCCCGAGTCCGCCGAGCAGGATGACCTCGGCCACCGCGACCGCGGCCAGCGCGGGCAGGAACGCGATCCGCCCCAGCGCGAGCGAGTACTGCACGCCGAGGTAGCCGATCGCGAGCAGCGTCATCGCGCAGCCGAGCACGAACAGCGCGTCCGCGGCGACCACGGTGTCGGGTCCGAACGCGAGCCGGAGCACGGTCGCCGGCGCGACCGCGTAGACGAACAGCATCGGCACGGCGACCGCCGCCACGACGCCCAGCGCTCGCATCAGCACCGGCCGTGGGTCCTCGCCGTGGCGGGCAGCGCGCGTGGCCTCCGGCAGCAGGTACAGCCCGATCCCGATCGCCACCCACACGACGGCCTTGGCCGCCACGGCGGCGGCCGCGTAGGCGCCGGCCTCGTCGCCGCCGATCTGCCGCTTGACCATGATCACGTCCACGTTCTGCAGCACCGCGATCAGGAACAGGCCGATCACCGCGGGCCACGCGCCAGCGACGAGATCCCACAGGCGCCGCGCTTCGGGCGAGCCGGAAGCGGTCCCGATCCGGTTGCGCCCGACCCACCACAACCCGAGCGCGGTGGCCAGGAACGACAGCGGCGTCCCGAGGTACGCGCCGCTCACACCCAGACCGGCCGCCACCAGGATCACCCCGAACACCAGCCGCCCGGCGGACTCGAGCACGAGCGACCACGCCACGGGCTTGTACGCGTGCACGCCCTGCAGGGCGCCACGCTCCACGGACAGCAGGATCCAGAGCGCCGCGGTGGGCGCGGTCGCGGCGGCCGCCCACGCTTCGTCCACGGCGATCAGGTCGGAGATCGGCTCCCGCAGCAGCACCGCGACCGCGGTGACCACGACGCCGCCGATCAGCAATCGTCTTCGCCACACGGCCAAGGTCTCGGCCACGCTCATCCGCCCGAGCGCGACCTCGCGCGCCACCGCCACCTGCAGCGCCGACCCCGGCACGGCCAGGATCACGAACGTCGAGACCAGCGCCGCCAGCGACCCGTAGTCCTCCGCGCCGAGCAGCCGCGCGAACAGCACGGTGAAGATCACGGCCAGCGCGTTGTTGGCCATCGTGGCCGCGGCCATGCCGACGGCCTTCAGCGTCTCCGACCGCGAGAGCACGGTCCGCAGCTTCACGGCGTCGCGCGAGCGCGCGCCCTCGAGCACGTCCAGCGTCTCGCGCGCCGTGCGCTCCCACGTGAACGACGCCGCACGCTCCCGCGCCGCGGCGCCCAGCCGCTCACGCAGCCCGGGCTCCTCGACCACGCGCTGCACGGCCGCGACCAGCCCGGCCTCGTCGTCGGCGAGCAGCCCGGTCTCACCGTCCACGATCGACTCCGCGAGCCCGCCGACGCGCAGCGCCACGCTCGGCGTCCCGCACGTCGCGGCCTCCATCACCGTCAGGCACCAGCCCTCGGCCGAACTCGCCGTCAGGTTCACCCACGCCTGCGCGTACAGCTGAGCCTTGACCGACTCACTGACGTGCCCGTGCAGCACGACCCGGTCGCCGAGCCCGCGGCGCGCGATCTCGGCCTCCAGCTCCGGCCGGTGATCGCCCTCACCCGCGATGTCCAGGACGGCTCCGGGGATCGCCTCCACGGCGTCCAGCAGCAGCTCGATCCGCTTGTACTTCTTCAGGCGCCCGAGATACAGCAGCCGCGGCGTCTCCGAGCGCGCGGGCAGCTCCTCGTCGAACCCGACCACGCCCAGGTACCCGACGTGCACGTCCTCGGGCGGAATGCCCAGCGCGGTGATGTCGGCCTTCGCCGCCTCCGAGATGGTCAGAAACGGCGATCCGCCGCTGTAGAGCAGCTTCAGCGGTGCCGTCTCCAAAGCCATCGCGGCCACGGCGCCCACGCGCCCGAGCTCGGTCACGTAGTGGTCACGGTGGATGTGGTGGACGAGCGTCACGCGCGGCGTGTCGCCCAGCCACAGCGGCGTCCAGAAGACGATCCCGTTGACGACCTCCAGCACCACGTCCGCGTCGCGCGCGAGCCCGCGCCGCACGGCCCACGCCGCGCGCGCGAAGACCGTCACCCGCGACCCCATGTGGTGCAGCTCCAGCCCCGGAGCCGGCCGCGAAACGCGCTCCGCGCCGTCGTACGCGCCCGCGACGACCGTCACGCGATGACCCCACTCGAGCCAGTGGATGACCTGACCGAACAGGTTCGCGCCCGTGCCGCCGCCCTGCGGATGCGTCCAGTCGCGGTCGGTCAGCAACAGAATGTGGGCCATCGCGGGAGGACCGTAGCCGATGCACCGGTCTACACTGGCCCGCCGATGTCGCTGAAGCACGCCCTCACCATCGCCGCCACCGCGATCGCGCTCGCGCCTTCCGCCGCGTTCGCTCAGGGTGCCGGCGACGACCAGTACAACGACCCGTTCGGCGACGAGCCCGAGCAGGAGGCCACTCCCGCTCCGACGCCCCGCGCGCCCGCCGCCACGGCCACCCCCGCGCCTCCGTCCACCGCGCAGGCCACGCCGGTGCCCGCCGGTCCGCAGGCCACCGCGACTCCTGTCCCCGCAGGCCCGACGCTGCCGTACACGGGCGTCGACGCCTGGCCGCTCGCCCTCGGGGGCGCGCTCCTGCTCGGCTCCGGCATCGCACTGCGCGTGCGCCTGCGTGACCAAGACTGAGCTGACGGCCGGACCCGAAGCCACCGAGCGCGCCGGCGCTGAGCTGGCGAGCGCGCTCACGCCGGGCGACGTCGTGCTGGTGTCGGGTGAGCTGGGAGCCGGCAAGACGACGTTCGTGCGCGGCGCGCTGCGGAGCCTGGGGGTCGAGGGACCGATCACGTCGCCCACGTTCGTCGTCGGTCATCTGCACGAAGGCACGCACGGGCCGCTCGCGCACCTCGATCTCTATAGGCTCGCGGGTATGGCGGGAGAGGATCCCGGACTGCTCGACCCGTTCTTCGCCGATGACGCGATCGTGTTCATCGAGTGGCCCGAGCAGGCCGCTGACGCGTTCCCAGATGAACGGGTCAAGCACCGCGTGCGGCTCTCCCACGTGGGTGGCGACGCGCGCCGGATCGAGGTGGATTCTTGACGCCCGGGGTGATCGTCGGCATCGACACCTCCACCAAGGCGACGGCCGTCGCCGTGCTCGTACCCGACGGGCGCGAGGTCGAGCGCCGAGACGATCCCGCCCCGAACCAGCAGCCCCGCCACGCCGAGTTCCTGCAGCCGCTGCTCGAGCAGGCGCTCGAGCAGGCCGCGGCCACCTGGGCGGACGTCACGCGCATCGTCGTCGGGCTCGGGCCGGGCGGGTTCACCGGGCTGCGGCTCGGGATCTCGACCGCCCGCGCGCTCAGCCAGGGGCACGACCTGCCGGTGGTCGGCGTGTCGAGCCTGGAGGCGCTGGCGCGCGGCGTGGAGCTCGCGACGCCGAACGAGCTCGATCTGCCGGGCGCGCCGGATGCCGCCGGTCCCGTGCTCGCGGTGATCGACGCGCGCCGGGGCGAGGTCTTCGCCGCCATCTACCGCCACCACCGCACGACGATGGAGCCGGGCGTGTTCGCGCCGTCCGAGCTCGCCGACCGCGTCGCCGGGCGGCGCGAGTGGGGGCGGAGCGCGATGCTGGGCGTCGGCGACGGGGCGATACGCTTCAGGGCGGAGCTCGAACGGGCCGGAGTGGCGGTGCCGTCCGACGGTTCCCGCGCCCATCGCGTGAGCGCCCTGATGGTGGCTCGGCTCGGACGGGCGAGAGAGCCCGTCGACCGCGACGCCCTGCTCCCGGACTACCTCCGCGAGCCGGACGCCGTACCCAGAGAATGACCGGGGGGCTGCCGCCCCCCCGAGACCCCCGCTCATTGACCGCCCCGCCCGCCGCCGCCATCGAAATCCGCCGTCTCACGTACGCCGACCTGCCGCAGGTCGTCGCGATCGAGCGCCGTGCGTTCACGTCCCCGTGGTCGCTGGCGATGTTCGTGCTGGAGCTGTCCAAGCCGACGGGGATCTGCCTGGCGGCGGAGATTCCCGCGAGCGCGGGTGAGCCGGAACTCGGCGGCTACATGATCTGCTCGCGCTACGACACGGTCTGGCACGTGATGAACGTGGCCGTGGACCCGACCCAGCGCCGCCGCGGGATCGCGACCGCGATGCTCCGGACGCTGCTCTCGCGCGTGGAACGCGATGCGCAGCTCACGCTGGAGGTCCGCATGTCCAACACGGGCGCGATCCGGCTGTACGAGCGCTTCGGCTTTAGGTCCGCCGGGGTACGCAGGCGCTACTACCAGGACAATGGTGAGGACGCACTCGTGATGTGGCGGACCCCGGCGACGCTGCGCGGCAGCCTGGACGACGTTCCCGGAACATGATCCTGGCGATAGAGACCTCCTGCGACGACACGTGCGCCGCCGTCGTCACGCGCGCCGGTGAGATCCGGTCCAACGTCGTCAGCTCCCAGGGCGTGCACAGCCGCTTCGGCGGCGTCGTGCCCGAGTGGGCCTCCCGGCATCACCTCGAGCTGGTCAACCCCGTCGTCGACCAGGCGATGGAAGGCACGGACTGGGACGAGCTGGACCTGATCGCGGTCACCCAGGGGCCCGGTCTGGTCGGCGCGCTGCTGGTCGGCGTGGCCACGGCCAAGGGCTTGGCGGCCTCCCGGCGGCTGCCGCTGGCGGCGGTGAACCACCTGCAGGGGCACGTGGCGGCGAACTTCCTCGGCGGCTTCGAGCCGCCGTTCCTGTGCCTGGTGGCGAGCGGTGGCCACACGTTCCTCGCGCGGGTCGTGGACCACGCCGGCTACGAGACGCTCGGGCAGACGCTCGACGACGCCGCCGGCGAGGCGTTCGACAAGGGCGCCCGGCTGCTCGGCCTGGGCTACCCGGGCGGGCCGGCGCTGTCGAAGCTCGCCGCGACCGGCGATCCGACGCGCCTTCAAGTTCCCGATCGCGTCGAAGATGAGCGGCCTCGACTTCTCGTTCGCGGGCCTGAAGACCGCGCTGCTGTACAAGGTGCGCGACCTCGGCCCGGAGGAGACGGAGCGCGTGAAGGCCGACCTCGCCGCGTCGTACGAGCACGCGATCGTCGAGGCGCTGATGCTGCGCGTGACGCGGGCGCTCGAGCACGAGCGCGAACCGCGCCTGGCGATCGGCGGCGGCGTCGCCGCGAACCGCCTCCTGCGCGAGCGAGCGCAATCGCTCGGCATCCCGGTCCACGTCCCGCCGACCACGCTGTGCACGGACAACGCCGCGATGATCGCGAGCGCCGCCCGCTACCTCGAACCGACCGCGTACCCGCACTACCTCGCGCTCGACGCGTACGCGACGAAGCGCGCCGCCTGACGTGCGCGCCCTGGTCGCGCGCGTTCCCCGCATCCCGCTGATTCTCGGGGGTGTGGTGAGTCTGGGCGTCGTCGTGCTCGTGGTCGCGGTGCTGTCCGGGGGCGCCGGGCCGCTGCCGGACGTCGCGCCCGCGCCCGCCGCTTCGCTCGCCGATCCGGTGCCCTACGACGGGCGGTCGCCGATCCAGGCGCGCGGGTCCGAGCAGCGGGTGCTCGTGCAGTTCCCGCGGCCGGCGCTGGGGGAGCTCGAGAACGCGCGGGAGATGGGGGTGGAGGCGCGGCGCAAGCACGTCGACTCGCTCAAGCGCGAGGCGACGTCGACCCGGTCGGCGCTGAAGGCCCAGGGCGTGGTGCTGCGCGACGTCGTGGCCTTCTACAAGGTGTTCAACGGGTTCGCGGCCACGGTCCGCACGCGCGATCTGCCGAAGCTCAACTCCAACAACCTGCGCGTGCGCACGGTCCGGCGCGCGTATCCGGCCTCGTCCGAGCCGGTGCCCGTGACCGAGAAGCCGCAGCTCGAGCCGGCGGGCCTGGGCGGGCAGCCGCCGATCGCCGTGCTCGACACGGGCGTCGACTCCGGCGCGCTCGAACGGCCATGCGGACCCGGGGTACGACGCCGTCGACCGCGACCGTGAGCCCACGCCGGGCGAGGACCCCAGCGGCAGCAACCGCAAGGAGACGAGCGGGACCGCGCTCGCCGGCATCCTCGCCGCCGCCGAACGAGCGCGT
Source organism: uncultured Solirubrobacteraceae bacterium (assembly GCA_963724195.1). GTDB lineage: Bacteria > Actinomycetota > Thermoleophilia > Solirubrobacterales > Solirubrobacteraceae > Solirubrobacter. The sequence goes on along the minus strand of CAVRTQ010000018.1, from coordinate 180,607 downwards.
GATGCCGATCCGCATCGCCTCGCTCCGCGCGACCGCCGGCGCCGCACAGGCGGAAGCCACGACGGACCAGATCATCGCCGGCCTCGAGCACGCCGTGGACCCCAACGGCGACCTGGACACCTCCGACCACGTCCCGGTGGCGCTCGTGGGCGTCAACGCGCCCTACGCGGGCTTCTCCAGGACGCCCGAGGCCCAGGCCATCGAGGGCGCGGCGGGCCTGGGCACGCTCACGATCGCCCCCGCGGGCAACGAGGGCGCCGCGGCACCCGGCTCCGGCACCGTCGGGTCCCCGGCCAGCGCGCCCGAAGCGCTCGCGGTCGGCGCGCTCACCGGCCCGGAGCCCTCGCCACGCACCACACTGGACGCGGGGGGAGGGAGCGTCGACGCCGCCGTGCTCGCCGGCACGCCGCCCAAGGCGGGCAAGACGGCCGGCCCGGTCGAGGACACCGACCCCGCCGTCCTGGGCGAGGCCGCCCCGCGCATCCGCGGCAAGGTCGTGATCGTCCGCGCCGGAGCCAACCCCGCCGCCCAGGCCACCGCCGCGGCCGCCGTGGGCGCCGCCGCCGTCCTGATCGCCCAGCCCGAGGACACGCCGCTCCCGTCACTGCCGGCCGGCCGCGCCGCCGCGCCCGTGATCGGCGTCACCGGGGACGCCGCCAAGGACGTGCTCGAGCTCGAACCCGGCACCAGCGTCAGCTTCAGCGCCCCCGAACGCGGGCCCAAGGGGGAGACCGCACCGGCGCGCAACGCGTCCACGTTCACCGCCCAGGGCCCGTCCGCGGGCGGCCTGCCCAAGCCCGACCTCGCCGCCGACGGCAGCGCGCTGACGATCTCCGGCGTCACCGGCGGCACGGCCGTCGCGGCGGCGCACGTCGCCGTCGAGGCCGCCAAGCTCGCCCGCGCCCGCCCGGAGCTCTCCCCGCAGCAGCTCCGCGCGACCCTGATCGCCGCCGCTCAGCCGCACGACCTCCCGGCCGACCGCGCCGGCGCGGGCCGGGTCAGCGCGCCCACCAGCGGCATCACCGCCGACCCGCCGACCGCCCGGTCGGGTCCGCTCGACCCGCTCGCGATCGACCTCAACGCCACCCAGTCGGCGCAGGTCACGCTGCGGGCCACCGGCGGCGCGACGGCCACCCCGAACACCGCCACGCTCGTCCCGGGCACGCCGACCGCCGTCACCGTCCGCCTGCCCAAGCCCGGCACGACCACCGGCCGGCTCGAAGCGCTCGCCGGCAACCAGGTCGTCGCGAGCGTCCCGTGGCTCATCCGCCCGGACAAGGTGGAGCCGATCGCGGTCGGCGACCTGAAGATCGACCGCAACGGCCGCCGCGTGCGCTTCACGCTCGGCGCGTTCAAACGCGGCGCCGAGACCCAGGTCCAGGTCGCCGAGAAGCTCATCCTGGACCTCGTGGACGGCAGCGGGAAGGTCCAGCGCACCCTCACCTTCCCGGGCGGCGCGCGCGAGCTGATGCCCGCCGAGTACGCCTACACGCTCCCGGCGGGCGTCCGGCGCGGCCTCACCTTCCGCGTGCGCGCCTGGGCGCCGAACCAGCCGGAAGACGAACCGACCGTCCGCAGGGCCAAATGACCGTCGTCACGCTCTACGGCCGCCCGGGATGCCACCTGTGCGAGGAGGCCCTCGAGGCCCTCCGGCGCGTGCATTCCCGGACGCCGTTCACGCTCCAGCAAGTGAACATCGAAACCGACGACAAGCTGCACAAGCGCTATCTGGAGCGGATTCCCGTCGTCACCGTCGACGGCGAGCACCTGTTCGACTTCGAGGTGGACGAGCAGGCCCTGGAGCAGCGCATTGTCTATCGTGAGGGCAGATGAGTTTCGGCGACGTCGCCACGAAGGCCGGCGGCGGCGGCTCACCGCAAGATGGCGGGCTCGGTCCTTTAGGGGATCGCCTGTCGCTCGGTGTCGCCGCCCGCCTCTCCCGCTATCTACAGGTCCTTACCCAAGCCCGGAAGATGGGTAAGGAGACGATTTCCTCTCAGGAACTGTCGGAGTACACGCACGTGAACTCCACGCAGATCCGGCGTGATCTCTCCGGTTTCGGCAAGTTCGGCAAGCGGGGGGTCGGCTACAACGTCGACAGCCTCGTCAGCCAGATCCGCAAGATCCTGCGCACGAGCGGCCAGCACAACATCGCGCTGTTCGGCGCGGGCCACCTGGGCAAGGCGATCGCCAGCTCGGACATCTTCGCCGACCACGGCTTCCGCGTCGTGGCCATCTTCGACACCGACCGGTCCAAGGTCGGCGAGCAGGTCGGCCCGGCGGTCGTCCGGCACGTCGAGGACCTCAAGTCCGTGGTGGACGAGGAGGACATCGTCGTCGGCGTCCTCGCGGTGCCCACGGCGGCCGCGCAGCAACTCGCGGACACGCTGGTGGACGCGGGCGTGAAGATCATCTTCAACTACTCCGAGGCGCTGCTGCAGGTCCCGCCTGAGGTGACGGTCCATACTTCCAGCCCGGCCGTCGACCTCTTGTACGCGCTCTACTTCTACCTGACCTAGCCTTGATGGATCTGAACGCGGCACGCGAGCTCTTCGAGACCTCGCAGGACTTGACGGTGGGCATCGAGGAGGAGTGGGCGATCATCGACCCGCAGACCCTCGAGCTGGTCCCCAAATACGAGGCGCTGCGCGCCGACGGCGACCTGGACGACGTCCTGGCCACGGCCATCTCCGGCGAGCTGATCTCGAGCGAGATCGAGATCCGTTCGGGGCGCGGGGAGGACGTCCAGCACGCGATCCAGCTGCAGCGCGAAGCGCGCCGGCGGCTGTTCGCGCTGGCCGACAAGCACGGCGTGGCGCTGGCGAGCACCGGCACGCACCCGCTGAGCGACTACCGCGACCAGCACATCATCGACACCGCGCACTACCGGCGCGTGCAGGACGGCCTGCAGTACGTCGCGCGGCGCAACAACACGTTCGCGCTGCAGGTGCACATCGGGGTCAACGGGCCGGACCGGGCGATCCAGGCCTGCGACCGCCTGCGGCCCGTGCTCCCGCTGCTGCTCGCGATCAGCGCCAACTCGCCGTTCGTCGACGGCACGGACTCCGGCCTGCACTCCGCGCGCACGCAGACGTTCACCAAGTCCTTCCCGCGCTGCGGCGTCCCGGACCCGTTCGAGACGTGGGCGAACTGGCAGCAGTACGTGGACCTGCTGCTGCGCACGAACTCGATCGTCGAGTTCACCCAGCTGTGGTGGTCGGTGCGCGCGCATCACTCCTTCGGCACGATCGAGGTCCGGATCTGCGACGCGCAGACCACCGGCCCCGAGGCCGACGGGCTCATCCAGCTGATCGTCGGGTGCGTCGCGCAGGCGCTGCGGGAGATCGACGCGGGCGAGGTCCCGCCGCCGGTCCCGGGCCGCCTGATCGAGGAGAACATGTGGCGGGCCATCCGCTACGGGCAGGACGGCAAGCTGCTCGACCTCGAGGCGCCGACGATCGAGGAGTTCCCCGCCTCCGAGGCCGCTGACCGGCTGAAGGCGTGGGCCGGCGTCGACGTGGCCCTGCCGGAATTGAACGGCGCGCAGCGCCAGCGGCGCCTGATCGACGGCGGCGCTTCGCCCTACGAAGTCTTCAAGGTGTGCGTGGACGAGACCCGCGCGACGTACTCGTCTCAGGAGGAAACCGTATGACCCAGCCGCCCCGCGAGTTCACCGACGAGGAGATCGCCCAGATCGAGGCGGAGATGGACAAGCTCAAGGTCGACGACGTGCTGCTGCAGACGCTCGTCACCCTGATCAACCTCGGAGCGCGCAAGGCCGGCCTGGCCTCGCCTCCCGGCGAGGAGCCCGAAGGCCGCGACCTGGGGGAGACCAAGCAGGCCATCGACGCCGCCCGCGCGCTCTTCCCGCTGCTGGAGGCCAAGCACGGCGAGCAGCTCGCGCCGGTCAAAGACGCCCTCTCGCGCCTGCAGATGGCGTATGTCCAGCTTTCGGGCGGCACCGCGCAGGTTTCGGAGTCAGCGGACGAACAGAAGAAGCCGGATGCTCCGGGTCCGGCGAAGAGCTCCGGCCGGCTTTGGGTTCCCGGCCAGTAATCCCGTTGTAAACTCCCGCGTCGCTTACACGGCGGCCCTGGAACGGGCCGTCGTTTCGCTTTCCTGAGGAGAGAGAGGGGTTTTGGTTTGTCCGACTTTTTGAGCGATTACGGCGCGCTGCTCGCTGTGGTCTGTGCGTTGCTCGCCGTGGTGTACGGCGTGCTGACCACGCGCCAGTTGCTGGCCCTATCGCCAGGCAACGAGGTCATGCAGCGGCTTTCGGCCGCGATCCAGGAGGGGGCCCAGGCGTACCTGCGGCGCCAGTACACGACGATCGCGATCGTCGGTGTCGTCCTGTTCATCGCGCTGATCCCGCTGCAGGACATCTATGTCGCGGTCGGCTTTGCCATCGGTGGCCTGGCGTCCGCGGCCGCCGGCTTCATCGGCATGAACGTGTCCGTGCGCTCGAACGCGCGCGTCGCCGAGGCGGCCCGCGGCGGCATCAGCCCGGCCCTCGCGGTCGCGTTCCGCGGCGGCGCCGTCACCGGCATGCTCGTCGTCGGCCTCGCGCTGCTGGGCGTGGCGGGCTACTACCTGATCCTCACGGAGCTCTTCGACCGTGACACCAAGGAGGCCGTGTACGCGCTCGTCGGCCTCGGCTTCGGTGGCTCGCTGATCTCCGTCTTCGCCCGTCTGGGCGGCGGCATCTTCACGAAGGGCGCCGACGTCGGCGCCGACATCGTGGGCAAGATCGAGGCCGGCATCCCCGAGGACGACCCGCGCAACCCGGCCGTGATCGCCGACAACGTGGGCGACAACGTCGGCGACTGCGCCGGCATGGCCGCCGACCTGTTCGAGACCTACGCGGTCACCGCGGTCGCCGTGATGCTCCTCGGCGTGCTGACGTTCGAGGGCGAGGCCGTCGTCCTGTTCCCGCTCGTCATGGGCGGCGTCTCGATCATCGCGTCGATCATCGGCGCGTTCTTCGTGCGCACGTCCACCGGCAACGTCGAGCGCGCGCTCTACCAGGGCACGCTCGTCGCCGGCGTCATCTCGGCGCTGCTGTTCCTGCCGATCACCAACTGGATGATGGGCGACCTCGTCGCGACCGAGGCGGGCGTGACCCCGTCCTGGACCGACATCTACTTCTGCGCCCTGATCGGCCTCGCCGTCACCGGCGCGCTGTTCGTCATCACCGACTACTACACGTCCACGCGCTTTTCGCCGGTGAAGTCGACGGCGAAGGCGTCCGAGACCGGCCACGCGACGAACATCATCCAGGGCCTCGCGCAGGGCCTGCAGGCGACCGCCGCCCCGGCGATCGTCATCGTGCTCGCGATCTGGGGCGCGTCCGAGCTGGCCGGCATCTACGGCATCGCCGTGGCCGTCATGGCGCAGCTCTCGCTCTGCGGTCTGATCGTCGCGCTCGACGCGTTCGGCCCGATCACCGACAACGCGGGCGGCATCGCCGAGATGGCGAACATGCCCGATGAGGTCCGCAACGTCACCGACCCGCTCGACGCGGTCGGCAACACGACGAAGGCCGTCACCAAGGGGTACGCCATCGGCTCGGCCGCGCTCGCCGCGCTGGTGCTTGTTCGCCGCGTTCAAGATCGAGCTCGAGGAGAAGGGCGGCGTCGTCGTCGAGTTCGTGCTCGACGATCCGCACGTCCTCATGGGCCTGCTGATCGGCGGCATGATGGTCTGCCTGTTCGCCGCGCTCTCGATGGAGGCCGTCGGCCGCGCGGGCAGCGCGGTCGTGGAGGAGGTCCGGCGCCAGTTCCGCGAGAAGCCGGGCATCATGGACGGCACCGAGCAGCCCGAGTACGGCCAGTGCGTGGACATCGTCACCAAGGCCGCGCAGCGCGAGATGATCATCCCGTCGCTGATCCCGATCGTCGTCACCGTGATCGTCGGCGTCCTGTCGGTGACCATGCTCGGCGGCCTGCTGATCGGCGTGATCGTCGTCGGCCTGTTCTTCGCCGTGATGATGACCTCGGGCGGCGGCGCCTGGGACAACGCCAAGAAGCTGATCGAGGACGGCGCGCACGGCGGCAAGGGCTCGTTCGCCCACCAGGCGTCGATCACCGGCGACACCGTCGGCGACCCGTTCAAGGACACGGCCGGCCCGGCCATCAACCCGATGATCAAGGTCGCGAACATCGTCGCGCTCCTGATCATCCCGCTGATCACCTGATCTCTGGTTCTGCCGCGGCCCCTTCGCGCGTGTCTTCAGGCACCGCGAGGGGGCCGTTTTACGTTCAGGACCGCACCGTCGTCGTCGGTGGTCACGATCGTGGCGAACTCGCCATTGAGGTTGGTCGCGGTCGCGTGGGCCAGCTGGTCGGCCGTCAGGTCGCCGCGGTCGAACGTGTGCGTGGCGTCCAGGACGAAGCGCACGTCGTACCCGAGGTTCCCGGCCATCCGGGCGGTCGTCTCGCAGCAGTGGTTCGTCGTGATGCCGCACAGGACGAGCTGCTGGATGCCGCGCTCCTGCAGCCACGCGTGCAGGTCCGGGTCGCCGTAGAAGCACGAGTTCGTGTGCTTGGAGACCAGCACGTCCGGCTCGCCCGTGACGACCGGCTTGAAGGCGTTGCCCGGATGGTCGGGGCGCAGCGGCGAGTGCTCCTCGGTGGAGTCGTGGCGGATGAACACCACGGGCCGGCCCTGCTCGCGCCAGTGCTCGAGCAGCTTGCCGATGTTCGCCTCGCAGTCCGGGTTGTTGCGCGGACCCCAATAGCCCGCGTCGTCGAAACCCTGCTGCACATCCACGACGAGCAGTGCCGGCTGATTGTTCGTGCTCATGGCAACAGTGTTGCCCACGTCGCTGCCCGCCTGGCCCTATCGGTTGACGTGGTGAACATGTAGGTTCGCGCCAACGTGGCCGAGGCAGGCGAGCGCGAACAGCAGGCAGAGCCCGCGGCTCCGGCCCCCACGGGCGCCGCGCCCGCGCTGGCGGGCGGCGTCAGCGACTCCGCGCTCGCCGGTGCCGGCCAGTCCCGCCCGCCGCTGAACCGCGGGACCGTGATGCGCCTGCAGAGCAGCGCGGGCAACGCCGCCGTCAGTGGGTTGGTGAGCGGCCGCCGCGGGGACTCCGCGGTTCGCACCGTGACCTTGCCGGCGCCCGGCGACGCCGCGCTGATGCGCGCGATGGTCGCCCGCGCGCCGGTGGCCACCGAGGACCGCCCGATCGTCGACGAGTCGCGCGAGTGCCGAAGCCGGCGACGTCGCGACCGGTCGCGGCGAGTCGACCCGGGTGCGGCGGCCGGACGCCGACCGTTCGGCGGCGGGTCGGCGAGCGGCGCGGCGGGTCGGCGGGCGGGGCTTCGGCGGCGGCGGGACGGCGCGGCGTCCGTCGGCACGGCGGGTCCGGGCGCCGGGTGCGCCGGCGCCGGATGCGGCCGCGGCGGCTGCGGTTGCGCAGGCGGCGACGCGGCGCGGCGGCGGATGCCGTCCGGCGGCGCGGTGATGCGCGGTGAGCGCTCGGCTGCGGCGACGGCCGGATGCGGCCGCCGTGGCGGGTTCGCAGGCGGCGACGGGCGCGTCTGCGGCTGGGCATGCCGGCCACGGCGGCGGGGCCGCCGGTGGCGGCGAGCCGGCGCGGGTGCCGCGGTTCGGCGCTGGCGCCGCGCCGCGGCTGCCGACGCCGGTCGCCGGTGGCGCGGGCGCGCGACGCGCGCCGAGCCGCTGGCCGTCGCTGTCCGGCTCGGCCGCGGTCGCGGCGCGGCGCGACGCCGGTCGCCGGTGCCGCGGTCGCTGGCACTGGCCCCGGTCGCGGCGGGCGCCGAGCTCCGGCGGCGGCGCCCGCGTCCGGCGCGGGTGCCGCGCCGGCGGTGCCGCTCCGGCGGGCGACGCGGTCGCCGGGCGCGGCCGCGGCTGCGCCCGGCGTCGATGTCGCCGGCGCCGTGCCCGGGGCGGCCGCGGCGCGGCGGGGCCGGCTGGTCGGTGCAGTCGGGTCCGACCCCGGCGTCGCCTGCCCGGGGCGATGGCGGGCCGATCGGCGCGCGGCGGATGCCGGACCGGCGATCGCGGCGCGCCCGGCCGGCGGCGGCAGGCCGGCGGCACAGCGTCCGGCCGCGGCTGCCGGACCTCGGTGGCGCCGAGGCGGCCGGGGGTGAAGGCGGCGGCGGCGCAGGAAGGGCCGTCCGAGGAGGAGCTCGCCGAGATCGAGGCGGAGCTCGCCGCCGGGCCGAGCGCCGGCTGAGCCCGAGCCGGAGGCCGAGGCGGCGCCGCGCCGCGATGGTCGGCTGCCCGAGCCCGAGCCGGACGCGGTGGCCGAACCCGAAGCGAGGGGTGCCCGAGGGCGCCGCCGAGGTGGGCCCGCCGCCGAGGCGCCCGAGCCGAGCGCTCGACGGACGACGGCGGCCGCACCACCGGCGGAAGTGGCCGAGGCGCAGGCCGGCCCCGGTCGAGCCGCCGAGCCCGAGCCGGAGCCGCAGGCCGACCGCGGCGCCGGAGGCGGCGCGGCAGAGACGGTCATCGCCCGCGCGCCCGCGACCGAGTGCTCGAGCCGGCCCGACGCGAGGACCTCACGCGCCGAGGCCGACGAGGAGCCCGTGCCGACCAGGGCGCGATCTCGGCGGACGCGCAGGGCGAGCTGGAGGCGCTGGGCGCGAGCGGCGGCGGCGAGTACGCCGGCGGTGGCGGCGGCGGGGGCGGCGGCGGTGCCGTCGAGGCCGAGCCCGAGCAGCCCGCGCCGGACGTCAGCAACGCCGACCCGGCCGCGGCGGTCGCGCGGCGGCCTCGCTCAAGCCCGCGCAGATGCTCGAGACGCTGGGCGGCGCCGAGAAGGCGGCCGCGAACCACGTCACCAAGGAGCACGAGAAGCTCGCCGCGCAGCCGCCGGAGCTCGAGGCCGGCGGCGGCGCGGACGGTCCCGCGGCGGACGAGAAGCACGTCAGCACGCCGCCGAGCCGGCCGACCACCACCAAGGCGGCCGCAGAAGTCCGGCGGCGAGCCCGAGAAGCCCGCGCCCACGCCCGCGCCGCCGCCGAAGGCGCCGCTCCCGGCCGGCCCGGCGCTCACGCCCGACGAGAAGGGCAACGTCTCCGAGGGCGACGGGGCCAAGATCAAGGCCGCGATCGACGCGCTCCCGACGAGCGACGGCGCCGTCGCGGTCCCGCGCGATCAGCACGCCGAAGCTCACGCTCACCGGCGCCGCCGACCCCGGCCAGATGGCCGAGCAGAAGCAGCACCTCGACCAGACGGTCGGCAAGGCGAGCGCGCAGGGCGCCAAGGAAGCCGCCGAGCCCGCGGGCGAGAACGACCTCGCGCCGACGGTCAAGGCCGAGAAGATCAAGGCCGAGATCCCCGCCGGCGGCGCCGCGGCGGCCGCGGGCGCCGCCGGCCCGGGCGCCGACGACGACACCGCGATCGATCGTCGCCGAGCAGGAGTCCGGCCCCGCGCTCAAGGCCGCCGCCGCCCAGGCCTCGGCCCAGATCAACGCCGAGAAGTCCCAGCACGCCGCCAAGGCCGCCCAGACCAAGGCCGCCGCCGTCGAGGAGGCGCACGCCGAGGAGGCCAAGGGCAAGGCCGACCAGATCGCCGAGCACGCCGCCGCGAAGGCCGGCGTCTCACAGGCCCGCCAGGACTGGACCGGCGAGCAGAAGCAGCAGGCCGACGCCGCCAAGCTCGAGGCCACCGGCGCCGTCGGCGAGGCCCAGACCGCGATCCAGGGCGAGAAGACCAAGGCCGAGGCCGAGGCGATCAAGCACGTCGACGCCGGCCGCAAGGAAGCCGAGGACGCCAAGCGCAAGGGCGACGACGAAGCCCGCAAGGAGAAGGAGAAGGCCAAGGAGGACTCCGGCGGCGGCGGCTTCTTCGGCTGGGTCGCGTCCAAGGCCAAGGCGCTCTACGACAAGGTCAAGGACGGCATCACCGCGGTCTTCAACAAGGTCCGCAGCGCGATCACCACGGCGATCAACAAGGCCAAGGAACTCGCGCACAGCGTCATCGACCGCGCCGTCAAGTTCGTCGCCGACAAGGTCAAGGCCGTCGCGGGCAAGCTGCTCGCGATCGGCGACAAGCTGATCCCGGGCTTCGCCGCCGCGCGCCAGAAGTTCGGCAAGTGGATCAAGGACCGCGTCAAGCAGGCGGTCACGGCCCTCAACAAGATCGTCACCGCGGTCAAGGACGGCATCCGCAAGGTCATGACCGCGGTCGGCAACGCGCTCAAGGCCGGGCTGGACCTGCTCAAGAAGGGCATCAGCGCCGCGATCGACGCCGTCAAGAACGTCGTCAAGGCCGCGATCGAGAAGGCCAAGGCCGCGATCGCCGCGCTCGCCCAGTTCGCGTCGATCATCAAGGACGTCGCCTCCAACCCGGGCCAGTGGCTGAGCAACCTCGGCGCGGCCGTCGATGGACGGCATCAAGAACCACCTGTGGAAGGCGCTCAAGACCGCCGTCCAGACCTGGTTCAACGAGAAGCTCGAGTCGCTGCTCGGCCTCGGCAAGAGCGTCTGGAACCTGCTCACCAAGGGCGGGATCAGATGGCCCAGGTCGGCAAGATGGCCTTCGAGGCGCTCAAGGCCGCGATCCCGCCGGCGCTGATCGCCCTGCTCGTCGAGCGCCTCGTGTCGATGATCGTCCCGGCCGCGGGCGCCGTGATGGCCGTCATCCAGGGCCTGATGGCGGCCTGGGGCGCGATCCAGAAGATCCTCGCCGCGATCGACCGCTTCATCGCCTTCCTGAAGGCCGTCAAGTCCGGCGGCGCCGGCCCGGCCTTCGCCAACGCGCTCGCGGCCGCCGCCGTCGCCGTGATCGAGTTCGTCTCCCAGTTCCTGCTGCGCAAGATCGCCGGCGCGGCGAGCAAGGTCGCGGGCAAGATCAAGGCGATCGCCCAGAAGATCGGCAAGCGGCTGATGAAGGTCGTCAAGAAGGTCGGCAAGGGCGCTCAAGAAGGTCGGCAAGAAGATCAAGCGCGGCGCGACGCAAGCCTCAAGGACAAGGTCTTCGGCAAGAAGAAGAAGACCAAGAAGGACAGAAGGACAAGAAGGACGACAAGCAGGACAAGCAGGACCGCCTCGACAAGGCCGTCGCGCGAGCTCACGCCCGAAGGTCCGCGGCGCTCGTCGACAAGGGCGTACGGCAAGCTGCGGCTGAAGGCCCAGCTCGCCTTCTGGAAGCTGCGCTACCGCCTGTCAGCCTCGAGATCACCGGCGCCGGCAAGGCCGTCGGCATCCGCGCGAAGGTCAACCCCGAGGCCGACCTGATCCGCAACGTGATCGTCACCAGCGGCAGCCTGCTGCACGAGCAGGTGGACCGAGTGTGGCCGATCGTCCAGCAGAACCCGAAGGTGCAGGACGCGGTCCGCAAGATGCGCGACCAGCGCGCCGCCAAGTTCGAGGACAAGACGGACGAGCAGACCAAGGACGGCCGCAACATCAAGGGTCCGTACAACCGCGGTGAGGTCGACGAGACCGGCGTCCCGGGCGCCAGCCAGATCGACGTCGGGACGGGCTCGAAGATCGGCGACAACGGCATCGACCGGCCGAATCGCTCGATGGAGCAGCACAACTTCCTCGTCGACCAGCACGGCAAGCCGCTGGTCAGCACGTCCGAGAAGCAGGAGAACACCGGGCCCGGCGGCATCATGGTCACCGGCGGCGGCACCTACCACAAGCGGATCGAGGAGCTGCAGGGGCTCTCGTCGCAGGAGTCCATGTCGATGGGGGAGGGCATCCTCGCGCTGCAGTCCGGCCGCCCGCTCCCGCCGGGCGTCGACCCCAAGAAGGTCGCCGAGTTCGCTCGCCTCAACCAGGTCGAGGGCGGCCGCGACAAGGGCTCCTTCGTCGCGCTGCAGATGATGGCCCAGCTCATGGCCCAGGGGAAGGTGACCGCCGCCGAGGCCTCCTCCAGCACCAGATGAGCCCGATCGGCGCGATGGACATCGCGCGCAACTCGGACAAGATCCTCGAGCGCCAGGAGAACGTCCGCCAGGCCATCGCCGAAGGCCGCACCCCGGCCAAGAAGGACGAGAAGCTGCCTGGCGGGGCCCGCGCAAGTGGAAGCAGGACGGCCAGCCGATGTCCGAGCCGTGGCCCAAGGCCATGGATCGCTTCTGGGACCGTGAGAAGCGCGCCGTCGTGCTCTGGCTGGAGACGCGGATGCTGGTCGAGCCCTACCTGTTCGCGACCGAGGAGCGCTTCATGCAGCTCCTGAAGAAGGACATGCCGGAGTACCTGGCGGACCACATCATCAAGGGCACGATGCAGGAGTCCCCGGCGGCCAAGGCGACCTTCACCACCAAGCCGTCCGACGACACGGGCCTGGGCGGCGCGACGACGAGTGCGATCCTGGGCGGATGAGCGACCAGTCCCGCCTGATCCTGAGCCCGGACGTTCCGATCGATGCCCTCGAGGGCGCCGCCCAGCGCGCCGGCTGGGAGAAGGTCATGGACGACCCACGCGACGGCAACCGCCCGCACCGTGTCGCGTGGGAGGGTCCGTGGAGGACCTGCGCGTCTACTACATCGACGACCACCTGATCGGCGTGCCGTACCTGATCGTCCGCGGCCCGGACTCCGAGCGCGCGCTCGAGGACGTGATGGAGACGCTGCCGAGCCACACCCTCGACCCCGCGATCATGAACGCGCTGGCCGCGCGCGAGAGCGAGGACAAGAAGACCGCGATTCGTCGGATCGGTGTGCTCAGCGGCGCTGCAGAGCCCGATCCAGCCGTCCTCGCGCTGTTCGACGCCGCGTTCATCGACCCCGACCCCGAAGTGCGGCGCGCCGCGATCGGCGCCGCCACCTATCCGGCTTGGCGCGAGTTCGAGCCGCGCCTGGAGATCCTCGTCGAGCACGACGACGACGAGAGCGTGCGCGACCTCGCCCAGCGGGCGCTGGCCTCGTTTCGCGCCAACGAATGGGCGTGATCGCTCGTCGTCAACTGGGTGTCAATCCCCATCGTCCCTAGAATCGCCCGCGGCATATGGCAAGACGCCGACTGGAAGGACTGGAACGAGTCCTGGGGGTCAACGCCCTCTTCTCGACCGCTTACGGGAACGTCGGCTCCTCCATCTATTACGCGCTGGGCCTCGTCGCCGCGCTGGCGCTGGGCCTGACGCCGCTCGTCTTCCTGATCACCGGCTTCTTCTTCCTGTGCACGGCGGCGACCTACGCCGAGGCGACCGCGATGTACCCGGAGGCGGGCGGCTCGTCCTCCTTCGCGCGGCGGGCCTTCAACGAGTTCTGGTCGTTCTTCGCCGCCTGGGGCCAGATGCTCAACTACGTGGTGACGGTCGCGATCTCCGCGTTCTTCGTCCCGCACTACCTCGGCAGCGCCTTCGGCTGGGAGGCGCTGCGGCACTCGCCGGGGGACATCATCGCCGGCGCGATCATCATCGCGGCGCTGTCGGCGATCAACGTCGTGGGCGTCAAGGAGTCGGCGGGCCTGAACATCGTGCTCGCGGTGGTGGACTTCCTCACGCAGGTGCTGCTGGTGGTCATCGGCGCCGTGCTCGTGCTCGGGGCCGACCCGGGGCAGCTCGTGGACAACGTCACGCTCGGCGTGGCGCCGACGTGGAAGAACTTCATCCTCGCGATCCCGATCGGCATGATCGCCTACACGGGCATCGAGACGATCTCGAACATGGCCGAGGAGGCCAAGGACGAGATCAAGACGATCCCGGCCGCGATCAAGCGGGTCGCGATCGCCGTGTTCGCCATCTACTTCACGTTGCCCGCGGTCGCGCTCGTCGCGCTGCCGGTCACGCAGGACCCGGTGACCGGCGAGTACTCGACGCTGCTCGGCCTCTCGGAGGAGGAGGGCGGCTTCGCGGGCGACCCGATCGCGGGCGTGGTCGCGAACCTCAACCTGGGCGCCTTCCAGACCCCGGCGGAGATCTACGTCGGCATCCTGGCCGCCACGATCCTGTTCCTGGCCACGAACGCGGGCCTGATCGGCGTGTCCCGGCTCGTCTACTCGATGGGCATCCACCGCCAGTTGCCCGATCGGCTCAGGCAGCTGCACCCGAAGTACCGGACGCCGTGGGTCGGCATCCTGCTGTTCGGCTTCCTGGCGATGCTGATCACGCTCCCGGGGGAGGCGGCCTTCCTCGGCAACCTGTACGCGTTCGGCGCGATGCTGTCGTTCACGATCGCCCACTCGGCGATCATCCGGCTGCGGATCTCCCGGCCCGACCTGCACCGGCCCTACCGCGCGCCGGGCAACTGGAACTTCCGCGGCCACGACCTGCCGATGTTCGCCTTCCTGGGCGGCTTCGGGACGTTCGCCGCGCTCGTGGTGACGATCGCGCTGCACCCGGACGTCGCGATCACGGGCGTGGTGTGGCTGACGCTCGGCGTCTTCGTGTTCATCTTCTACCGGCGCGCGCAGGGCCTGGACCTGACCTCCACCCACAAGGTCGCGATCCCGCAGCCGGTCGTCGATCACGAGGCCGAGTACGACTCGGTGCTCGTGCCGCTGAGCGAGGGCTACAACGAGACCGTGATCGCCACCGCGGCGAAGCTCGCGGCGCGCCGCCGGCGCGGCATCCACGTGCTCGCGATCGTGACCGTGCCGAGCGCGCTGAAGATCGACGCCGCGATGCCGGAAGCGATCGCGGCCGCCGAGACCCTGATCGAGCAGGCGCGGCTGCAGGCGGGCGCGCGCGTGTCCGGGCACGTCGAGCGGGTGCGGTCCGGCCAGGCCGGGCGGCGCATCATCGAGGAGGCGACGGACATGCGCGCGGCGGCGATCGTGATGCCGCTGCCGCGCCGCATCAACGGCGCCTCGATCTTCGGCAAGACGTTGGAGACGGTGCTGGCCGAGCGGCCGTGCCGGGTGATCATCGAGTCCACGCCGGCGGACCGCCGGCATCAGGAGCTGATCCTGTGAAGCTGCTCCGCGGCTACATCCTGCCGGCGCTGATGATCCTCATCGGCGTGGGACTTATCGTACGGACGATCTTTGGCGGTGGCGGGCCGATCGCCATCGGGATCATCCTCGGCGTGCTGTTCGTGGCCGCGGGCGTCGGTCGCATCTACGTGGAGCGCTCCCTGCGGTGAAGCCGCTCAAGCGCCAGCTCGGCTCGCCGGCCCTGTTCGGGATCGTCCAGGGCTTCATCGCGGCCTCGATCTACTTCTCCACCGGCCTGGTGGCGGAGCGGGCGCTCGGGCTCACGTGGGCGGTCTTCCTGGCGGGCGGCGTCCTGTTCGCGGTGATCGTCCCGGTGTACGTCGAAGGCGCCTCGTTGCACCAGGAGCGCGGCGGCGCGACCGTGATCGCCCGCTACGGCTTCAACGAGCTCGTCAGCTTCATCGCCGGCTGGGCGATCTGCCTGGACTACCTGATCCTCGTCGCGCTGTGCTCGTTCGCGGCGACGGACTACCTCGGCCTGTTCTGGGACGGGTTCAACACCGGCCTGGCGGAGTTCCTGATCGGCGCCGCGATCGTGCTGTTCGTCTCGCTGCTGGCCATCCGCGGCGGCGGGCCGCGACGCTTCGAGCGGGTGGCGGTGCTCGTCCTCGGCGACCTCGTCCTGCAGGTACTCGTGGTCGTGCTCGGGCTCGCGCTGCTGTTCGAGCCCGACGTGCTGCTGCATCCGTCGTCGGTCGCGGGATCGCCGTCGCTCGAGAACCTCGTGTTCGCGTTCCCGCTGGTGCTCGTGGCCTTCAGTGGGATCGACGCGTCCTCGGGCCTGGCCGGGCAGGTGAAGATCGGGCGCGCCGGGCTGCGGCGGCTGATCGGCGTGCGGCTGCTCGCGGCGCTCGTGCCGTACCTCGGCATCGCGCTCATCGCCTCGTCGGTGCTGCCGCCGACGGGCTCGCGCTGGGTCGAGGCGCCGCTGCTGGGCGTCGCCGACGCGTTCTCCCAGGCCTGGATCCGGGAGCCGCTGAAGGTGCTGCTCGCGGTCTCGGCCGTCGTGATTTTCATCAGCACCGCGCAGGCGGCGATGCTCGGCCTGTCGCGGCTCGGCTACGCGCTGTCGGTCAACCGGCAGATCCCGTCCGCGTTCGGCTCGCTGCACCGCACGCGGGCGACGCCGGTGGGGATCATCGTCTTCGGCGCGGTGACCGCGATCGCGCTGCTGCTCCCGGCCGACCTGGAGTTCCTGGCCGCGATCTGCGCGTTCGGGGCGACGATCACGTTCACGATCGTCGGGCTGTCGGTGATCCGGCTGCGCTGGAAGGAGCCGACCCGCGACCGCCCGTACAAGATGCCGCTGAACGTGCGCGTGCGCGGCGGGGAACTGCCGATCCCGGCCGTGCTGTGCGTCGCGCTCTCGCTCGTCGCGTTCGTCGCGCTGCTGGTCGAGCACGGCGCCGCCCGCTGGTTCGGCGTGCTCTGGATGGTCGCCGGCATCTCGCTCTACCTCGGGTACCGGCTCTCGCAGGGCAAGGACGTCTTCAAGCGCGTGACCGTGCCCGAGGCGGCGCTCACCCGCCGCGCCGCGGACGTCGAGTTCGGCTCGATCCTCGTGCCGGTCCTCGGCACCGCGCTCGACGACGACATCATGCAGACCGCCGGCCGGCTCGCCGCCGAGGAGCGCGACGAGGACGACGAGGGCTCGGTGATCGAGGCCGTCTGGGTGTTCGAGGTGCCGATGACGCTGCCGCTGGACGCGCGCGTGCCCGACGAGGAGCTCAAGCGCGCCCGCGCGGCGCTCAAGCGGGCGAAGGCCGTCGGTGAGGAGTACACGGGCGTGACCGTGCAGACCGCGGTCGTGCGCGCCCGCAAGGCCGGGCAGGCGATCGTCAAGGAGGCCAAGCGCCGCGGCGTGGAGGCGGTCGTGCTGGCCGCCGAGGAGCCGACGCGGGTCGGTGGCGGCCTGCGCTACGGCGGCAAGCCGGGCCTGCACGACACGAGCGTGGGGGAGACGACGCGCTACGTGATCAACAAGGCCACGTGCCGCGTGATCCTCACCGCGCCGCCCGCCGCGAAGACGCTCGACCCGATGGGTCCGGTCCCGACCGACGCCCCGGTCCCGCTCGGACACGCCGATCTTCCCGGCCGGACGCTAGGGTTCCAGCTGTGTTCGTACTCGTGGTCGGAGCGGGGCGCGTGGGCGCGGCTCTCGCGACGTCGGCTTTGGGCCGTGGTCATATCGTGTCCGTCTTGGACGAGGATCCCCTGTCGCATGAGCGGCTGGATGTGGAGCTCGGCTCGTCGTGGGAAGAGGCCGGTGGCCGCTTCACCATCGGCACCGCGATGGAGATCGACGCGCTCGTCGAGGCCGGGGTCGAGGAGGCCGACGTGTTCATCGCCTCGACCAACGGCGACAACACCAACCTCGTCGTGGCGCAGATCGCCCAGCGCAAGTACAACGTCGACCGGGTGATCGCGCGTGTGCTCGACCCGCGGCGTGCGGCGTGGTACCAGGAGCAGGGCCTGCAGACCATCTGCCCGACCCAGATCGCGATCGAGCAGCTGCAGCAGGCGGCGCTGGGCGAGGTCCTGTGATGGAGGACGGGCTCTACGTCATCATCGCGGGCGCCGGCAAGGTCGGCTGGAACCTCGCGCGGGAGCTGCTGGAGAAGGGGCACGAGGTCACCTGCGTCGAGCAGGACCGCCGCCGCTACCTGACCGTCGAGCAGGAGCTCGAGCACGCCGTCCAGTACGGCGACGCCACCGAGCTGTGGGTCTTGGAGCGCGCGGGCATCCAGCGCGCCGACCTGGTCGTGGCCGTCACCGGCGACGACGAGGACAACCTGCTGATCTGCCAGGTGGCCAAGGAGAAGTACCTCTGCGAGCGGATCATCGCGCGCGTGAACAACCCGCGGAACCTGGACCACTTCAAGCTGCTCGGCATCCAGCCGGCGGTGTCCGCGACCGACCTGATCCTGCGCCTGATCGAGCACGAGGTCCCGCGCTACGGGCTCGTCCATCTGCTGGATCTGCCCGAGGAGCGGCTCGAAATCATCGAATTGGTGGTCTCCCCGAACGCACCCGCGGCGGGGCGTGCAATCGCTGACATCGGGCTGCCCGAAGGATCACTCGTTATTTCGGTGCTTCGCGGCGGGTCGGGCTTTGTGCCCAAGGCGGACACGGTCGTCGAGGCCGGCGACGAAGTGCTCGTCGTGCTCGATCCAGGGATCGAGGACGACATCACCGCGGTGTTCGTGGGCGACAACGGTCACTCGTAAGGCTCCGTTCCCGTACCATTCGCGGCAAGACGGTCTCGACGCCGCGCAGAGCGCCACCCCGCGCTCGCCTGCGAACAAAGGGCACCCCTCCGCCCTGGGCCCAGTAGGCATTGCGGCGCGAGCGGCCAGCGGCCCACTCCCTTCGGGAGGTGGGCCGCCCCGCCGTTCACTCGTCTTATCGGGCTAAGGCGGTGGGGGTGGCGCTGCTTATGCCGAATGCCGCTGGAAGGCGACGCTGGTGTGATCGTCGGCCGGGCGCTGCCCACGCGCCTCGGGCGGATCGCCGAGCAGGAGCCAGCCGCCGTCGGGGCGGCGCTCCACCTCGCCGCGGGCGATCAGCTGGCCCAGGGCGGTGGTGACGGACGGGCGACGCGCGCCGACCATGCCGGCCAGCGTGCGGTGCGGGAGCCGCAGGCTCACGACCACGCCACCGGGCGCGACCCGGCCCCAGCGCTCGGCCAGGCACCACAGCAGCGCGAGCAGACGGTCGTCCACGCGCGTGAGGTGGGCGATGGCCTGCATGACCACGAGCCGCTCGGCGCGGCGGGCGGCCCGCTCGACGAGCGACGCGAAGATCTCGGGCCACTGAGCCGCCCGAACGGCCAAAGCCTGATCGATCACGGCGAGTCGCACCTGGCTCAAGGCGCTCCACTCGACGCTACGGGGCAGCAGCACCTCGGCGTCACGGTCGTCCCAGGCCCGTAACAGGTCCCCCGGTCCGAGCAGCTCCGCACACGGATGGTCGCCGACGATCGCCTCGCGCACGAGGAGGCCGTCGAGCACCAGGAGTCCGATGGGGTTCGTCCCACCGGACAAGGCCCGGGCCGGCGACCACGGCCCACGCGGGACGTCGATTGAGCGTGCGAACAATCGCTGGCTGACCTCACGCACACGGCGTGGGTCGAGCCCCCGAGCGAGATCGGGGTCTGCCTCCAAAAGCTGAACTGAGCCGTTCCCGGCGTCTGGCATGCGAGCGAAAGTCCTCGTCGATCGCGCGGGAAGCGACTGCCCCCGCTAGGCCGAGCATCAATGTAGCGCCGAGAATACTCCCGTGGAAGGCGTCAGAACCGGGCGGTCCGCATATTTCGTGTTCGTGGTTCCTATACTGCCTCCCCGCACCCGTTGCCGGGTGGTGTAATTGGCAGCACACCAGTCTCTGGATCTGGGAGTTGGGGTTCGAGTCCCTGCCCGGCAGCCTCTTAGGCGTAGCGCCGTTTCGGCGCTGCGCCTTTTTTTGTCGCGCTGGCGGCGCCCGATCTCGTGAGTCGAGTCCCGGTCGGTCGCATGGCCTAGCGGTGTCACCTGCATTACGTCCTCGCGTGAGGCACGCACCGAGCCTCAGGCGTCGACGCACTCGGGCTCGAACCTCCGGTGAGGCGAATCCGCGGCTAGGGTGCGGCGCAGTGCTCCTCAGCCTTTCGACCACCCACAGGCCCGCTACGGACCTCGGGTTCCTGTTGCACAAGCATCCGGAGCGAGCGCAGACGTTCACGCTGCCGTTCGGCACGGCCCACGTGCTGTACCCGGAGGCGAGCGAAGCGCGCTGCACGGCCGTGCTGCTGCTCGACATCGATCCCGTCGGGCTCACGCGGCGCGGCGGGCGGAGCCCTTTCGCGCTCGCCGAGTACGTCAACGACCGGCCGTACGTGGCGTCCTCGCTGATGAGCGTGGCGCTCGTGACCGTGTTCAAGACCGCGATGGAAGGCAAGGCGCCGGAGCTCGCGCAGACGCCGATCCCGCTGACCGCGGAGCTGCCCGCGGTGCCGGCGCGCGGGGGCGAGGAGCTGGTCCGCAAGCTGTTCGAGCCGCTCGGCTACGACGTCGACGCGTGCGCGACATCGGCAGCCGCCGCCACGTCGGGCTCACGCTCGTCGCGACGACGCGGCTCTCCGAGCTGCTCCGGCACCTGTACGTGCTGCTCCCCGTCCTGGACGACGAGAAGCACTACTGGGTCGACACGGCCGAGATCGAGAAGCTGATGCGCCGCGGCGAGGGCTGGCTGCCCGAGCACCCCGAGCGGGCGCTGATCACGCGCCGCTACCTCAAGCACGAGTGGCGGCTCGTGAACCCCGCGCTGGCCGCGCTCGGCGAGCTCGAGCCCGCCGACGACCGCACAGGAGATCGCGCTCGAGCGCCCGGTGTCGCTCAAGGACCAGCGGCTCGGCACGGTCCAGGCCGTGCTCAAGGCCTCGGGCGCGCGCAGCGTGATCGATCTCGGCTGCGGCGCCGGCGCGTTGCTCGAGCGCCTGCTCAAGGACGGCTACACCGACCTCGCCGGCGCGGACGTGTCGGCCCGCGCGCTCGCGATCGCCGAGCGGCGGCTGAAGACGGACGCCGTCACGCTCCTGCACAGCCCGCTCACCTACCGGGACAAGCGGTTCGCGCACTACGACGCCGCGGCGCTGGTCGAGGTGATCGAGCACTTCGACCCGCCGCGCCTGCGCGCGGTGGAGGAGAACGTGTTCGGCACGCGCCCAGCCCAAGACGGTCGTGGTGACCACGCCCGAACGCCGAGTACAACCACCTGTGGCCGAGCGCTCCGAGGGCTTCCGCCACCACGACCACCGCTTCGAGTGGACGCGCGCGGAGTTCGCCGCCTGGGCGGCGCACGTCACCGCGACGCTACGACGGCTACCGCGCCCGCTTCGTCCCGGTCGGCCCGGAGGATCCCGAGGCCGGCCCACCCACGCAGATGGCGGTGTTCGAGCGATGAAGATCGAGCTGGGCGACCCCTGCCTCGTCGTGCTGATCGGTGCCTCCGGCTCCGGCAAGAGCACGTTCGCGGCCCGCCACTTCCTGCCCACCGAGACCGTCAGCTCCGACTTCTGCCGCGCGCTCGTGGCCGACGACCCCAACGACCAGGCCGCGACCAAGGACGCGTTCGCGGTGCTGCACGAGATCACGTCGCCGGCGGCTCGCCCGCGGCCGGCTGACGGTCATCGACGCCACCAACGTCCAGAAGGAGGCCCGCGAGCCGCTCGTGCGGATCGCCCGCGAGCACGACCTGTTCGCGGCCGCGATCGTCATCGACACGCCCGAGGCGACCTGCCAGGAGCGCAACGCCGCACGGCCCGACCGCGCTTCGGCCCGCACGTCGTCCGCCGCCAGACGCGTGACCTGCGCCGCTCGCTGCGCTCCCTGCAGAAGGAGGGCTTCCGCTTCACGCACGTCGTCAAGCCCGAGCGACGAGGTCGAGATCGTCCGCGCGCCGCTGTGGGCCAACCGCGAGCACGAGCTCGGTCCGTTCGACATCGTCGGCGACATCCACGGCTGCCACGACGGAGCTGCGCGACGCTGCTCGGCGCACGCTCGGCTACACCGACGGCACGGTCACCCGGACGGGCGGCGCGCGATCTTCGTCGGCGACTACGGCGACCGCGGGCCCGATACGCCGAACGTCCTGCGCACGGTCATGCGGATGCAGGCCGCGGGCCACGCGATCTGCCTGCCCGGCAACCACGACGTCAAGCTCCTGCGCAAGCTGAGCGGCAAGGACGTGCAGATCACGCACGGCCTGGGCGAGACGCTCGAGCAGCTGCGAGGCCGACCCGGTGGACGGCCTGCCCGAGTTCCTCGAGGACCTCACCAGCCACGCCGTGCTCGACGGCGGGCGGCTCGTCGTCGCCCACGCCGGCATGCTCGAGCGCTACCAGGGCCGCAGCTCCCGCCGCGTCCGCGCGTTCGCCCTGTTCGGCGACACCACGGGGGAGACGGACGAGTGGGGCCTGCCCGTCCGCCTGGACTGGGCGGCGGACTACCGCGGCCGCGCGACCGTCGTCTACGGCCACACGCCGGTCGCCGACCCCGCCTGGGTCAACAACACGATCAACATCGACACCGGCTGCGTCTTCGGCGGCCGCCTGACCGCGCTGCGCTGGCCCGAGCGCGAGCTGGTCTCCGTGCCCGCCGCCCGGGAGTACTACGCGCCCGCGAAGCCGCTCCGTCGGCGCTGGAGGAGCGCCCTCGCAGCGCCTGCTCGACGTCGACGACATCGCCGGCAAGCGGATCGTCCAGACCCGGCTGGCGCGCACGCGTGACGGTCCGGGAGGAGTCCGCCGCGGGCGCGATGGAGGTCATGAGCCGGTTCGCGGTCGACCCGCGCTGGCTCGTCTACCTGCCGCCGACGATGGCGCCGACCGCGACCTCCCAGCGCGAAGGCACGCTCGAGCACCCCGCCGAGGCGTTCGCCGAGTTCCGCGCCGAAGGCGTCGGCCAGGTCGTGTGCGAGGAGAAGCACATGGGCTCGCGGGCGATCGTGGTCGTCTGCCGCGACGAGGAGACGGCGCAGGCCCGCTTCGGCGCCGACGGCACCGGCGCGATCTACACGCGCACCGGCCGCCCGTTCCTCGACGACGCCGAACCCGCGCTGGCCCGGATCCGCGCCGCCGCGACCGCCGCCGGCCTGTGGGAGCGGCTGGAGACCGGCTGGCTCGTGCTCGACTGCGAGATCCTGCCGTGGTCGGCCAAGGCCCAGGAGCTGATCGACCGCCAGTACGCGCCCGTCGGCGCGGCCGGCACCGCCGCGCTCGACGCGAGCGTCGCCGTGCTCGAGCAGGCCGCCGCGCGCGGGCTGGACGTGGGGGAGCTGCTCGACCGCACGCGCGGGCGCGCGGACGCGCGTGCACCGCTACAGCGACCGCCTACCAGGGCTACCACTGGCCGGTCAGCGGCCTCGAGGACCTGCGGCTGGCGCCGTTCCACGTGCTCGCCGCCGAGTCCGGCGCGTTCGCCGAGCGCGACCACGCCTGGCACCTCGAGCACTGCGACGCGCTCGCCGCCGCCGACCCCGACTGGATCCAGCGCACCGACCGCCGCTTCGTGGACCTCACGGGCTCGGACGCCGACGGCGATCGAGTGGTGGGAGACGCTGACCGCCGGCGGCGGCGAGGGCATGGTGGTCAAGCCGCTGGCCTTCACCACCCGCGGCCGCAAGGGCCTCGCGCAGCCCGGCATCAAGGTCCGCGGCCGCGAGTACCTGCGGATCATCTACGGCCCGGAGTACGACGCGCCCGACCAGATCGGCCGCCTGCGCTCGCGCTCGCTCGGCCGCAAGCGCTCGATGGCGTGGCGCGAGTTCGCGCTCGGCGTCGAAGCGCTCGAGCGCTTCGTCCGCGGCGAGCCGCTGTACCGCGTGCACGAGTGCGTGTTCGCGGTGCTGGCGCTGGAGTCCGAGCCGGTCGATCCGCGCTTGTAGGGCGCGGCGTTCCGCTCGGTTTGGTGCGGCGCGTCGCACGCGCTCGGGTAGCCACGCCGCCGCTCCGCTGACGGCCTACTCAGGCCGGCTTGAGCACGCGCATCGGTGATTCAACTCGACCAGTCACTCCGTGCGCGAGCGGCAACGCGCCACTCGCACGCGTCGGCAGCCCGACGGGCGTGCTCGCCCGTTGCACCGCAGCTCGCCGGCTAACCGCCGCCGTTACCGATCCATTACCGCTCCCGGACACAGTTCCGGCCATGAAGCAAGATCAAAGTGCTCGCCATCACCGCCGCCCTCACGCTCCCGATCCTGCTCCCGGCCATGGCCGAGGCGCGGGCGACGTGGACCAGTCACATGACGAAGATCAAGGTGCTCGCCACCACCGCCGCGCTCACGCCCCGATCCTGCTGCCGACGGTCGCCCAGGCCAAGGCCTCCTGGACCTAGGCCATGCCCTGGTCTCGACCTAGGCCGCCGCCTGCTCGCGCCAGTCCTCGTGCAGGCGCCAGTAGTGCCCGCGCGCCGCGAGCAGCTCGGCGTGGGACCCCTGCTCCACGATGCGCCCGTGCTCCATCACGACGATCTGGCCCGCCCGCTCGATCGTGGAGAGCCGGTGGGCGATGACGATCGCGGTCCGGCCCGCGAGCAACCGCCGCAGGCCGGCCTCGATCTTGGACTCCGTATGGACATCGACGTTCGAAGTGGCCTCGTCCAGGACGAGGATCCGGGGGTCGGCGACCAGAGCGCGCGCGAACGCGACGAGCTGGCGCTGCCCCGCCGAGAGCTGGACGCCACGCTCCCCGACCGGCGTGTCGTACCCATGCTCCAGCCCGGCGATGAAGTCGTCGGCACCCACGGCCGCGGCCGCCGCCCGCACTTCCTCGCCTGAGGCGTCCGGGCGGCCGAACGCGATGTTCTCCGCGATCGTGCCACTGAACAGGAACGCCTCCTGCGGCACGATCCCCATCTGGGACCGCAGCGAAGCCGCGGTCACGCCGCGCAGGTCGTGCCCGTCGACCCGCACGCTGCCGCTCGTCGGGTCGTAGAAGCGCGCGACGAGCTTGGCGAACGTCGACTTGCCGGCGCCGGTCGTGCCCACCAGGGCCACCGTCTGGCCCGGCGGCACGTGCAGGCTCACGTCGCGCAGCGCGTACGCGTCCCCGCCGTAGGAGAAGGACACGGCGTCGAGCTCGATCTCGCCGCGCAGCCGCGGCAGCACGATGGCGTCCGGCGCGTCGACCAGGTCGGGCTCCTCGTCGAGCAGCTCGAAGATCTTGTCCAGCGCCGCCATCCCCGACTGGTAGGTCGTGTAGAGCTGGCTGAGCTGCTGGATCGGGTCGAAGAAGTTGTTCAGCGCGGCCAGGAACGCGACGAGCACGCCGATCGTGATCTCGCCGTTGACGGCCTGGATGCCGCCGTAGAACAGGATGCCCGCCGTCGCGATGCCGGAGAGCAGCTCGACGCCCGGGAAGTAGGCCGCGTTCAGGTGGACCGTCTTCATGTTCGCGTGACGGTTCTCCTCGTTGAGGTCCTCGAAGCGGCGCAGATGGCGCGGCTCCTGCGCGAACGTGCGCACCACGCGGATGCCCGACAGCGTCTCCTGCAGGTAGGCCGTGATCGCGGCGACCTTCTCGCGCGTGGCGCGGTAGGCGTCGGCGGAGACGATCCGGAACGCGAACGACGCGATCCCGAGCACCGGGAACACCGTGTAGGTGATCAGCGCGAGCTCCGGGTCGAGCGTGAACAGGATCGCGGCCGTGCCGATCAGCGTCAAAGACGAGCCGAACAGCGTCACGATCCCGTCTGAGACCAGCGTGTCCAGCGCCTCGACGTCGTTGGACATGCGCGAGATCAGCACACCCGCGCGCTTGCGCGAGTAGAAGCCGACGGACATGCCCTGCAGGTGCTCGAAGAGCTGGATCCGCAGGTCCTGCAACGCGCGCTGGCCGATCCAGCCGACGAGGTAGGTCTGCGCGTAGGTCGCGCCCCAGTAGGCGAGCGCGCTGACCAGGAACGCGACCACGACCCACGTGAGCACCGTGAGGTCCTTGGGCACGATGCCGGAGTCGATCGCCAGCTTGGCCAGCGGCGGCGGCGCGAGGGCGGCGGCGGTGGCGATGATCAGCGAGACGAACATCAGCGCCACGCGCCCGCGGTACGGGGACAGCAGCAGGATCAGCCCGCGCAGCTTGCGCCCGCGCCCGGAGGTGGCGCGCCAGCGCCGGATCAGGTCGTCGCGCCGGCTCGTAGGACGACTCGCTCCGAGGGATTCCCTGTCGGCACGTGTCACAGCCCCGCCACCTTCTCCTCGGGGACCTCGTTCAAGAACACCTGGTCCGTGCAGCCCTTGGTCGCGATCTCGTGGTAGAGCGGCGAGCGCGTGAGCAGCTCGTCGTGGGACCCGCGCGCGACGAGGCGGCCCTTCTCGAGCACGACGATGTCGTCGGCCAGCGCGATCGTCGAGAGCCGGTGGGCGATCACGAACGTCGTGCGGCCCTCCATCGCCTCGCGCAGCGCGGCCTTGATCTCGCGCTCGGTGGTGGCGTCCACGGAGGAGGTGGCGTCGTCGAGGATGAGCACGCGCGGGTCGGCCAGCAGCGCCCGCGCGATCGCGATCCGCTGGCGCTGGCCGCCGCTCAACGTCAGCCCGCGTTCGCCCACGCGGGTGTCGTAGCCGTTCGGCAGCGCATCGATGAACTCCGCCGCCTGGGCGCGCTCCGCCGCGCGCTCGATGTCCTCCCGCGACGCGTCCGGCCGGGCGTAGGCGATGTTGCCCGCGACCGTGTCCGAGAACAGGAACGGGTCGTCGTCGACGACCGCGACCTCCCGCCGCAGCGCCACCACGTCCACCGAGCGCACGTCGGCGCCGTCGATCGAGACGCTGCCGGAGGTCGGGTCGTACAGGCGCGAGAGCAGTTGGACGAGCGTCGACTTGCCCGAGCCCGTCGCACCGACCAGCGCGACCGTCGAGCCGGCCTCGACGTCCAGCGTCACGTGGCGCAGCGCGTGCGGGCCGGAGGCGTAGCCGAACGTCACGTCGCGCAGCTCGACGTGCCCGCGGCCGTCCGGCATCGCCGCGGGGCCGGACACGATCTCCGGCTCGCGGTCCAGGATCTCGAACAGCCGGGCGCCCGACGCGGTCGCGCGCTGGGCCAGGCCGAGCGCGACGCCGAGCATCCGCATCGGCCCGATCATCATCAGCAGGTACGTGTAGAACGCGGTGAAGTCGCCGAGCGACAGCGTCCCGTTGATCACCTGGCGCCCGCCGACGAGCAGGATCACGGCCAGGCCGAGGTTCGGCAGGAACGCCAGGAACGGGTTGTAGAACGCGCGCAGCCGCGTCCCGACCATCGCCTGGTCGAACACGCGCCCGACGTTGCTGCGGAAGCGGGCACGCTGGCGCGGCTCGGCCGCGAAGGCCTTCACCACCCGCACGCCGGAGATGTTCTCCTCGACGTCCGCGGTGACCTCGGCGATGCGCTGCTGGACCTCCTGCAGCACCGGCCGCGAGCGACGGCCGTAGCGCGTGGCGACGACGACCACGAACGGGACCGGGATCAGCGCGAGCGCCGCCAGGGCCGGGGAGAGGAAGAACATCGCGGCCGCGCCGAGCAGGATCGTCAGCGCCGACTGCAGGATGAACACGAGCCCGTAGCCGAGGAAGAAGCGCACGGACGACAGGTCCACGGTGGCGCGGGACATCAGCTGGCCGGTCTGCTGGCCGGCGAAGAACCCCAGCTCCAGCTTCTGCAGATGGGCGTAGAGCAGCGTCCGCAGGTCGTACTCGATCGCGAGCGAGACCTTGCCGGCGACGAGCCGGCGCGCGACCGACAGCGCGAGCCGGGCGACGGCCACGCCGACGATCAGGATCGCGAGCGTGCGCAGGCCGTCGCGGTCGCCCGCGGAGATCTGGTCGACCGCGCGGCCCGTCAGCCACGGGATCGCGACGGTGCAGACCATCGCGGCGGCCGCCAGCACGAGCGACCAGAACACACCCGGCTTGTACGGGCGCAAGAAACCAAGCAGTCGTCCAAAGGTGTGCACGCAACTAACACGATAGGCGCCGTCTCGGTTCGGGTTCTGTGCGCTGTTAGTCCTAGGACCTGGTTACGATGCGGCACGCATGACGGATCCGATCGCCCTCCGCAACCGCTTCGCCTACGTCAAAGGCGCGTGGGACGAGAACCTGCGCGGCGTCCCGTTCCCGTCACTGGGTGAAGGCACCGCCGAGCAGAAGATCGAGCGCCTCGAGTTCGCCCTGGTCGACGAGATGCGCAGCCGCGCGACGCCGGAGACGGCCGAGCAGGTCGCCGACGCCATGTGGGGCCTCGTCCACGCCCGCCCGGACACCGATCCGGTCAAGCAGCGGGTGACGAGCCACCACGAGGAGCTGGCGAAGCTCGGTCACCGCCGCGTCTAGGGCGATCGATCGCGGCGGTCGGCTTCGCCGACGCCATGCGCGATCGCTGAGAGATCGCTTCGCGGATCTCTCGGGCGCGGCTCGAACCCGGCGCAGCGCACCACCGGCATCGGCGGATACTTGGCGTAGCCGGGCTCACCCGCGAGTCCGCGTTCGCACATCGAGAACACGGACCCGCGCGTATTGCGGATCACGCGCTGGTGCGCGCAATCCGCACACAGTCCGAAGGTCAGGGCGTGATCTGCAGCGGCCGCAGGATGACGCCCGTGCCCGCCTGCTCTTCGTAGGTGAACAGGTTGGACCGGACGCGCCGGTTGATGTCGTCGGCCTCGGCCTTGGTGATCGTCTTCGCGTTCGGGGCGCCCGCCGGGACCGTCGCGCCGAGCGGGACCTGCAACTCGGACTTCAGGTCACCCGCGCGGAAGTAGATCGCGCGGTAGCGCGCCTTCTGCTGCTGCTCGAGCGCCGCCAGCTGCGCCGCGGCCTCCTTGTCGCCGGCCGCCGCCTTCTGTGCGACCTGGGCGTTGGCCGCGGTGGTGGCGGCGTCCTGCGGCGGCGGCGGGATCATCACCATCACGCTCTCGGCGTCCGGCAGGTAGCGGAACGTGTAGAGCGCGAGCTCCAGCGCCTCGCGGAAGACGACGGCGCCGCGCGCGACACTCGCCTCGCCCTCGATCGACCCGCCGGCGCCCAGGCCGGCCAAGCGGTAGACGACCGTGTCGCCGGTCAGGTCCGTGATCGCGCTGGCCGCGATCTTGAGCGGCAGCTCGCCCGTGAACATCGGCTGCACCTCGAGGAGCTGGTCGCCGTTCGGGTGCTTGTACTGCCCGCCGACGTGCGTGGCGATCTCCGCCGCGCCGTCCTGCAGCGACTCGTCCTGCGGCTGCCACTTGGACCAGTTCGCGAACATGCCGTGGTCTTCGTTGCCGTTGCCGCTGTAGGCGAAGACCGCGATCGCCAGCGCGATCGAGACCAGCACCACACCGCCCAGCGCGCCGGCCAGGAACCCGAACCGGTTGCGGTACTGGGTGGGCGGGAGGTTGAGCTTCTGCTCGACCTTCGGCGGCTCCGGCGCCGCGGCCACCGGCTCCGGGGGCAGCTCGACGAACTGATGCGTCGGCGGCGGCGTGCCCGGCGCCACCGAGCGACCGGCCGGCGAGGGCGGAGGGATCAGATCACGGGCCATGTCTTCTCATCCAGAACGTCGATTTCGGGCTTGCGCAGACGCGCGCTGTTGAGGAGTTCCACGACGTCGTCGCCGTAGAGCTCGACCTCGTCGATCAGGCGCTCGGCGACGTACTCGGTGCCTTCGCGGTTGAGCTGGATCGTGTTCCAGGCGATCACGAAGCACTGGCCGAGCAGGCCGGCGACCTGGTCGCGCTTCGGCGGGTCCTTGAGCGCCGCGTCGTACGCGCTGTCGCCTCCGCTGGTGCGGTGCATGAGCTGGTAGCCGATCTTCTGGAAGCGCTTGACCACGCGCTCCTCTTCCTGCTCGCGTTCCTCGCGGTCCGCGATCCGGTCGGCGAGGTCGATCGGCGCCGGCCCCATGCCGGACGAGGCTGACCAGGTGCGCGGCGCGCACGGTGACCGAGTGCAGGTCGCCGCCGACGCCGGTCGTGTTCTGGCCGTAGAACGTGTGCTCCGCCGCGTAGGCGCCGAGCGTGACGACCAGGTCGCCGATCCGCTCGCTGCGCCAGTGCACGAACCGGTCCTCGATCTCGGCGTTGTAGTAGTGGCCGCCGCTGCTGCCGCGCCGCCGGATCGACAGCCGGACCGACATCCCGTTCTCCTTGAACAGGTGCCCGCAGACGGCGTGGCCGGCCTCGTGGATGGCGATCGAGCGGCTCTCGTGCTTGGCGTAGGGCTGGCCGATCGCGACGCCGGACTCGACCGTCGTCATCGCCTCCAGGATGTCCTGGCGGCTGAACACCGGGCGCCCGTCGGAGTGCGCGTAGGTCAGCGCCAGCGAGCACACCTGGTCGATCATCGCCGGCGAGTAGCCGGCCGTGATGCGGGCGAGCTCGTCGCGCGCCTTCGCGGTGTCCAGCGACGGTTCGTGCGCGACCTTCCTGATGTACAGGTCGAAGACGTCGCGCCGGTCCTCCCACGTGGGCGTGCGGAAGAAGATGTGGCGGCCCATGCGGCCCGGACGGATGAGCGCCGGGTCCAGCGACTCCAGCGGGACGTTGCAGGCGCCGATGAAGTAGATCTGCTCCGCGCGCGGCTTGGGCGCCTTGAGGCGGATCCGCTTGCCGAACAGCTTCTGCGGGACGATGTACATCGCGTCCAGGAACGTGTTGAACTTCTTGGTGAAGAACTTCTTGCGCAGCGGCGGCTCGTCGATGCCGTCCATCACGACCAGCAGCTGGTTGAGCGCCTGGCCGCCGCCGCCCATGCCGCCCATGCCGCCGATGAACCCGTTCACGCGGCCGAACACGTTCGCGAGCGTCGGGGGCAGGAAGCCGCGCTTGGGCTCGGCGCGCATCGCGAACATCCGGTCACGCCACTCGGCGGTCTCGAACACGAGGTCGCCGTCCCACGTCAGCGCACCCATCTCGCCGAAGAACAGCGAGTCGTGGATGGACCGGTTCTGGAGCGGCTGGAAGCCGGAGCCGAGCGACGCGCGGCGCATGCCGACGGCGTCGATCTCGTCGATGAACACGATGCACTGGCCGCCCCACTTGGCGGCGAGCTTCTTGGCCTTGCGCGCCATGTAGCGCACGAGCAGCGCGTCCATGCCCATGAACATCTGCTGGAAGCCGGAGCCCGGGATGGTCACGAACGGGCAGTTGAAGGACGTGGCGATGGCCTTCGAGAGCATCGTCTTGCCGGTGCCGGGCGGGCCGAGGAAGAGCACGCCGCGTTCGCGCTTGCCGCCCGCCTTCTCGAACTCCTCACCGGACTGCCAGAGCGAGACGACCCGGCGGATCTCCTCCTTGGCTTCGGCCTGCCCGCGGACGTCGTCGAGCTTGACGCCCCAGTCCGCGTCCCCCGGCTCGTAGCCCTTGATCTGCTGGATCGAGAAGAAGAAGAGCGGGCCGAAGAGGATGACCAGGTTGATGAAGAACAGGAAGAAGCCGATCATGCCGTACATCGCGGCCATCGGCGCGGCGGCGGCGGCCCAGTCGCCGAGCTTCTCCCAGCCGGCGGAGAGCGTCCATTCGCCGGCGACCGCCATCGCGATCACGAACACGATCGTCAGGACGATGAACAGCCACATCGCGCGCCGGTACTTGGTCTTCCAGTACCAGTGGCGCCGGCGCGTGATCACGTCCTGCCGGCGCAGCTCCTCGTCGGCGCCGTAGAGCGCCGGGAACGGCACCATCTTGTGCGCGAGGACGTCGACGCCCCCGCGGAAGATCGCGATGCCGGCGATCGCGCCCAGGATCGCCCAGGGGAGACCCCAGTCGAAGCGATAGTGCAGGAGCGCGAACGTCGCCGGGGAGGTGAGTACCGCGACGATCGTTGCCAGCCGACTGAG
Source organism: uncultured Solirubrobacteraceae bacterium (assembly GCA_963724195.1). Classification (GTDB taxonomy): domain Bacteria; phylum Actinomycetota; class Thermoleophilia; order Solirubrobacterales; family Solirubrobacteraceae; genus Solirubrobacter. Next base: position 149,427 of record CAVRTQ010000018.1, on the reverse strand, counting down.
TTTGCGCCACTCGCTGGCGAGCGAGAGCGCCGAATCATTGACCCCGCCGCCGATGGCTCGGCGGCCCTCTTCCTCATTCACGCGCAAAAGTGTAAGCCGGGGCCGGTGGACCGGAAGTCCTGCTTTACCCGCCCCTTAGGAGAGGACGGATGTCCTACGCGAGGGTCTAGGAAAGCGTGCTCTGCAGCGCCAGGACACGCGCCGCAGAGGCCCGCACGCGCTCCCGGAACGCCTTCGAGCGTTCGGCCTCGGCGAGCAGCGCGCGGTACGCACGCAGCCACGAGCCCTGGCCCGTCGTGAGCACGATGTCGTTGCCGGCCCGGACCGAGCGCACGGCGATCTGTTCCACCGAGCCGGTCGCGCGGACCGACTTGGCCTCGATCGAGTCCGTGATGACCACGCCCTCGTACTTGAGTCGGTCGCGCAACAGGCCCTCGAGGATCGGGCTCGACTGGCCGGCGATCCGGTCTGGATCCAGACGCGGGTAGCGGGCGTTCGAGCTCATGATCAGCGGCACCTTGGCCGCGATCGCGGCCTTGAACGGGGCGAGGTCGGCCTCCGTGGGCGCGCCGGCGATGCTGGCCGAGCCGAAGTCCGTGTTCGTGGTCGCCCCGCCGAGCCCGGGGAAGTGCTTCGCCGTGGCGGCGACGCCCCCGGCGCGCCAGCCCTCGACCGCCGCCTTCGTCGCCGCGGCGGCCGTCGCCGGGTCGGTCGAGAACGCGCGCCCGGCCATCGCGGACCCGCTGACGGTCGGCACGTCCGCCACCGGCGCGAGGGCGACGTTCAGCCCGTGCGCCTTGAGCGCCTGGGCCGCGGCCTTCGCGTCGCGCCCCGGAACCTGCCGCGCCTGCCCGACGGCCGGCGGCGCCCACTCGATCCGGCGGATGTCCCCGCCCTCCTGGTCGGTGGAGATGATCGGCGTGGCGTCCGGGCTCGCGCGCCGGAGCGAGCGCGTGAGCCGCTTGAGCTGATCGGGCGAGGTGATGTTGTCCTTGAACAGGATCACCCCGGACGTCCATCGGCTCTTGAGCGCGTTGCGCACGTACCGCGGTGCTGTCGTGCCCTGGAAGCGCAGCACGATCAGTTGGCCGACCTGCTGCTTGAGGCTGAGCGCGTCGACGGGCTGCGGCTCGGGCGTGGCCGTGGGCTGCGGCGCGTTCGGCTCGGCCGTGCCGACCACCTCGCCGCACCTCCCGGACGAGCGGCGTGTCGTCGTTGCCCGAGGCGCCGATCGCTCACGCCGACGAAGAGGGAGGCCGCGGCGACGGCGAGCACCGTCGCGCGGCGGCGGCGAACGGTGGTCGGCGACGGCACGACCTCCCAGGGTAGGGCGGTGCTCAGTCGTCCTGAGGCGTCGGGAACTCGCCGCCGTCGATCAACTCGATGCGGTAGCCGTCCGGGTCCTGGACGAAGCAGATGCGGCCGATCTCGGGGCGGCCGCCCGGGTTGAACGGCGGCTTCTCGGGCTCGACGCCGATCTTCGACAGCTCCGCGAGTTGCGCGTCGAGATCGTCGACGGTCAGGGCGATGTGGTTGTAGCCGTCGCCGAGGTCGTACGGCTCCTCACGGCCGATGTTGACCGTGAGCTCGAGCGTGTCGGCGTCACCCGGCAGGCCCATGTAGATGTTGTAGGCGGTCTCGAACTGCAGCTTGCCGCGGCGCTCGTAGCCGAGGGCCTCGTAGAAGGCGACCGACGCGTCGGGATCGAGGACCCGCACGCACGTGTGGACATAGCGCTTGGACATCGCGGCGAACCCTACGCGAGGACGGGGTTCGAAGTTCGCGAAGAGGGGGAATGTCACTTTCGGGACATCCTCCAAGGAGAGGGGCAGCATGCAGGGCTTCGGCCTCATGATCGAAGAGCTGGACGCCGGTGCTGTACGGATCGCACTCCGGGGCGAGTTGGATCTCGCTCACGCCTACACCTTCGACGAGGAGCTGCGACGGGTGGAGGAGTCGCGTCCCAGCTGCGTTGTCCTCGACCTGCGCGAGTTGAGCTTCCTGGATTCCTGCGGGCTCGCCCGCCTGCTCGCCGCCCGTCGTCGGGCCCGCCGCGCGGGGCACCGGCTCCTGATCGTGCGGGGCCCCAAGGCGGTCCAGCGGCTGTTCGCGCTCTCCGCCGTGGACGAGGCCTTTGAGATGGTGAGCGTCCTACCGGAGACACTGACAGCCCATTGAAAATCCTTCTCGCGGTCATCGCGAGCGTCGTCGCGCTCGCCCTCATCGGCTTTCTCGTCCTGCGCGGGAACGAGCAGACGCACGTTCGGGTGCGCTCCGGTGACGTGATCGCGAGCAACCCCAATCGCGCGGACGATTACGGCGCCGACACGGTCCGGGCCTACCTGACGGCGGCGATCGGATGCGACAACGCGGCGCTCATGCAGTACGGGACGCGGATGGACGAGATCTCCGGCCTGTGTGACACGGAGGAGGTCGAGGCGGAAGTCGCGCGCGACCAGCTCGACGCGCGCGGCCGGGCGCTGTGGAAGATCACCGCTCCCGGCAACGCCCTGCCCGCCGACCTGCACGTGTGGGTCGCCCAGGTGGACGGCAAGGGCTGGATCGTCACGGCAGCCAGCGGTCCCCCGCGGGGGTGACGACCAGCTCGTGCGTCCACGCGCGGGCCGTCTGCGCCGCGAGGTACTCGACGGCGCGGGCGATCTGCGCCTGGTCGGCGGTCTCGTTCTCGGCCTTGCCGGCGATCATCGACGCCGTCTTCGGCGAGTCGATCGTGGCGTCGACGATCAACAGCGCGACGTGCACGCCGTCCTCGCGCAGCTCCTGCGCCGCGGCGTGGACCAACGCGCGGGTCGCGTGCGCGCCCGCCGCCCACAGGCCGCGCCCGGCCATCGCGCGCCGGGCGGAGCCGCCCGTGACCTGGATCAGCGTCTTCGCGCCGACGCGCACGCCCTCGGAGAGGAACACGAACGCCTGCTCGGCGACTGCGCCCGTCCAGCCGCGGAAGTCCTCCACCGGTGGCTTCGGAGATCGAACCGCCGCCGAACGGCCCGGGCTTCGTCGGCCGCGCGGCGGACACCGCGTTGACGATCACGTCGATCGAGCCGAAGTCGGCGCGGGCGCGCTCCAACGCGCCGCGCAGCGACTCCGGATCGGATGCGTCGGCCTCCAGCGGCAGCCCGCCCGCGGCGCGCACGGTCTCGAGCGTCTCGGCCGAGCGCGCGACGGCCGCGCCCTTCCAGCCGGCCTGCAGGTGATGGGAGAGGATCGCGCCGCCGAGGTTGCGGGCGCCGAGCACGACGATCGAAGGCATCAGCGCATCCTGCCAAACCGGAACTGCGCGACCGCGATCCCGGCCACGACCAACAACGCGCCGCCCACGGCGACCGCGGTGACCGGTTCGTCTCGGAACAGCGCACCCAGCGCGAGCGCCCCGAACGGGATGATCATCGAGATGAACGACACCGTCACGGCCGGCAGCTCACGCAGCAGCACGGTCAGCGTCACGAACGTGAAGCCGGTGCCGAACGCGGCCAGGTAGACGATCGAGCCGATCGTCGTGAACGACCAGGTGGTCGCGCCCCAGTCCTCGGTCGGCGCGCTGAACGCGAGCAGCAGCACGCCGCCCGTGACCATCGCCCAGCCGTTCATCACGAGCGGGTCGAGCCCTTGCATCCGCTTCTTCGTGGCGATGTTCCCGATCGCGCTGGCGAGCGGCGACAGCACCACCGCCAGCGCCGCCAGCGCCGTGTGCTCGCCGGTGCCGAGGTCGAGCGACTCGCCGAACGCCAGGACGAGTCCGCCGAGGGCGATCGCGACCCCGAGGATCAGCCGCGGCCGCAGCGGCTCGTCCGGCAGGAACAACGCCGCCAGCAACGCCACGTAGAGCGGCAGCACCCCGAACAGCACGGCGGCCAGGCCGGAGGTCACGTACTGCTCGGCCCAGTAGATGAGCCCGTAGCTCGTCGCGAACGGCAGCACGCCGATCAGCCCCGCGAGCAGCACGTCCGTGCGCAGCGAGCGCTTGAGCAGCAGCGGCGGCCGTGAGCACGCCCGCGCCCGCCAGGACGAAGCGGATTCCCGCGCCGAAGAACGGCGCCACATCCTCCAGACCGAGGGCGATGACCACCCACGTGCTCGACCACACGAGCACACAGGCGGCGTACAGACTCCAGACCACAGCGCGCGACATCGGCGCGAGAGGGTATGACTCTGCTCGTGAGAATCGCCCTGATGATCGAGGGCCAGGAGGATGTGACCTGGGAGGACTGGGTCGCGCTGGCCGACGCCTGTGAACGCACCGGGATCGAGACGCTGTTCCGCTCGGACCACTACTTGTCGGTGATGGGGGAGGGCGAGCGCGGCGCGCTCGACGCCTGGGCCATCATCAACGCGCTGGCCGCGCGGACCACCAAGCTGCGCCTCGGCACGATGGTCTCGCCGACGAGCTTCCGCCACCCGTCCGTGCTCGCGCGGCTCGTGATCGCCGCCGACCACGTGTCCGGCGGGCGGATCGACCTCGGCATGGGCACGGGCTGGAGCGAGATCGAGCACACCGCGTCCGGCTTCCCGTTCCTGTCCATGAAGGAGCGCATGGACGTGCTCGAGGAGCAGCTGGAGATCGTCCACGACGGCTACTTCGGCGACGGCTCGCCGTTCAGCTTCAAGGGCGAGCACTACGAGCTGGAGGGGTTGACGGCGCGTCCGCTCCCGGTCCAGAAGCCGCATCCGCCGCTGATCATGGGCGGCGCCGCCGGCCCGCGCGCCGCGCGCCTCGCCGCCCGCTACGCCGACGAGTACAACACCGTGGCGCCCACGCTCGACGAGATCCGCGAGCGCAAGGCCAACATCGACGCCGCGTGCGCGAAGGCCGGGCGCGACCCGATCCCGTTCACGGTCATGACCCCGTCGTCGGTCGGCAAGGACCATCCCGACGCCACCGACACCTGGATCAACGGCAGCGTCGATCAGGTCAAGGCGAGGCTGGCCGAGCTGGAGGCCGCGGGCGTGACCGGCGCGTACCTGCAGATGCAGGACCATCGCGACATCGAGATGGTCGAGCTGATCGGGAAGGGAGCTCGCACGTGAGATGACGACGACGATTGGACCGGCGAGCCGCCGGAGGGCCGCCACACGCGTGATCAGGCCGACCCCGGCCACTGGGCGAAGCAGTGGCAGGGCGGCGCGATCACCGGCGGGGTCATCCTGCTGTTGCTGCTTGTGGTCGTGCTGATTCTGGTGCTGGGGTAGCCAGCTCGGCGTTCTGCACGATCGCGCCGATGATCCGCCGCCAGGCGCCGCGCGGCAGGCCGTGGCCCATGCCGCTGATCTCCACGTAGGTCGAGCCCGGGAATCGACCTTGGCCGTGGCGCGCCCGCCCGAGCGCGGCACGAGGCGGTCGTCCGCGCCGTGGATGACCGTCGTCGGGACGCGGAGCTTGCGCAGCTCGGGGCCGCGGTCGCGGTCGGCGACGATCGCGCCGAGCTGGCGCGCGGAGCCGCGGGGGTCGTGGCCGCGGTCGTAGGAGCGGGTGGCGATGTCGCGCAGGTCCTCGACGTCGGGCTCGAAGCCCTTGCCGCCGATCTTCACGAACGAGTCCACCGCCCGGTCGATGTAGGCGTTGCGTTCCTTCGGCGCGGGGCGCAGCAGGAAGGCGTACATCGTGAGCGCCGGCTGACCGCTCCAGAACGAGCCCGTGTTGGACATGATCGAGGTGAGCGAGAGCGTGCGGTCCGGGTGCTCGATCGCGACGCGCTGGGCGATCATCCCGCCCATCGAGGCGCCGACGATGTGGGCCTGCTCGATGCCGAGGTGGTCGAGCACGCCGATGCTGTCGTTCGCCATGTCGCTGAGCGTGTAGGCCGCGGCGCGCTTGTCGCGCAGGGCGAGCTGCTTGAGCGTCGGCACGGGCGCGTCGTGCGATGCGCGAGGAGCGGCCGATGTCGCGGTTGTCGTGGCGGATCACGAAGTAGCCGCGCGCGGCGAGCTGCTCGCAGAAGTCCTCGTGCCACGCCAGCATCTGCGTGCCGAGACCCATGATCAGCAGGATCGCGGGGTCTTCGGCGTCCCCGAAGGTCTCGTAACAGATGTCCAGCTCGCCCACACGAGCAATCGCTTCGGCCATCTCACCAAGCGTAACTGCGCCCGCCGGAGCGGGCGCAGAGATGCGTCACATTAGGCGCTGAGGCCGACGGGGCAGCTGACGCCGGTGCCGCCGAGGCCGCAGTAGCCGTTCGGCACCTTCGCCAGGTACTGCTGGTGGATGTCGTCGGACTCGTAGTAGAAGGTGTCCAGCGGGGCGATCTCGGTCGTGATCGCCCCGTAGCCGGCGCCCTTCAGCCGCTCCTCGAAGGCCGTCTTGGTCGCCGCGGCGACCTCGGCCTGCTCGGGCGTGGTGGTGTAGATCGCCGAGCGGTACTGGGTGCCGACGTCGTTGCCCTGGCGCATGCCCTGGGTCGGGTCGTGGCTCTCCCAGAAGGTCTTGAGGATCTCCTCGTAGCTGACCTGCTCGGGGTCGAAGACGACCAGGACGGCCTCGGTGTGGCCGGTCTTGGCGCTGCAGACCTCGTTGTAGGTCGGGTTGGGCGTGAAGCCGCCCGCGTAGCCGACGGCGGTCGTGTAGACGCCCGGCATCTGCCAGAACGTGCGCTCGGCGCCCCAGTAACAGCCCATGCCGACCACGGCGGTTTCCAGGTGGTCTGCGAATGGGCCCTGCAGCGGGGTGCCGAGGACGAAGTGGGTGTTCGGGGTGGGGAGCGCGGCCGGACGGCCCTTGAGGGCCTTCTCGGGCTCCACCATCTTGGTCTTGGAAGCGAAAAGCATGTACTCACACGGTCTCGCGGGACCGCGATTCGTTACAGCTCGTCGTCTTCGTCGTCTTCGCCGCCGGTCATCGCCTCGAGCAGTTCGAGCGCGGCGGCCTGGGCGGGCGTGACGAGCACTTCGCCACCGAGATCCTCGAGCTGCGGGAAGAAGCTGGCGTGCACGGCGACCTCGTCGCCGCCCGCATCTTCGAGGACGATCACGGCGCGGCCCTGGTTCTCGTTCGCGACGCCTTCACCGCCCCCGACCGCAGCACCGGCGGCGGTGAGCACCGCGACCGCGATGTCATGCCAATGCGAGAGCGCATCTTGGCGCTCCGCGTCGGTCATCTGCTCTAGGTGATGGCGATTGCGCTCGGCGAGCGCGGCGACCGCCGCCCCTAACGGGGCGTCGGCCAAGAGGTCGTCGACAGAGGACACCTGTCCAGTATGGCGCGCGTGATCGCTAGCTTGCGCTCAATGGCTCGACTCGGACTCGGACTCGCGTCGCTCGGGCGCCCCGGCTACCTGAACATCGGTCACGGCGACGAGCTCGGCGCGGACAAATCGGTCGCTGCCTTGCGCGCCCGCGCGCACGAGGTGCTCGACTTCGCCTACGAGGCGGGCATCCGCGACTTCGACACCGCCCGGTCCTACGGGCGCGGCGAGGAGTTCCTGGGGGAGTGGTTGCGGTCGCGCAATCCCGACGGGGTGACGGTGTCCTCCAAGTGGGGCTACGTGTACACGGCCGACTGGGAGATCGCGGCCGACCCGCCCGAGGTCAAGCACCACGACGTGGAGACGTTCAAGCGTCAGTTCGACGAGACGCGATCGAACCTGGGCGACTGGCTCGACCTCTACCAGATCCACTCCGCCACGCCCGACAGCGGCGTGCTGGAGAACGACGCGGTGCTCTCGGCCATGCAGCAGGCCGGCGTGCCCCTCGGCGTGTCCGTTTCCGGCACGAGCCAGGCCGAGACGATCGATCTCGCCGCGTCTCTGGGGATCTTCAGCGCCGTGCAGGCGACGTGGAACCTGCACGAGCGGGCCGCCGGGGACGCGCTGGCCCGGAGCGGGCTGAAGGTGATCGTCAAGGAGGGCCTGGCGAACGGCCGGCTCGCCGCGCGGGACGCACAGGCGCTCGCGGTCGCGCTGGCGCAGCCGTGGGCGGACGTGGTGCTGAGCGGGGCGGCGTCGATCGACGTGCTGCGCTCGAACCTGCGGGCGCTCGAGGTTGACGCCGGTCGACGAGCCGGGGTTGGTCGAGGAGAGCTCGGCCTACTGGGCGCTCCGCTCCACCTGGCCTGGAACTGAGGCCGCGGCGAACGGCTGCATCGAGGAGGGTGGGTGCGGTCGGAGTCGATCGCGCATCGGCGGGAAACGAGCGCAAACGACCGTTCGAGTTGGCGCGTTGGTAGGGGTATGCCTCGTCGCTTTCGCTGAGCGAAAGTCACGGGGCACACCCCCTCGATCTCGGGCCCGAGGCGCGGTCACTTCCCAACCGCGCGGTCGGTCCACCCCTCCTCGATGCTGCTTTAAGGCCGCCAGTACTCAGACCTGGCCGGCGGCAGACTCGATCCGCTCGCGCAACGCGTCCCCGCGCCCCGCCGCGACCGCCCGCGCGATCCGCTCCGGCGCCATCTCCACACCCACCCGCGCGGCCAGCTCCGCCAGCTCCTGCCGCTCCTCCGACTCCCGCGCGGCCTTCAGGAACAGCCAGCAGAACAGCAGGATCGTGACGATCGACCCCTCGATCATCATGATCGCGCCGGCCGCGCTCTGGTCGTTGGCGGCCGTGATGCCCCACTCGGCCTGACCGCGGGCGTACTGGGGATACAGGACGCCGCTCGACCACAACAACGCGTTGGCCAGCACGCTTTGGATGAGGCGGATGGCGACGATGTAGCCGATCTTCCAGCCGTTGCCGAACCACGCGGGCTTCGGCAACGGGCCGAGCAGCGCCATCCACACCCCGATCCCGAAGGACACGAACAGGATGTGCTGGAGCGCGTGGACCGCGTCGTTGGAGACGGCGCCCTGGTAGAGGACGGGCAGGTGCCAGACGTAGAAGTTCGCCGTCCAGAGCACGAGCGCGACGACCGGGTGGCCGAAGATCCGCAGCCACGGCACGGCCCGGAGCAGCGGCGCGAGCAGCGGGCCGGTCAGACCGAGCACGATCAGCAGGGCAGCGAGGTCCGCGATCAGCAGGTGCTCGAGCATGTGCGCCCAGAACAGCTCCTCGCTCATCGACGCGAGCGGAGAGCTCAGCGTCGCCGCCATCAGCAGCAGTCCGCCGTAGAAGCACCACACCCGCCACGTGGGCACGGTGATCTTGCGCGCGCGCAGCCAGTACATGACACCGACCACGAGCGCGGGCGCGAGTTGCAGGGGCGCGAACTCCATCTGTCGGACCTTAGATACCGTGCAGCCCATGTCCAGCCGTGAGACGCCGCCCTACCGCGCCGACCACGTCGGCAGCCTGCTCCGCCCACCGGAGCTGCTCCAGGCCCGTGAGGACTTCGCCGCCTCGAAGATCGACGCCGACGAGTTGCGCGGGGTGGAGGACGCCGCGATCCGCGACGCGGTGAAGCTGCAAGAGGACGTCGGGCTGCGCTCGGCCACCGACGGCGAGTTCCGCCGCGCGACCTGGCACATGGACTTCATCTACGCGCTCGGCGGCATCGAGAAGACGCCGGGCCAGCTGAAGGTCAAGTTCCACAACGCCGAGGGCGACATCGAGTGGACGCCGGCGGCGACGCACGTCGGCTCGCGGATCACGCTCGAGAAGCCGATCTTCGCCGAGCACTTCCAGTTCCTGCAGGAGTGCGTCACCAGCGCCACGCCCAAGCTCACGATCCCGTCGCCGAGCATGGTCCACTACCGCGGCGGCCGCGCGGCCGTCGACGAGTCCGTCTACCCGGACATGGACCAGTTCTGGGCGGACCTCACGAACGCCTACGCCGACCAGGTCCAGGCGATGGCCGACCTCGGCTGCACGTACCTGCAGTTCGACGACACGAGCCTCGCGTACCTCAACGACCCGAACCAGCGCGCGGAGATGGCGGCCAAGGTCGACGACGCCGAGCACCTGCACGAGGCCTACATCCGCCACATCAACGAGGCGCTGAGCGCGGCGGCCGGACGGGCATGGCGGTCACGACGCACATGTGCCGCGGGAACTTCCGGTCCAGCTGGGTGGCCGAGGGCGGCTACGACTTCGTCGCCGAGGCCTTGTTCAACGAGCTCGACGTGGACGGCTTCTTCATGGAGTGGGACGACGCGCGCTCGGGCGGCTTCGAGCCGCTGCGGTTCGTGCCCAAGGGCAAGGTCGTCGTGCTCGGCCTCGTCACCACCAAGACGGGCGCGCTCGAGACCAAGGACCTGCTCAAGCGCCGGATCGAGGAGGCGACGCAGTACGTCGACCTCGACCAGCTCTGCCTCTCGCCCCAGTGCGGGTTCTCGTCCACGGTCGAGGGCAACGCGCTGACCGTCGAGCAGGAGATCGACAAGCTGCGGCTCGTCGTGGAGACGGCCGAGGAAGTTTGGGGCTGACGCGCCGCCCACCGCTGCTGCTCGGCGTCGCGGCGGCGGCGCTGGGCGTCGCGCTGACGACGGCGCTGCTGTACGCGCTGCGCGACGTGGCGCCGGTCGTCTCGCTCGGCGTCGTGTACCTCGTCGTCGTGCTCGCGGTCGCCTCCGTGTGGGGCGTCTGGCTCGGCCTCGGCGACCGCGCTGGCCAGCGCGCTCGCGTTCAACTTCTTCCACATCCCGCCGACCGGGCGGCTGGCGATCACCGGCGGCGAGAACTGGGTCGCGCTGATCGTGTTCTTCCTCGCGGCGGTGCTCGCCTCGTCGCTGACCGAGCTGGCGCGGCGGCGGACCGTCGAGGCCGAGCAGCGCCGCCAGGAGGCGGACCTGAGCGCCGAGATGGCGCGGCTGCTGCTGCGCGGCGGGCGGCTGGAGGAGACGCTGCCGGCGGTGGGGGAGCGACTCGCGCGGGCGTTCGACGCACCGAGCGCGTCGATCGTCGCCCAGGCCGTGGACGGCACGTTCCCGCTGCGGGAGGGCCCGCGCCAGATCGGGACGCTCACCGTGGACGCGCCGGAGCCGGTGCTGCGGCGGATCCAGACGCGGATCGTCCCGGCCCTGGAAGCGCTGCTGGCGGCCGCGCTGGAGCGCGACGCGCTGATGGCCGACGCGGTCGAGACCGCCGCGCTGCGCCGCAGCGACGTGATCAAGACCGCGCTGCTGCGCTCGGTCTCGCCACGACCTGCGCTCCCCGCTCACCGCCATCCTGACCTCCGCCGAGGCGCTCCGGCTCGCCCCGGACGAGCGGGTCGAGCTCGCCGACGACATCACCGACGAGGCGACCCGCCTCAGCCGCCTGATCGACAACCTGCTCGACCTCTCGCGCCTCGAGGCCGGCGCCGCCGAGACGCGCCCCGAGTGGTCCTCGATCGAGGAGGTGCTCACCGCGGCCACCGAGCACGTCCCCGACGGCCAGTTCAAGCTCGCGCTCGACGACGACCTGCCGCCCGTGCGCGCCGACGCCGCGCAACTCGAGCGCGCGTTCGCGAACCTGTTCGAGAACGCGCAGCGGCACTCCGGCGGGCACCCGGTGTCGGTGCGGGCGCGCGACGTCGGCGGCCGGATCCTGATCCGCGTCGTGGACCGCGGCCCCGGCATCCCCAAGGCCCACCAGGAGCGGATCTTCGAGCCGTTCTACCGCTCCGGCTCGCGCGGTTCCGGGCTCGGGTTGGCGATCGTGCGCGGGTTCGTCGAGGCCAACGGCGGCCGCGTGTGGGTCGAGTCGCTGCCCGACCAGGCGACGTCGTTCGTGGTCGAGCTACCGGTGCCGGAGGCGCTTGCGCCGCAGGTATAGGAGCCGCTGGACGTACAGCGTCGTCGTGCCGGCGAGCAGGATCGCGCCGAGGTTGACGGCCAGCTGGCCCGCCGAGCCCATGAACGTGTCCCAGTCGCCGTAGGCGGCCGCGATGCCGATGTTGGCCGCGGCCGGGATGGTCGTGACCGAGATGAGCACGCCGATCAGCGCGCCCGACTTGGCGGTCGAGAGGCTCAGCATGCCCGCCGCGCCGGCGCACAGCGCGACGATGAACGCGAACGCGTCCGGGCTGGAGATGCTCTTCGAGAGCGCGTGGTCGTCGGTGCTGAACGAGTCCGGGACGATGTTCAGCGGCGTCGAACAGCAGCACGGCGACGACCGTCGCGGCGATCGCGAGCGGGAAGCCGACCGCGAGCGCGAGGGCGGAGCGCCGCGCGAGCGGCCCGCGGAGCTGGACGAGCGCCACGCACAGCCCGGCGACGGGCCCGAACTCCGGCCCGACCACCATCGCGCCCACGACGAGGATCGGGCTGTCGAGGAAGATGCCGATCGCGGCGATGATCGACGCGAGCACCATGTAGATCAGGAAGACGCCGCTGAGCTCGACGCTCTCGCTCGTGCGCTGGTCGAGCTCCTCCCAGATCACCGCGTCGGCGGGCGAGCCCGGCGCGTACTTCTCCGCCGCCACCGCGAAATCCGACACGATGTCCGTCGCGCTGAGCGCGATCGAGCCCTCGTGGTGCAGCCCGAGGTCGCGCAGCTCGCTGATGATCACGCTCGCGTCCTCGCGCGCGACGTCGCACATGATCAGGTCGCCCGTCGGGTTCGTCGACGCGCCGGGCACGCGGATCACGTTGATCGCCGACCGCGTCGCGCACAGCAGCCCGTGCACGCGATCGGTCTTCTCGGCGGGCGCGACGACGCGCAGGTGGACCATGCGCCGGAGCCTATGCCCCGAGCAGGTTGTGGACGATGAGGTCGATCAGCTTGATCCCGACGAACGGGGCGATCAGGCCGCCGAGGCCGTAGATCAGCAGGTTGCGGCGCAGCAGCGCGGTCGCGCCGGCCGCCTTGTACTTGACGCCGCGCAGCGCGATCGGGACCAGCAGCGGGATCACGATCGCGTTGAAGACGATCGCGGAGATGATCGCCGACTGCGGCGTGCCCAGGTCCATCACGTTGAGCTGGGCCAGCGGCCCTTCGGACTCGCCCGCCGCGGCGTAGGTGGCGACGAAGATGGCGGGCAGGATCGCGAAGTACTTCGCGATGTCGTTGGCGATGCTGAACGTGGTCAGCGCGCCGCGGGTGATCAGGAGCTGCTTGCCGACCTCGACGATCTCGATGAGCTTCGTCGGGTTGGAGTCCAGGTCGACCATGTTCCCGGCTTCGCGGGCGGCCTGGGTGCCGGTGTTCATGGCCACTCCGACATCGGCCTGGGCGAGCGCGGGCGCGTCGTTGGTGCCGTCGCCGGTCATCGCCACGAGCCGGCCGTTGGCCTGCTCCTCCTTGATCAGCTGGAGCTTGCGCTCGGGCGTGGCCTCGGCGAGGAAGTCGTCGACGCCCGCCTCCTCGGCGATCTTGGCCGCGGTCAGGCGGTTGTCGCCGGTGACCATGATCGTGCGGATGCCCATCGCGCGCAGCTGCTCGAAGCGCGCGGCCATGCCCTCCTTGACGGTGTCCTTGAGGTGGATGACGCCGAGCACCTGGGCGTCGCGGGCGACCGCGAGCGGCGTGCCGCCGTCGCGGGCGATTCGGTCGAGGACCGGCTGGAGCTCGTGCGGCGCCTGGCCACCTTCACTCTCGACGAAGCGGATGATCGCTTCGCCGGCGCCCTTGCGCAGCCGCGAGCCTTCGTGGTCGATGCCGCTCATGCGGGTCTCGGCCGTGAACGGGATGAACTCGTGCGTGCCGAACTCGCGTTCACGGATGCCGTAGCGCTTGGCCAGCACGACGACGGAGCGGCCCTCGGGCGTCTCGTCGGCGAGGGAGGCGAGCTGCGCGGCCTCCGCCAGCTCGACTTCCTCCACACCGGGCATCGGCACGAACTCCGCTGCCTGGCGGTTGCCGAGCGTGATCGTCCCGGTCTTGTCGAGCAGGAGCACGTCCACGTCGCCGCTCGCTTCCACGGCGCGGCCGGACAGCGCGAGCACGTTGCGGCGGACGAGCCGGTCCATGCCGGCGATGCCGATGGCGGACAGCAGGGCGCCGATCGTCGTCGGGATGAGCGCCACGAGCAGCGCGATCAGCGTCGTCAGCGACACGTCGGTGCCCGCGAAGTCCGCGAACGGGCGCAGCGCGACGACGACCACCAAGAACACGAGCGTGAGGCCGGCGAGCAGGATGTTGAGCGCGATCTCGTTCGGCGTCTTGCGCCGCTCGGCGCCCTCGACGAGGTTGATCATCCGGTCCAGGAACGACTTGCCGGGCTCCTGCGTGATCTCGACCACGATTCGGTCGGAGAGCACGCGCGTGCCACCCGTGACGGCCGAGCGGTCGCCGCCGGACTCGCGGATGACCGGCGCCGACTCGCCCGTGATCGCGGACTCGTCGACGCTCGCGATCCCCTCGATCACGGTGCCGTCGCCGGGGATCACCTCACCGGCGACGACGACGACGACGTCACCCTTGGCCAGCTCGGACAGCGGCCACCTCGCTGCCGTCCTGCAGCCGGGCGGTGGTCGTGGTCCGCATCGCGCGCAACGCCGCGGCCTGGGCACGGCCCCGGCCTTCGGCCAGCGCCTCCGCCAGGTTGGCGAAGACGACGGTCAGCCACAGCCAGACCGCGATCGTGACCGTGAACCAGCGCGGGTCGCCGGAGCCACCGACGATCGCGGCGACCGTCGTCATCGCCGCACCGACCTCGACCACGAACATGACCGGGTTGCGCAGCTGGACGCGCGGGTCGAGCTTCTTCAGCGAGGCCCGGATCGCCGGCCACAGGATGTCCGGCGTGAACAAAGACCTCGACTCGCGCTGCGGCGAATGGGGCGCCTGGGGGGAGCTGGGTTCAGCGATGGCGGTCATCGGTCAAGCGCCTCATTGAGCTTGGTGGTGTTGACGCCGGGTTCGCCGAAGATCCCGAGGAAGCGGCCGTCGGTGTTCTCGCGCACGAGTTGGGTGACGCGGTCGAGTGGGATGCCGCGCACGCGAGCGACGCGGCGTGCCTGGATCTCCGCGTTCTCCTCGGAGATGTGCGGGTCGACGCCGGAGGCGGACGTCGTCACGGCGTCCATCGGCGGCTCGGCGCCGTCGTTCATCGCGCGGTAGGCGTCGGCCTGCTCGCGGTAGAAGTACTCGGCGCTGCTGGAGTTCGGGCCGCGGTTGGAGAAGAACGTGCCTTCCGCGTTGTACTCGGTCTGCGACGGGCGCGGCTGGAAGTAGCGCTCGTCGCCCTTGGTGTCCTTCGCGATCAGGTTCGGGTTGCCGTCGGCGTTGGCGCCGAAGGCGATCTGGGACACGCCCGTGATCACGAGCGGATAGGCGATGCCGAGCAGGGCGGTGAACGCGAGGACCGCGACCACCGAGGAGAGGAGGGTGCGCTTCATCAGAAGAGTTGGGTGGTCAGGCCCTGGACCACAGGTCCGAGGAGCAGGGCGGGGAGGAAGGTGAGCGCGCCGACGATCACGACCGTGCCGACGGTGAGCCCGGCGAACGTGGGCGTGTCGGTGCGCATGGTCCCGAGGCCCGCGGGGGCGACGCGTTTGTTGAGCATCGCGCCGGCGATCGCGAGCGTGAGCACGATCGGGACGAACCGGCCGATCAACATCACGAATCCGCCGACCAGGTCCGCGAACGTGACGCCGTTCGCGCCGAGGTTGCCGGCCTCGGGCTGGAGGTAGCCCGTGTAGCCCGCGAAGGCGGAGCCGTTGTTGTTGGCCTGCGAGAGGTACGCGTAGAGCGTCTCGCTGAAGCCCTGCGGACCCGACGCGTAGATCGAAGGCCCGCCGTAATCGGTGCCGAGTGCCAGGCCGGTGGCGACGAGCACCAGCAACGGCGTGACCAGCAGCGCGAGCACGACGAGCTTGATCTCGCGCGCCTCGAGCTTCTTGCCGAGGTACTCCGGCGTGCGCCCGACCATCAGGCCGCCGATGAACACGGCGAGCAGGACGTAGAGCAGCATCGTGTACAGACCGGTGCCGACGCCGCCGAAGATCGACTCGCCGAAGCCCATATTGACCATCGGGATCAGGCCGCCGAGGCCGGTCAGCGACTCGAAGGCAGAGTTGACGGCGCCCGTGGAAGTGGCGGTCGTGATCACGGTCCAGAGTGCGGTGCCGCCGGTGCCGAAGCGCACTTCCTTGCCTTCCATGTTCGCTCCGGTCAGTCCGGCGGCGACTTGGGCCGGGGTCGGATTCGACTCAGCCAGGTACACGAGCACGACGCCGACGATGAAGACGGCGAACATCACGCCGAAGATGGTCCAGCCCTGGCGGCGGCTACCGACGATCCGGCCGTACGTGTAGGTCAGCGAAGCCGGGATCGCGAGCATCGCGAGCATCTCGAGGAAGTTCGTGAGCCCGTTCGGGTTCTCGAACGGCATCGCGGAGTTCACGTTGAAGAACCCGCCGCCGTTCGTGCCGAGGACCTTGATGACCTCCTGCGAGGCGACCGGCAGGTCCAACGACTGGACCACGCCCTGCGATGCCAGTACCAGAGCGCCGATGACGCTGATCGGCAGCAGGATGCGCAGGACCACGCGGGTGAGATCCTCGAAGAAGTTGCCGAGCGGCTTGCTCGCGATGCCGCGCATGAGCACGATCAGCACGCAGATGCCGACCGCCGCCGACAGGAAGTTCTGCACGGCGAGCCCCGCCATCTGGCTGAACGCCGAGAGCGTGGTCTCCCCGCCGTAGAACTGCCAGTTCGTGTTCGTGACGAACGAGGACGCGGTGTTGAAGGAGAGATCCCACGTCCCGGAGTGGAACCCGTTCGGGTTCAGCGGGTGCAGCGTCTGCGTCCGCAGGATCAGGAACAGCATGAGCCACGACAGCAGCGAGAAGGTGATGACGCTGAACGCGTACCCCTTCCACGACTGCGGTCGGCGCGCCTCGTACGTGAACACGCGAGCCATGTAGCCGCCGAGCAGCGGCACGATCGCGAGCAGCACGGCGCAGAAGATGACGATCTGAACCCAGCCCATGGCCTACAGGCGCTCCCCACGCAGCAGCGCGTACACGAGGAAGCCCGCCAGCAGGGCGGAGACGATCAGGCCCAACGTGTCGGCGGCGCTCATATGCGGTCCACCAACACGATCAGGCCGTAGAGCGCGGCAAAGGCCAACAGGGCCAGTCCGATTGCGAGGAAATCCATGCCTTGCAGGCTGGATCCGCGGCGATCAAGGACCCATACAGACTCCGGCTCGCCGCATACAGATTCCGTTAAGTTGGTTCGCGTGGAGGACGCGGACTTCGAGAAGTGGGGCAAGATCGCCGTCGAGCGGGCGGCGGAGCTGGTGGCCGCGGAGCTCCCCGACGCGACGCTGAGCAAGACGACGCGCCGCTCGCGCAACGGGCGCGGCTACATCCAACGCTTCGTGACCTTCCGGCACCCGACGATGCCCTCCGACCGCGCCGTGTGGCTCTATGCCGCGCCCGCCGGCCACGCCTACGACTTCCGCCCCGCGCACGACCGGGTGTCGGCGGGGCTCATGCAGGACCTCGAAAACGAGCTGGACTCCAACCGCTTCGCGGCCGGGATGACGAAGGGCTTCCCGTTCTCGTGGAAGGTCCACCTGGAGGCGAAGTACGAGGGCTACCGGCTCGGCGTGAAGGTGAACCCGGACGACGACGCGCCGGAGGATCGCGGGGCGGACCTGGCCGCGGAAGTGCTCCGCGGCTTGCGCAACGCGGGCCTCGTCGTCGACTAGAGATCCGCGAAGCGATCTCCAAGCGACCGCGCATGGCGCCGGCGAAGCCGGCTGCCGCGTTCGGTCGCCCTAGTGCGCGAAGCGATAGCCCACGCCGGGGTCGGTGTGGAGGTAGCGCGCGCCGATCTTGCGCCGCAGGTTGGACATGTGCACGCGCAGCACCTGGACGTCGTTGGCGTACTCCGGCCCCCAGACGTCGACGAGCAGCGTGCGGTGCGTGAGCAGCCGCCCGCGGTTCGTGGCCAGCACGCGGAGGAGGTTGAACTCGATCGGGGTCAGGTGCACGCCGGCGCCGTCGACCGACACGGTGTGGGCGGCGAGGTCGATCCGCAGACCCTCGGCCTCGATCAGCGGTTCCGACGCGCCCGGCACGGCGCGCCGCAGCGCCGCCTGCAACCGAGCCACCAACTCCCGCGGCCCGAACGGCTTGGTGACGTAGTCGTCAGCGCCCGCCGCCAGCGCGCGGACCTTCTCGTCCTCCTCGCCGACCGCGCTCAGCACGAGGATCGGCATCGAGGACCACGTGCGCAGCTCGCGAGTCACCTCGACGCCGTCGCGGTCGGGTAGGACCAGGTCGATGATCGCCGCGGCGGGCGGCTTCATGGCGGCGAGGTCCAGCGCCTCCTCGGCCGTCGCGGCCTGGAGCACTTCGAAGCCGGCCTCGCGCAGGATGATGCGCAGCGCACGGAGGATCTGGGGCTCGTCGTCGACGACGAGCACGCGCGGACGGTCGTTCATGCCACGCTGAGCCTAGACATGGCGGGCCAGTACAAGATCTTCCTGGGCATGGCGGCGGGCGTCGGCAAGACCTACCGGATGCTGGCCGAGGCGCAGGCCCAGGCGGAGGCCGGCCGGGACGTCGTGATCGGCCTGCTGGAGACGCACGGGCGCGCGCAGACCGAGGCGATGGCGCAAGGCCTGGAGATCATCCCGCGCCGCCGCGTGCCGTATCGCGGGGTGACGCTGGAGGAGATGGACGTGCCGGGCATCCTGCACCGGGCCCCGGAGCTGTGCCTGATCGACGAGCTCGCGCACACGAACGCGCCGGGCGTCGAGCACCCCAAGCGCTACGACGACATCGCCGACGTCAGAGCGGCCGGCATCGACGTCTACAGCACCGTCAACGTCCAGCACCTGGAATCGCTCAATGACCAGGTGGCCGACCTCACGGGCGTGCGCGTGCGTGAGACGGTCCCCGACGATGAGCTCCAGAAGGCGGACGAGGTCGTGCTGATCGACCTGCCGCCCGAGGACCTGGTCGGGCGCCTGCGGGACGGCAAGGTCTACGACCCGGCCCGCGTGCCCGCCGCGCTCAACGGCTTCTTCCGGGTCGAGAACCTCAGGGCCCTGCGAGAGGTCGCGCTGCGGCAGGTCGCGGAGACCGTCGAGGCGAGAAGGCCGGACGCGCAGCCGATCGCGGAGCGCCTGCTGGCGTTCGTGACGCTCGACGAGGCGGGCGAACGCGTCGTCCGCAGAGCCGCCCGGTCGGCGGCGCGGCTCAATGCCGTGCTCGACGTGCTCGTGGTGCGCGACCCGGAGACCGCGGCTTCAGCCGACGAGCGTGCTCGTCTCGAGACGCTGCGACGGCTCGCGGCCATGGTCGGCGC
Source organism: uncultured Solirubrobacteraceae bacterium (assembly GCA_963724195.1). Lineage (GTDB taxonomy): Bacteria > Actinomycetota > Thermoleophilia > Solirubrobacterales > Solirubrobacteraceae > Solirubrobacter. The sequence goes on along the minus strand of CAVRTQ010000018.1, from coordinate 130,353 downwards.
GCACCTGCTCGTCGACGACGGCAGTGATGAGATCGCCGTGCTCGAGCGCGTCGCCCGCGAGCGCGGCACGACGTATGTCCTCGTCGGCCCGCCGGCGCCCCGCCGTGGCCTCGGCCGCTTCGCCGAACCCCAGATCGTGCGCATCCTCAACGCGCTCCCGCACGTCGACGTCCGCGTGGTCGCCGACCGACGCGAGCAGGATCTCCTCGGTCAGTAGCTCCTCGGGTGCGCCGGCCACGAGCTCGGCGGCGCGCATGAGGTCGACGGCGGTGGAGCGGATGCTCTCGCCGAGCGCGTCGGTCGCGGCGCCGGCGGCGGCGCGGGCCGCGTGCTCGCGGGCGAGCGCGGCGCGCTCGGGGTCGTCGAAGGCGGCGGCGAGATCCCAGACCGAGCGGGCGAGGTCCGTGACCGCGGCGGCGACGCCCGTCGGCGCCTGCCCGGAGCGCAGCGCCCGGTGGGCGTGGCGGGCGAGGACGCGCGTGTTGCGGACGGCCAGGTCGATCTGCTCGAACGAACGCCCGTAGCGCTCCACCGGCTCGCGCTCACCGAACCGCGTCGGCGCGGTGCGCACGGTCTCGCGGCCCGTGTCGAGCGCGTCGTCGAGCGCGTCCAGCAGCGGGTCGATCGCCCGCGCGTGGATCAGGGCGGCCTCGGCGCGGTCGGCGTCGCCGGCGGCGAGCGCGCTCGCGACACGCTCCAGCGACTGCCCGAGCGCGGCCATGACCGACTGGCCGGCGCGACCGACGTGCAGGATCGCCTTCGGCGGGAACAGGACGGCGACGGCGAGCGCCACGATGCCGCCGATGATCGCCTCGAGGATGCGGTTCGGCGCGTTGGTGCCGCCGATCATCAGCAGCAGCATCGCGGACACGGCGGCTTCGCTGACCACGAGATCGGAGCCGTTGAACAGCACCGCGACGGACATGGCGACGACGACGAGCAGGGCGAGCTGCCACGGCCCGGTGCCGATCAGATGCACCAGCAGCGCGGCGAGCGCGAGGCCGATCACGACGCCGGCCGCGAGGCCGAGCGCGCGCTGGCGGTGCTGGCCGTGGGTGGCGCCGATCGAGATGACGGTCGCGATGCAGGCGAACACGGGCTGGGGATCGGGCAGCAGCCAGACGCACAGGTACCACGCGGTCAGCGCGGCGAGCGCGGTCTGGCCGATCGCGAGCGAGCGGGAGGAGAGTCGGCGTTGAGCGAGGCGAAGAGCAGTCATACGAAGTACCCACACTCTGCTTCGGTCAGCCTGCAACGCTTCCTAAAGGTGCGGGTCTTCGACACACATCTTCACATCGTCGACCCGCGGTTCCCGCTCGTCCCGAACCAGGGCTACCTGCCCGAGCCGTTCACCGTCGACGACTACCGCGCCCGCTTCACCGCCGCACGGCGGCGCCGTCGTGTCCGGCTCCTTCCAGGCCTACGACCAGACGTACCTGATCGACGCGCTGCAGCGCCTCGGCCCGACGTTCGTCGGCGTCGCGCAGGTCCCGCCCGACATCACCGACGAGGAGGTCCTGCGCCTCGACGCCGCCGGCGTCCGCGCCTTCCGGGCCAACTTCACGCGCGGCACGGCCCCGAAGGACCTCCTCGAACCTCGCCCGCCGCTTCGAGGAGCTCGCGGGCTGGCACCTCGAGGTCTACGCCGACACGCGCGACCTGCCGCCGCTCCCGGGCGTCCAGCTCGTGATCGACCATCTCGGCGGCCCGGAGGCGGCGCTCGACACCACCCTGCGCCTGGTCGAGCAGGGCGCGCACGTGAAGGCGACCCGCTTCGGCGCGTCCGACCACGACGTCCCGCGCACCCTGCGCGAGATCGTCGCCACCAACCCGGCGGCGCTGATCTTCGGCACCGACCTGCCCGGCACGCGCGCCCCGCGCCCGTTCGAGCCCCGCGACCTCGAGCTCGTCCTCGAGCACGCCGGGGAGCGCGCGCTGTGGGACAACGCCGCAGCGGTATATCTCAGGGATGGTCCGCGAGATACAGCCGGGTGAATCCCACATCGCCGCCGCGGCGCTCATCGAGCTGCGCACGCACTTCGAGTCGGTCGAGGCGCTGACGGCCCGCATCGACGCCCAGCGCGCGAACGGCTACCGGATCGCGGCCTCGCTCGAGGGCGACGAAGCGGCCTCGGTGGCCGGGTTCCGCCTGCTGGAGACGACGTTCGCCGGGCGCATGCTCTACGTCGACGACCTGGTCGCGCGCGCGAAGTTCCGCCGTCGCGGCCACGCCGACAAGGTGATGGCGTGGGTGGAGGAGGAGGCCCGGCGGCTCGGCTGCGACCAGCTGCACCTGGACTCGGGCGTCGGCCAGGACCGCGAGGACGCGCACCGCTTCTACTTCAACCACGGGATGCGGATCGCCTCCTACCACTTCACACGGCCGGTAAGTTCCGGCGGATGATCGGGACAGCGCGCCGTCGGCGGGACGGCGAGGCGAAGGTGCGGGGCACGACGCAGTACGTGGGGGACATGCCGGTGTTCGGGCTGCTGCACGCCCGGCCGGTGCTCGCCGCCGACGCGCACGCCCGCCTGAACGGGATCGACACGAGCGCGGCGCTCGCGGTGCCCGGCGTCGTGGCCGTGCTCACGCACGCCGACCTGCCGCTCGCGGGCGGGTCCGGCCGCGCCGCGGAGCCGCTCGCGCGCGAGGAGATCGTGTGGGCAGGCCAGCCCGTGGCGCTGGTGATCGCCGAGTCCGAGGCCGCCGCCGAGGACGGCGCGGCGCTCGTGGACGTCGATGCCGAGCCGCTGGAGGCCGTGCTGGATCTGGAGGCGGCGATCGCCGACGGCGCGCCCGCCGCGCGCCTCAGCGAGAAGGCCGGGGAGGACGAGAGCGCCGCCAGCGCGCACGGCGGCGGCGACGAGCGACGGCGCCGCGCGCACCGGCAGGTCGCCCAACCTCGCGGTCGAGCAGCACCTGACCAACGGCGACGCCGCCGCGGGCCTCGCGGCCGCCGACCACGTCGTCCGCGGCCGTTTCCGCACGAGCTGGGTCCACCAGGCCTACCTGGAGCCGCAGTCGACGCTCGCCTGGGTCGAGCCCGACGGCACGCTCGTCGTGCACTCGAGCACGCAGGGTGCGTTCATGGCCCGCCAGGGCCTGGCCAACACGTTCGGCCTGCCGATGGAGAAGGTCCGTGTGCAGGCGGCGCCGATCGGCGGCGCGTTCGGCGGCAAGCTGATGATCTCCGAGCCGCTCGCGGCCGCCGCGGCGCTCAAGCTCCGCCGCCCCGTGCGGATCGTGTTCAGCCGCCGTGAGGACTTCGCGGCCGGCAACCCGGCGCCCGGCCAGCTGATCGAGCTGGAGCTGGGAGCGACCGCCGACGGTGCGCTCACCGCCATCCGCGGCCGCATCATGGGCGACCGCGGCGGGCTCGGCGACATGGGCGTCGAGGCCATCAGCACGATGCTCTCGGCCGGCCCGTACCGCTGGCCCGCGCACGACCTGACGGCGCTGGGCGTCTCCACCAACCGCGTCAGCCCGGGCGCCTACCGCGCGCCCGGCGCCCCGCCGGCGGCCTTCGCCGTGGAGACGCTGATGGACGAGCTGGCGCAGCGGCTGGGCCGCGACCCGATCGACCTGCGGCTCCAGAACGTGCTGGTCGCGGGTGACAAGGGCATCGACGGCCAGGAGATCGTGGTCTTCGGCGCGCGCGAGTGCCTCGAGCGCGTGCGCGAGCACCCGCTGTACGTCAGGCCGCGACCAGCTCCCCGCCGACGAGGGCGTCGGCGTCGCGCTCGGCTTCTGGCCCGGCGGCCTGGAGCCCGCGGGCGCGATCTGCAAGCTGGACTCCGACGGCCGGCTGACGATCGTCACCGCCGCCGCGGACATGAGCGGGATCGAGAACGCGTTCATCGCGATCGCCGCCGAGGCGTTCGGGCTGCCCGAGGAGAGCGTCCGCGTCACCACGGGCGACACCGCTTCGGCGCCCTATGGCGGCGTCGCCGGCGGCTCGAAGGTCACGTACACGTACGGGCGCGCGGTCGAGCGCGCGGCCGAGGAGGCGAAACAACGCCTGCTCGACGCCGCGGCCTCGGAGCTGGAGATCGCGCCCGAGGACCTCGAGGTCGCCGACGGCGAGGTGCGCCCCGTGGGCGCGCCCGCGCGCGCCATCTCGATCGCCGACCTCGCGGCCAAGACGTACACCTTCGGCGGTCGCCACCGCCCGATCGAGGGCTACGGCTCGAGCGCGCAGATCAGCCGCGCACCCGGCGCCGCCGTCCACCTGAGCCACGTCAAGGTGGACCGCGACACCGGCGAGGTGCGCCTGCTCGCCCACGTGATCGCCCAGGACGTCGGCAAGGCGCTCAACCCCGCGCTGGTGGAAGGGCAGATGCACGGCGGCACGGCCCAGGGCATGGGCTGGGCCCTGCTGGAGGAGCTGTCGCACAGCGAGGACGGCCAGCTCCAGGGCGGGACGTTCGCCGAGTACGCGCTCCCGAGCACGGACCAGGTCCCGCCGATCGAGACGCTGCTGATCGAGGTGCCCGCACCCGACGGTCCGTTCGGGGCCAAGGGCGTCGGCGAGCCGCCGGTCTGCGGCGTTCCCGCCGCGATCGCGAACGGCATCGCGGCCGCTACCGGAATCCGGCTCAGCGTGTTGCCGATGACTCCGGTGCGGGTATGGGCGGAACTCCAGAGCGCCCGCGTTGTTTAGAGGTCCCGTGAAGGCCCGCCTGCTGATCTGTTTCGCGCTGCTGCTCGCCGCGCTCCCGCCCACCGCCGCCGAGGCCGTTGAACCCAACGGCTCGTTCATCCGGCTGACGACCAACAAATACGTCTACCGGATCGTCGGCGGAGCGCCCCTCCGGATCTGGCAATGCGCGCCGCTGAACAACTGCGAGGGTGTCAAGGACGTCGCGAACCTCACCGGGTACCGGCCGTACCCGGCGGACGGCGCGATCGTCCGCAACCTCGCCGACGGTGGCACGTACCGGTTCGCCGGCGGCGCGCCGCTGTGGATCTCCAGCTGCGGCTACGCGCCGACGTGCGCGGGCCGGTTCGACCTCAACAACCTCGCCGACACCGCCGCACATCCGCGCGATGCCCGCCGACGGCACGGTCGTCCGCAACGTCAACGACGGCGGCTTCTACCGCTTCGCCGGCGGTGCGCCGCTGTTCGTGCGCTGCGACATGGGCGCGGGCTGCACGGCGCCGACGATGATCGACGGCCAGACGATGGCCAAGCTGGGCACCTACACGCCCGCGACGCCGCGCATGCGCCAGTTCCCACCTGACGGCGTGGTCGTCGTCAACGGCGACGACAACCAGCACTACCGCTTCGCGGGCGGCGCGCCGCTGCCGATCGCCGCACCCGCCGGCGCGAAGCAGATCATCGACTCGCGCACGCTCGTGCAGCAGGGCACCGCCACGGCGGCGCTCCCGCACATGCGCCCGAACCCGGCCGATGGCACGTTCCTCACCGCGGGCGGCGGGTACTGGCGCGTGGCGGGTGGCGCCGCCGTGACGCTCACCAACTGCGGCGTGCTCGGCAACTGCGCCGGAGCGGTGCCCGTGGACCCGGCCACGATCTCCGGCGGCGGGGGCGGACGGCTGCTGGCCGTCCCGCGCGACGGCACCGTCCTGCGCGGGATGCCGTCCAACGGGCTGTGGGAGATCATCGGCGGCCAGCGCCGTCAGACGTTCGTCAACGTCGCCGGCGTCCAGGTCGACGACGGCGCGATCGGACTCATCCCGGTGCCGCCGAACCCCGCGCCGGTGGTCATCACGCCGCCGCAGAAGTTCGCGCCGGTCATCTCGAGCGGCTACAAGGTCTTCCGCCGCTACACGCGGTTCACGTCGCTGAAGGTGCGCGACGCGCCGGCCGGGTCGGTGATCACCGTCACCTGCTCGGGCAAGAAGAAGGGCTGCCCGTTCAAGAAGGCCAAGCAGTATCGCCTGAGAGGCAGCTCGCTGAACATCTACAGCCGCTGGTTCAAGAAGGCGAAGCTGCGCAGCGGCGCGACCGTGGTGGTCCGCGTCTCCAGCCCGTCCGGTGACCGCAAGCAGATGACCTTCAAGATCCGGTCCCGCAAGCTGCCGGTGCGCACCACGCGCTGCTCGGCGGCGGGCGGCAAGCTCGGCAAGTGCGCGTGACCCGGGCGTTCATCGTGGCCGTCGCGCTGGCGCTGCTGGCGCCCGCGGCGGCGCACGGCGCAGGCCGACGGCTCGTTCGTCAAGGAGCCGGGGCCAGCCGACGTCTACCGGATCGTCGGCGGGCGCGCCGCTGCACATCGGCGACTGCGGCCGACGCGCCGCGGCTGCGCGAGCCTGCCGATGGACCGTCGCGAACCTCGACGGCCTGCGCCAGTACCCGCGCGACGGGGCGCTGCCCGGCAGTACGACAACGGCGGGATCTACAGTCTTCGCCGGCGGCGCGCCGCTGTGGCGCAGCGACTGCGACCACCGCCGAAGTGCCCCGGCTGGCGATCCATCGTCGACGCGACCGCGCTCGACCGATCCGGCGCACACGTCCGGCGAATGGCCGGCGGACGGCACCGTGGTCCAGAACATCGACGACGGCGGCAACTACCGGTTCGCCGGCGGCGCGCCGCTGCTCGTCCGCTGCGACCTGGGCCCGGGCTGCGCGAACCCGCCGCTGGTCGACAACGGCACGTTCGCGGCCTCGGCTGCCCGAGCGGCCGCCGAAGCGGATGCGCCAGTACCCGATCGTACGGCACGACCGTGCTCAACATCGACGACGACACCTACTACCGCTTCGCGGGCGGCGCCGCGCTGCCGCTGGCGAGCTGCGACGGCTGCGCGGCGGTGCGGGTCGACAACCGCACGTTCGAGCTCGCTGGGCACGGGCACCGCCGTCGATCCCGCACATGGTGCCGCAGCCCGCCGACGCCTACTTCCTCACCACCGGCGCGAGCACCTACCGTATCGCCGGCGGGGGCGCGGCCGTCCAGCTGACGGACTGCACGCCGCTCGGCGGCTGCCCGGGGGCGCCGTGCACGGTGGACGCGACCACGATCGCGAGCCTCGGCGGCGGCCGCCTGCTGGCCACGCCCAAGGACGGCACGGTGCTGCGCGGGCTGCCGTCCAAGCGCACATGGGAGATCGTCGGCGGCAAGCGGCGGGAGACGTTCATCGCGCGTCTGGACGCGGTCGACGTGGACGACGGCGCGATCGGCCTGATCCCGGCCGACGGCCCCGGGCCCGCGCCGCCCGCGCCGGAGGTGTTCAAGCCGGTCATCTCGAGCGGCTACAAGGTCTTCCGCCGCTACACGCGGTTCACGTCGCTGAAGGTGCGCGACGCGCTGCCCGGCTCGGTCGTCACCGTCTCCTGCGCCGGCAAGCGGAAGGGGTGCCCGTTCAAGAAGGCCAAGCAGCACCGCCTGAAGGGCACGTCCCTGAACGTCTACAGCCGCTGGTTCAAGAAGGCCAAGCTCAAGAACAAGAGCACGGTGACGGTGCGCGTCACGAGCCCCGCCGGCGCGCGCAAGCAGCAGGTGTTCAAGATCCGCTCGCGCAAGCTCCCGGTCCGCACGACGCAGTGCGCCGTGGCCGGAGCGAAGTTCAGCCGCTGCTCTTGATGTGCTCGAGCTCTTGGAGGGCGTGCGCGGCGCCCTCCAGGAACGCCCACGCGTCGTCGATCTGCTCGCGGTCGCCGACGATGCCGAAGTCCACGCGGTTCTTGTAGGAGACGACCGTGATGTTGAGCCCGACGCCGTCGACGATCACCGACAGCGGGTAGTTCGCGGTCAGCTCCGCTCCCGCGCAGTAGAGCGAGCTGCGGGGGCCCGGGACGTTGGAGATCACGAGGTTCAGCGGCGGGCGCGTGCGGCTGAGGATGTCGAACGTGTTGCGGGCGGCGAGCGACGCCACCGCGGGCGGGATGAACGCCGTCGCGTCCGTGAGCAGGGACGCGGGCAGCGCGCTGTGGCGCTCCTTGGCGCTGCGCAGCAGCTCGTGCGTCTTGCGCAGGCGGGTGGCGGGGTCGGGCTCGTTGGTCGGGATCGGCACGACCATCATCGAGATCCGGTTGCCCCACGTGCCGCGCTCGTCGCGGCGGCGCACGCTCATCGGGATCATCGCCACGAGCGGGTCCTCGGGCAGCGCGTCGCGCTCCAGCAGCCATTCCCGCACCGCGCCCGCGCACAGCGTGACGACGACGTCGTTGACGGTCACGCCGAACTCGCGCCGGATCTGGCGCACGGCGTCGAGCGAGAGCGAGCCGAACGCGAACCGGCGGTGCGCGGAGATCGGCCCGTTGAACGGCGTCTTCGGCGGCCGCGCCTTCGTCACCTCGAGGATGTCCGTGGACTCGTCGGAGCCGAGTGTCCGGCGCACCCGGGAGTACACGTGCGACAGCGTCGGCACGCCGGGCAGCGCGTTCGCGCCCGGGAGATCCGTGAAGCCCTGCACGGTGCGAGGCAGCGAGCGCAGCGCGCGCAGCGGCTGGCGCGGGAGCCCGCGCAGGCCGCGCAGCAGCATCTCGCGGTCGCGCGGGATGGTCGCGGGCTTGGGCGGTTTCGCCGGCGCGGGGTCGACCCGGCGGCCTTCCGGCTCCGGGTCCAGCACCATGGCCATGATCTCGTTCCCGCTCAGCCCGTCGACGACCGAGTGGTGGATCTTGGTCAGCACGCGCCACGCGCCCGCCCTCGAGCCCGTGGATGACGTAGATCTCCCACAGCGGCCGGCCGCGGTCCAGCGGGCGGCCGAAGACGCGCTGCACGGTCTCGGCCAGCTGCCGGTCGTCGCCCGGCGCGGGCAGCGCCGTGTCGCGGACGTGGAACTCGAGATCGAAGTCCGGGTCCTCGACCCAGTACGGCAGGTCCAGTCCCGAGCGGCACCGGCACGAGCCGCCAGCGCAGCGGCGGGAGCAGGTGCAGGCGTGATTCCAGCAGCGCTTTGACCTCGGGAGCGCCCAGCACGCCGCCCGGAGCGGTGCTCGGGTCGTAGATGCCGAGAAAGGCGACGTGCCCGTAGATCCGCGCCGATTCGACGTTGAGGAACTGCGCGTCGAGGCTGCTCAGCTGCCGCACGCCGTGCAGCTTATGCGCAGGTGCGTGTCGGTTTCGTTGCGCCCGGAGAGAGGCAGAGGTACGCGGCCAGGGGCGCCTTGCGTTGCGCGAGAACCGCCATTGGCAATGATCCGAACACCCGGTTTCGCGCGAAGTAGTGGCGATGAGGATCGCGATCGTCGGCGCAGGCATCTCGGGTCTGGCCACCGCCCACCTGCTTCACCCTGAGCACGAGGTCACCGTGTTCGAGGCGGGGGAGCTCGCGGGCGGGCACGCCAACACCGTCCGGGTGGACACCGAGGACGCCACCCACCAGGTCGATACGGGCTTCATCGTCTTCAACGATCGCAACTACCCGCAGTTCGAGAAGTTGTTGGCGCGGCTGAACGTGGCTTCGCAGCCGTCGAACATGAGCTTCGGCGTCTCCGACGGCGGCGACTTCGAGTACACGGGGTCCTCGCCCAACGGGCTGTTCGCGAAGCGCGCGCATCTCGTCACGCCGTGGTTTCACCGCATGGTCTTCGACCTCGTGAAGTTCAACCGCAACGCCCGCACGCTGCTGGCGACCGGTGGTGACGGCCCGTCGCTCGGGCACTGGCTGGACGAGGGCGACTACTCGCGGCCGTTCGTGGAGCGCCTGATCGTGCCGCAGGCCTCCGCCGTGTGGTCCGCCGACCCGAGCCAGATGTGGACGTTCCCGGCGCGCTTCCTGGTCGAGTTCTTCGACAATCACGGGATGCTCGGGTTCGCGAAGCGGCCGCAGTGGCGGACGATCGTCGGCGGCTCGCGCTCGTACGTGGACGCGATCACGGCATCGCTGCGGGATCTCAGGCTCGCGACGCCGGTCCGGTCGATCACGCGCGACGCGGACGGCGTGACGGTCGACGGCGAGCGCTTCGATGAAGTCGTCATCGCGACGCACTCCGACCAGGCGCTCAAGATGCTCGGTGAGGACGCGACCGACCGCGAACGCGAGCTCCTGGGCGCGATCCCGTACCAGCCCAACGAGGCCGTGCTGCACACGGACACCCGCCTGCTGCCGCGCCGCAAGCGGGCCTGGGCGAGCTGGAACTACCACCTGCTCCCGGAACCGACCGGGATGACCACGGTCACCTACCACATGAACCGCCTGCAGGCCTTGACCGCCGACCGCGAGTTCTGCGTGACGCTCAACCGCGGCGAGGCGATCGAGCCCGGCAAGGTGCTGCGCCGGTTCTCCTACGCGCACCCGGTGTTCACGGGCGACGGCGCCCGCGCCCAGGCGCGCTGGCACGAGATCAGCGGCGTCAACCGCACGCACTTCGCCGGCGCGTACTGGCGCTGGGGCTTCCACGAGGACGGCGTCGCGAGCGCGGCGCGCGTCGCCGAGCACTTCGGGGCGCGCCTGTGATGTACGCGGGGACGATCCGCCACCGGCGCTTCGCCGTGCGCGAGCACGCCTTCAAGTACCGGCTCGCGCTGGCCTGGCGTGACCTGGGCACGGGGCGGCGGGGCCTGATGTCGCGCGCGGACGTCGTGGAGCTGGCCGGGCCGGCCGACGAGGTGCGCGTGCTCTCACACCCGTTCGGCTTCAACCCCGTGGCCTTCTACTACGGCTACGGCGGCGGCGAGCTGCGCTGGATCGTCGCCCACGTGACGAACACGCCGTGGGGCGAGAAGCACGCCTACGTCCTCGGCCCGCGCGGCGGGACGATGGACAAGGCGTTCCACGTGTCGCCCTTCATGGGCATGGACCATCACTACTCGGTCCGCGCGACTGCGCCCGCCGAGACGCTCTCGATGCACATCGAGTCCCACCGGGACGGCGAGCTCGCGTTCGACGCCACTTTGAACCTGCGGCGCCGCCCGGCGCGCTGGAGCGCCTTGATCGCTTCCGCGCTGCGCACGCTGCCCCTGATCTATGCGCACGGCGTCGGCTTGGCCCTCAAGCGCGTCCCGCACCACGCTCACCCCCGTACGGAGGCTTCTTGATGATCGAACGTGTCGCCCGCAGGCTCGTCGTCGCGCTGCTGGAGCGCATCGAGTCCGGCCAGCTGACGCTGGTGGAGGGTCCCTCGCGCCGCGTGTTCGGCTCCGGCTCCCCCCAAGCGACCGTCGTCGTGCACGACCCGGCCGTGTTCGTCGCGTTGGCGCGCGGCGGGAAGGGGATGGCCCAGACCTACGTGGACGGGCTGTGGGACTCGCCCGACGTGACCGCCGTGATCGAGGTCGCGGCGCGCAACCTGGAGGGGATCGACCGGGTTCGGCGCGCGATGACGCCCGTGCGCGAGCCCTGGCAGCGCGGGCGCTCGTTCCTCGTGCGCAACACGCCGCTGCGTGCGCGGGAGGACATCGCCGCGCACTACGACCTCGGCAACGACCTGTTCGAGCTGATGCTCGACGAGACGATGATGTACTCGGCCGCGATCTTCGAGACGCGCGAGACGACGTTGGCCGAGGCGTCGCGGGCCAAGCTGGACCGCATCTGCGACAAGCTCGACCTCGGGCCCGGCGACCACGTCCTGGAGATCGGGACCGGCTGGGGCGGCTTCGCGCTGCACGCCGCCTCGACGCGCGGGTGCCGCGTGACGACGACCACGTTGTCGCGCGAGCAGCGTGAATTGGCGCTGGAGCGGGTGCGCGCGGCCGGGTTGGAGGACCGCGTCACGGTGCTGCTGCACGACTACCGCGAGCTGACCGGCCAGTACGACAAGCTCGTCTCGATCGAGATGATCGAGGCCGTCGGCTGGAAGGACTTCGGCACGTTCTTCGAGCGCTGCGCCGCGCTGCTGCGTCCGGAGGGCGTGATGGCGCTGCAGGCGATCACGATCGACGACCGCCTGTACGACGTCGAAAAGGCGCAGCGGTCGTTCATGAACTCGCTGATCTTCCCGAACGGCTGCCTGCCCGTCCGTCGAGGTGATCGCGCGCAGCGTCGCTCGCCACAGTGATTTCCGGATGGTCGACCTCGAGGACATCACCCCGCACTACGCCGAGACGCTGCGCCGCTGGCGCGCGAACGTGGACGTGTCCGAGGAGCAGATTCACGCGCTCGGGTACGACGAGCGCTTCCTGCGGCTGTGGCGGTTGTACTTGTCGTTCTGCGAGGCCGGCTTCACCGAGCGGCGGATCGGGAGCGTGCAGATCGTGCTCGGCAAACCGCGCTGGCGCGGGCACCTGGCCACCGCCGAGGCCTGCGCGACGCCGGCCCTCATGTCCGAGGTGGCGGTATGAAGCGTGCTTGCTCTCGGGGTCCTCGGGTTCCGCGTCGCCTACGGCGCGGCGCTGCTCGTCGCGCCGGACAAGGTCACGAAGTCGTGGCTGGGGTCTCTGGACGATGCGTCGCGGGTCGCCCTGCGAGGACTGGGCGCGCGCGAGGTCGGGTTGCACGTGCTGGCCATCGCCGCCGTCTTGAACGACGCGCCGGTGAAGCCGTTGCTGGCTGCGTCGATCGCCGGCGATCTCAGCGACGTGCTCGCGACCGCGCTGGGCCGCGGTGGCCTGCCCGGCGGCGCCGCGCCGAAGACCGCCGCGGTCGCGGGCGGTTCGGCGGCGCTGACGGCCTTGATCCTCGCCCGTTCTTGACGCTCGTCCTGCTCCATCCCGCTCGGCGCGGACCACCGCGTCTGGGACCCCGTGCTGCCCTTGTTGGGAGACGATGTGGTGGCGGTCGACCTGCCGGGCTTCGGCGCTGCGCCGCCGCTGGGCGGGGAGTCGGTGACGCCGTTCGAGCTCGCTGCGGCGCTCCGGGAGCGGCTGCCGGCGGAGTTCGACGTCGCGGGGATCTCGCTCGGTGGCTGGGTGGCGCTGGAGATGGCGTTGGCGGGCTGGGCACGGTCGGTCACGGCGATCGCGCCGGCCGGGCTGTGGCCTGCGCCTCTGGGGCCGAAGCGGTCTGTGGCGCGGATCGCCGCGCGGGGGTTGGCGCCGGTGCTGCCGCGGGTGTTGCGGAGCTCGCGCGGGCGCCGTGGGGCGCTGCTCGGGACGGTGGCGCATCCCGGAGCGCGTGCCGTACGAGGACGCGCTGCGGCTCGTGCGGGCGTATGCGGACGCGCCGGGGTTCGAGGCCGCGAACCGGGGGATGCGGGCGGGGCGGTTCGACGGGTTGGCGGAGATCGCGGTGCCGCTGACGCTGGCCTGGTGCTGAGCATGATCGGCTCGTGTCGCGGCCGTCGGTGGTGCCCGAGACCGCTCAGGAGTTCTATCTTGGACGGGTGTGGGCACGTGCCGACGTGGGATGACCCTTCGGCGGTCGCTGCTGGTGCTGGCCGCGGGAACGGCGAGCACGCCCGCTGTCCGCCGCGTCAAGTAACTCGTGCTTCGCGTACGAGTTACTTGACCCGTCGGGGCGGGCGTGCTTTGGGCGGGTGAGCCGGGTTCCCCGGACTGAGCGAACGCTCAGGCGTTCACCGCGAGACGACCACGAACGATCAACCGTGATCGGTCGTGCCACGCGAGTGTTCGACTTTTACCCCCTATACGGGGAAAAGTGAACTCTCGCGTGGCAAGGGCGATGATCGTTTCGCCGCGCGGAGGGACCCACCCTCCTTATTGGCGGGGTTCGCCGGGGCGACGAGCGCTTTCATAGGCCCAGATCGCGCCGTCCAACGCCCGCGCGCTCACGCCCAGCTCGCGCCGCGGCGGCCACGACCAGCTCATGCGCCCGCTTCGCACTCACGCCGCGACTCCGTCGTCGCCCAGCGCGGCGGCGCAGAACCGGCGCAGCATCCGGTCGGCCTTCACGGTGTCCTCGCCCATCACGAGCAGCAGCGCGTCCCACGACGTGCCCGATTTCGAGCCCGGGACCAGCACCCAGCGCTCTCGCACGGCGTCGGTGAGACCCGAGACGTCGACGACGCCCTCCTCGGCGAGCATCGCCGCCTGCCGGTACACGGCCTCGGCCTTCAGGATGCCGTTCGTGGTCGAGGTGCGCTGGCGGTTGCGCACGGCGTCGGCGAACGCTTCGGGGCCGCCGAGCTCGTCCACCCACGTCACGAACTCCGCGCACGTGTGCGCCGCGTCGCCGCGGAGCTCCACGTAGCGGGCGAGCACGTTGGCGACGCCGCCGGCGCGGACGCCGATCGACCAGACGGCGTCGATCATGGCCAACAGGAGGTCGGTCTGGGGCGCGGCGCGCTCCCACGAGTCGGGATTCCCGAGTACCGCGGCGTGCTCGACAACGCGGGCGAGCGCCGGTACCTTGCTCAACTGACGCCTCTGCTGATCATCACCCCACACTTCATCACCGCCGACGGCTGACACGGGCTGTACCTCACGCCCTGTCCATCTCCGTACGGAGGTTTCATACGCAATGCGAGTTCCCGACGACTGGTTCGTAGGGTTCCATGAAGGGCTGGCCGCGCGCTTCTGGCAGGCGGCCGGCGAGGCGATGCTGGAGCGTGACTTCGCGATCGTGGAGGCGTTGCTGCCGCCTGGGTCGGTGCTGGACGTCCCGTGCGGCGACGGCCGGCTGAGCCGCAGGCTGGCGGAGGCCGGCCATGAGGTCACCGGCATCGACATCGCGCCGGGCGCGCTGGCGCTCGCGCCGCCCGGTCTGCGGCTCATGCAGGGAGACCTGCGGGCGCTGCCGGACATCGGCCCGTTCGACGCGGCGCTCAGCTGGGGCAACAGCTTCGGCTACCTCACGCCGCCCGACACCGTTCGGGCGCTCGAAGGGCTGCGGCGCGTCGTCAAGCCGGGCGGGACGCTGGTGCTCGAATCCGGCGCGGTGGCGGAGTCGATGCTCCCGCGCCTTGCTACCGGCGAGTCCGAGTACGCGTTCGGCGGCATCACGATGCGTTCGAACCGCACGTACCGGCCGGAGGAGAGCCGGCTCGAGGTCGACTCCGTGTTCACCGAGAACGGCACGACCGAACACGGGCGCGCGGCGTACTTCGTCCACACGACCGGCGAGGTCGTGCGGATGCTCAACGCCGCCGGGTTCGAGCACGTCGAGCTGCGCGGTGACGACGGCCCGTACGAGCTCGGCGCCCCGCGCATGATCGCGGTCGCGCGCTGACGCGGCTACGCAGCGGAAGCCGGCTGCGCAGCAACGCTGCGCGGCCGGCGCGCTGCCGGTCGCCGACGCGCTCGTAGCGCTCGGAGAGCCCGAGCAGGCCGCGAAGGCGAGCTCGTGCGCGCAGTGCCGGCGCAGACTCCAGGGTCGGCCTTCGAGCCGTCCATCGTCGCGTCGACCAGCCACAGCCGGTCGCCGTCGCCCAGCCCGGCGTACCAGCCGGTCGGCGCGGACAGCACGTGCACGTTCAACCCTGCCGGCGGCCGACCTCGCAGGCGATCGCGGCGAGCACGAGCGGGTGGCCGGAGCGGGACTCGAGCGCCGCGTCGAGCCAGAGGCCCGCGACGCTCGCGCGGTCCGCGTCGAAGCCGGGGTCGGTGTCCAGGACGGAGGCGAGCTGCGCCGCGGCGGTCCGGAGATCCCCGCCGGCGAGGCCGAACAGCGGGAGGGCGAGCTCGTCGAGCCGGGCGTCGGCGGCGGACGTGTCCACCGTTCGGAACTCCGACGCGAGCGAGAGCAGAAGGTCGGCGACCGGAGGGCAGCCGCCGCATGCGAGCCGAGTGAAGCCTTCCATTTCCGACCAACGCTATCAGGATTGTTAGGTACCCTAACTCGCCTCCGCGTGGGTAGAACGAGGCCATGACCATCGTGACCGTCTCAGCGGCCTATGGCGCCGGCGGGGCGCTCGTGGGGCCGAAGCTCGCCGAGCGACTCGGCGTGCCGTTCCTCGATCGCGCGCTGCCCACGGAGGTGGCCGAGCGGCTCGCGATCCCGCTCGACGAGGCCGTCGCGCGCGATGAGTCGATCGGCGGGGTGCTCTCCCGGATGGCGATGCGGCTCGCGCCGATCGGCCTGGCGTTCGGTGCCGAGACGGCGCCCGACGCGGTGGACGAGGAGACCTACCGGCGCACCACGGAGGACCTGATCCGCGAGCACGCCGCGAACGGTGACCTGGTCGTGTTGGGCCGAGCCGCGGCGCTCGTGCTGCACGATGACCCACGCTCGTTGCACGTGCGCCTCGACGGTCCCCGCGACCGCCGCATCGAGCAGGCCGTGCGGCTCGGCGACGGCGAGCGCGCCGCGGTCGAGAAGCGGCTGGACGAGACCGACCGCGCCCGCGAGGCCTACGTGCGGCACTTCTACCACGCCGATCCGCGCGATCCGCACCTCTACCACCTGACCATCGACGCCACCGCGATCCCGCTCGAGGCGGTGGTCGAGATGATCGAACTGGCCGCTCTCAGTCGCACCCGCTAGGGGTGGCCGTCCGGCGGACGCTCCGACACGTTTTCCGCCGGACGGGCGGGCCCCCGTGGGCTAGCTTCGCGGATGTGCGCCGCCTCGCCGTCCTGATCGCGTTCCTGCTGATCGCACCGGCCGCGCAGGCGAGACTCGATCTGACTATCGAAAAACGAGAGTGAGACGCCGCAGTCACACGTTGAGCGAGCCGTCCACGTCGCCGGCGCCCCACGTGTCGCCGAGCTTGAAGCCCGCGCCGAGCGGGTCGGCGGGGTCGACGACGAGTTGGTGGAACCCCGTGATCCAGGCGCGGCCGCGAGATCGCCGGCACGACCGCGTCGATGTCCCCGACCCGCGTGGTGCCGGCGACCCGGCCGACGAAGCGCGTGTCGATCACGCTCTCCGCGGTGTACGTCTCGCCCATCTCACCGCGGGCGGAGAGCACCGCGATCCGGGCGCTCGTCGCCGTCCCCGTCGGGGAGCGGTCCAGCCGGCCCGGCGAGACGATCGTCGCGTGGCGCGCGTCGCCGCCGACCCGCGGCGGCGCGACGAAGACGACGAAGGACAGGTGCGAGAGCTCCGGGATGAGCGGATGGGCGACCGTGAGCTGCTCGGCGAGCTGCGGACGGATCCGCTCGCCGAGATCGGCCAGGTCGCGCGCCTCGTCGGGCACGATCGCGAAGCCGAGCGCGGCGGCGTCGACGAACGCGCAGAACGCCCCGCCGTACGCGACATCGACGGAGATGGTGCCGAGGTCGGCGATCTCGACGGGTGCGGAGAGGGCGGTGGCGAACGACGGCACGTTCTCGAACTCGATCCGCTCCACGACGCCGCCGGAGACCCACGCCCGCACCCGCACCAGACCCGCCGGCGCCTCCAGCACGAGCTCGGTGACCGGCTCGACCTTCTCGATCACGCCGGTCTCGAGCAGCACGGCGGCGGTGTTGATCGTGTTCGTGCCCGACATGCCCTCGTAGGACGAGGACTCCATGATCACGAAGCCGGCGTCGGCCTCCGGATGCGCCGACTCGAAGACGATGTCGCCGCTCAACGGCGCGGACCCGCGCGGCTCGAACAGGAGCACGCGGCGGAGCCGGTCGTCGGCCTCCAGCGCCTGCATCTTCTCCAGCATCGTCGTCCCCGGCACGTCGAGCACGCCGCCCACCACGATCCGGCTCGGCTCGCCCTCGGCGTGGGCGTCGACGCACTGGATGACCCTCGCGATCCGCATCCGTGCCACGCTACCGAGCCAGTGCTGGTGGTCGTCACAGGAGCAGGGTCGGGAATCGGGCGCGCGGCGGTGCATCGCTTCGCCGCAGACCGGCGCGCGCGTGCTCGCCGCCGACCTGGACTTCCAGAAGGCCCACGAGACGTGCGTCGGGCTCCCGCACGCCACGCCGCACAAGGCCGACGTGACCCAGCGCGAGGACATCGAGAAGCTGCTCGCGAAGCACGACCAGATCGACGTCTACTTCAACAACGCCGGCATCCCGGAGACCGTCAAGCCGCTCGCCGAGATCTCCCGCGACGAGTGGGACGCGGTGCTCGACGTGAACCTCACGTCCCTGTTCATCGCCGCGCAGGTGGCCGCGCCCAAGCTCAAGGGCGGCGTGCTGATCCAGACCGGCTCGATCATCGCCAACCGCCCGCGCGCCGGCCTCGCGGCGTACGTCGCCGCCAAGGCGGGCGTGATCGGGCTGGCGCGAGCGCTCGCGGCCGAGCTCGCCCCGGACGTGCGCGTGAACGTCATCAACCCCGGCCCGGCCAACACGCCGATGCTCGGCGGGTTCGGGTTCGACGCGGACGTCGCGGAGGCGCTCCCGCTCAAGCGCCTGATCGAGCCGGAGGACATCGCCGACGCGGCCGTCTACCTCGCCACGGCCACCGCCGTCACCGGCGCCGTGTTCAACATCGACGCAGGACGCGACCTTTGACCGCAGCATCGTTCTCGGCCGTCGACCCGTCGACCGGCCACCAGTTCTCCGAGTTCCCGGCCACGTCGCCCGCGGAGGTCGCCGAGTACGTCGAGGACGCCCGCCGCGCGCTCGCGGAGGAGCAGGACTGGCGCACGCCGCTCGTCCGCGCCGGCGCGCTCCTGCGCATGGCGCGTGGGGTGGAGGAACAGGCGGAGAAGCTCGCCGAGTTCGAGACGCGCGACACCGGCAAGCCGCTCTCGCAGTCGCAGGCCGACGTGCGGGCCACGGTCCGCTACCTCGAGTACTACGCGGGCTCGATCGAGCGCCTCGAAGGCCGTCAGATCCCGCTCGGCCCGGACGCGCTCGACTACACCGTGCGCGAGCCGTGGGGCGTGTGCGCCCAGATCATCCCCTGGAACTACCCGCTGCAGGTCGCGGCCCGGTGCGCCGCGCCCGCGCTGGCGGCGGGCAACGCGGTGATCCTCAAGCCGTCCGAGCTGGCGTCGATCACGCCGCTGCGGCTCGCGCAGATCGCCTACGAGGCCGGCGTGCCGGCCGGGATGTTCCACGTGGCGACCGGCGACGGCAGCACCGGCGACGCGCTCGTCCGCCACCCCGGCGTGGACCACGTCACGTTCGTCGGCTCGGCGGCCACGGGCGCGAAGGTGGCCGAGGCGTGCGCGCGCCGGCTCGTCCCGATCGAGCTCGAGCTGGGCGGCAAGTCGCCGAACCTCGTCTTCGAGGACGCGGACCTGGAGCAGGCGATCCCCGCGATCGTCAACGGGCTGCTGCAGAACGCGGGCCAGAGCTGCTCGGCGGGCTCGCGGCTGCTGGTGGAGAAGACGCGCTTCGAGGAGGTCACGGCGCGCGTGGCCGAGGCGTTCGCGGCCGTGAAGATCGCGCCGGGCGTCGAGGACCCGGACCTCGGCCCGCTGATCTCCGAGCGCCAGCTCGAACGCGCCACCGCGATGCTCGAGCACGCCCGGGCCGGCGGTGCGCGCGTGCTCGGCGGGGAGAGCAAGGACCTGTTCATGCACCCCGCGCTCGTCACCCGCGTGAAGCTCGACATGGAGATCTTCCACGAGGAGGTCTTCGGCCCGGTGCTCGTCGCGGTGCCGTTCGAGGACGAGCGCCACGCCGTGCAGGTCGCCAACGCGACCGCCTACGGGCTCGTCGCGGGCGTGTGGACGCGCGATCTGGCCCGCGCGCACCGGGTCGCCTCGGGCGTACGCGCCGGGCAGGTGTTCGTCAACGGATTCGGCGTCGGCGGCGGGGTGGAGCTGCCGTTCGGCGGGATGGGACGCAGCGGGTACGGCCGCGGCAAGGGCATCGACGCGCTGCTCGCGTACAGCCAGACAAAAAACGTGTGGGTGGCGCTGAACGGGTAATCAGGGGCGAATGGAGGCGATCCTCGCCGCGGTCGACGAGCTGCAGGACGACCTCGTCGCGCTGCTCCAGCGCCTGATCCGCATCCCCACGGTCAACCCGCCCGGCGAGGCGTACGAGGACTTCGTCGCCGACCTGCGCGCGCGTCCTCGACGGCTACGGCTACGCCACCGAGGTCCACCACGCGCCCACCGAGCTCGCGCCCTTGGGCCAGGGGCTCCCGCGCCCGAACCTGATCGGCAAGCTCGCCGGCGACGGCCCGCTCGTCCACCTCAACGGCCACTACGACGTCGTCCCGGTCGGCAACGACTGGACGCGCGACCCGTTCGGTGGCGAGTGCCGCGACGGCCGCATCTACGGCCGCGGGTCCGCGGACATGAAGAGCGGCCTCGCCGCGCAGATCATCGCCGTCGAGGCGCTCCGCCGCGCGGGGCTCAACCCCAACGTGCATCAGAGCGCCGTGCCCGACGAGGAGACCGTCGGCGTGCGCAACGCGGGCATGGGCTGGCTCGTCGAGCAAGGCCTGCTCGAAGGCGACGCGGTGATCATCACCGAGCCGTTCGGCCCCGACGGGGTCGGGATCGGCCACAAGGGCGCGATCTGGGGCGAGATCACGATCTTCGGCAAGCAGGCCCACGGCTCCGCGCCGCAGCTCGGCGTGAACGCCGTCGAGCTGATGGCGCGCTACCTCGCGACGCTCGACCAGCAACTGCGCCCGCAGCTGGAGACGCGGATCACCGACTACGGCGTCACGCCCGACAACCAGCGCTCAACCCTGTCGTTCGACACGATCCGCGGCGGCCACGCCACGAACATCGTCCCCGACCGCTGCACGGTCACCTTCAACCGCCGTCTGATCCCGGGAGAGGACCTCGACGAGGCGCGGCGCGAGCTGCTCGCCCCGCTCGACGGGATCAAGCACGACTATCACGAGCTCTACAGCACCCAGCCCACGCTGGTGAGCGAGGACGAGCCCGTGGTCCAAGCGGCGCAACGAGCCGTCAAAGCGCTCGGCCTGGAGCCCCGCATCCTCATCTCCGCGGGCTCCGACGACCAGCGCTTCGTCGTCCACAACGCCGGCATCACCAACTCACTCGTCTACGGCCCGGGCCAGACCGGCCTGAGCCACATCGCCGACGAGTACATCACCGTCCAGGACCTCATCCAGGGCACGAAGGGACTCGCGCTCATCATCGCCGACCTGATGGAGGCCAAGTGATCAACCACGTCAGAGGCCGCAGCTCCCTCCTGTGGCTGCTGGTCCCGTTCCTGCTGTTCGTCGCCGCGATCCCGCTCGCGAACCGCGCAGAGCCCGTGATCCTGGGCCTGCCGTTCCTGTTCTTCTGGGCGCTGCTGTCCGTGATCCTCAGCCCGCTCGCGATCTGGCTCGCGGCCCGCAAGGACCCGTACTACCTGCGCGACGAGGCGGAGCTGACCGATGTCGACTGACGCCAAGGTCGCGATCACGATCTTCGCGGTCGCGATGGTCGCCACCATCGGCCTGGGCGTCGCCGCCATGCGCGGGCGCGACGCCAACCGCGAGCAGTGGGCCGTCGGCGGCCGCTCGTTCGGCGTGATCCTGACCTGGGTCCTGCTCGCGGGCGAGTGCTACACGAGCTTCTCCTACCTGGGCGCCGCGGGCTGGGCGTACGGGTACGGCGCGCCGATCCTCTACCTCGTCGGCTACATGGCCACGGGCTACGCCACGGTCTACCTGTTCGCGCCGATGGTGTGGAGCTACGCGGCCCGCCACCAGCTCGTGAGCGTGCGCGAGATCCTCGCCCACCGCTTCAAGTCGCCGCGCTTCGGGCTCGTGGTCGCGATCGTGGCCACGATCGCCCTGTTGCCCTACATCCAGCTGCAGATCCAGGGCATGGGCCTGGTCGTCAACGCGATCTCCTACAACGAGATCCCGCTCGAGACCGCGTTCGTGATCGGCTTCGTCGTCTCCGCCGGCTTCGTGCTGGTCAGCGGGCTCCGAGGCAGCGCCTGGGTGAGCGTCTTCAAGGACGCGCTCGTGATCCTCACGATCGTCTTCCTCGCGATCTACCTGCCGCTGAAGCTGTTCGGCTCGCACGCGAACCTGTTCGAGCGCATCCGCACCGAGCGCCCCGACTGGCTGACGCTCCCCGGCAACGAGTCGCCCGGCCTCGGCGTGCTCTGGTTCATGAGCACCTGCATCCTCAACGGCGTCGCGTTCACGGTCTTCCCGAGCTTCGTCGCCGGCTACCTGGGCTCCAAGTCCCCGAACACGATCCGCCGCAACGCGATCTTCCTGCCGATGTACTCGCTGCTGCTGCTCGTGCCGGTGATGCTGGGCATGGCGGCGATGTTCGTCGTCCCGAACCTCGAATCCAACGACCTCGCACTGCTCGCGATGGTCACGGCCGAGCTGCCGGGCTGGGTCGTGGGCATCGTCGGCGTGGCGGGCGCGCTGTCGGCGATCGTCCCCATGGCCGTGTTCATGCTCTGCATCGGCACGCTCTGGGGCGGCCAGTCGGTCAACCGCGCGCGGATGGTCGTCGTCGCTTCCGGCCTCGCCGCGCTCGGCGGCGCGCTGCTGTTCCCCGACGCGCTCGTGCGCCTGAGCGTCCTCTCCTACGAGGGCATCGCGCAACTCGTCCCGCCGCTCGTCGGCGGCCTGCTGTGGCGCCGGATGACCGTGCAGGGCGCGCTCGCCGGCCTGCTGGTGGGTGAGGCGATCGTCGTCCCGCTCGCGCTCTCGGGCAACGATCCGTTCCTCGGGATCAACGCGGGCCTGATCGGCCTGGTGGCCAACGTCATCGTCAACGTGACCGTGAGCCGGGCGCGCCCGCAAGCGGACGCGCCCGAGCCCAGCCGGTTTCAGCGGCTGTCGGAGGGGTCCACGATGCCCTCTTCGAGCCAGGTGTAGCGCCCGTCGAGCAGCTTCATCGCGGTCGAGTAGCCCGCGTCGTCGTCGTTGGACCACAGCTTGTGGAACAGCTCGTCGGCGCGGCGCTTGGCCTGCGCGCAGAACAGGTCGGCCAGCTCACGGGCCGAGTCGGCGCGCTCCGGCGTCTCCCGCGCGATCGTGTCGGCGTAGACCACGGCGGCGGAGATGGCGAACAGCTCGGCGCCGATGTCCACGATCCGGCCGAGGAACGACTGGCGCTGCTCGAGCTTGGCCTGCCAGCGGCCCATGGCGTAGAACGTCGAGCGCGCGAGCCGGCGCGAGGAGCGCTCGGCGTAGCGCAGGTGGACGGCGAGATCGCCGAACTCGTCGTAGCCCTTGGGCTTGTGGCCCTCGCCGACGACCAGCTTCGGCAGCCACTTGGCGTAGAACGTGCCCGCCGCGACGGCGCTCTTGGCCTTGTCCTGCAGCGGCGTCTCCGGCTCCAGGATGTCGCCCGCCACCTGCAGGTGCTGGTCGACGGCCTCCCGCGCGATCAGCAGGTGCATGATCTCGGTGGAGCCCTCGAAGATGCGGTTGATGCGCATGTCGCGCAGCGCCTGCTCGACCGGGATCGGCTTCTCGCCGCGCGCCTTCAGCGACTCGGCGGTCTCGTAGCCACGCCCGCCGCGGACCTGGACGAGCTCGTCGAGCACCTTCCAGCCCAGCTCTGAGCCGTAGAGCTTGGCGATCGCGGCCTCGATGCGGACGTCGTTGCGCTTCTCGTCGGCCAGGCGCGAGGCGACGTCGAGCATCGCCTCCAGGCCGAACGCCGTCGCCGCGATGAACGCGTTCTTCTGCGCCACGGCGTCGTGCTTGCCGATCGGGCGGCCCCACTGGACGCGCTCGGTCGACCACTCGCGCGCGATCTTCGTCGCCCACTTGGCCTGGCCGACGCAGATCGCCGGCAGCGCCAGGCGGCCCGTGTTCAGGGTGGACAGGGCGATCTTGAGGCCCCAGCCCTCCTTGCCGATCAGGTTCTCCGCCGGCACGAAGACGTCCTTGAGCTCGGTGACCGAGTTCTCGATCCCCTTCAGGCCCATGAACGCGTTGCGGTGCAGGACGGTGACGCCCTCGCTCTTGTAGTCCAGGACGAAGGCGCTGATGCCGCCCTTGCGGTCCTCGGACTTCGGCACGCGGGCCATCACGACCACGATGTCGGCGATCGAGCCGTTCGTGGCCCACAGCTTCGTGCCGTTGAGGACGTAGCCGCCCTCGACGGGTTCGGCGGACGTCGCCACCCGCGCGGGATCGGAGCCGACGTCATGCTCGGTCAGCAGGAACGCGGAGATGTCGGTCCGCGCCACGCGCGGCAGCCACTGCTGCTTCTGCTCCTCGGTGCCGAACATGCGCAGCGGCTCGGCCACGCCGATCGACTGGTGCGCGGACACGAGCGCGCCCAGCGCGCCGTGGTAGGTGCCGATCATCACCAGCGCCCGGTTGTAATACACCTGCGAGAGCCCGAGACCGCCGTACTGCGTCGCGACCTTCATCCCCATCGCGCCGATGTCCTGGAAGCCCTTGATCACCTCGTCGGGGATCTTCGAGTCACGCTCGATCTGGAGCGGATCGACCTGCTCCTCGAGGAACTCGCGCAGCGTCTTCAGGAAGGCCTCGCCCTTCTCGACCGCCTCGGCGTCGAGCTTGGGCTGGGGGTGAATCAGGTCCAGACGGAAGTTGCCGAGAAAGAGCTCCTTGCCAAAGCTCGGCAGTTTCCAGTCCTGCTCACGCGCGGCTTCGGCGACCTGCCGAGCCTCGCGTTCGCTCACGTCGGTCGTAGCCATCCCTTGATTACACCGCAACTCGGGCCGGAGTAAGCGCGTTTGCATCACACATATGCGCCTGCTGTTCGCCGTACTCGCCGCTCTGCTCATCTTCACCGCCGCCCCCGCGCACGCCGCCGGGCCGGAGATCGGGATCGCGGACGACCGCATCCTGCTCGCCGGAGGGCCAAACGCTGACAAGGCGGTGCTCGAGTGGCAGGAGCACGGCATCCAGACCGTGCGCATGCTGGCGGTGTGGTCGCGGATCGCGCCCAACTCGCCGACCGGCACCTACGACTGGGGCCAGTTGGACGCCGCCGTGGCGCGCGTGGACGCCGCCGGCCTGAAGCCGATGCTCACCATCACCGGCCCGGGCCCGCTGTGGGTCAGCCGCCGCTCCGAGCGCGGCGAGCCGCGCTATGACCCGGATCCGAAGCTCTTCGGCGAGTTCGCGGAGCTGGTCGCGGCGCGCTACGGCGACAAGGTCGACCGCTACATCCTCTGGAACGAGCCGAACCTCGGCGGCTGGCTGCGGCCGCAGGCCGCGTGCTTCGGCAAGGTCTGCAACTCGGTCGCGCCGCACCTGTACCGCGACCTCGTGGCCGCCGCCTACCCCGCGATCCACGCCGCCGACAGCAAGGCGCAGGTGCTCATCGGCGCCATGTCCAGCCGCGGCAGCCGGATCAGCAACGAGAACGCCAACCACCGGCCGCTCGCGTTCCTGCGCGCGCTCGGCTGCGTCGACGCCAACTTCAAGAAGCTGTCAACGGGCCGCTGCAAGCGCTTCAAGCCCGCGCCGGCGGACGGCTTCGCGTTCCATCCGCACGGCGTCCTGGCCGCGCCGGAGACCGTGTTCCCGCAGGCCGACGACGTCTCGATCGCCTCCCTGTCGCGCCTCACCGCCGTGCTCGACAAGCTCTCCAAGGCCAAGCGCCTCAAGGGCACCAAGCGCAAGCTGGACCTCTACCTGGACGAGTTCGGCTACCAGACCAACCCGCCGGACAAGTTCACCGGCATCACGCTCACCCAGCAGGACCAGTGGCTCCAGCGCGCCGCCTACCAGGCCTGGCGCAACCCGCGCGTGAAGCTGTTCGCGCAGTACCTGTGGATCGACGAGCCGCGCTCGCTCAACAACGCGAACGGCGGCTGGCAGTCCGGCATGTACTTCACCGACGGGCGCGCCAAGCCGGCCCTCAAGCGCTTCGCGACCCCGTTCGCGCTCGACGCCTCCCGCGGGCGCCTGTGGGGCCAGGTCCGCACGCGGGAGACCCGGACGGTCACGGTCGAGCGCAAACTGGCGGGTTCGTCCTCGTGGCGGAAGATCGGCACGCGCCGGACGGACGCCCAGGGCTACTGGAGCTGGACCACCCGGCTGAGCGTCGGCGCGTCCTACCGCTTCCACGCCGCGGGAGCGACGAGCGCCACTTTGAAGCGCCGGTAGTTGGTAGCGCCTGGAGTTCCGCGCTCGTCGCGTGCGGCGTCGAGCGCGTTCGGGGAGCACACCGTCGGGCGTCGCGTCAAGCAACTCGCGCTTCGCGGTGAGCCGCTTGACCCGCCGCGGCCGCGCGCTCTTGTGCGGGTGAGCCGGTTGCACCGGGTGCGCCCGGGCGCGAGCGTTGCGTCGGTCCGCGTGCCACGACCGGTCTCGCAGACCGACTCGCACGTGCGAGCGAGCGGCAACGCGCCACCCGGGCACGCGAGCGTTCGCTTAGCCCCTGCGCGGAAACGATCACTCGCGTGGCGTGGACCGTCCCTCGGCGTGGCAAGACGTGAACGCCAAGGCGTTCACGCAGTGCGGGGCACCCGCCTCACCCGCAATCAGCACGCCGGCCGCGGCGGGTCAAGCGGCTCGCCGCGCAGCGCGAGTTGCTTGACGCGTCGCCCGACGGTGTGCTCGCCGTTGACGTTCAAGCCGACGTCCCCGAGCGATCGCACGTCCTGAGCTCACGGGTACTGTCCACTCCACGCTGACCGACGGACCAGACCAGGCTGCACGGCTGGCAGCGCTCGAAGCGCTGCTGGGGGTCACCTCCGCGCTGTCCGGGGCGGTCACGCCGGAGCACGTCGGGGCGGCGGTGGCCGAGCATGGCGCGCGAGCGCTCGGGAGCACCGGCGGGATCGTCTACGCGCTCGAAGGTGGCGACACGCTGCGGGTCGTCGGCTCGTGGGGCCACGACGCGGCGATCCTGGAGCAGTACGGCGTGCTCGGGCTCGGGGACGACCTCCCGGCGCCCGAGGCCGCGCGCGAGCGGCGTACGGTCGCCGATGTCGTCTCGCGATATCCCGCCTTCCGGTCGGCGGTGGGCGCGTTCTGCGCAGTGCCGATGCTCGCCGGTCACGAGCTGCTCGGCGCCGTCGCCGTCAGCCGCGCGGACGCGCGGCGTTCCTCGCCGCCGAGCGGGAGCTGCTGGAGGCGCTGGGCCGGGTCGCGGGGCACGCGCTCGAACGCGCCTCGCTCTACAGCCGCCTCAACCGCCTGCAGGCCACCACCGCCGACCTGGCCCGGGCGCTCACGCCGCACGAGGTCGCAGCCACGGCGGCGGCGCAGGGCGCGGAAGCGCTCCGCGCGTCGAGCGCCTGGGTGGCGATCGTCGATCACGACCGGCAGACGCTGGAGCTCGCGCACGCCGCGGGGCACTCCGAGGGCACGGTGCAGCGGTTCCGCTCGTTCTCCCTGGACGCGGAGCTGCCGCTGGCCGAGGCCGTGCGCACCGCGACGCCGCTGTGGTTGGAGAGCGCCGACGCGATCTTCGAGCGCTACCCGCGCTTCGCCGAGGTGCGACCGCAGGCGCAGTCGGCGGCGTTGCTGCCGCTCGTGGACGGGGGAGCGGCACTGGGGGCGATCGGGCTCGCGTTCGACTCGCCGCGCACGTTCGGGCCCGCGGACCGCGACTACCTGCTGACGCTGACCGCGGCTGTGCGGGCAGGCCCTCGGCCGGGCCCGGGTGTACCAGACCGAGCACGACCTGGCGCTCACGCTCCAGCAGGCGCTGCTGCCCGACGGACTGCCGCGTGCGGAAGGGCTGGAGCTGGCGGTGCGGTACCTCCCGACCGCGGACGGCGCCGCCGCGGGCGGCGACTTCTACGACGCGCTGGCGCTGTCCGGTGGGCGGCTGGGGATCGCGGTCGGCGACGTGGTCGGGCACGGGCCCGGCGCGGCCGCGGCGATGGGTCAGTTGCGCAGCGCGCTGCGCGCGTACGCGCTGGAAGGGCGCGCACCGGCGCGTGTCCTGCAGCTGCTGAGCCGGTATGCGGAAGGCGTGCCGGGCGCGCGCGGGGCGACCGTCGTCTACGCCGTCATCGACCCCGCCGCGCGGGAGGTGCGCTACGCCACCGCCGGCCATCCGCCGCCGCTGCTGCTGGCGCCGGGGGAGGAGCCGCGCTACCTGAGCGGGGCGCGCGGCGTGCCGCTGGACCGCGCGCTCGGACACGTCTACACGGACGCGACCGCGGCCCTGGCCGAGCACGGGACGCTGATCCTGTACTCCGACGGTGCGATCGAACGGCGCGACGAAGGGCTCGATGCCGGGCTGGCGCGGCTGGCGGGCGCGGCGGACGGCGCGCTGGCCCCCGAGGCGCTGGCGGACCAGCTGCTGGCGACCGTCGACCCGCGCCGCTCGGACGACGTCGCGCTGCTCGTCGCGCGCGTGCACGTGCCGGAGATCACCCCGCTGCGGCTGTGGTTCGCGGCCCGGCCCGACCAGCTCGCGGTCGTGCGCGAGGCGATGCGCAGCTGGCTGGCGACGGCCGGCGTGGACCGCGGCGACGCCGAGATGCTCGTGCTCGCCGCCGGCGAGCTGTGCGCCAACGCGGTCGAGCACGCGTACCCCGAGGGCACGAGCGGGGCCGTCGAGCTGGCCGCGGCGCGCGAGCTCGCCGGCACGGTGACGCTCGTGGTGCGCGACCGCGGACGCTGGCGGCCACCGCCGCTCGACCCCGGGGACCGCGGTCGCGGGCTGGCGATCGTGCGGGCGTTGATGACCGAGGTCGAGGTCGACGAGGCGACGGACGGCACCAGCGTGACCGTGCGCTACCGGCCTGCCGGCCTCGACGCGCCGTCCGTGGCGGCCGGCCCCGGACTCGTCACGTTCGAGCGCGGGCCGCAGGTCACGGTGGCGCGGATCACGGGGGAGATCGACGAGTTCAACCTCGCCGCCGTGGAGGCCGAGCTGGCCGTGCTGGGCGCGGAGCCGGTCGTCGTCGACCTGTCCGCGCTCGCGTTCATCGGCAGCGCCGGGGTGCGCGTGCTGTTCGCGCTGGCCGAGCGCGTCCAGCGGCTCGTGATCGTCGCGCCCGCGGACGCTCCGTTCCGGCGCGCGCTCGAGGTCGCCGAGCTCGACCGGGTGGCCGAGCTCGTGGAGACCGCTGCCGTGATCGTCGACTGCGCGTACTACCGCGACGGTGCGCGCCAACACGAGGGCCGGATGAGCACGGCCGAGGCGGCGGCGATCTGCCGCTCCGAGCCCGGGTTCGTGTGGCTCGGGATGGTCAACCCATCGCCCGAGGAGCTCGAGTCCGTGCAGGACACGTTCGGCCTGCACGAGCTGGCGGTGGAAGACGCGCAGTCCTTCCACCTGCGGCCCAAGGTCGAGACCTACGAGGGCGGGATCACGTTCGTCGTCCTGCGCACCGCCCGCTACGTCGATGAGAGCGAGGAGGTCGAGTTCGGCGAGGTGGCGATGTTCGTCGGGCCGGGGTTCATCATCTCCGTGCGCCAGGGCGAAACCGACCTGCACGGCGCGCGGCTGCGGCTGGAGGCGCGTCCGCAACTGCTGGAGGAGGGGCCGGCGTCGGTGCTGTGGGCGATCGTGGACAAGATCGTCGACGACTACGCGCCGGTGGTGGAAGGGCTTGAGCGCGACATCGAGGAGGTCGAGCACACCGTGTTCTCCGGCGCGGCCGCGCCCACACAGCGCATCTACCTGCTGCGGCGCGAGGTCACCGATTTCTACCGTGCCGTGCACCCGCTGCTCGGCGCCGCTGCGGCGATCACCGGTGGCGGCGTGCTCGAGGTCTCACCGGGCCTGCGCCAGTACTTCCGCGACGTCGACGATCACCTGAAGCTGGTCAACGAGGAGATCCTGGCCCAGCGGGACCTGCTCACGACGATCCTGCAGGCCAACCTCGCCGTGGTCAGCGCCGAGCAGAACGTGGTCGTGCGCAAGATCTCCGCGTGGGCGGCGATCATCACCGTGCCGACGTTCGTCGCCTCGTTCTACGGCATGAACTTCGACGGCATGCGCGAGCTGCAATGGCACTTCATGTATCCGCTGGTCGTGGGGTTGATGCTCGCGCTCGCCGTCGGGCTGTACGTGATGTTCAGACGGGCCAGGTGGCTGTGATCAGCTCCAGCACACCCGGCGCCCGTCGGACAGGTCGACGTAGACCTTCTCGAGCGGGGTGCCGGACAGGTCGTTGATCGTGACGTTGTCGCGCGTCACCGGCGACCCGGAGCGTCGAGCCATCGACGTTCGCGGAGTACGAGGCCATCGCGGGGGCGGCGAAGGCCAGCATGGCCACGAGGCCCGCGCCGAGCGCGGCCGTGGTCAACCGATGTGGGGGCATTCGGTTCCTTTTCGGGTGATCAGAGGGGGAGGAACCGGCGAAGCTAGGCCCCCGGCGCCCGCCGGACAATCAGGGCGCGCCCCTGAGCTTTGGTCCCTTTGACCCCTACACGGATTGACCGTAGTGTCGCGTCATGGAAGGCCCACTTGGACGTCGCCCCCCGAGCGACTGGACGCACGTCGACAAGTACCCGCTGACGGCGCGCTCCGCGCCGGCCAAGCCCTCCCCGGTCGTGATCGGGGTCAACTGGTACGCCGAGTTCGACAAGCCGCAGAAGGACGCGAACGGGCACTACTGGATCGCCCGTGACGCCAAGCTGACCAAGGTGCGCGGCGGCCACTGCGTGTGCCTGAAGCCGAAGGGCCACAGCGACCCCGACGCCTGGTGGGATTTTTACAATCAAGGGACCGAAGGCGCCTGCGTCGGATTCGGCATCAGCCGCCTCGCCTCCCAGCTCAACCGCAAGCTCTACGACGGGTTCTGGCTCTACCACGAGGCGCAGAAGATCGACGAGTGGCCGGGCGAGGACTACGACGGGACGAGCGTCCGCGCCGGCCTGGACATCCTGCGCAAGCGCGGCCACTGCGAGAAGAACGGCGGGCTCACCAAGCCCGAGCAGATCGGCGAGGGCATCAAGCACAACCGCTGGGCCCGCAGCGTCGACGACGTCCTGACCACGCTCGGCTACAGCGGCCTGGACTACGTCGACGTCCTCAACTCCTGGGGACGCAGCTATCCCCACCTCACCCGCATGCCCGCCAAGGTGCTCGAGCGCCTGTGGAAGGAGGACGGTGAGGTGGGGATCGTCACGGACCGCTAAGCCGCGGCCGCGTCCGGCGTGATGCGCGCCGTGAACGCGACCCTCGAGAACCGCTCGTTGCGGGCGATCTGCACGGCCAGCGTCGGGCCGGCGTCCGGCGCCGAGGACTGCGGCGCCGGGCGCAGGATGTGCACCCCGGCGCCCGCCGGACGCGACAGCGGCGTGACGGTGTAGCCCGAGTACTGGCTCTTGACCTCCAGGCGGGACACGCGTGAGAGCGCGATCAGGCGGTCGCCGACCGTGACCCGCGACCCGTCCTTGAGCACGGCGGTGACGCTCGCCTGGCGGCCGCGACCCGTGCTCGGGAACAGGATGTCGGCGCTCAGCGCGCGGGAGCCGCGCCGCGTGATGTCCCAGTGCGTCTGGATCCAGTTCGGGTCGAACCGATGGGACACCCGCACCGACCCCGCCGAGCTGCTGATCGAGCCCGTCGCGCGCAGGTCGGTGAACGGGCCGGCGTACGCGCTGGTCGTCGTGCTCGCAGCGCGCGCGCCCGCGCCGGACGGCGCCTTGGTCAGCTGCAGCGGCGTGACCGAGCGATCGACGGACGTGCGCGCCCACCTGCGAGGCGAGCACGCGGCGGCCGTTGACGTCCCGGACCAGCGCGCCGAAGGACGCGGGCGGCGTGCCGCCGATGTTCGCGGCGATGTTCTGCTTGCCGTCGAACAGCCGGGCCAGGTCGAGCCCGCCGTACGGGAACGCGCGCTGGTTGACGGCGACGATCGCGGTGTTGTAGGCGGGCGTCGTCACGGCGAGGCGGCCGATGTCCGGGTCGAACGAGTACAGCGCGGGCGGCTCGCTCGAACGTGCGCGGCCGAGGCCGGCGTCGATCGCCCGGGCGGCGTTGGCCAGCACGCGCGCCGCGCCGAGCCGGGCGCTGGCGACACCCTGCGGGACGGCGTGCACGTTGAAGAACAGCGCGTCCGCGATGCCGCCGTCACGGTCGGAGGTCCGCGAGTAGAACTCGAGCGACTGGTCGAACAGGTACTTCGCGTAGCGCTGCCACTGCGGGTCGCTGAGCGACGGCGCCGACGCGATCCCGATCAGGGCCTGCTGCGTGAGCCCGAGCTTCTTGGACTGGTGCCAGCGCTGGAAGCCAAGGCCGGAGTCCCAGTTCATGTAGCCGCCGTGCGTCCAGTAGCCGGAGATCGCGCGCTCGATCCACTCCGACACGACCCGCTTGTGACCGGCGGGCATCGCCGGCATGCCGGCGCGGCGGGCCTGGTCGTAGAAGCGCGTGAAGCTCAGCACGATGTTCGCGTACTCGGCCGAGTCCACGTTCATCGGGTGGTTGGCGTGCTCGTGCGGGAGGTAGTGGAACCGCATGCCGGCGCCGAAGTTCGCCTTCGAGCCGCGCACGAAGCGCGTGAGCTGGGCGCTGAAGTCGCGCTTGAGCAGCGCCGGGTCGCCGGTGACGGTCGCGTCGGCGGCGTACATCAGCGCGTACCAGTTGATCTGGTTCAGGCGGATCGTCGGGTAGCGCCAGAACGACCCGCGGGCGGTGCGGGAGATGGCGTCGCGGATGGCGTTCACCGTCGAGTCCGGGAGCTGCAGCTCCTTGCGTGCCCGGTAGGCGTAGACGAGCCCGTCGACCACCTCGGCGTCGAAGACGAGGTGCTGGAAGCCGCGCCCGTTCATCGAGTTCGTCCAGCCCGGCGCGTGCTTCTGGCCGACGGCGGGCGAGGTGACGTACGGGCCCTTGACCAGCTCGAGCGCGAGGGATCGCGCCCGCTCGTCGTTGCGGGACGGGCCGGTGTGGCCCTTCATCGCCGCGACGGAGTGGCCGAGCAGCATGAGCGAGTTGACCATCGGCTCGACGCCGCCACCGCCACCCTCGTAGTAGCCACGGCTGCTCGTTCCAGAGCCCGTCGAGGCGCTGCTGGAGCTTGTCCGCGGTGGCGAAGTAGGCGGTGTCGTCGTAGGACTGGGTCTGGGCGGAGGCGGTCGTGGGCGCCACGAGGGCGAGCGCCGCCAATGCGGCCGTAGCCGCGTGGCGAAGGGAGATCATGGGGAGCTTTCGGGGAGGGGGACTGCCTGGGGAGTGACATCAGCCTCCCGGGAAAGCGCTTGCCGGGCATCGGGTGCCCACCCAGCAATTACCCCTACATCTCGACCGTCGTGGTGGCCGCACCCCAACGTCGGTTGTTGTCCTCACCCACGGGGGGCGGTCAAGCGCGTAGCTTCACCGGTCACATGATCACCGTCGCCGACGCCGAGCTGCTGGAGCGGGAAACGGAGCTGCACACGCTCCGTGCGCAGCTCGATTCCGCCCGTCACGGCTGCGGCACGATCACGCTCGTCGAGGCGCCCGCCGGCCAGGGCAAGACGACGCTGCTGCGCGCCGTCCGCGCCGAGGCGAGCGCCGCGGGCCTGCGCACGTTGAGCGCGATCGGCGCCGACCTGGAGCGCGACTTCGCGTTCGGGATCATCCGCCAGCTGCTCCCGGGCCTCGAGGCCACGCCGGCCGACACCGACCACGCCCGGCTGCACGCGCTGTACGAGCACATCGCCGACCTCGCCGCCGAGCAGCCGCTGCTGATCGTGGTCGACGACGTCCACTGGGCCGACGCCGGCAGCCTGAAGACGCTCGGGATGCTCGCGCGCCGGATCGAGCACCTGCCGATCGCGCTCGTCGCCGGCCTGCGGCCGGACCAGCACGAGCCGCTGCTCGACGCGCTCTTCGCCGCGCCGGCCGCGACCGTCCTGCACCCGGCGCCGCTCAGCCCGGACGCGGTCGCGCATCTGATCGAGACCGCGCTGGACGGCGAGCTCGAGCCGGAGTTCGCGGCCGCCGCGGCCCGCTCCACGGGTGGCAACCCGCTGCTGGTGCGCGAGCTGCGGCGCACGCTCGCGGACGGCCGCTTCACCGGCGCCGCCTCCGAGGCCGAGGCCGTTCGCCGCGCCGTGCCCGGCTCCGTCGCCCGCCTGGTCCAGAGCCGCCTGCGACCGCTCAGCCCGGACGCGCTCGCGCTCGCCCGGGCGGTGGCCGTCGTGTGCCCGCGCACCGACAGCGCGATCACCTACGCGCTCGCCGGGCTGAGCGAGCCAACCGCCGCCGAGGCCCACGCTGCCCTCGTTCGCGCGGGTCTGCTGGAGCCCGGCCGGTTGCGCTACACCCACGCGATGTTGCGCGAGGCGGTCTACGCGAGCATCGTGCCCGCCGCCCGTTCGGGCCTGCATCGCCGCGCCGCGCGGCGGATGCAGGAGGCCGGCGTCGACGAGAGCAAGATCGCCGCGCAGCTGCTGGCCGCCGAGCCGGGAAGCGACGAGCGCGCGGCCGCCGTGCTGGAGCGGACCGGACAGGCGGCGCTGGCGAGCGGTGATCCCGACGTCGCCGTCCATCATCTGCGCCGGGCGCTCGCGGAGAACGTCTCGGCGCCGCCCGAGCGGCTGCTCGCCCTCGCGATCGCGGAGACCCGCGCCGGCGATCCCGCCGCGCGCGAGCACCTCGAGATCGCGGCGGCCGCGGACGATCCGGTCACCGCGGCCCGCGCCGCGCAGGTGCTCGCCCGCGTGCTGATCATGAGCGGCCGCGCCGATCAGGCCGCCGACGCGCTCGACCGCGGCATCGCCCGCGTCCGCGACGCCGACCCCCAGCTCGCCGAGCAGCTCGAGGACGACCTCTTCGACGCGCTCAACTACCGCCCCGACCTGACCGCGGAGCGCCGCCGCCGGCTCGCCGCCGCCGCCGACCGCCCCGCCGTGCTCGCCCACCGTGCGTTCGACCTGGCCGCGCGCGCCGCCCCGGCGCACGAGGTGCGCGAGCTGGCGTCGCGGGCCCTCGCGGACGGCTCGCTTGTTCAACGCCCGGAGCAGCCCGCCGTGCTGTACGCGATCGAGGCGCTGATGGCCGTCGAGGCCGCGGACGACGCGAGCGCGGCGATCAGCGCCTTCTCCGACGTCGCGCGCCGCACCGGCTCGCGCGTCGGCATCGGCGGCGTCGCGATGGCCCGCGCGCGCTGGGAGCACGAGTTCGGCCAGCTCGAGGCGGCGCAGGAGTCCGGGCGGCTCGCGGTCGAGATCCAGACCGCGCTCTCCGGCACACCGACGCGATCCGTGCGGTCCGCGCTCGCCGCCGCCCTGCTCGACGCGGGCGAGCTCGACGAGGCCGAGCAGCTGATCGCCGATGTCGAGCCGGCCGACACCGGGCTCCCGATCTGCGGCTACCACTCGCTGCGCGGCCGGATCCAGCTCGGGCGGGGCCGCGCCCCGCAGGCCCTCGCCGACCTCGAGCGCCAGCTCGCGGTGGAGGAGGCCCACGGCTGGATCGCCTCGTTCCGCAACGCGACGCGCGTGACGCTGGTCACCGCGCTGGCCGAGGTCGGTCGCCTGGATGAGGCCCGCGCGCTCGCCGACGCCCAGCTCACCCGCGCCCGGACGCGCGGCCTGCACGGGCACGAGGCGCGCGTGCTGGTGGCGAGCGCGCGGCTCGCGCTGGACCGCGCCGAGGAGATCGAGCTGCTCGAAGCCGCCGTCGCGGCCGCGCGGCGCTCACCGAGCCGGCTCATCCGGGCCGAGGCGCTCGTGGAGCTCGGCGCCGCGCTGCGCCGTGCCAACCGCCGCGCCGACGCGCGCGATCCGCTGCGTGAGGCGCGCGAGCTG
Organism: uncultured Solirubrobacteraceae bacterium; assembly: GCA_963724195.1. Classification (GTDB taxonomy): domain Bacteria; phylum Actinomycetota; class Thermoleophilia; order Solirubrobacterales; family Solirubrobacteraceae; genus Solirubrobacter. The sequence goes on along the minus strand of CAVRTQ010000018.1, from coordinate 95,180 downwards.
GCGCTGCTGGCGGGCGCGAAGGGCCTCGAGAAACGCGCGCACGACGAGCTCGTGATCGCGGGCGCGCGGCCGCAGCGCGTCGCGCAGAACGGACCGGAAGGGCTCACGCCGTCCGAGCGCCGCGTGGCCGAGCTGGCGGCGGCAGGACGGCGCAACCGCGAGATCGCCGAGGAGCTGTTCGTGACGCTCAAGACCGTCGAGGTGCACCTCGGCCGGGCGTACACGAAGCTCGGCATCAGCAGCCGCTTGCAACTTGCTGATACCCTTGGGGGGTATGCAGCATGATCAATCACTGAACCGGCTGGCCTTCAGCGCCACCGTGCACTGCCTGTCCGGCTGTGCCGTCGGCGAAGTGCTGGGCATGATCATCGGCACGGCCCTCGGCTGGTCGGACCTGGCGACGATCCTCCTGGCGGTCGGCCTCGCGTTCCTGTTCGGCTACACCTTCACCAGCATCCCGCTGCTGCGCTCGGGGATGGCGCTCGCCACGGTCATCCCGCTCGCACTGGCGAGCGACACGATCTCGATCGCGATCATGGAGATCGTCGACAACGCGATCATGCTCCTCATCCCGGGCGCGATGGAAGCGGGTCTCGGCGACATCGGCTTCTGGGCCGCGCTCGCCGTCGCGCTGCTGATCGCGGGCGCCGCCGCCTACCCGGTCAACCGCTGGCTGATCTCACGCGGCAAGGGCCACGCGGTCATCCACCAGCATCACTGAGCGAGACGTGGATCGTGCCGAACGCGGGGTCGCTGGCCCCGTGCAGGCGCGCGCCGACGGCCTTCAGTGAGCGCAGGTACGCGATCACGTCCTCGGTGATCCGCTCGCCGGGCAGCAGCACCGGGATGCCCGGCGGGTAGCCGGCGATGGCCTCCGCGCTCACGCGCCCGATCGCGTCGTCGACGCCGATCACCTCGGCCGCGCCCAGGAACGCGTCGCGCGGCGCGACCACGACCTCGTTCTCGAACGTCCCCGTGGCGAGCGTGACCTCCTCGGTCTCGCCTGGCCGCTCCATCCGGTGCGTGATCCACGTCAGGTCGTGGATGAAGCGCTCGAGCTCGCGCGGGGGCTCGTCGATGCCGAGCACGAGCACGATCGTGGCCTGCGTGGCCAGCTCCACCTGCGTGTCGAAGTTCGAGCGCAGCGAAGCGGCCATCTCGTAGCCGGTCGCGCCGGTCCCGCGGACGTCGATCACGATCCGCAGCGGGTCACGGCCCGCCACGCCCGGGCGGCCGATCTGCTCGTCGCCGACCACTCGGCAACCCGGGATCTCGTCGATGGCGGTGCAGGTGCGGCGGGAGGCCGCGATCGTGGCCCCCAGCAGCGCCTCGCCGTGCAGCACGAGCTGACGGCGGGCGCCGTCCAGCGACGCCATCAGCAGGGAGGAGGGCGACGTGGACCGCACGAGCCGCAGCGTGCGGGCGATCGCGTCGGGGTTCACGCGGCCGGAGTCGCTCACGTGCAGCAGCGCGGACTGCGTGAGCGAGCCGGCGATCTTGTGGACCGACGTGAGCATCACGTCGGCGCCGAGCGCGAGCGCGCTCGCCGGGAGCTCCTCGTGGAAGCCGAGGTGCGGGCCCCACGACTGGTCGACGACGAGCGGGACGCCCGCCGCGTGCGCCACCTCCGCGCAGCCCTCGACGTCCGCCGCCATCCCGTAGTAGGTGGGGGAGACGATGAACGCGGCGCGCGCGCCCGGGGTGGCCTCGAGGGCGGCCTTCAGCGACTCCGGCGTGATGCCGTGCGCCATGCCGAGCCCGGGCTCGTACTGCGGCGCGACCCACGTCGGGAGGCCGCCGCTCAGCACCAAGCCGTCGATCACCGACGCGTGGCAGTTGCGCTGCACCACGACCGGCGCACCCAGCGGCGCCAGCGCGAGGCAGACCGCGTGGTTGCCCTGCGTCGCGCCGTTGGTCAAGAACCACGAGCGAGCGGCGCCGTAGGCCTCGGCGGCGAGCTGCTCGGCGCGCTCGTACGGCGTGGGCGACGGGCCGAGGTCGACGCCGTTGATGTCCTGCGGGATGTCCAGTTGGTGTGCCTGCCAGCCGAACGCGGTGCGCACGCCGAGGTCGGCGCCGTTGCCGGCCTTGTGGCCGGGGACGTGGAAGCGGGTGGCGCCGCGGAACCCGTACGCCACGACGGCGTCGAGGTAGGGCGCGGTCGGTTGGTCGGGGGAGGCCATGGCGCGGTCAGCATGGCACGATGCGCGGGTGGTCGTCTCCCGCTCATACGTCGAGATACCGGTCGGAGAACGTGCCATGCGCACGTTCGTCACCGCCCCCCAGGCCGAGGGCAACTGGCCGGGGATCGTCTTCTACACCGACATCTTCCAGCTCACCGACGCGTCGCTGCGCTGGGCGGTGCGGCTCGCCGCCTACGGCTTCCTGGTCGCCGTGCCCGAGATCTACCACCGCGTCGAGCCGCCGGACACCGTGCTCGCGTTCGACGACGAGGGCAAGGCGCGCGGCCAGGCCGACGTGGAGGCGATCACCACGGCCGAGTTCGACGAGGACATCGACGCCGCGCTCACGTGGCTCGCCGCGCGGGGCGCGCCGGTCGGCGCCAGCGGGCACTGCACGGGCGGCCACCTCGGGTTCCGGGCCGCGTTCGACGCGCGCGTGGACGGCACCGCGCTCTGGTACCCGACCGGCCTGCACAACGGCAAGCTGGGCAAGGACGAGTCGGATGCGCTCGCGCGCGCGGGCGAGATCGAGCGGGAGCTGCTGCTGATCTTCGGCACGCGCGACCCGCACACGCCGCCGCCCGGCCGCGCCACCGTCAAGGCCGCGTTGGACGCGGCCGGCACGCGCTACCAGTGGCACGAGTACGACGCCGAGCACGCGTTCGGGCGCGACATCGGCCCGCGCTTCGACCCCGAGGCCACGGATCGCGCGTTCGCGGAGACCGTCGCGTTCTTCCGCCGGGTGCTGCGGTGAAGCTCTATGCGCGAACCGAGCTGGGCGGCGCGGTCGCGCGGCCGCCCGCGTTGGCGCCGAGCGCTTCGCAGTCGTAGAGGCCGGGCTGCGTCGGCGTGTACGTCGCCGTCCGGGCGACGGTGACGAACTCGTAGGCGGTCTTCCCGCGCACGCGGCGGCGCCAGCGGAACTCGACCGTGTCCGGGGCGATCGTCCACGTCGCCGTGCAGGTGAGCGTGTCGCCGCTGCGCGTGATCGTGGTCGGGCCCGCCGGGGCCGGGGCCCACACCGGCTCGGGCGCGGTGAGGAAGGCCGCGTAGTGCGACGCCTCGGCGCTCACGCTCGGGAGCTTGTCCTCGCCGCACCGCGGCCCCGTCCAGCTGATGATGCCCACGAGGACCGGCCTGTCCAGGGTGCCGCCGATCATCGGGCCGCCGGAGTCACCCGCGCAGACGGAGGCGCGGCCGCCGGCGCACACCTCGGATGCCGCCTCGAAGCGCTTGGCGTACTTCGTGCCCTTCCACTTGGGGCCGCAGGCGCGGTCGGCGATCGTGGTGAGCGTGGCCTGACGCAGCCCGGTGCGCCCGGTCGGCGCGTCCCAGGCGCGCTTGCCCTGGCCCAGGATCCGCACCTTCGCGGGCACCTTCGTGGCCAGCGGGACGGGCGCGACCCTGGTCACCGGGCGGTCGAGCTTGATGATCGCGACGTCGTCGCGCGCGAACCCGGCCGACTGCTCGCGCCACGTGCTCGGGAGCGCGACGGCCACGCCACGGCGCGTCTCACCGCCGACCTTGATCGTCTCGAAGTCGCCGAGGTCCACCGGGTCCACGCAGTGCGCGGCGGTCGCGAGCCGGTCGGGCGCGATCAGCGTTGCGCCGCAGATCCCGGCGGGCACGAACCACGGCGCCTTCGAGGGCTTGAGCGGCTGCCCGTTGACGACCGCGTGGGCCGGGGCGACGAGCAGCGCGGTGAAGAGCAGCGTGAGGCGGAGCAGCATGCCGCCGACGATGACGGACCGGACGGTCCGTCATGGTTCGGGTACTACGTCAGCGGCGGCGGAGGAAGCCGAACCAGCTCATGCTCGCGTTGTCGACACGAGCTTCTTGACGTGGGGGGCGGCGACGCCCATGACGATCACCGCCAGCGCGCCGGAGGTGACGACGAGGTCCCAATTTCGTGTCAAGCGAGTCATGTCGTGCTCCACGGTGACACCGCGTCATTGGCGCAACCTTGGGGAAACCCCAGGAGATCCGGCAGTGCGGAGAACCGCACTGAAGCTTGCCGGTTGCGCGCCGGGGGGCCACCTGCCAGCCGCCACAAGCGGGGGTCGGGCGGTCCGTAGCTTCCCCGGCCATGCGCTTCCGCCCTCTGCTGACTCTCGCTGCTGTTTCGACACTGGTTACATTCGCGGCCGCTCCGACGGCCAACGCCAACTGGCTCGGGCTCCCCGGCCTCGGCGCCGGCAACGCCGACTGGGTTCGTGAGTACGCCACGGACAGCACGAAGGTCACGATGTACGCCGCGACCGAGGACGACGGCGTGTTCCGCTCGACCAACAACGGTCTCAACTGGAGCGCGTTCAACACCGGCCTCGACGGCATCCCGGGCGCGAAGAACGTCCGCACCGTCTTCACCAGCGGCACGACGGTCTACGCGGGCACCAGCGCGGGCCTGTTCAAGTCCTCCGGCGGCGGCGGCTTCCAGCCGGTCGCGCAGGGTCCTGAGCAGGACCCGAAGAACCCGAAGAAGCTGAACGCGCCCGTGCAGGCGGTGTTCACCGGCATCCTGCCCGGCAGCCCGATGCTGGCGGCGGTCGCCAGCGGTGGCGTCTACAAGTCCACCGACGGCGGCGAGACGTGGCAGAAGCCGGCCCCGGGCAACGGGATGGTGGCCGCGGAGACCGTCTGGAGCCTCGGCTCGTTCAAGGACAACGGCGCGATCGTCTACGCGGCGACGCAGAGCGGCATCTACATCTCCACCGACTTCGGCTCCAGCTGGACGCTGTCCAATGACGGCATCACGGGCCAGACGATGCGCGCCTGGGCCGACGACAAGTACCCGAACATCTACTACGCGGGCACCACCGACGGCCTCTTCCGTTCGGTCAACCTCGGCCTGACCTGGAACCGCATCAGCGAGGACACGACCGTCCGCGCGATCACGCAGTTCAACGGCGTCAAGACCAAGCGCATCTACGCCGCCACCGACAACGGCGTCATCGCGGGCCAGACCGACCTGCACGCCGCTCCCGGGCAAGGCGACGTGGCGCAAGCTCACGCACCACCGGCATGTCGCCCAACACGGAGGTCTGGGGCCTCAACAGCTACATCAACACGCCCGGCACGTTGCTCGCCGGCACGCACGGTGGCGGCGGCAAGTTCGCTCGTCCTCACGCCGCCGGTCTGGGCCGGCGTCAAGCCGACGATCAAGCGGTCACCCCGGTCGTCGGCGCCGAAGCTCGAGGTCGGCTCCAACGGCACGTGGACCGGCACCCCGACGATCGAGTTCACCTACCAGTGGCAGGACTGCACCGCCACGTGCGCCGACATCAAGGACGCGACCGAGTCCTCGTTCGTGATCCCGGCGCAGAACCGCAAGTACCGCGTCGTCGTCACCGCGCAGAACGACTTCCCGCTCGACGACGTCGGCCTGCTCCGACAAGGAGAGCGACATCACCTCCGCCTCCGCCGCCAAGCCCGGCACGCTGCCCGGCGACAACGCAGACCAACACGGGCTCGATCAAGCTCACCCCGGCCGGCCAGCCGCAGCCCGGCACGATCCTGACGGCGCAGAACTGGGCTGTTCAACAACCCGGCGGCGACCACGTCCACCAGCTTCCAGTGGTTCCGCTGCGTGGGCGTCGGCAACTGCGACAAGCTCGAGGGCGCCACCGGCATCAACTACACGATCACCGACCAGGACGTCGGCAAGTACCTGTGCGTGGCGGTGACCGGCCAGAACGCCGTCCGGCTCCAAGACGCTCGACTGCACCGGGCTCACGAACGAGGTCCTCGCCCCGGACCCGAAGCAGACCAGCGCCGCCGACGATCGCCGGCAACGCCTGGGTCGGCCACACGCTGCTCTCCGGCGTCGGCCCTGGGAGTACACCGGCACGCGCTTCGAGCGTCGCTGGCAGCGCTGCGACGCTGACGGCGGGAGCTGCGAGACGCTCGCCGACAAGAACACGACCTACGTGATCAAGCCGGCCGACCTCGGCAAGCGCCTGCGCGCGGAGATCCTCGTCGACTCCAACATCGCCAACAAGCTCCCGAACCCGGTCTACGTCAACACGCCGTTGAGCGCGGTCGTGACCGAGGCCCCCGCGGACCCGGTGGTCCCGGGTGGCGGCGACAACGGCGGCGGCACTGGCGGCGGCGACACCGGCGGTGGCGGCGGCCAGAACGGTGGCGGCGGCCAGAACGGCGGCGGCCAGACGCCCCCGCCGCCCGGCCGACAAGCTCGCGCCCGTGCTGTCCGCGAAGGCGGCCGCGGCCAAGATCAAGTCCGGCGCCGCGCTCTCGCTGAAGATCACGATGTCCGAGGCCGGTTCCCTGGTGGTCGAGTACCGCAAGGGCAAGAAGAAGGCCGCGTCGTTCAAGGTCAAGGTGGCCGCGGGCAAGCGCACCGTCAAGCTCCCGAAGAAGAAGCTCGCGCGTGGGTCGTACACCGCGGTGATCGTGCCGGTGGACGCAGCCGGGAATCGCGGGGTGGCGAAGAAGGTTTCGTTCAAGGTGCGCTAAGCGCCGGAACGGCAACGGCGAGCACGCCCGCGGTCGCCGCGTCAAGAAACTCGTGCCCCGCGGCGGGCCACATGATTCTTGACCCGTCGGGCGCGGGCGTGCTGATTGCGGGTGAGCCGGGTTCCCCGGACTGAGCGAACGCTCAGGCGTTCACCACGAGACGACCACAAGCGACCAACCGCGACCGGTCACGCCACGCGAGCGTTCACTAAGTCCCGATATACGGGAGTTAGTGAACACTCGCGTGGCACGGGCGATGATCGTTTCCCCGCGCGGCACGTCTCACCCCTCCTCGATGCTGCCGTTCGCCAGGGCCCGGAGGCGATCAGCCAACAACGCGCGGTCCGCTTCACTCTCCGCCAGCGGCAAAGCGGCCTCCAGAGCAACCCGCGCCTCGGCCGACACGGCCGAGGCGCGTCAGCAGCTCCGCCCGCACGGCGTGGAACAGGTGGTAGGCCTGCAGATCGAGCGCGTCCACCAAGTCCAGCGCCACCTCCGGCCCGGCCACCTCCGCGACGGCCACCGCGCGGTGCAGCGCCACCACCGGCGTCGGCGTGAAGACGAGCAACTGGTCGTACAACGCCACGACCTGCGCCCAGTCCGTCTCGCCGACGCTGTGGACGGCGTTGATCGCGGCCTGCACCTGGTACGGCCCGGGCTGGTTGCGCGCCAGCAGCCGCCGCACGAGCGCCTGGCCCTCCGCGATCATCGCCGCGTCCCACAGGTCGCGGTCCTGGTCGCGCAGCAGCACGCCGCCCGCCCGCGCGGCCCGGCGCGAGTGCACGAGCAGCATCAGGGCGAGCAGCCCGAACACCTCCGGCTCGTCCGGCATCAACGCCGCCAGCCCGCGCCCGAGGCGGATCGCCTCCTCGCACAGCTCGCCGCGCGGCCCGACGTAGCCCTGGTTGAAGATCAGGTAGACGACGGCGAGCACGCCCTTCAGCCGCTCGGGCAGGTCGGCCTCGCGCGGCACGCGGTACGGGATCTTCGCGTCGCGGATCTTGCCCTTCGCGCGCACGAGCCGCTGGGCCATGGTCGGCTCGGGCACGAGAAACGCGCGGGCGATCTCCGCCGTGGAGAGCCCGCCGAGCAGGCGCAACGTCAGCGCCACCCGCGCCGGCATCGCCAGCGACGGGTGGCAGCACGTGAAGATCAGCCGCAGGCGATCGTCCTGCACCGGCCCCACCTCCTCCGCGGGACCCGCCTGGGCCGCCAACAACACGGCCTGGGCGTGGCGATCGTCGCGTGACGCCTCGCGGCGCAACCGGTCGATCGCGCGCCGGCGGGCGGTGGTGATGATCCAGCCCGCGGGACTGGGAGGGACGCCGTCGACCGGCCAGCGCTCCAGGGCGGCCGCGAACGCCTCCTGGACCGCTTCCTCGGCGACGTCGATGTCACCGAAGACGCGGACCAGGACGGCCACGGCGCGCCCGTGCTCGGCGCGGAAGGCATGTTCGACGTCGACGGTCACCCGTTGAAGGGGCGGACCTCGATCGGCAGGCCGGTGATGACCTGCGCCGACTTGCGGCCCCACTCGAGCGCGGCGTCGAGATCCTCGACCTCGATCACCGTCAGGCCGCCGATGTGCTCGTGCCCCTCGGTGTACGGCCCGTCGGTCACGAGCACCTCGCCGTCGCGCGCCTGCACGACGGTCGCCGTGCTCGGGTCGTGCAGGCTGCCGGAGAACACCCACACGCCGGCGTCCTGCATCTCCTGCTGGAGCGCGCGGACGTTGCGCGAGATCTCCGCGAGGTCGAGATCGGCCGGCGGCGGGCCGTCGGGCTGGTGGACAATCAGTGCGTACCGGGTCATACCCACTACACGAACGAGATCCGCGATTTCGACATACGACGACCTTAGTTCCGTCTACGAGCAGCTCACGCCCGAGGCGTTGCGCACCCCCGAGGGCAACGTCGCGGCGTTCGCGACCGTCATCGACGCGCTCGCGCCGGGCGCCCGCGTGCTCGACGCGGCCTGCGGGATCGGCCTGCTCGCCACGGGGCTTGCGCTGCGCGGGTTCCGCACCGAGGCCACCGACGCCAGCCCGGGCATGGTCGCGCACACCCGCGCCACCGCCGCGAAGCACCACGCCGAGCTGCGCGCGGGCGTGTGCGCGTGGGAGGACCTTCCACCCGGCCCGCGCTTCGACGCGGTGTTCTGCGTCGGCAACTCGATCGGCCACGCGCGCGACCGCCGCGCCGCCCTGCAGGCGCTCGCGGCCACGCTCAGACCCGGAGGTGCGCTCGTGCTGACCTCCCGCAACTGGGAGCGCGAACGCGCCCTCGGCTCGCGCACCGACGGCACGCACACGTGGGAGATCCCGGAGCGCTGGGACGAGCCGCACACCGTCACCGTGGCCGTCGGAGCCGTGAGCGAGCGCCTCACGTACTGGCCGTTCACCGATGCGCAGCTCCGCGAGGACCTCGGAGCGGTCGGGTGCCAGGACGTGGAAAGCACGTTCACGCCGCAAGTGGAGCGCTACATGGTCTCCGCCACCGGGTACCCTCGCACATAGATGCCCGACGTGGTCAGTGGTCTGTCGCCGGGATGGTTGGCGCTGGGCGTGGTGCTTCATCTGGGGAACCAGGTGGCCCGCGGGCTGGGCTGGTTCTCCGTCGTCCGCACGACGAGTGACGCGCCGCCGCGCCGTCGTGACGCCCTCGTGGCGTGGGTGGCCGGTGCCGGAGCGGGCGGTGTGGTGTCCGCGCGCGGGGGAGACGCCGTGCGCGTGCTCCTGCTCGCCCGCCGGATGCCCGGCCGCGGGACCCGCGCGCTGCTGACCGGCACGCTCGTCGCCGAGGCGGCGGGGGAGACCCTGCTGGGCCTCGGCCTGCTCGCGCTGGCGCTCGGCCATCGGCGTCGGACCGGACGTCTCGCCCGACGCGCAGACCGGCCTGATCGTCGCCGCGACGCTGCTCACGCTCACCGGCGCCGTCCTGCTCGGCCGCCGTCACCCGAAGGCCCGCCGCTTCTTCACGCGCGTGAAGACCGGCTGCTCGGCGCTGAAGGACCCGAAGACCTACGCGCGCCACGTGCTGCCGTGGCAGCTGCTCTCGCGCGTGCTGCGGCTGGCGGCGCTCGGGTGCTTCCTCGCCGCGTTCCATCTCCCGGCGACGTTCGCGGCCGTCCTGCTGGTCACGTTCGCGCAGTGCAGCGGGCGCCTGGTGCCGTTCTCACCCGCGAGCGTCGGCGCCGGCGCCGCGATCCTCGCCGCCACGTTCGGCCCGGTCACCGGCCAGTACGTCCCGCCGGAGCAACTCGCTGCCTTCTTCGTCGGGACGAGCACGGTGCTGACCGTGGTCGGCACCGCGCTCGCGCTGATCCTGTGCGCGACTCAGGCCTCGGCGAACGCGCGACCCAAGCTGGACGGCGTCGGCCGCTTCACGCGGATTCGCGCCGCCATGAACACCAGGCCGTAGCCGAGCGCGGCGGCGCCGAGGCCGGCGACCGCGTCGAAGAAGAAGTGGTTGCCGGTGGCGACGACCGCCAGGCCGACGATCGGGCCCCACAGGAGCGCGGCCCACTTCAGCACCGGGTTCTTCAGCACCGCGAACAGCGCGAACCCGACGGCCACGGCGAAGCCCACGTGCAGCGAGGGCACCGCGGCGAGCTCGTTGAAGAAGCTCGTCGAGAAGTTCGACGTCAGGCTCACGCCCGTCTGCGAGGTGATCGTGTCCTCGATGCCGATCCCGGCCAGGCGCGGGGGAGCGACCGGGAACAGGCCGTAGATCGGCACCGAGATCAGCCACGTCGCCAGGATCGTGTTCCGCAGCGTGGCGTAGATCGCCCACGAGCGGTTGTAGAGGAAGATCAGCACCGCCGGAATCACGCCCATCTGCGCCGCCAGGTACAGGCGATTGAGGACCCACATCACCCAGCTGCCATCGAACGCGTTCTGGACCGAGGACTCGACCCCGACGCCGACGGCGTTCTGCAGGTCGACGATCCAGTGCGCGTTGGCCGTCGCGTCGGCGAGGTCGCCGATCGTGAAGAAGCGCGCGACCGTGTACACGGCGTAGGCGAGGAGGAAGAGGCCGATCTGCAGCCGGGCGCGGCGCGAGAAGGGCAGCCGCACACCGGTCGTGGGGCGGAAAGTCGAGGCGGCGAGCATGCAATGCAAGTTACGCACGCCTCCTTGGCCCTACAGCGGTGGAGCCTCCCGACTGCAGGTGGGGTCGAGAACATTTCGACGTGGGGTTATCCCCACCCATAAGCCGCTTACCCTTCATATGCGACTTACTTTATAGAAGCAACTACGTGGGGCCCGCGTGAGAACGCGGGCCCCACGTGTCGGAGCTACGGGGTGGTCGTCGACAGCGTGTAGGTCAGGGCCTTGGTGTACGTGCCCGTGCGAAGCGGGTCGTTGGCCTTGACGAGCTGCGAGAACTCGAGCGTGACGGCGTCGTTGGACACCGGCCCGTTCCACACCAGCAGGTTCAGCGAGCTGCCGATGTTGTTGTAGGCGGTGCCGGTGTTGGCGGCGTTGCGCGCCCGGGCCTGGAGCGGCTCGGGGAGCACGAACGTGCCGTTGACCAGGTGGCCGGTGCCGACCGCGGACGGGTCGGAGACCGTCAGCAGCGCGTCGCCCGCGGTGGAGGTGACCGTCGCCGTGCTGCCGGCGAGGTACGTCCGCAGGATGCCCGGCGTGAACGCGCCGAACTGCGCCGGGGCGCCGAGCGAGAGCGCCAGCGTCGCGCCGACCGAGCCGCCGACCGTGCCGTTCGACCGGCACGTCGCGGCGGACGACGACGGTGAACGTCTTCGGCGCCGAGGTGTTGCCGTTGGCGTCCTTGGCGACGCAGGTCACCGTGGTGGTGCCGACGGCGAACTTGGAGCCCGAGGCCGGGTCGCAGGTGACGACCGGGTTCGGATCCTCGTTGTCGGTGGCGGTCGGGAGCGTGTACGTGACCGTCGTGCCGGTCGCGTCCGTCGTGGCGGTCGCGATGTCGGCCGGGACGGCGCCCAGCGTCGGGGCCTCCGTCTCGGCGTCGGTCAGGCCCGCGGCGGCCGCGGCGGCGTAGCCACCGACGAGCGGCAGCGTGACCTTGGACGTGCGGGTGTCGAGCGTGACGGCGACGTTGTCGTTGCCGGTGCCGCTGACGTCGCTGGTGTTGGTGCCGGCGACGATGACCGCGACCTGATGGCCGGCCTTGAAGATGTGCTCCTGAGCCATCGTCACGACCGGGATGCGGAACTTGCTCGCCGATCGTGACCGGCGTCGCGTCCAGGTACCACAGCGAGTTGCGGTTGTCCGAGTCGCGGACGCCGCGCGTCACGCGCCACTGCGACTGGTTGGAGACCGGCTGGCTGAGTTCCATGTAGCAGGCCGTGTCGATCTCACGCGCGGCCGCGGTGCACGAGGCGCCGAGGCTGGCGCAGGCCGGGCCGGCCTCGCCCGTGAGGGCGTTGTTGCCCGAATCGCCCCAGCAGGTGCGCTGGGTGGTGATGTTCGTCAGGCCCTCGTCGCCGCGCGACACCTGCGGGAAGTTCTGACGGGTGCCGTCGGCGTTCAGGACGCCGTAGTCGGCGACGATGACGCTGAAGTTCGTCTGGTTGGCGCCGATCGACGCCGCCAGGTCGGCGACGGCGGTGCCGGAGAGACGCAGGTCCGCCTTCAGCGGCTGGGAGATGAACACGCGGCGGTTGGCCTGCGAGCCCAGCGGCGTGTTCATGAGCGTGTTCTCGCTCGTGTTCGTGCGAGCGGTGAAGCCGAGGGTGTCGGCGGCGCCGCCGGTCTTGCCGCCGAGCGTGCCGGCCAGGGCCGGGTCGCTGGTCGCGCGCAGGAAGAGGTCCACGTTCTGGGTCCCGTTGATGGGCCAGGAGTCGTAGTTCTTCCAGACGCGGCCTTCGTCCTCGATCGTGACGGGCTTCTCGGTGTCGATCCCGTTCTGGACGCCGTAGAGCTCGTGGTCGAACCAGCGGTGCAGCGTGTCGACCCACTCGGCCCGGCGCGAGTCGAACGGATCCTCATGGCCGGCGCGCAGGAGCCACATCTTCGTGCGCACGTTGTTGGCCTTCAGGGCGTCCCACCACATCTGGGTGTGGTCCATCTTGACGTTGTCGTCCTGGAGACCGTGGACGATGAAGACGGACGCCTTGACCTTGCTGGCGTTCAGGTTGTAGTCGCGCTCGCGCCAGAACGTGTTGATGTCGCCGTGGGTGTCACCGTCGCCGGTGTCCACGTTGGCGTCGTTGCTGATGTCCGCGTTGACCGGGCCGCACGGCGTCGTACGCCGGTTCGGCAGGTTGACCACGTGGCCGTTCGGGGCCGTGCCGCTGAACGTGATGGTCGGGTTCAGCGAGCCGCCCGGGTAGTTCGTGTTCTGGCGGATGCCGCCGCGGCGCGAGTAGTTGTACCAAGCGGAGATGGCGCTGATCGGGACGATCGTCTTGAGGCCCTCGACGCCCGTGGCGGCGGTGCCGTTGGCCAGCGTGCCGTCGTAGGACTTGCCGATCATGGCCGAGGAGCCGTTGTGCCAGTGGGCCGCGACGGGCGCCTCGAGGTCGGGCGTCGTGGAGGTGCCGGCCTTGGCCTTGTAGGCGACCGTGCGGCCGTTGAGCCAGTCGACGACGGACTTCTCGCCCGCGATGTCGGTCGGCCCGCCGTGCATCGGGCAGCCCTGCTCGGTGTAGCCGGTGCCGTTCATCTGCGCGAGCACGTAGGCGTAGCCGCGCGGGACGAAGTAGTTGTCGTAGAACAGCGGCCAGCGGTCGTTGACGTTGTCCGCGTTCCAGTCCGACATGCACTGGCTTTCATTGCCGCGGCAGCTCGTGACGTAGTACGGGCTGGGATCGATGATCGCCGGCATCTTGTTCGTCGCCGACGATTCGGCCGGGCGGATGACGTCCGCCGTGACGAAGTCCATCTTGCCGTCACGGTCCGCGTCGATCCCGGGCTGCGGGATGAACACGCGCTCCCGGACCGCCGTCTTGTAGTCGTAGACGGCCTTGGTCTTGCCGTTCTCAAGCTGCGGCGTCTGCGCCTGGGCGGCGCCCGCGCCGAGTGCCAGCATCGCAAGCGTCATACCGCTCGCGACGAGGCCCTTCACCCCAATCCTCAATGCAACCTCCGTTGACCCTGATAGACCCATGCCGTCGTCCGTTGACGGCTTAAGCAGAAGCTAAGGGGTTGCGGGCACAACCGCCCTGGACTTTGGACGCATTGTGCGTGGAGATCGCTCAACGTCCTCCGGCCGCACCCGAGGCGCGGCCGGAGGCACGTGAGAGCGGGATTAGGGCGTGGTGGTGCTCAGCGTGAACGTCAGCGTCTTGCTGTACGTCCCGGTGCGGAGCGGGTCATTGGCCTTGATGAGCTGCTTGAACGCGATGTTCACGGTGTCGTTGGACACCGGGCCGGTCCAGGCCGACTTGGAGAACTCGACGCGCAGCGGCTCCGCGAGGGAGAACGCGCCGTTGACGAGGCGCATGTTGTTCGTCGTCGCCGCATCGCTGACGGACAGCGTCGCGTCGGCCGCGGTGGAGATGACGTTGGCGGTCGTGCCCGCCTCGTACTCCTTCGCGATGCCCGGGGTGAACGGCGGGAACATCGCCGGGGCGCCGAGGGTCAGCGAGAGCGTCGCCGGCACGGTGCCGCCGACGGTGCCCGTCGTGTCGGTGAACGCGCCGGCCGCGGCCATCGCGCCGTAGCCGCCGACGATCGGCAGCGTGACCTTGCTCGTCTTGGCGTCGAGCGTGACCGCGCACGTTGTTCGGGCTGCCGGTCGACGAGGCCTCGCTCGTGTTCGTGCCGCCGACGATGATCCCGATCTGGTGGCCGGCCTTGAAGATGTGCTCGGTCGGCTGGGTCGGGAACCCGTAGCGGTTGAACTCACCCGGGACGACGTCGCGACGCGTCCGCGTACCACAGCGAGTTGCGGTTCTTGGAGTCCAGGACGCCGCGCGTGACGCGCCACTGCGTGACGTCGGTCGATCGGCTTGACGGGGTTGAGGTAGCACGCGTCCTCGATCTTCGACGTCCGTGCGGCTGCGTGCAGGCGTCGCCGAGCGCCTTGCCCTCGCACGGGTCGCCGGCGGTGCCGGCGCCCCAGCACGAGGCGGTGGTGTCGAGCGTGACGCCGTCGCTGGTCTTGGACACCTGCGTGCCGGGGCCGTAGTCGGCGATGACGACGCTCAGGTTGCTGGCCGGGCCGCCGAGCGCGGCGGCGAGGTCGGCGCGGGCCGTGCCCGAGAGGCGCAGGTCGCTCTTGAGCGGGTTCGAGAGGAACACGCGCCGGGTCGCCTGCGAGCCCGACGGGTTGTTCATCAGCGTGGTCTCGCTCGAGGCGGTGCGCCGTGAACGTCAGCGCGTCCGTGGCGCCGGCGCCGGCCTGGCCGCCGAGGTTGCCGGCGTTGGCCTGGCCGGCCGAGCGCAGGTAGACGTCGACGTTCTGCGTGCCGGGGATCGGCCAGTCGGCGTAGTTGCCCCAGACGTCCTTCTCGTCCTCGATCGTGACGCGCGGCTCGGCGGTGATGTTGTTGGCGACGCCGTAGAGGTAGTGGTCGAACCAGCGGTGCAGCGTGTCGACCCACACGGCGCGGCGCGACTCGAACGGGTCCTCGTGGCCCGCGCGCAGCAGCCACATCTTCAGCGGGACGCCGTTGGCCTCCAGCGCATCCCACCACGGGCCGACCTGGTCCATCCGGACGTTGTCGTCCTGGATGCCGTGGGTGATGAACACGGACGCCTTGACCTTGGCCGCGTCCTTGACGTGGTCGCGGTCGCGCCAGAACTGGTTCATGTCGCCGTGCGCGTCACCGTCGCCGTTGAGGACGTTCGCGTCATCGCTGAACGGCGCCCACAGCGGGTTGCAGAGCGCGCGGCGCTCCGGCAGGTTCACGCCGGTCGGCGGGCTCGAGCCGGTCGTGACGGTGTTGTTGAGGCTCGCCGGGTAGTTCGTGTTGTGGCGAACGCCGCCCGTGCGCGAGTACAGGTACCAGGAGGAGATCGCCGAGACGGGCACGATCGTCTTGAGGCCCTCGACGCCGGTGGCGGCGACGCCGTTGGACAGCGTGCCGTCGTAGGACTTGCCGATCATCGCACTCGACCCGTTGTGCCAGCTCGCGCCGACCTCCTCGGAGCTGAGGCTGGCGGCCTTGTACGCCTTCACGCGGCCGTTGAGCCAGTCGACGACGGACTTGTGGCCGGCGATGTCACCGGGGCCGCCGTGGTGCACGCAGCCGTTGGTGGTGTAGCCCGTGCCGTTGCCCTGGGAGAGGATGTAGGCATAGCCGCGCGGCAGGAAGTAGTTGTCGTAGAACAGCGGCCACTGGTCGTTGACGCCGTCGGCCGTCAGGGGACCATTGCCGTCGGGGTCCCAGTCGGCCATGCACTGGCCCTCGGCGCCGCGGCAGACCGTCGTGTAGTACGGGCTCGGATCGATGATCGCCGGCATCTTGTTCGTGGCCGAGCTCTCGGCCGGCCGGATGATGTCGGCCGTGATCCAGTCGTCCTGGCCGTTCTTGTCCTGATCGATGCCGCGGCTGCGGGATGAACACCCGCTCACGGACCGCGGTCTTGTAGTCGTAGACCGCCTTGGTCTTCCCGTTCTCCAGCACGGGACCCTGCGCCTGTGCGACCCCAGCGCCCAGGCCGAGCGTCGCAAGCGTCAGCGCGCCCGCGAGGACACCACGTACCCCAAGTCTCATGAACCCTCCGTCGTTCGGGACCTACTCCTCTAGCTGGAGAGTGACGTGAGGGGGCGATGAAAGTCCACGCCTGGAGCGTGGACTTGACTCAACGGCTCAGTCGTCGGCGGGCGGCGGGGCGAAGATGATCTTCTTGAGCTCCTCGACGTTGCGGCCGCCGAGCCGCAGCGACGTCATGAAGCCCTCTTGGCCGAGCTCGCCGGCGTCCAAGCGGTTGCGCAGCTCGGTCAGCGGCGCCCGGTCCTCCTCGGCCACGGAGTCCTTGCCCGGCCTCCACGAGCACGATGTGGCGCGCGCGGCGGTGCGCGGCGGCGAGCCGCACGTAGCGCTCGCGCTCCTCGGGGGAGAGGCCTTCGACCGGGACCACGACCGACGCGCCCGCGGCGAACCGCTTGGCGACCGCGGCGTCCAGCAGCGTCTGGGCCTTCGCGTCGAGCTCGTCCTCGGAGACCTTGCCCGCGAGCAGCGTGCGGACCTTCGCGAGCGAGAAGATCGTGCTCTGCTCCTCGATCACGCGCGAGAGGAAGTTCGCCCGCAGCGCGGGATCCGCGCAGGCGACGACGAGCAGCGAGCCCGGGTTGTACCGCATCCGGAACACGGGGGAGAGCACGCGCCCGCGCACGGACACGTCCTGCTGACGCGGCGGGCGCTCGGGCTCGCCTGCTCGGCGCGGACGGTCAGAAGACCAGCCGCCCCGCTCGTTATCACCGATCTTGACGCTGCGCGGCGGCTGAGACATGCCGCCCATTAAAGAACTCCGTCAGGACGAGAGCTGGACGAGGGCGCCGTCGGTCCAGTCCAGGGCCTCGCCGTAGGCCTTGGCGATGTCCACCAGGCTCACGCCCGTCTGGATGCACTTGTCGAACTCGCCGGCCTCGTACGCGAGCACGCCCGCGAGCACCTTGCCCTCCGGGCCCTCGTGGCCGCCGAGCGCGCGCGTGGTGCGCTCGTCGAACGGCAGCTCGGCCAGCAGCTCGGGCATGCGCATGCCCAGCAGCGAGTCCACGACGGAGAACAGCCCGACCGTGAAGCCGCGGTCGGGCTCGGCGCCCTCGGTGCGGCCGGCGACGAGCTCGCACAGGCGCGCGCGCAGGAGGCCCGTCTCGAGCAGGTGGCTCGGGCGGTCGTTGACGCCCGCGAGCGCGAGCAGCGCGGCCCAGCGGCGGACGTTCGTGGTGCCGAGCGCCATCAGCGCCTGCTTGATCGTGCCGACCGGATGGCGGCCGCCGTAGAAGGCGGAGTTCGCGAGCTTGACGAGCTTGAGGGCGAGGCCCGGATCCTCGGCGATCACGCGCTCGAGCTGCTCGAACGTCGCGGCGTCGCCGGCGGCGAGCATCGACAGCGCGCGCAGGCGGTAGGTCGGGACGGAGGCGCCCTGGACGATGACGGGCTCCGCGAAGTACTGGCCCTGGAAGGCGTCGAAGCCGAGGCGGCGGCAGAAGCCGTAGACGGCGCGGGTGGGGACGCCGAACGCGATCACGTTCAGCCCGCGCCCGCGCGCGGCGTTGACGTCGGTCTCGATCTCCTCCTCGGGGCGGTCGCGGACGTCGATCTTCACGCTGTCGGCGAGGTCCAGCAGCGCCTCGTCGCCGACGCCGTCGCGGAAGCCGTCGAGCGCGATCCGGAAGCCGGCCGTGCGGATCCCGCGCAGCACGGTGAGCAACTCGCGTCGATGTGCTCGTCGGCCTCGATCTCCAGGACCACGCGCTCGGGGTCCAGCGGCAGCGGCGAGACCAGCAGCAGGAACTCACGCGTGACGTCCACGTGCGCGGGCCGGTTACCCACGAGCTTGAGCAGCCCGATGTCCGCGATCGCCTGGGACAGCACGCCCGCGGCCGCCTCGTGCGGGTGTGCCTCGGGCGGGGTCAGCAACTCGAAGCCGACGATCCGCTCGACATTGTCGAGGATCGGCTGACGGGAGACGACCACCGCGGCCGCGCGTTCGGACTCCCGGTCAAAGCGAGTGCTGTGCGACATACACCACCTATCGACTGGTCGACAAGGGCGCAGTGTAGGGCGCGGACCCCATGTCGGCTCCGCCCCCTACCTGCCGCTGTGCGGCGTTCTGGTTGTGAGCATGATCGACAGGACTGCCTCGTGCAAAGGTCCGTCGCGCCGCCAGCGATAATTCGGGGGGTAGCCTACACACATTCGGCCGACTTGTGTCTAACTGTCTTACAAGTTAGGGTTCGACCGTATGGAGGAGTGTTGGGCTGGAGCCGTCGAAGCCGTCGTGTACGAGCTCGCGCGACACAATGGAGAAAGCCCGCTCGACCGCGGCGCCGCGCTGCGGCGGCGGGTGCTGGAGCTGGCCGGCGATCTCGGTTTGGCGTGCGCGTTCGATCAGGTCGCCGCCGAACGCGGCTGGCGAGGCGACGAACCTGGCGCGGAATCCGAGTCCCGCGTCCACGCGCGCATGCGGTTCGCCGCCGGCATGGGTACGCTGATGGCCGCCTGATGACCGGACTCGCCGTCACCCCGATTTCCACCACTGAAGCCGTCGTGGTCTCGCTGCGCGAGAAGATCCTCGACGGCGCGATCCAGCCGGGCACGCCGCTGCCCGAGGTCGACCTCACGCGCGAGTTCGGTGTGGCCCGTCCGACCGTGCGGGCCGCCATCCAGACGCTCTGCCACGAAGGGCTGCTCAAGCGCGAGCGCAATCGCAGCGCGTTCGTGCCGCTGCTCACGCGCGAGGAAGTGCTGGACCTCTTCAGCGTCCGGATTCCGATCGAGCGTCTGATCGTGTGCGAGCTGCTCACGCGCAACGCGTCGCTGGACGGCGTGCACGCCGCGATCGGCCCGCTGGCCGCGCTGCGGGTGGACTCGCGCTGGAGCCAGGTCGTGGACGCCGACATGGGCTTCCATCAGGCGCTCGCGCACGCCGCGGGCAGCCCGCGCCTGGAGCGCCTGTACGCCTCCCTCGGCGGCGAGATCCGGCTCTGCATCGCGCAGTTGCGCCCGTCCTGGGCTTCACCGGCCGCGATGGGCGAAGAGCACCGCGACCTGCTCGCGGTGATCGAGCGCGGCGACGTGGCGGAGGCCGAGGCGCGCATGACCGCGCACCTCGACCGCGCGCTTCACGATTTGACCGACTGAGCCTCTTCGAGCCGGGCGGGGTTCCCGTGCCACGCGGCGTCGAGGATGCTGTTCCAGCGCGTCCACGTCCAATTCCCGCGGGTTGTTGTCGATCAGCCGCTTGAACTTGAACGAGGACTCGGCCATCCCGCGCAGGTCCTCCTGGGCGATCCCGATCTCGGCCAGCGAGGCCGGCAGGCCGATCCGCTGCCCGAGCGCGTGGACGTGCTCGACCGCGCCGCCCGGCGAGCGCATCACCCGCGCGAGCTCCGCGAGGTCGTTCGGGCGGGCAGGCCGGTTGAACTCCATCACGTAGGGGAGGAGCAGGCCGGTGCCGAGGCCGTGTGAGGTGTGCGTGGCGGCGCCGACGGCGAACTGCAGCGCGTGCGCGGTGGACACGCCGGAGTTGCCGAACGCGATGCCCGCCAGCAACGAGCCGTAGAGCATCCCGGTGCGGGCCTCGAGGTCGTCGCCGTCCTCCACGGCGCGCTCGAGGTGCGCGGCGATGTGACCGGCGGCGGTCAGCGCGAGCGTGTCGCTGAGCCCGTTCTTGCCCACCTGCGGCCGGTCCAGCACGAGCTCGACGCTGGGCGTCTCGCTGGCCGCCATGTAGCCCTCGATGGCGTGCGAGAGCGCGTCGATGCCCGAGTGGGCGGTGACCACCGGCGGCGCCCCGAGCGTGAGCAACGGGTCGCAGATCGCGTGCCGCGGGATCAGATGCGTGCTGGCGACGCCCATCTTCATGGCGGTCGTGGCGTCCGTGATGACCGCCACCGGCGTGGCTTCCGAGCCGGTGCCGGCCGTGGTCGGGAGCGCGATCAGCGGCACGATCGGGCCGGGCACGGAGTTCACGGCGTAGTAGTCCCCGAGGGCGCCGCCGTGGGTGAGCAGGAGCGCGGTGACCTTCGCGAGGTCGATCACGCTGCCGCCGCCGACGGCGACGATCACGTCGGGCTCCGTCGCGCGGCCGAGCTCGACGACGGCGTCGACCGCGTCCGGCGGGACATCGACCTCCGCACCGGTGGTGATCGCCACCTCCAGGCCCGCGGCGCGCAGCGCCGCCTCGACCGTGGCGAAGCCCGGCGTGCCGGCGATCACCGGGTCCGTGATCAGCAGCGCACGGCGGCCGTGGGAGGCGGCGACACGGCCGGCGGCCTCCGCCATCCCGGCGCCGAACAGCACTTGGGACGGGGCGCGTAGGACGGCGAACTCAGACATTCGGGGTCTCCAGGAACGTTGCGACAAGACGATTGAACTCGGCGGTGTATTCAAGCGGTGACGCGTGCCCGCAGCGGCCGAACAGGTGGGCGCGGGCGTTCGGAAGCGTGTGCAGCAGCGGGATCACGCTGTGCTCGGGCGGGACGATCGGGTCATCGATCCCGTGGATCAACAGCACCGGCGCCTCGATCGACGCCAACTCCGCGTCTGACAGCGAGAGCGCGTCCACCCAGCGCTGACGCGGCTGCCGGGAACAGCTCCCGGTACTGCGGTTGTGCGCGCATCGCTTCCAGTCGCGCGGCAACGGCCTCATCTCCCGGTGGGTCGTAGAACAACAGGTCCAGCAACGCCCGGGCCTCCGCCTCGGTCGGCCCGGTCCCCCACAACGCGTCCAGCCCGGCCGGCAGCGGCATGGGATACCCCATCGACCCGACCGCGACGACCTTCGTGGCCAGCCCCCGCGCGGCCAGCATGAGCGCGAGCGCCCCGCCGGCCGAGTTGCCGACCACGGCGCACGGCTCGTCGACCGAGACCCTCGACCCACGCTCGACCAACCTAAGGGGCCTGGCCCTTGAGGTTCGGCGCCGAAGCCGGGCAGGTCCGGGGCGATCACCTCGAACCGCTCGCCGAGGGCTTCGACGAGCGGATTCCAGGCGGCCGCCGTGGTCCCCGGCCCGGAGCCGTGCAGCAACAGGACGGGGACCATGCGCGCGCCGCTAGGCGGGGACGGCGGCGCGCTCGAGCACGTTCATGAACGCGCGCGACCACTCCGGCATGTCCGGCCAGCCCCGGCAGGAGACCATGTTCCCGTCGACGCAGTCCGGCGCGTCGACGATCGTCGCGCCGGCGTTCTCCATGTCGCCGTGCAGGGGCGGGAACGCGGCGGTCTTACGCCCGCGCAGCAGCCCGTAGACGGCGGGCACCTGCGGGCCGTGGCAGATCGTGCCGACGGGCAGGTCCTTCTCGAAGAAGTACTCCGTGATCCGGCGCACGTCGGCGTCCAGGCGGATGTACTCGGGCGCGCGGCCGCCCGGGATGACGAGCGCGACGTACTCGGAGGGATCCACGTCCGCGAACGCGATGTCCACGGGCAGCTTGCGACCGTTCTTCTCGGTGTACGCGTCCGAGTTCGGGTCGAAGTCGTGGATGACGAGCTGCACCTCACGGGTGGTGAGCCCGGCGACGACGGCGTCGTAGCCACCCTCGCGCAGACGGTAGATCGGGTACATCGCGTCGAGCTCCTCGGCGGCGTCACCGACCAGGACCAGGACTTTCTGTTGTGACACGGGTCTCCCTCCTTCTTGCTGCAAGAACCTGTAAAGACTGTCAGTCGAACGCAAAGTATTTCGGCTCGAGGAATTCCATCAAGCCGTGATGTCCGCCTTCGCGCCCGATACCGCTCTGCTTCGCGCCACCGAACGGCGCCGCGGGATCGGACACGACGCCGCGGTTGAGGCCGACCATGCCGGTCTCGATCCGCTCGCCGATCGCCATCGCGCGCCGCAGGTCGCGGCTGCAGACGAACGCCACGAGCCCGTATTCGGTGTCGTTGGCCATCTGCACGGCCTCGTCCTCGGACGTGAACGTCATGATCGGCGCGACCGGGCCGAAGATCTCCTCGCGCAGCAGCTCGCTGCCGGGCTGGACGGCGTCGAGCACCGTCGGCGGGTAGAAGAAGCCGGGGCCCGGCAGCCGCTCGCCGCCGCAGCGCACGCGGGCGCCACGGGCGACGGCGTCCGCCACCAGGCGTTCGACCTTCTCGCGCGCGGCCGCGTTGATCAGCGGGCCGAGCTGCGGCGCCGTCCTCGAAGCCGGGCGCCACGCGCACGGCGCGCATCGCCGCGGTGAGCCGGGCCGCGAAGTCCTCGGCGACCGACTCGTGCACGAGGAAGCGGTTGGCGGCGGTGCACGCCTCGCCGCCGTTGCGCATCTTCGCCGCCATGGCCTCGCGCACCGCGACGTCGAGGTCCGCGTCGGCGAGCACCAGGAACGGCGCGTTGCCGCCGAGCTCCATCGACGTGTTGATGACGCGGCGGGCGGCCAGGCCGAGCAGGTGCCGGCCGACCGCCGTGGAGCCCGTGAAGCTCAGCTTGCGCACCCGCGGGTCGGCGAGGATGGCCTCGCACAGCGGCCCGGGCTCGTCGGTGACGACGACGTTGACCACGCCCTCGGGCACGCCCGCTTCGCGCAGGATGGCGGCGATCAGCAGCGCCGTGAGCGGCGTCTCCTCGGCGGGCTTGAGCACCACGGTGCAGCCCGCGGCGAGCGCCGGCGCGATCTTGCGGGTGGCCATCGCGGCCGGGAAGTTCCAGGGCGTGATCAGCAGCGACACGCCGACCGGGGCGTGCGCGACGAGCATGCGGTTCGTCCCGGCGGGGGCGACGCCATAGTCGCCGTTCGCGCGCACGGCCTCCTCGGAGAACCAGCGCAGGAACTCCGCGGCGTAACCCGCCTCACCCCGAGCCTCAACAAACGGCTTGCCCATCTCGCGTACGATCGCGATCGCGATCTCGTCCAGGCGCTCGGTCATCAACTCGTAAGCGTTCCGCAGGATCTCCGCGCGCTCGCGCGGGGCCCGCGAGGCCCAGGCCTCCGCGGCGCCGGCTGCCGCGTCCACGGCGGCCAGACCGTCCTGTGGGGACGCGGATTCCAGGGTCTCGATGACCGATCCGTCGGACGGGTCGAGCACGGGGACACGGGACCGTTCAGGCGCCAGAACCATGGTCTGACTGTATGACACTGTGCAAGGCAATGCAAGAAATTGCCAAAGGAGTTGACAACGAATGCAAAGACCGCGTAGGTTTTTGCAAGCCTCGTGCAAGGTTCGCAGTGCCGCCGTATGTCGGAGAGCAGTAGGACCAACCCTCGTGGAGGAGGAGTTATGAAGGGGAGACTCGCGGTCTCGGCATCGCTTACGGCGATTGCCGCGGCGGTCACGCTTGCCGCCTGTGGCGGCGAGCGATGGTGATAGTGGTGGAGATGCGTCCCAGGCGCCCGCCAAGACGACGGCCCTGTCGGATCAGCCGATGGAGCTGACGTTCCTGTGGTTCGAGTGGCCGCCCGCGGCCGCACTCGAAGAGCTGGGCAAGGAGTACACGAAGACCCGCCCGAACGTGACCGTCAAGGTCAACACGGTGCCGAACCCGCAGTGGCACGACGCGATCTTCACCCAGTTCGCGGCGCGCAAGACGAACTTCGACCTGCCGATCCTGGATTCCCAGAACATCGGTGAGGCGGTCGAGAACGGCTCGATTCTCGACCTCACGGACTTCGTGAAGGAGAACATCGACACGTCCGTGTACGACCCGTACTTCCTCGCGGCGTACGGCCAGTACCCGCAGAACACGACGGGCGAGGCCGATCCGGACGCCAAGACCTACGGCCTGCCGCTGCTCGGCGACACGTGGTCGATGATCTGGCGCAAGGACCTCATGGGCGACACGCCTCCCGCCACGTGGGAGGACATGATCGCCGCGGCCAAGAAGTGCCAGGACGAGAACGACGGCATGAGCGGCCTCGCGTTCCACCAGGCCGGCACCGGCGACGCCGCGGCCGTGACGTACAACGTCATGAACGCGCTCTACGGCGGCGAGCTGTGGAACCAGGGCGACCGCAAGATCGAAGGCATCATCAACGACGACGCCGGCAAGAAGGCGATGGACGTCCTCGTCAACCAGATGGTCCCGCTCACCCCGAAGGGCTCGAACAACTGGTTCATCGACGAGGTCAACGCCGCGATCTCGCAGGGCCAGGTGTGCGTCGGCTTCCAGTGGATCGCCGCCATGGGCGGCCTCACCGACCCGGCGTCCTCCAAGCTCGGCAAGACGAAGGAAGAGATCCTCGAGAAGCTCGCCTTCGCGCCGCTGCCCAAGCAGGTCACCGACCGCAAGCCGCTCGGCGGCATGGGTCTGCACGTCTCCAAGTACATCCCGGAGGAGAAGCAGGCCGAGGCGCTGAACTTCATCAAGTGGTTCCAGACGCCTGAGGCCCAGAAGAAGTGGGCGCAGCTCGGTGGCGTGCCGGCGCGTAACGACGTCCTCAACTCGCCCGAGTTCCTCGAGGCGACGCCGTACAACCAGGTCTTCACGGATTCGGTCGCCCAGTTGAAGGACTTCTGGAACCTGCCCGAGTACGCGAAGCTCCTCAACGTCCATTCGACGCAGGTCAACGCGGCCATCTCCGGCACGCAGCAGCCTGACGCGGCGCTGGACAAGCTCGCGGCCGACGAACAGGCGATCCTCGACGAGAGCGGCGGCGAGTAGCCCTCACCGCTAGCTCACCCGGACCCGGCCGGGCGCTTCGGCGCCCGGCCGGTCCCGGCTAGCCGCATCGGATCATGGCCAACACGCTTCAAAACCCTCCGCAGGCCGCGCCCAAGGCCGAAAAGCTCGTGGCGCCGCCCGCCGCGCGCCGCTATGCGTTCCTCACGGACCGCAAGCTCGCCGTGCTGTTCATCTTCCCGGCGCTGGCGCTGCTGATCTTCCTCTCGATCTGGCCGCTGATCCAGCTGATCGGCCTGTCGTTCACCGACTACTCCGCCACGCGGGACGTCGGTTACAACATCATCGGGTTCGACAACTACGTCGACATCCTCACGTCGCCGGTCGTGCATGCGCGCGCCCTGACGACGGCCATCTTCGTCGTCGGCGCAGTCGGCCTGCAGACGATCCTCGGCTTCTCGATCGCGTTCCTGATCTCGCGGCGCGTCAAGGGCCGCGGCGCGATCACGACGCTGTTCCTGATCCCGATGATGCTTTCGCCGATCGTCGTCGGCCTGTTCTGGAAGTTCATGCTCGACGTGCAGTTCGGCGTCGCGAACTCGTTCATCGACAGCCTCGGCTTCAACCGCGTCGAGTGGCTCACGAGCCAGCGCCTGGCGCTGTTCTCGCTGATCATCGTGGACACCTGGCAGTGGACGCCGTTCGTGATGCTGATCGCGCTCGCCGGCCTCACCGCGGTCCCGAAGTACCTCTACGAGGCGGCGGAGATCGACCGCGCGTCCGAGTGGTTCAAGTTCCGCCGGATCACGTTCCCGCTGGTGTGGCCGCTGCTGCTGATCGCGGTCATGTTCCGGGCGATCGAGGCCTTCCGCCTGTTCGACCTGGTCTACATCCTCACCGGTGGTGGCCCGGGCGGCACGACGGAGACGCTGTCCTACAACGTCTACAAGGTCGCGTTCTTCGGCTTCGACACCGGCCGCGCGTCGGCGTACGGCATCTTGATGGTGATCGTCGTGATCATCGCCGCGCAGTTCTACCTGCGTTACCTCAACAAGCTGCAGGAGCGGTAGGCGATGGCAACCCATATCCAACCCGAGGGCCTGGCGGACAAGGGCATCGCGGGCGAGACCGTCGCCCCGCCTCCCCGCAAGGAGCGCAAGTTCGGCTCGGCGATCGAGATCGTGCTGCTCGCGATCTTCATGATCGTGATGCTGTTCCCGGTCCTGTGGATGCTCGAGACGGCCCTGAAGGAGACCAAGGACATCTACGCCGTCCCGGCCAAGGTGTTCTCGTTCAGCCCGACGCTCGAGCACTTCAAGAACGTCTTCAGCTCCGACTCGCCCGTGTTCCAGGGCTTCGTGAACTCGGTCATCGTGGCCACGGCCTCGACGGTCATCGCGACCGTGCTCGGCGTGCCGGCGGCGTGGGCCTACTCGCGCTTCACGCTGAAGTTCAAGAAGGACCAGCTGTTCTTCATCCTCTCGACCCGGTTCATGCCGCCCGTCGTGGTCGTGATCCCGGTCTTCCTGATGTTCCGTGACCTGGCGCTGCTGGACACGCTGCTGGGCCTGATCCTGGTCTACGCGGCGTTCAACCTGCCGTTCACGATCTGGATGATGAAGGGCTTCATCGACGAGGTCCCGGCCGAGTACGAGGAGGCCGCGATGCTCGACGGCTTCTCGCGCTTCGAGGCGTTCTGGCGCGTGACGATGCCGCTGCTGATCCCGGGCATCGCCGCGACGGCGGTGTTCGCGCTGATCTTCTCGCTGGAACGAGTTCGTGTTCTCGATCTTCCTGATCACCGATCCCGACACGCGCACGGCGCCGTCCGCGATCGCGGGCCTGATCGGCGGCACCACCGTCGACTGGGGCCTGGTGGCCGCGTCGGCGATGGTGTTCGCGGTGCCGGTGCTGGTGTTCGCGTTCCTCGTGCGCAAGCACCTGGTGGCGGGCGTGACCCTCGGGGCGGTGCGTCGCTGATGGCCGAAGTCCACGTCACCAAGCTCCACAAGGCGTTCCCGGACGGGACCGTCGCCGTGGAGGAGCTCAGCCTGGAGATCAACGACGGCGAGCTGTTCGTCATGCTCGGCCCGTCGGGCTGCGGCAAGACGACGACGCTGCGGTGCATCGCCGGCCTCGAGGAGGAGACCGGCGGCGAGATCCGGATCGGCGACGAGGTCGTCACCGGCCTGCGCCCGTCCCAGCGCGACATCGCCATGGTGTTCCAGTTCTACGCGCTGTACCCGCACCTGAGCGTGCGCGAGAACATGGCGTTCCCGCTGCGAGCGGCCAAGCGTCCCGAGTCGGAGGTCAACGAGCGGGTCGCCGAGGCGGCGAAGATGCTCCAGCTCGAGCCGTACCTCACCCGCAAGCCGAGCAAGCTCTCGGGCGGCGAGCAGCAGCGTGTGGCCCTGGGCCGCGCGATGGTGCGCCACCCGAAGGCGTTCCTGATGGACGAGCCGCTGACCAACCTGGATGCGGAGCTGCGCGCGGAGATGCGCGCGGAGGTCAAGCACCTCCAGCAGCGGCTGGGCGCGACGATGATCTACGTCACGCACGATCAGACCGAGGCGATGGCCCTCGGCGACCGGATCGCGATCATGAACAAGGGCAACCTCGAGCAGCTCGGGGCGCCGATGGAGGTCTACAACCGGCCCGCGTCGCTGTTCGCCGCCCGGTTCATCGGCTCACCGCCGATGAACCTGATCGAGGCCGAGGTCACCAACGGGCACCTCACGGCCGCGGGGGACCTGCAGATCGCCGCTCCCGAAGGGCTCCAGCGCGGACAGAAGGTCATCGCAGGCGTGCGCCCGGAAGGCCTCACCATCAGCAAGTCCGACGAGGGCGTCCAAGGACGCATCGTCTCCAAGGAGGCGCTGGGCGACGAGACCATCTACGTCGTCGAGTGCAAGGCCGGCCTCTTCCACGTGCGCATGCCGGCGACGGCGCGCTTCGAGGAAGAGCAGGTCGTGGCGGTGCGCCATGTGGGCGCCGCGCCGCCGGCGTACGACCCGACGACGGAAAAAGTGGTGAGCGCATGAGCAGCGCGATCGTGGCGGAAGGGATCTCGAAGTCGTTCGGCGAGGTCGAGGCGCTCAAGAACCTCGAGCTCGACATCCCCGAGGGCTCGTTCTTCGTCCTGCTCGGTCCGTCGGGCGCGGGCAAGACGACGACGCTGCGCGTCCTGGCCGGGCTCGAGACGCCCGACGTCGGCAACGTGTTCCTGCACGGGATCAACGCGACGAAGGCCACCCCGGCCGAGCGTGACCTCGCGATGGTGTTCCAGAGCTACGCGCTCTACCCGAAGCAGACGGCGGCGCAGAACATCACGTCGCCGCTGCGGGCGCGCAAGCTGCCCAAGAGCGAGATCGACGCCCAGCTCAAGCGCGTGTCCGAGCTGCTGCACATCGAGGAGCTGCTCAACCGCCACCCGGCGCAGATGTCGGGCGGCCAGATGCAGCGGATCGCCCTGGGTCGCGCGTTGGTGCGCGAGCCACGGGCGTTCCTGATGGACGAGCCGCTGACGAACCTCGACCTGAAGCTGCGGGTCGAGATGCGCACCGAGCTCACCCGCATCCATCGTTCGCTCGGGAGCACGTTCCTCTACGTCACCAACGACCAGGTCGAGGCCATGTCGATGGCCAACCAGGTCGCGGTGCTGCGGGAGGGCACGGTCCAGCAGGTCGGCGCGCCGACCGAGATCTACGACCGGCCGGCCAATCGCTGGGTGGCGATCGTTCGTCGGCTCACCGCGGATGAACATGCTGCACTGCACGGCCAACGGGCGCATCGAGGGTGAGGGCTGGTCACTGCCGAACCCCGGCTTCGAGGTCGAGGGCGATCATCGCGCGCTGTTCGGCGTGCGCTCGGAGGACCTCTCCCTGGACGTGCGCGACGAGGCTGTCGCGCTGTCCGGCGAGGTCTACGCCGTCGAGCCGCTGGGCGACCGTACGCTCGTGGACGTCGAGATCGGCGGGCAACGGGTGGTCATCAAGGCACCGCCCACGGCCACCTTCAAGGTCGGTGAGCAGGTCCGGGCGGCTGTGGACATGGAGCGCGTGCACCTGTTCGACGCCGAGTCCGAGCAGGCGATCGCGAGACGATGACGGAAGGTCCGCTCCCTCCGGTTCTGAGGCGAGCGAAGATCCTCGAGCGCGTCTCACGTGACGGTGGGGCGTCGCTCGCGGAGCTTGCGTCCGAGCATGCGGTCTCGCCGGTCACGGTCCATCGTGATCTCGAGCTGCTGTCGGGAGAGGGGTTGCTCGAGCGCGTGCGTGGAGGCGCGCGCTCGCTCCCCGATTCGCGCCCGAGGCAGATCGAGACGGCCTGGAACGCGCGGGTGCGCGAGTCCGCGCACGAGAAGGACGCGATCGCCTTGCGCGCCCGCGATCTGGTGAAGGACGGGTCGACGATCTTCCTCGACGCGTCCTCGACCGGGCTGGCGCTGGCGCGCGCGCTCGAACTGCGGCCGCCGACCGAGCTCACGCTCGTGACGAACTCGCCGGCGATCGCGCTGGGGCTCACCGCGGACACGATCCACGTGATCGTGCCACCCGGCGAGCTCAACCAGCACATGCGCGTGCTCACCGGGCGCTGGACGATCGAGTTCCTGCGCGAGCTCAACATCGCGGTCGCGTTCATCTCGGCCGCGGGGGTGACGCTCGAGCACGGGTTGACGACGTCGCGCAGCGCGCTCGCGGACACCCTCAACGCGGCGGCCGCGGCGGCCGTGACCACCGTGGGTCTGCTCGACTCGGGGAAGTTCGGGCGTTCCTCGTTGCTGTCGATCCGCCCGGCGCAGTCGCTGGACCTGCTGATCACCGACGACGGACTGCCGGCATCGGTGGTCGACGAGTACCGGGCAGCGGGCGTGCGGCTCGAGATCGCCGAGCTCCTCGAACGGGAGTATCTGTAGCGTCTGCGTCAGCTCGAGAGACGCTGGACGCCGGGTTGCAGCGGGCCGCGGTCGCATCATGTACGGATGAGCAGCGTGCTGAACCCTCAGTATCGGCCTGCGGCGGTGCCGCCGCCGTCGGGCCAGGCGCTCGCGTTCCATCGCGCGCTGCCCGGCTACGCGCCCACGCCGGTGCGTGATCTCGGCGGCGGGGTCTGGCTGAAGGACGAATCCGACCGGTTCGGGCTGCCCGCGTTCAAGGTGCTCGGCGTCTCGTGGGCGGTCGAGCGCGCGCTCCGCGAGAACCCGGAGGTCCAGACGCTCGTGGCCGCGAGCGCCGGCAACCACGGACGGGCGGTGGCGCACGTCGCCGCGCAACGCGGTCTTCGCGCGCGCGTGTTCCTGCCGGCCCGCTCGGTCGCCGCGCGGCGCGAGGCGATCGCGGGGGAGGGCGCCGACGTGGTGATCGTCGACGGGACCTACGAGGACGCGGTCCGCCTCGCCGCGGAGGCGGGCGCTCACCCGGGCGCGATCGAGCTCGCCGACGTCGGCGCCTCCGGCCCCGCGCACTGGGTCATCGACGGCTACGCCACGCTTGTTCGCCGAGAACTGGACCAGGCGTTCGACACGATCTTCGTCCCGGTCGGCGTCGGCTCGCTCGGCGCGGCCGCGGCGCGGTACGGGGCGTGCGACGGGCACGGCGGTGATCGCGGTCGAGCCGGACGTGGCCGCGTGCCTCACGGCCTCGCTCGTCGCGGGCGAGCCCACCGTCGTCGACACGCCCGGGACCGCGATGGCCGGGCTGGACTGCGCCGAGGTCTCCGAGGCGGCGTGGCCGACCCTGCTGCCCGGCATCCGCGGCACCGTGACCGTCTCGGACGAGCAGACGGGCGCCGCCATGCGCGAGCTCGCCGCGCGTGGGCTCACGATCGGGCACTCCGGCGCCGCCGCCCTCGCCGGGCTGCACGCGCTCGACGGCGAGTTGCGGGCGGCCGTCAAACTCGACCGGGTGCTGCTCATCGCCACCGAGGGCCCGACGGACCCCGAGGGCTACCGGGCCGTGATCGGTTGAACGTCCGCCGCAACACGGTGCTGCTGGCCGTCGCGATGGCGGTCTACTCGTCGGTGCTGCAGCTCACGGCGGCGGTGTCGTCGATCACGTTCGTGCTCGTGACCGGGATCGAAGGGCTGCTCGGGCTCGGGCCGGCGATCTTCCTGATCGCCTCCGGACTGGCGGCGGTGCCGGCGGGGCGGCTGATGGACCGCGTGGGGCGCAAGCCGGTGCTCCTGGGCGGCTACGTGATGTCCGCCGTCGGCTGCTGCCTCACGGCGCTCGCGACGAACATCGAGTCGGCGGGGGTGCTGCTGATCGGGTTCGGGCTGACCGGCGCGGCGAACGGCGTCGCGCTGCTGATCCGCACCGCGGCAGGCGACATGTACCCGCCCGAGCGCCGCGCGCGCGGGATCTCGTACGTGCTCTTCGGCGCGGTGTTCGGCGCGATCCTCGGCCCCGCGGTGTTCGGGCCGCTGTTCTCCGACCGCGAGCTGGACGCCGCCGCGCTGACCGTGCCGTGGCTCGCGGCGGCCGGCATCAGCCTGATCGCGCTCGTCGTGGTGAGCCTCGTCAGCCCCGACCCGAAGGTGATCGCGGAACGCCTCGCGCGGGAATCCAACCCCGCCCAGGCCACCGCTCCACCGGCCGCACCGCTCGGGGAGATCCTGCGCCGCCCGGGTGTGCGGCCCGCGATGCTCGCCGCGCTCGCGAGCTTCGGCGTGATGGTGTCGGTGATGAACCTGACGGGCTACGTGGTCGTCGATCACCACCATCACCACCAGTCCGACGTGTTCCCGATCATCGGCGCGCACGTGCTCGGCATGTACGCGCTGGTGCTGTTCGTCGGAGCGCTGATCGACCGGATCGGCCGCCCGGTCGCGCTCGCCGCCGGGCTGCTCGTGATGGCGGTGTCCACGATCGGGATGCTGGGCTTCTCGAGCGTGTTCGCCACGGCCGTGTTGCTGTTCTTGCTCGGCGTCGGCTGGAACGTGTCGTTCGTGGCGGCGACCGCGCAGCTCGTGGACCTCACCGAGGTGAGCGAGCGCGGGCGGCTGATCGGCTTCAACGACCGGCTGTCGGCGTTCCTCGGCGCGGGCCTGGCGCTGCTCGGCGGCTACGCGCTGGACTCGATCGGCGTCGCGGCGCTCGCCATCGGCGCGACGGCGATCGTCGCCGCGCCGGTCCTGTGGCTCGCGCCGCGCATCCCCGCGTTCAGCCGCTGACGTCGAACGCCACCACGCGGAAGGACCGCGAGCCGACGGCGAGCTGACTCGCCGACCGCGAGACCGCGCATCGTGTGCGATCCTGGCTGGCCTAGACGATGTTCGAGCCGCGGACCCTACGGGTTCGACGAGCGGGCACGCGACAGGCTCCATGACTAGTCTTCAGCGTCTCCCCACTCTCCCGGTTTCGCTCGGAGGCGTTTGTGTCACTGCTCCTCGCGCGCATCGCGCGCACCCTCACCACTCATTGGATACGTGGTCTGCTCGGCGCGCTCGTCGTGCTGATCGCGCTCATCGGCGTCTCGGCCGCAGCTGGTCCGGCGGCCGATGATTTCTCGACGCCAGGGACCCAGAGCCAGAAGGCGATCGATCTCTTCCAGGCGCACCAGAAGGAGCTGGCGGGCGGCGATGCCACCGTCGTCTTCTACGCCAAGAACGGCAAGATCACGGACCCGGCGAACCGCGAAGTGGTGACGGCCACCCTCGACAAGGTCGAGGGCCTACCGCTGGAGAAGACGGTCTCGGACCCGTTCGCCGAGGGCGGCACGATCTCACCGGACGGCAGGCTTGCGTCCGCCGACGTCCGCTACGAGATCCCCCAGAGCGAGATCAAGCCCGAGAACGGGCGCCCGCTGATCGAGGCCCTCGATGAGGAGGACGGCAAGAACGACGTCGAGATCTCCGCGCGGGGCACGATGGTCGACATCGGCTCCGAGCAGGAGCTGCCGGTCGGCGAGCTCGTCGGCATCGGCATCGCGATCATCCTGCTCTGGGTCCTGTTCCGCTCCAAGGTCGCGATGCTCGTGACCCTGCTCGGAGCGCTGCTCGGCGTGTTCTTCGGGCAGATGCTGCTGGCGGCGCTGTCGAAGCCGCTCGGCCTGCCGTCGTTCGCCGCGTTCATCGCCACCATGCTCGGCCTCGGCGCGGGCATCGACTACGCGCTGCTGATCGTCGGGCGCTACCGGGAGCAGGTCGCGGCCGGGGACTCCCCCCGTGACGCCGCGGCCAAGTCCGCGGCCACCTCCGGCGCGTCCGTGGTCGCCGCCGGCCTCATCGTGATGCTCGCGATCGCCGGCCTGCTCGTGATCGGCATCCCGTTCATCGGCAAGCTCGGCGTGGGCGCCGCGATCGCCGTCGGCGGCGTCGTGCTGTCGGCCTTGACCGTCCTGATGGCCCTGATCGGCGCGTTCAAGAAGTGGCTCACGCCCAAGGACCCGGAGTCGGTCAAGCCTTCAGCCGCCTTCGAGCGCTGGGGCGAGCGGATCACGGCGCGGCCGTGGCTCTCGATCGCCGGTGGCGTGCTGATCATGCTGATCTTCGCGTTCCCGGTGACGCAGCTGCGTCTCGGGCAGCCCGACGACGGCAACCAGCCGGAGGGCAAGCTGCAGCGGGTCGCCTATGACCGCCTCACCGCGGCGTTCGGCGCCGGCTCGAACGGGCCGTTCATCATCGCCGTCGACACCGCGGGCGGGGCGGACGCCGTCCAGGCCGACCTGACGAAGTTGCAGGAAGCGGTCGCCGGCACCGACGGCGTCGGCCAGGCCGCGCCGGCCACGCCGAGCCAGGACGGCGAGATGGCGACGATCTTCGCCATCCCGACGAGCGCGCCGCAGGACGCGGCCACGAGCGAGTTGCTCGATCGGCTCCGCGACGAGACGATCCCACAGGCCACCGAGGGCACAGCGCTCGCCGACAAGGTGTTCATCGGTGGTGCCGTACCGGTGTTCGAGGACCTCTCGGACAAGGTCGCCTCGCGCCTGCCGATATTCATCCTGACCGTGATCGGCCTGTCCGTGTTGCTGCTGATCATGGCCTTCCGATCGCTCTGGATCCCGCTCGTCTCGGCCGCCTTGAACCTGCTTTCGGTGCTGGCCGCCTACGGCGTGGTCGTCGCGGTCTTCCAGATGGGGATCGGCGCGGGCTTGGTCGGCTCGGACTCCGACGTGCCGATCGTCTCGTTCATCCCGGTCATGTTGTTCGCGATCCTGTTCGGCCTGAGCATGGACTACAACGTGTTCCTGCTCTCGCGCGTGCACGAGGCCTACAACGAGGGCGACGGCCCGCGCGATTCCGTGATCCATGGCATGGCGCGGATCGGCAAGGTGATCCTGTTCGCCGGCCTGATCATGTCCGCGGTCTTCCTCGCCTTCGTCACCCAGCCCGACGTGGTGGGCAAGATGATCGGCCTCGGCCTCGGCCTCGCGATCCTGATCGACGTGCTCTTCGTGCGCCTGGTCATCTCGCCCGCGGTGGTCACGCTGCTCGGCGACAAGGCCTGGTGGCTGCCGGGCTGGATGGACCGGATCCTCCCGAACGTCTCGCTCGAGGGTCACCTCGTCGAAGCGCTCGACAAGGAGCTCACGCACGAGCACGACGTCGTCGACTCCTCCAACGGCCACTCGAACGGCCACACGAACGGCCACGCCGCCCCGTCCACGCGTGAGTCGAGCACGACTCGGGACTAGCGCGCTGATGCTTGCCGGCTCGCCTCCGCCGATGCGGCGGCGAGCCCCTGAGCCAGGCGGCTCGATGCGCTGTTCGCGGCCACTCGGCAGATGTTCGATTGCCATGACCCTCCAGCAACTAGTTGATTGCCCTCGATGCGCGGTACTCCGTGGCGATGGTTCGTTGTCGTCCCCCTGATTTCGGGGGCGTTGGCTTCCCCTGCCCTCGCCACACCGCCCGGCGGCGGTGAAGGCGTGCCCGCGGCCGACACGCGCGTGCCGCCGAACCCTGAGACCGACCCGGCGATGCGGGCCGCGCGCGAGCACGCGCGTGAGCAGCGCGCCGCGGCCGCCGCCCGGCGCGCCCGGCCCGGCGCTCGCGAGCGTCGCCACGCGTCGCGCGACGCGTACACGGACCTCACGCGTCGCGAAGCGATCGAGCTCGCGCAGGCGCACTTCCCCGAGCTCGACCGCCGCGGCTACAAGGCCTTGGACCTTCAGGCGGGCGAGCGCGTCGAGGCGTGGCTCGGCGCCCGCGCGGCCCGCATCGCGCGTCCGGGCCAGGCTGACGTCGTGGTGGAGAGCCAGCTGCCGATGCGCACGCTGGGCGCCGACGGCACGGCGACGCCCGTGGACCTGAGCCTGCGTGAGGGCGGCAGCGGCTTCGCGCCGCTCGCCCCGATCGTCTCGCTCGAGGTGGGCGACCGCGCGCACGAGGGCATCGCGCTCGAGGACATCGGCGTGGCGGTCAGGCCGATCGGCGTGAGCGACGCCGCCGGCACCGCGAGCCAGGACAAGGCGTTCTTCCCGGAGACCGCGCCGGACACCGACCATTTCGTCACGCCGCTCCCCGCCGGCGTGGACCTCGGCGCGCAGCTGCGCTCGCCCGACAGCCCGGAGCGCTTCCGCTGGCGTCTGGACCTTCCGGACGGTGCGCGCCTGCAACTGAGCTCCACCGAGCCCGGCGCGGAGATCATCGCTGCCGACGGCGCCAAGCTCGCCCACATCACCGCCCCGGTGGCCTGGGACGCGGACGAGGTCGAGGTCAAGACCGCGCTCGCCGTCGAGGGCCACGACCTCGTCGTCGACGTCACGCACCGGGACGCCGACGTCCGCTACCCGGTCATGCTCGACCCCACGATCCTCGAGGACGGCGCGCACTGGTTCTCGAATTCGTCCGTGGCCGTGGACCTCACGGGCTGGAAGTGGTCGGACCCGAACAGCCGCTTCACGTACTTCTACGGCGCCGCCTACCTGGGCAACGGCATGTACACCTACAGCCGCGGGACGAAGGCGTTCAACGCCGGCGACTACGCCAACTGGTTCTTCAACGCGCCCGGCACGTCGCGGATCGTGCGCGCCGAGTTCAGCTACGTCAAGCACGAGCCGCAGACCGCCGGCTCGTGGTCCGCGCCGTACAACGACGACCGCTCCTACCAGGGCGTCTGGAGCTACACCAACAACCGCTACGAGACGGGCACCTGGTGTGAGCCGGGGGCCGGCAGCGGGGTCTGCGGCACGTCGCCGTACAGCACGTACGGGGCGCTGAACTACAACACCAAGACCCACTTCGACCTCGAGGGCACGCCCGGCAACGCGGCGATCTTCGGCACGTCGGTCTATTACGCCGGCAACCACGCCTCGTTCACGAACTTCCTCGGCGGCGCGATGGTGTGGATCGAGGACACGGACGCCCCGGCGGTCACCGAGGACTCCGGCTTGTCCGACGGCAGCTGGGCCTCCTTCCGCGCCTTCCAGGCCCGGGGCACGGACAGCGGGCTCGGGCTGCGCACGCTCGTGCTCGACTCGCCGGCGAACCCGGGTTGGGGCGGCGCCTACAGCTACGACGCCGGGTGCACGGGCGATCGGCGCTCGCGCTGCCCGCAGGCGGGCTTCGTGTACTCGGACACCGGGCGGCTGCCGGAGGGCATCCAACCCGTCCGTTACACCGCCACCGACGCGGTCGGCAACGTCGCCTCGCGCACGTGGATGCTGCGGATCGACCGCAGCGCGCCCGCCGTGCTCCCGGACCCGGAGAGCCGCCCGCCGCTGATCGACGCGGACGTGACGGAGTTCGAGACCACGGCCGAAGCGCACGACAAGGGCGCGGGTGTCCAGCACGATCGACTTCGAGCTCGTCAACGAGGACGGCGCCGTGCTCGACGAGTCCCAGGACCCGGAACCCCAGTCGTGCGACGAGGGCTGCTCGAAGACGCGCACCTGGTCCTTCCAGCCGCAGTATCTGCACGATGGCACGTACACGCTGCGGGTCACGGCGACCGACCAGCTCGGCCACGCCGGCACCGACGAGCGGACGATCGTCATCGCGCGCGGCGTCCCGCCGCTGCACTAGTTCGGACACGGCCGCCGCGCGTGTAGCCGACTCAACGACTGTCTGAGTTGCGCGCCGCGCTCGCGCGCGCCTGTACAGTGCGCCGCGGTCGATGTCGTCTTCTCGCCGCGTGTTCATGTTCGCCGGCGCCGCCTTCATGGTCGCGCTGTCGGTGGCGAACGTCGTCGCGGGCAACGCGAGCGTCATCGAGATGGCGCTCTACGCCGCGCCGTTCCTGGCGATCGTCGGTCTGCTCCTGAGCGGCCGCTACGTCGCCGAGGAACGCATCCTCGCGGTCTACCGCTCGCAGCCCAAGCCGCGCCGCCGCAAGGTCGCGCAGCGCTGGCCGAGCATCGCCGAACTGCCCTTCAGCGCCGGTATCGAGCGGGCGCCGTGGTCCCTGCGCGGACCACCGGCCCGCGTCGCCGCCTGACCTAGCAGTTCGCCGTTCCGTCGCGTCCGCGTGCCCATGCACGCGTCGATGCGCATCCACTTCGAATACTTGACGGAGGACGTCGTCCGATGTTCCGTTTCAGGGCCCTCGCGGCCGGCGCGCTGCACCGCGCTGGCCGCGTTCGCGGCCCTCTCCCGTGACCACGGCCGTGGCGGCACCGCCCGCGCCGTGCAACAACGCACCCCAGATCACCGACGCCAGCGGCGACGGCCACCACGCCGCCGACCGACGTGCTGGCGGCGTGGTGGTCGGAGGCCAACGGCCGCCTGCAGGCCGTGATCCAGGTCCGCGCGGCGACGCCGCTGGCCGAGCACGACGACGCCGCAGATCCCGGCGGCGGTGTACGCGTTCGTCTACAGTCGTCGGCCGGCGAGCCGCGCTACGTCCGCGCCTCGGCTGCCACTCGGCGGCCCGCCGACGCTACGACCACGGCACCTACACGGGCGTCGGCGGGCTTCACCAGCGCCGGGTCCGACCACCGGCGCCGTCGAGCCGAGGCCGGGGACGGGCGGGACGGTGACGATCGACGTGCCCGGCGCTCGCGGCCGGCACGCGTGCTCATCGGCGCTCCGTCGTCATCACCTGGGACGGCATCAACGGCGCGAGGTCACGTGGGTCGACCACGCGCCGGGCGGCGTCTGCCGACCGACCCGGCGCGCGGCGCCGACTACGTCGTCGGCTCCTGCAACGCCGGTCGGCGCCGACGCCCGGCGCCGGCGGTGGCGACGACCGCGCCTCGCGCTGCAGCTCAGTCAGCGCGCCGCGCCAAGCACGTCAAGGGCCGCAAGACCGTGACCGTCAGCGGCAAGGTCCTCCCGGCCCGCGCCGGGCGTCCCGGTGACGCTCACGCGCACGGCGAACAAGAAGCAGGCACGACACGCGCGTACCAGCGCCGCCGACGGCTCGTTCAGCGCCCGGATCGTCGATCGGCGAGACGACGCGCCTGCGCGCCGCCGCCGAGACGCATCGGCTCGCCGCGAGCTCACCGTCACCGCTCGCAGCGACGGTGAAGATCAAGGTCCGCAACCGCACGGACGGCTCGGCCACCGTCACCGGCACCGTCGATCCGAAGCTTCCCGGCCGGATCCAGTGGCTGCGCTCGAACGCCATCACGCCCTCCGCCCGCACCACCACGCGCAGCGACGGCAGCTTCACGCTGCGTCTCAAGCAGCCGAAGCGCGGCCGCTACCAGGTCGTCTTCATCCCGTCCGGCGAGCGCGCCGAGCGGTCGGTACCTCGAACACTGGAGTCATCCGATGAAGCTGTCCCGTTCCCTCGCGCTCGGCGTCGCTGCCGCCGCGCTCGCCCTGCCGGCCGCCGCCTCGGCGCACCCGGGCGTCTTCACGGCGAGCAGACGCTACCAGGCCGCTGCCCAGCAACGACGCCTGCCGTATCCCGGACGCCGTCGCAAGACCTCTGCATCCAGGATCACCGCGCACGCAGTACGCGGTGGCCAACGACGGCTACGCGCTGGCTTCACCGAGGGCGCGCCGGCGGCCACGCCGTCGACGCTGACCAACGGCGCGCCCGCGGGCCGCGGCCTGTCAACTACCGCTTCGCTGGCCGGGCACCTGGCGCAGCACGATGACGGCGACAACCGCAAGCCTGGCTGACGTACCGGCCGGCGCACAGACCGACCTGCAGGCGCACGCGACCTGCGCTCGGCGCCGGGCTCGAGACACGCGCGAGACATCCTCGCGCTGGCAGAGGCATCCCCGGGACCCGTTCTTCAACTACGTGCCGTGGCAGAAGACGTGCGGCCGGCATCGGCGACGACCCGGCGAGTGGATCGCGCCGTGAAGGCCGCGACCGGCGTCGACCTCGCCGCGCTGAACACCGCGGCGCAGGCCGAGGCGGCGTGCGAGCCGGCCAACCGGGGCGGCGTCTACACGCGCCGGCCGACACGTCGCGCGCCCATCACCAGCGACGCCAGATCGCCGACGCAGACGCGCCCGCTGCAGAGCCAGATCACGCAGCTGCAGACCGGCCAGTCGCAGCTCGCTGACGACGCCGCCAAGGCGGCCGTCGACGCGCAGCTCGCCGCCGCAGCTGCGCCGCCGAAGCCGCGCGCCGCGCTGCCCTGCACGCTGCACGCTCAGCGCCAAGAAGTTCGACCAGGGCGTCGCCATGGTCACCGGCAAGCCCGGCACCGCCGTCAAGGTCAGCGCGCTGCTCTCCGCCGGCCAACGCGAAGAAGCTGAAGATCAGCCCGCACGATCGCGATCCAAGCTCGGCGAAGCTCGACGCCGCAGGGCGCCGCGCTGTTCAACCTCGGCCTGACGAGCAAGGCGCGCAAGGCGATCGACAAGCACCTCCCGGCGCTGAAGGTCACCGTCGACGGCCGCCGCCGGCGCCGTCAAGCGACGCTACGGGCACCCTCACCCGCTAGGCCATCGCACACGCGCCGCGCTCCCCACGAGCGCGGCGCGTGGGCTAGGCTCGCGGGCGTGGAGATCGCGCCCGGCGTACATCGGATCGGACCGACCAAGAAGGGCTGGAAGCTCGGCGGCTACGCCCAGTGCTACCTGATCGACGACGGGTCGGATCGGCTGGTGCTGGTGGACACCGGCTACGAGCACGACGCGCAGTCGATCGTGAGCTACCTGTGGAGCATCGGGCGTACGCCCGCGGACATCACGGACATCGCGCTCACGCATTCGCACCGCTCGCACCTCGGCGGCGTCGCGGCGCTCAAGCGCCTGAACCCGCAGCTGACGATCCACATCCACCAGTGGGAAGCGGACATCTGCGCCGGCCACCGGATGGCGCAGCCGATGCCGTTCCGGCCGATCCGCCCGCTGATCATCTACCCGATGCGGATCGGGGCGCTGATCAACTTCGACGCGCACCACGGGTGCGAGCCGGACAAGCTGCTCACCGACGAGGAGGGCCAGCGGATCGGGCCGCTCGAGGTGATCCCCACGCAGGGCCACACGCCCGGGAGCGTGAGCTTCTACTGGCGCGAACGGGGCGTGATCGCCGTCGGCGACGCCGTCGCCACCTGGCCCAAGCTCGACGCGGGCTGGCCGGGGTTCAACCTCGACGAGGCGCGCTACCGGCGCTCCCTGCGGCGGATCGCCGAGCTCGAGCCGCGCGTGATCCTGACCGGCCACGGCCTGCCGGTCACCCAGGACGCGTCCGCGAAGCTCAAGCGAATTCTGTAGGCCAAAGTCAGGAACGGGTTTCCCGGCGGCGTCAGCTGCGGGTAGGTGCGGCGGATGACGTCGCCCATCGTCGTCGCGTCGATCCAGGCCAGCCCTTCCGGCGTGTACGTCTCCGGCGTGTAGTCGTCGGTGAAGAAGCGGTCGCTCTGCAGGCGTCGCGCGGCCATCAGCAGGAAGATCCGGAACGCGGTCTCGCTGAACGCGAAGCCCTGCGGCTTGGGCTCGGCGTACAGGCCGACGACGGCGTCGACAGCGTCGAGGTTCCCGTCGTAGACCTCGCGGATCGCGGCCGCCGTGTGCGGGTTGCCGCCGGCGAGCTCCTCGAAGGTGGTGGGGACGGGCAGGCGCAGCAGCTGACGGAACGCCCGGTACCGCGGCACGCCCGTCTCGCGTGAGCGCAGGATGTCGGCCGCGGCGAGGTCGATCGGCGGCAGGTCGCCGATCCGCTCCCAGCGGCGCATCGTCGTCGGGTAGTTGAACAGCTCGATCTGGCCCGGCGGCTGCGTCCCGAGCGCGTACAGCGCGGCGGCGTTCCCGCCCGCCTCGTCGATGCGCTCGCGCGGCTGGTCGACGTTGCCGGGCTGGACGGCGAGCTCGCGCAGGTTCAGGGTCTTGCCGGCCAGCGTGTAGTCGTCGGGCAGCAGCGGGTGCAGCCGGTAGACCGTGACGAACTCCTCGGTCAGCGCGTACGGCGCACCGTGGTGATTGGCCTTCGTGCCGGGAATGCGCCCGATGCTCGTGCCGCGCAAGCCCCACCACGTGGCCTTGATCGCGCCCACCGTCGTCGGGTGGCCGATGATCGCCGGCGTCCACTCGACGGTGTGGATCTTGGCCATCAGCGCCGAGTTGACCAGCCGCGCCTTCGCGTACAGCCACGGCGCCCCCTGCTCGGGGTACGCGGCGCGCAGGTGGCGGGCGATCGCGTTGTGCTCGTGCGCGAACAGGACGAGCAGCGCCGCGAGCCCGACCCACAGGCTCGCCTCGGGCGCGTTGAAGTTCGCGGCCTGGCGTTCGAGCGCGCGCAGCAGGTCGTCGTCGACGGCGATCTCGCCGTGCTCGCGCTCGATCTCGGCGACGTACTCCGGGTGCGTGCCGTAGAGCTGCGACGCGTCCCACCAGTGCGGCTCGCGGCAGACGAACGCCTGCGGGTCGGCGCCGAGTCGGGATCGCCTTCGGCAGCGGCATGTCCGCGTCCAGCAGCCACTCGCCGATCGGCGGCTCCTTGGCGTGGCTCATCCAGTCGTGGACCTCGAACTGCAGCCACGCGGCCGCGAGCACGCTGAGGTGCGAGGCGGGCAGGAACCGCGTGCGGTCCATCAGCGCGTCGCTGATGTCGCGCGGGCGCGGCGCCCCGAGCGGATCCGGGTCCGGGAACGCCGGGCCGTTGCGCCCGAACGGCGCGCCCGCCGTGCCCATCCCGGGCTGGGAGAGGTCGTTGAAACTCCCGTCCGTCCGGCGCGCCTCGCGCGCACCGGGCGGCTGCGGGCGCTCCACCCCCGGTACACCCGTGCTGTAGAGGTTGTTCTGGCGCAGCCGCTCCCGCAGGCCGATGAGCGTGGCGAGGCCGACGTAGTACGGGAGGCGCTGCCAGCCGAACTTGCGGTCCAGCTTTTCGGCGAGCGGCATCAGTGCCTTGGCGAGCATGGGTGGCATCCTTCCATGCGAATGCCTGAGCTCGCCGTCGGCAGCGCGTTTGCCGATCACATCATCCGAGGAGTCGCAGGGCGTGGAGGGATGGGCGTCGTCTATCGCGCCGTCCACCTCGCGCTCA
Organism: uncultured Solirubrobacteraceae bacterium; assembly: GCA_963724195.1. Lineage (GTDB taxonomy): Bacteria > Actinomycetota > Thermoleophilia > Solirubrobacterales > Solirubrobacteraceae > Solirubrobacter. Next base: position 53,030 of record CAVRTQ010000018.1, on the reverse strand, counting down.
AGCGTGAGGTCGCCTTGAAGGTGATCGGCTCAGAGCTGTCCGCGCACGCCGAGTTCCGCGCGCGCTTCCAGCGCGAGTGCGAGACGGCGGCCTCGATCCAGCATCCGCGCGTGGTCCCGATCTACCACGCCGGCGAGGAGGACGGCCTGCTGTACGTGACGATGCGCTACGTCGACGGCACCGACCTCGCCCGCGCGCTGATGGCGCGCGGCCGGCTCGACGTCGAGGACGGCGTGCGGATCGTCAAGCAGGTCGCCGACGGGCTGCAGGCCGCGCACGAGCTCGGCCTCGTGCACCGCGACGTCAAGCCCGCGAACATCCTGCTCGACAAGGAAGGGTTCGCGCTGCTCGGCGACTTCGGGCTGACCAAGCACGTGGGGGAGGACCCGCTCACGCGCGAGGGCGTGTTCGTGGGCACGATCGACTACGCCGCGCCCGAGCAGTTCGAGGCCGGCACGGTCGACGCGCGCACGGACGTGTACGCGCTGGGCTGCGTGCTCTACCACGTGCTCAGCGGACGGGTCCCGTACCCGACCGAGAGCGACGCGGCGAAGATGTACGCGCACCTGCAGGCGCCCGCGCCGCGGCTGGACGTGCTCGCCGAGGACGTCCCGCCGATGCTGGCCGAGATCGTCGCACGCGCGATGGCCAAGGCGCCCGAGAACCGCTTCCAGGACGCGGGCGAGCTGGCCGCGGCGCTGCGGACGGCGTCGGTGCGCCCGACGATCCCCGGCGGCGTGACGATGATCTCCGCGGACGCGGGCGGCGGCGACCGGGTGACCGAGATCCCGCTCCCGCCGGCGCTCTCGAGCGAGGTCGGCGGCGGCACGTTCGTCGGCCGCGTGGAGCCGATGGCGCGGCTGCGCGCGCGCTACGCGGCGGCCGAGGAGGGCACGCGCCAGTTCGTGCTCATCTCCGGCGAGGCGGGGATCGGCAAGACGCGCTTGGCGTCCGAGCTCGGGCGCGAGGTGCACGCGGGGGGCGCGACCGTGCTGTTCGGCCGCTCGGACGCCGAGTCGCTCGTGCCCTACCAGCCGTTCATCACCGCCATCCAGCACCGGGTCGCGCACCGGCAGACGCTGTACTTCCCGCCCGAGCTGATGCCCGACCTCGCCGAGCTCGGTCGCTTCATCCCGGCGCTGCGGCGGCACACGCCGGACGAGGCGCCGATCCAGGACGAGCCGGAGGTCGACCGCTACCGGCTGTTCGCGGCCGTGACGCGGCTGCTGGCGTTCGTCGCGCGCGAGCACTCGGTGGTGCTGATCCTCGACGACCTGCAGTGGGCGGACGCCTCCACCACGCTGCTGCTCGCGCACATGCTGCAGGACCCGGACCCGGTGAAGCTGCTCGTGGTGGCGACGATGCGCGACTCCGAGGAGCTCGGCGACGAGCTGCTCGACCTGCTCGCGCGGCTGCGGCGCCAGCCGTCGATGGAGCAGATCGCGCTCGCCGGCCTGGACGCGGAGGAGACGGAGGCGCTCGTGCTCGCCCGCGAGGGGACCGGCATCAGCGACGAGACGATCCGACGTCTGCATGCGGACACCGACGGCAACCCGTTCTTCATCGAGGAGCTGCTGCGCGGCGGCGAGCTCGGCGTGCCCGAGGGCGTGAAGGTGATGATCTCCCGCCGGCTCGCGCGCCTGGACGAGCTGACGGTGCAGGTCGTGACGGCCGCGTCGGTGGTGGGGCGCGAGTTCCGGCTCGAAGTGCTGGAGGCGCTGATCGCGCAGCCGGTGGAGCGGCTCATCTCCGCCCTGGAGGCGGCGATCGACGCCGGGCTGATCCGCGAGGTCGAGGACGACGTGGACCGCTTCGTGTTCGCGCACGCGCTGGTGCGGGAGGCGCTGTACGAGCGTCAGAGCGCGGCGCGGCGGGTGCGCGCGCACTACGCGATCGCGCAGGCGCTGGAAGGGCTCGCGCCGCGCTTCGCGCTGCCGCCGGCCGAGCTCGCGCACCACTACTCCGAGTCGCGCCACCTGGACCGGACCGGGAAGGCGATCGACTACGCCGTCGCCGCGGCCCAGCAGGCCGCGGCCTCGCTGTCGTGGGAGCAGGCGGCGGGGCACTACCGCCGTGCCCTGGAGGGCGACGTTCCCGCCGAGCGCCGCTGCGAGTTGCTGCTCGCGCTGGGCAGCGCCGAGTCCCGGTCCGGGCATCCCGCGGCGCGGGACACGTTCGCGCGGGCGGCGATGCTGGCCCGGCGCTCCGTCGGCGCGGAGGCGCTGGCGCGGGCGGCGCTGGGCTTCGCCGGCCGGCACGCCGAGGCCGGGATCGTGGACCGCGACGGCATCGCGCTGCTCGAAGAGGCCCTGGACGCCCTCGACTCCGCCGCGCCCTCGCCGTCCTTCGACGCCCGGGAGAATCGCCCCCTGGGCGATGCTCCTCAGCGAAACGAGCCCGCAGGGCGAGGCTTCGCCCTTGGCGCGCTCGTGCGCGCGCGGCTGGCCGACTCGCTGCACTTCGCGGACGCGCCGGAGCGCACCTTCGCGCTCAGCAAGGCGGCGCTGGAGATGGCGCGGCGGACCGGCGACCCCGAGGCGCTCGTGGCCGCGCTGCAGAGCCGGCACGCGGCGCTGCTGCACATCTCGCACCTGGACGAGCGGCTCGTGCTCGACGAGGAGATCCTCGCGCTGGCCGCGCGGGTCGCGGTGCGCGAGCTCGAGGCGCTCGGGCGCCACTGGCGCATCTACGACCTGCTCGAGGCCGGGTCCACCGCGGAGGCGCGCGCCGAGCACGCCGCGCTGGGGCAGCTCGCCGAGCAGCTCCGCCAGCCGCTCTACCGGCACTTCGCCCGGGGTTGGGAGGTCGTGTGGGCGCAGATGAGCGGGCGCGTGGCCGAGGCCGAGCGGCTCGCGCGGGAGGCGCACGAGCTCGGGCAGCGCGCCCAGTCCCGCGACGCCGACACGATCTACGCCGCCCAGCTGCTCACGCTGCGCCGGCGCGAGGACCGGCTGGCCGAGTACGTGTCGACGGTCGAGACGTTCGTCGAGCGGCACCCGGCGCTCGTGGCCTGGCGCGCGGTGCTGCCGCTCGCGCACCTGCTCAACGGCGAGCGCGAGGAAGGCGCGGCGTCCTTCGAGGAGCTGGCCGAGGACGACTTCGCGGCGGTCCCGCGCGACATGTTCTGGTTCACGGCCACCTGCGTGCTGGCCGAGGCGTGCTCGCACCTGGGCGACGCGATCCGCGCCCGGCAGCTCCACGCCCAGCTGCTGCCGTACCGCAACCGCATGGTGCAGGTCACCCAGGCCGCGTGCTTCGGGTCCGCGGAGCGCTTCCTCGGGCTGCTGGCCGCGACGTTCGGCGACATCGACCTGGCCTCCGAGCACTTCGAGGCGGCGCTCGCGCTCAACGCCGAGCGCGGTGTGCTGCCGCTGATCCCGTTCATCCGGGTCGAGTACGCGCAGCGTCTGCTCGCTCGCAGCCAGGGCACGGACGCCGAGCGCGCGCGGGAGCTGCTCGTCACCGCGTACCGCGAAGCGGAGACCGCCGGGATCGCGATGCTCGTCGCCCGCCTGAAGCCCTTGCTCGACGCAACGGGCGCTGTCGCTTAGGCTCGGCTGCATCGAACATCTCCTGGAACACGCGGCAGGCACCCGGATCGGGCCGTACGAGATCCGGTCGATGCTCGCCCACGGCGGGATGGGCACGGTGTACCTGGCGGTCGGCAGCGCCGGCCAGGAAGTCGCGCTCAAGCTCCTGCGGCCCGACTTCGCGAGCGACGAGCTCGTCCGCCGGCGGTTTGACCGCGAAGCGCGGATGGCCCAGCGCATCGACCATCCGCACGTCGTCCCGGTGTTGGACGTCGGCGAGCACGAGGGCACCCCGTACCTCGCGCAGGCGTTCGTGCGCGGCGGGTCGCTGCAGGATCGTCTGGATGCGGACGGTCCGCTGTCCGTGGCCGACACGGTCCGCATGGCCGTCGAGGTCGGCGGCGCGCTCGATGCCATCCACGCCATCGGGCTCGTCCACCGCGACATCAAGCCCGCGAACATCCTGCTCGACGAGCGCGGCGCGGCCTACATCATCGACCTCGGGCTGGCCAAGGACTCGCAGGCCAGCAACCTGACCAAGCCCGGCCAGGCGGTGGGCTCGCTGGACTACATGGCGCCGGAGCAGATCCGCGCCGAGGAGGTCGGCCCGCGGACCGACGTGTACGGGCTCGCGTGCGTGCTCTACACCGCGCTGACGGGCGCGGCGCCGTTCGCGGAGAAGACCGGCATGGGCGTGCTGTGGGCACACCTGCAGGAAGCCCCGCCCGACCCACGGGACCGGCGCCCCGACCTGCCGGACGCGATCGTCGCGGCCGTGCTGGCCGGGCTCGCGAAGGAGCCAGAAGATCGCCCGCCGACGACGGTCGCCTACGCGGAAGGGATCGCGGCCGCGGGCTGAAAACGGGGGCCGGTGTGCGGCGCGACCGGGGGCGCGCCGCGGGACGGCCTCAGCGCGACAGTGGGCGGCCGGTGACGACCGACTCGGGGCGCTCGGCCGTGATGTCCGAGCCCGGCCGCGCCTCGTCGTCCTTGCGCTTGATCAGCAGCCACTGCGGCTTGCTTCGCGTTGCCGCCGGTGCGCTGGAGCGCGAAGCCGCCGTGCAGCTTCTCGCCGTGCAGGACGAACACCGCGTGGCCGCGTTCGAGCGCCTCGGGCCAGGCCACGCGGCCGCCCTGCTCGTAGACGCCGCGATCCCAGATGATCACGGTGTCGCCCTCGTAGTCGTTGTGGGCCATGCCGTGGTCGTCGACCTGGATCGCCATGCGTTTGACCGCCGGGTCGAGCGTCGGGCCCTTGGGCACGGCCCAGGACTTCATCACGCCGTCGACCTCCAGCCGGAAGTCCCAGTGGTGCGCGGTGGCCTGGTGCTCCTGGACGACGAAGACGCCCGCGGGCACGCCGCGGATGGCGAACTGCTCGTGGCCTTCGACCTTCACGCGCTCGGTTTCGAGGCCTTCGAGCAGCGCGTCGAGCGCGTCCGGGAGGCCCTCGGCGTGGATCTCGCCGGTGGGCCGGACCCAGCCCATCACGCCCAGTTCGCGAGCGCGATCACGGAACGCAGCGGCGTCGATCGACCCCCCGCCATTCGTCCGGATTGCCCGCTTGCGAGGCCCTGACGCCATGGGGCAGGAGGCTACTGTCCCCGCCCATGGGAAAGCTCGCGTTCCTCCTGCCGGGGCAGGGGTCACAGAAAGTCGGCATGGGCAGCGACCTGCTGGCCGAGCGGCCCGAGCTGCTCGAGGGCTATCTCGAGCAGGCGGAGGCCGCGTCCGGGTTGCCGATCCGGCAGCTCTGCCTGGAGGGGCCGATCGAGGCGCTGACCGCGACCGACGCGGCGCAGCCCGCGCTGTTCTGCGTCGCGCTGGCCACGGCCGACCTGGCGCGCGAGTCCGGCGTGAAGCCCGATTTCGCGGCCGGCCACTCGCTCGGTGAGTACACGGCGGCGGTCGTCGCGGGCGCGCTCTCGCCCGAGGACGGCATCAAGCTCGTGAGCGCGCGCGGCGCGCTGATGGCGGCGGCGCAGGACGAGCTGCCGGGCGGGATGGCGGCCGTGCTCGGGCTGGAGGCCGACAAGGTCGCGGCGCTGTGCGACTCGATCGACGGGCGCGTGACGCCGGCGAACTTCAACACGCCGTCGCAGATCGTCGTCAGCGGTGACCTGGACGCGATCGACAAGCTGGTCGAGGCCGCGCCCGAGGCCGGGGCGAGCCGCGCGATCAAGCTGCAGGTCGGCGCCGCGTTCCACAGCGAGGCGATGGTGCCGGTGCAGGCCAAGATGGCCGAGCGGATGGCCGAGGTCGAGTTCCGCGATCCGACGATCCCGATCGTGTCGAACGCGTCCGGTGCAGTGGTCACGACCGCGGACGGCATCCGCGAAGCGCTGCTGGCGCAGATCGCCTCGCCGGTGCGGTGGGTGGACTGCGTGAACACGCTGGCCGACGCCGGCGTGGACACCTACCTCGAGCTCGGCCCGGGCAAGGTGCTGATCGGCCTCGTCCGGCAGATCCGCGACGGCATGGACATCACCGCCGCGGACTCGCCGAAGAAGGTCGCGAAGTTCGCTGAGCGTTCCTAGGGGTTGAGGACGACCTTGAAGGCGCCGTCCTGCTTCTTCTGGAAGATGTCGTAGCCGTGCGGGGCGTCCTCGAGCTTCATGTGGTGCGTGGCGAAGTGGTCGACGCCGAGCGGGTCGTCGTCGCCGGACAGCAGCGGCAGGATGTCGTCGACCCAGTGCCGGACGTTCGCCTGGCCCATCCGCATGGTGATCTGCTTGTCGAACATCTGCAGCAGCGGCATCGGGCTCGCCGCGCCGCCGTAGACGCCTGAGAGCGAGATCGTCCCGCCGCGGCGCACCAGCTCGATCGCCGTGTGCAGGGCGGCGAGGCGGTCGATGCCGGCCGTCTCGATCGCCTTCCGCGCGACCTTGTCGGGCAGGAACCCGGCGAGGCGGTGGGCGAGCTTGCCGATCGGGGCGCCGTGCGCCTCCATGCCGACCGCGTCGATCACGGCGTCCGGTCCGCGGCCGCCCGTGAGCTCACGGATGGCGGCCGGGAGGTCGTCGTGCTCCTCGAGGTCGACGGCGATCACGCCGTGGGCGTTCGCCCGCGCGAGGCGCTCGGCGACCAGGTCGACGCCGATCACGGTCTCCGCGCCGAGGTGCTGGGCGATGCGCGTGCACATCTCGCCGATCGGGCCGAGGCCGAGCACGAGCACCGTCTGCTTGGCCGGCACGTCCGCGTACTGGACGGCCTGCCACGCGGTGGGGAGGACGTCGGAGAGGTAGAGGAAGCGGTCGTCGGACGGGCCTTCGGGCACCTTGATCGGGCCGTACTGGGCCTGCGGGACGCGCAGGTACTCGGCCTGGCCGCCCGGCACCTGGCCGTAGAGCTTCGTGTAGCCGAGCAGCGCGGCGCCGGTGTCGAACTCGCGCACCTGGGTCGTCTCGCACTGCGACTGCAGCCCGCTGCCGCACATGAAGCAGTGCCCGCACGAGATGTTGAACGGGATCACCACGCGGTCGCCCGGCTTGATGTGGGTGACCTCGGCGCCGACCTCCTGGACGATGCCCATCGGCTCGTGGCCGAGGATGTCGCCCTCGTCCAGATACGGGCCGAGCACCTCGTACAGGTGCAGGTCACTGCCGCAGATCCCGGTCGACGTGACCTTGATGATCGCGTCGGTCGGGTGCTCGATGGTCGGATCGGGAACGTTGTCGACGCGTACGTCGTGCGTTCCATGCCATGTCAGTGCCTTCATTGCGGGGATCGCTACCCAGGCTGGGTAGGGCCGACAGATGAGCTTGAAAGTGGTGGTCACCGGAGCGACGGGGAACGTCGGCACGAGTGTGCTGAAGGCGCTGGGTGAGGACGAGCGCGTGGGGGAGATCGTCGGGATCGCGCGCCGGATGCCCAACTGGAACCCGCCGAAGGTCCGCTGGGTCGTGGCCGACGTCGCGCACGAGGACCTGTCATCGGTGTTCGCGGGCGCCGACGCCGTCATCCACCTCGCCTGGCTCATCCAGCCCAGCCACGACGCCGCGCAACTCGAGTTCGTCAACGTGCACGGGTCACGGCGGGTGTTCGAGACCGCGATCGAGGCCGGCGTCCCCAGGCTGGTCCACGCCTCTTCCGTCGGCGTCTACTCACCGGGCCCGAAGGACCGTGCCGTGGACGAGTCGTGGGCGCGGGAAGGCGTCCAGTCGCTCTTCTACGCGCGCCACAAGGCCGAGTGCGAGCGGATGCTGGACGGGCTGGAGGGCCGCGGCACCACGATCGTCCGGCTGCGCCCGGGACTCATCTTCAAGCGCGAAGCCGGCCCCGAGATCCGCCGCCTGTTCGCCGGCCCGTTGCTGCCCGCGTGGCTGCTCAAGCCGGGCCGCATCCCCGTGCTCCCGCTGCCGGATCGCCTGTCCGTGCAGTGCGTGCACGGCGACGACATCGGCAACGCCTACCGGCTCGCGGCGTTGGAGCCGCACGCCGAGGGCGCCTACAACATCGCCGCCGACCCGGTCCTCGATCCGGACACCTTGGCGAAGATCCTCGGCGCCCGCCGCATCACCATCCCCGAGAAGCCCGTCCGGGTCGGCGCCGACCTCACGCTGGCGCGCGCACCTGCAGCCCGCCCCGGCCGGCTGGGTCGACATGGGCCTCGCCGTGCCGACCATGGACACGTCCCGCGCTCGCGAGCACCTCGGCTGGACCCCGCAGGTCGATGCCCCCACGGCCCTGCGCGAACTCCTGGCCGGCATGCGCGAGCCCGCGGGCCTCGACACCCCACCGCTGCGCGCCCACGCCGGCGGCCCCATGCGCTTCCGCGAGTTCCTCACCGGCGTCGGCCGCCGAACCTAAAGAGGGACGTCGCCTGGACCTCCTTTTAGGATTCGGAGTCGTACGCAGGCGGGGGCGGGCGTTGTTGACGTAGCCCTTCGGGTTCCAGAGAGAGGCTTCGTCCTCGGGCTGGGTGGCGGCGGAGGAGTCCCAGGCGCGGACGACGAGCTCGTGGTCGCCGGGCGGGAGGTCGAGCGGGGCGCGCCAGTGGCGCCAGGCCCAGGGACCCAGGTCCTCGAGCAGCTCGGCCTGTGCCCAGGTGGCGCCGCCGTCGCTGGAGACGTCGACGCGGGTGATGAAGCGCTCGCCGCCGGCGAAGGCGTAGCCGCGCACCTCGGTGGGGGAAGCGGAGAGGATGTCGGCGTTCAAGGCGACCAGGCCGAGCGGCATCCCGGCGCCGGGGGCCGGGCGCGCCGTCCTCGGGCAGCAGCCGGTAGACGACCTCCTGGAAGTAGCCCTTCCACGGGGTGCGGCGCAGCTCGATCCGGTCGAGCCACTTGATGCTGCGCGCGCCGATGTAGCCCGGGACGACGACCCGCAGCGGCGCGCCGTGGACGGGCTGCAGCGGCTCCCCGTTCATCGCCCACGCGAGCAGCACCTCGGGGCGGCGGGCCTTGTCGAGCGGGATCGACCCGCCGAACCGCTGCGGCGGCTTGGCCTCTGGGCTCAGGTCCGCGCCCTCGAACCCCACGTGCACGGCCGCTGCCCGACGGCCGCGCGAGCGCGAGCACGTCCGCCAGCCGCGCGCCGGTCCAGGTGGCCGTGCCGGTCGCGCCCGGTCCCCACGGCGCCTCGCCGGGGATGTCGCGGATCGCGATCAGCCCGGCCCGCCGGTTGCCCGCGCACTGCAGCGTCGCCGTCACCGTGTACTCCGGCAGCGCCTCGCGCAGCGTGGCCAGCGAGAGGTCCAGCGGCCGCTCCACCGCGCCGTTCCACCCGCAGCCGCCACTCGCCCGCCGCCTCCGGCACCGCGCCGTGGTTGCGCACGTAGAACGCGTCGGTGGCCGTGATCGCGCCCTCGGCCAACGCCGCCGGCTCGGTCTCGGCGTTGAACGGGTCGGTCCCGTGGACGATCACGTCGCGCTTGCCGAACATGCCCGTCAGCCTACGGGGATGATCCGGCTCGACCACTGCGTGATCGCCGTTCCGACTGGGAGACCTCGAACGCGTTCTACCGCGACGTCGTCGGGGCCGAGTCGTGCCCGGCGGCTCGGGCCGCTTCGGCTACCGCTTCGGCGACGCGCAGCTCAACCTGCACGGCCCGGGCGTGGACGTCGGCACGCTCGTCGCCCGCACGTCCCGTGACACCCGGCAACAGCGACCTGTGCTTCGTCTGGGACGGCCCGATCGAGGAGGCCGTCACGCACCTGCAGCGCCATTCCGTCGCGATCGAGGACGGCCCGGTCACCCGCCACGGCGCCGGCGGCGAGGGCACGAGCGTCTACTTCCGCGACCCCGACGGCTCCCTCCTGGAGTTCATCGCGTACCTAAAGAAACATTAAGGGGTCTGACCCCTTTAGGTTCAGCGCGTGGCCCTGAAGATCGTCACGGTGCTGGCGCTGCCGATCGCGGTGATCGTGCTGCTGCGCGCGGCGCCGTCGATGGATGCGCGCTGGGAGGACCAGCCGGCGCACTTCTGGATCGTGCTGGTGGCCGGCGTGGTCAACGCCGGGCTCGCGCGTGGCGGTGAGCGAGGCCGGGCGCAGGCGCAAGGACGCGCGGCTGCTGCTGATCGGGCTCGCGTTCCTGGCCAGCGCCGGGTTCCTCGGGCTGCACGCGCTCGCCACGCCGGGCGTGCTGCTGGAGAAGGGGAACGCCGGGTTCGTGCTGGCGACGCCGGTCGGGCTCGTGGTCGCCGGGCTGCTCGCGGCGGCCTCCGCGATCGAGTACCCGCTGCGGACCGCGCTCGCGATCGTCCGCCACGCCCGCGCGCTCGTCGGCGCCGTCCTCGCGCTGCTCGGGCTGTGGGCGGTGCTGTCGCTGGCCGAGCTCCCGCCGCTGCGCGCGACGGTCGCGCCGGAGGACGCCGAGGCGGCGCTCGGGGCGTTCGCGCTGATCGGCGTCGTGGCGTACGGGTTCGCGGCCGTGCAGTACTTCCGGATCGCGGCGCGGCGCCAGCTCCAAGCTCGCCTTCGCGATCGCGTTCGCCTTCGCGCTGCTGGCCGAGTCGCTCGTGATCGTGCTCGCCTCGCTCACGACGAGCTGGCAGCTGAGCTGGTGGGAGTGGCACCTGCTGATGGCGATCAGCTTCTTCACGATCGCCGCCGCCGCGCAGCGCGAGTGGTTCGAGGAGCGCTTCAGCGCGCTCTACCTCGACGAGACGCTCGCGGGCAAGCGGGAGGTGACGGTGCTGTTCGCCGACCTCTCCGGCTTCACGCCGTTCAGCGAGCAGCACGGGCCCGAGGCGGTCCACCGCATGCTCACCACCTACTTCGGCGAGCTCGCGCCGATGATCGTCGACGACTTCGACGGCGAGGTGCAGGACTTCGTCGGCGACCAGATCTTCGCCATCTTCAACAAGCGCGGCGACCAGCCCGACCACGCGCTGCAGGGCGCCCGAGCCGCGCTCGAGCTGCAACGGCGCGCCGCGGCCGTCCGCGAGCCCGACTGGCCGATCTTCCGCTGCGGCGTGAACACCGGGCCCGGTGCTCGCGGGCGTCGTGGGCGACCGCGGGCACCGCATCCACGGCGTCTTCGGCGACACCGTCAACCTCGGCTCCCGCCTGGAAGGTCAGGCGAAGCCCGGCGAGATCGTGATCGCCGGCACCACGCGCGACGCACCTCCCCGACCGAAGCCCGGTGCGAGCGCTACCGCCGCTCCAGATCAAGGGCAAGGCCGAACCCGTTGCGGCCTTCGTCCTCGACGGCCTTTGAGCCGCGCCAGTGGGCGGGCTGTCCCGTCGACTCGAGCACCGACAGCCACAGATCCCCGGCCGGGTCGACCGTCGACCGGCGGCTCGTCGCCACGCGGATCGGGATGTGCACGAAGCGCCCGTGGAAGCGGCCGACGACCAGCTCCGTGCGCCCCGCCATCCCCGCGTGCACGGCCGCGTGCGCGAGCCGGACGCAGTAGACGCTGTCGTACGGGTTCGCCGGCACCGACCGGATCACGTAGCTCGGGTCGAGCTGCTTGAGGTTGAGCTCCTCGTCGCGCGCGGCGAAGGCGTCCGCGATCCGGGCCTGCAGGAGCCGCGTGATGTCGCCGAACCGCGCGTTCCCCGACGCGTCGGTCCCGACGCCTTCGACGTGCTCCTGCCCGGCGCCCTCGGCCACGACGAGCACGGCGTGGCCCTGTTCGGCGACCTTTGCGCGCACGTGCTCGACGACCGCCTCGACACGGAACGGCACCTCGGGGATCAGCACGATGTCGGCGTCGTTCTTGGCCAGCGCCGCGTAGCAGGCGATGAACCCCGAGTGGCGTCCCATCAGCTTGACCAGGCCGACGCCGCCGGGCGCCGAGCGCGCCTCGATGTGCGCCGCGCGGATCGACTCGGTCGCGCGCGAGAACGCCGTCCTGAAGCCGAACGAGTGATCGATGAACGGAATGTCGTTGTCGATCGTCTTGGGCACGCCCACGACCGCCATCACGCAGGCGGCGTTCCGCGATCACATCCGCGATCCGCTGCGCGCCCACCAGCGAGCCGTCGCCGCCGATCACGAACAGGATGTTGACCCCGAGCTGTTCGAGGCAGTCGACGATCTCCTCGGGATCCTGCTGGCCGCGCGAGCTCCCGAGGATCGTCCCGCCGTCCTCGTTGATGTTGCGGACGACGTCCGGCGTCAACTCCACGACGGTGCGCGTAGCGCGCGACGAAACCCTGGTAGCCGTTGCGGAAGCCGATGATGCGGCGCACGCCGTAGTGGCGCCAGAGCTCCATCACCAGCCCGCGGATCACGTTGTTCAGGCCGGGGCAGAGCCCGCCGCAGGTGACGATGCCCACCGAGTCTTCGACGGGTCGAAGAAGATCCGCCGCGCGGGGCCGCCTCGAAGCCGGGAGCTCGTCCACGGTCACTCCGCGCGCGGCGGCGAGCGCGGCCGTGTCGTCGAGCAGCACGCGATCCTCGGCGTCCACCCAATGGTTGGAGCTCGGCCGAGGTAGAGCAACTCGGCCAGCGGCGAGTCGTGCCGGCACTCGCCCAGCGAGCGGATCGTGAGGTCGAGATCGTCGATGACGAGGAGATCTAACCCTGGCGGGCGGGCCTTGTCGCTGGCCGACCGGTCCAACCCTCATTCACCGCTGCAGCGTGCCCGGAAGATCCTCTTTCTCGAGCGGCATACGAGGTGCTCTGACCGAGCCCGTCATCCGAGTTTGCCACGCTGTGCGTGCATGCCGCACCGGATCACGTTCTCGCCCAAGGTCTTCATCCCGCTCACGCAGCTCTGTCGCGACGGCTGCTGGTACTGCACGTTCGCGCAGCCACCGAAGAACCTGGCGGCCCCGTTCATGTCGCCCGAGCAGGTGGTCGAGGTCGCGCTGAAGGGTGCGGAAGCGGGCTGCCACGAGGCGCTGTTCACGCTCGGGGAGTCCCCGGAGACCCAGTACGCGGTGGCGCGCGAATGGCTGGCGGCCAACGGCTACGCCGTCCACGGTCGAGTACCTGGCGGCGATGTGCAAGCTCGTCGTCGAGGAGACCGGGCTGCTCCCGCACGCCAACGCCGGCGCCATCTCGCGCGAGGAGCTGGAGCTCCTGAAGGGCGTCTCCGTCTCGCAGGGCATGATGATCGAGAGCCTGCGCGAGGACCTGCCGTGCCATCGCGGCGCGCCGGACAAGCTGCCCGCCCGCCGCCTCGCCACGCTGGAATGGGCGGGCGAGCTGAGGATCCCGTTCACGACGGGCATCCTGGTCGGGATCGGCGAGGACCGCCAGGACCGGATCGACGCGCTGCAGGCGATCGCCGCTTCCCACGCCCGCCACGGCCACGTGCAGGAGGTGATCGTCCAGAACTTCCTGCCCAAGCCGGGCACCGCGATGCGCGATCACCCGCCGTGCCCGGAGGAGGAGCACCTGGACGCGATCCGGCTGGCGCGCGAGATCCTCCCGCGCGACGTGCACGTGCAGGCGCCCCCGAACCTGGCGAGCGACATGGGCGCGCTGCTGGACGCGGGCATCGACGACTGGGGCGGCGTGTCCCCGGTCACCGCCGACTTCGTCAACCCCGAGCGCCCGTGGCCGTCGCTGCAGCGCCTGCGCGAGGCCACCGAGGCCGCGGGCAAGCAGCTCGCCCCGCGCCTGGCCGTCTACCCCGAGTTCATCGACTGGGTCCACCCGGACCTGCGGTTCGCGACGATCGACCGCGCCGACGCCGAGGGCCTCGGCCGCGACGACCCGGGCGCCGTGCTCCCGCAGCGCTTCGAGGACGTCGCCAACGTCGCCGACGGGGCCGAGGTCAGGCTCACCGGCCGCCGCTCGACCGCCTGGTACTCGGGCGCCGACGCGCAGCCGATGGAGCTCCCGCTCACCGGCGAGCCCCGCGGCGCGATCCAGGAAGTGCTCGACGGCGCGCCGCGCCGGCCAGGAGCTCGGCCTCGAGGAGATCGTCACGCTCTTCAGCGCGCGCGGCACGGACGTCGGCGCCGTCGCCCAGTTCGCCGACGAGCTGCGCCGCGAGACCAACGGCGACACCGTCACGTTCGTCCGCACCCGCAACATCAACTACACGAACCTGTGCACCTTCAAGTGCAAGTTCTGCGCGTTCGCGAAGGGCCCGCTCAGCCTCAACCTGCGCGGCAAGCCGTACCTGCTCACGCACGAGGAGATCGCCGGCCGCGCCCGCGAGGCGTGGGAGGCCGGCGCCACCGAGGTGTGCCTGCAGGGCGGCATCCACCCGACCTTCGACGGCGACTTCTACTGGCAGGTGTGCAAGGCGGTCCGCGCCGAGGTGCCGGAGATCCACGTGCACGGCTTCACCGCGCTCGAGGTCACCGAAGGCGCGAAGCGCCTGCGCGAGCCGCTCGAGGACTACCTGCGCCGGATGAAGGACGCGGGCCTGGCCTCGCTCCCCGGCACCGCCGCGGAGATCCTCGACGACCCGATCCGCGAGATCCTGTGCCCGGACAAGATCGACACGGGCGAGTGGCTGGAGGCGCACCGGATCGCGCACTCCGTCGGCCTGCGCTCGAACGTCACGATCATGTTCGGCGCCGTCGAGTCCCCGGTGTCCTGGGCGCGCCACATGATCCGCACGCGTGACCTGCAGAAGGAGACGGGCGGCTTCACCGAGTTCGTCCCGCTGCCGTTCGTGCACATGGCGTCGCCGATCTACCTCAAGCAGGGCGCCCGCCGCGGCCCGACGTTCCGCGAGACGCTGCTGATGCACGCCGTCGGCCGGATCGCCTACCACGGCCAGATCGACAACATCCAGGCCTCGTGGGTGAAGATCGGCATGGGCGGCCTGCGCCAGCTGCTGCAGGCCGGCGTCAACGACGCGGGCGGCACGCTGATGAACGAGAACATCTCGCGCGCCGCCGGCGCCTCGCACGGCCAGTCGCTGGACGAGGTCGCCCTGACCGACCTCACCACCGCACTGGGCCGACCGCTGGAGCAGCGGACGACCCTGTACGGCCGCGTCGAGGCGGAGGCCGCCGCCGCGTAGACGGCGTCGTCACGACGGCAGCCGTGGATAGGCTGCTCCCGGCGCCATGGACGACACGCCCCAGCCTGAGGAGCTCCAGCTCGGGGACTCCTTCGCGCAGATCCTCACCGAGACCACCCAATCCCTCGTCTGCGTTCTGGACCGCGAGGGCCGGATCCGCCTGTTCAACGAGGCGTGCGAGCGCGCGACCGGCTACACCCGCGCCGAGGTGCTGGGCCGTCCGGCGCAGGACTGCGTGATCCCGTCCGAGGAGCGCGAGGCGTTCAGCGAGTTCCTCGCGTTCGTCTGGCGCACCGGCACGTCGAGCCCGCAGGTCGGGCACTGGCGGACGAAGGACGGCGGCCGCCGGCTGATCGCGTGGTCGAACCGTTTGATGGGCGACACCGGCCTGGTCACGACGGGCATCGATCTGACCGACCGCGAATCCAACCGCGACAGCGCGCTGGAGGGCGACCCGGAGGCGAAGCTGATCGAGGTCAGCCGCGTCGCGAACGAGCACAAAGCGCTGCGGCGGGTGGCGACGCTCGTCGCGTCGGAGGCCTCGCCGGAGCGGATCTTCGGCGCGGTGTCGGCGGAGGTCGCGCGCGTGCTGCAGGTCAACGCCACCGCCGTCGTGCGCTACGTCGGCGACGGCACGGCCGAGATGGTCGGCCGGCACAACCGCGACAGCGCCGACGTGATGGCGCTCGGCACGCGCCTGCCGCTCGACGACGACTCCGCGCTCGCCCAGGTGGCGCGCACCTCCGCGCCCGCGCGGATCGACGACTGGGCCGGCGGCAGCGCCGCGGAGCGCTTCCGCTACGGCTACCGCTCCACCGCCGCGGCGCCGATCGTGGTCACCGGCGCGCTCTGGGGCGCGGTCGCGATCGCGAGCGAGCAACCGCTGCCACCGGACACCGAGAACCGCCTCGGCGAGTTCGCCGAGCTCGTCTCGCTGGCCGTGGCCTCCGCGCAGGCGCGCACCGATCTGATCGCCTCCCGCGCCCGGCTCGTGAAGGCCGGCGACGACCAGCGCCGCCGGCTCGAGCGCAACCTGCACGACGGCGCGCAGTCGCGCCTGGTCAGCGTCGCCCTGCAGCTGCGCGTGGCGCGCGCGTCGCTGCAGCGGCGCCCCGAGGCCGTGCCGGAGCTGTTGGCGGACGCCGCGCGGGAGCTCGACGCCGGCCTGGCGGACCTGCGGGAGATCGCGCGCGGCCTGCACCCGGCGGTGCTGGTCGAGCACGGGCTCGCGTTCGCGCTCAAGGCGCTCGCCGAGCGGGTGGCGGTGCCGGTGACGCTCGAGGTCCCGGACGAGCGCCTGCCGGAGGTCCTGGAAGCCACCGCGTACTACATCGCGTCCGAAGCGCTCACCAACGTCGCCAAGCACGCCGAGGCCACACGCGCCACCGTCACGATCGCGCGCGACGGCGCGGTCCTGCGCTGCAGCATCGCCGACGACGGCCGTGGCGGCGCCGACCCGGCGGGCGGGAGCGGTCTGCTCGGATTGCGCGACCGTGCGGAGGCCGTCGGCGGGACGCTCTCGTTCGTCAGCCCGCCGGGACGAGGCACGACGGTGGTGGCCGCGTTGCCGCTATCTTCGGCCGCGTTGTGACCTCGGCCATGGGTGAGCTGAAGGCCGCGACCGCCGCGCACCACGAGCGGCTGGAGCGGCGTGTGGACATCGAGCGTCACCTGCGCTCGCGCGCCGCCTACCGCGCGCTGCTGGAGCGCTTCTACGGCTTCCACCGGCCGATCGAGACCGTGCTCGCGCCGTTCGCCGGCCCGTTCACGCCGCGCCATCCGCTGCTCGCGCAGGACATCGCGGCGCTCGGCGGGGATGTCGCGAGCCTGCCCATCGCCACCCGCCTGCCGGAGGTGCACTCGGTGCGCGACGCGCTCGGCGTCCTGTACGTGCTCGAGGGGTCGGCGCTCGGCGGCGCCGTGATCGGGCGCATGGTCGAGCGCGATCTGGGCCTGCACAGCACCTACTTCGCCCGGCGCGGGATCGCGGCCCGCTGGCGCGCGTTCGGCGCCCACGTGGAGCGCCACGCGCCGGTCTCACCGCAGGCCGCGGTGGCCACGTTCGAGGACATGGAGGTCTGGATGTGTGGCGACGCTCGCCTGACGGCTCGCGTCGCGGCGAGTTCTCGCCCGGAGGGCTCGGACTCGCGGGCGCTGGGAAGTCGGCGTGTCTGACGAGCTGCTGGAACCCGGAACCCCGGTCGACCTGGAGAACTGCCACCGCGAGCCGATCCGCACGCCCGGCGGGATCCAGAGCCACGGCGTGCTGCTCGCCGCCGACGAGCAGACGCTCGAGGTCGTCCAGGCGTCCGCCAACGCCGCCGACCGGTTCGGCGCCTCCGTCCTCGGCACCTCGCTCACCGCGCTGCTCGGTGGGAGCGAGGTCGTCGACCAGTTGCGAGCGGGCGCCGCGGACGCGACCCCGAACCTGCGGCCGCTGCGCATCCGCGACCTCGACGCCTACGCCTACCGCGTCGCCGACCGCGTGCTCGTGGTCGAGCTCGAGCCGGTCGGCGCCACCCCGGCCAGCCTCACGCGCTACCAGGGCGAGATCGCCCGGGCGCTGACGCTGCTGCAGGACGCGCCCGCGATCGACGAGTTGCTGCGGCGCGCCGCGCACGTCGTGCGCGAGCTGACGGGCTCGGACCGCGTGTGGGCCTACCGCTTCGAGCCCGACGATCACGGCGTGATCGTGGCCGAGGACAAGCGCGACGACCTGGACGCGTTCCTCGGCCTGCACTATCCCGCCAGCGACATCCCACCGCAGGCCCGCGCGCTCTTCTTCCAGAACCGGCTGCGGTTCATCCACGACGTGGAGACCCCGGCCACGCCGCTCGAGCCGCTCGTGAACCCGCTCACGGGCGAGTGGCTGGACCTGAGCGCCGGCGTCCTGCGCGCCGTCTCGCCGATCCACATCCAGTACCTGCAGAACATGGGCGCGACGGCGTCGCTGTCGATCGCGCTCACGGCCGGCGGGCGCCTGTGGGGGCTGATCTCCGGCCACCACTACAGCGGCCCGCTGTTCGTCCCGCACGAGGTGCGCGCGACCTGCGAGCTGATCGGGATCGTGTGCTCGATGCAGCTGGAGGCGCTGGAGAAGCTCGAGGTCAGCCGGCGCCAGACCGCGCTCGGCGGCGCATCGGATGCAGGTGCTGGACCGCGTCGCCGCCTCCTCGAGCATCCTCGAAGGGCTCGCCGAGGCCGGGGAGGAGCTGCTGGCGGTGTGCGACGCCGACGGCGCGGCGATCCGGATCGACGGTGAGCTGCGGCTCGTGGGGGAGACGCCGGACGACGTCACCGCGCTGCTCGACGGGCTCGAAGGCGCCGACGTGTTCGCCACCCACAACCACGACGGGGTCGATGCCGGGCGTGCTCGCCGCGCCGCTCGCCGTCGCCCGCGGCAACCACATCGTGTGGTTCCGGACCGAGTACGTGCGCGAGATCCAGTGGGCGCACGCGCCGAAGAGCCTCGCGATCAAAGCGGTGGACCGCCTGAACCCCGACGGCTCGTTCCGCACGTGGGCGGAGTCGGTGCAGGGCGAGAGCCGCCCGTGGGCGGCGGTCGACGTGGAGTCGGTGACCGAGCTGCGCTCGGCGCTCGGCACGTTCCTGATCACCCGCGCCGAGCAGCTCGCCGCGCTCAACGCCGAGCTCGCGCGCTCGAACGAGGAGCTCGACGCGTTCGCGTACGTGGCCGCGCACGACCTCAAGGAGCCGCTGCGCGGGATCTCGAACTACACGACGTTCCTGGTCGAGGACTACGAGGACACGCTCGACGCCGACGCCCGTGAGCGGCTCGCGACGATCCTGCGGCTCTCGCAGCGGATGGCCTCGCTGCTGGACACGCTGCTCGACTACTCGCGGATCGGCCGCGCCGAGCTCGCGCTGACCGAGTTCACGGTCGGCGAGGTGCTCGAGGACGCGCTGGACCTGCTGGCGGCGAAGCCGGCGCTGACCGTCGAGGGGAGCGAGATGGGGCTGCGCGGCGATCGCATCCGCGTGCGCCAGATCCTCGTCAACCTGATCGGCAACGCCGTCAAGTACTCGCCCGACGCGCCTGAGATCTCGGTCGTCGCTCGCGACGGCGTCGTCTGCGTGACCGACAACGGGATCGGCGTCGCGCCCGACCACCACGACGCGATCTTCCACGTCTTCCGGCGCCTGCACCCGCGCGACGCGTACGGCGGCGGAACCGGCGCCGGGCTGACGATCGCGCGCCGGATCGCCGAGCGCCACGGCGGCCGGTTGTGGCTCGAGCGCTCCGCCCCGGGGGCGGGCTCATCCTTCTGCTTTACCCTCGGGTCCTAATGGAAGCCCGCGCTCTGCAGCCGCTCGCCGTCGTCGAGGACAGCGACGAAGACTTCGAGGCGCTCTCGCGCGTGCTGCGCGAGACGACCTCGCGCGAGGGCGTGCGGCGCTACGCGAGCGGTGAAGATGCGCTCGCGGGGCTGCTCGAGGGCAGCGACACGCGGCCCGCCCTGATCATCCTGGACCTCAACCTGCCGGGCATCCGCGGCATGGAGGTGCTCGCCGCGCTCAAGGGCGACCCCCGCGTGCGGATGGTGCCGGTGATCGTGCTCTCGGGTTCCTCGCGCGAGGAGGACATCGACGCCGCCTACGCGGCGGGCGCCAACGCGTACCTTGCAAGCCGCTGGACTTCACGGAGCTGCGCCGGACGGTGCTGAGCATGCACGAGTTCTGGCGGATCGCCGCTCTGCCCGGTAAGACCGAATGAGCGGGGCACCGGCGACGGTGCTCGTGGTCGACGACAGCCCCGAGAACCGCTACGCGATCCGTCGCTACCTCTCGGGCGGCGAGTTCGACGTCTGGGAGGCCGAGACCGGCTCGGAAGGGCTGGAGATGGCCGCGCGCGACCCGGACCTGATCGTGCTCGACGTCCACCTGCCCGACATCAACGGCTTCGAGGTCTGCCGGCGGCTGAAGGAGGACGAGCGCACGCGCCACATCCCGGTGCTGCAGCGCTCGCAGTCGCACGTCGACGCCGCCGCGCGCGTCCACGGGCTCGAGAGCGGCGCGGACGCGTACCTGACCGAGCCGGTCGACCCGTCCGTGCTGGTCGCGACGGCTCGTGCGCTGCTGCGCGTCCGCCGCGCCGAGAACCGGCTGCGGCTGCTCAACCAGGTCGGCGTCCAGCTCGCGACCGCGCTCACCCGCGGCGACGTCCTGCAGTCGGTCTCCGCCGCGGTGATCGGCCGAGATCGGCCGCGACCCGACGTTCTTCCTGTACGACGAGAGCCGCCGCCGGCTGCGCGAGACACCCGGCGAGGACGTCGTGCTCGAGCTCGCGTTCGACGCCGACGACCCGGCGGCCGAGGTCGCACGCACGGGCGAGCCGCGGTTCGACGAGCGCCAGGGCGTCACGCCGCTCGTCGCCTACGGGCACCGGCTGGGCGCGCTGACCGTGCCCGTGAAGCTGTCCGAGACCGAGCGCGAGCTCCTGCTCGCGCTCTCCACCCAGTGCGCGCAGGCGCTCGAGCGCGCCGAGCTCTACGAGTACCAGCACCACATCGCGACGACGCTGCAGGAAGGCCTGCTGCCCAAGTCGCTGCCGGAGATCGCCGGGGCCGAGCTCGCCGCGCGCTACAACGCCGGCGCCCGCGCCATGGACGTCGGCGGCGACTTCTACGACGTCTTCCCGCGCGGGGAGGACTGGGTGATGGTCATCGGCGACGTCTGCGGCCGCGGCGCCGAGGCCGCCGCGCTGACCGGCCTCGCCCGCCACACGATCCGCGCGCAGGCCCAGCACCTTCGAGCGCCCGAGCGAGATCCTGCGCGCGCTGCACGACGCGATCGTGGCCGAGGTCGGCCGCGACTCTGCGCGCTTCGTCACCGCGGGCTGCGTCCTGCTGCGCCGCGACGGCGCGGTGCTCGCCTCGTTCGCCGGCCACCCGCCGGGCCTGATCGCGCGCGCCGGGGGCGGGGTCGAGGAGGTCCCGACCACCGGCCCGTTGCTCGGCCTGCTCGAGCACCTGCGGATCTCCGACGTGGAAGCCGCGCTGGCGCCCGGCGACGCGCTCGTGCTCTACACCGACGGGGTGATCGAGGCCCGCCGCGAGCGGGAGCTGTTCGGGGAAGAGCGCCTGACCGCGCTCTTGCGCGACGTCGGCCCGCGCGGCCTGGACGCCGATGCGATCGCCGACGCGATCCGCGAGGCGACCGTCGCGTTCGCGGGCTCGACCGAGGACGACACCGCGATCCTCGTCCTGCGCCGCACGTCCTAGCCGGTCGCCGGCGACCATCTCACGCTGCGGCTGCGGTGACCGGGGTGTCCGCTTCGAGACGTTCGCTGTCACAAATCGGGGCTGCCGGACATCTAAGGGGTGTACGACCTAATCGACGTACCTCGCGCTCCGCGTGCCCGCCGTTTCGCCGCCTGACCAACGGCTGTCCCCGGCTCCCATCACGCACCGGAGCATCGTTGCCGGACACCAAGCGGATTCGACACACGAGCCGCTTGCCTGCGCGATTGATAGGACACCCGCGCGCGATGACTGGTCTGCCGTGGACCACGTACGCGTCCATCTCGACGACGCCGAGCTGTGGCACAAGCACCGTCGCACGCCAGTCGGAACAACGACACGCGGATGCCAATCTGGGCGGCTGACTCCGTCGAGGCGCGCGCGATCGCCGACGGGCTCGCCGACCGCAGCGCTCGACGGGCTCGCGGCGCGGCTCCGGCTCACGGCGTCGCCCCGGCCGGCGTCAAGATCGTCTGGTCCAGCGGCCGGCAATCTACTCGCGCTCGTGGACGTGGACGAGACGCCCGAGCGCGTGACCATCGCGCTGTGGAGCGCTATCCGCCCCGCTTCCTCGAAGTGGAGCGCGCGTGGTGGTCATGGCGGTCGGGAAGGTCCGCGCTGTCGATGTCCCGCTGCGCGCCCCGCTCGCGGGGCGCGAACTGATCGACGGTGCGACCGGTCTCCACCTGAGCACGTCGACGAGTTCGACCTCTTCGTCCACGAGCTGCCCGATGACGTCGACCGCGATCGGATTCCGGTAGAACCGATGCCGACGTGAGAATCGCCGTCCGCGCCCTCGTCGCCGTTGCCGTGCCGATGCTGGCCTTCGGCTGTCTCACCCGCGCGCAGCTCATCCAGCCGCCGGCCGACCCGGCCGAGACGATCCTCGTCTTCTTGCTGCCTGATCGCTGTCGCTGGCCTGTCCAGCGCGTCTCACCGTGCACGCGCTCTACTCCCACTCCGGTCCCGCTGGCGCCCCTGACGGTGACTGTCCTGGCCGCGATCGCGCTGGTGGTCTAGGTCATCCGCATCCGTCAGTACAACGACGCGCTCTACATCTGGCCGCTGTGCTGCTCGCCTGGGCGCTATTTCGCCGCGCGCTGTTCGTGATCGTCGCGTCCTGTCCCTGATCGGCCTGTGTCGATGCCCTACCTGCCGATGTGCCACGCCAGACGATCTCGCCTGCTCCTCGTCACCCCCTCGGCCGCGTCCACTCACGCGATCAACCGACGTACTGGCTGAGCGCGATTTAAGTCCGCGCCCGGCGTGCCGACCCAACAGGCATGCTGGTCCGTCTCTTCGCGCTCGTCGTCGTCCTCGGCTTGTCCGGTTCCGCCACCGCGCACGCCTACGAGTCACCCGTCGCCTACTCGGCGGTCTCGAACAACCCCGCCGACGCGCTCGCCGAGCTGCCGATCGAGGACTCCGTCTACGACCCGGCCACCAAGTGCTCGGCGCGCCCGAAGCCCGGGATGACCGCGCTCGTCACGTGGCTCACCCGCAACGCCGCCGGCGCCTTCTGGGGCACGTACCGCTGCGAGAAGTGGGGCAAGCACTCGGCCTCGCTGCACGCCGAGGGCCGCGCCGTGGACTGGGCGCTCGACGTCGCCGTCCCGGCCCAGCGCAAGGCCGCCGAGAAGCTGA
Organism: uncultured Solirubrobacteraceae bacterium; assembly: GCA_963724195.1. Lineage (GTDB taxonomy): Bacteria > Actinomycetota > Thermoleophilia > Solirubrobacterales > Solirubrobacteraceae > Solirubrobacter. Next base: position 30,213 of record CAVRTQ010000018.1, on the reverse strand, counting down.
TCGCGCTCTTGCTCGCCCCGGACCGCCTCGGCCAGCCGCAGGCGCTCGCCCGCCGCATGGGCGTCGAGGAGATCATCTGGGACTGCGGCTACTGGGGCGCGGGCATGGCCCAGTTCCGTCCGTATTCGCCCTGCCTGTCCAAGCGCGGCAAGCTGCGCCGCAAGGTCGACAAGACGATCGCCCACCGCGACCACCTGCACATCGGCCTCACCAAGGCCGGCGCGGCCAAGAAGACCTCCTTCTGGACGCGCTACGCGCAAAACGGGTAACGCGCTGGAGTATGCGCGTTGTCCTCTTGGTGCTCGGCCTCGTCCTCGGGGCCTTGGGCTCCGCGGCGTACTTCGTCTTCGCCGAGGACGAGAGCCCACACCGCCGAAGCCGCAGGCGAGCGCGACGCTGACGTTCGAGCAGCGCTCGCGGCTGTCGGAGCGGATCAGCCGCGACCGCGCCACGCTGTCCGACCAGGGCGTGTATCTCGTTCGCGCGGCGCTTGAGGAGGCTGCGTGACCGTGTCGCTGATGAACCCGACGCCAGCCAACGTCGGCTACGTCGAGCAGCGCTACAAAGGCGCCTGCGTGCACAACGAGCCGGCCGTGCCGGAGAAGGAGTGCGGCGAGACCACGCGCGGGCTCACGCGCAGCGGCAAGGTCACCGTTCCCAACCTGTTCGAGCTCGGCCTCGTCGAAGCGTCCAAGCGCGTCCTCTCCGACGACCTCGTCTACACGACCGGATGCCTGGGCGAGCAGAAGACGGAGCCGTTCTCGCCGTCGATCGCGCCCGACACGCTGCTCCGCGTCTCGGCCCAGTGCCCGGCTCCGGGGGAGCGGTCCGGCCGGCACAGAGGTCGCGATCCAGGCGCCGCGCGATCCTGCCCGGCGGCTTCGAACACCACATCAGCGCGCTCGACCGCGCCGCGACGGGGACGGACTCCCCGTGCGGCGACGGTCGCAACCCACGCGGCTAACGCCGCTGCTGCTTCGCGCTTCTTCACCGTCAGCGTGCGCGTGCTGGTCACCGTCTTGCCCGTCGGCAGCTTGACGGTGGTGTGGATCTTCAGCTTGAGCTTGCCCTTTCTTGGCCAGCGCCTTGCGCGCCGCCTTGTTCAGGCGGAGCTTGACGGTCTTGGACTTCCCGACCGGGATCGAGAACCGCACCTTGCCGAGCGTCGCCCGCTTGACCTTGGCGGCGGCCGCCGTGGTCCCACCCGCACGGCGCGAGCAGCCACTCGGGTTGCAGGCCTCGAGCGTGCCCGAGCACGTGCCCGGGGTCTGCGTCGGCGAGCCGTTGCAGCGCATCGGGAACGGCAGGTCGCCGTTGCCGGACGGGCGGCACGAGGAGCCCGAGCAGCCCTGGTTGGAGCCGCCGCGGTCGTTCTCGAGCGAGACGGTGCCGAACTCGACGATCTCCGGCTGCGGCGGCGGCGCGAGCACCGTCACCGTGATCGTGGCGACGTTCGAGCGCACGCCCGTGTCCGGGTCATACGACGCGTACCTGCACGTACTCGACGCCGTCGTGCCCGGCCGGGTGCGCGTTGAACGTCGTGCCGACCACGCCGCCGTGCGCGGGGTGCTCGACGATCTCGATCGTGCCGCGGTCGCAGCTCATCGGGAGCGCCACGCTGCCGCGCCGCATCACGCTCACGGCGCCGTCGGCGCACACCGGCGGGTTGCCGACCGTGACGCGCGCGAACGCGTCGGCCGAGTCCAGCCCGCCGTCGTTGGCCCGGAAGCCGACGGTCTGCACGCCCGCCGTGACGCCGGCCTTGACCTTCAGCCGCGTGCCGCTCAGCTCACCGTCGCCGCTCGTCACGCGCAGCGTCACGGGATCGCCGTCCGGGTCCGCGCAGCGGAGCGCGAGCTCCACCGTCTCGCCCGGCCGCGCCGAGGCGTCCGCGTCGGTGCACACCGGCGGGCGGTTCTCGCCGCCCGGCGGGCGCGTCGTGCGCAGGAAGCGCGCGATGCCGTACTTGAAGCCGGGCAGCTCGTCGGTCGTGTACAGGTCACGGCCGGTCGGGTCGAGGACCATGCTGCCGCTCGCGCTCTGCGGGAGCGCGCCGCCGCCCGACGCGGCGGGGCAGGACGCGTCCCGGTCCAGGCCATCGTGCAGCGCGGCGCCGACAGCGCGCCGGTCACCCGGTCGGCGCTCAGCGACAGGACGCCGCTCTCGACGCCCATCACGTAGACATCACCGCCGTCGGGCGAGGTGATGATCTCGGTCGCCTTGGAGACGACGTCGGCCGTCACCGGGCAGCGCGTCTCCGCGGTGCCAACGCACGTCGCGGCGTCGAACGACCACGTCCGGTCCGCCACCCGCGGCAGCGCGCTGACCCGGTTGCCGCGTTGCGCGGCCACGTACAGCGCCCGGCCGTCGGGGGCGAAGCGCACCGGTCCCCAGCCGTCCAGGTGGGCCGGCGGCGTCGCGCACTCGAACTCACGGTCCCCGTTGAGGCGGCACTCGGTCGCGGGGCGGCACCGTCCTTCGTCACGCACGCAGCCGCCATCCTGGGTCAGCGTGCCGGTCGCCTCGTCCCAGCCGAGCAGCGCCAAGTGGTCGCGGGTTCGCAGCGCGAGCGTCCCGCCGTCGGGCGAGAACGTCGTCCACGGGGTGCCGACGAGCGCGACCGTCAGCGGCTCGCACGGCTTGTTCTCGGCCGGGTGCGCGTAGCAGCGCACGGACGGCTCGATCTTGCCGCCCGAGAGCGGATAGACCTTGATCTCGCCGTGGCTGCGCTGCTGGCCGCGCCGGGACCGTGATCAGGAAGCGCCCGCCCGGGGAGATGACCGCCGAGTCGAACCGCGACGTTCGTGTCACAGCCCGGAGCACCCTTGCCGACGCAGCCGGTGAGCGTCGGCTCGCCACCGGCGTCCAGCGCCAGTGAGACCAGGCCCATCACCGGGTTGCCCTCGTCGTAGGCGACTCCTTGGACGATCAGCTGCTTGCCGTCCGGCGTGATCAGCACGTCGACCGGCATGCACGTCGAGGTCGCCGAGCGTTGCGCAGTCGCGGGCCGGGCCCTTCATGACCCAGCACTTGGCGTCGCTGAGCGCGCCCGTGGCGGGATCGCGCTTGAGCCGCACGATCGTCTTGTCGTCGGCGACCCACAGGAAGCGGCCGTCCGGCGTCAGCGCCTTCTCACCCACGGGAGCGGTGAGCTTGGGCTCGCGCTGCCCGCACGAGTTGCCTGCGCCGTAGTCGCGCGAGACGCACCCCAGATAGGCCAGCTCGCCAGGCTTGCGGGGATCGTCGTCGTCGCGGATGGTGAACGTCCCGCGCACCGTCTCGGGCTGCGCGCCGTCGATGCCGCTCAGCTCGAACTCGATCGTCTCGTCCGGTTCGTCGAGCGTGTCGCTCAGGAGCTTGAACTCGACGGACGCCTCGCTGGAGTTCGGGATGACCTCGATCCGCGCGTCGACGGGCTCGTAGTCCACTCCCGGCGTGGCGGTGCCGCCGACCGACCGCAGCCGGCCCTCGATCGAGATGCCGGAGTGGCCGTCGACGTCGATGCGGACGCGCGTGGTCTCCTCGCCCTCGTCGCCCTCGCGGGCCGCGCCGGCACGAATTGAAGCCGTCCGCACGGCGCCGGCCTCGAACACGGTCAGGCGCTTGCTCGCGAGCTGGTCCTCGGTGTCGAAGTCCGGCTCGGTCATCGCGACGACCTTGGCCGTGAGGTCCCCGCGCCCGGCGGCCAAGCCCGTGAGCTTGAGCGTGAGCTTGCTGCTCACCGCGTGCTGGGACCTCGCCCGACCGCCCAGCTGGTCGTGTCGACCTGCAGGCCCGCCGGCGGCGTGATCGCCACCGCGACGCCCGTGGCGGGCTTCGGGTACGAGTTGCGGACGATCACGTCGACCGTCCGCTCCTCACCCACGGGCACGTTCGCCGACGCCGCCTGGATCTCCACCGACACGTCCCGCTGCGTGATGAACGGCAGGCACGCGTCGCCGAGCCCGTCCTTGTCGGTGTCCTCCTGGCCCGGGTCCTTCGCGGCGGGGCAGACGTCCTTGTCGTCGTCGATGCCGTCGCCGTCGGTGTCGATCGCCGCGGCGAGCTCGGTCGCCTTCGGCACGCTCCGCGTCTCCGCGTCGCCGTACTCACCCTCGTCCCAGCCGACCAGCCCGTGGCGCGAGTAGCGCAGGCGCGACCAGTCGTCGATGCCGGTCAGGAACGTGTGGTTCTCCGGCTTCTGGCAGTCCTCGGGCCCGTTCGGGTCGTTGTCGAGGTCGACGTCGTTGAGGCCCATCGGGAGGATCTTCAGCTCGCCGTCGCCGTTGAGGTCGATCGTCTGGTCGAGGCGGACGCGCTGGATCCGGCACTTGTCCTTGTTGACGTCGTAGGCGGTGATCGCCGCTTCCGTCCACGGCTTCTCCGCCCGCTGCGGGTAGTTCTCGTAGAGCGGCAGCGCCTCGTCGAACTCCGCCTCGTTGCGCGCGATCGGCGTCTTGCGCGAGAAGTCGAGCGGCCGGCTGTTGAGCGGCACCCGCGTCAGGTACCAGTAGTTCATGATCGACAGGTAGTTCGGCTCGTTGTTCTCGCCGGTCTTGTCGCCGCCGTGCAGCAGGCCGAGCGTGTGCCCGAGCTCGTGCATGAACACCGCGGCCTCCAGCTGCGCGACGCACGCGTCGTACTGGCGGTTGCAGCCGTCGGGGCCGGAACCGCCGCCGAGCATGATGTCCTCGCGCGGGAAGTCGCCCAGGGTGACCAGGAACGCGTCCCCGCCCGGGTCGGCCGCGCCGGAGTTGCCGGCCTGCTCGCGATGGGCGAAGAGCGCGTAGCGGTAGGCGAGCTTGCGCGCGCCGAGGATCGCGTAGCACTGCTCGCCGTCGCGGTCGTCCTCGGAGCCGAGCCAGCCCGCGCACGGGTCGTCGTCGTTGAGGCCGCGCAGGAAGTCGTTGACGTCGTCCCAGCGCCCGAGGGCCGAGCGGCCGTCGGCGTTGATCGGGCCGTCGCCGGGCACCTCTTCGCCGACCGCCGTGTGCAGGCTGACCGGCCGCGGCGCGAGCTCGAACGCCTCCTTGACGGCGTACAGCGAGCTCAGGTGCGGCTTGCGGCCCGCCTGCCAGTCGACCTCGACGAAGACGTCGGGCTTGACCGGGCTGGCGCCCTGGTCCTGCAGGCGCAGGTCGGGCGTGCCGTCGGCGTCGTAGTCGATGCCGCCGGTCTCCCAGTTGTCGCACAGGGCGTCGCCGTCCTGATCGCCGGTGCAGAGCGGGGACAGCTCGCTCGTGTTGCCGTGACGGTCGGTCATGACCGCGCCGTAGGCCGCGTAGGTCTTGGCCGTCTCGAGCTCCCACTCGCCGCGGGCGTCCGGGAACGCGGTGCCCAGGTACTCGCCGCCGCGCGGGCGGCCCTGGATCGCCTGGGTCGACGTGAAGCCGTAGACGTCGATCAGCGTGCTCCCGGCGTCGAAGCGGTCGAGGCGGCCGCCGATGCGCGCCGACTGGTCGCCGCCGGCCTTGATCGGCACGACGCCGATCGGCGTGTTCGGCCAGTCGTCAGCGTCATTCTCGTCGTTGGCCGTGGCGCCCTGGCCGGCGAGGTCCACGTCGAGGCCGGTGTTGCCGCGCATCCGGTTGCCGCGCACCGTGATCTGCGAAGCGACGGACACGCGCACGCCGGCGCCCTGGTTGTTCTCGATCCGGTTGCAGCGCGTGTCGCGGCAGTTGACGTCCTCGATCGGGCCGTCGGTCTCGGCGTCGTAGCCGATCACGGCGTCGCCGCCGCGCGCGTCCGCCAGCACGCCCGGACCCTGGTTGTCGGTGATGTAGTTGCCCATGATCACGGACTGCTTGGCGCCGTTGATGCGGATGCCGGCGTCGTAGTTGCGCGCGATGTAGTTGCGCGCGTCGATGCCGAGCGCGCCGCCGACCACGGTGCCCGTGCCGCCGGCGAGGGAGACGCCGACGTCGTTCGGGATCGCGTTCTCGGACGCGTTGTCGAGGCCGATCGAGTTCTGGCGGATCGCCGTGTCCTTGGCGTCGCCCTGGACCTGGACGCCGCGGCCGTTGCCCGAGATGACGTTGGCGTCGGTGGCGCTGGAGCCGCCCACGCGCGTGTTCGTCGGCGCGTCGGGCGCCGTGCCGAGCACCAGCACGCCCGCGCCGGTGTTGCCGAAGTCTCGGCCGTGCCGTCCGGCGCCGTGCCGATGCGGTTGGCGCGGATCACGACGTTCGTCGGTCGGGCCGGTGATCGCGATGCCCTGGGCGTTCGCGGAGACGGTGTTGTTCTCCACCAGCACGCCGTCGCCCTGGACGTTGAGGCCGACCGAGTCGTTGCCGAGCGGCTTGGCGTCGGCGCTCACGCCGATCCGGTTGCCCCTGACGACGGCGCCGGGGCCGAACATCTGCACGCCGTCGGTGCTGTTGCCGGCGACGACGTTGCCGGGGCCGAAGGTGAGGTCGGTCGGCGCTTCGCCGCCGCTGGCCGGGGAGCCGGTCGCGAAGCCGATCTTGTTCGCCAGCTGCTTGACGCCGTCGACGTCGGTGCCGAAGCGGTTGTTGGTCAGCGTGGGCCGCTTCGCGCCGCCCGTGATGTACATGCCGTAGTTCGTCGAGCCGGCGATCGTGTTGTCGTTGACCGTGACGTCGGCGGGCGCCTCGGCCAGGCCGTCAGCCGACGACCGCGACGCCGTTGGCGTTGGGCGCGGCGGCTCGTGCCGTCGTAGTCCGTGCCGATCCGGTTGCCGGCGATCGTCGAGCGGTCCGAGCCGCCGTTGACCTCGATGCCGAGCGTGTTGCCGGAGACGATGTTGAACCCGGCCGGGCCGGTGCCGCCGATCATCGGTGTCGGGCGAGTCGTGGACGTAGATGCCGATGTCGTGGCCGAGCGGCTCGCCCGTCGGCGACTCCGGGATGCCGGCGGCGCTGATGCCGACGAAGTTGCCGAAGACCTCGGTCTTCTTGGCGGCCAGGACGCTGATGCCGTAGGAGCCGTCGCGTGCGCCGACGACGACGTTGCCGAGGATCCGGTTCTCGCTCCGTGCCGCGGCCGGCGAGGTTCGCGGGCTCGGTGAGGAGGATGCCGGTCTCGGTGTTGGGGCGGCGGCCGAGGCCGTCGGTGGTCGTGCCGATGTAGTTGCCGAAGACGAGGTTGTGTCGCGTCGCCGCCCTGGTCCATCAGCACGACGCCGATCTCGGTGCCGGAGATGACGTTCTTGTCGGCGCCGGGGCCGCCGATGACGTTCATCGCGCTGTTGATCAGCGACAGGCCGAGCATGCGGTCCTCGGTGGACTTGCGCTGGCGACAGGCTCGCCGTCGGGCGTGATGCCGAGCCAGTTGCCCTTGATGTTGGCGGCGTCGGTGCCGTCGATGCCGATCTGGGCGTAGGGGAACGAGTGGATGATCAGGCCGCTTGATCGTCGAGCCGTCGGCGTTGCGGAAGTCGAGGCCCCACGGGCGCAGGAAGCGGATCACGCCGTCGTCGGACGAGCGCGTGGCCTTGGCCTTGGGCTTGTCGAGCGGCTCGGCCAGCGCGCCCGTGGCGGCGAGCGCGGGGCGCGTGTCCTCCGGGATCAGGCTGCCGTCGATCTCGACCTTCGGGCCGTTCGCCGCGCGCCCGAGCCGTCGATCGTGACCTCCTGGGTGATCGGCGGCAGCGGGCGTCGCGGGCGTGAACTTCGCCGGGCCGATCAGGTTGAACGTGATCGTGTCCGGGCCGGCGTTGAAGTTGGCGGTGCTGATCGCGCCGCGCAGGGTGCACTCGGTGGCGGTGGGGTCGTCACAGCGTTTGCCGGTGTCGGCGGTGGAGTTGACGACGATCGCGCCGGCCGGGGTGAACGCGGCCTGGGCGGAGGTGGGGAGGATCAGCAGGAGTGCGATCAGGGGGAGGAGTAAGCGGACCATCAGGTCCGCGACCGTACGGTCCGCGCGGTGCCGCGGCATCCATCGAACGGTGGCCCGGGCTCGTCCTTGCGGGTGAATCACAGCGCGATCTCCCCCGTATGGCCAGGGCGGACGAAGCCGCTCTCGTACGCGAGCACCACGACCTGCACGCGGCTGGTGACGCCGAGCTTCGTGATCAGCCGGGTCACGTGCGTCTTGACCGTCGCCTCGGTCAGCCCCGTCTCCAGGGCGAGCGCGGCGTTCGAGTGCCCGCGGGCGAGCCGGCGGACGACGTCGCGCTCGCGCTCGGTCAGCACGTCGAAGCGCGCGAACAGCGCCGTGCGCGTCTCGCCGAGGTGGATGTCGACCAGGCGCTTGGCGATCGGCGGGGCGAGCAGCGTGTCGCCGGTCGCGACGACACGGATCGCCTCCACCAGCCGGTTCGGCGCGGCGTCCTTGAGGAAGAAGCCGGTCGCGCCGGCCCGCAGCGCGCGCAGCACGAGCTGGTCGTCGTCGTGGTTGGTGACCACGAGCACGCGGGCGCGCGAGCCCGCCGCCATCAGCCGCTTCGTGGCCTCGATCCCGTCCAGGACCGGCATCTCGACGTCCATCAGCACCACGTCCGGGCGGCGCTCGAGCGCGACCTCGACGCCGTCCGCGCCGTTGTCGGCCTCGCCGGTCACTTCCAGGTCGGGCTCGGCGTCGAGCAGCGCCTTCAGGCCGCTGCGCACGAGCACGTGATCGTCCACGAGGACGATCCGCGTTGGCGGCGACACGCGCGAGTCGAGCCCTCCGGGTACTCGCAGCGACGCGAGCGTCGCCGGTCATGCCGACGGGACGGTCTGGACGCCGCCGACCGCGAGCAGCGCCGCGCGGTCGTCGGGGTCCGTCGTGGGGTCGGCGACCACGCTCAGCAGCTGCTCGAGCCCGGCGGGGGCGATCAGCGCCAGCACGCGGGTGGGGCGCGTGGCGGCGATCCGTCGCGGGACGCCGCGGGGGAGTGCCACGCTCCCGCCGCCGATGACGGTCTGCTCGACGCGGTCGACGCTGACGGCGAGCTCGCCGTGCAGCACGTGCAGCACCACGTCCTCTTGGTTGGCGACATGGGCGGGGATCTCCGTGCCCGCGGCCACGCACGCCTCGACCAGCGCGTACTGGCCGTGGGTCGCGTGGCCCGCCACGGGCACGACGAGGTTGATCGATGTGGGGAGGGTCATCGCCGCCGATCCTCCCGTCGCCCCGCGCCCGCCTCATCAGCGGGCGACCCCAACATCAACCCCTACATAAAGAGGGCCCTTTAGTGGCAACTGGACAGTCCTTTAGGTTGCGAGCGCCGCCTCGAGTTGCGAGCGGCCCTTGATGCCGAGCTTGGTGTAGGCGCGGCCGAGGTGGACCTCGACGGTCTTGAGGCTCACGAACAGGGTCTCGGCGATCTCGCGGTTGCGCAGGCCGCGGACGGCGAGCTCGGCGACGCGGCGCTCGGAGGCGGTGAGCGCGTCGACGCCGCTGAACGCGAGCCGCTGCGGGCGCGCGCCGGCGACGACGAGCTCCTCGTGGACCCGCTGCTCGAGCGCGGTCGCTCCGGTGCGGTGGGCGAGGTCGCGCGCTTCGCGGAGCGGAATCCGGGCGTCGGCGCGGCGGCCCTCGCGGCGCAGCGCGAAGCCGAGCTCGGCCGTCGCGACGGCGCGCACGTACGGGAGCGGCGAGCGGTGCGCGGCTTCCACGGCCGGCTCGCCGAGCGCCAGCAGGAGCACGGCTTCGGCGCCCGCCGCTTCGCGGGCGCGGGCGGCGGCGAGCTGCGGCTCGGCGACCGCCCGGGCCTCGTCGAGGCGGCCGAGCGCGAGCAGCGCGCGGATGGTGAGCGCGTGCGAGTCCTCGCGCAGCCCGATCAGCCAGCCACGGGCGGTGTCCGCGGCGGCCTGGCGGTCGAGCAGGGTCAGCGCCGCTTCGGCATCGCCGTCCTCGAGCGCGATCCGGGCCCGCACCGCGTCCAGGCCGAAGATCGAGGCCGTCGCGCCCGGCGTGGGCAGCCCGGCGAGGGCCTGGCGCGCTCCGGCGAGGTCCCCGCGGTCGAGCAGGATGCCGGCGAGCGTCGTGCCCGCGGCGAGCTCGGGAATCGCGCCGACGGACAGCTCCAGCGCGAGCCGGGCCTGGTCCTCGGCGCGGCGCAGATGCCCGAACCGGCGCTCCCAGCGCGCGTCCATCCACGCCGCCGCGCCCGCCGACGAGCGCGAGCCCGAGCGGTCGGTGAGGTCGGTCAGCGCGCGCGTGGCCTCCCGCGCCTCCTCGGCCGCCTCCACCGCATGCAGCGCCTCGATCGCCCACAGCGCCGCGAAGCGCTCCACGCCGAGGCGGGCGAACACCTGCGAGTCGGCGAACGCGCGCCGCCACGATGGCAACACCTCCGAGCGCGGCGCGCCCGCCATCGCGCGGGCATGGGCGATGTGGCACAGGACCGTCGGCCGGTTCGTGTGGGCGTGCGCCTCGATCGTCTGCTGGTACTCGTGCGCGTCGTCGTGGCGGTAGGCGAGCGCCTCCACCAGCTGGTCCTCCAGCTCGCCGCGCAGCCACGGCGGCACCTGGGTGAGCGCGGCCCGCAGCCGGGTGGCGGCGGCGCGGGGCTCGCTGCGCAGGATGAGCGCGGCGGCGGCGATCTTCGTCGCGTCGGCCGCGATCTCCGGCGTCCCGGTGGCGATCGCCTCGTCCAGCGCGGGCAGCGGGTCCGCGCCGGTGCGGACCTGCGCGAGGCCGAGCGCGAGCCGGATGCCGGCGTCTTTCGGCTCGGCCCGGGCGAGCAGCCGCAGCGCGACGTCCGGCGCGCCCTCGGCCAGCGCGCGCCGGCCCGCGCTCGCCAGGATCTCCGCCGCCCACGGGTCGTTCGTCGGCTCGGCCGCGAGCAGGTGGGTGGCGACGACGCCGTCCAAGGCGCCGTCCGCGTGCAGCAGGCGCGCCGCCTCGCGGTGCAGGCGCGAGCGCTCCGCGCCCAGATCCGCCTCCACCGTCTCCCGCACCATCGGATGCACGAAGCGCGAGTCCTGCGGGTCGACCAGGTTCGCGTCGGCGAGCGTGCGCAGTTCCCGCGCCGCCTCCGCCTCGCCGAGCCGGGCGAGCGCGGCGACGCGCGTGAGGCTCGTCGCGTCGCCGAGCACGGCGGTCGCGCGGGCGACCGCCAGGGCCGCGGGGGAGAGCGTGCGGATGCGCGCCGCGACCCCGCGCGGGACGGTCGTGCGCACGGCTTCGGCCTCGTCGGCGCGGCCGTGGAACGGTGCCGCGCGCAGCAGCTCCGTGAGCAGCAGCGGGTTCCCGCGCGTGGTCTCGAAGCACGCCTCCACGAACGGCGGTTCGGCGTCGAGCTTGGCCTGCACGAACGCGGTGACGCCCGCCTCGGTGAGCGCCTGCGGGCGGTGCAGATGCGTCACCGGCGCCGTCGCGAATCCGTCCAGCAACGCCTGCTCGGCGCCCGGCTCGGCGGGTCGCGCGCCGATCGCGAGCAGCACCGGCAGGTCCTCCACCCGGCGCGCCAGCGCGTCCAGGAAGCGCAGGCTCGGCGCGTCCGCCCAGTGCGCGTCGTCGACCACGATCAGCAGCGGCTGCTCCGCCGCCAGGTTCGCCGCGAGCCAGTAGAGCCCGTACAGGGTCGAGTGCGCGGGGTCCTGGCCCTCCTGCGTGTGCGTGGTGCCGAACACCGCCTCGGCGAGCCGCGCGGCGCCGGCGAACAGCCGCGTGCGGCGTGCCTCGTCGGCCGTGTGCAACTCGACGTCGAAGAGCTGGCGCACGATCCCGAACGCGAAGTCGCGCTCCAGTGGCCCGCCCGTGGCCGTGAGCACCTTGAAGCCCTGCTCGGCTCCCTCCGCGCGCAGGACCCGCAGCAGCGACGTCTTGCCGTGGCCCGCGGGCGCCTCCAGCAGCGCGACCGACCCGGCCGCGGCGCGGGCGGCCTGCAGCTGGGCCGCGAGGCCTTCGAGCTCAGCCCCGCGCTCGAGCAGCGGGTTGGGGCCGGCGTCGATCACGGACCAAAAGGCTGACACGCGATCACCGTTCGGTGCATGAAAGTCGTGTGAGTGGCCGATAGCGTCCGGTCGCGACACCGTCTAACGGGAGGGGAAAACCGTGAAGCGCTTTGTGGGGTTGGTCGTCGCCTTGAGCCTGGTACCGGCGGGTACCGCGGGCGCGACCGGATGGGGTTCGAACGACCTCAAGGTCGTCGACAACCCGCTGTTCACCCTGGCCAAGGGGCCCGGGTTCACCGTGGGCCTGACGCAGTTCGGTCTGCACACGCACATCGACGAGGACCGCTTCGGGATCCCCGAGGCCGGCTATCCGATCGTGCGCAGCGAGCAGACGCTGCCGATCGCGGTCCCGGCCATCCAGTGCGAGAACGGCACCTACCGCCTCGCCGCCCCCGCCACGTTCAAGACGGTCACCCGCGGCTCGGCCACCGCCCCGCGGCCCGCACCGTACCCGCCCACGTTCGGGACCGGGTTCCCGAACATCTTCACCTTCGTCGGGACGCTCGACACGACCGTCGTCAACGCCACCGGCGAGACGTTCCGCCTGATGATGTCCGACCTCGCGCACGAGGAGCTGACCGAGAAGCGGTTCAGCTCGGTCAACCCGATCCACGCCTACATCGTCGACTCGAGCGGCCGCGTCCGTGACCGCGCGTCGCTCGTGGGCCGGGTCACCGTGGACCTGCGCACGGGCGAGGCCCGGCACCAGATCATCGACGAGGGCACCTGCCACCAGACGGCGACGCGGTTCGGCACGCCGGGCGTGACCGTGTTCGGCCCGTTCTTCGTGCTCCCGTTCCCGTCGACGGTCGTCCGCCGCTAGCGGCGAGCGGCCCGCCGCAACAGCGTCAGCGCCACCACCGCGCCCACCGCAGCGCAGATCGCCGCGCCGATCACGCTGCGGTGGAACGCGTCCGTGCCGTCGACGGCCGCGCCCAGCGCGATCGAGACGAGCAGCGCGAGGCCGAGTGAGCCGCCGAGCTCACGCGCAGTCTCCACGGCGCCGCTCGCCAGCCCGGACTCGCCCTCGCGCACCCCGGCGAGCGCCGCCAGCGGCGTGGCCATCTCGGCCAGTCCCAGGCCGAGGCCGATGACGGTGTAGCCGGGCACGAAGTCCGTCAGGTAGTCGGCCTGCTCGGGCACGCCGGAGAGCAGGAGCATCCCCGCGCCCATGATCAGCAACCCGACCCCGATCGTCGGCGCCGCGCCGATCCGGTTCACGCAGCCCGGAGCCACCTGCGCCGCGATGAAGAGCGACACGAACGCGATCGGCAACGTCGCCGCGCCGGACGCGAGCGGCGAGTAGCCCTGCACCTGCTGCATGAACAGCGTGGCCTGATAGATCAGGCCGAGGAAGCTCGCCCACAGCAGGCCCGCGGCGACGTTCGCCCACAGCAACGACGGCTTGCGCAGCGTCCTCAACGGGATCAGCGGGGTGCTCGCGCGACCCTCGTGGACCACGAAGCCGCCGAGGAGCGCGAGCCCACCGAGCAGCGGCAAGAGCGCCTGCCAGGAGACCCAGCCGTACTCGATCGTCTCGTGCACGCCGAAGGCCACGGCCATCATCCCGAGCGTGAGCGCGATCGCGCCGGTGGCGTCCGCGCGCTCCCGCGCCGGGCGCTCCGCTTCGGCCGGCATGCGTGCGAGCAGCACGAACAGCACGATGCCGACCGGGACGTTGATGTAGAACGCCCACGGCCAGCCCGGACCCTGCACGAGCAGACCGCCGAGCACGGCGCTGAACGCCGCGGCGGAGCCACCCGCCGCGCCGAAGATCCCCATCGCGCGGTTGCGCTCCGGCCCTTCCGCGAACGTGTTGGAGAGGACCGCGAGCGCGTTCGGTGCCGCGAGCGCGGCGCCGAGGCCCTGCGCGGCGCGGGCCGCGATCAGCACTTCGAGCGAGCCGGCCAGGCCGCCCACGAGCGAGGCGGCGGTAAGGATCGCCACGCCGGCCATCAGCACGCGGCGATGGCCGGCCAGGTCGCCCATGCGCCCACCGAGGAGCAGGAACCCGGCGACGAAGATGCCGTAGATCACCACCACCCACTGCAGGTCCGCGGGCTCGGCGCCGAGGTCGGTCTGGATCGACGGCAGCGCCGTGTTGACGATGGCGAGGTCGATCACCGTCATCACCACCACGCCGCACATCAGCGCGAGGATGTCGGTTCTTGCTCATGGAGAGGCCGACCGGAGCCGGCCGCCGGATTCATCGGAGCGTGGGTGGCAATCCGAAGCGCGCGAAGTGCTCGGCGCCGATGAACGCCGTGACCGAGGCGATCCGGTCCTCGCGCAGATCGAGCACGTCGATCACGTACGCGGTGAACTCCCCCTCCATCTCCCAATAGGCGGCGACCGCGAGCTGGCCGTTGGCCCGGACGGGGACGTGCTTCCAGCGGTGCCGGAACGGGCCGGCGCGCAGGAAGGCCTCGATCGCGTCGTGCCCGCGGTACCAGGACGGGAGCGGCGGCATCGACCACGTCGCGTCCTCGGTCAGCAGCTTCACCAGCTCGTCCATGTCGGCGTTCTCGAGCGCGCGGGTGTAGCGCTCGACGAGCTCGCGCTGGCCTTGCTCGCCGAGCGCCTGGAGCGTCTCCGCCTGCGAGCGCGGCGGGAGCCGTTCCTCCACGATCACGCGCGCCCGCTGCAGCGCGGAGTTCACCGAGGCCCGGGTCGTGTCCATGGCGTCGGCGATCTCCTGGGCGGAGAACCCGAGCACGTCGAACATGAGCAGCGCCGCGCGCTGGTTGGGCGGCAGGTGCTGGACGGCCGCGACGAACGCCAGCTCCACCGACTCGGTGCGCGCGGCCTGCTCGTCCGGCGCGTCCGCGAACGGCTCCAGCCACAACAGCTCGTGGTCGGGATGCTCGTACGGCGTGGCCGTCTCGGACGCGGGGGAGACCTCCACGGGCAGGACCCGCCGCTCCTTGCGGTCGAGCTCGTTCAGGCACGCGTTGGTCGCGATCCGGTGCAGCCAGGTGCGCAGCGACGAGCGGCCCTCGAAGCGCTCACGCCCGCGCCAGGCCCGCAGGCTCACTTCCTGCAGCACGTCCTCGGCATCGTGCACGGAGCCGAGCATCCGGTAGCAGTGCGCGCGCAGCTCGGAGCGGAACTGACCGAGTGGATCGTCGTCACGCACCCGCGAAACAGTACGCGGCGCCCGGCTTTGGGTGTTCTCGCCCATGGAGCGTGGGAGCCGCCGGCGCGAGCATCGACCGCATGGGACTTGTCATGTGTGCGGTGGACCGCAGTGAAGCGGGTGCGACGGTGATGGACGCGGCCAAGGCGACCGGTGAGCCGGTGCTCCTGGTGCACGTCTCCAACAGCCTGTTGGGGACGGAGGTCCCGGCGTTCGTCGAGGACGCCGGTGCGACCGATCGCCATATCGAGCACGGACCGACGGGGCCGGGTCTGTTGCGCGCGGCCGAGCGTCATGGCGCGGCGATGATCGTGCTCGGCACGCGCGGGAGACTGTGGCCGAGCATCGCGCGCTGGGTCACGCGCCGGGCGCCGTGCCCGGTGCTGATCGTCGGCCCGCGCGCCGACCCGACGGCGACGCCCGTTCCCCGGCCCGCGTTCGACCGCAAGCTGCTCCGCGACTCGAAGGCCCCGGTGCTGATCACCCCGCGCTAGTCGAGCTAGTCGAGGCTGCGCGGGTCCGGGGGACCGGAGGGCGCGGGGCGCGTGGTCTGCGCGCCGCGGTGGATCGCCATCTCCGACGGCCGGGCGAGCAGGTCGAACAAGGACCGCTGGTAGTCGTTGAAGGCCGGTGAGCGCTGGTGGGCTTTCCACGTCTCCTCGCTCGCCCATTCCTGGACGTGCACGTACTCGTCCGGGTCGTCGAGCGTGACCGTGAAGCGATAAACGCGGCAGCCGTCCTCCGCGGCCGTGGCCTGCTCGGTGTCGCGCATCAGGGCGCGCAGCTCGTCGCGACGCCCCGCGATGCCGTGGATGTGGGTGATGGCGAGAACGGGCTCGGGCACCGGCGAAGCCTATTACTCCCCCGAAAGGCCGGATACCTGCCACGTCTTGCCATCCCCGACCATCCTCTCAAGCGACCGGGCCTCCAAGATCGTCGGCGGTTCAATCTGTGACGAACCGGCCGTGTTGGACGGCGTCGGGAGGGGAGAACTTCGGCCTCGCCGGCCTATCAGGGGCATGGACCGTGGACACGAGCGTCGGCCCACGCACCGCCCCGGGCCCGTGGTGCCGGTTCCGCCGGCCCTGGCGGAGCTCGCGCGCTACGCGCGTCCGCGGGCCTTGCGGTGGGAGAACCCGACGGCGGTCGCTGAGCCTCGTCACCCGGCTGCGGATGAGCTGGAGATGCTCATGGCGCTCGGGACGCTGGGTGTCCTCTCGACCGCGCAGATCCATCGTCGCTTCCTGGGAGGACTTTCCCCGCGCGGTCTCCGGCACCGGCTGTGGTCGATGGCTGCGCAGGGCTGGCTGCGGCGTGGCCATCTCCTCTGCGCCGGTCCGGGACAGACGCCGCGAATCTGTTCGTTGACCGATACCGGTCGTGACCTGGTCGACGCGAGATCGCGCGTCGACTCGTTCGAGGTCGTGTGGGACGACCTCGAACAGGTCGTTCATGCCTTGCACGTTGCGGCCTGGTGGCTCGCGTTCGAGCGCACGGCGGGTGGCCAAGTCGCCGGAATGCGTCGCCCAGCGGGCGCGCGCCAGACAGTGCCCGACCTCGTGCTGGAGATGGCGCCGCGGTCCGCCCTTGCGTGCGCACTCGTCGCCGTGCTCCGCCCGCTCCTGAGCATCACGGCCCTAGAGGCGCGACTTGACCTGCTCGACACGTGGGCTGCGGGCTCGTCGGGCACCGTGGTGCTCCTGGTGTTGCCGGACGAGCCGACGGCGATTGCCGTGGCTCGCGCCATGGCGGTCCGCGTTGACCGCGATCGCGCCGACGGGACTGAGCCGGCATGGCTTCGCCGCGTCCACCTGACGTCCGAACTCGACATCCACCACGCCCGGTTGCGAGCGCTCACACTCCGACCGTCCGCACAAACCCAGATGCGCACCGAGGTGGCACTCGTCGACCTCCTCGCACGACGGTGATCGCGGACCCTCCGTGCCTGCGAGCGTCCTGTGATGTAGTCCGGCACCGGTGACCGCCGACGAGGAAAAGCACGCCGCCGCTGCGTTCGCCGCCGGCCTGGTCGAGGACGGGATGCGCGTCGGGTTGGGGACGGGCACGACGGTCGCACCGTTGATCCCGCTGCTGGCGGCGCGCGGGCTCCGGATCAGGTGCGTCGCCACGTCGGAGGCGACGGCTCATGCGGCGGTCGCCGCCGGGCTGGTCGTCGAGTCGTTCGACCAGCTGCCCGAGCTGGACATCGCGATCGACGGCGCGGACCAGATCGCGCCGGGGCCGTGGCTGATCAAGGGCGGGGGGCGTGCGCACACGCGGGAGAAGCTGGTCGCCGCGGCGGCGGCGCGGTTCGTGGTCATCGCCTCGCACGAGAAGGCGGTGCCGCGGCTCTCGCCGCCCGTCCCGCTCGAGCTGCTGGCGTTCGGGCTCGAGAGCACGTTGCTGCGGCTTCGGCACGCGGTGCCGCGCGGAGGGGTGTTGAGCCCGGACGGCGGCGTCATCGCCGACTGGACCGGGGCGGTTGACGAGCCGCGACAACTGGCAGGTCGACTCGACGCGGATCCCGGAGTCGTGGCTCACGGCCTGTTTCCGCCGAGCCTCGTCACCGATCTCGTCGTCGCTTCGGGCCAGCAGGTCGCGCACACGCAGCACGCCCGCGCGTGATTGCCGAGATCTATCGGGCTCGAGTGCAGCGAGGCGTCTCGGGTGGGGTAGAACTCCAGGGATGGCGGATGGACTGACGGTGGCGGTGACGGGTCCGACGGGAACCTTCGGCTTCGGCCTGCTCCCGTTGCTGGAAGCCGACGCCCGGATCGCGCGCGTCGTCGGCATCGCGCGTCGGCCGTTCGAGCCGGCCGAGCACGGCTGGACCAAGCTGGAGTACCGCCGCGGCGACGTTCGCGACCGAGACGCGCTCGAGGATGCGTTCGCCGGTGCGGACGTCGTGGTGCACCTGGCGTTCATGATCACCGGCACCGCGGGCCGCGCGACGATCCGCGCCATCAACGTCGACGGCACACTGAACGCCTTCCGCGCCGCGGCGGCGGTCGGGGCGCAGCGGTTCGTGTACGCGTCTTCGGTCGCGGCGTACGGGTTCCACGCGGACAACCCGTACCGGCTGACGGAGGAATGGCCGGTGCGGCCCGCCGCGCATCTGTTCTACGCGCAGGAGAAGGCGGAGATCGAGCACCTGCTCGCGGCCGAGGGGGAGCAACACCCCCAGCTCGGGCTGTACCTGCTGCGCCCGCCGGTCGTGCTCGGCCCGCACGCACTCGGCGCCAAGGATCTGCTGCCGGGACCGCTCGCTGCGCTCGCCCGCGGCCTGGGTGCGCTCGTGCGGCGGCTGCCCGTTCCCGTGCCCGTCGCGGTGCCGGACCTGCCCCTGCAGTTCGTCGACGAGGACGACGTCGGCCGGGCGCTGTTGCTCAGCGTCGTCGGCGCGGGCCCGCCCGGCGCGTACAACCTCGCCGGCGACGGGGTGCTCAGCGCGCACGATGTCGCCCGCGAGCTCGGGCTCACGCCGCTGGCGCTGCCGCAACGTGCGGTGCGGACCGGCGCCCGTGCGCTGGCGGGCCTCCCGTTCGCGCCACCGTTCGCCGAGTGGGCGGAGGCGCTCACCCGGCACTCGATCATGGACACGACCAAGGCTCGGAGCGAACTCGGCTGGGAGCCCCGGTACACCGGTCTGGACGCGTTGCGCCGGACCCTCCACAACGACGAAGGCCCCGCTGGTCAGACGGGGCCTTCGTGACAGAGGCGAGCGCCGTCCGAGGAGGAGGGCAGACGACGGTCGCTGACGCTGCGGGAGGAGGAGGGTGTTGGAGGTCCTTGGGAGTGGTTGGAAGGGGTGAACTGACACTCGGAACTCTGCCATTCCGAGCGCCCCGGTCCGTGGGTACAGGCTGGCGTCTTGCGGTGCGGCTGGTCCTGCCGGCGGGGTGCGGAGAACCGCACCGCGCACGGCAGGGCCGCGGCTCGGTATCCTGACCCGCTCGTGGCTGGGTAGCTCAGCTGGCTAGAGCGCACGACTCATAATCGTGAGGTCGGGAGTTCGAGTCTCCCCCCAGCTATGCCGGTGAGCGGGCGGCGTGCGGTGCGCGCCGCCCGTCGCTCATCTCCGGGCCGCGGCGAGGCGGTCGAGGGCGTCGTGGCCGACGCAGGCGAGGTCGAACGGTTCGCCCGCCTCGACGAGGAAGTCCCACAGGGACGGGCCGTGGTCGGCCGGCAGCAGGATCTCGAACGAGTCGCGGGCCTCGCGGATGATCAGGCCGGACGGCGTGAGGTCGACCTCGTTCAGGAGCTCGGACGCGCGCGGGCCGACCAGCCCGATCACGGCGTACGCCGCGGTCCGGGCCTTGACGGCGACGTCGCCGTAGTGCGCGAGGACGTCGGACACCTCGGGTGTCGACTCGGCTGCGCAGCGGACGAGCGCGCGGTCGGCGCCGATGAAGGACGCCCAGACGAGCGGGCCGAGCTCGGTCAGGGCGGTCTCGATGGCGACCGGGTCGCCACGGAGCTCGAAGGTGTCGCGGTCGGAGCGGTCGGCCATGCCGACGCTCCTCTGGCAGACGGCTTCTTCAGCGGCGGTCGAGCCGAACGAGACCGGCACTCTGCGGCCGTGGCGTTCGGCGATCACCGCGCCGTGGTTGCGGGACACCGTCTCCAGGGGGGAGGTCATCGCCCGGGCGACGATACCTCTCGGCGCGCCGGAACGCGACGGCAGCGCCCCCGGCGGCGACGAGACAGGCCACGGCGCCCGCCCACAACCCGGCTCGCGGTCCGGCGACCTCGGCCAGCCACCCGACCAGCGGCGCGCCGATCGGCGTCGAGCCCAGGAACACGATCGAGTACAGCGCCATCACGCGCCCGCGCATCACCGGCTCGACCGCGACCTGCAGCGTGCTGTTCACGCCGGCGGCGAACGTCACCGAGGCTGCGCCCAACGGCACCAGCGCCAGGACCTGCAGCTCCAGCGTCGGCGCCACCGCGGCCAGCGCCAGGAAGAGGCCGAACAGCGCCGAGGCCACGACGAGCAGCCCACCGGACACCCGGCCCCGCGCGCCCGCGGCCAAAGCGCCGGCCACCGAGCCGACGCCCATCGCCCCGGTCAAGAGCGCGTAGGTCGACGCGGTGCCCTGCCAGGTGAAGTCCGCGAGCAGCGGCAGCAGCACCTGGAAGTTGAACGAGATCGTCCCGACCAACGCCATCATCGACAACGGGATCAGCAATTCGGGCGTGCGCCGCACGTAGCGCAGCGCGCTGCGCACCTCACCGCGCGCCCGCTCCGCCGGCTTGGGCGTATGCAACGCGCGGGCGTCCATCGTGCGCAGCGCGATGAACATGGCCAGGAACGAGAACGCGTTCACCAGGAAACAGGGCGCGATCCCGATCAGGGCGATGATCGTCCCCGCCGCGGCGGGGCCGAGGATGCGCGAGCAGTGGACCACCACGGAGTTCAGCGCGACCGCGTTGAGCACGCGGTCCTTGCCCACGATCTCGACCACGAACGACTGCCGCGCCGGATTGTCGAACGCCAGGATCGTGCCGCGCACCAGCACCAACGCCAGCACCATCCACGGCGCGGCCACACCCGTGGCCACGATGGCGAACAGGGTCAGGGCCGGAACCATCATGCCCAGCTGCGTGATGGTCAGCAGCGTCCGCTTCGACATCCGGTCGGCGAGCAGCCCGCCCCAGGCGCCGAACAGCAGGATCGGCAGGAACTGCAGGCCGGCGGTCAACCCGACGGACACGCCGGACCCGGTCAGCTTCACCATCAGCCACATCTCGCCGACGATCTGCATCCAGTTGCCGGTGATCGAGATCACCTGGCCGGAGAAGTACTTGCGGTAGTTCGGGACCCGGAGTGAGCTGAAGGTGCGCTCGAGCGTGGCGGTCACTCGGCGAGCACCCGCTCCAGGATCTCGGCGGCCCGCTCGAGCGCAGCGAGCTCGTCGTCGGAGAGTCGGTCGAGGCGTTCAGCCAGGAACGCGTCCTTGCGCTCGCGCACGTCCGCGAGCAACGCCTCGCCGGCCGCCGACGACGCGAGCAGCGACGAGCGCCGGTCCGCGGGATCGGCCGTGCGCTGGATCAGACCCCGCTCCTCCAGCAGCGCGAGCACGCGGGTGGCGGTCGGCCGCTGGATCTGCTCGCGCGCGGCGAGCTCTGACGGCGTCAAGGGGCCGTGGGCGGAGATGGTCGCCAGGGCCGCGGTCTGGGTAGGCGTCAGGTCCCCACCGGCTTCCTGGCGCATCCGCCGCGCGAGCCGGGCGATCACCGGGCGCAGGCGATGGGCGAGGTCCGTGGTGGAGATGGTTCGCATCGCTAATTAGCTTAGCGAACGATGTTCGCCTGCCAGGATCACGCGCCGACCGTGCTGATCTCCGTCCCCAACGTGTCCGAAGGGCGCGACCAGACCAAGCTGGACACCATCGCCCAGGCGTTCCAGCCCGTGTACTGGTCCAGCGACGCCGACCACCACCGCGCGGTGTTCACGCTGATCGGCCGGCCGGGCGAGTTGCACACGCAGGTGCTCGCGGGCGCGCGCGTGGCGATCGATCAGATCGACCTCACGCACCATCGCGGCCTGCATCCCCGCGTGGGAGCGGTCGATGTCGCGCCGATCGTCTACCTGGACCCGGCCGACCGGGGCGCGGCGTGTGCCGAAGCGCTCGTCCTCGCCGACGAGCTCGGGCAGCTCGGCGTCCCCGTGTACCTCTATGGCGAGCTGGCCGGCGGGAGGACACGCGCGGAGCTGCGCCGACCCGGCGGCCTGCAGCACTTCAGCCCCGACTTCGGGCCCCAGCGCCTGCACCCGACGGCCGGCGCCACCCTGGTCGCGGCGCGGCCCCCGCTGGTCGCGTTCAACGTGGAGATCGACGCGCCGATCGAGACCGCCAAGGCCATCGCGCAGCGCCTGCGCACCGAACTCGACGTGCGCGCGCTCGGCCTCCAGCTCTCGACCGCCGTGCAGGTCTCCACGAACATCGAGGACCACACGCGCACGACCATGGCCGATGTGGTCGCGGCGGTCCGGGAGCACGCGACGGTCACCGGCGCCGAGCTCGTCGCGCCCGCGCCGAGAGCGGCCCACGCGGACTTCCCCGAAGACGTCCCGCTCCGCGGCCCGGCACCGCTGGAAGATCATCTAACCTCGTAGTCCCCATGGCTCAGACGAAGCGCAAGAGGCGGAGCAAGCACCGCGGCAATGCCGCCGGCTCGATCGAGGCCCGCGGCCGCACCGGCCGCAAGCTCACCGCCGAAGAGAGCAAGCAGTCCCTCAAGGCGGATGCACGCGCACGCCGCCTGACCAAGCCGCCGACGTGGAACAGCGCCGCGCTGAAAGCGCTCGCCATGGCGGTCCTGCTGTTCGTCCTGACCCAGATCGGGATCCTGGGCGGGGACACGAGCGTCCAGCAGGGCATCATCCTGGCCGCGATGGCGATGCTGATCTACACGCCGCTCGCGTACATGACCGATCGCTGGGTCTACAACAAGAACCTGGCGAAATCGCAGCAGCCCAAAACCTGATGGAGGCTCGCTGGTTGACCGTCGGGCCGGTTCAGGAGAACACCTGGATCGCGCGCCAGGACGGCTCCGACAAGGCGCTGCTGATCGATCCGGGTGACGAGCCGGACAAGCTGCTCAAGGCGCTCGAAGAGCTCGGCACCACGCCCGAGGCGATCCTCATCACCCACTGCCACTTCGATCACGTGGGCGCGGTCAAGGCCATGGCCGAAGCCACCGGCGCGCCGGTCTACTGTCCCGCGGGCGAGGTCTTCATGCTCGAGGACATCAACTCGTTCGCCTTTCCCGGCCTCACGTTCGAGAGCTACACGCCCGAACACACCGTGTCGGGTGGAGACAAGCTGCAGCTCGCCGGGTTCGAGATCGACGTCATCGGCACGCCCGGCCACAGCCCGGACCACGTGACGTACAGCATCCCGGCCGAGAAGGCGATCTTCTCCGGCGACGTGCTCTTCCAGGGCTCGATCGGCCGCACCGACCTGCCCGGCTGCGACCACGCCACGCTCATGGCCTCCATCCAGAAGCTGCTGGACACGCTGCCCGACGAGACGGGTGTCCTCCCGGGTCACATGGACCCGACGACGCTCGGTCAAGAGCGCCGGTCCAATCCCTTCCTGCAAGCGCTCGCCGGCCGGTGAGCAAGTTCCAGACGCCCCGCGGCACGTACGACGTGCTGCCCGACCACGCTGCCGAACGCGACCGGCTGGAAGCGACCGCGCAGAAGATCTTCGAGCGCGCGGGCTACGGCCGGATCGAGACGCCGACCTTCGAGGCCACGGAGCTGTTCGCCCGCGGCGTGGGCGAGGCGACCGACGTCGTGCAGAAGGAGATGTTCACCTTCGGCGACGAGGAGGAGTCGTTCACGCTGCGCCCGGAGGGCACGGCGCCGACCGTCCGCGCCTACGCCGAGCACGGCATGCACAAGCTGCCGCAGCCCGTGAAGCTGTGGTACCTGTCGAGCTTCTTCCGGCGCGAGACGCCGCAGGCCGGCCGCTTCCGCCAGTTCTGGCAGATCGGCGCGGAGGCCATCGGCTCGCCCGACCCGGCCGTGGACGCCGAGGTGATCGTGCTGCTCGCGGAGCTGCTGGAAGCGATCGGCGCGCGGGACACCAAGCTCGTGATCGCCACGCTCGGCCAGCCCGACGCCCGCGCCGCCTACCGGGAAGAGCTCAAGGCGTACCTGCGGGCCAACGAGGACCAGCTGTCCGAGGAGGTCGTCGGCCGGATCGACCTCAACCCGCTGCGCGCGTTCGACGCCAAGCACGAGCCCACGCAGCGCGTCATGGCCAAGGCCCCGCGCCTGATCGACCGCCTGCCGCAGGACGACCTCGACCACTTCGCCGAGGTCCAGGACCTGCTCCGGGCCGCCGACCTGTCCTACGAGGTCGACACGACGCTCGTCCGCGGGCTCGACTACTACACGCGCACGCTGTTCGAGTTCCAGTCCGGTGCGCTGGAATCCGCGCAGAACACGCTCGGCGGCGGCGGCCGCTACGACGGTCTCGCCGAGGTGCTCGGTGGCGCGGCCACACCCGGCGTCGGGTGGGCGGCCGGGGTGGAGCGGATGCTCATGGCGTCCACCCAGCCGCAGCCCGTCGAGGCGCTCGTGGACCTGTTCGTCGCGTACGCCCCCGAGCACAAGGTCGCGGCCTTCAAGCTGGCGAGCGACGCCCGCCGGGCAGGGCACTCGACAAGACTCGAACTCGCGGGGCGCAGCGTGAAGGGCCAGCTCAAGCAGGCCTCGCGCATCCGTCCTCGCTACGTTGCCATCTTCGGCGACGAAGGCGTCCAGCTTCGCGACCGCGACGGTGGAGAGGACAAGCTCGTCGCGCCCGAGACCGTCATGCACCACATCCGAGGAACGCTTTGAGACCACCACGCGCCAACCTGTACCGCGACGCCTGGGCCGGGGAGCTGGATGCGGCGCGGGTGGACGAACACGTGCGCGTGGCGGGCTGGGTCAACCGCCGGCGTGACCACGGCGGCGTGATCTTCATCGACCTGCGCGACCGGTCGGGGATCGTCCAGCTGACGTTCCATCCCGAGTCGCCGTCGTTCGCGCTCGCGGAGAAGCTGCGGCCCGAGCACGTGCTGACCGCGGCGGGCACCGTCGTCAAGCGCGACGAGCGCAACGTCAACCCGAACCTCAAGACGGGCGCGATCGAGCTGGACGTCAAGGAGGCCGAGCACCTCGCGGAGGCGCTCACGCCGCCGTTCGCGATCGACGAGGACGGCCAGGTGGACGAGATGATCCGCCTGCGCCACCGGATGCTGGACCTGCGCCGGCAGAACATGCAGGAAGCGATCATCCTGCGCCACACGGTCAACCGGTCGATCCGCGACTTCCTCAACGCGAACGACTTCCTCGAGATCGAGACGCCGATTCTCACGCGCTCGACGCCCGAGGGCGCGCGCGACTTCCTCGTGCCGGCGCGGCTGAACCCGGGTGCGTTCTACGCGCTTCCGCAGTCCCCGCAGCTGTTCAAGCAGCTGCTGATGATGAGCGGCTACGAGCGCTACTACCAGATCGCCCGCTGCTTCCGCGACGAGGACCTGCGCGCCGACCGCCAGCCCGAGTTCACCCAGCTGGACCTCGAGATGGGCTTCGTCGAGGAGGAGGACGTCCTCGGCGTGATCGAGGGCCTGCTGCACCGGGTCTTCGAGGACGCCGGCTTCCCCGCGCCGCCCCCGCCGTGGCGCCGGATGCCGTACGACGAGGCGATGCTCAAGTACGGCTCCGACAAGCCGGACCTGCGCTTCGCGATGCAGATCCAGGACCTGGCGCCGGCCGTCGCGAACACCGAGTTCCGCGTGTTCAAGGGCGTGCTGGAGGGCGGCGGTGTCGTCCGCGGCTTCAACGCGGGCCCGCGCGAAGCGTCGCGCAAGATCGCCGACGAGCTGACCGAGGTCGTCAAGCGCTACGGCGCCGGCGGCCTGGTCTGGGCGGTCGTCGAGGAGGGCGGCACGTGGCGCTCCCCGGTCGCGAAGGCGTTGAGCGACGAGGACAAGGCGGCGATCGAGCGGGCACTCGAGGCCAAGCCGAACGACCTGCTGCTGATCGTCGCCGACGCGCGCGCGAACGTCGCCGCCACGTCGCTGGGCGAGCTGCGGCTGGAGATCGCGCGCCGCTACGACCTCATCCCCGAGGGTCGCCACGAGCTGCTGTGGGTCGTGGACTTCCCGATGTTCGAGTGGAACGAGGGCGAGCAGCGCTGGGACGCGCTCCATCACCCGTTCACGGCGCCCACCGGCTCCTTCGACGATCCGGGCGCACTGCAGTCGCGCGCGTACGACATCGTGCTCGACGGCTCGGAGATCGGCGGCGGGTCGATCCGTATCAACCGCCCCGAGGTCCAGCAGCAGGTGTTCACCGCGCTCGGCATCTCCGAGGAGGAGGCGCAGTCGCGGTTCGGCTTCCTGCTGGACGCGCTCAAGTACGGTGCGCCGCCGCACGGTGGCCTCGCGCTCGGCATCGACCGGATCGTGGCCATCCTGGCCAATCGGGACTCGATCCGCGACGTGATCGCCTTCCCGAAGACGGCTTCCGGCTCGGATCCGCTCACGGGCGCGCCGGCCGGCGTGGACACCGCGCAGCTCGCGGAGGTGGGCGTGAAGCTCACCGTTCCGCCTCAGGTCTAAGCCCTACCGCGGCTTCGACGAGAAGAGCACGGCCAAGCTGGATCGTCGCTTCGACGAAGCCGGCGTCACCGGCTGCGTCGCGCACCGCCGGTCGTAAGCTGTAGCGGTCGTGGACCGCGAGCGATTCGAAGAGCACCTCGCCGCGCCCAACGGGCGCGGCGCTCTGCGTTCCGGGGGCTCTGACGGGCACGCCGGGGGCGCGCTCTGCGGCGACCTGATCCGCGTGTCGGTGGTGGTCTCCGGCGATCGTGTGGTGCAGGCCGGCTTCGACGCCGACGGTTGCGGCGCGCTCACCGCCGCGGGCTCCGCGGCGGTGTACCTGGTCGAGGGCGAGCACCTCTTCGACGCCGCGCGCGTCGGCACGACGGCGATCGCGGAGGAACTGGGCGGGCTGTCGCCGGGCAAGCTGCACGCCGCCGATCTGGCCTCCGACGCGCTCCATCGCGCGCTCGGCGCCGCGGCCCGTGGCGCCGACGTGCCGATGGACGACGGGCGCGTGCTGGTGGCGATGAGCGGCGGCGTGGACTCCGCCGTGGCCGCGCATCTGCTGCGCGAGAACGCCGTTGCGGTGACGCTCGAGCTCTGGCGCGACGAGGAGAACGACGCCGCCTCTTCCTGCTGCAGCGCCGACGCGGTCCGGCTCGCGCGGATGGTCGCGCACGGCATGGGCCTCCCGCACTTCACGCTGGACCTGCGGCCGGAGTTCCGGGCGGGCGTCGTGGACCCGTTCCTGGCCGGGTACGCGGCGGGGGAGACCCCCAACCCGTGCGTGTCCTGCAACGGCCACATCCGGCTCGACGAGATGCTCACGCTGGCCGACCGGCTCGGGGCGCCCGCGCTCGCCACCGGCCACTACGCACGGGTGACCGAAGACGGCCTGCTGCGCGCGGCCGCCGATCCCGCCAAGGACCAGTCCTACATGCTCGCCGCGCTCTCGCAGGCGTCGATCGCGCGCATGCGCTTCCCCTTGGCGGAGCTCACCAAGCCCGAGGTGCGGGCGATCGCGGCGGAGGCCGAGCTGCCGGTCGCCTCGCGCGCCGACTCCCAGGACCTGTGCTTCCTCGCCGGCACCGGCAAGGCCCGCTTCCTCGCCCGCCACGGCGGTCTCGAGGACCGGCCGGGGGAGATCGTGACCGCCGCGGGCGAGGTCGTCGGCGCGCACCGCGGGGCGCACCACTTCACCGTCGGCCAGCGCAAGGGCCTCGGCGTCGCCGCCCCCGAGCCCGTCTACGTGCTGCGCACCGAGGGCACGCGCGTGGTCATCGGCTCACGCGAGGAGCTCGCCACCCAGCGCGTCCGCGTGCGCGGCGCCCGCCTGCACCGGCCGTCCGCCGAGGTCGACGCCGTCCGCCTGCGCTACCACTCCCGCGCCGTGCCCTGCCGGGTCCACGGCGAGGGCGCGACGCTCGAGCTCGAGCTGGGCGAGCCGTTCCACGGCGCCGCCCCGGGTCAGACGGCGTGCCTGCTACGCGGCGACGTCGTCGTCGGCGTGGGCACGATCACCGCGTAGCGAGGTGCCACGCGGCGACCGACGCCGCGTCGCGGATCTCGTTCTCGCGCACCATCCGGTCGACCTCCTCGACCGTGAAGCGGCGCACGACGAGGTCCTGCTCGGTGATTCGAGCGCCTGCTCGCCGGGTTCGAGCCCGGTTGCGCGGCACACGTCGACGGCCTGGTCGGGAGGCCGTAGGCGAAGTGACAGGCGGGCCGAGGTGCTCGATCGCGCGGCGCGCACGCCGGTCTCCTCGGCGAGCTCCTGGCGTGCGAGCGCCTCGGGCGGCGGCGGCGTCCTCGAGGCGCCCTGCGGGAACTCCCAGAAGCGCGGCCCGCACCGGGTGGCGGAACTGCTCGACCAGCCACACGTGACCGTCCTCGATCGCCACGATCATCGCCGACAGCGGCTTCTCGATCCAGCCGTACAAACCGGGCGTGCCGTCCTCGCGCTCGGTGCGGTCCTCGTGGACCCGCATCCAGCGGTTCTCGTAGACGACGCGGGTGGAGACGACGCGCATGGGCGTGCAGCCTAGACTCAGGTCCCGATGACCTCCGACGAGATCCGCGAGCGCTTCCTCAGCTTCTTCGAAAGCCGCGACCACAAGCGGCTGCCGTCCGGGTCGCTCGTTCCCGCCGAGCACGATCCGTCGGTACTGCTCACCACGGCGGGCATGCACCCGCTCAAGCCCTACTTCCAGGGTCGAGAGAAGCCGCCGCACCACCGCCTGACGTCGTGCCAGAAGTGCTTCCGCACGCCGGACATCGACCAGGTCGGCCTGACGACGCGCCACCTCACCTGCTTCGAGATGCTGGGCAACTTCAGCATCGGCGACTACTTCAAGGAAGACGCCGCGCGGTTCGCCTGGGAGCTGTCGCTGGAGGGCTTCGGGTTCAACCCGGACGACATCTGGGTCACGGTCTTCGAGGGCGACGAGGAGCTCGGCCTCGGCCCGGACCAGGACGCGATCGACATCTGGCTGGCGATCGGTGTCCCGCGCGAGCGGATCGTGCTGTGCCCGCGCTCGGAGAACTTCTGGCAGGCCGGCCCGACCGGTCCGTGCGGGCCGTGCAGCGAGCTGTACCTGGACCGCGGGCTGGACTTCGGCACGGAAGACGATCTGCCGGGCGGCGACAACGAGCGCTTCCTGGAGTACTGGAACCTCGTGTTCATGCAGTTCGAGCAGAACCCGGTCGGCACCTTGACGCCGCTGCCGGCGCCGAGCATCGACACGGGCCTCGGGCTCAACCGCATGGCGCTGATCCAGCAGGGCGTCACCTCGATCTTCGAGACCGACCAGTTCATCCCGCTGATCGAGCTCGGCGAGGAGCTGTCCGGCAAGTCCTACGACTCGGGTGACGATGGCGTCGACCGCGCGCTGCGCGTGCTGGCCGACCACACGCGCGGGATGTCGTTCCTGATCGCCGACGGCGTCGTCCCGAGCAACGAGGACCGCGGCTACGTGCTGCGCCGCCTGATGCGGCGCGCGATCGTGCAGGGCCGCCGGATCGGCATCGAGCCGGGGTTCCTGCCGCAGTACGCGCAGGTCGTGCGCGACGCGATGGGCGCCGCCTATCCGGAGCTGATCGAGCAGGCTAGCACGATCGACATGTGGCTCGCGCGGGAGGAAGAGGGCTTCAACCGCACGCTCGAGCAGGGCCTGAAGATGCTCGAGGACGTCATCGCCAAGTCGCAGGCCGCCGGTGAGGAGGGCATCGGCGCCGACGAGGCGTTCCTGCTGCACGACACGTACGGCTTCCCGTTCGACCTCACGCTGGAGCTCGCGGCCGAGCGCGGCATGGGGGTCGACGAGCAGGGCTTCGAAGACCTGATGGAGGAGCAGCGCACCCGGGCGCGCGCGAGCGCCGGGCGCGAGGGCGGCGAGGACGCGCGCGCGAGCGGCTGCGGACGTTCGCGTCGAGTGCCGGCGCGCCGTCGACGTTCACCGGCTACGAGACGACCGAGCAGGCCACGGCGGTCGCTGCCGTGGTGCGCGAGGACGGCCGCGTGCTGGCCAAGCTGGTCGAGTCCCCGTTCTACGCCACCGGCGGCGGCCAAGTGCACGACGGCGGCGTGATCGAGTGCGAGGACGGCGGGTGCTCGGCTCGCGTCGTGGACGTCGTGCGGCTCGGCGACGACCAGGCGTTGGTGCTCGAGCCGCTCACCGGCGAGCTCCACGACGGCGAGCGCGTGTGGGCACGCGTGGACCGCCACGCCCGGCGCGGCACCGAGTGCAACCACACGGCTACCGATTTGTTGCATGCCGCTTTGCGCGAGCGCCTCGGTCATCACGTGCACCAGGCCGGCTCCTACGTCGGCCCGGACAAGCTGCGCTTCGACTTCACGCACGGCGCGCCGCTCAGCGCGGAGGACCGTGAGTGGGTCGAGGACCGCGTGAACCAGATGATCCTGGAGAACCAGCCGGTCCGGGCGTTGACGACGACGCTGGACGAGGCGAAGTCGCTGGGGCGCGATGGCGCTGTTCGGCGAGAAGTACGGCGACGTCGTGCGCATGGTCGAGGTCGGCGACGGCGGGGTTCCGCCCGAGCTCCCGGCGGCACGCACGTGCGCTCGACCGCGGAGATCGGTGTCCTGAAGATCACGCAGGAGACGTCAAGCGCCGCGAACGTGCG
>CAVRTQ010000017.1:0-65805 GCA_963724195.1 uncultured Solirubrobacteraceae bacterium | reverse complement strand
ATCGGCGGGCAGATAGATCGCCCGCGCGGCCATATCGGCGTTTGACGTCACGTTCTGTGACGCGGGCGCATCGGCTTCTACGGCCCGGAGCACGTCGAGCGGCTGGCATCAAGCGGCTGCTGGGCGAGTCCGGCGAGCGGCTGCTGGCGCTCAAGGAGGCTTCGCTGGAGGTGGGGGAGACGCCCGAGGTGGTCAGCGCGCAGGTGCTCGCGGAGCGACTGCGCCTGACCGAGAAGGACGACCCGAAGCCGCTGATCGCCAAGGCCACCAAGCTCGGCCTCCTGCACCCGCTGGGCGAGGGCCAGTTCGAGGTGCCCGAGCCCGGCGCTGCTCGCCGCGGCCGAGGAGGTGGTCGCGCGCGGGGTGGAGCTCGATCACGCGCTCGCGATGCTCGACAGCGTCATCCGCCACTCGCGCGCCGTATCGAAGGAGTTCGTGCGGCTCTTCACCGACGACGTGCTCAAGCCGTACGCCGAGGCGGAGCGCTGGGACGAGCTCGAGGAGTCGATCCAGGCGTCCCGTCCGCTCGCCGCGCAGGCGCTGCTCGCGGTCTTCCGCCGGACCATGGACGAGGAGGTCGAGGCGACGTTCGCGGACCTCGCGCGCCGGATGGCCTCGAAGCGCTGACGCCGCGCAACTAAGCTGCGTCCGGTGACTCCCCCGCAGCAACGGCCCACGCCGGTTCTTCTCACGCTCACGGGTGCGGGCATCGCCTTCGCCCTCTCGCAGACGCTCGTCGTCCCCGCGCTGCCGGCGCTCGCGCAGGAGTTCGACGCGTCGCCCAACGCGGTCAGCTGGGTGCTCACCGGCTTCCTGGTCAGCGCGTCGATCGCGACCCCGATCGCGGGCAAGCTCGGCGACCTCTACGGCAAGGGCCGCGTGCTCACCGCGATCATGATCATCTTCTCGATCGGGGCCGCGATCAACGCGCTCGCGCCGTCGATCGAGGTGCTGATCGCGGGGCGCGTGCTGCAGGGCGTGGCCGGCGGCGTGTTCCCGCTCGCGTTCGGGATCATCCGCGACACGTTCCCGCGCGATCAGGTGGCGGGTGGCATCGCGATCATCAGCGCGGTGTTCGGCATCGGCGGCGGCATCGGGTTGCCGCTCTCCGGGTTGATCGTCGACCACATCAACCTGGATTGGCTGTTCTGGGTCAGCATGATCGCGCTGCCGGTGGCGTACGCCGTGCACCGCTTCGTGCCGCCTTCGCCGCCGGTGGAGAACGCGAAGGTGGATTGGCTGGGGGCGGTCGTGTTGAGCGCCGGCCTGGCCGCGATCCTGCTGGGCGTCTCGCAGGCGGGTGAGTGGGGCTGGGGCTCG
The DNA here is from genome assembly GCA_963724195.1 of uncultured Solirubrobacteraceae bacterium. Lineage (GTDB taxonomy): Bacteria > Actinomycetota > Thermoleophilia > Solirubrobacterales > Solirubrobacteraceae > Solirubrobacter. Next base: position 64,485 of record CAVRTQ010000017.1, on the reverse strand, counting down.
CCCGCGAACGTCGGCTCGGTCCTGGGCGGCCTCGTGCTGATCGGCCTGTTCGTGTGGATCGAGACGCGGGTCGCGCAGCCGTTGATCGACATGGCGGTGCTGCGCAAGCCCGCCGTGGCGTTCACGAACCTGACCGGCTTCCTGGTCGGCATCGCGATGTTCTCGAGCTTCCTCGTCTTCCCGCAGTTCGCGCAGGCGCCGGAGAGCACGGGCTACGGGTTCGGCTTCAGCGTCACCGCGGCCGGGTTCCTGCTGCTGCCGACGGCGCTCGCGCAACTCGCGGCCGGGCCGCCCGCGGCCAAGCTCGGAGCGCGCATCGGCTTCCGCGGCGTGCTGACGATCGGCGCGGTCCTGATCACGTGCTCGTTCCTGATCAACACGTTCGCCCACGCCCACCCGTGGGAGCTGATCATCGGCGGCATGCTGCTGGGCGTCGGCATCACGTTCGGCTTCGCCGCGATGGCGAACCTGATCGTGGACGCCGTCCCGCAGTCCGAGGTCGGGATCGCGACCGGCATCAACACCGTCATGCGGACCGTCGGCGGCTCCTTCGGCGCCGCGATCGTGACCGCGATCCTCACCTCCACGAGCGACCCGATGCCCAGCGAAGGCCTCTACACGGCCGCCTTCGCGTTCTCCGCCGTGGCCGGGTTCATCGCCATCATGGCTTCACTGTTGATCCCGCGTGCCCCGCGGCTGCAGGCCGCACTCGCCACCGACTGATGGAGCCCCTCGAGGCCGTGCGCAAAGCCGTCGCAGAGTTGGCACACAGTTGTTGCGAGTGCGCGTAGACACGTAACGCGGGTTCGCGCGAGGGTTCGCGCATGCCACGCGAACGCTCACTCGGTCAACCAACGGTTGACCAACTCATCGCTCGCGTGGCGGCCGGCCAGCACGGGGTCGTCGACCTCGCCGATCTGCGCGCGTGCGGGCTCTCCAAACAGGCCGTGTCCAAGCGGGTCGCGGCGGGACGACTCTTTCCGCTGTACCGCGGCGTCTACGCCACCGGCCACGCGAACCTCCCGTTCGAGGCGTGGTGCCTTGCGGCGGTAAAGGCGTGCGGCGCCCGCGCCGCACTCGCGTACTTCGCGGCGGCGGTGTTGTGGGGACTCCTGGAGCCGACCGGGCGGCACCCTGACGTGATCGCCCCGACCGATCAAGCGCCACGACGGCATCAACACGCACCGCGGCGCGACACGATTCGCGACCACGACCACCAGGGCATCCCGGTCACGACGCCCGCGCAGACGATGATCCACCTCTCCGCACTGTCGCCGATTCAAGACGCTGCGCCGCGCGGTCAATCAAGGCCTCAACCTGCAGGCTGCTCACCCTGCGCGACCTGATCACCCATTCCCACCGCGGCGCCAAGCAGCTCCGCGCGGTCCTCGCCACCGCCGCGCCGACGCGCTCGGAGAACGAGAACGCCGTCCTGCACCTCCTGCACGACGCCGGCATCCCGAAGCCACTCGTCAACCCGGCCATCGAGGGCACCAACCTCATCCCCGACTTCCTCTGGCCGGACAAGGCCCTCGTCCTCGAGACCGACTCATGGCGCTACCACGACCACTTGCTCGCCCGCGCGGACGACCGCACCAAGCAAGCGATCCTCGAAAGCCTCGGCTACACGGTGATCCGCACCTCGTGGGCCGAGATCACGACGCGGCCGGACCGGATGATCGCGCGGGTCAGCGCGGGCCGTGCTGGGTGACGGCGAAGCCGCCCGAGGGCGCTGCGGTGCCCATGCGTCTCGATCCGGCCGTAGAAGGCGCGGGCGACGCGGGTGGCGTGGTGTTTGGCGTAGCCGGCCCGTGGGCCCTCGAAGAGCTCGTCGACGGTGGTGGTCCAGAGGACGAGCCAGCGTTCGAAGTGGCCGGCGCGGAGCGGCGACTTGTAGTGCAGCTGGGCGTGCGGGGCGAACGCGCCGCCACGGTAGGTCTGGGCGCCGAGCAGGATCGTCTCCCAGAAGGAGGTGATCTCCGGGACGTGGGCCTCGAGGTCCAGCTGGGCGACGTCGGTGAACAGGTAGCCGATCATCGGGTCGTCCATCGCGCGGCCGTAGAACGCGCGGACCAGGCGCTCCACATCGTCGCGTGTCTCGATGTCCTGCTTCACGCGAAATCGCCGAGATCGGCAGCCTTCACCGACGTGGCGCGACCATCTTTGACCTTCCAGGTCCACACGGAGGCGCGGCGCACGTCCAGGCCTTGGCGGCGGCCGGTGATGTGGCCCATCACGATCACGGAGCCGGGAACGGCGCGGTAGTCCGTGGCGTGCAGGACGAGCTCCTCCCAGAGGCGGTCGACGTCGACGAGGTATTCGCGCAGGCCTTGGTGGCCGCGGTAGGGCTGGGAACGGCCGGCGAGGCGGGCGGTGCCCTCGAAATGGAGCTCGGCGTCGTCGGAGAACGCCGCGAGCATGGCGTCCAGGTCCCGCCGTTCGAAGGCGTCGTAGAGCCCACGGACAACCTCGATCTCGTCGACGAGACCGGCCGGGTTGCCGTAGTAGTCGGGGCGGGCCACCGCCTAGAGCTTAGGCAGTGCGCGGACTCGGAAGGTTCGGTCAGCCCCCGAACGTGATCCCGCTTGCACTAGGGTGGCGGCCAATGAGCCAGATCGGAGTCACAGGGCTCGCCGTCATGGGGGCGAACCTCGCGCGCAACATCGCTAGCCGCGATGTGCCCATCGCTGTACACAACCGCACCGCCGCGAAGATGACTGACTTCGTATCGGAGTTCGGTTCTGAAGGCGATTTCACCGGGGCCGGAGTCGATGGAGGACTTCGTCCAGGCGCTCGAGCGGCCGCGGCGGATCATCGTCATGGTCAAGGCGGGCGCCCCCGTCGACGGCGTGATCGAAGAACTGATCCCGCTGCTCGACAAAGACGACATCATCATCGACGCGGGCAACTCCCACTATCTGGACACGCGCCGGCGCGAGCAGTACCTGACCGAGAAGGGCCTGCGCTTCATCGGCACCGGCGTGTCCGGCGGCGAAGAGGGCGCGCTGAAGGGCCCGTCGATCATGCCGGGCGGCCCGCGCGAGGCCTACGGCGAGGTCGAGGAGATCTTCACCACGATCGCCGCGCAGGTCGACGGCGAGCCGTGCTGCGCCTACATCGGCGCCGACGGCGCCGGCCACTACGTGAAGATGGTCCACAACGGCATCGAGTACGCCGACATGCAGTTGATCGCGGAGGCGTACGACCTCCTGCGCTTCGGCATCGGCCTCGACGTCCCGACGATCAAGGGCATCTTCGACGACTGGAACACGGGCGACCTCGAGTCCTTCCTGATCGAGATCACCGCCACCGTGCTCGGCAAGACGGACGCGGAGACCGGCAAGCCGCTGGTGGACGTGATCGTCGACCAGGCCGAGCAGAAGGGCACCGGCCGCTGGACCGCCCAGGACGCGCTGGAGCTCGGCGTGCCGCTCACGGGCATCACCGAGGCCGTGTTCGCCCGCTCGCTGTCGAACCTGCGCGACCAGCGCAAGGCCGCCTCGAGCTTCCTCGCCGGCCCCCAGCCGGGCGGGCTGTCCGAGTCCCTGGTGGACGACATCCGCGCCGCGCTCTACGCGTCGAAGGTCGTCGCGTACGCCCAGGGCTTCGAGCAGATGGCCGCGGCCGCCAAGACGTACGGCTGGGACCTGCAGATGGGCGAGCTGGCCAAGATCTGGCGCGGCGGCTGCATCATCCGCGCCCGCTTCCTGAACCGGATCACCGAGTCCTACGCCGACAAGCCGGACCTCGTGAACCTGCTGATGGCGCCGTACTTCCGCGACGCCGTCGCCGACGCCCAGGACGCCTGGCGCAAGGTCATCGTCTCCGCCGTCGAGCAGGGCATCGCCGTCCCGGCGTTCTCCAGCTCGCTCGCCTACTACGACGGCTACCGCCGCGAGCGCGGCCCCGCGAACCTCATCCAGGGCCAGCGCGACTTCTTCGGCGCCCACACCTACCGCCGCGTGGACAAGGAAGGCTCCTTCCACACCCGCTGGTCCCAGGACGGCACCGAAGTCCAAAGCTAAAGGGGCCTGGCCCCTTTATGTTGATCCTGCTGCCGCCGTCGGAGGGCAAGACCGCTCCGACGGCGGGTGAGCCGGTCGATCTGGCCGCGCTGCCGTTCCCGGGGTTGAACAAGACCCGGGAGCGGCTGCTGGACGTGCTGTCCCGGCTGACGTTCCCAAAGGCGCTGCAGTACCTCGACATCGGCCCGGGACTGCAGCCGGAGGCCGAGCGCAACCTGTCGCTGCGCACGGCACCCGCCGCGCCCGCGCACGAGGTCTACACCGGCGTGCTCTACGAGCACCTCGGCCTCGGCTCGTTCGAGACCGCCGACAACGTCCTGATCGCGAGCGCGCTGTGGGGCTTCGTCCGCCCCGGCGACCGGATCCCGGCCTACCGGCTGTCGATGGGCGCGACGCTCCCGCGGATCGCCTCGCTGCCCGCGCTGTGGCGTGACCCGCTCCGCAAGGCGCTGCCCGACGAGGGCCTGATCGTGGACATGCGCTCCGGCGCGTACACCGCCGCCTGGAAGCCCAAGCGGGCCACCGTCGTCGGCGTCCGCGCGTTCCAGGACGGCAAGACGATCAGCCACATGGTCAAGGCCACGCGCGGCGACGTCGCGCGCATCCTGCTCAAGGGCGACCCGGTCGAGACGCCCGAGGACGTCGCGTCCGCCGTGCGCGCCGCCGGCCACACCGTCGAGTTGTCCGGCAGCGGACGCTCCTGGACGGTGGATGTGCTCAAGGCCCGATCGGACTAGGCCGATACGGGTTCTGACGGCCGAAGCCCGTCCGGTCGCGAGGGGTTGTCCGGCGTTTCGACGGCGCCTCTTCGCGGACGACCTTCAGCGGATCCTTGTCCTCCCGCAACCCCAGGTACCGCGGGTGGCGGAGCCGGCCGTCGTTGGTCCATTCCGCGAAGCCGCACTGGGCGACCAGCGCGGGCTCGATCCAGGTGACGTCGCGGAAGCGCGGCGCGTCGTAGAACGGGGCGTCCGAACGCTCCAACGGCCGCATCAACCCGGCCAGCCGCTCCAGCTCCGCGCGATCGAAGCCCGTGCCGACCTTGCCGGCGTAGTGCAGCCGGTCGCCCTCGTAGACGCCGACGAGCAGCGCGCCGAACTCCACGCGCGAGCCCTTGGGCGGCGTGAACCCGCCGACGACCAGCTCCTGGCCGTGCTCGCACTTGAACTTGAGCCAGTCGCGGGAGCGCTTGTCGGTGTAGACGGAGTCCGCACGCTTGGCGATCACGCCCTCCCAGCCGCTCGAGCACGCCTCGGCGAACATCGCCTCGCCCGCCTCGTTGCGGTACTCGGTGAGCCGCAGTGGGTCGTCCCACGACAACGCCTCCCGCAGCAGCGCCTTGCGCTCGCGCAGCGGCAGTCCGCGCACGTCCTCGCCGTCCAGCCACTGCACGTCGAAGACGTAGAAGTAGAACGGGCCGGAGTGGTCCTGGAACTTGCCGGATGCGGACACGACCTCGCCGTCCACGGCGAACCGCACCCGCGCCTGCCCGTCCAGCGCCTCCGCGATCAGCGGGTAGCGCCCGTTGAGCGACAGGTCGTTGCGCGAGAGCATCCGGGTCGCGCCCCCGTCGCGGATGGCGACACAGCGGATGCCGTCCAGCTTGCGCTCGAAGATCCAGTCCGGGTCGGAGAAGCGCTCGTCGGTCAACACCGCCTTCATCGCGCCCGCCGTCTTGGGTGCCGCGCTCACGCGGCGAGCCTACCTACCGGGCGGTGACCACGAAACGCCCGACAAGCGTGGCACGTCCTCGCCGCGCACGGCCGCCGAGCGGGCGGCCACGATCGTGAGCACGAGGTCGTTCGCGGGGGCGACGAACGCCACGCCGGCCCGTTGACTAATTGAGCGGCACTTCGTCCGACCGGACGACGCGCAGGCCGTCCATCAGCACCCGCAGCATCCGGCGTGCGCGCTCGGCGTCGGTGACCTGCCAGACGGCGTACAGCATCCCGCGCACGTCGTCGGCGTCCACGTCCGCGCGCAGCACGCCGGTCTCCACGCCCGCGGCGCGCAGCGTCTCGACCGCCCCGCGGACCTTGCCCGACTGGGCGGCCTTGAAGTCCGCGTCGAGCGCGGCCGCCATCCCGCGCTTGGTGGCCGTGTAGTCGATGAAGCGGTCCATCCAGCGCTCCAGCGCGACGTCCGCCGGGTGCTCGGCCAGCAGCACGTCGGCCGTGGCTCGCAGGTCCTCGACCTCCGCCTCGTAGGCGGCCGCGACGAGCGCGTCGCGGGTGGGGAAGTGGCGGTAGAGCGTCCCGATCCCGACGCCCGCGCGCTTGGCGATCGCCTCCAGCGACGCGTCGCTGCCGCGCAGCGTGAACTCCTCCGCGGCGGCGGTCAGGAGCTTCTGGCGATTTCGGGCGGCGTCGGCGCGCATTGGAAACGGAGGGTGCCTCCGCTACAGTGGAAGAGGCAACCGGAGGAATCCTCCGTTTCACAAGTCTAGGAGACACCCAATGTCGAAGGTCTGGTTCATCACCGGAACATCGAAGGGCTTCGGACGCATCTGGGCGGAGGCCGCCCTCGAGCGCGGCGACCGGGTCGTCGCCACCGCGCGCAACGCGTCCACGCTCACCGACCTCGTCGAGCGCTACGGCGACAACGTGCTGGCGCTCAAGCTCGACGTGACCGACAAGCCCGCGGTCGAGGCCGCGATCGCCCGCGCCCACGAGCACTTCGGGCGCCTGGACGTCGTCGTCAACAACGCCGGCTACGGCCTGTTCGGGATGGTCGAGGAGGTCAGCGAGGCGGACGCCCGCGCGCAGCTGGAGACGAACCTGTTCGGCGCGCTGTGGGTGACCCAGGCGGCGCTGCCGATCATGCGCGAGCAGCGCTCGGGCCACATCATCCAGGTGTCCTCGATCGGCGGCGTGAACGCGTTCCCGATGGTCGGGCTCTACCACGCGTCCAAGTGGGGGCTCGAGGGCATGAGCCAGGCGCTGGCGCAGGAGGTCGCGGGCTTCGGGATCCACGTCACGCTCGTGGAGCCGACGGGCTTCTCGACCGACTGGTCCGGCCCGTCCTCCGTGCAGTCCGAGCAGAACCCCGCCTACGCGGAGTTCCGCGAGCAGGTGCTCCAGATGCGCAAGCAGCGGCTCGGCACGCCGGGCGACCCGGAGGCCACCGGCCCCGCGATCCTGCAGGTCGTCGACGCGGACGAGCCGCCGCTGCGCGTGTTCTTCGGCGTCGGCCTGCTCGACCAGATCAAGGGCGAGTACGGCCAGCGGATCGAGAACTGGGAGCGGTGGGACGACGTCGCGGTCGCCGCGCACGGCCTCAAGCAGGAAGCGGCCAAGTGAGCTTCGGATTCGCGTCCACGGCGGACGAGGTCGTCGCCGGGGTCGACCTGAGCGGCAAGCGCGCGGTCATCACCGGCGGCGCGTCCGGCATCGGCATCCCCACGGCGCGCGCGCTCGCGAGCGCCGGTGCCGACGTCACGCTCGCCGTCCGCAACACCGAAGCGGCACAGGCGCTCGCGACCGAGATCGGCGCCGACGTGCGCCGGCTGGACCTCGCGGACCTCGCGTCGGTGGAGGCCTTCGCCCGCGACTGGGACGGTCCGCTGCACCTGCTGATCAACAACGCCGGCATCATGGCCACGCCCGAGTTGCGGCTGAGTCCCGAAGGGTTCGAGCTGCAGTTCGCGACCAACCACCTGGGGCACTTCGCGCTGGCTGTCGGCCTGCACGGCGCGCTCGCACGGGACGGCGCCCGCATCGTCAGCGTCTCCTCGCGCGCGCACCTGCGCTCGCCCGTGGTCTTCGACGACGTCAACTTCGCCTTCCGCACCTACGAGCCGTTCCTGGGCTACGGGCAGTCGAAGACCGCGAACGTGCTGTTCGCCGTCGGCGCCACCCAGCGTTGGGCGGGCGACGGCATCTACGCCAACGCGCTGATGCCGGGTGGCATCGCCACGAACCTGCAGCGCCACATGGACCCGGGCTACATCGACCGCGTCGTCGCCGCGGGCGAGATCCAGCTCAAGACGCCCGAGCAGGGCGCGGCGACCTCGATCTACGTCGCCACCGCACCGGAACTGGAAGGCGTCGGCGGTCGCTACTACGAGGATTGCGCCGAGTCCCCGGTGGTCGATCGGCGCGAGAACCAGGGCGTCGCGCGCTACGCGCTGGACCCCGAGAACGCCGACCGGCTGTGGGCCCTCTCGGAGGCAGCGGTCGGGCGCCACGTCACGGTGGGATAAGGATCACCCCGCCGGGTGATGTCTGATTCGTCGCCCGGCGGGCACACTTGAACCATGCCCTGCATCGTGAAGCTCATCATGGACGTCCTCTTCGGCCGCGAAGAGCAGATCGCCTACGTGACCGTGACGACGCGGTAAGACGCTCGGCCTGATCCTGGAGCCGCGTCTGCATCGCGTCTTCGAGCGCCTGCCTGAGCACCGGGCGGGCGGCGAGGATCGGCTCGTACTGCAGCCGGCCCACCTCGTAGACGAGCGCGCCGTCCACCGCCCGCACCGTGGCGGACCGGGGCGCGCCCGTGAGCAGTGACATCTCGCCCAGCACGGCGCCCTGCGGCCGCGTGCCCAGGTCCACTTCCTCGCCGTCGTCACGGCGCAGGAACACCTCGACGGTGCCGTCGACGACGACGAACAGGCTGTCGCCCGGCTCGTCCTGCACGATGATCCGTTCGGCCGGGCCGAACGTGAGCGGCCGCGCGGTGCGCGCGATCGTGTCCAGCTCCTCGGCCGTCAACGCCGAGAAGATCGGCGTCCCGCTCAGCAGCGCCGCGACGTCCTGCAGCGGCGGCGTGTAGCCGGCCGGTAGGTCCTCGCCGACCTCCAGTGGCCGCTCCGGGTCATAGCCGTCCCGGGCCTGCAGCAGCGCCACGCGCGAAGGCTGGTTCATGTGCGCTTCCAGCAGGCTGACCTGGCGCGGGACGCACTCGCCGCCGGCGTGCTCCATCAAGCCCTGCTCCGCGGCCCACTCGGCGACGTGGTTCATGGACGCGCGGTACTGGTTGCAGGCGGACGCGAACAGCCCGTCCTGGTCGCCGACGAGCTTCGGGATCGGCCCGGGCACCCGCAGCGCGCGTCGCAGGCTGAGGTGCCCGCGCCGGTGCCAGAGGACGAACTCCCGCAGTTCCTCCGGCAGCATCGCCAGCTCCGGGAACGCGGCCGGCGTCTTGCACAGCACGGCGCGCTCGGCGTCGCGGAACACGCGGTGCCAGGTCTCCTGCGCGTTCGTGCGGTTCGGCCCGGCGAGCGCGATCGCGTGCTTGAGGTCCTCGTGGTGGACGTGCAGGAACTCGAGCGTCGCCTTCTTCTTGGCCTGCAGGTTGCGCAGCCCGATCGGCTGGGCGATCTTGCGCAGCGCCCACACGCCGCGCCAGCCGTCGACGTTGATGGTGAGGTCGTCCCAGCGGTCCGCCGCGGCCCGTTCCTCGGGCGTGAGGAGGTCGCCGAGGTCGTCCCGCACGGCCTCGATCACGCCCAGCGCGGTCATCAGCTCCAGGTAGAGGCCGACCCGCGTGAGCCAGCCCGGGTCCGCGAGGTTCTGCCGCTTGTGGACGATGTCGTCGACCAGCGCGCGCGTGTAGAGCTCGGCCTTGTACGCGCCGATGGCCAGCACGGGGAACCAGGGGTGCACCTTGTACGAGAGCCACGGCGCCTGGCGCTCGGTGTCGGGCTTGACGACCCGCTGCACGATCCGCTCGTACAGCGAGCCGAGCTGCTCGAGGTCGAAGACCTCCACGGTCGTCGACGCCTGCGCTTCGCCGTGGCGCACGGTGACGGTGACGGTCTGCGAGAAGCGGTTGACGAACGAGTAGTCGCCGGCGAAGTCGGTGTCGGGGTGGAGCGTCAGCAGCGCCAGGTCTCCGACCGGCTCTCGGCGTGAACGCTCGGCGGCGGATGTGGTGCCCGGTGACCGTCGTGACCTCGCATTCGCCTTCGCCCGTCGAGCCTGAGCAGCAGCAGGCAGCGGTTCTCCTGGCCGGCGTTGACGAACGCGACCGGCTCGCTGGAGCCCTGGCCGGCGCTCCGCGCCTCGTCGGTCGGGCGGCGCCCGGCGACGAAGGGGATGATCTCGACGCGGGTCACGAAGCCAGCCGGACGCTACCGTAAACCTGTTCCCACCTCTTCTGAGGAGACGCCGGCAATGGCTTCTGTAGATGCTTCTCGCACGCGGCGCACGTTCGCGCGGCTCGAAAAGTCGATCGATATCCCGAATCTGATCGACATCCAGAAGAAGTCGTTCGCCTGGTTGGTGGACATGGACGGCGGTGGTCTGCGGGAGACGATCGACGACATCTCGCCGATCGAGGACTACACGGGCAACCTCGCGGTGCAGTTCGGGGAGTTCACGTTCGACGACCCGGTCGCTTCGCTGGAGGAGTGCCGTGAGAAGGACCTGACGTACGGGCGGCCGCTGACGGTCACGGTCGGGTTCGTCAATCGTGAGACGGGCGAGATCCGTGAGCAGTCGGTGTTCATGGGCGATTTCCCGTGGATGACCGAGCGCGGGACGTTCGTGATCAACGGCACCGAGCGCGTCGTGGTCACGCAGCTCGTGCGGTCCCCCGGCGCCTATCTCATGGAGCCCAAGGACTCCGAGAAGCAGGTGTTCGTCGCGAACCTGATGCCGGCGCGCGGCTCCTGGATGGAGCTGGAGATCGACAAGAAGGGCCGCGTCTACGTCCGCATCGACCGCAAGCGCAAGCTGCCGGTGACGGTGCTGCTGCGGGCGATGGGCTACTCGAGCGACGAAGAGATCCTGAAGCTGTTCAACGACAGCCTGTACATCCGCAACACGGTCGAGGCCGACACGGAGGTCACGCGCTCTGAGGAGGGCGCGCTGATCGAGCTGTTCAAGAAGCAGCGTCCGGGCGAGCCGCCGTCGGTGGACAACGCGCGTTCGCTCCTGAACCAGCTGTTCTTCGATCCCAAGCGCTACGACCTCACGCGCGTGGGCCGGTACAAGCTGAACTCGCGGCTGGGCCTGGACATCGACCTGGACGTGCGCACGCTGACGCACGACGACATCCTCGCGCTGGTCCGCGAGCTGGTGAAGCTCCCGAACGTGCTCGGCATCTCCGAAGAGGGCGACGAGGACATCAAGGACTACGCCGCGGAGGCGCTCAGCCGTCCCCGGGAGGCGGTCGAGGAGTACCTGGACGAGTACGAGCACTTCGGCAACCGCCGTCTGCGGACGGTCGGCGAGCTGATCCAGGAGGCGTTCCGGATCGGCCTGTACCGGATGGAGCGTGTGGTGCGTGAGCGCCTCACCACCGAGGACGCGGACACGATCACGCCGCAGACGATCATCAACATCCGCCCGGTCGTCGCCGCGCTGAAGGAGTTCTTCGGCTCCAGCCAGCTCTCGCAGTTCATGGACCAGACGAACTCGCTGTCGGGCCTGACGCACCGCCGGCGCCTGAACTCGCTCGGCGCGGGCGGCCTCACGCGTGAGCGCGCGCCGATCGAGGTGCGCGACGTCCACCCGACCCACTACGGCCGCATGTGCCCGATCGAGACGCCCGAGGGTCCGAACATCGGCCTGATCGGGTCTTTGTCGAGCTACGCGGAGATCTCCGAGTACGGCTTCGTCACGACGCCCTACCGGGTGGTCGAGGGCGGCAGGATCACCGACGAGATCGTCCGCATCGACGCCACCGAGGAGCAGGAGCGCCTGATCGCGCAGGCCACCGAGGCCGTCGACAAGGCCGGCAACCTCACCGGCGACAGCATCCTCTGCCGCACGCAGGCGGGCCAGTACGTCTACGTCGCACCGGACGAGGTCGACCTGATCGACGTCTCCCCGCAGCAGATCTGGTCGGTCGCGACGGCGATGATCCCGTTCCTCGAGCACGACGACGCCAACCGCGCGCTGATGGGCTCGAACATGCAGCGCCAGGCCGTGCCGCTGCTCAAGACGGACGCGCCGATCATCGGCACCGGCATGGAGAAGCGCGCCGCGCACGACACCGGCGACGTGGTGCTCGCGCGCAACGCGGGCACGGTCGACTTCGTGGACGCGACGCGGATCGTCGTCGCCACCGACGACGGCGAACGCGACGAGTACGAGCTGCACAAGTTCATGCGCTCCAACCAGGGCACGCTCATCCACCACAAGCCGCGGGTGCGCGCGGGCCAGAAGGTGGACCAGGCCGAGTTGCTCGCCGACGGCTCTTCCTCGGACAAGGGCGAGATGGCGCTGGGCAAGAACCTGCGCGTCGCGTTCATGTCCTGGGAGGGCTACAACTTCGAGGACGCGATCATCCTCTCGCGGCGGCTCGTGAAGGACGACGAGCTCACCTCGCTCCATATCGAGGAGTACGAGGTCGACGCCCGCACCACGAAGCTCGGTGACGAGGAGATCACGCGCGACATCCCGAACCGCTCCGAGGAGTCGCTGCGCAACCTCGACGATCGCGGGATCGTGCGCATCGGGGCGGAGGTCATCGCGGGCGACCTGCTGGTCGGCAAGGTCACGCCGAAGGGCGAGACGGAGCTCACGGCGGAGGAGAAGCTGATCCGCGCGATCTTCAAGGAGAAGGCGCGCGAGGTGCGCGACACCTCCCTGAAGGTGCCGCACGGCTCGGCCGGTGTCGTGATCGACGTCAAGACGTTCTCGCGCGCGGCCGGTGACGATCTCTCACCGGGCGTGAACGACCTGGTCCGCGTGTTCGTGGCCAAGAAGCGCAAGATCCAGGAGGGCGACAAGCTCGCGGGCCGCCACGGCAACAAGGGCGTGATCTCCAAGATCGTGCCCGAGGAGGACATGCCGTTCCTGGAGGACGGCACGCCGGTCGACGTGATCCTGAACCCGCTGGGCGTGCCGTCGCGCATGAACATCGGCCAGATCCTGGAGACGCACCTGGGCTGGGCGGCCGCCGAGGGCTGGTACGACGACGGCACCGAGGCCTTCAAGACCAAGGACGCCAACGACAACGGCAAGGTCTACGTCGCGACGCCCGTGTTCGACGGCGCCACGCTCAAGGACGTCGATCACGCGCTCGTGCAGTGGCAGAAGGAGCACAAGGGCGCGATCCGGATGGACATCGACGAGTCCAAGCGGGCCGGCGAGAAGGCCTCCGGCAAGTTCACGCTGTTCAACGGCCGCACCGGCGAGCCGTTCGAGAAGCAGGTGACCGTGGGCTACATGTACATCCTCAAGCTCAACCACCTGGTCGACGACAAGATCCACGCGCGCTCGACCGGCCCGTACTCGCTCGTGACCCAGCAGCCGCTGGGCGGCAAGGCGCAGTTCGGTGGCCAGCGGTTCGGCGAGATGGAGGTGTGGGCGCTGGAGGCGTACGGCGCGGCCTACACGCTGCAGGAGATGCTCACGATCAAGTCCGACGACACCGTCGGGCGGGTGAAGGCCTACGAGGCGATCGTCAAGGGCGAGAACATCGCCGAGCCGTCGATCCCCGAGTCCTTCAAGGTGCTGCTGAAGGAGATGCAGTCGCTCGCACTGGACGTCAACGTCGTGTCTGACGACGGGGCCCGCGCCGAGATGGGCGACGAGGACGACGACCTGCTGCGCGCCGCCGAGGAGCTCGGCATCGACCTCTCGGGCGTCCGGTCGACGGACGCCGGCCAGGCCAACGACGAGAAGGAAGAGCTCGAGATCACCGAGGGCGAGGAGGGCCAGACATCAGACGACGCGGCCACCGACGCCGGCTACATCGAAGGGGCCGAGGGGGCCGACTCCTAGACGACCGCGACGGCCTGGACCGCCATCTCGAGCTCCTCGTCGGTCGGGACGACGAGGACGCTCACCGCCGATCCGTCGGCGCTGATGCGCGGTCCACCGGCGCGGTTGCGCGCCTCGTCGATCTCGATCCCGAGGCGCTCCAGCCCGGCCAGGGACTGGGCGCGGACCACGGGGTCGTTCTCGCCGACGCCGGCGGTGAACGCGATCGCGTCGGCGCCGCCGAGCGCCGCGAGGTACGCACCGACGTACTTCTTGATCCGGTAGCAGTAGACGTCGAGCGCGAGCTCGGCCGCGACGTCGCCCTCTGCGATCCGGCGGTGGACCGCGCGCATGTCGTTGTCGCCGGCGAGCGCGAGCAGGCCCGAGCGGGAGTTCAGGACCGCGTCGATCTCGTCCGTGGAGAGGTCGCGCGTGCGGCGCAGATGCAGGATCAGCGCCGGGTCCACGTCCCCCGAGCGCGTGCCCATCACGAGCCCTTCCAGCGGCGTGAGGCCCATCGAGGTGTCGATCGAATGGCCCTTCTGCACCGCGCTCGCCGAAGCGCCGTTGCCGAGGTGCAGGACGATCACGTCGACATCCTCCGGCGCCTTGCCGAGCAGCCGCGCGGCCTCCCGCGAGACGTACGCGTGCGAGGTGCCGTGGAACCCGTACCGGCGCACGCCCCATGCGCGCGGCACCGCGTAGGTGAACGCGCGCGGCGGGAGCGTGGCGTGGAACGCGGTGTCGAACACGGCGACGTGGGGGAGGTCGGGCAGCGCGCGCATCGCGACCTCGATCCCGTCGGCGTTGACCGGGTTGTGCAGCGGCGCGAGCACGCTCAGGTCGCGGATCGAGGCCAGCACGGCCTCGTTGATCCGCACGGGCGCGGAGTAGCGCTCGCCGCCGTGGACGACGCGGTGGGCGACGACGCTGAGCTCGTCCAGCGGCGCGCTCGTCAGCACCTGGGTCAGCGCGGCGGCATGGTCGGTGACCTGCTGCACGGTGCCGGACGCCAGCGTCTCCGGCGGGTCGATCACCGACCACTTCAGCGACGAGGAGCCGCAGTTGACGGTGAGGACGCTCATCGCAGGCCGCCCGTTCCAGCCGCGCCGCGAGAGCGAGCGCAGGCGAGTTCTCGCCGAAGCATGCGAGCGCGCAGCGCGAGTCATGCGGCGGCTTGGATCGCGGTGATCGCCACGGTGTTGACGATGTCGTGCACCGTCGCGCCGCGCGAGAGGTCGTTGACCGGCTGGTTCAGGCCCTGCAGCACCGGGCCGACGGCGATCGCGTGCGCGCTGCGCTGCACGGCCTTGTAGGTGTTGTTGCCCGTGTTGAGGTCGGGGAAGATGAACACCGTCGCGCGGCCCGCGACCTGCGAGCCGGGCAGCTTCGTCTTCGCCACGCCCGCGTCGACGGCGGCGTCGTACTGGATCGGGCCCTCGACGCT
Source organism: uncultured Solirubrobacteraceae bacterium (assembly GCA_963724195.1). Taxonomy (GTDB): domain Bacteria; phylum Actinomycetota; class Thermoleophilia; order Solirubrobacterales; family Solirubrobacteraceae; genus Solirubrobacter. The sequence goes on along the minus strand of CAVRTQ010000017.1, from coordinate 49,357 downwards.
CAGCTCCGGCGCGCGCTCGCGCACCAGCTCGGTCGCCGTCCGGACGCGCTCGACCTCGGCGCCGGACCCCGAGTGTCCGGTGGAGTAGCTGAGCATCGCGACCCGCGGCTCGATCCCGAACTGGGCGGCGGTGGCGGCGGACGAGATCGCGATGTCCGCGAGCTGCTCGGCGGTCGGGTTCGGGTTCACGGCGCAGTCGCCGTACACCAGCACCTGGTCGGCGAGGCACATGAAGAACACGCTGGACACGACGCCCGCCCCAGGGGCGGACTTGATCACCTCGAAGGCCGGCCGGATCGTCTCCGCGGTCGTATGGGCGGCCCCGCTCACCATGCCGTCGGCCATCCCGAGCGCGACCATCAGCGTGCCGAAGTAGGAGACGTCGGTGACGATGTCGCGCGCCGCGTCGAGCACCATGCCCCTGTGCTGGCGGCGCTCGGTGTACTCGGCCGCAAAGCGCTCGCGCAGCTCCTCGTCGGTCGGGTCGAGCAGGTTCGCGCCCCACAGGTCCACGCCGAGCCGGGACGCGGCGCCGCGCACCTCGTCCTCGGGGCCGAGCAGCGTGAGCTCGACGACGCGGCGGCGCAGCAGCGTCTCCGCCGCGCGCAGGACGCGCTCGTCCGTGCCCTCGGGCAGCACGATGTGCTGCTTCGCCGCCCGCGCGCGCTCGAGCAGCTCGTACTCGAACATCAGCGGCGTCACCGCCTCCGAGCGGGCGACGTCCACGCGCGAGAGCAGCTCGTCGCCGTCCACGTACTCCTCGAACACCGCGAGCGCCTTCGTGATCTTGCGCGGCGTGTCCACCGCGATCACACCCTCGCGGGAGCCGGCCAGCGTCGCGGCCTCGTACGTGCCGTGCTCGGTCAGGATCACCGGCAGCATCGTCGGGAACCCTTCGAGCGGCTTGAGGAACGTGTCCGCCGGGCGCAGACCGCCGGTGAGCACGATGCCCGCGGGGGAGGGGAGCTCCTTGGAGGCGTGCGCGAACAGGGAGGCGAGCAGCACATCGGCGCGGTCGCCGGGCGTGATCAGCACCGCGCCGTCCTCGATCCGCTCCATCAGGTTCGGCAACGTCATCGCCGCCACCGTGAGGTGCAGCGCCTCGCGGCCGAGCAGCTCGGCGTCGCCGGCGATGATCTCGCCGTCACACGCGGCCGCCACCTGGCCGACGGTCGGCGCCATCAGCAGGTCGATCTCCGGCAGCGCGAACACCGGCGTGATCGCGTCGTTGCTCGCGACGTCGCCCACGAGGTCGAAGCGCACGCGGTTGGCGACCATGCCGACCACCTCGCACCCGACGCCCTTGACCGCGGTGTGCGCGACGGCGAGCGCCTCCCGCACCTCGCCCACCGTCCGGTCGTGCCCGCTCACCACCAGCAACGTGGGGAGCCCGAGGTTGAGCGCGACGCGCGCGTTGAACTGCACCTCGCCTCCCGCCCCGACGCTCGTGTAGTCGGTGCCGACCACGAGCACGCCGTCGCACTGCGCGGCCAGCGCCCGGTAGCGCGCGACGATCTCCTCCAGCGCCCGTTCCTCGTCGGCGCGCACGTCGTCGAACGTGACGCCGACGGACGCCTCGTACGGGAACGCGTCCGAGCGCAGCACGGCCACGAGCGGATCGTGCTCCGGATCGGCGACGACGGGCCGGAACACGCCGAGGCGCGTGAGCCTCCGCGCGAGCAATTGACGCACGCCCAGCGCCACCGCGGACTTGCCGGTCGCGGGTTCACAGCCGATCACGTACACCCCTGGCGTCATGCCCCGTGACGATGGCACGTTCGCCCGGCGCGCGTCCTGGGAGGAACCAGGGAGGAATTGCGGCTCCCGGAGACCGACCGCTCAGGCGCGATGCACGTCGCCGAGCACCTCCGCCGCGCCACCGCGGCGCTCGCCGTCCCGCAACTCGGCGCCCGCGTCACCGCGAGCTTCGGCGTCGCCACCCTGCCCGACGACGCCCCCGACACCGACGCGCTGCTGCGCATCGCCGACCGCGCGCTGTATGCGGCCAAGCAGCGCGGCCGCAACCGTGTCGAGGCGGCATCGGCCGCGGCCGCTCCGCCTGCGGCCACCGAGCCGCACGCTGAAACGGTCATCGACGCGACGCTCCGCGCCTCGGCCGCCGACGCAGCCCAGGCCTCCACGCGATAGCGGCCACGTTGACTCTGCCGCCGGCCTGACGGGTGTCCTTCGTCATAGGACGGTGATCACCGCCGCGCCCGTGAGGAGCACGGCAACGCCAGTGAGGCGACGGCCCGAGATGTCCCGGTGTGGGAGTCGCAGGAGCCCGTAGCGGTCGACGGCGACGGAGGCGAGTTGCTGGCCGGCGACCGTGAGCATGACGACCGGTGCGGTACCGATCTCGGGGATCAGCAGGAATACGGCGGTCACGTACGTCGCTCCGCACAGGCCGCCGAACCAGCCCCACCATGGCACTCCGCGCAGCGGCTCGACGCGGGGGCGTGGTGCGCCGACGGCAAGGACGACGACAAGGGCGAGCATCATCGCGACCGTCGCGACGAGGAACGAGAACGCGCCGACCGTGGTCGCAGCGTCGAGTCGGGCGTTGAGCTGCGCGTTGATCGCCCCCTGGACGGGGAGCACCGCACCGGCGACGAGGCCGAGGAGCACCCACCCGCTGCGGTTGCGGATGGTCAGCTCGAGCTCACCCGCGCGGGTTTGCGCACGCACGATGAGCCAGACGCCGAGCATGACTGCGCCCGCTCCGGCCAGGCCGGCGGCGTCGAGCGGCTCCTGTGCGAGGCCCAGCCAGCCGAAGCCGTCCAACACCAGCGACGCGATCATCTGCCCGGCGATGAACAGCCCGACCGCGACGAGTGCGCCGAGACGGGGAAAGATCAGAATGCCTGCGGTGATGTAGAGCGCGCTGCCAAGGCCGCCGACGAGCTGCCAAGGCTCGGCGTCGTCGACCAGCTCCAGAGCGCCGAGGGAGCCCGCGAGCGCTGACACCGTCACCAGCAGCGCTGCCCCGATGCCGAGCTGGAGGGTCGATGCGCCGAAGGGACTCGCCATCGCGGCTGAGAGCTGCACGTTGGCGGCCGACTGCACGGCGAGCAAGCTGCCGATCGACAACAGCAAGGGCACGGCGAAGATTTCCATGGCGACACTCCTTGATTACCGGACGTAGCGTCCACTTTATCGTAAGCGGACGCTACGTCCAGTTCCGCGCTACCATCGCCCCATGCCGCCGGGGCAGGACAGAGGACCTCGACCTGAGCGCGCCGACGCGGCGCGCAACCGAGCACGCGTGCTGGCGGCGGCCGACCGGTTGTTCCGCCAGCACGACGGCCGCGACGTCACGATGGAGCAGCTCGCCGCCGCAGCGGGCGTCGGCAAGGCCACCCTCTATCGCCGATTTCCCGACGTGGCGTCCATTGCCCACGCCCTGCTGGACGAGCACGAAGGCGACCTGCAGGAACGGCTCCTGCGCGGACCGCCGCCGCTAGGGCCGGGCGCCCCGCCCGCTGAGCGCCTCGCCGCCTTCTACCGCGCCATGGTCGAGCTGCTGGAGCTCCACGGCCATCTCGCGCTCGCCGCTGAGACCGGCGAACGGCGCTACAGCGTCGGCGCGTACCGTGCGTGGCAGCTGCACGTCACGGTCCTGCTCGCCGAAGCCGGCCTGGATCACCATGCCGCGCTGGTTCACGTCTTGCTTGCACCGTTGGCGCCGGACGTCTTCGCCCATCAGCGCGCCTCAGGCTGCACTGCCGAGGAGATCGCCGCCGATCTGGGGACGCTCGCCGCGCGCGTGCTCGCCGGGTGACCCGGTGCAACCCCCGCCGGAGGTTTCCAAACGGGGCGCTTCTCAGGGTTCGATCGGTGGGCCCGCGCGTCCGGTCATCCGGTCGGCCAGGTACGCCGCACCGTTGCCGCCGCTCGCGAGCGCGCGCCACCACGCCGCACGTTCGTACGCCAGCACGTCAAGCTCCCAGAGGCAGCCGATCGCGGCACCGTCGACTGGCCGAAGGGCATGCGGCTGCTCGTGCGGGCTGGTGAGGTACTCGCACCCGAGATCGACATCGTTCATCCACCAACCGATGAGTACAAAGCATGCCGGTCGGGCGTTGTGCGCAACGGCGAACCCGAACGTGGTGTGCTCGCGATCATCGGCTTCCGTGGCCATCCGGCGACGAACCGCCGTGCTCGCGGCCTCCACGAGCTCCGGCGCAGGCGGCCCATCCGTATGCGACAGCCCGTAGAGCTTGACCACCGTGTCCCGCTCCTCGACAAGTCCGAGATCGGTGATGATCCTCGCCGCGACCATGGCCTAATGCAACCAAACGGACGCAGGGGTTGGTCCAGATCTCGCGGAGGTGGCGCCGCCGCAGCGAGTCGCGCCCGTATGCTCGCGGTGTCGGCGACGCTACGGCGGCGGCTCGCGCCGCACATCGGGCGAACGACCGATTTCGTACTGCCCGCCGCACCCTATGCCGCCGCCCTGATCCGGGCGGCGGCGAGGCGAAAGGGGAGCGGCGGCTCAGGCGTGCGTCTGAGCGGCGTGGGTCTGCGCCGTGGCCGGACCCGCGACGGTGGCGCCCATCAGGAGCACGAGTGCGACCAGCCCTGCCGCGAACCCGCGGCCGATACGGCGAGGAGACATGAGAACCCTCCGGGGTTGAGTTCGGCGCCTTGGGGAGTGACGCCTGGGACGGTGTACGTTCCCGGCCGATGCGCAGGCGTCCCACCCCCTCAAGGATGTCTCAGCGTTCCACGATGGTCGGTGCCACTTCACCCCTCGGGTGGCTTCTCCAGCACGCCGAGATGGTGTACGCGGGCGGCGGCCGCGACGCGCGAGTGCACGTCGAGCTTGCTGTAGATGTGCGCCACGTGCGCGGACACGGTCTTCTCGCTGATGAACAGCCGCTTGGCGATCTCGCGGTTGGTCAGCCCGTCGGCGAGCAGCCTGACCACCTCCACCTCGCGCCGCGTGAGGTCCGTGCCGTCACCGTTGACGCTGGGCGCCACGGGCGCCGCCAGCGGGAGCCGCGCGCGGCGGGCGAGCGTCCGGGCCTCGTCGAGGAGCGGCCGGGCGCCTAACGCGGCCGCTGTTGCGTGCGCGGCGGTCAAGGCCGCGTGCGCGGCGTGCCGGTCACCGGCCGCGAGCAGCGCCGCCGCGGCCTGCACACGCGCGTACGCCGTCGGGTATGGCTCCCTGAGCGCCTCGAACGCCGTGGCCGCGGCGAGCCAGAGCGGGCCGGAGGCCGCGCCGTGGGCGCGCGCATGCTCGGCCTCGGCGAGCGCCCGGTGCGCCAGCGCGCCCGGCGGCGCGGCGGGGCCCGCCAGCAGCCGGTTCAACGCCGCGAGGTGCGCGTCGGCCGCGGCCGTGTCGATCGGTCGACGGGCACGCTCGGTCGTTTGCGCCTCCACCCGCAGGGCCAGCGAATACAGCGGCGGCGTGTACAGCGGGTCCTGCACGCCGGCGAGCGCGCTCGCGATGTGCGCGCGGGCCGCCGCCTGGTCCTCCTCGGCGAGCGCGAGCGTCGCCCGCGCGATGGCGAGCGGCGCGACGAACTCGCTCGGAAGGCCGTCGTCGTCCGCGTCGCCGAGTTCCCCGCGAGCCGTGTCGAGCTCCCCGCGCAGCGCGTGCAGCAGGCCGGCCGTGGCGCGGCGCAGCGCTGCGGCCGTACGGGAGAGATCCAGCCGCGCCGCTTCCGCGAGCCGCGCCTCGGCCTCCTCCCAGCGTCCGAGCCGCAGGAGGTCATCGGCGGCGTTGACGAACATGAACCGCCCGAACGAGCTGCGCAGACCGAGGAGGGCGGCCTCGCGCTCGCCGTCGAGCATGGCCTCGAGGGCGCCCGCGTAGTCGCCGCGGACGCGCAGCAGCTCACCGAGGTGCAGGTAGGTACGCGCGGTCTCCTCGCCCGTCGCGGCGAGATCGAGCGCGTCCCGCAGGTGCGCCTCGCCCGCCTCCGGCTCGCCGAGGTAGGCGAGCACCACCCCGAGCGTGATGCGCGGCCCCGCGCCGGCGGCGAGCGCCGCTTCGCAGCACGCGCGGGACTCCTCCCAGCGCCGCAGCCCCATCAGCGCGTGGCCGCGCGCAGCGAGCAGCCGCGGCTGGTCGGGCGCGAGCGCGAGCGCGCGGTCGTAGCAGGCCAATGCGGCCTCGTCGTCCCAGAAGTGGTACTCGCCCAGGCGCTCGTACAGATGCGCCTGCCGTTCGTGATCGTCCGTGCGTTCGATCGCCTCGCGGCACAGCACGACCGCCTTCTCCGTGGCGCCCGCGAAGCGTGCGGCCTGCGCGGCCCGCGCGAGCACCTCGGCGTCACGGGCGCCGAGCGCGAGCGCACGCTCGTAGTGCAGGAGCGCCGCGTCGTAGGCGAACACCGCGGCGGCGTCGGCGCCCGCCTCCAGCGAGGCCGCGAGCGCCTCCGCGGGCATCCCCGCCCGGTGGCAGTGGTGGGCGCGCTGCGCAGCGTCCTCGAGCTGGTCCGCGATGCGGCGGTGCAGCGCGCTGCGCTGCACGGGCAGCAGCCGCTCGTAGAGCACTTCGCCGATCAACCCGTGCCGGAACGCCACACCGTCGCGGTCGCGCACGAGCACACCGGCGTCCAACGCCGCCCGCACCGCCTCCGGAGCGACGGCGAGGCGCTCGAGCAGCGCGTGCGTCGTGCGTCCGCCCGCCGCCGCCAGCAGGTGGAGCAGGCCGGCGTCGAGCCGCGCGACCCGGGCCAGCACGGCCTCTTCGAGCGTCGGCTCGCTCACCGCGAAGAGCTCTTCGACAAAGAACGGGTTGCCGCCGGAGCGCCGGTGCAGCTCCTCCGCGACCGTCTGGTCGACCGGACCTCCGGCCAGCCCCTCGGCCAGCTGCGCGACCTCCGCGAGGGTCAGCGGCCGCAATTCGGTCCGCGTCACGGTGCGCCGGCGGACGAGCTCGCGCACGAGCCGCCGGACGGCGGGCGAGAGCTCATCGTCGACGCGGTAGGTCGCCACCACCACGATCCGCTCCGCGCGCAGGTTCGCGGCCAGGAACGCGAGCAGCGCGAGCGTTGCCTGATCGGCCCAGTGGATGTCCTCGAGGATCAGCAGCACGGGCGCGTCCTCGGCCTCGCGGCCGAGCTGGCCGAGCAGCAGTTCGAAGAGCGCGTCGGCGCCCTCCGCGCGCGGCAGGCCGCCGTGTCCGCGCAACGCCGACACCACCGGACCGAGCGCCAGTGCGTCACCCCCGAACTCGAGGCTCTCGCCGCGCAGCACGGTGAAGCCGGTCGCGGCGGCCTCCAGCTCACCGACCAGCCGTGTCTTCCCGATCCCCGCTTCGCCGGCCACGAGCCACAGAGACGAATGCCCGGCCGCGGCCTCGTCGAGCGCAGCGCGCAGGGCTCTCATCGGCGCTTCACGTCCAACCACCGCTCGATGATCTCCGATCGGCGCGGCGGAAGATAGGGCGTGCGCGCGCCTCGAGATCGAGTGAACACCCGATGTGCGGGCCCACGGGCGCACGTAGCGTCCGGCTCCGAGCGCTCGCGTCAGGGCGCTGGACGGCGACGCGGGGTGGCCGCGATCACGCCGGAGCCGCCGCCTCGGGTGACGTTGCCGTCCGTGACGGTCACGAGTCCTCGTTCGGCCAGTTCCAGGGCGGTGCGGCAGTTTTCGACGCCGGTGACCGCCAGCCGATTGGCGTTTGCGCAGAGTGCGCTGAGCATCGCCTGCTGGGCGCCGTTGAGCGAGCGGGACGTCCCTGGCGCAACCCGCATGAACGTCAGAACGGTCGGCCCCGAATCCATCAGGCCACTCTACGCCGAAGTCGGCCGCCGGTCAGTCGCTCGACTTCGCAGCGGCGCGGCTCGCCTTCACGCGGTCGGTCGCGCTGAGCAAGACCTTGCGCAGTCGCACGCTGTCGGGAGTGACCTCGACGCATTCGTCGGGACGGATGAACTCCAGTGCCTGGTCCAGGGACAGGCGCATCGCGGGCACGATGTTGACCATGTCATCGGCGTTGGCCGACCGGATGTTCGTCTGCTTCTTCTCCCGCACGGCATTGACGTCGAGGTCGTCCGCGCGGGCGTTCGAGCCGACGATCATGCCCTCGTAGACCTCCTCGCCGGGACCGACGAACAGGCCGCCGCGCTCCTGCATGCGCATGATCGCGAACGACGCGGTCTTGCCCGAGCGGTCGGCGACCAGCGACCCGGACGCGCGGGTCTTGATGTCGCCCTGCCAGGGCTCATAGCGCTCGAAGACCGAGTGCATGATCCCTGAGCCCCGGGTCTCGGTCATGAACTCCGTGCGAAAGCCGATCAGGCCGCGGGCGGGCACCAGGTACTCCAGACGCACCCAGCCCGTGCCGTGGTTGATCATCTGCTCCATGCGGCCCTTGCGCAGGGCCATGAGCTGCGTGACCGTGCCCAGGTAGTCCTCAGGCACGTCGATCGCCATGCGCTCGATCGGCTCGTGGATCTTGCCGTTCACCGTCTGGGTGACGACCTTGGGCTTGCCGACCGTGAGCTCGAAGCCCTCGCGGCGCATGGTCTCCACGAGCACGCCGAGCTGCAACTCGCCGCGACCCTGGACTTCCCAGGTGTCGGGGCGCTCGGTGTCCAGGACCCGGATCGACACGTTGCCGACGAGCTCGGCCTGGAGCCGATCGGAGATCTGACGGGCAGTGAGCTTGGAGCCGGACTTACCGGCCAGCGGGCTCGTGTTGATGCCGATCGTCATGCCCAGCGCGGGCTCGTCGACACTGACCGGGGGGAGGGCCTTGGGGTCCTCGGCGTCGGCGATCGTGTCGCCGATGGTGATCTCCGGGAAACCGGCCAGGGCGATGATGTCGCCGGGCGCCGCGCTGGCCGCGGCGATGCGGCTCATCCCCTCGGTGATGTACAGCTCGACGACGCGGACCTTCTCGACGGCACCCGACTCGTGACGGCACCACGCCACCGTCTGCCCCTTCTTGATCGTGCCGTTGTGCACGCGACAGAGCGCCAGCCGACCGACGTACGCGGAGGCGTCGAGGTTGGTGACCAGCGCCTGCAGGCCATGCCCTTCGGTGTACGTCGGCGCCGGAACGGCTGACACCAGCAGATCCAGCAGGGGCTTGAGGTCGGTCCCGTCGACGCCCTGCTCCAGCGACGCCTGCCCCGCCCGGGCGTTCGTGTACACGATCGGGAACTCGATCTGGTCCTCGTTGGCATCGAGGTCGATGAACAGCTGGTACACCTCGTCGACGACCTCGCTGATGCGGGCATCGGGACGGTCGACCTTGTTGATGACCAGGATGACCGGCAGGTTCGCCTGCAGGGCCTTGCGCAGGACGAACCGCGTCTGGGGCAGCGGGCCTTCGGAGCTGTCGACCAGGAGCACCACCCCGTCGACCATCGTCAGGCCGCGTTCGACCTCGCCGCCGAAATCGGCGTGGCCCGGAGTGTCGACGAGGTTGATCTTGACCTCGCCGACCCCGTCCGCCACGTAGCGAATCGCCGCGTTCTTGGCCAAGATGGTGATCCCGCGCTCCCGCTCCTGGTCCATGGAGTCCATCACCCGGTCGGTGACTTCCTCGTGGGCGGAGAACGTGCCCGGACTGGCGCAACAGGGCGTCGACGAGGGTCGTCTTGCCATGATCGACGTGAGCGATGATGGCGACGTTGCGCAGGTCGTGACGGGCAGGCATTGACCTAACCGTAGACCAGAGGCTGCTCATGGACCCGCTCACGCCGGCCGGATGCCATCGGGCATCAGGCCGAGCCAGTGGTTCGCGTCGAGCCTCTCGTCCATGACGGGCGAGTTGGCACGGCGTTGCGTGTCGAGGACTGGACTCGCCCTCGCGCTGACGTTCAGCGACGGAGCGTGACGACGCGCGTGCTGGTCGCGCCGGCGCTGGCCACGGACAGGATCGCGCGCGTCCGACGGTGCTTGAGGCGCTTGCGCTGGCCGCGCACGATCGGGAGCGTGAGCCGTGTCGGGACCCCGGCGGTGAGGTCGATGCCCGCACGGCCGAGCACACGGCCCTCGGCGCGGAGGGTCACGGTGCCGCGGCAGCGGCCGGCGGTCCGCTTGCACTGCAGGGTCATGGGGGCCGCGGCGGCGCCGCGGTTGAGCGTGATCGCAGAGCCCGAGGTGAGGAACACGCCGGTCGAGCCGAGCGCCAGGCCGGACGGCGCCGCTTCCACGGGCGCCGGGGTGGAGACCGTCGTGGTCCACGGGCGCGGGCGGCACCGCGTCCGCCGCGACGAGCCCGGCGTTCGCCACGCACTCGGCACCGGCCGTCATCCGGGGGCCGAGCGCGCCGACGACCAGCGCGAACGAGTCCGTCACCCAGCCGTCCCCGTCAAGGGACCGGAGCACCGCGGCACCGAGATGCTCCAGTTCCCGCGTGAGGATCACCGTGCAGTGCGAGGGGCTCGACATCCAGCCGGTCATCGCGGCGCGCGCCGTCGTCAGGTCCGGGTTGGTCACGGGCAGCGTCTGCGAGGCCGAGTGCAGCGTCTCGCCCACCTTCCAGTCCGGAGTCCTCGGCGTCCCGGGGTAGCCGGCGGCCGCCGCGCGCTCATGGGACGTCGCTCCGAACGGCGCCGGTGCCGGCGCGACATGGTCGGCGAACCCGCGAGCGGCCATGTCCACCAGGTGCCGCTGCCCAGCCAGCTCCAGCGCCGGGTGCCGCACGACCGGGGTGAGCCCGCGGGCCAGGCGCTCGTTGTTGACCAGGCACAACAGCCCGGAGCGCACCTGCGCGTCGTTGACGCCGGGGCTGTACGGCGCGTCGGCGTCCGAGCAGGGAGCAGCGTGCGCCGCTGGAGACGCAAGCGCGCAGCCGACGACCGCCGCCAGTAACCCCACCAAGACCCGCCTCACCGCCCCGCACCCTAAACCGCTTGAGCGGGAAAAGCCATAACCGCGTTCAGAAGTTGCTCCGCATCTCGCGCAACAACGCTCGGCCCGAGAGTTCGGGGACGATGATCCGCCGGATCGTCCAGAGCGGATGGTCGCGGTCCAGAGGGTCGGCGAGTTGGAACGCCGCACGCGAGCCGGCGCGCAACAGATGCGGGATCGCGTCGCTGTCGTAGAGGCCGAACGGATAGGCGAACAGGCGGACGCGATGGCCGACCAGCCGCTGCAGATCGCGTATGGGCGCGTCGATCTGTGTCTCCCAGTCCGCGTCGGTGTATTCCGGGACCGCCTTGTGGTCCCACGTGTGGGCGCCGATCTCCATCCCCGACCGATCCAGCGTGCGTACCTGCTTGCGCGTGAGCCAACCGGGCTTGCCGAGGACGACGGTCATGATGAAAAAGGTCGCCTTGAAGCGATGGCGACGCAACACCGGAAGGGCGTGGGTGTACTGCCCCACGGACGCGTCGTCGAACGTCAACAGCACCGGCTTGTCCGGCAGCGGCTTGCCACGCAGCAGATGCTCGACGAGTTGGTCGCCGGTGATCGTGCTGTAGCCCGCCTGCTTGAGCGCCCGCATCTGCGCCGAGAACACCGACGGTCGCACGATGTACGGACGCGCCGCCGCGCCGTCGGCGGAGGTGGGGTTGCGGATCTGGTGGTAACAGAGCACCGGCACGCGAGCGCGGGCCGCGACCGCCGCCAGGTCCGTGCGGGGTGCCGGCGTCGCCGACGCCGTCGGCCGCGGAGGCGCGGGCCGCGGTGGCTGCGAGCCGCCGCAGCCGGTGAGTCCAAGCGCCGCCAGCACTACCGCCCAGACGCATCGGCTGCGAAGGAGGCAGGTCAAGTCAGATCGTGGCGGGCTCAAAGCACGCCGAGGATGAACAGCAACACGATCGTGATGATCGCCGATACGACAAGCGATCCGAGGCAGCCGAGACGATTCGAGAAGAAGACGAACACGAATGGGCCCTACCCGTGTTCGCGACCCGCTACGGACGTGGCCCTACGAGCGCGGAGCGGATGACCGCTCCGCGCCCGCGCCCAGCCGTCACCAGGCTCGCGAGCACCGCGCCGACCAAAGCCCGAACGACCACCCTCATGACGCTGCACCTCCTGGACACAACTCACCCGAACGCCTCGCGCTCAGGCCTTCTCAGCGGCAGCCTTCCCCGAGCCGTCGCAAGTCGAAGGCTCCGCCGCGGAACCCGTCAGATCCGGGACTGCGTAGCCGGCCGCTCAGCGGCGCGGTGCAGCAGGTCTCGGGTAGGCGGCGGAGATGTCTGACGCCCCGAACGTCCCCTCCGGCTTTGCGCCACTGACGGACGCGGGAGCGTTCGTCGAACACGTCGGCTCGCTCTACGAGCGGCGAGACGACGGCGTCATCGGCGCGCGCGTCGAGGCTCGCCACCTCAACGTCGCCGGTACGCGCAATGGGCGGGTTCCTCGCCACGCTGGTGGACGTGGCCTTCGGGCGCGCGATCCGCGCCGAAGCGGAGGGAGATTCGGCCGTGGCCACGGTCTCGCTGACGACGGACTACCTGCGCCCCGGGCCGGAGGGGGCGTGGCTCGAGGTGCACGCGGAGGTCGAACGGCTGACCGGACGGTTGGCGTTCGGCGACTGTTCCGTGCGTACCGACGGCGAGGAGATCGTTCGCGCCCGCGCAGTCTTCGCCGTGCGCTCCCAGAGCTGACGTGCGGCCGGTCACGAACGGGGCCGAGCCGGAGGCTCGACCCCGCTCAACTCATAGCCCGCGCGGAACCTCGAGCTCGTGCGAGTGCCCGCCGGCGGCTGCGGCACCGTCTCCGGCGCCGCGGCTCGGCGTCGTCGCCGACTCGAACAGGCGCTTCTCTTGCGCCAGCGTGATCGTGGCGTGCGCGGCCGCGTCACTCATCTGGTCGAGCGCGACGTTGTTGAGGTTGCCCAGGTCGTCGCAGCCCAGGTGGTAGCACGGGTCGTACGGCTGGCCGGCCACACCGCCGTAGATCGCCGCCTGCTCCGGGGTCTTGATCTCCTCGGCGCCGGTGAACAGGCCTCCGGCCGGGATGCCCGCGAAGATGAACGGGCCGTAGTCGGAACGGCCGTCGAACGCCGTCGGCTCCGTCGCGAGTCCCTGGCTCTCGAAGTAGTCCAGGAACAGCCGCTCGATCTCGGCCGATCCGGCCGGCGCGCCGCCCTCGGGCGGCTCAGAGTCCGACAGGTCGCCGTCGTACACGAAGCGCACGAAGTTGGGCGAGCCGACCATGTCGAAGTTGAGCATCGCCGCGATCTTGTCGCGCTCGGCCTGCGGCAGGCTCTCCATGTAGGCCTCTGAGCCCAACAGGCCGTGCTCCTCCGCTCCGAACCAGATGAAGCGGATCTTGTTGCGCGGCTTGACCTTGCGGATCTGCTCGACGATCTCGAGGATCGTCGCCGAGCCGGAGCCGTTGTCGTTGATGCCCGGGCCGACGCCGACGCTGTCCAGATGCGCGCCGACGACGATGACGTTGTTCGGGTCGCCGTCACGGGTCTCGGCCACCACGTTCGAGGTCTCGTACGTGCCCGGCCGCCAGTCGACTTTCAGGCGAGCCGTCAGCCCCGTCGCTCCCTTCTCCACGCCGTTGGCCAGCACCGACGCCGAGCTGAGCTTTCCCGCCACGGACGGGATCGAGGTCCCCGTCACATTGATCCACGTGCCGCCGGCTGCATCGAAGAAGAAGATCGCGCCGGCGCCGAATTGCTGCGCGCCGAAGAACTTCGTGCCCAACGAGCACGACGCACCCGTCCTGCAGGAGCACGATCGCACCCGCCGGCATGCCGGCATAGTCCGCCGCCTGGCAACCGCTCGTGTTGCTCGCGGCGGTGGCCGGGTCCAGATCGATATCGGCCGCCCACACGGGCGCGGTGACGATCACCCGAGGGCGACCCGTACATCGTGCCGAAGTCGCCTTCGCTGAACAGCGTCCCGCCGATGCCTGGCACAAGGGATCGGGCCGGCCCGCCCGCCACGACGTTCACTACCGGAGGCGTGTAGTCGGCCAGCAGGTCGAGCTCATAGTCGAACGCTTGACGGGTGACCTTCATGCCGGCCGCCTCGGCCCGGTCAGCCACGTACTGCGCCGACGCGTCGTAGCCTTGCGTGCCCGAGAGCCGGTTGCCCCCGGTGAAGGTCGCGATGCGTTGGAACGCCCGCTGGTGTTCCAGGATGCCGCCGACCGTGACCGCCGCCCGAAGCTTCTTCGACGTGTTGTTGTTGCTGTGCTCCGGGTCCGCCGAAGCCGGCGCCGCGAACAACAGCCCGCCCGCTACCGCGAGCGCAAAGATCTTTCGCATCCCTCTCCTTCCGTCACCCCGTACGGGCCCTTCCTGAGCAGACGACCGTACCTGAACGGATCACACGCGGCCAGTTCGGTACCGAAGTCGCCGAAGGGGTAGGACGGGCGTCAGCCGTCCGAAGGAGGAGCGCCGTATGTCCCGTCCGTCGCTGCAGGCCCGCTGGGCCGCGGTCGCGCTGTGTGTCGGCGCGGTCGCCGTGCCCGCCGCACCCGCTCAAGCCGCGCGCGACCGCTGTGATCGTTCCGCGGCCGGGGGTGACACGACGCTCGACGTGCGCTTCGGTGGCACGAGCTACTCCGTGCTGGTCTACGTGCCCGAGGGCGCGCGGCGCAACGCCCACCTCCCGTTGGTGCTCAACCTGCATGGCAGTCAGGCCAACGGACCCGTTCAGATGGAGGTCAGCGGCCTGCGCGCCGTGGCTGATGACGAGGGCTTCCTGGTGGCCGCGCCGAGCGGCGCCATACCGCTCGCACCGCAAACGCCGCCGGACCCGAACGGCAGCTGGGCGTGGAATGTCCCGGGCGTGCCGACCACCGCGGGCCAGCTGCCGCCGCCCACGGCGCGCGACGACGTGCAGTTCCTGAGCCGCGTGATCGACGTCGTCACCCAACGGCTGTGCGGCGACCCACGGCGCGTGTACGCCACCGGCCACTCGGGCGGCGGGCGGATGACGTCGGCGCTGGCGTGCCGCCTCGCCGGCAAGATCGCGGCCGTCGCGCCGAACGCGGGGCTCCGCGCCGGGCGGCCCGACCCGGACGACACGAGCGTCCCGGAGGTCGAGGACTGCGAGCCGGAGCGGCCGATGCCGGTGCTCACGTTCCACGGCCAACAGGACGTCGTGAACCCGTACAACGGCAACGGCGATCTGCGCTGGGGCTACACCGTCCCGGTCGCGCTGCAGACCTGGGCACGCATCGACGGGTGCCGGCGCGGGCCCAACGCGACGCCGATCAGCGAGAACGTCATCCGGCTCGCCTACACGCACTGCCGTGACGGCGTCTCCGTCGAGCTGTATCGCGTCGCCAACGGCGGGCACACGTGGCCCGGCTCCAACGGACCTCCACACGGGCCCGGGCTCGTCACCCGCGAGATCGACGCGTCGCGCATCATCTGGGACTTCTTCGAGCGCTATCGCTTGCGGCACTGAACAGCGGGCTCATACGGGGCAGACGAGCGGGGGCGGCGCAGGTGCGTCGTCCTCCGCACGGACCTCGAAGACCGCCATCATCCCGAGATCCGAGTGCGGGACGATGTGGCAGTGGTAGACCGATCGCCCGGGGAAATCGGCGAAGAGCGTCCGCAGCGTGACGCTGCCGCCGAGCGGCGGAATGGAGACGGTGTCCTGGTAGCTGGGTTCGTCGACCGGCGTGCCGTTGCGGTGCGTGATCTGGAACGGGTTGATGTGGATGTGGAACGGGTGCACGAGCGGGCTGTCGTTGACGATCTCCCACTCCTCGACGGTGTTGAGCGTGACGACCTGATCGACGCGCTCGGGATCAAACGGCTTGCCGTCGATGAGAAAGCCGCCGCGCATCGTGAACGTGATCCGGCGGCGGTTGGCCAGCGGCAGTTCGCGCAGATCGCAGAAGGGCTGGAGGAAGTCGCCGGGGTGCACCGGTGGAGCCGACCGGCCGCGCTTGGTTTCGACCGTGGCGAGCGTCAGCTCCGGCGAGATGAAGCCGGCCCCGTGGTCGAACGGCAGCGCCCGTAGCGCGTACCGGCCGCGCGGGCCGCCGCGGACGAGGACCTCGGCCCGCCCGCCGGGAGGCAGGTGGACGACGTCCTTCTCGACGGCACGTTCGAGCGGGTTGCCGTCCGCGTTGACTTGCACGAAGTGGTGCCCGTCCAGGCGCAGATCGAAGAAGTCGCTCACCGTGGCGTTCAAGATCCGCCAGTGCTGCGTCTCGCCCTCCCGGATCGGGATCTGCGGATTCAGCTGGCCGTTGACCAGTCGCAATTGGCTGGCGAGCAGCCCCGGCGACCAGGTCTTGAGTTGTCCGTTGGCGTCCCACTCGGGCGCCTGCAGCACGAGCACCCGGTCACGCACACGCGGCCGGTGGCCGCGCCGCTGCGCGGCGGAGCGGACAATGATCGCGCCGGTCATGCCCCCAAAGATCTGCTCCGTTCCGTAGCCGTGCTCGTGCGGGTGGTACCAGTTCAGACCGGGCGCATGGTTGAGCGGCAGCGCGAACTCGAAGTCGAACGTCTCGCCAGGGTGAATGTGGAGCAGGGCGTTGTCCGAGTTGCCGTTCGGCGACACGTGAAAGCCGTGCGTGTGGAGGTTCGTCGGATGCTCGAGACGATTGACGAGCCGCACCCTGACCCGGTCGCCCGGGTCGACCACCCACGTCGGACCGGTGAAGCTGCCGTTGTAGACCAGACCGCGACGCCACGCGCCCGCGACGAACACTTCACGGCTCTCGGCCACCAGGGTGAGCGCAAGCAACCCGTGACGACTGGAAACCCGCCACGGCTCGTAGAACGGCAGTGGCCGCGCTGGACCCGTCGGCAGGCGGAGACCGGCTGCCCCGAGAGCGGCCCCGGCCGCGACACCCAAGAACCCGCGCCGCGTGAGAAGGGGCTCCACGCCGCCGCTGAGACGGGCGGCGCCCGACGTCTCCTCCGTCGACCGCATGGGCACCGCCTACCTCGCCGCGCGAGCGATCCATCATCCGAGGTCACAGCGATGGCGGACGCAGGTTCGTCAGTGCGCCACCCATGGTCCTGTGCGCGGCGCCACCTGGACATTTGCGATGCCCATGGCCGTTGACTAGGGTCGCGCATGAGCAGATACTCGCTCCACAGGGTGTCCGATCCTGCGCAGGACTACCTAAGGGAGTCGTTGCCATGAAAGGGAAGTTCACCGGAGCCGCTATCGGCGTGGCATTGCTCGTCGCTGCGCCAGCGACCGCATTTGCCGTGCCGCCCAACGAGCCGAACGGTCATGCGAGCTGTATCGGAACGTTGAGCGTCTCGTTCCAGGCGCATCCCGAGATCGAAGGCTCTCGCTCTGACCATGCGCACCTGATCAATGAACTGGCGGCCGCGAGGGGTCTCTCGCCGGGCGAGATTTACAGGCGCTACGCCCACTTGCACGGCACACTGGAGCAATGTCCCTAAACGGCGCGTCTCCCCTGTTGCTCTCGCGCTAACGGGGCGCGAGAGCGTCGACGACACGTCACCGCCTCGTCGCGACGGTCACGTGGCGACGGGGCAGCGTCACTCGCGGGAGCACTTCGCTCCTCCTCCGGGGCTGTCGGTCACTGCTGAGACAATCGGCCGCGTGAATGCACAGCACGAGCTGATTGAGCGCGTCTCGTCAACGGTATGCGAACGCTACGTGGCAGATATCAAGCTGCCCGAGGGCACCGAGGCGATCCTGCTGCGGGTCTACTTCGACGGGGACGCGGCGTATCAGCTCGCGCCGCCCGCCAACGCTGGGCGATGGCCGTGGACACTGCTGGAGGAGGAAGTGGCCGAGCCGGCGGTCGACGATGTTCCCGGCATCGAAGAGGTCCTGGAGCTCGCCGCCGAGGATGACGCTGTGCTGCAAACGTATTTCGACGCGCTCACGCGACGACTGCAAGCCGCCCTCGGCGTTCGAGCACTCCACGCCGATCTGGACTAGCGAACTAGGACCGGCTTCCAGAGTCGCCGAAAGCAGCGTCTCCGTCGACTAACGCCGCTTTCGCTTCTCGTGTGGAGGTGCAGGGTGGCGGCGTTTGATCGGTGGGTCGGTCGCGCGATCGGCCTCGACGTGCATCGCGACTTCGTGGTCGTCGCGATCTGCGAGCACGGACAGGTGCGGTCCGCGGGCCGGGTGCCGAGCACCGCCGGAGGGGATCGCGACACTGGCTTCGCAGCTTGGTGTCCAGCGACCGAGTGGCGTTGGAGGTGACCGGGAGCTGCTGGGAGGTCGCGCGGCTGTTGGAGCCGGTCGTTGACCGGGTCGTGGTGGTCAGCCCGGACGACACCGGGATCAGCAGCGCCCGCGCCAAGACCGACAATCTCGACGCCCGGGCGCTGGCGAGGTTGCTCTCGCGCGGGGAGCTTGAGGCGGTGTGGATGCCCGACGAGCGCTGCCGGGTTCTGCGTCGCCGGCTCGCTCGGCGCGAGCAGCTCACCCGCGCGCGGACGCGCGTGAAGAACGAGATCCACGCCTGCCTGGCGCGCCGGCTGCAAGAACGGCCGCCGTGCTCTGACTTGTTCGGCGTCAAGGGCCGTGCGTGGCTGGCGGCGCTGGAGCTGCCGCTCGAAGAGCGCGAGTCCGTCGACGCGGGGATCCGGCAGATCGAGTTCCTGGACGGCGAGATCGCCGCGGTCGAGCGGCTGATCGCGCGCCAGGCGCTCTCGTGGCCGCAGATCCGGCGGCTGATGACCGTGCCCGGCGTGAACTTGATCTGCGCGGCGACGTTCATCGCCGCGATCGGCAACCACGAGCGGTTTTTGACCAGCCGCAAGCTGGTCGCCTACCTGGGCCTGGACCCGAAGGTCCGCCAGTCCGGCGAGGCGCCGGCACGCAGCGGCCGGATCTCCAAGCGCGGATCGGCGTCCGCGCGCTGGGCGCTGGTCGAAGCGGCCTGGAGCGTCGTCCTGCAGCCCGGCCCCCTGCACGCCTTCTACGAGCGCACGCGCAACCGGCGCGGGCACGGCAAAGCGATCGTCGCGACCGCCCGCAAGCTCGCGGTCTTGTTCTGGTGCATGCTCCGAAGCGGAAGCGTGAGAGAGCGTGTTGCGCCTACCGCAGTCCATCACAGGTTGGGCAGCGAGGTCATGTTCCTCGTTGATTCTGACGGAGTTCGGCGAGCCGCGCAGCGCTCCTCTCGTCCATCGGCAAGAACGTCTCGATCGCGAGGTCTGCCGCCGTGACCTCCAGGGGCGCCCCGAGGGTGGCGATCACGGTGAAAAGACTGACCTCGCCGAGGGGGGTGCGCAGGTCCAGCGAGACGACGGGCTGGGTTGCGGGAGCCGTCGGCGGCTCGTCCGGCAGATAGGCCGCGATGTCCTGGATGAGCTTCGCGAGGCGCGGATCGGCGTCGTCCCGGCTTTTTCGCCGCAGCTTCGTGATCAGCGGCGCGTTGCAGGCGGCGGTCATCGACGAGATGCTCGGCAGGCCTCCCGGGTGGACCGCGAGCCGCAGCATGTTGATCGGGGGCTCGAGTAATTCGGGGGCGACTCCATCCCAGAGCAGCGACGCGGCCTGATTGGCCTCGATCAGGTTCCAGAGGCCGTCGACGATCAACGCCGGGTTCGGCTCGTGCGCCTCGAGCAGGCGGCTGAGCGACTTCCGCAACGGCCGCATCATCTCGCCGTCGAAGGCCTGTTCGAGGTAAGGCGGTGCGAATCCGCCGGCGAGCAGGAGATGGTTGCGCTCGGCGAT
Source organism: uncultured Solirubrobacteraceae bacterium (assembly GCA_963724195.1). Lineage (GTDB taxonomy): Bacteria > Actinomycetota > Thermoleophilia > Solirubrobacterales > Solirubrobacteraceae > Solirubrobacter. The sequence continues at coordinate 29,825 of CAVRTQ010000017.1, read as the reverse complement.
CGGCAGGTCCAGATGCTGGGCCAGGTGGATGAGCAGCTGGCGGCTCGGACGCGAGCGACCGGTCTCGACGAAGCTGAGGTGCTTGGTGGAGAGGTTCGCGTCGAGCCCCAACTGCATCTGCGTGAGATGCCGCTGGGTGCGCCAGAAGCGGATGAGCTCACCGACCTTCTGCGGCTCCCCCTCGGTCTGCACGCTCACCGGGCCAACGGTAGCGCCGGATGCACATCGGAGGTAATCGACGCACGGCCGTTGCTGCGAGACCGTTACCGCCACAAGCAATCACCAACAGGAGGCAGCGACGTGCACAACGCAATGTCATCGTCTGAGACCCGCGCAACGCAGGCAGTGCAGTTGGCAAATCGATACCTCGCGCTCTGGAACGAGCCCGACGCTGACCAGCGCCGGCGGATGATCGGCGAGCTGTGGGCCCAGAGCGGCTCGCAGATCCTGCAGCCGCCGATGGAGATGCGCGAGATCGCCGCGAGCCCCGGTCTCGGCCTGGCGGCCACGCTCGAGGCCCGGGGACACGCCGAGCTCGAGGCGCGCGCGACAGCGTCCTACGAGCACTGGGTCGCCTCCGAAGGGCTCAAGTTCCGTGGGGGCGAAGACGCCGAGCGACTCGGTGAGGTCGTTAAGTTCCGCTGGGAGGCCGTTGCCCAGGACGGCGGCGACGTGATGGCGGTTGGGCTCAACGTCCTCGTCCTCGCCGCGGACGGCCGGATCGACCGCAACTACACCTTCGTCGAGAACTAGGAAGACGAACATGCGCAGCGTCATCGCGACGGAACAGGCGACCGTCGAGGCGAACGGAATCACGGTCGGGATCGAGCACTTCGGAGACAAGGCCGCGCCACTCGTGCTCCTCGCGGGCGCGCCCACCATGCTCTCCTGGCCCGACGCGCTCTGCGAGGCACTCGCGCGCGGCGGGCGCCACGTCGTGCGCTACGACCAGCGCGATTCCGGCGCGTCGACGACCATCGATCCCAGCCGTCCGGCATACACGCTACGCGACCTTGCCGCCGACGCCGCGGCCCTCGCGGGCGAGCTCGGCGCCCGCCCGGCCCACCTCGCGGGCATCGGCGTCAGCGGGATGGTCGCCCAGGTCGCCGCGCTCGATCATCCCGTCGCGTTCTCGGCGCTCACCCTCGCCAGCACGCGGCCTGTCGCTCCGGGCCGGGTTGACACCGACCTGCCTGACCATGACGCGGCAACGATGAAGCGCCTGTTCTCGCGCGCCATGCCGGACTGGTCCAACCGTGCAGCTGTCGCAGAGTACGCCTCCGGCGGCGCGGACATCCTCGGCGACGACCCCGTCGCCGCATCCGCGATCGCTGGGCGCATCTGGGACCGCACACCGGGCACGGAGCCCGCGGTGCACATCGCCAACCAGACGGGCATCGTGTTCGCCAAGCTCAACTGCAAGCCGCGCTGGCGCGAGCGCCTGCCCGAGCTCTCAACCCCGACGCTCGTGCTGCACGGCCGCCACGACCGGTTCTTTCCCGTCGGCAACGGCGAAGCGCTCGCACAAGACATCCCCGGAGCGAAGCTGCTCGTGTTAGAGCAGGCCGCAACGAAAATCCCTGATTCGGCCGCCATTGAAGTCGCTACGGCAATGCTCTCGGTGTAGGCGATCACGATTCCGGCGGACTCGCTGCCGATCTTACTTCTCGTCCATTGCGACAGTGAGGCCACCGCACGCTCGGCACTAGGGTCGTGGCCTCAAAGCGGCACCGCCGCTTACGCGCCAGCGTTGATGGTCGCGACACGTCGCGGTTTCGAGCTGGGTCGCTAGTCGGAGTCTGGTCGCGGCGGGCCCGGCGGGTCGACCTGTGCGAGCTGCCGTACCTCGCGGGCGACGGCGAGCAGGTCGTGCGCGGTGTGAAGCGCGTCCTCGGCGGTGTCGAGCTCGTCGAGCACGGCACGGATGAGGGCGGCCTCGCGCACGTACTGGGAAACGCTGATCCCTTGGGCGTCAGCAGCGCGCGCAACGGCCACGTAGCTACGGTCGGCAAAGCGGATCGTCGTCGCGTGTAGGGCCACAGGGCAAAATTCTAGTTGCGTAGGGCAGGCAGCGCCGCGGGGCCTGGCGTGCAGGCTCGGCGGCTTCGCCGGAGTTACGACAGCGTTACCGATATCGCGATGTTATAAACGCCATCGCGATGGGTATACCGGTCAAGGCCGCGGCACGCTAGATACGACGCGACTCACCCACGACGGTGACCGCGGCGCGCATCGAGATCGAACGGGAGTCCCATGCCTGCCACCCTGAACGTTCCCAGCGAAACCGCCATCAGCCCGGACCGGTCGCGACGCGCGCGTGAGGACGCCCGCCTGTTCGAGCGCTACCAGCGCACCGGCGACCCTGCCGCCCGCGCCGCGCTGACCGAACGCTTCTTGCCGTTGGCGCGATCGCTGGCGCGCCGCTACGAGCGCGGTGGCGAGTCACTGGACGACCTCACGCAGGTCGCCTCGCTGGCGCTGCTTAAGGCGATCGACCGCTTCGACCCCCAGCGTGCGGTGGCGTTCAGCTCGTTCGCGGTGCCGACGATCGTCGGCGAACTCAAACGTTACTTCCGCGACTACGGCTGGTCGGTGCGGGTGCCGCGCAGCCTGCAGGAGCTCGCGCTGCACGCGCAGCGCGAGAGCGAACGGTTCGCTTCAGAGCACGGCCACGCCCCCACCGCCGGGCAGCTCGCGCAGCGCCTCGGCGTCGACGTCGAGCAGATCCTCGAAGCCCGCGAGGCAGTGGGCGCGCACCGCGCCGCGTCACTGGACCGCCCGCGCGAGGACAACGACGACGAGCACCCGGTCCGCGAGCTCGCAGTCGACGATCCGGGCTTCGCCGCGGCCGAGGACGCCGCGACCGTCTCGCGGCTGGCGGCGGTTCTCTCGGAGCGCGACCGCGAAGTGCTGCGCTTGCGCTATGAGCAGGACCTCACGCAGTCCGAGATCGGCGATCGGATCGGGTGCTCGCAGATGCACGTGTCGCGGATCCTGCGCGAGGCGATCGCCCGCCTACAAGCGCAGGCCGCCGCCGAGCTGGCCGCCGCCGCCTGAGCCGCCTCCTCGCTGGTGCTTCGACTCCGGGTCGGAGCTCGCCGAGCAGGCCGTCGCCCACGTCGACGCGGCCGCACGCAGGGACCGGGCCGGCCAGCCGTTGGAAACCTGGCGGCGCTCACCCGCGCCTAACGGCACGCCGGGATGCTCGTCCATTGCGATAGCGCGGCCGACGTTGCCGGCGCTGTCGTCCAGAGAGCCAGCGAGGATTGGCGTGAGGGCTATCAGCGGCTCAGTCGATGCGCTCGATCGGCGGCGGCTGCCAGTTTCCCTGCGCGACTTCGGGTTTGGGCGAGTAGAGCCGCAGCGCGACCTTGAAGGCGCCTTCGGCCGGGGCGGGCAGCCAGTTCGTCTGCGGTGCGGTGTCCGGCGGCTCGGCCTGGATGTAGAGGGTGAGCGATCCGTCGTCGGCGTAGGTCAGTCCGCTGCGGTCGCCGACGGCGTAGCGGTTGATCGCGTTGGGCACGAGGTAGGTCTCGGGGTCGTACATCGTCAGCGACCAGAACGCGTTCACCGGGGGTAGCTGCGCCTCCGTGAAGTGCAGCGTGTAGCGGTGGGCGCTGTCGAGCGACTCGCCGGTCCCGTCGGTCTTGGTGATCGGGTAGCACGCGTCCTCGATCAGGTTCCCGCCGACGCCGAAGAACGTCCACGCCGCGCGGTAGGCGTAGCGCGTGCCGTAGCGGCCCATATCGAGCGTGACCTGCCAGCCGTTGACGAGCTCACCCAGGTGCGCTTCCTGGTCGTGGATCGCCTGCTGTCCGGCCTTCAAGCCCGCGGCGATCGCCTCCTGCACGGCGGGCTCGAAGCTCGCCCACCGAAACTCGGCGTCCGGAGCGATCCCGAGCTTGGCGATGCGTTGCATCACGGGCTCGTCCTGCGCGGAGGGCGGGTTGGCCGCCAGCAGCGCGTTGAGCCGTCCAAAGAACGTCTCGGGCGTCATCGCGAGCACCTGTCGCGGTACCGGCGTCTTCGCGTCAACGCCCGGTCGCACCGGCGACTCGGCCGGCGGCGTCCAGTCGCTGCCCCACGCCGCCAGGGGCACGAGGCGGAACTGATCCTGCAACGCGTGCACAGCGAGCGTGTCCTGCGGCCCGGAAACGTAGGTCCGGCCTGCCAGGATGCCCAGGCTGGTCGGCATCCGCAGCTCGGTGAGGCCGTCCGGTAGCTCGCCTTCCCAGCCCGGGCCGATGATCGCGAACGTGCCGCCTGCGCCGCCCAGCGTCCGCGACCCGGGAACGGCCGGGACGTTGTTCCAGGCGTCGATGAGCTGCACCAGCCAGTACCGATCGCCCATCTCGGGCACCGACAGCACCAGCGGTCCCTGCGAGAGATCGACGTTCGCCAGCGAGTACAGCGTGTCGACGTTCAGTCCGACGACCACCTGATCGGTCGCGTCGGGCAGCTCGCGGAAATGCGCGAACTGACCCATCGGCGCCCGCCCGCGCCCCGGGCTGGCCACGTTGGCCGTCGTTTCGATCTGCAGCGCGATGTACACCAGCGGCAGCCCGAACACGAAGGCCTCCTCGGCAAGCGCCGACGCCTCCTCTGCCGACACCGTACGCGGATCGAGCCCAACGCCCATGCTGCGCCTCCCAGCGAAGTTGACTGCCAGTTGCGCAACCTAGGCAGCACCCGGGTGACCGAGGATCATCCCCAGCGGGTGACCGGCGATCCCGGTCAAGCGCACGTCACTTCCACGCGCCGCAGCGACGACGCGCCCGTCAACTCGATGCGCCAAACGGCTGGGTCATCGCCGGCCAGCTCAGTCGATCCGCCGACAGCAGCGCTGCTGGTTTCCATGCCGAGCGGCGGGTCACGTTTATCGCTCCCGATCGTCAGGAGCGTGTCATGTCCAACGTGCTGCTCGATGCCGCCGGCCGTCGCCGATCCCCGGCCACGATGCCTGGCTTCCACTCCGGACGACCGCCACGCAACAAAGGCCGCCGGTATCCCGCCGATCCGCCCACCGTCGAGGAGATCGTCGCCGTCATGCGCCAGGCCGGCACCACGCCCCACGGCTTCCGCTTGCTCGGGATCGCCGGCGTCCGGCGGCGCTTCGCACCGCACCAGCTCCGCCACGCCCACGCCGTCGAGATGGCCCGCGAGGGCGTCCCGCTGATCGTCATCCAACGCCAACTCGGGCACACCAACCTCGGTATCACCTCGATCTAGGTGCAGGGCATCGACAGCGCCGAGATCATCGACGCCGTTCACGCCCGCCGCCCGCCAGTGGTGCCGGTCAACAGCACGCTGCTGCCCTGACCACCCGCCCGCTGCCGGCCGTCGTCCCAAGCGACAGCGGCATCCACGCGCTTGAGGGCGGGCTCCACGATCCGCGGGTACTGCTGCGGCTCGCGGTGGACCCAGTGTTGGGGGATCACTCGTTGACACCCCCGCAATGGCTTGCTTAGGACGGGAGAACGGGGCGACTTCGCGCGGGCCATCCGCGACCTGCCTGGAGCTGCTGGTGTCCGCCACGAGCGGCGGCTTCGGCCTGCTGTTCCTGTGGTTGCGGCGATCGTGATCGCGAGCGAACCGTGGTGTCGCGCCCGGTAGGACAGCGACGTGCTCGGGGCTGCGCGTTCAGCCATCTGGGCGCAGCGGCGACGTCGGCGGCGTTCCGCACGACGGCGCTGGAGGAACGCCTGCAGATGTCGCTCCCGTCTCAGCATTGACGGCACGGCCTGGCCCGGGGCTGACGCTCGAGTGCACCGCCCGTGTACCGCCGGCGGGACACCACGCGGGCGGCGGCGCACTTGCGGGTGCGGTTCGCTGTGGCCACGACGAGCGTCGGCATGCGGTCGTCCTTCGCGCGCTGCGTGGCGCCCGGCGACACCGCCGGAAATGTGCTCGCACGGTTGACAGCGTTGCGCGAATCGGAGACAGCTACACCGAACCACCGTCTCAGCGAACGGGGAACGGTATGAGCTACGCGGCGCTCACGGAGGCCGAGAAGGCGCACTACGACGAGTACGCCATCCTGCGCTCGATCACCGACTGGCCGGGCTTCGGCGACGACCAGGATCAGCGCAAACGGGCCGCGCGCGATTGGCTGACCGCGCGGCGCGCGGAGATCGAGCGGCTCGCCGGACCCAAGGGCGACGGCAAGGGATGGAACTTCGGCGATCGCCGCGCGCGCTTCGAGACGCTCGCCGACGCGGAGCTCAATCGCGCCACGCCGCATCCCGACCACCGGGCTTCGCTGCCGGCGGCCGGCTGCACGAACGTCGAGAAGGCCCACATCGAAGAACGCGAAGTGTGGTGGCGCACCGACTCCACCACCGACGAGCAGCGCAGGCGCAAGCAGGCCTGTACCGCCTGGCTGATCTCGCGCCGCCGACGGTTGTGGCGGCTCGGCGAGCAGCAGGGATGGGAGAAGGCCCACCGCCGGCAGCGCTACCGCAACCTCTGCGTCGCCACGCGGTACGGGAAGGCGTTCAAGGGGTTCTGCGACGACTGTAACCCGGCGACGGGCGCGCGCAAGCAACCGGCGAAGTCGTCGCGGGAGCTCGCGATGGAGCACATGAAGAAGCGCGTGGGCTACTCGGAGCAGCCGCCGAGCTCGAACAGCGACAAGCGCCCCGACGGCATCCGCGTCGCGCAGGAGCACACGGCCGGTGGCGGCGGGTGGCTGTTCGGCCAGGCGTGGTGCGGGTGCTGGTGCTTCTATGCGCTCGAGACGGCCCAAGTCGCCGGCATCGACTGCCACCTCGCCTCGGTGGCGCAGATCGAGGAGACGGCCAAGCGCGGCCAGAAGTGCTACCGCGGCTGGACCACGGACCGCGCTCGCGTGCAGCGCGGCGACTTGGCGATCATCGGCGGCTACGGCGTCCACGTCGAGATGGTCCGCGGCTTCGACGGCGCCAACACCCTGACCTACGGCGGCAACACCTCGCCGGGGCGCGTCGGCTCGCAGGCCAACGGCGGCGGCGCCTTCGAGCGCGTGCGCTCGCCGGGGGAAGTCCGCGGCTACGCGCTCGTGGACTACCCGTGAACTCGAAGGAGAAGCCAATGCCCGACACCGAACGTGCACCCGAGTTCCCGGCCGACGAACCCGGCTCGGACGACCTGCTGTCCCCCGAGGTCCGCGCCGCGGTGCAGGAGAACTGCGCCGCGGTCGACGCCGACCTCGACGACGAAGAGCGGGTCACGGCCGAGGTCGACGAGGCCGACGACGAGCCGGAGGAGCCCGACGAGCTTGAGCCGGATGCCCGACCGGACGTCCCGGCGACGGCTTGACCGGTCCCATGACTGCGACTCCCGCCGCTTCGCGAGGACCGTCGACGTGGACGATCGACGCCGACGCGCTGCAACACGTGTGCCCGAACCTCAGCGACGAGGCCTCGCGGGCGATCGCCGGCGGGCTCGGCGAGGCGTTCGCGCGCTTCGACATCACCACCCCGCGGCGGGCCGCGATGGCCGTGGCGCAGTGGGCGCACGAGTCGGACCACTTCAAGACCGCGACCGAGTACGCCTCGGGCGACGGCTACGAGGGCCGCGCCGATCTCGGCAACACGCGGCCAGGCGACGGGCGCCGGTTCAAGGGCCGCGGCCGGATCCAGATCACCGGCCGCGTGAACTACGAGCAGATCGCCAAGGCCCTGGACATCGACTGCGTCAGCAACCCGGACCTGCTCGCGCAGCCGCCCTACAGCGAGCTCGCCTCCGGCCAGTGGTGGCACCTGCACGACTGCAACCGCTTCTGTGACCACGACGACTTCGTCGGCCTCACGGAGCGCATCAACGGCGGTCGGCGGGGCTTGAGCGACCGCCAGCAGCTCTACGCGCGCGCCAAGCAGGTGCAGGAGCGGCTGGTTCCGGTCGACAAGTGGAGCGTGCTCCGCGACGACGAGCGCGAGCACATGGAGACGCTGGCCAAGGAACGCCGAATCGCCAAGCGCAACGGCGGCTGGGACAAGGTGGACCCGAGCCATCTGCGCGCCGCGAGCGAGGCCAAGCACTGGCTCATCGACCGTCACAATGAGCTGCGGCGCAAGGCCACCGAGCAGCCGCGCGGGTGGGACAAGTGGAACCGGCGCGCGCGCTACGAGCTGCTCACGAACGCCACCGATGACTGACGGCCCGCCGATGCCGCCGAAGCCGGCCGCCAGGGCGACGAAGGCGGCACCCCGCAAGGCGGCGCCGAAAGCCGCGAAGCCTGCGGCCGAGGTCACGCCGGTCGCCCCGGAGGACCCACCCGCGACGAACGGGCGCCAGCAACAGCAGGGGGAGCAGCCGCAGTTCGAGCGCTTCGAGCCGTGGAAGCCGACAGGGGCGTCGTGGCGCGAGGATGCGCTGGCCCGGATCGCCGAGCTCGAGTCGCTGGCCATCGTGCTGCGCCGGCGGTCGACGCAGGACGCGCGCTCGGCCGATGATCTGCTCACGGTCGCGCGCGAGCATCTGAAGGTCGCCCGCACGGCGGCGGAGGACCGTCCGGGCGCGCTGCGCGGCAGCAGCGGCGCGAACGTCACCCGGGTGGTCAGCAACATCCACGTCGCCGAGACCGCCCTGCTGCGGCTCGCGCCCGACGACTACGTGCTCGGGCAGATCCCCACCATCCAGGCCTACGTGGCCGAGAACCTGGGGCCCAAGGACACCCGTCGGACGCAGCTCAAGGAGCTGACCTCGGTCGACCACGCGCCGCTGACGGAGACGCAACGCGTCAAGCTCGTCTCCGCCGTGCGCGAGGCCAACTCGGAGGCGCGCAAGAAGGTCGCCCGGGTGCGCAGCTTCCGCAACGTGCTGTTCGTGACGGCGGGCTTCATGCTGCTCGGCGCGCTGGCCGTCGCCGGCTTAGGCATGGTCGACCAGACGGCCGTGCCGCTGTGCTTCACGCCGGACACCCGCGTCGTCTGCGCGACGCAGCAGTCGCCGATCCCCAAATCCGGCGACGTCGACGCGGTGATCTCCAGCACGAGCAGCCCGTATGACCTCGCGCTGATCGAGCTGGTCGGCATGCTCGCCGCCGCGGTCGCGGCCGCCGCCGCGTTGCGCAAGATCAAGGGAACCTCCACCCCGTTCAGCCTCCCGATCGCGCTTGCGGTGCTGCGCCTGCCGACGGGGGCGCTGACGGCGTTCCTCGGCCTCCTGCTCATGCGCGGTGGGTTCGTTCCCGGTCTCAGCGACCTCGACTCCCCGGAGCAGATCCTCGCCTGGGCGGTGATCTTCGGCTACGCGCAAGAGCTGTTCACACGGCTGGTCGACAACCAGGCCAACACCGTGCTCAACGACATCGGCAGCACCAGCCCGACCGCGCAGTCGCCCGCGGCGAGCGCTTGAGGAGCGCCGCGTCACTCACCGCGGCCGGCGTGCGACCACACGAGGGCTTGCGGCCCGCGGAACGAGATATTCGGATGGAAGCGAATCTCCTGGTCGCCCGGAGCGAGGCGCGGACTCTCGGGGACGTGCGAGAGCCAGAACGCAAGAAGACGGCGTCCTGATCTTGATCTGGCTTCCAGTTGAAGAGATCCTCGACCCTGAGCTCGACGTTGCTCTTGCCGGCATCCTGCAGCTTCGCCAGAGCGAGTTCGCGCATCTCCGGCGCTGCATCGACTCCGACGACTCTGGTCGCCGACTCCGCGAGACGATCCTCTACTCCCCCGTGCCGTAGGGGAGCTCGAGGACGTCGCCACGAGCCGCAAACGCGTCGACTGCTGAACAAACTCGATCGAGCTCAAGACGCCATCTGACATTGCGCTCTGCGCCCAAGTCATGGAGCCCCTCGCGACGGAACCACTTGTCGTACTCGCGAGCCCGAGCCCGAAAGCGGCCTTGTGGGAAGTCCCGGGCTAAGCTGCGCGCATGCGCTCTCGCGACGTCCGCTGCTGCTTTCCATGCAACTCGAAAGCGCGGTATGCGCCGCCGGAAACGGGCGGAACCGTCGAACTTGGGCACAACGCGTCGCTGCTTCTGCCATTGGTATGAGCGAGAGCCATCGTGCGCGGGCGCAGAGTGAGCCGGAGACGGCAGTCGTCGATTCGACGCCGACCAGATACAACACGCCGGTGGACGAGGCACACGAGAAGATCGCCCCGGCGAGGCCCAAACCCCGTTCCTCGCACGCGGCCCTGAGCGAGCGCGGCGAGTCAGGGTCGCGGCGAGGATGGCGGGGAACCGAGTGTGCAATTCCCCGGTGATCGGCCGCTCGGCGCCGACCCTCGACGTCGCTATGAGCCTGTATCCACCGATCGATCGTGTCGCCGCGCGCTTCGTCACGTGGGTGGTCTAGACTCGGCGTATGTGGCCGGTCATCATCACCGCTGTCGTCATCGTGCCTTTGCTCGTGCTGGCCTGGATGACCGTGCGCCGGCGCTAGCGTCGTTGGTCGGCTTAAGCCCAATGCGCGTGAGGCCTCCCGCCTCCGCCGCAGAGGGCCGATCGGACGCTGACCAACGCGGCGCCGGCAGTGCGTCCCTATGTGCCGGGTCCTGCCGCCGCGCTACGGATGTGGTTTGCGCAGGATGACGATCGTCGATCCGAGGTACTGCTCGGTTTCTGGCACGCGGCGGGGGTCTTCGACGACGAAGCCGAGCTGTGACGCTTCGGCTGCGACCTGCTCGGCCGACACGCGGTCCAGATGCACCACGACGTCTTCGGCATGTCGACGCCGTGTCGAGTCGGTGATCTCGCGGCGACGGCACAGCGCTGCGCGCCCACCCTCCTCGACGACCGACAACAACTGGCTCGAGTACCGGACCTCGGCGACGTTGCGGACGTCAGGCGGCGGTGGAACGCTGTGCTCGTCGTCGAAGCAGTCCATCGCGTCCGCGAGCGCCGCGGCGACGATCCCGCCCGGATGCAGATGCGCGCTGGCACAGCGCAGGAACGCCTCGCGGCCCGGGCGTCCGTTGAGGATCTGCAGCGTCTGCATCGGCACGAGGATGAGCGAGAACCGTCGGGCCGACTCGAAGTCGCGCGCGTCGGCGTGGATCGTCTCGAGGGCCAGCGCGCCGGCCCGGTGCTCGAGCGCCGCGAGCAACGCCGCGTCTCGGTCAAGCGCAACGACATCTACACCCTGAGCGGCAAGGTCAAGCGTCACGCGTCCGGTTCCCGCCCCGACGTCGAGCACTGGACCGCCCGTCGCCGCCGCCAGCGCCCGCCACGCAGGCAGATCCTCGCGATACCCACCGCACTCGAGATCGTGCCACAGCGCAGCGACGTTCATGGTGGCCATTGTGCATGCCCTGCGCGGCCCGCGCAGCGCACCTCTGGCGCTTGCGCACGGCGTCGTCGCGCTCGGCACGTCCCCGTTCGGCTCGCATGCAATGCTTCTGCGCTCGTTTCAGAATCGGAGACCGGGCGCCCCCAGGGCGCGACGAGGGCGGGAGAGGCCATGTGTCGCTGGATCGCGTATTTCGGGAACCCGATTCGCCCACGCACGCTGCTGTACGACACGCCGCACGGGCTTGTCGAGCAGAGCCGCCACGGCCGCCTCGCCGGCGGCCACCCGAACGCCGACGGTTTCGGCCTCGGCTGGTACGACGCAGTCGATGAGGGCGACGGGCCCGGCGTCTACCGCAACGTGTTGCCGGCCTGGGGCGACCCGAACCTGCGTGACCTCGCCGGCCACATCCGCTCGCCACTGTTCATGGGCCACGTTCGGGCGGCGACGGGTACGCCGGTCGAGCAGTCGAATTGCCACCCCTTCCGCTATCGCAACTGGCTCTTCCAGCACAACGGTTTCATCGAGCAGCACCTCGAGCACCGGCGCGAGCTGCTCTTCGCGGTCGACCCGCCGCTCGTGGCATCGATCGACGGCACCACCGACTCGCAGCTGCTGTTCTTTCTGGCCTTGACGTTCGGCCTTGAGGACGACCCGATCGGGGCGCTCGAGCGGATGGCCGGCTTCGTGGAGGCCACGGGCCGCAGCCACGGCATCGCGGAACCGCTCCAGATGACGATCGCCGTCAGCGACGGTGAGGGAATCTACGCCGCGCGGTATGCCAGCGGCCCTGTCGTCAACTCGCTGTTCGTCAGCGAGGACACCAGGTCCGTCCGGGCGCTCTACCCCGACGACGAGCGCTTCTCGATCTTTTCCGACGAGTCGCGCGTGATCGTTTCCGAGCCGCTCGGCGACCTGCCCGGCGTCTGGCGCGAGGTACCACCCGGAACCGCCCTGATCGTGCGGCCCGGCGAAGACCTCGAGCTGCCCTTCACGCCGGCGGTACCCGCCTGACGCCACGAGACCGTTGCGTCGAAGAGACCGACGCTGGGGGAACTGCACGCTTCGGGTTCACCCGGTTGGGATGAGGTTTCCTGTGCGTTCGGGTTCAGGGTGACGGCATGGAACAACGAGAACCCGGGCAGGCGCCGATCCTGGTCGCCTTCAACGCGCTCGTCGACGACCGCGAGCCGGTCGAGTTCGGAATCGCGGCGCAGCGTGTCACTGGGGCTTCGCTGCTCATCGTGTCCGTACGCGACGGCGAGGACGAGGTCGCCGGCACGCTCGACGCGCTGCGGCAGGACCTCGAGCGCCGAGGGATCGACGCCGAGGTCCGCGTGCACGAGGGCGGGAGTTCGGCCGACATGGTCCTCCAGGCCGTGGCGGAGTTGCACCCTGGACTGGTCGTGCTCGGGAGCACACGTCGCGGCAAGCTGCGGTCCGCGCTGCGCGGGACGACGATCGAGCCGGTGATTCAGAAGGCGGGCTGCCCGGTCGCGATCGTTCCCCACGGCTACCAACCGCCCCCGGAGGGCGTCCGGCGCATCGGCGTCGCGTACGCGCCCACGCACGAGGGGCGGTCCGCGCTGCGATTTGCCGCAGCGCTGGCGCGCGCCGGCTCGGCGACGCTCCGCGCGGTGCTTGTTCTGGGGCCCGAGTTGGCCGGAGCGGATGCGCCGCCGGAGGTCGCCGGATTGCGCGAGCAGCTGGCCTCCTTTGCGGAGGACCTCGACGCCGGCGCCGACGTCGTGTTCGGTGACCCCGCCGACTCGATTGTCGGCGTGTCCGATACGTTCGACTTGCTCGTGATGGGGTCGCGCGCGCGTGGCGGGCGGCGCTCGGTGATGTTCGGCAGCGTCTCTCGAGCGGTCGCCGAGAGCAGCGCCTGTCCGGTCGTGGTGCTCCCCGGCGGTTCCGCCGAAGCGGCCAGCGAATTCGTGACACACGTGGTGGGCCAGCGCCCGTCCTGACCGATGAGTTTTGTGCGCCGTGCCGGTCTGTGCGCCAAATACCGACTCACGGGAGGCCGACGCCATGCGAAAACTGACCTTCGGCATGAATCTGAGCCTGGACGGCTACGTCGCCGCGCCCGGCGACGATCTCGGCTGGAGCGTGCCGAGCGACGAGCTGTTTCAGTGGTGGTCTGACCGGGTGGGCGCGACGGGCCTCGCGCTGTACGGGCGCAGGCTGTGGGAGGGGATGAGCTCGCACTGGCCGACCGCTGACCAGCAGCCGGGCGCCGGCCCTGGACAACTGGGTGAACCTGCGCCTGGTGGAGACCCGGACGTTTCCCGACGGCGTGCTGCTGACCAGGTACGAGACCAGGCGCTAAGCCACTCAGGACACCCGCACGGAATCAGGACCCAGCGTCACCACGTCGCCGGGGTGCAGCTGCCGGCCCCGGCGGGTTTCGACCTCGCCGTTGACGCTCACCTGCTCGTCCGCGAGCCGCAGCTTCGCCTCGCCGCCCGTGTCCACCAGGCCTGCCGCCTTGAGCAGCTGGCCCAGCCGGATCATGCCGTCCTTCGCCGAAAACTCTTCCACGTGCACCATGATGACTCGTAGCCATGGAGCTCCGCCATCTTCGCTATTTCGTCGTCGTCGCCGAGGAGTTGCACTTCAGACGCGCGGCCGAGCGGCTGCACATGTCCCAGCCGCCGCTGAGCCAGCAGATCCGCGCGCTGGAGGAGGAAGTGGGGGCCACGTTGCTGCTCCGCAATCAGAGAAGGGTCGAGCTCACGGCCGCCGGCGTGGTGTTCCTGGAACGCGCGCGCCAGATTCTCGCCGACGTCGAAGACGCCGCACGACAGGCCCGCCGGGTGCAGCGGGGGGAGGTGGGGCGGCTCGCGGTCGGTTTCGTCGGCTCGGCGATGTACTCGTTCGTGCCCGACCTGCTGCGGCGCTTCGGCGAGCACGCGCCGGACGTGACGCTGCGCCTGCACGAGATGGGCACCACGGAGCAGCTGCGCCAGCTCGAGGACGGGCGGCTGGACGTCGGCTTCCTGCGCGCCGCGCGCTCACGCCCGGAGCTGAAGATCGAGATCGTGGCCGAGGAGCCGGTGATCGTGGCGCTGCCGGACCTGCACCCGCTCGCGGCGAAGCCGCGGCTGACGCTCGCCGACCTCGAGGGGCAGCCGCTGATCCTGCTCACGACCGCCGTCGCGCCCGGCCTGCGGTCCGCGCTGCAGCCGGCGATCGACCGCCTCGGCGGCGAGGACACGATCGTGCAGGAGGTCCAGGAGATGCAGACCGTGATCGGCCTGGTGGCCGCGGGCGTGGGCATCTCGCTCGTGGCCGAGTCGGTGCGCGAGCTGGTGCGCGTCGGCGTGACCTACCGGGCCATCGACGGCTGGGGGCCGAGCCTGCGCCTGGACATGGCCTGGCGGGCGGCGGACGAATCGCCGCTGGTCACGACGTTCCTGGAGATGGCGCGCGCGGCGGCCCCCGCCGAAGGAGAGAGAGGTCGACGGGGGCCGGCGCTACGTTGACGTCGCACCACCAGCGGGGAGGAGAGATATGTATCCGCTGATACTGCGAGGTGGGGAGCCACCAAGTCGTCGAGAAGGAATGTACGAGACTTGGACTGAGTCGTCCAATATCGAGTTTCGGGAAGATTGATAGGCTAAGAACTATCAGCTAGATTTCCCCGAATGGAAACGAGCTTGGTGGGGTCGTACCCCCAACCTGCGTGGTTGGTCGATCGCGAGAAGCTCCGGGGCCGGTTGCCCCCGCGGGTGCGCGCGAGCGACATCTGGAAGATCGACCCGGACCAGCTGGCCGATGCCCAGGACGCCGCGACGCTGGCCGCGATCCGCGACCAGGAACGGGCGGGGCTGGACATCGTCACCGACGGTGAGATCCGGCGCGAGAGCTACTCGAACTACTTCGTGCTCGCGCTGGACGGGATCGACGTCGACACGCCGGGTGAGGCGCTGGACCGCAACGGCAACCCGATGCCCGTCCCGCGCGTGGCCGGTCCCATCACCCGCCGCGGCGGCAGCATCCTCAAACGCGACGCCGAGTTCCTGCGCGGCGCCACCGACCGCAAGATCAAGGTCACGGTGCCCGGCCCGTTCACGATGGCCCAGCAGGCCCAGAACGACCACTACGGCAGCGAGGAGGAGGTCGCGTTCGCGTTCGCGGACGTCGTGCGCGCCGAAGTGACCGAGCTGTTCGAGGCCGGCGTGGACATCGTCCAGCTCGACGAGCCGTGGATGGAGTCGCGCTCCGAGCAGGCGCGCGCGTACGGGATCGAGACCCTCAACCGCGCGCTGGACGGCGTCACCGGCACCACCGTCCTGCACATCTGCTTCGGCTACCCGCTGTTCGTCCCCGGCCACAAGCGCACCTACCGCTTCCTCGGCGAGCTGGCCGAAGCGCCGGTGGACCAGATCTCGATCGAGACGGCGCAGGCCGAGCTGGATCTCGAGGTCCTGGAGCGGCTCGGCGACAAGACGATCGTGCTCGGCGTGATCGCGCTGGACTCCGACGAGGTCGAATCGGCGGAGACCGTCAAAGCGCGGATCGAGCGCGCGCTGCCGTACACCCGCAACCTCGTCGCGGCGCCCGACTGCGGCATGAAGTATCTGAGTCGTGAAGCCGCGTTCGGCAAGCTGCAGTCGCTCGTCGCCGGGGCGAATATGGTGGCGGCATGAACACCCGCACCTGCGCGCAGATGATCGTGCACGAGCTGCTGATCGAGACGCAGCCCGGCTACCGCGAACGCCGGCTCGAGGTCGAGGAAGAGACCCGGCAGCTGGTCGAGAGCGGGCGGGCGATCCAGGCCGTGGGCGAGCTCTTCACGATCGACGTGGTCGTCAACGTGGTGCACCGCACCGACGAGGAGAACGTCTCCGACGAGCAGGTGCAGAGCCAGATCGACGTGCTCAACCGCGACTTCCGGGCGCTGAACGAGGACTTCGCGAACGTGCCCGACGCCGTGGAAGTCGCTCGCGGGCGACTCGAAGATCGAGTTCACGCTCGGCGACGTGCGGCGCATCGAGACCAAGACCGAGGGCTTCGGCGCCGACGACTCCGTCAAGCACGAGGTCCCGCCCGTCGATCCCGACCACAAGCTCAACCTGTGGGTGTGCTCGCTCAGCGGCGGGTTGCTCGGGTACGCCCAGTTCCCGGGCGGGCCGAAGAACACCGACGGTGTCGTCGTGCTCAACCAGGCCTTCGGCACCACCGGCACCGCGACGGGACCGTTCAACGGGGGCCGCACCGCCGTGCACGAGGTCGGCCACTTCCTGAACCTGCGCCACATCTGGGGCGACCGCAACGACTGCACCGGCAACGACTTCGTGGCCGACACGCCCAGGGCCCGCCAGGCCAACACCGGCAAGCCGACGTTCCCGCACATCACGTGCGACAACGGCCCGCACGGCGACATGTTCATGAACTACATGGACTACGTCGACGACGAGGCGATGTTCATGTTCACGCTCGGGCAGATCGCCCGGATGAACGCGGCGCTGGTCGGGCCGCGGAGCACGCTGGTGGCGGGATGACGCTCTGGCTGCACGCGCGCGAGGAGGACCCGGACGACGCCGACGAGCTGCGTCTTCCGGCCCGAGGGCTACCCGCTCCCGCTCGCCCGCGGCCGCGAGCAGATCGAGCTGCGCGACGACGGCCGCGGCGGGTTCGTGGCCCGGGCGCCGGGCGCCGACGACCGGCCCGAGACCACTTCGGAGCTCGACGACTACTACGTCGCCGAGCTCCAGCCCGACCGGCTCACTTTGAAGCGAGATCCGCGCCTTCCCTGAGGGCGCGGAGCTTGGCCCAGACGACGTCGGGATCGACGGCGGCCTGGCCGACCCAGGTGCCGTAGCCGCAGTCGCTGCCGGCCATCACGTTCTCGTCGCCGACCAGGTCGGCGTAGCGGCGGATGCGCTGCGCGATCAGCTCCGGGTGCTCGATGAAGTTCGCCTTCGACTCCAGGACGCCCGGGATCAGGATCTTGCCGTCGGGCAGCTTGATGTCCTCGAAGATCGCCCACTCGTGCGCGTGGCGCGGGTTGGCGGCCTCGAAGGCGATGCTCGCGGGGCGCGCCGTGAAGACGAGGTCGATGATGTCCTTGAAGGGCACGTCGCAGTGGTGCGGGCCCTCGTAGTTGCCCCAGCACACGTGCAGGCGCATCGCTTCCGGCGCGATGTTCTGCGTGGCGTGGTTGAGCGCCTCGATGTTCAGCCGGGCTTCGTCGCGGAACTCGTCGATCGACTTGTCCGCGAACTGGATGTGGCGGCCCATGCCGAGGTCCGGCGCGTCGATCTGCACCTGCAGGCCGGCGGCCGTGATCGCCTCGTACTCGACGCGCATGGCGTCGGCGATGGCGTACACGTACTCCTCGCGCGACGCGTAGTGGTCGTTGCGGAAGAACAGCGCGATCACGCCGGGGGAGGCGGCGTTCATGAAGCCGCGGTGCCCTTCGGGGAGCGCCGCCGTCATGTGGTCGATGTCGGCTTGCGCGGCCTCGGGGTCGCGGACCGTGATCGGCGCGTCGCACGCGGGCGTCTTGCGGCGGCTGCGCCCCGGGTCGCCGAAGACCTTCTTCTGCAGCGTGGGGAACTCGACCAGGTCGGCGTAGGTCAACGGCTGCGACGTTCCGCCGAACCCATCCAACCGATCGGCGATGTAGGTGACGTAGCTGGGCTTGCCCATCTCGCCGTCGCTGACGACGTCCACACCGCAGTCGAGTTGCTTCTGGACGACCTCCGCGACCGCCGTGCGGGTGCGCTGCTCGAGCGCGACGGGGTCCACGGGGACCCCTTCCTGCTTGGCGAACATCGTCCGGATCAGGTCGTCTGGACGGGGAAGGCTGCCCACGTGGGTGGTGAGGATCTGGCTCATAGGCGCTCCAATGCGTGATCGGCTTCGCCGTTACGTGCCCTTCTCGGCTGAGAGATCGCTCCATCTCATAGGCGTGCGGCGACGTGCTCCACGGTGTTCTCGAGATGGACGCGGGTGGCGGCGGCCGCGCGCTCGGGGTCGCGGGCGACGCAGGCCGCCAGGATCTTGCGGTGCTCGAGGTCCAGGCGGGCCGCCGGGAAGTCCTCCTGCGCGCGGTAGATGTGCAGGTACGCGCTCGACGCGTCGCGCAGCGCGGCGATCATGCGCGCGAGCTGCGGGCGGCCGCAGTGCGCGTAGAGCTGCGTGTGGAAGCGCTGGTTGAGCGCGATGTAGTCCGCGGCCACCGGGCCTTCCCACATCTCCTCCAGCAGCGCCTCGAGCGGCGGCGCCCACTCGTCCTGGAAGCACGCGGCGGTCTTCGCGGCGGCCAGCGACTCCAGCGCCGCGCGGATCTCGTAGTGCTCGCGCAGGTCGTCGACGCTCGGCAGGAAGACGACGGCGCCGCGCTGCGGATGCAGGCGGACGAGACCCTCGCGCTGCAACGTCGCGAGCGCTTCCCGGACCGGCGTGGTGCTCACGCCGAGGGCGCGGGCGATCTCCACCTGGCGGAGCTTGTCTCCTGGCGCGCGACGCCCGGCGAGGATGTCCGCCTTGAGGTGCTCGGCGACCTGGCCGGCGACGGTGCGGGGTGCGGTCAGCGCCACTGGGCGGTAAGTTATCGAATGTGCAAATTCTCGGGTGAGGAGAACGAGGGATGAAGCAGCCGCTCAAGGGACCACACCACTTCACGGGCATCACGCGCGACGTCACGACGAACGTCGACTTCTGGTGCCGCGTCATGGGGTTGCGGTTCGTCAAGAACACGCTCAACTTCGAGACGACGTTCCGCTACCACACGTACTTCGGGGACGAGGAAGGCAACCCCGGCTCGGTGGTCACGTTCCTCGAGTTCAACGAGGCGCCGGCCGGCGTGCCCGGCGACGGGGACATCCACCGGCTGATCCTGCGCGTCGCGTCCTATGACTCGCTCGAGTACTGGATGGACCGCCTGATCGCCAACCAGACGCACAGCGAGCTGCTGCGCCTGGACCCGACGTCGCCGCAGTCGCTCGTCTTCCACGACCCCGAGGGGCACGAGGTCGAGCTGATGGTGTCCGACACGACCGACAAGCCGCTGGTCGCCGACGCCGACGACATCCCGGCCGAGCACCGCATCCTCGGCATCGAGGGCGCGCGTTCGTACACGACGCTCGAGGAGCAGCTCCCGTTCGCGGAGCACCTGGGCTTCCGCGCCGACGGCGCCCGGCTCGTGCTCGACGCCGACCGCTCCGGCCGCTGGTACTTCAGCCCGCCCACCGGCCGCCCGTCCGGTGACGGGAAGGTCGGCGTCTGGCACCACATCGCCTACGACGCCGGCGACGGCGCCGAGACCGAGAAGGCGCGCGACGAGGCCAACGAGGGCGTGCGCCCGTGGACGAAGATCTTCGACCACTACTTCTTCGACAGCTGCTACTCGATGTCTCCCGGAGGGCGGATGGAGATCTGCACGTCGGGGCCTGGATTTCAACTCGACGAGAAGCTCGAAGACCTCGGTGACCGACTCTGTCTCTCGCCTCGAGTGGAGCCGCTTCGCGCCAAGCTCGAATCCGAGCTGACGCTGATCGTCAACCCGCGCCCGCGCAACAAGGGCAAGGCCAAGGCCACCTCCGCGGCCCCGCCTTCCTCCAACGGCGTCCCGGCGACCGAGCCGACATCCGTCGGCTAACCCTCAGCTTCGACAACGGCCCGGACCCGGCGGCCACGCCCCGGGTCCTGGACGTGCTCGCCGCGCGCGATCTCCGCTCGACCTTCTTCGTGGTCGGCGAGGCGCTGCGTGCGCACCGCGCGCTGGCCGAGCGCGCGCACGCCGAGGGGCACTGGATCGGCAACCACACGCTCACCCACCCGCGTCCGCTGGGCGAGAGTGGGGTGGAGGTGTGCGAGATCGAGGCCGCCCAGGCGGAGCTGCGGCGAGCTGGCCCACCCCGACCGCCTGTTCCGGCCTTCGGGCGCGGGCGGTGAGTTGGAACCGGGCCTGCTCAGCGCCGCGGCCGTCGAGTCCTTGGTGGCGGGCCGCTTCACCTGCGTGCTCTGGAACGCGGTCCCGGGGGACTGGAACGACCCGGGCTGGGTGGAGACCGCGCTGGCCCAGATCGCCGCGCAGGACTGGACCCTGCTCGTGCTCCACGATGTCGACGGCGCCTGCGCGGACCGCCTCGACGAGTTCTTGACGCGCGTGGACGCTGAGTTCGTCCAGGACTTCCCGCCCGACTGCGTCCCGATCCGGCGCGGTGCGGTCACCGGAACGCTCGACGGCTTGCTCTAGGGGTCGGGGGATCCCACCCTTTTGGGTGGTGTTCAGGGGGCGAACATGGAGGAGGCTCGTGCTATGTCAAGCATGTCTCACCGCTGTGGGATGCTCGCCACGCTGAGTGTCGTAGCGCTTGCCGCGGTCGCGCCGGTGGCGTCGGCGCAGACGGACCAACAACTCCGTGAAGACGTCACGGCACGTGAGCAGCGGAGCGATCTCATCGGCGCGTACGTGGTGATGCGACGTCTCCAGGCACCGGACGCCGCCGATCGCGGGCACGCCCATCACCTGCTGGTGACGCTGCAGACCCTCAACACCGCGGACTCGCTGCGCAACAGCGGCGACGGCTCCGCCGCCGCACGGCTGTTGGACGCCCAGATCGCCGAGCTCGATCCGGTCGAGGATCGCTTTCTGATGGTCGCGCTCGCCAGGAGTTCGAAACGGGCCGCCGATGCTGCCCGCGCGGACGCCGACGCCGGCGCCGAGGCCGCGCTGGAGAAGGCCAAGGCGCTCGTGGACGACGGTCAGTGGGCCAAAGCGGCGGCGGTCTACAAGTCGGTCGCCACCCAACCGCAGGGCGAGATCAGCGGCGAGATCCGGCGCCAAGCCATGGTCAGGCAGCTCATGGCCGAGAGCGAAGCCGCCGAACGCGAGCCCGGCGAGATCATGGGCTCGGTGCTCGACGCCTTGCGCACCGTGTTGCGCTGGCTCCTGATCCTCGCACTGCCCCTCGCCGCGCTGCTGTTGCTCGCCGGTCTCGGACGCCTGCTCCGGCGCTTCCCGAAAGACGGGCGCACGTCCATCGCGCTCATCGAGGTCGTCGACACCGACCAGAACCCCAATCGCAACCGGGCCGTGTCGCAGGACCTGGCCGACGCGATCCACGACGCGCAGCAGCCCATGCTCACGGCGGGCCTCGTCGACCTCCGCGACCTGGACGGCACCGCCGTGCCGATCCTCCGTAGCGACTCATACACGGTGGCGGCAGAGCCGGTGACCGTCGACGGGCAGATCACGATCGGGCCGGTCGGAGTGAACGTCGCGCAACTCCTCTCCTCGCTCCGCCGCACGCTCACCCGGCCGGGCGAGACCGTGCTGACCGGAATCGTGCAGTCCGATGGCTCGGCCGTGCAGGTCTCCCTCCAGGGCAGGCGCAAGGGTGAGACGCTCGGGCCGTGGAGCGCGAGTGCGTCCACACGCGGCGAGGCGATCCGTGCCGTGGCGAAGCAGTACGCGATCCAGTGCGCGCACGCACGCGCGACATCGAACTGGCTCAGCCACCGCGCGTATTGCGAGGCGGTCGAGCAGCTCGACGCGAACGCCGGAAAGGACGCGCTGATGCATGCGCGGGCGGCGCTGGAGCGCTCACTCGCGCACGACCAGGCGAACCTGCCCGCGCGGCTGCGGCTCGGCGCCGTGCTGCGGCTGCTCGGCGACAACGCGGAGTCGGCCGACCAGCTCGACCTGTTGCTCGACGACCTGCGCCGCAAGGACGAGTTGCCGACGCTCGCCCGTGACCTCGTCGAGCACCACCCCCAGCTCGAGTACCTCGCGCGGTACGAGCGCAACATCGCGCTGGCCAAGGTCGACGATCGCCAGCGGGAAGCGCGGGCCGGGCTCGGACAGCTGGTGAAGGAGCTGGAGAGCCGGCGCGACGATGCGGCGCTGCGCCAGCTGTACCCAGTCGCCCTGGCGGCGTGGGGCGCGGCGCATCTCGGCATCGGCCAGGACGAGATGTCTCGCCAGGCCGTGCTCAGACGACTCGACGACATCGCGCAGCGGATCGAGGCGAGTGCCGGCAATGGCGGTCGGCGCGAAGCCATGGCGGTCCTGGAGAACGCGCGCGCACGGGTGCTCTTCCGGCTCGCGCGGTTCGACGATGCGCGCTGCGCCGCCGATCGGGCGCTCGCCATCACACCGGACCTGACGGACGCGCGCATCACGCTCGCCTCGATCCACATGAAGACCCGCGACCCTCGCGGCAAGTGGATCGAGCCGACCAGGCGCCAGCTGGAGCGTGCGCTGGCAGTCAGCCCGGAGGACCCGCGACTGCTGTACCGGCTGGGCCGCTTCTACGACCTCCAGGACGAAGATGATCGCGCGAAGGAGTACTACGCGAAGATCCCGCACGACTGGAAGGCGCTCGAACGCCACGCCGACGTCCTGTGCCGGAACGAGGAGTTCGAGGAGGCGCTCAAGCTCCGCGTGCGGGCGCACCGCATCCGCACAGCCGAGGGTGAACGCGCCGACGCGATGATCGACACATTCCTGGACGCGGGACGCGCGAGCGAGGA
Organism: uncultured Solirubrobacteraceae bacterium; assembly: GCA_963724195.1. Classification (GTDB taxonomy): domain Bacteria; phylum Actinomycetota; class Thermoleophilia; order Solirubrobacterales; family Solirubrobacteraceae; genus Solirubrobacter. Next base: position 7,114 of record CAVRTQ010000017.1, on the reverse strand, counting down.
AGACATCGACGCGGTGGTCCGGTGCGCCACGGCCAACACACCCGCCGGCGACCCGCCGGCGAATCAGCGACTCGGCGAGGTCACCGGACACGCGCAGCAGCTGCGGGGGAAAGGGCGGGGTGGAGCGGGGGCCAGGCGCGAGGCGCTCGTCAGCGGCGCGACCAACTGATCGGCTATCCACCCGTGGTGGTGTGGGCAACCGTAGGACGCGCCGTTTTCGGCTCACGGATACTCGCCCGGCTCACCTTCCTCCCCAAGGAGCCTCATTGAACGTCCCCCTCGGCGGTCGCCTGCGACCGCTTGCCGCCGCCTGCGCGTTAGCTCTGCTCGCCGTCCTCACGATCGCCTCGTCCGCGCAGGCCTTCAAGCCCTACACGCACATCCAGTCCGGTCTGCGGGCGTGGGAAGACGTGACCGACGACGGCGAGGTCACGATCGAGGGCCGCGAGTACGCGGTCAAGCCGGAGGTAGTCGCGGCGCTGCGTGAGAACCCGGCGTACTTCAACGCCGGCGTCGTCGGCCCCGACGGCTTCCCGGACCTCACCTACGGTCAGTCCGTGGTGCATCCCGAACAGACGGGCAAGTGGCTCACCCACATCCTCAAGAAGGCCTACGAGGCCCAGACCGACCCGTCCTACAGCACGGCCGAGCGCAGCCAGATCATCGCCTTCGCCTACGGCTATCTGACCCACGCGGCCGGCGACATGTGGGCGCACACGCTGGTCAACGACGTCGCCGGCGGCGTCTTCCCGGCTGTGGGCGAGATCCTCACCGACGTCGACGACGCCGAGATCGCGATCCGCCACATCATCGTCGAGGGCTACATCGGCGACGCCACGGCCGGCTACGACGGCAACAAGGAGCGCGGTCCCGTGGCCGGCGAGGTCAACGAGGACGGCAACCCGCAGGTGTCCGACGACGCCACGCCGCACATCGCCTTCGCGGCCCCGAAGCGCTTCATCTACGAGACCTTCATCAACCCGGACAACGCGCTGCCGGTGGGCACCAGCCGCGGCCCGCTGATCGACTTCTTCCTGAACATGCAGGCCCAGCTCGAGGTCGCCGAGGCGCGCTACGCCTGGGACTCGGAGTACGACGACTGCTCGCTGCTGGACCCGGACTGCCACGAGCGCACCAAGACGCTCACGGTTGAGACCGTGCGCGGCACCAAGACGACGACGGTCGACTACAACCGCTGCGAAGCCGACGTCTTCTGCGTCGGCCTCGACGCGGGTGACCTCGCGTCCGACCTGACGATCAACAACCTGGTCGAGACCTACCTCGAGCACTGGATCGACGACGTCGAGGTCGGCCTGAAGAACTGGAGCGACCTCGGCCTGGCCACGACCAAGGCCCTGTTCGACCCCCGCAGCCACCGCGCCGCGCAGGACCACATCTGCCGCAACGAACCGAACGACGAGAACTCGCTGCTGCGCTCGAACTGCGAGGACGGCGTCGGCCCGCTCGACGTCATCGGCTACGAGTCCGAGGACTACATCAACGATCATCTGATCTCGATGCTCGGCGCGCCGGACATCGTCGGCGACCTCAACGAGCTCTTCGGCGTCATCGGCGACACGCTCGACGACGTGCTCGGCCCGCTGAACCCGCTGGCGGCCCCGATCGCCGAGATCAAGGAGTTCGCGAAGAACAAGATCCAGGAGGCGATCGAGGAGGAGCTGCACATCGACATCGACCAGCTCAAGTCCTTCGTCAGCTCACCCACGCACTGGATCGGGATCCAGTCCGTCGCCCTCGAGTTGCCGATCCTGGGCACGCAGCAGCTCGACCTGTTCGAGCCGTCCACGCACCCCAAGCTCGACGCGTTGATGCACCTGCCGGCCGACCATCACGAGAACCAGCAGGTCAAGCTCCCGGGCGTCGGCACCGTGCCGAGCACCGGCCTCAAGGACAGCGCGGTGTTCGACGCCGAGCAGTTCGCCGCGTACCGCAACGCGGTGCAGACGGCCAAGCTGCTGCTGCTCGACGGCAACGGCCTCAACGCCGCGCTGGGCGACATCCTCAAGGCCAAGGGCACCATCAAGGGCGACGTCGCGACCTACCCCGCCAACGGCAACCTGATGACCACGCAGCTCTACGGCAACCTGCCCTGGCTGCGCTCGATCGACTCCGACCACTCCTGGCGCTCGGACGGCCGTCCGCGCTTCTGCGCCACCGAGGACGCGGGCTGCCCGAGCGACGGCGCGCAGGCGCGGCCGGAGGAGCACGACGCGGGCAACGACACGTTCCCGGTCTGGGAGTCGTGCCTGCTGCGGCCCACGTTCGCGACGCTCTACCGCGACTGGGAGAACGGCACCGCGCAGTTCCCCGCCCTCGGCGACGCGCCCAGCGCCGACCCGAGCGACCCGGACGCGCCGGTCGGCTCGCTGCTGCTCGCCGGCACGACCTACACCAGCGGCGGCACGACCTACGTCGGCGGCAACCACCAGTTCACGGCCAAGGCGGTCGACGCCGTCTTCGCCGACAGCCAGGTCGCCACGCAGTACCGCTACACCAAGGCGGGCAACATCCCCGGCGCCTGGAAGGACGTGGCGCCGAACGGGACGTTCGCGATCCCGGCGAACGCCGGTGACGGCACCTACCAGGTGCAACTGCGCACGGCCGACCCGTGCCACACGTTCGACCCCGCCGACGAGCTGGAGGCGGGCGCGCCGGTGACCCGCACGGTCGTGCTCGACACCACGCCGCCGCAGATCACGATCACCAAGCCCGCGCCGGAGGGCGTGACGTTCGACTCCGACGACTTCAGCGCGATCGAGTACACGGTCACCGACGCGGCCTCGGGCGTCGACGACGCGACCGTCAAGGCGCTGTTCGACGGGGCCGCGGCCACGCACGGGCAGGTGCTGGACATGTTCCTGCTCGCGCCGGGCGCGCACACGGTGAACGTCGCCGCCGCCGACCACCTCGGCAACGCCACCGACACCACGCGCACGTTCGAGCTGCACGCGACCCTGGAGAGCCTGCTGAACAACATCGATCGCTCCTGCACCGAAGGGCTGATCGACCAGCAGGGCACCTGCAAGTCGCTCTCGAGCCAGCTCTCGCACGCGCCGCTGCACGCGTTCGTGAACCACGTGGAGGCGCAGCGCGGCAAGTCGATCGACACCGCGACGGCCAACCGGCTGATCGCGTTCGCGCAGGACCTGGACGCGCGCAGCTGACCCCTGCCCGCGAACCTAAAGGTGCCTGGCACCTTTAGGTTCGCGGCGGGTGTCGCTACGGGGTGGCCGTGGACAGCGTGAACGTCAGCGTCTTCGCGTAGCTGCCGGTGCGCAGCGGCTCGTTGGCGCCGATGTCCTGCTGGAAGGCGAGCGCGACGGCGTCGTTGCTCGCCGGCCCGCTGTAGGCGAGCAGCGGCGTGGCCGCCCCGACGACGCCGCCGGCCGCGGCGACGCCGAGCGGGCTCGTCGCGCTCGCGCGCAGCGGGCTCGCCAGGGTGAACGCGCCGTTGACGAGCTTGCCCGCCGACGCGGTGTTCGGGTCGGACACGCTCAGGAGCGCGTCGCCCGCGGTGGAGACGACGGTGGCCTGCGCCGAGGCCGCGTACGTCTTGGCCACGCCCGGCGTGAACGCGCCGAACGTCGCCGGTGCGCCCAGCGTGAGCGAGAGCGTGGCCGGGACGGTGCCGCCGATGTCGCCCAGGACGGGCGTCTCGGTGGGGCCGTTGGGCACGTCGCCGCGCAGGTCGCCCGGGTGGCAGTGATGCGGGGAGAAGAACGTCGAGCCGGTGACGCAGCGCCACATGCTCGGGTTCGTGAACGACGGTGCGAGCCGGACCTTGGTGGCCTGCTCGAACGCGTGGCCGGCGGCGAGCAGCGCGGCCTCGCCGTCCTTGGACCCGACGAACGTGACACCGATCGGGTTGCGGCCCGCGCCCGCGGTGCCGTACCCGGCGGGGACGGTGAGCACCGGGTAGCCGGCGCGGTCGGCGATCCCGACGAGCGCGTCGCCGCTCGGGACCATGATCACGTCGGTGTCGCTGAGCAGCCCGTCGATCACGCCCGCCGCGGCGGCCTTGCCCGCGGCGAGGTCCGTCGCGTACGCCGAGAGATCCGGCGCGGCCGCCGAGATCAGCTCGCCCTGCTGGTACTTGAGCCCTTCGACGGGGTTGGCGGCGTTGTAGTCGATGATCTGCTGCAGCGAGCTGCCGCGGCCCGCGAGGAACGCGTCGAGGTCACGCTTGAACTCGCGCGTGACCACGCTCGGGGTGCTGACCGAGCCGATCGTCTTGGTGACCGTCGTCGCGCCCAGCCCGGTGACCGCGGTGACGGCGGTCGGGTACGGCGCCGTCGTGCCGGCCACGACCGCGACCTTCTTGCCCGCCAGCGCGTCGAGCGGGAGCGAGTAGGTCTTGCCGGTGAGCACGCCCAACGTGGCGGCCGCGTCGGCCACCGTCCGCGTGATCGGCCCGACCGCGTCCTGCGAGCTCGCCACCGGCAGCACACCGGTCGTCGACACCGCGCCGACACTGGGCTTCAGGGCGACCACGCCCGCGACGCCGGCGGGAGCGATCAGCTGCGCCGTGTCCGGTGAGGTCTCCAGTCCGATCGTCAACGCGGCCAGCCCCGCGGCGGTCGCGGCGGCGGAACCCGCCGAGGAGCCGGCGGGTGTCTTGTCCGTGTCCGACGGCAGCAGCACCTGGCCACCCAGCGACGAGTAGCCCTCCGGCAGGTTGGCGTCGAACAGGCCGCCGAGCTCGGTGACGTTCGTCTTGCCGAGCACGATCGCGCCCGCCGCCTTGAGCTTGGTCACCAGCGCGGCGTCCGCGCCCGGCATCGAGTGCTGCAGCGCGATCGACCCGCCGGTGGTGGGCAGCCCGCGCACGTCGACGAAGTCGTCAACGAGCACCGGCAGACCGTGCAGGGGCCCGCGTACGGTTCCGGCGGCGCGCTCGGCGTCGAGCGCCTTCGCCTCCGTCACCGCGCTCGCGTTCAGCGACCGCACCGCCTGGATCGACGGACCCTCGGCGTTCGCCAGCGCGATCCGCGCGAGGTACGCCTTCGTCAGCGTCTCACTCGTCAACGTGCCCGAGGCGAGCCGCTGCGACAACGCGGTGGCCGACTCCGTCTCCAGCGAGAACGGCAGCACCGGCGCCTCACCGGCCAGCGCCATCGCGGCCGAGTAGTCCGGGTTGCAGGCGCCGCGCGACGCGTACGGCGGCGCCGGGATCGTCTTCGCGCAGCGGTACATGCTCGGGTTCAGCTGCGAGACGGGCTTGCGCAGCTTCGTGCCCTGCTCGATCACGTACGCGGCGCCGATCAGGTTGCGCTCGGAGTACGCGTTGCCGTGCAGCGACACGAACAGCGTCCGGCGATGCGTCGTGTTGTAACCCATCGGGATCGTCAGCTGCGGGAAGCCCGCGGCCGCGCCGTTGGGGACCGTGCCGAGGATCGCGATGAAGTCGTCGCTCGTGTCCGCCGGCGTGTCGTTGGTCATCATCCGGTTGATCGCGCCCTGCAGGCCCGCCTTGCGGATCGGCAGGTTGGTGTTGAAGAGGTTCGTGTACTCCGTGCCCGGGCCGTAGGGCACGTTGAAGGCGTTCATGTGGCTGGCGTTGCCGAACTTCAGCGCCTCATGCGCGTTGGCCGTGTTGTCGGCGATCTCCTCGGCGAGCGACTTGATCGGGGCGCTCGCGCCGAGGCGCTTGTAGTACATGTCGATCGCCATGTGCTGCTCGCCCTGGGTGGCGAGCGCGGGCAGGTTGGCGGGCGCGTCGATCACGGGCCGCTCGACGAGGATCGCGCCCGCGGCGGTCAGCGCCGCCTTGGCCTGGTTGACCTGGTCGGTCGTGCCGTTCCAGCCGATGCGCTTGCCGCGCACGAAGTTCAGGTCGAGCGCGCTGCTGTAGTTCGGGACCGTCGGCGGCTGCGGCGGGACGACGGTCGCCGGGTCGATGCCCGGGCCCCAGTACTCGCGGTAATAGGCGTCGTTGATGGGGTCGGTGCCGGCGATCGACTGCAGCGTCAGGGCCGCATTGGCGACCGTGCGGTCCATCGGCCCGGCGGTGTCGGCGGAGAGCCGGATCGGCGCCACGCCGTAGCCGGGGATGAGGCCGACCGTCGGCCGGAGCCCGACGAGGCTCTGCGCCTGCGACGGCGAGATGATCGAGCCGCCCGTCTCCGTGCCGATGATCAGCATCGAGCAGCGCGGCGGTGCCGGCGCTGCCGGAGCCCGACGAGGAGCCGCTCGGGTTCTGGTCGGCGTCGAGCCCGTGGATGACCTGGCCGGTGAGGTTGCTGAAGCCCGAGGGCTGGTTGCCGAAGCTAGTTCGCGAACTCGGACAGGCCGAGCTTGCCGAGGATCACGACGCCGCTCGCGCGCAGCTTCTTGGCGATCCCGGAGTCGGTCTCCGGGAAGGAGTTGCGCAGCGAGAAGTTGCCCGCCGACGTGTACATGCCCTTCACGTCGATCAGGTCCTTGAGCAGGATCGGCAGCCCGTGGGCGGGCCCGCGGACCTTGCCGTCCTTGCGCTCCTTGTCCAGCACCGCCGCGTCGTGCAGCGCCTGCTGGTTCAGCTGCGTAACGGCGTTCAGGCCCGGCCCGCGCTTGTTGAGCGCCGCGATCCGCGCGATGTACTGGCGCGTGAGTTCGACCGACGTCAGCGTGCCCTGCTCCATCATCCGGACCGCGGTCGGCCCGTCCAGCGTCTCCAGGTCCAGCGGCTGCGCCGCGCTCGCCGGCGCGGCCAACGCCGCCGTCAGCGCGCACGCAAGCACCACCAGCCGCCGAGCGGCAGGTACCAGCTCCATCTCCGTCCCCCTCTCGAGTTCTCACGCGACGCTAATGCGCGGTGAGGGGGCGCCGCATTGGACCGCCGGTCCTATTCGTTGGGCGACACAACCGGCGCTGCGTCCTCGTCGCCGGCCTCGACCTGCTCGAGGCGGGAGCGCAGCCGCTCGCGCAGCTCCTCCGGCGGGAGGTCCGACTCCGGGCGGCGGTTGCGGGCGACCACCGCGCCGGTGGCGGCGACGCCCGCGGCGCCGGCCAGTCCAAGCAACTTCCAACGCGCCTTCATGCCGCAAACCCTACTCTCTGGCTCTTGTCCGAGCTCGCATTCGAGGAAGCCGTCGCGACCACGCGGACCGGCGAC
>CAVRTQ010000016.1:0-606916 GCA_963724195.1 uncultured Solirubrobacteraceae bacterium | reverse complement strand
TGTTCCTGCGCATGGACGGGCGGGTGTTCGAGGTCCTCTCGGACCAGTCCGACTATCAGCACCGCGTGCACGTCGACGTGGTCGGGTTCGAGGTCAAGGGCCCGGACCGCAAGGGTCGCTACAAGGCGCGGATCGGGATGCTCGACGAGGGCGAGCTGAACCTCGGCACCACGCGCACGAGCGTGGAGCTGGACGAAGCGGAGTTCCAGCGCTTCACCGCGCTCGTCGCCGCCACGCGCACGGCGCGCGACGCCGGCCCCGCCCCGTGGTGAGCTAACCCACCGGGCGAACCGTCGTGCCACCGAGGCGCAGCGCGTCCGCCTCGGCGTCGTCCAGCCCGCACCGACTCGCCCGCCTGTTCGATCATCGTGCGCTTGAGCTCGGCCTCGAGCGGGTCGGCGTCGGTCAGCATGCCGTTCGCCGCGACGCCCTTGACAAGGCGCAGGGCACGGGCGGGTCGGTCGTGTTCATCGCGTCCAAGAACGCACTCGTGCGTCCCCGCGGCGTATTCCCGCTAGCCGCCGACCACTCGCAGCTTCACGCCGGTTGCCCGCAGCGGTTCCAGCGCGGCGGCCGGCGCCCCATGGGCCAGCACGCTCGAGACCTCGGTCACGCGGGCGATCGCGTTCTGGCCGCGGGCGCCGAGCTTCGAGTCGTCGAGCAGCAGCACGGGCTCCTCGGACTGCGCGATCATGGCCCGCTTGACCTCCGCCTCCAGCTCGTCCGCGTCGGTCATCACGCCGTCGCGCGTGACGCCCTTCACCGACAGGAACATCTTGTCGGCGAAATGCCCGAGCACGGTGTGCACCGCGTACGGCCCGACGTACGAGCGGGTGAGCGGACGCAGCGTGCCGCCGATGCCGATCAGGTTCACGTTCGGCGTCTCGCGCGCGGCCACCGCCTCCATCACGGGTAGAGAGTTCGTGATGACGGTGACGCCCAGGCCCTCCTCGACGATCCGGCGCGCGACGAAGTACGCCGTCGAGCTGGAGTCCAGGAAGATCGTCTCGCGCGCGGACAGCATCTGCACGGCCTCTTCGGCGAGGCTCATCTTGGCTGCCGTGGCGACTTCCACCCGCTGGGCGAACGAGTCCTCCTGCGCGGAGATCGACGGCAGGACGGCGCCGCCGTGGGTGCGACGGGCGATGCCCTGGCGCTCGAGCTCGGCGAGGTCGCGGCGGGCCGTCATCGGAGACACGCCGAAGCGGCTCTCCACTTCCGTGACGGTGATGGCGCCGGCGTCGCGCAGCAGGTCCGCGATCGCGGATCGGCGCGCCATAGCCAGCATCGGCCGGTCTGAACGACTGCGGTTGATCTCGGGCTCCTTCGTGATCGTTAGTGTGCCGAGACGGTACAGATGAAGGTCGCGCTTTTCATCACGTGTTTCAACGACACGCTGTTCCCCGGAGCGGGAAAGGCGGTCGTCAAGCTGCTCGAACGGCTGGGTTGTTCAGTCGAATTTCCCCTGGAACAGACGTGCTGCGGCCAGATGCACGTGAACTCGGGCTACGAGCACGAGGCCGGCGGGTTGCTCGATCGCTTCGCGCGCGTGTTCGGGGACTACGACGCGGTCGTTTCACCGTCGGCCTCGTGTGTCGCTCACGTTCGTGAGCGAATCGAGTCGGTGGGTGGTCGAGTGTTCGAGTTGACCGAGTTCCTGGTCGATCAGCTCGGGGTCGTGGATGTGGGCGCCTCGTTCCCGCATCGCGTGACGCTCCATCCCACCTGTCACTCGCTCCGGCTGCTGGACATCGGCGACCGGCCGGCGCGGTTGCTGCGCGAGGTGCGGGGGATCGACCTCGTCGAGTTCGAGGGCGCGCGCGAGTGCTGCGGGTTCGGCGGGACGTTCGCCGTAAAGAACGCGGACACGTCGATGGCGATGCTCTCCGACAAGGTCCGGCACGTGCTCGACACGCGCGCGGAGGTGTGCACGGCGGCCGACACGTCGTGTCTGATGCACATCGGCGGCGCGCTGTCGCGGGGCCGGACCGGCGTGCGGACGATGCACATCGCGGAGATCCTGGCGGCGCAGAATGATCATCTGCGAAGCGATGATTGAAGCGACAGCGAACTTGGCCCTCGCCGAGAGTGGCGGTGGTCGCCATGAGTTCCAGAGCGCAGCGAAAGTCTCTTTGGCCGACGCCCAGTTGCGCCGGAACATCGGCAAGGCGACGACTTTGATCCGGGAGAAGCGGCTGCGCGCGGTGGCCGAGCTGCCGGACTGGGAGGAGCTGCGCAACGCCGGCGAGGCGATCAAGGCGCACACCATGGCGACGCTCCCCGAGCAGCTCGAACGGTTGGAGGCGGCGGTGATCGCCGCCGGGGGCGTGGTGCACTGGGCGCGCGACGGCGCCGAGGCCAACGCGATCGTCGCCTCGATCGCCAAACGGCACGGCACCGACGAGGTCATCAAGGTCAAGTCGCTCGCGACGGACGAGATCGAGATGAACGAGGCGCTGCTGGCCGAGGGCATCCACGCGCTCGAGACCGACCTCGCCGAGCTGATCGTCCAACTCGACCCCGACGACAAGCAGTCGCACATCCTCGTGCCCGCGATCCACCGCAACCGGGCCGAGATCCGCGCCCTGTTCGAACGGACGATCGCACAAGGTCAATCACTCGGCAACGAGGCGTCGGCCATCGCCGAGGCCGCGCGGCTGCACCTGCGCAACAAGTTCCTGACCGTGCCCATGGCGGTGTCCGGCGCGAACTTCGCCGTCGCCGAGACGGGCACGATCGGCGTCGTCGAGTCCGAGGGCAACGGGCGCATGTGCCTGACGATGCCGCGCGTCCTGGTCACGTTGATGGGGATCGAGAAGGTGCTGCCCGCGTGGCAGGACCTCGAGGTGTTCCTGCAGCTGCTGCCGCGGTCCTCGACCGCCGAGCGGATGAACCCGTACACGTCGCTGTGGACCGGGGTTCGCCCCGGCGACGGCCCGCAGGAGTTCCATCTGATCCTGTTGGACGGCGGGCGCACCGACGTGCTGGCGGACGAGGTCGGCCGGGCCGCGCTGCACTGCATCCGCTGCTCGGCGTGCCTGAACGTGTGCCCGGTCTACGAGCGCGTCGGCGGGCAGGCCTACGAATCCGTCTATCCCGGCCCGATCGGGGCCATCCTGACGCCGCTGCTGAAGGGTCTGGACCAGGCGCCCTCGCTGCCGTGGGCGTCGTCCCTGTGCGGCGCGTGTTACGAGGTCTGCCCGGTCAAGATCGACATCCCGTCGATCCTCATCCACCTCCGCGGGCGCGTCGTGCGCGAGCAGAAGTCCAAGCTCACGCCCGAGGCGCTGGCGATGAAGGGCATGGCCGCGGCGTTCAGCACGCGGCGGCGCTACGAGGCCGCGCAACGGCTGGCGAAGCTCGGCCGCGGGCCGATCGCGAAGGCCGCGATCCCGGGCTGGAGCGCGATGCGCGACCTCCCCGAGCCGCCCAAGGAGACGTTCCGGGACTGGTGGAAGCGCCGCGAGCAGGGTGGCGCGGCCGCCCCGTCCACGGCGGCCGAGGACGCGCGGGTGGCCGCCGCCGAGCGGCCCGCGCCGGGCGGCGGCGCGTGAGCGCGAAGGCCGACATCCTCGCCCGCGTCCGCTCGGCGCTGGGATCCACGCCGGTCCCCGAGGTGCGGCGGTCGTATCGCGCCGCCGGCTCGATCCCGCAGGCCGGGATCGTCGATCTGTTCTGCGAGACCGTCGCCGAGTACCGCGCGACCGTGCACCGGACGTCCGACGTCGCCGCCACCGTCCGCGCGATCCTCGGCGAGGGCCAGCGCGTCGGCGTTCCGGCGGGCTTCCGCGACCTCGGGCTGCCGGTGATCGAGGACCACGACCTGTCCGTGGCCGAGCTGGACGCGCTGGACGCCGTGGTCACGGGGAGCGCGCTGGCGATCGCCGACACCGGCACGATCGTGCTCGTCTCGGGCCCGGACTCCGGCCGCCGGGCCCTCACACTCGTCCCGGACCATCACGTCTGCATCGTCGAGGCGCGCTCCGTCGTGGCCTCGGTGCCCGACGCGATCGCCGCGCTCGGCCCCGACGCGCCTCTGACCTTCGTCTCCGGCCCGAGCGCCACCTCGGACATCGAGCTGGACCGCGTCGAGGGTGTGCACGGCCCGCGCAACCTCGACGTGATCGTCGTCGAATAGGCAAGTCACCACTTGCAGGCAAGTGAACACTTGCCTATGGTGTCCTCATCACGGACGTCTTCCACGCCCTCTCCGCGCCCGCCCGGCGCGCCATCCTCGACGAGCTGAGCGACCGCAGCGGTCAGACGCTCTTCGAGCTGTGCGCCCGGTTGACCGCGAAAGGGCTGGGCATGTCACGCCAGGCGGTCTCACAGCACCTCGACGTGCTCGAGCAGGCCGGCCTGGTCAAGACGCGCAGGGACGGCCGGTACAAGTTCCACGACCTCGACACCACGCCGCTCGACGAGATCGTCCAGCGCTGGAAGGAGCCCCCGCCATGAGGATCAACATCACGAGCGTCTTCGTCGACGACCAGGCGAAGGCGCTGGCGTTCTACACGGAGAAGCTCGGGTTCGTGAAGAAGAACGACGTGCCGATGGGCGGCGAGGACCGCTGGTTGACCGTCGTCTCCCCTGAGGCGCTCGACGGGGTCGAGTTGCTCCTCGAGCCGAGCGGACACCCGGCGGTCGGGCCGTTCAAGTCCGCGCTCGTCGAGGACGGAATCCCGGCGACGTCGTTCGCCGTCGACGACGTGCACGCCGAGCACGCACGACTGTCCGCGCTCGGCGTCACCTTCACTCAGCCCCCGACCCAGATGGGTCCCGTCACGACCGCCGTCTTCGACGACACGTGCGGGAACCTCATCCAGATCGCGGCGATGGCTACGGGTTAGTGGTCGACAGGGTGAACGTCAGCGTCTTGCTGTAGGTGCCGGTCCGCAGCGCGTCGTTGGCCTTGATCGCCTGCTTGAACGTGATCGTCACCGGGTCGTTGGCGACCGGCGCGGTCCACGCGGCCTTCGAGAACTCCACCCGCAGCGGCTCGGGCAGGGAGAACGCGCCGTTGGTCAGGTTGCCGGGCGGCGAGACGGACAGCGTGGCGTCGCCGGCGGTGGAGATGACGTTGGCCGTCGTCGTCGCCTCGTACTCGCGCGCCACACCCGGCACGAACGACGGGAACGTCGCGGCGGTGCCGAGCGCGAGGCTCAGCGTGGCCGGGACGGTGCCGCCGACGCCGCCCTCCTCGCCGATCTTGATCGTGTCGATGCGGTAGTTGTTCGCCGTGGCCGGGTTGTTCGGGTCATAGCCCGCCGGCTCGACGTTGCCCGCGGCGTCGACCGAGAACCACTTGAACGTCGTGGTCTTGCTCCAGCCACAGCTCCTCGCCCGGCTCGCGGAACTCGGTCTGCTTGTAGCGCGGCGAGTTGATCGTCGGCGCGCGAGCCGTCCGTCGTGTAGTAGATCGGTGGCCGGCTCGTTGGTCTCGAACTTCACCGCGGTCGGCGAGTCGTACTGGCGGGCGGCCGGCGTGAGCGTGGACGTCGCCGGGGTCTTGTCGCGGCCGAAGTCCGCGGCGATCCGGAACATCTCGATGATGCCGTTCGAGTACTCCATCGTCTCGCTGTGGCCGCTGACGAGGTCGGGCGTAGCCGACCCACGGCGGCTGGAACGAGCCGCCCTGGAAGTTGCCGGTGGCCGGGTTGTAGACCGAGCCGCCGACCTCCCAGCCGAACGCGAAGATGCCGTAGGTGAAGTACATGTCCTCGCGCACGTTGCCCGCGGACGAGTACAGGACGTCGGACGAGCCGCCGACGTTCTCCGGCGTGACGACGGTCTGGCGGCTGGTCGCCCGCACCTGCGAGAGGATCCGGTTGGCCGACTGCCAGTAGAACGACTCGTGGCCGAGCGGCGGCCGCGGCGTCGTGATGCGGCCGTTGGCGATGTACGCGCCCGGCTGCCAGAACAGCTGGCCGCCGTTGGAGTGCACGGACATCATGAACTTGATGTTGCGGTTCGTTCTCGACGAGCCAGATCGCGTTCTTGGCCTCGGGCTCGGACAGCTCGGACGGGCCCTGGAACGTGTCGCTGATGCAGCTCGTCGGACGCGCCGTCGTAGCCGTCGAAGCCGGACCCGACGCGGTAGTTGCGGTTCAGGTCCACGCCCCAGGCGTTGCGGCGGCCCGGGTCGGCGTTGCGCGTCCGGGCAGTGGTTGGTCATGTTCCGGCGCTGCGACGCGAAGTTGTAGAACGAGTAGTTCGCGCCGTCCGGGTTGTTGACCGGGACCAGGAAGATGTCGGTGTTGTCGATGATGTCCTTGGTCGCCGCGTCGTTCGGGTAGTTCGCGATCGAGCCGCTCGGCGGTCTCGAGCGTGATCGTCATCGGCACCCACTCACGGGCGTGGTCGGACGCCTGGATGAGCACGCCCGGCTTGGAGCCGTCACGGTGCTTGCCGATCCGCAGCGCGCGGATCGTGTACGGCCCGCGCGGCACCTCGCCCGCGGGCGCGCCGGTGCGCTTCTGAGTCGAGGAAGTCGGTGAGGACGACCGGCGCCGTCGTCGCCGGCACGATGCCCGTGCCCGCGTTGGTGCGGTACGGGTGGGCGCGGTCGATCAGGCCCGACGGAGCCCGCCTCGATCGCGGCCGCGACCTGCGCCGCCGTGCTGGCCGGCGCGCCCGCCGCGTTCTTGGCGAGCAGCACGCGCACGTTGCGGTCGATGACCTCGACCGCCAGCGGGAGGTCCGCGCCCGGCCGGTTGACCATCTCGACCGTGATGCCGTTGCCGCCCTCATGCCCCCACGCGGCGGAGCTGACGACCACCGCGGACTGCGCGGCCGTGCCCGTCGTGGAGCCGATCGATGGCCTGCGCCTTGCGCTGGTAGCCGTTGGTCTTGTTCGGCATCGCCACGATCTCGGCGATCTCCGGGTTCGCCGCGGCGAGCTGCTCGAAGCGCGCGTAGAGCTGCTGCGGGTGCTTGTAGTCGTCGACGAAGTCGGACTTGTAGTTCGGGTCGGCCGTGAGCGGCGTGACGTCGTCGAGCCACTTGGAGACCGCGCCGATCGTCTGCCCGTCGGTCACGCCGTTGATCGTCGAGCGTGACGCGGATCCGCTTCGGCGGATTGTTCATGTCCACCTTGAACAGGTTGCGGTGGAACATGTACTCGCCGGAGTCCACGAACCGCGACATCGTGCGCGGGGAGACGAACGCCGTCCCCTCACCCGTGTCGCTCTCGAGCGTCATCGCCCACGACCGGCGTCGTCTGCGCGCCCTTGGTCGTGCGCGCCTCGACGTACAGGAAGCCTTGGCCCTTGGTCGAGAAGAAGTCGGCGCGGACGACCCGCACGGTCGGCGCCGGTGGCCGCAGCAGCGCGTCGGCCGCGAGCGACGCTTCGCGGCGGCCATGCTCCACTCGAACTCCTGCCCGGGCTGCAGGATCTGCGCGCCCAGGGCGATCAGCTCCAGCTCCTGCGCCTTCGTCACGTGGGCCTCGGCCTCGATGCCTCCCGGCACGCGCTGCATGCCGTGGTCGAGATCGATCCCCGCGTTCTGCGCCTCGGCGAGCATCGCCGCCCCGGACAGCTTGACCTTGACCTCGCTGACCGGCTCAGGCTCCTGCGCCACCGCGGCCCCAGGTACGACCAATACGCCTGCCGACAATGCGGCAAGCACCAGCAAACGGCCGCGTGTACGCGCCATGTACTGCCCCCTTAGCCCCTTGGTATCCCCCTGAGACGGGATCATAAAGGGACCGCTCATCTGAGAGGTCCCTCGAACCTTCGACTAGGGACCGTTCGGGCTACGACGACGAGGCCGTGGCGCACGGTGTTCTCCGACACCGCGCGGGCCTCGACGAACTGCAGCAGGTAGTCCGGGCCGCCGGCCTTCGGGCCGGTGCCGGACAGGCGCCCGCCACCGAACGGCTGGCGGCCGACCATCGCGCCCGTGATCTCGCGGTTGACGTACAGGTTGCCGACCGGGGTGCGGTCGGACACGTACTCGATCGTGCGCGGTGAGCGGCTGAACAGGCCGCCGGTGAGGGCGAAGCCGGACTGGTCGACGAGCTCGCACGCGTGCTCGACCGACTCGACGGTCTCGAGCGACAGGACGGGGCCGAAGATCTCCTCCTGGATGACCTTGTGGTCGGCCGGGAGGTTGTGGAAGAGCGTCGGGGCGACGTAGAAGCCGTCGTCGCGCGTGTCGCCCTGGGCCAGCGGCGTCCCGGCGTCGATGTAGGACTGGATGCGCTGCTGGGCGGCGATGTCGATCACCGGCGGGACGTCGACGCCGAAGTCCGAGGCCGGGCCGACCTTGAGCGTGCTGATCGCGCCCGCGAGGCGCTCCGCCAGCTCGTCGGCGATCGCGGTGTGGATGAGCGCGCGGGACGCGGCGGAGCACTTCTGGCCGGCGAACGCGAACGCGGACTTCAGCAGGCCGGGGACGACGTCGTCGAGGTCGGCGTCGGAGTCGACGATGACGCAGTTCTTGCCGCCCATCTCGGCGATGACCTTCTTGATGTGGCGCTGGCCCGGGACGATCGTGTTGGCCGTCTGCAGGATGTTCAGCCCGGCCGCGACGGAGCCGGTGAAGACGATCGTGTGGATGCGCGGGTCGGCGACCAGCGCCTTGCCCGGCTCGTCCCCGCCCGGGAGGAGCGACAGCGCGTCGTGCGGGACGCCGCCGGCGTGCAGCGCGTCGACGATGGCCTTCGCGCACGCCGGCGCCTGCTCGGCGGGCTTGAGCACGACGGCGTTGCCGGTCGCCAGCGCGGCGGAGACCATGCCGGCGGCGATCGCGAGCGGGAAGTTGAACGGCGCGATCACGCCGGTGATGCCGCGGGCCACGTAGCGCATCGAGTTGCGCTCGCCCGGCATCTGGATGAGCGGGCGGCCGTTGGCGAGCGCGAGCGCGCCCTGGGCGTAGTACTCGAGGAAGTCGATCGCCTCGGCGACGTCACCGTCGGCCTCCGGCCACGGCTTGCCGCACTCGCGCACGGCCAGCGCCGCGAGCTCGTAGCGGCGCGAGCGCAGGATGCCGGCGGCGCGCGAGAGCGCGGCGGCGCGCTCGGTCGCGGGGCGCTGGGACCACAGCTGCTGGCCGCGCTCGGCGGCGGTGATGGCGTCGCGGGCGTGCTGCGCGGTGGCGCCATGGGCGTTGGCGACGACGGTCGTCGGATGGCCCGGGTCCACCGAGGAGAAGACCTGGCCGGTGACGACGTCCTCGCCGATCAGCATCGGCACCTCGAGCGGGAGCTTGGCGTCCAGCGCGGCGAGGGCGGTGAGGCACTCGGTGCGGACGGCGCCGCGGCGCAGCTCGAGCAGCGGTTCGTTGCGGAAGGTGTTCATCACGGGGCCTCGAGGAGCTCGGCGGTGTCGGTGCCGCTGGCGTGGGCGGCGAGGAAGGAGTCGTTGGCGGTGTTCTCGAGCAGGCGGCGCACGAGGTAGGCCATGCCGGCGACGAGGTCGCCGACCGGGCAGTACGCGCGGACCTGGCGGCCGGTGGCGGCGATCGCGGCCTGCGTGTCGTCCCCCAGCCCGCGCAGGATCTGGAACTCGAGGTCCTCGTTGCCGACGCGCTGCGCGTCCGCGTAGGCGGCGGCGTGCGAGATCGAGCGCAGGTTGTGGGAGGCGATGGCGACGCGGATCGGAATCCGGCCCACCCTCGCGTCGATCAGGCGCTTGGTGAGCGCCTCGAAGTTGCGGTCGCACTCGCGGCGGTCGGTGAAGACCGGCGGCGCCCAGCCGTTCTGCGCGGCCTGGACGACCTCGTGGTCCCAGTAGGCGCCCTTGACCAGGCGGATCACGAACGGGTGCTTGCGCGGCGTGTTGGCGGCCCAGGTGAGCAGGTGCTCCAGGTACTCGGGGGACTCGGTGAGGTAGGCCTGCAGGACGATGCCGGCGCTCGGGCCGTCGGCGAACTCGGGCTGGGAGAGCAGGTCGAGCGTGAGCTCGGTGATCGCCTCGCGCGTGTCGAAGGACTCCATGTCCACGTGCAGGTGCGCGCCGACCTCCTTCGCGACCCGCAGCAGGTGCTCCAGGCGCGGTCGTGCGCCCTCGATCCCCCGCTCCGGCGCCGTAGGACGCAGCAGCGGCGTGAGCGCGGAGACCTTGACGGAGAGGTTGACCTGGCCGGGCTTGGTGGCGGCGGAGGCGAGCGCGCGCAGCGTCTCCTCACAGCGCTGCATGTAGCGGTCGGCTTCGGTCTCGGACACGGTGGCCTCGCCGAGCAGGTCGACGGTCGTCTCCACGCCGCTCCGCCACAGCTTCGTGATCTCGGGCAGCGCGTCCTGCGCGTCCGCGCCGACGATGAACTGCTGCGCCATGCGCTTGACGCCGACGCCGGCGACCGCCGCGATCGGCTTCTGCGCGAACGGGCGGCCGGTGAAGGTCGTCGCGCGGCGCGCGGTCTTGGACTCCGCGTCGGCCAGGAACTCGTGCAGGTGGCGCGTCAGGTCCTCCGGCGAAGCGCACGCCGGGCGCACGTCCACGAAGCGGAACAGCGCCGCGCGCAGCGCCGGGTCCTTCATCAGCATGTCGGTCATGCGCTGCTCGACCCGAGCGGTCGAGACGAGGCGCGGGCGCGGCATCCGCGCGGCGAGATCGGTCCCGATCTCCTTGATGGGGCGCTCCAGGTCCATCGGGCGCTCTTGGGTCGTTGCGGCCATACCCCGAATCGTCGCCTTTTCGCCCATCCCCGTTGGGTACCCGCCGTCGCGTCATTGCCGACGAAAACGCGACAGCTGTCGCTTAAGGGGTCTGACCCTTTAAGCGACAGCTGTCGCAGGTCAGCGGGAGACGCGCTGGTGGGTGGCGCTGTAGAGCCGCAGGAGGCGGAGGGCGAGGTGGGCGGAGAGGCGGTCCTCGCCGCGGTGGAAGTCCAGGCCGGTGATCGCCTCGATGCGCTGGATGCGGCGGTAGAGCGTGGCGCGGTGCAGGTGCAGGGCCTTGGCGGCCGCGGCGACGTCGCCGCCGTGCTCGAGCAGGCCCTCGAGGGCGTCGAGGAGCTGGTCGCCGCGGCGGTGCATGAGGAGCTCGTTGATCGGGTGCGGCGGGAGCGGGCGGCCGGCCGCCATCCACAGCGTCGCGATCAGGGCCCAGCTGCCGAGCTGGTCGTAGGCCGGGACGGCCGCCTCGTCCGGGCGGGCCTTCGCGCACACGGCGGCGACGTCCGCCTGGCGAATCGCGTCGGGGATGTCGGCGAGCCGGGCGAAGCGGGCGCTGAGCCCGCCGCGGGCGCCCGCCATGGCGAGCTCGTCGCCCAGGGACGGCGCCGGGTCGCGGGCGAGGATGACGACGCGGTCGTCCTGCGCCAGCCAGGCGAAGTCCGCGGCGCCGCGGCGCCGGCGCAGGCGTTCGGGGATCTCGTCGCCGCCGCTCGAGACGGCCACGGCGAAGCTCCCGGTCTCCGGCCAGCGCAGGGTGGCGGCCAGGTCGGCGGCCACCGGCTCCCCGGAGAAGGCCTGGGCCAGCAGCGCGTTGATGCGGGTCCGGCGCTCGTCGGCCTCGCGCAGGCGGCCCCACAGGTTGTCCGCCACTTCGGCGCCGCCGCGCGCGATCGCGGCGCGGTCGGCGTCGGTGAGCGGCTGGTCGCCGACGATCACCCACAGGAAGCCGAGCAGGACGTCACCGTGCCGGATCGGCAGCACGACGCGCTGCGTCATCCCGAGCGCCGCGTTCTCCGGCAGGTCGACGAGGTCGCGCGCCCGCTGCAGGCCCGAGGCCCTCCAGCCAGGCGGCCACGGCCGGCGCGGTCTCGCGCGTCAGGATCGAGCTGCGGCGGACCGCGTCGGTCTCGTCGGGCTGCGCGGAATGGGCGAGCAGCCGCCAGCGGCGGTCCTCGACCGAGATCGGCCGCAGCAGCTCCGCCTCGAGGTCGTCGACGATGTCCTGGAGATCCGCGATCCGGGGAAGCCTACGACCGCCCCGCCAGCAGCACGATCTTCTCGGCCGCGACGGCGGCCATGGCCTCGATCGCGAGGCCCTGCAGCTTGCGCACGTCGTCGCCGACGTCGGCCTGCAGCGCTTCGAGGTACGCGCGGCGCAGCTCGGCGTTGACGTTGACCTTCACGACGCCCAGCTCGACCGCGCCCAGCAGGTCCTCGGCGGGCAGCCCGGACGCGCCGTGCAACACCAAGGGAACGGGCGTCGCGGCGGCGATCTCGGCCAGCCGCTGGAGGTCCAGCCGGACGGGGTCGGGCGTGAAGCCGTGCACGTTGCCGATCGCCACCGCGAGCGCGTCGACGCCCGTGCGCTCGACGAACGCCGCCGCCTGGGCGGGGTCGGTCATGTCGCCCACCTCGACGTCACCCGACGCGTCCTCGTCGCCGGAGAGCGCGCCGAGCTCGGCCTCCACCCACACGCCGGCGGCGTGGGCCTGCTCGACCACGAGCCGCGTCAGGGTGACGTTGTCCTCGTAGTCCTGGTGCGAGCCGTCGAACATGACCGAGCTGTAGCCGAGCGCGATGCAGGCCTCGATCTCCTCCAGCTTCGTGCAGTGGTCCAGATGCACGCCGACGGGCACCGACGCCGCCCGCGCCGCGGCCAGCGCCGCGGCCGCGAGCGGCTCACGCCCGACCGCACCGAACGAGCTCGATCCGGCGGACAGCAGCACGGGCAGGCCCGTGCGCTCCGCCGCGAGCACGATCGCGCGCGTGGACTCGAGCGTGTAGGTGGTGATCGCCGCGACGGCGGTGCCGTCGCGGGCGAGCAGGTCCGTGCCCGTCGCGAGCATGCTTCAGCGCACCCGTTCCACGACGTCGGCGAGCGTGCCTTCGTCGCCGACGTTGCCGGCGAACACGACGTACGGCATGCCGATCGCGTCGGGGTCGGCCTCGGTCGGGCGCAGCACGGAGATCATCCCGGGCAGGAGCTGTCCCAGCACTTCGGCGCGGCGGATGCCGAGCCCGTGCACGGCCACGTCGTGCGACGTGATCCCGCCCTTGGCGATCACCCAGCCGGGCTTGGTCTTCAGCGCCGCCTGGACCACCTCGGTCACGGCCTTCGACACCCGCCGCGAGAAGTCGAGCCCGCCGGCCTCGAGCTTGCGGCTCGTGTAGAGCAGGACATCCCCGCGTGCGAGCGCGTCGACGACCCGCTCGGACACGCCGGCCACGTCCAGCTCGTTGACGTCGAGCTCGATCTCGATCAGCCCGCACCGCTCCTGCGCGGCCGCGACCTGCCGCGACGTCAGGCCCACGTGCGAGCCGACGACGACCAGGCCGTGGCCCTCCCGGCGCGGCACCTCGGACAGCGGCGGCCGCTCGTCCAGCCCGGCCAGCGCGCGCACGAACGACGGCCCGGTGCGGTAGAGCAACACGCGGCCACTCGCCCGCGCGGCACGTACGACCGCGTCGAGGTCGTCGTAGGACTCCGCGTTGACCACCACCCACTGCCCGTCGCGCACCGGGGGCAGCTCGTCGCCCGGCGACAGGCTGAGCGCTTCGCCACCGCCCTTCTCGGCCACGAAGTCGACGAGGTTCGAGGACGAGTACCCGAACGTGGCGTCCTGCGCGAACTCCGTCTCCCCCACGGGCGTCTCGCCCGCGTAGTGCACGTCGCCGCGCGTGAAGCGCCCGGCCTCGAAGAACGCGGGTGCGAGCAGGACGCCGTCGTACCCGGCGCCCAGCACGTCGCGGCGGGCGCGGTCGATCGCCTGCACCTCCGCGAGCACGTGGCCGCGCAACGTCGAGTCGCTGCGGCTGACGATCTCGACGTCCGGGTCGGACTCGAACAGCCGGCGCGCGACGTCGTACGTGAGCTGCGCGGCCTCGGCCTCGTCCAGCGACCGTGTGTTGGTCAGGTAGAAGGTGAGCGGGTCGCCCGCGACCTCGTCCAGTGCCGTGACGACCGTCGCGCCGTACACCGTCTGGGACCCGGTGGGGTCGTCGTCGAGCACCGCGATCACGCCGTGGAACCTACCCGGGCGTGAGAAACTCCGCGCTTGCGATGGGACGCGGTCGTCGTCGGCGCCGGGATCTGCGGGCTCGCGACCGCCTACGAGCTTGCGCGGCGCGACGCCTCCGTCCTGGTGATCGAGGCGGCCGGGGTCGGCGCGGAGCAGTCAGCCGGACTGGCCCGGATCTTCCGCGTCGCGCACCGTGACGCGCGGCTGCGGGAGCTGGCGCTGGAGGCGCGCGCCGGCTGGCAGCGGTGGGAGCGTGAGCTCGACGCGCACCTGCTCGGCGACGAAGGGCTCGTGCTCGTGGGTGGGATGGACGGGTTCGTCGGCTCGCCGATGGGCGCCGAGGAGATCCAGGCCCGGCTGCCGATGCTGGCGGCCGGGGTGTGGGAGGACGCGGTCTTCGACGAGCTGGCCGGAGCGATCCGGGTGCGCCGGGCGCTGGATGCCTTGGCCGCGCGCGTCGAGGTGCGGCTCGGGACGGTCACGGGCGTGGATGCGGATGGCACGGTCTGGGTGGGCGACGAGCGCGTGACCGCGTCGGCCGTGGTGGTGTGCGCCGGGCTGGGGACGCAGGCGCTGGTCGCGGACCTGGGGATCGATCTCGAGCTGCGGACGGAGCCGCACGTGCGCGTGACCTACGAGCCGGCGGGGCTCGCCGCGTGCTTCATCTCCCCCGAGGCGTACGGCGTGCCGCTCGGCCGGACGGGGCGCTACGCGATCGGGATGCACGAGCCCGGCAGGGATGCCTGGGTGGCGGAGGCGTTCCCGCACCTGCGGGCGGTGGGCGCGATCGAGTGCGTGTCGCTGTTCGCGCCGTGGCTCGACGGGCACGGCGACGGCTTTGTCGAGTGCCGCGCCGGGCGGGTGATCGCGTCAGGGGCGAGCAACGCGATGAAGTTCGGGCCGGTGATCGGCGAGCGACTCGCGCGATTGGCCCTGAACGTCGAACACTAGGCCAGATCGCTGCGTCGCGGCGCGGCCGGTGCCGAGCCAAGGTCTCGTTGTCCGTGCGCCGTGTGGGCACTGGTAGCGCGAGCTCGCTGAGCCGCTGGTCAGAGACCGCCAAGGCCGGGACGCGCACGTTCAGGCTCGGCCGTCGTGTCGCCAGGCGCACGCTCAAGCCCGGCACCTACACGCTCACGGTGGCGACGAGCGGCGGGTCGCGCTCGATCACGTTCCGCGTGCGTTGACCTGACCACGCCCGCAAGCGCGGGTTCCCTCGCCGCGGCTGTGGGCGTTGCGCTGGTGCCCCGCCTCGGCTCAATCCTTCGATGACCTGGTGCTGCATCCTGTGCTTCCGGCGCTGGAGCGCCGTGTCTTCGTCGCCGATCACGTGCGTGGGGGGCGGTTCGTCGCCGCTCTCGCGGCCCCCGGACTGGATGTGGTGTGTGCGCTGCATCTTGCTCCTATAGACGACGAGCGCTCCGGGAACTCATCGCTCGTCCGCAAGATTTCTGCGCCGCTACCGTGGGGCACGGTTTGGGATCGCTCTTCAATCGCCGGGTGGGGCCGCTCGGCGCGCTCATCATCATCGCCGTCGGGATCGCGGTGACGGTCGGGATCGCGCAGCTGCTGCCGAAGCAGGACAAGCCGGAGAAGACCGCGACCGCCACGGCGACCGCCACCGCCGCGCCGACCGCGTGCAAGGCGCTCGACCCGCCCTACGGCGACCCGCCGCAGGACTTCACCTACGCGGCCGTGGACGAGTCCCGGCGCGCGGAGACGGTGAAGGCGCTGAAGCTCGACGAGGCCGACGGCAAGGTCGACGTCCTGGCGGCAAAGCAGACGAGCAGCAATCTGAGCCTCGGCGAGATCGTCGGCGTGCCCAGCCAGGATCCCGCGCAGTACGCGTCCTCGCTGATCGCGAGCTTCCAGACCGCCGGCGCGAAGGTCGAGGACGGCAACGGCTACGCGATCCTGCCGCTCGCCAGCGGCAAGCAGGTCGCGGTCGGCGTCAAGGGCTGCCGCACGGTGCTGATCACCGCGCTGGACCCCGAGGCGGCCAAGTTCCTCGCCGCCGCGATCTTCACTTAGCGGCGCGCGGCGACCCAGGCGTCGAGTTCGCCCCACCACTGGAAGAGCCAGTCGATGCGCGCATCGGTGCCCGCCGGGATCTCCTCCGCGGGCACGAGCCACAGCTCCACCTCGATCGTCTTCGGGTCCGGCAGCGTGCGCCAGGTCTCGCGCAGGCCCTCGGGGAAGCCGTGGTGGGCGAAGAAGATCACGTCCGCGTCGGGGGCGCCCTCCAGCGCGGCGAGCGCCCCGCCGGGCCGCGGCGCGCCGAGATGCCCCATCGCCGAGGCGCGCTCGGCCTCGCGTTGGTGCCCGCGGTGCAGGAGCCGCTCGATCGCGCGCTTGCGCCGCTCGGCGGTGACGTTGCCGCCCTCGGGGAAGATCAGCACCGCATCGTCGGCGCCGAGGCCGTGGCTCATCACCTTGATCTCGCGCTCGATGTCCCCGCCGCGCGGGTCCACGAACCGGTTCGGGAGCCGCCGGCCGACGAGGTCGAGGAACGGGTCGAGCGCGAGTAGCTGGTGCATGACGATCCGCGGCCGGCGTTGATGGCGGCGCATCAGGTGGTCGAGCACCAGCAGCGAGTCGCCCTCGCCGGAGTGGATCGAGAGCACGACCAGCGGCCGCTCCCGCGCGGCGAGCGCCGCCTCCGCCGCCTCGGAGCCGTGCATCGTGATCTTCACCCGCGCGACCCGCAGCGCCGCGCGCGCGACCCCGCCGACGAACCAGCGCAGCACCGCGTAGTGCGGGCCGTGCTCACCGCCGCGCCCGGACAGCCCACAGCAGCGCGCACGAGGCGACCGCGGCGACGTGCCCGACCGCGTAGGTGAGGACGATCGTGAGCAGGCGCAGCGGCCGGCGCCCACCGACGAACGGCGACAACGCCGCCGCGATCGCGGTGAGCAGCGGAGACACGGCGATGAACAGCACCTCGAGCACGAGCACGAGTGGCGTGATCGTGACCCGCCGGACCGTCAACGGGGGGATGCGCGTCAGGCTGGCGCCGCGCTCGTCCAGGTAGGCGGCGGAGGCGGCGTACGCGCGCTCGATGCTCGCGCCGAGGTCCAGGCCGCCGCGGTAGCGCAGCGCTGAGAGGTCGTTGTACTTCGGCGGGTCGACCTGGCCGGTGGGCATCACGTGGACCTCGACATCGTCCGGCAGGGCGGCGAGATCGCCGATGAAGCGGTGCCGGCGCGCGATCTCGAACGCGACCACGGCGACTTCCCACGGCCAGCGCGGCGGCTCCAGCGCGCGGTCGACGCGGCCCACGTGCATGACGAAGATCCGGTCGGCGCCCAGCGCCACCGCGCGACCGACGGGGATCGAGTTGACGATGCCGCCGTCGATGAAGTGCTCACCGCCGAGCTCGACGGGCGGGAGCAACCCCGGCACGGCCGCCGAGGCCAGCACCGCGTCGACCAACGGCCCCGCCGTGAACCAGTGCTCGGCGGCCTGCTCGATCGACGCCGCCACGCACTCGAAGCGCACCGGGAGGTCCTCGATCAGCGCGATCGGCAGCGCCTCCGTCAAGGTCGCGCGCAGCGTGTCGTTCTCGTGCAGGTTCGTGCGCGTCCGCGCCAACGTCGCCAGCCGCCCGATCAGCGAGCCCGCGAAGACGTCGCTGCGCTCGATGTCGAGCCAGGTCGAAGCGAGCCGCTGCGCCGCGGCCACCGACGGATCGGTCGCGATCGCCGCGCCGTTGATCGCGCCGACGGACGTCCCCACCACCAGGTCGGGCACGATCCCGCGCTCGAGCAGCGCCCGCAGCATCCCCGCCTCGTGCGCGCCGAGCTGACCACCACCGCCGAGCACGAACGCCGCCGTCATCGGCGGCTGAAACTAGCGGATGTGGCCGCGAGTACGTTCTGGCGCCAGGTGTGGAACTCGACGCTGATCGCGGTCATCTCCACGCTGCTGACGGTCCCGCTCGCCGCGCTGGCGGCGTTCGTGTTCGCGCGCTTCGCGTTCCCCGGCCGTGAGCTGCTGTACACGATCTTCACGCTCGGGCTGCTGTTCCCGATCGCGGTCGCGATCCTGCCGATCTTCATCATGGTCCGCAACCTCGGGCTGCTGGACAACCCGCTCGGCGTCGCGCTCCCGCAGGCCGCGTTCGGCCTGCCGCTGACGATCGTGATCCTGCGCCCGTTCTTCGCCAGCTTCCCGAACGAGCTCCAGGACGCCGCCGCGATCGACGGCTGCGGCCCGTTCCGGTTCTTCTGGCAGATCCTGCTGCCGCTCTCTCGCCCCGTGCTGGCGACGGTGTCCGTGCTCGCGCTCGTCGGCTCCTGGAACGCGTTCCTGCTGCCGCTCGTCGTGCTGACCGAGGCCGACAAGTGGACGCTGCCGCTGGGCGTGACGAACTACTCCACGCAGTACACGGCCGACATCGCCCGCATCCTGGCGTTCACGACGCTCTCGATCGTGCCCGCGCTCGTGTTCTACGCGTTCGCGGAGCGCCACCTGGTGCGGGGCCTGACGAGCGGCGCGGTCAAGGGCTGACCGCGCCGCTCGGGGCGTAACCGTTCTCTACGGGTTCGTCGTGCTCAGCGTGAACGTGAGCGTCTTGCTGTACGTGCCCGTGCGCAGCGCGTCATTGGCGCCGATGGCCTGACGGAACGTGATCGGGACGACCTCGTTGGAGGTCGGCGCCGCCCACGTCTTGACGACGCCGAGGCCCTGGAGGGGCTGCGGCAGCGAGAACGCGCCGTTGACCAGACGGCCGGGCGCGTTGGTGCTCGGGTCGGCGACCGTCAGCGTCGCGTCGCCCGCCGTCGAGATCACCGTGGCGCTCGTGGACGCCGTGTAGGTGTTCGCGACGCCCGGGGTGAACGCCGGGAACGCCGCCGGGGCGCCGAGCGTGAGCGCCAGCGTCGCCGGCACCGTGCCGCCGACCGGAGCGGTCGGGGCCTGCACGAGCGTGAAGTCCGCGTCGGAGACGTCGAAGAACACGTTGCCCACGGCCTCGACCTTGATGCGGGCCTTCGTGGCCGTCACGTCCGGGAACGTGACCTCGGCCGAGCCGTCGTTC
Organism: uncultured Solirubrobacteraceae bacterium; assembly: GCA_963724195.1. GTDB lineage: Bacteria > Actinomycetota > Thermoleophilia > Solirubrobacterales > Solirubrobacteraceae > Solirubrobacter. The sequence continues at coordinate 588,018 of CAVRTQ010000016.1, read as the reverse complement.
GGCGTGCTCGCCGCGAGCACCGTCGGGTAGGTCAGGCCGCCGTCGGTCGACAGCGAGATCTTGACCGCCGTCGTGTTGATCGGCGCCACGTCCGTGCCCGCGACGTCCCACGTGACGTTCTGCGTGGTGGTGCCGTAGACGACCTGCGGCACGCCCTGCGAGGTGACCTGGAACGGGCCGGCGCAGGTTCGCGACCGTGACCTTGGTCTCGGCGAAGCCGATGCCGCCGCCGGCGGCGATCCCGTCACGCGCGGTCATGCGGAACGTCATCGCCGCGGTCGCTCAGGAAGCCCAGCCAGTCGCGTGGTCGGCAGGAACTCCGAGAAGCACTCGCGGATGTCGCGCGCGACCAGCTGCGAAGACCCGCCGGTCGCCGGCGGGATCGGGCCGACCTCGCAGCGGCCCGGTCTTCGCGTTCGTGTTGCCCGCGAGGATCTGGAGCATGTCCGGGAACGTCCGCGTCGGGCTCGTCCCGGCCAGGTTCAGGCCCGGCGAGTTGTACAGCAGCGTGTCCGTGGGCGAGATGTCGGCGGTGACGCCGAGCTGGCGGAAGATCACGCCGTTGGTCTTGGTCTGGCTGAACAGCTGGGTGCCGGCGGTGGTGACGCCCTGGATGCCGGCCGGGTCGACCTGCTCCCACATGTAGGTGAGCGGGTTGCTGTCGGGGTCGGTCGCGCTGCCCGTCAGCGCGAACGGCGTGCGCGGCGGGATCGTGTACCCCGTCGGGACGGTCACGTCCGGGGCGCGGTTGCCGGTGGGCGTGATGGTGAAGCCCTGGTTGGTCGGCGCGCCGCCGTGGTTGGTCTCGCCGACGAAGCCGGTCGCGCCCGTGGGCGTGATCGACAGCGACGGGACGTCCACGCCGGCGAGGGTGCCGCCGAAGGAGACCTGGAAGCCCTGTGTCGTTGAACGTGCCGCCGAAGAAGCCGGCGACGGCCGCGGTCGCGCCGGGGCCGAGGATGCCCGTCGCTGCCCTTGGCGGTCTCGGTGACCGTGCCCTCGACGCCGACGGGCTCGACGAGCGAGACCGAGTCGACGTCGCTGCCCTGGCGAGCGTGCCGCCGAAGGTCAGCGTGTAGCCGGCGTCGGTCACGGTGCCGACCGTGACGGTGCCGCCCGCCGGCCACGTCGACAGCGGCGCGCCGCCCTTGGCGGTCTCACGCACCACCGCGGTGGTGGCCGAGGCGTCCACGATCTCGACCGTCGGGACGTCGGTGTTGGCCGACGCGCCGCTGAAGGTGAGCGTGAAGCCCGTCGCCGCCGCGCCGGACGCCGTCGCGGTGCCCGCGAAGCCCGGGATGGCGTTGATCGCGGCGCTGATGTTGGCGTTGCTGTAGGCGAGGCCGCCGGCGCCGATGACGCCGGAGGTCTGGCCGTTGATCCGGACCTTGAACGAGCCCGTCGTGGTGTTGAAGCCGGTGAAGGTCGACCGTCTGCTGCTCGTTGCCGCCCTGCGAGCGCGTTCTGGATGCCGGCGGCGGTGTTGTTCTGGCCGCGGACGATCGGCACGCTCTCGCGCCCTTGTAGGCCGAGCTGGTACGAGTCGCCGTTGGTGTCATAGCCCGCGAGGCGCGACCGTCTGGACCTCGCTGACGCCCTGCAGCGCGCCCTGGATCGCGGCGGCGGTGTAGTTCGTGCCGCGCGTGAACGGGCCGACGGTCTTGCCGTCGAGGGTGAGCGTGAACGAGTCCGTCCCGTCGAAGTCGCGCAGGGCGACGTTCTGCACTTCGCTGACCAGCGGGCGCGCCGGGGTGTTGGTGACCAGCGACAGGATCTCCTCGTAGCTCTTCGGCACCCAGTACGGGTCGCTGTGGGGCTGCAGGTTGTCCAGGCCGCAGATGCCGGCGTAGGCCATCACGGAGGAGCCGGAGCCCGGTTCGACCGAGTTGGCGCCGCTGCGGTTGCCGCCGCAGTTGGCCAGCGTGCCGTTGAAGGTGTGGTTGCCGTTGAACTGATGGCCCATCTCGTGGGCCACGTAGTCGACCGCGAAGAAGTCGCCGACCGGCGTGGCCAGGCCGGTGCAGCCGCGCGCCTTGTTGCCGCCGCCGACGACGCCCAGGCCGGCGACGCCGCCGCCCGAGTTGCCCATCGCGATGTGGCCGATGTCGTAGTTCGTCGGCGCCGATGATCTGGCCGATCACGAACCGGTTGCGGTCGAGCACGGCGTTGCAGGAGTTCGTGGCCGTGAAGCACGGGGCCGAACCGCACGGGCCGTTCGCGCCCGTGGCCAGCGCGACCGTGTTGAGGTTGAGCTTGTCGGTGTCGGCGATCAGGACGAGCTTGATCGCGGACTCGGTGTTGTAGATCTGGTTCACGCGGTTCATCAGCGTGACCTTGGCCGCGGTGACGTTGGCGGCCCCGAAGTAGGTCGCGTAGCTCGGATCGGTGGTCAGCGCGAGGCGGTAGGTGCGCAGCTGGACCTCCGGGCCGAGCTCGGCGGCGGCCGTGACGGCCGCGGCCTTGCTCTCGCCGACCGGGTCGGACTCGACGAACGAGCGCGCCTCGTCGTTGTTCGCATCGCGCGTGTAGTACGACGCGTGCACGCTCGACTCGCCCTTGTAATACGGGTCGACGTAGAACGCGCCCTGGCGCGCCCGCACGGACGCGTGGAAGCCCAGCGGGCTCGTGTCGGCGACGATCGAGGCCGTCGGGTCGTCGAGGCCCTGGCCCGCGTAGGTCTTGATCTCCGGGTGCTTGGCCGCCAGCCCCGGCTCCATGATCGACGTCTCGCGCACGGCGAAGCGCTGCAGCGTGCCGTCGGGCGCGGGCACCGCGAGCACGGTCGTGCCGGCCGCGGCGCGGCTGCCCTTCTGCGCGCCGGCCAGCGTGCTCTGCAGCGCCGACCGGTCCAGCGTGTACGCCTTCAAGCTGTCCGCGTCCACCTGCGCGCCGGCCGTCGGCGGCGTCCCCGGCACTGATTCCCAGACGTCAGCCGCGTTCGCCGCGGGTGCGCCGGCTGCCGCGAGCAGCGCGCCCGCGAATAGCCCAACCGTGAGTCGTCCCACTCTCATCCTTCGACCCCTCTCATCTTCCGTGAGTCCCCTCCGAGGTCGAGAGTCTTTACGCGTGCTCAGCGGACGTCAAGCAAGACTGACCACTCGGTCTACTGCCAGCACGGCGGTGTCGTCGGCTTGCGGACCGACCTGGAATGCGTTCAATGCGCGGTCGATGGCGGCGACGGCGCCCGCGGCGTCCGTCGCGCCGCGCAGCGCGTCCAGCAGGCGCTCGTCGCCGAAGCGCTCATCCTCGCCCTCGGCGTCGGTCACGCCATCGGTGTAGAGGACGAGCACGTCCCCAGGCTCGAGCACCAGCGATTCCGGCTGCCAGCGGCTGTCGCTCCACGCGCCGAGCATCGGGCCGAAGCGACCCACCGGGCGCGGCTCGCCGTCCCGGATCAGCAGCGGGCGAGGATGGCCGGCGCAGACCACGTCGGTGGTCTGCGCGGTGACATGCACGATCGCGACCGTGCACGGCGTGAGCTCCCGCCGGTCGGCGAGGGTCTCGTTGAGCTGCTGCAGCGCGGCGGCGGGATCCGACAGCAGCCGTCCTGCCGTGCGCAGCGTGTGCCGCGCCTGTCCCGTCTCGGCCGCGGCCGCGGCGCCGCGGCCGGTGACGTCGCCGACGAGCAGCATCCAGCCCGCGTCGGTCGGGAACGCGTCGTAGAAGTCGCCGCCGACCAGGTTCTCCGCCCCGGCCGGGCGATACAGGCTCGAGAGCCGCAGGCCGGGGATCCGCGGGAGCGCGTCCGGCAGGAGTCCGCGCTGCAGCGTGGCCGCGATCTCCGAGCGCTCGCGGTACAGCTGCGCGTTCTCGACCGCGATGCCCGCGCGGCGGCCGAGCTCCTCCGCGAGCCGCAGGTCGTCCTCGCTGAAGCTGCGGCCGGACTCGGCGCTGGCGAACGTGATCGAGCCGATCGGCCCGCCCGCGCCGAGCATCGGCACCGCCATGAACGCACGCAGGCCGAGGCGGCGCGCGGCCGCCCGCTGGTCCGGATCGGGCACGATCGCCGCGAGCGCAGCGTCGTCGATGTGGTTCACGCGCAGGGACTGTCCGCCCAGCAGGCGCGTGGCACCGGGCGCGTCGATCGCGGTCGGATAGCGCTCCTGGTACTCGTGCGCGAGCTCGAGCTTCGCGGGATCGACGTGCACGAGCGCGACGCTCTGCAGGTGATCGCCGCGCGGCATCGTCACGTTGCACCAGTCCGCGAGCCGCGGCACGGCGAGCCGCGCGATCCGGTTGAGCGTCTGCTCGTAGTCGAGGCTGGAGGCCATCAGCGCGCCGGCCTGCGCGAGGAAGCGCTGCGTGTGCTCGGCGCGCTTGACCTCGGTGATGTCCTCGATCACGTTGACCACGAACCCGCCCGGGACGGGCCGGGCCTTGATCACGCGCCAGCGCTCCTCCCCCGTGTCGCGGCGCACGCCGCGCACCACGAGCGGGTCCGGCGTCTCGCCGCGGAGCACGGCGCGGCCGGGCAGGTGCTCGAGCTGGAGCGGGGCGCCGGCCTCGGTGAAGGACTCGAAGGCGTCCACGATGGCCTGCGGCGGGGTGTCGAGCAGGGCTTGGGGCGTGTCGAACCCGAGGCTCGTGGCGGCGGTGGGGTTGGCGTAGATGAGCCGGCCGTCGGGGCCCTGGATGGTGACCGCGTCGGCGAGGCTGTCGAGCGCCGCCGTCAGGCGCGTCTCGACGCGCTCCAGGCGGGCGAACAGGCCGGCGTTCTCCAGCGCGAGCGCGACGCGGCCGGCGAGCAGCTGCGCGAACTCCAGCTCGTCCCCGGAATACGTGCGGTGGGTGGCGGTGAGGCGCATCGTCCCCATGTCGCGCCCGCGCGAGCGCAACGGGACGGTGAGCGCGTGGGGGGCGTGGGCGGGCGCCTCGGTGGCCTGGAGGTCGATCTCGCACGTGCTGGCGTACCCGGGCGTGAGCAGCTGCGTCATCCGCTCGACCACCTCGTCGACCGTGAGCTCGGTGTCGGCGATCAGCGCCGCGCCGCGGATCAACGCGAACCGTTCGCGGTCACCTTCGAGCGCTCGTCGTTCCTGGGCGGCGGCGGCCAGCACACCCGCGATCACGGCGAGCGCGACGAGCACGCCGACGACCGCTGGCACGCCGACCAGGGTCAGCGCGGCGACCAGCGCGACGCCGAGCGCCGCGACCACCGAGGAGTTGCGCATCACTCGCCGGGCGGCGCGTCGAGCAGCCGGACGCGTCCGTCGAGCCCGACGAGGTCGAAGACGCGCGCCACCTCCCCGACGCCGCGGACGACCCCGAAGGCCGAGCCGAGGTCGCGGGCGAGTTGGACGACGAGCCGGATGCCCGTGGAGTCCAGGAACGTCGTCGAGCGCAGGTCGAGCACGATCTCGGTGTGCGGCTCAGCCTGGGCGGCGCCGAGCTCGGCCTCCAGGGCGTCCACCGTGGCCAGGTCGATCTCCCCCGCGGGTACGACAACGACCGCGTCGCCCGCGCGCCGACGCGTCACCGAGAAGTCCTGACCGCCCTCCATCCCCCGCGATCTTCTCAGGGCGCGCGGCGCACGACCAGTCCGGGATGTTCTATCTGACGGTCACGGGACGCCGATCAGCTGGTCCCAGGCGGTGGCCTCGTCGACGTACGGCATGTTCATCATCCCGTCCGCATCCAACCCTGATTCGCGCGGGCAACGCCCGGCCGCCACGGCTCACCCGTGCCGGGTGACAGGCACTCACCCTGGAGCGCCGTAGTGTGCGGTCCTTGCGACGAGCGTTGTCAATTCTCCCGCTGGTCGTCGCACTCGGGATGGTCGCCTCGGCCTCGGCGGCTGTGCCTCAGGTGATCGTGGACGAGCCGTTCACGGGCGCATCGGTCGCCGGCCCGCCGACGTTTCAGAGCTTCTCCAGGATGCCGTGCCTGACCGCGGGAAGCGATCCGAGTGCGACACCTCCCGGGTGCGCCTTGGCCGCACCCGATCCTCCGGGGCGGGTGCGCTGCGGATCGTCGACAAGTCAGGCTCGCCGAACGCGACGCTGATGCTCGTCGACCGCCCGGTCGTGCTCGACTCCGACTCCAGGCCAGTTTCGACTTCTTCCTCTACGACTCGGCGGCCGACGGGATGACGTTCTCGCTCTTCGACGCCGAGGAGCGCGACGTGCGTCCCGGAGCGTCGGGCGGGGGCCTCGGATACACCGAAGCTCCTGGCGGCTATGTGGGCGTCGGCCTGGATGTCTGGGGCAGTTTCATCGTGGAACGACGCGCCGGCTGCGCCACCGGCGGATCGAGTCAATCCCGCCAGCTCGCCATTCGCGGGCCCGAGAACGCGCCGGCCAGCGAATATTGCGCGCTGGGCAGCATCCCGGTCCCCGGCTTGGACGTCCCAGGCGCGACGGTCCGCACCGCACCCGGCGTGCGGCACAGGCCGAGATCGCCATCGATCCAGCGGGCGTGGCCGACCGCAAACTCCGCGTCACCGTCAGCCCGTCGCTGCTCGGAGGGCTTCCGGTCACGCTCACAGTCCCCCTGCCGATGCCTGCCCCGGAGCGCGTCACCTTCGGCTTCTCCGGTGCCGTCGGCGGCTCCACCATGCTCGCCGACGTCCAGAACCTGCGCGTCGTCGAGGTCGATCCGCGCAGCGCCCTGACGGCGACCAAGCAGGCACCCGAGGCGCCGATCCCAGTGGGCGAGCCAGTCAATTTCCTGCTCGGCGTGGAGAACGCCGGTCCGTCGGACGCGCAGAACGTCGTGTTGACCGACACGATCCCGGCGGGCTTCAAGGTCACCGAGCCGAGCCAGGGCAGGGCCGCTGCGATCCACCAGCGGCGGGCTCCTGCGCTGCGAGCTGGGGACGATCGCGGCCGGCGGCGGCGCGCTCGTCGCCGTGGCGGGCGTCGCCGCCGAGGAGGGCCAGCTGACCGACCTGCTGACCGTCACGTCCGCGACGCCTGGGCTCGATGGCATGCCGTCGCAGGCCCGGGCGGAGGCGACCGTGACGATCGCCCCGGCCCCCGTCGGCGGTCGCATCGAGGTCGTCAAGACCGTCGAACCGGATATCGCGTACGTGGGCGAGCCGCTCGTCTACACGATCCAGATCAGCAACACGGGCGACGCCGCCACCGGTGAGATCGTGCTCGCGGACGTGTTCTCCGACAACGTCGAGATCGTCGAGTCCTCCGTTCCGGAGGGAACGTGCACCAGCCAACCGCCGATCGTCTGCCGGATCGCGCCACTGGACCCGGGCGAGCAGCGCGTGGCCACGGTCACGGTGCTGCCGTTGCGGGCAGGACCGCTGCGCAACACGGCCGGCGCCATCGACCGCACCCGCGCCATAAGCCCGGCGCCGGGGCCGCCAGACCGCGACCTGCCCAATCTCAACCGGCGCACGACGGTGGTCCGTCTGGCGCGCGCGAGACCGGTGCTCCAGCTGACCCCGGCGCGCGCCGTCCGGCATGCCGGGGCGACGATCACCCACCGCCTGCGGGTCTCCACGCGCCGCGCCGACGCAGGCGCCACCCGCGTCTGCGCGCGCCCTGGCGCCGGACTGCGCATCGTCCGCGCCCCCGGGGCTCGGGTCGCGAACGGCCGGGCATGCTGGCAACTGGAACGGCTCGAGCGCGCGCGGCCCGCGACGTTCGCCTTCACCTCGCTCGTCCAGCCGCAGTTCCAAGGCCGTCGCACCAGCGTTCGCGCAACCGCCACCGTGGAACGGGGCGGGTCGGCGGCCGCGGTGGGCGTCGTCCGCGTGCGGTCCAAGACGCGGGCGTGCGCCGCGGGGCGCCCGCTCGCCCACATGGCCTGCTGAGTCGTCGCGGCTCTTCGGCCGGAGAACCCGGCGCGAAGCGCGCACCGGTGCTCAACCGGCTGCGGTCGTAGCGCAGGACCGTCAGTAGACCGGCGAGGGTGAAGCGATTGACCACGAGGCGGGGAAATGTAGCCGGTGCGCCGAATAGGCTCACTGGGCACATGGCCAAGAGCGAGTACACGGTGCTCGAGGTCGCCGGCCGGGAGGTGCGGCTCTCGAACCCCGGGAAGGTCTACTTTCCGAAGCCGGGCTGGACGAAGCTCGACCTCGCCACGTATTACCTGACCTGCGCCGAGGCGGCGCTGCGGCACGTGCGCGAGCGCCCGACGATGATGAAGCGCTTCGTCAACGGGATCATGGAGGACCCGATCTGGCAGAAGCGCGTGCCGCAGAAGGTGCCCGACTGGCTGCAGACCGCGACGGTCAGCTTCCCGTCCGGCCGGACGGCGGAGGAGCTCGTCGCCAACGACGCGGCGCATCTCGTGTGGGCGGTGAACCTCGGCGTGATCGACTTCAACCCGTGGCCGTGCCGGCGCGCCGACCTCGACCACCCGGACGAGCTGCGCGTGGACCTGGACCCCGGGCCGGGGGTGCAGTGGGATGACGTGCGGCGCGTCGCGCTCGTCGCCCGCGAGGTGCTGGACGAGCACGGGCTGCGCGGCTATCCGAAGACGTCGGGCTCCAAGGGCATCCACGTGCTCGTGCGGATCACGCCGGACTGGGAGTTCCTGGAGGTGCGGCGCGCGGCCTTGGCGCTGGCGCGCGAGATCGCCCGGCGCGCGCCTGAGCTGGCGACCGCCAAGTGGTGGAAGGAGGAGCGCCACGGCGTGTTCGTGGACTACAACCAGAACGCGCGCGACCGCACCGTCGCCTCCGGGTACAGCGTGCGCCCGACGCCGGACGCGCGCGTGTCGTGCGCGCTGGAGTGGTCGGAGGTGGCGGACGTCGAACCCGGCGACCTGCGGCTGGACACGGTGCCGGCGCGGTTGGCCTCGGTCGGCGATCCGGCGGCGTCGATCGACGACGTGCCCGGGTCGCTGGACGCGCTGCTGGACCTCGCCCGGCGCGACGAGGAGGGCGGGCTCGGCGACGCGCCGTGGCCGCCGCACTTCCCGAAGGCCGCGTCCGAGCCCAAGCGCGTGCAGCCGTCGCGGGACGCCGACCGGCCGGTGCGGCGCGGACGCGCCGGCGACCCGCAGCCCGGCGGGCCGCCCCCGGGCTTCTCGTCGCAGAGCCAGCGCGGGTTCGGGTCCAAGCCGCGCACCGGCCAGGGCCACGAGTCCGAATTCGACGGCGAGGAGTCCCCCTAGGGACCGGTCGTCGACAAGCTCGTGCTCGTCGACGAGCTGATCCGTGCGTGGTCCATTTCGTAACGGTCGCGTAACGCTATAGTCGAGGGCGTGCCCCGCCCGCTCGATCCCACGGTCAACCGCGCGATCGAGGCGGCGACGCTCGCGCTGCTCGGCGAGCAGGGGTTCGCCGGGATGACCGTGGAGGGTGTCGCGGCCCGAGCCGGCGTCGGCAAGCCCGCGATCTACCGGCGCTACGCCGACAAGGCCGCGCTCGTCGCGGGCGTCGTCGCCGGCCAGCTGCCGCGTCCTCGAGGTGCCCGACCTCGGCGACACGCGCGCGGAGCTCTGGCAGGCGGTGGAGCGCGGCTTCCCCGCCGACGGCGCCGCCTACCTCGGGCTGATCGGCGGCTTGATGGCCGAGCAGCGCCGCCACCCGGAGCTCATCGCCGCGTTCCGCCGCAGCGTCCTGCTCCCCCGGCGCGCCGTCGGGCTCGCGCTGGTCGAGCGCGGGCAGACCCGCGGGGACATCCGCACCGACATCGCCGCCGTCGCGGCGCTCGACCTGTTCGCCGGCCCGTTCCTCGCGCGTGTGTTCGCGGGTGAGGACACCGGCTCCCGCTGGCGCCAGGAGGCGTTCGCCGCCTGGTGGACCCTCGTCCGAAGGCAGCCGACATGATCGACTTCACGCTCGAGACCCACCTCGACCGCTCCCCAACCGAGGTCTTCGCCTACATCACCGATCCGGACCGGCTCCCCGAGTGGCAGACCAACACCGTCTCCTCGGTGCTCGAGGGCGAAGGGCCGATGGGCGTCGGCGTACGCCTGCGCGAGGTCCACCGCGCGCCCGGCGGCAAGGAGCTCCCCTCGCTGGTCGAGGTGTCCGAGTACGAGCCCGGCCGCGTCTTTGCCCTGCGCGTGATCGAGGGCACGCCCGTGCACCTGCGCATCACCCTCGAGCCGGCCGACCGCGGGACGCAGATGCGGTTCCGCGCGTTCGGTCAGCTCACCGGCGCGATGCGCTTCGCGCAGCCACTGCTGGCACGGGTGCTCAAGCGCCAGTTCGCGGGCCAACTCGCCACCCTGCAGACCCGCCTGGCCTAAGTCAGCACCGCTTCGCCCCGGCCGCGGCGGGCACGCACGTGCGGGTCTCGCTGAACGGCGCCTTCACGGCCTTACGCAGCGCCGCCTTCGTGCGCCCGTAGCTCTTGACCTTGCGCGTGAACGTGAGCCCGCTGTAGCCGGGCTTGGACACGGTGACCGTGAACGACGCGCCGCGCCTCAGCTTCCGGTTGCGCAGCTTCGAGAGCGTGAGCGTCGCCTTCTTCGCCGTGACCGTCTGGTTGATCTTGCACGTCTTGCACGTGATCTTCACCGTCGCCCCGCCGGCCGGCAGGTCGCGCAGGTCGCGGACGTGAGCTTCACGTTGGCCTTGGTGATCGTCCACGTGAGCACGAGCCGCGCGTTGATCGACGGCGCGGCCGTGGGCACCGGCGCGGTCGGTCCCGGCCCGGGCGCCGGGTTCGCCGCGGGCGGCTGCACCTGGGGCTGGACCGGATCGGGCGTCGTGTTCAGCAGCACCGTCACGTTGTTCGACGCGTCGTTGGAGATGGCCAGGTCCGGCTTGGCGTCGCCGTTGAAGTCGGCGGACGCGATCTGGTTGGCGCCGTCACCTGCGGGATACGGCGAGCCCGCCTCGGGCGCGTAGCCGCCGCCGGGCTGGCGGATCAGCACCGACACGTCGTCGCTCTCGTGATTCGCCGTCGCCAGGTCGACGAGCCCATCGCGGTTGAAGTCGGCGGAGACGACGCCGTACGGGCCGTCACCCACAGGGACCGAAGCGGCCGCGGCGAACCCGCCGGCGGACTGGCGGATGAGCACCGAGACGGTGTCGGAGTTGATGTTCGAGGTCGCGAGATCCGGTCGGCCGTCGCCGTCGAGATCCGCGGCCACGATCGCGGTCGGACTCAGCCCGACCTTGTGCGGCGAACCGACCTCCTGGTCGAAGCCCGCCCCGCTCGCCTTGCGGAGCAGCATCGTGACCGTTCCGGAGCCGATGTTGGTCACGGCGAGATCGGGGCGTGTGTCCGCGTTGAAGTCGGCTACGGCGATGAAGCGCGGTTTGCTGCCGGTCGCCGGCGGGTTGGCCTCCTCGACGTACTTGCCGTCGACCTGCTGCAGCAGGATCGTCAGCCCGTTGCCCTCGTAGCGGGCCACGGCCAGGTCCATCCGGCCGTCGGCGTTGAAGTCGGCCGCCGCGACGGCGCCGAGCCAGTTGAGCGCCTTGTTCGTCGACGCGTCGACCTTGACGAACCCGCCGACCGGGTTGCGCAGCAGCACCGCGACTCCGCCGTCGCCCTTGTAGCCCGTGACGGCGACGTCGGGCCAGCCATCGCGATTGAAGTCGGCGACCGCGCCGAAGTTGTCCCCGCCGACGGCGGGGGTCGAGCCCTCGATGGCGAAGCCACCTGTCGGGCGGCGCAGGATCGTCGTGACCGTGGACCCCGTGCCGTTGATGCCCATGACGTCGGGCCGCCCGTCGCGGTTGAAGTCGGCGGTCAGCACGCCGTACGGCTGGGCCCCGACCGGGAAGGCGAGCCGAGCTCTTGCAGGAACGAAGCTTCGGCGGGGGCGGCGGTGGCGGCGAACACGGCGGTCGCGGCGGCGACGGTCCAACGGGCCAGCGGGGTCATCATGGTCAAGGCTCCTCCCGCGGCGAGGAAACTGCAACCCTTCGGGCCTCGCCGAACGACTAGGGGGGCCTATGCCGGGCTCGGGCTACGCACCGGAGGGCGCAGCCGCGAACGGCAACGCCTGATCCAGCCCTGAGAGCACGAAGGCGCGGTGCACCTGCGGCGGGCCGGCGATGACGGTGTACGTGTAGTCCGCCGCCGTCGCGGCGTTGTTGAAGCGCACGAGCACGCCGAGGCCCGAGGAGTCGATGAACTCCAGGTCGGTCAGGTCCACGGTCAGCGTCTGGCCCGCGGCCTGGGCGTGGTTGAGCGCCGTCGTGAGCTCGGGAGCACCGGCGAGGTCCAGTTCGCCGGACAGGGCCAGCACGACGCCGTCCTCCTGGTCGCGCTCGTCGATCTTGAACACCGGCAGCTTCATCGTGTGAGCCACCTTAGTGGACGCGGCGCTCAGCGAGGAGCAGTGCGACGTCATCGCGCGGGTGGATGGCGCCGACGAGCCGCTCGACGATGTGCGCGCGCAGCCCTTCGAGCCCCGCGACGCCCGCGCACTCGCGCACGAGTCTCGCCAGCCCGTCGTCGATCAGCTCGCCCGGCCGTTCCACTAACCCATCGGTGTAGAGGATGAGCCGGTCACCGGGCGCGAACGCGAACGTGAACTCCTCGTAGCTCGCGCCGACCACGCCGAGCACGACGTCGTGCCCGCTCATCGCCAGCCGCGGTGGACCCTCGCGCGGGATCAGCACCGGCGCCGGATGCCCGGCGCTGACCACGCGCACCTCGTCGGAGTCGTGCGTGAGCGCCAGGATGCACATCGTCGCCATGTCGGTGAGCTCGGTGCCCGTCACCAGCTCGTTCAGGCGGAACACCGACTCCGCGAGCCCGAACCCCTCGTGCGCGTACACGCGCAGGGAGTGGCGCAGCTGCCCGGCCTGCGCGGCGGCGGCCACGCCGTGCCCGGCGACGTCCCCGATCACGAGCCAGACGCCTTCGCGCGTCTCGATCACGTCGTACCAGTCACCGCCGACGATCAGCTCCTGCTCGGCGGCGAGATGCCACGCGTGCAGGGCCAGCCGCGCGTCCGACGGCAGCCGCTCCGGCAGCAGCGTCTGCTGCAGCGTGCGCGAGATCGCGCGTTCCCGGGCCAGCGCCGCCGCCCGTTCGCGCTCGGTCTGGCGCGCCGCGGTGATGTCGCTCAACGTCACCACGAGCCGCTGCGAGCCGGGTACGAGGTCCACCCGCACGCTGTGCGTCCGCTCCCCGAGCTGCAGCTCGCCGCTCTCGCGGCCCACGTCGAGCGCCTCCAGCCGTGAGCCGACGGCGTCGCCCCCGAACGCGGCCAGGAACGCCGGGTTCGCGCGCAGCACGCTCCCGTCCGCGTCCAGCACGGCGACGGCGTCGCTGATGGCGTCGAACGTGGTGCGCCACTCGGTGGCGGCGACCCGGACCTCGAGCTCGAGACTGCGAGAGCGCAGCATCGAGCGGATCGTCGCGGCCAGCACCGGCGCCTCCACCGGCTGCGTCAGGTACGCGTCGGCGCCGGTCTCGAGCCCTTCGACCTGCGCCTCGGTCTCCATGAACGTGGCCGACAGCATCAGCACCGGGATGTGCCGCGTGTCCTCGTGGGACTTGATCCGCCGGCACGCCTCGAACCCGTCGAGCCCCGGCATCTTCACGTCGAGGACCGCGAGGTCGAGCGGCGTCGACTGCACCGTCGACACCGCGTCGAGCCCGTTGTCGACCTCGACCACGGTGAAGCCCGCCCGGCGCAGCATCGTGGCGATCACGTAGCGGCCGACCTCGTCGTCGTCGGCGAGCAGGATCGACGGCGCGGGGACGCTCATCGCGCGGCCCGCGTCGCGATCGACAGGACCTCCAGCAGCTGCGAGCGCGAGGTGCCGGACTTGTCGAGCAGGTGCGCGCCCAAGGCCTCGAGCCGCTCGGCCTCGGCCCGGCCGAGCAGACGTGACGTGTGGATGATCACGGGCACGGCCGCCATCCTGGCATCCGCGCGCATCCGGCGCAGGACTTCCGAGTCCGTCGAGGTCGGGCATCGACAGGTCGAGGATCATCGCCGCCGGCAGCGCCTGCTCCAGGGCGGCCAGCGCGGCCTCCCCGCCGCCGACCGTCACCGTCCGCCACGCCGTGTCCCGCAGGTGCGCCTCCACCACGTAGCGCGCGGTCTCGTCATCGTCGACCACGAGCACCGCGCCCGCGATGTCCGGCACGCTCGTGTCGACGTCGCGCCGCAGCGGCAACTCGACCGTGAACGCGGTGCCCACGCCGACCGTCGAGCGCACCGTCATCTCGCCGCCGAGCAGCCCGACCAGCGTCTTGGCCAGCGGCAGCCCGAGCCCGGTCCCCTGCCGCGCCTGCTGCAGCTCGCCCGGGATCTGCACGAACTCCTCGAAGATCCGCGGCAGGTCCTCGGCCGCGATCCCGATCCCCGTGTCGGCCACGATGAACCGGACCCGGTCGACGGCGACCTCCGCGCTGACGAGCACCTCCCCGTGCGGTGTGAACTTGACCGCGTTGGAGATCAGGTTGCGCAGGACCTGGATGAGCTTGCCCTCGTCCGTGCGCAGCGTCACCGGCGTGGCCGGGAAGTCGAAGCGCAGCTGCACGTCGGAGCCCTTCAGCAGCGGCCGCAGCTGCCCGCGCATGATCACGAACAGCTCCGACAGCGCGAGGTCCTCGAGCTCGAGATCGAGCCGCCCGGCCTCGATCTTGGCGATGTCCAGCAGGTCGCCGACGAGCGACAGCTGATCGTGGGCCACGCGCCGGATGAAGCCGACCTGCGTCGCCTGCTCTTCCGCGAGCGCCGGTTCTCCGCTCAGCAGCAGCTCGGCCAGGGCGATGATCGAGTTCAGCGGCGTGCGCAGCTCGTGCGACATGTCCGCGAGGAAGCGCGACTTGCGCTCGTCCGCGTCGCGCAGGCGTTCCGCGCGCTCGTCGAGCTCCGCGTAGAGCGCGACCACGCCCGTGTTCGTCTCCTCCAGCTCGCGGTTGAGCGCGAGCATGGCCTTCTGGCGCGCCCGGACCTCGCCCAGCGCCTGCAGCAGCTCCTCGTTCTGGCGCGTGACCTCGTCGAACGGGCTCACCGCCCCGCGCCGCGCGAGCTCGGCCCGCACGCCGCGCACATCCGGCAACGTGGACGCCGGCAGCCGCTTGGCCACGCTCACGCGCGTCCCGCGCCCGGCCGGGGCGTCGATCAGGAACTCGTCCATCAGCTGACGCACGCCGACCAGCCCGCGGCCGAGGCCGGTGCTCGAGGCGTATTCGCCGCGCAGGACCTCGTCGAGGTTCGGGATCCCGGGGCCGGAGTCGACGACCTCGACGCGCAGAGCGTCGGGGGCGCAGTGGATCCGCACCTCGCCGCCGCCCGCGTAGCGGTGCGCGTTGCGGGCGAGCTCGGACACCGCGGTCGCGATCCGGGTCTGCTCGAGCCGGTCGAAGCCGAGGATCTCGGCCACGTCCCGGGCCCGCTGGCGCGCCGTCACCACGCCCTCGCCGTGGCGCAGGTCCACGCGCGCGACCTCGTCGGCGATCGGCAGGCTCATGCGCGCGCCACCACCACGCTCACATCGTCGCGCCCGCGCTCGAAGTCGCGGATCAGCAGCGCGGCGGTCACGAGCGGGTCGCGCCGCGTCACGCCGGGGTAGGCGCTCAGGTCCCAGCCGCTGCGCAGCCCGTCGGAGTGCATCACGAGCAGCGCACCGGGCGGGAACTCGTAGTCGAACGTCCGCGGGCGCTGCACGCCGTGGCCGAGGATGCCCGGCATCGACACGAGCGAGCGCGTCTCGCCGTCGACCACGATCGTCGCCGCGATGTTGCCGATCCCGGCGTACTGGAGCGCGCCCGTGCGCCGGTCCCAGCGCGCGATCGCCGCGGCCGCGCCGCGTGTCGGCCGCAATGCGCCGTGCATGCGGGTCAGCAGCGCCGTCGCGTCGAGCCCGGTCGCGAGCTCCCGCACGGCGGCGTTGGCGGCGGTCGCCGCGTTGTCGCCGTGCCCGAGGCCGTCGACGAGCAGGATCGTGGTGAACTCGTCGTCGGAGACCGTGGCCCAGTTGTCGCCACTGGCCGTCTCCCCCGCCATCGCCAGCGCCAGCCCGTCCACCGCGGGCGCCGCGCCCCCGAGCCGGGCGAGCACGACCGCGCCTTCCGGCCCGGACTGCAGGTCCATCGCCGACATGCGGCCGATCGCGCCGAGGCCGTTGCCGGGCCCGCCGCCGGTGGAGTACCCGTCGTCACGGGCCCGCCCCAGGTTCGCGATGCCCGGCCCGCGGTCGCACGCGATCGCGTCGATCGACGGGTGGGCGGGTTCGGCTCGGTTCACCCGCAGGATGATCTCGCCGCCGCTGCCGTGGCGGACGAGGTTCGTGGCCAGCTCGGTGACGACGATCGCCGCCTCCCCCTTGCGGCGCTCGTCGAAGCCGAGGTCGTCGGCGAGCTGCTCGGCGGCGCGCCGGACGGGCGCCACACCGGAGGGATCGTCGACGCGCAGGCGGACCGGGACGATCACCGCCATGTGGCCACGCGCACGATCGTCCCGCCGGACGGATTCGGGCGGGCATCGAACTCGTTCACGAGCCGGCGGGCGCCACCGAAGCCGAGCCCCAGGCCCTTGCCGGTGCTGAAGCCGTCGGTCAGTGCCATCTGGATGTCCGGGATCCCCGGCCCTTCGTCCTCGAACGTCGCGTAGACGCCCTGGCGGGCGCCTTCCTGCAGCAGACCGGCGCGCAAGTGGCCGCCGCCGCCATGGATCGATGGTGTTGCGCGCCAGCTCGGACACGGCGGTGACGAACTTCGTCTGGTCGACGAGCCGCAGGCCGGCCTGCTGCGCCAGCTCCCGCACGCGATGACGCGCGCGCACGACGTCCTCGTCCGTGCGCAGCGGGAGGGGCTCATCGATCGCCAGCGCCCTCTGCCTCCTCGTCGTCGAAGTCCTCTTCGACGGTCGGTGCGGGGAGCATGGCCATGCCGCGCTCCACCGTGAGCGCGGTGCGGACGCCCGGGAGCGTCAGGCCGAGGTCCACGAGCGTGATCGCCACCACGGGCCGCATGCCGACGACGACCGTCTCGGCGTCCAGCACGCGCGCGATCCCGGCGATGTCGGACAGCATGCGCCCGATGAAGGAGTCGATGAACTCGAGGCCCGAGATGTCGATCAGCACGCCGCGGGCCCCCGTGTCCGAGATCCGCTCGGCCAGGTCCTCCTGCAGCGCGAGCGCCATCCGGTCGTGCATGTCGACCTGGATGCTCACCAGCAGCAGGTGCCCGAGCTTGAGGATCGGGATGCGGTTCACGCGGTCCATGAGCGCGTCACTCCGAGGCCGCGGCGGGCGCGCGGCGGCGCACGATCTGGTGGCCCGTGCGCTCCAGGGCGACGGTGACCGCGTCCGCGAGGCTGGACTTCGTGGTCACTTCGGAGAGGTCCAGGCCGAGGTGCACGATCGTCTGCGCGATCAGCGGCCGGATGCCGCTGATGATGCAGTCCGCGCCCATCAGGCGGGCGGCGGTGACCGCCTTGAGCAGGTGCTGGGCGACCATCGTGTCCACCGTCGGGACGCCGGTGATGTCGATGATCGCGATCGCGGAGTCGGTCTCCACGATCTTGTTGAGCAGGCTCTCCATCACGACCTGCGTGCGGGCGCTGTCGAGCGTGCCGATCAGCGGGAGCGCGACGACGCCGTTCCAGAGCTTGACGACGGGCGTCGAGAGCTCGATCAGCTCGTCCTGCTGGCGCCGGATGACTTCCTCGCGGGAGCGCAGGTACGCCTCGGAGGTGAACAGGCCGAAGCTGTCGATGAGCTGGCTCGCCGCCCAGATCGCTTCGACGATGTCGATGTCCTTGCCGCGCAGCGCGCGGAACAGCGGCTCCTTGAGCGAGAACACGAACGTGGCGGTCTCGGTCGGCGTGAACCCGCGCGTCGCGCGCGTGCGCGACAGGTTGGTCAGCTGCTCGCGGACCCCGTCCCACGCGGGGCCGGAGACGTCGGTGGCGGCGGTGTCGGCCGCCAGGGCCGCGGCGAGCGCGTTCAGGAAGCGGTCGCTCTCGACCCGCATCTCGGTCTCGCTGATGAGGTCGGTCCGCACGCCGGGCGCGCCGACCTGCGCCTTGACCCAGGCGTCCAGCAGGTCCGTCCGCTGTTCCCGCAGCACCGTTTCGAACACTGACAATCCCTCGCTCATTGGCTGGACCCTATCCAAGCTGGGTATGGCCACGTCAATGGCTGATGACGAGAAGGACCGAAAGCAGGACAACACCCCTGGCGCCGAGGGCGGGGACGCCTCCGACAACAAGGACACGCCGCCGGCGGCGCCCGCGGACGACGACTCGCCGCTGGGCGACACCGACCAGCACTCGAACGCCGACGCCTAGAGCCGGGCGATGAACGCGGGCGTCGGCTCCGCGGTGTAGGAGTCGACGCCTCCGTCCCGGCGATGGACGACGACACGCCGCGCGCGGGCGGCGGCGTCGATGACGGCGACGTCCCACTGGGAGGGGCGCGCGCCGGCGCCGAAGTAGGCCTGCAGGTCGTGGCCGAGGTGCGCGAGCGTGGCGCGGTAGCCCGCGGCGCTGTGGAAGCGCAGGGTCGGTGGGAGGTTCACGTCGGCCCACAGCAACTGGTGCCGGTCGAGGTCGAGGATCGCCGGGATCGCGATCTTGGCGTTGCCCTGCAGGTCGAAGCGCTGTTCGACGGTGCGCGGGTCGAAGATCTCGCCTTGTTGGGTCCGGTTGGCCATGAAGCCCGCGAACGCGTCGGTCATCGCGTCGAACGGGACGTCGTTGTAGGAGAAGACGACCGTGACCAGGTGCCGGATTCCCGCTGCTCGGAGCGCCGGCAGGTCCAGGTCGACGAACTCGGACGCGCCGAGCGGGGCCGGTGCGGACGTGAGGTCGCCGGAGTGCGTGGCGCCGTCCTCGAAGCGCAGGGCGGTGTAGTCGCACTGGCCGCGCATGCGCCAGCCGGCGTCGTAGAGCAGGACGCTCAGGTCGAGGTCCACGCGCCGGTCGTCCGGCTGCGTCCAGTGCAGGAACAGGCGCAGCGTGTCCGCGTCCGGCAGCGGCAACCGGCTCCCGCGCGGGACGGTGTGCAGCTGACGGGCGGCGTGGCGCTGCCGGAACGGGACGGTCAGGTCCTTGAGGTGCTCGTCGAGCTCGACCGTGTCCAGCGGCTCCTCGCGAGCGGCGCGGTTGATCAGCTCCTGCTGGATGGCGGCGACGACGGCGTCGATGTCGGCCTGCGGGATCGGCGGGCGCGTGTCGTCGGTGGCGTACGCGTTCGTCACCTCCCCGCGCGGGAAGAACACGCGCTTCGGCAGCGGGCGGGTGCGCGCGCGGATCGAGGCCATCGCGGTGAGCAGGACGGGCGTGGCGACGGCGGGCGCGGCGTTCTGCGAGCGCGCGGGACGACGGGCGCGCCGAGGCGCAGCAGGTGGTCGAGGCGGCGGACGAGCTCGCCGGGGCGGCGCTGCGCCAGCTCGAGCGCGAGCTCGGAGTCCTGGGCCGCGAGCGCCTCCTCGAGCTGGGTGGCGAACGTTCTCAGGCGCACGCGCTCGCGCGTGACCGTGGCGGCGGCGCCCGGCGGTGAAGTCGTCGTCCACGCGGGTGCGGCGGATCGCGGCGAACGCCAGCGCCGTGTTCGGGTAGCGGGCCTGGAACTCGTACGGGTGCAGCTTCTCGCCGATCCGCTTCCAGTGCCGCGCGTGGCGGCGGACGTCCTCGGCGAGCTGGTCCTGCGGAAGGCCTTCGAGGGTCTGGAGGACGAAGCGCCGGATCGGCCGCGGGATGTTCGGCAGCGGCTTCGGCAGCTTGACCAGGTCGGGCTCGCCGCCGAGCGCGACGACCAGCACGCGCAGGATGTCGGTGGCGGTCTTCAGGTGCGGGCGGACGAGGTCGAACTCGAGCCAGGTGCCGAAGATCAGCGCCATCGTCTCGCGCACCGGGATGTGGGCCGGGACCTGCTCGACGCCGCAGCGGCGGACGAGCGCGACGAGGTCCTCGCGGTCCTGGGGAGACAGTGGCGTGGTGCGGGCCAGCAGGTCCGTGTAGACGCGGGTGGCGGTGGCGTCGAGGTCGCGGCCGACGTCCAGGAGCGTGAGCGGGCGCGGGTCCCACAGCGGCTCGCGAGCCGGCGCGGGCTGCGCGAACGGGCTGTCCAGGTCGATCCGCCGGTGGCAGATCGGGCACGCGCTGTAGTCCCTCGCGTCCCAGCAGGTCGTGCACACGAGGTGCCCGCACGGGTCGAGCACGTACACGTGGTCGACGGTCGTGCAGTTCAGGCACGGCTGCTCGGGACTCGCGAACACGTGCGTGAGCGTGCGCTGCAGGTAGAGCTCGTACGTGTCCGGCGGCGTCGAGTCCGGGAAGTTGCGGAACAGCGGCACGTGGGCGACGTGCGCGCCGCGCTCTCTCGCGAGGTGCTCGAGCAGATCGTCGCCGAGGCCGGCGAGCTCGCTGGAAGGCGTGACGTTGAGCGCGGCGTAGAGCCCGACGCTGAACACGTAGCCCAGCTCCGCCGCCCTGGCCTCGACGCGCGCGAGCACCTCGTCCGTACGCGCGTCAGGCCCGCCGCCGGGCTCGAGGAACACGAGCCGCTCGCGGCGGACCATCAGCTGCAGGAGAGGGGTGGAGAGCGGGCGCACTACCGGAGTGAGTGGTGAGAAGGAAGCACGCCCCGGTGCCACCCCTTGAGAGCCAAGACTACGCCGCGGGGTGAAACTCATCGGCCGGGTCGAGATCAGCTCGCTGCGGCGGGGCCGCGGCGCCTACGCGGCGGCCGCGCGGATGGCGTCGGCGGTGCCCTGCAGGTCGTAGAGCCCGTCGACGCTCGTGGCCGTGCCGACCTCGGCCGCGATCGCCATCGCGTCGGTTGCGCCGGTGCGGCCGTCCTGGCCCATGCCGCCGCTGGTCGACGTGATGATCCAGCGGACTCGCCCGTCGGCCACGGCGTCCGCGAGCCACTCGGTGGTGACCACGGTCTCGCGGCCGGAGAATCCGCCGATCGCGGCGACGTCGGCGCCGGACTGGATGATCGACTGCGCCGCGCCCGACTGGCTGGAGACCACGACGGTGCCACCGCCGTTGGCCTTGGCGTACGCGACCGCCTCGGTCAGCGCGCTGGTGTCGCCGCCGAACATGCCGCCGCCACCCGGACCGCCGCCGAAGCCGCCCTGCGTCGAGCCGGACGAGCTGCCGCCCGCGCCCGGCGCGGTCGTGCCGCCGCGGCGCGCCGTTCGGCCCGGCGCGAACCCGCCGCCGCCGGAGCCGCCCGGCCCGTTCCCGCTCGGGGGCGTGCCGCCGCCGCCGCCCGGGCCGCCGCCCATCCCCATCGAGGAGGAGGTCGGGCCGCCGGCCGGGAACGTCGAGCTCGTCGCGTGGCCGACCGTCTGCACCGCCCAGGAGGCGGGCGCGAGCAGCAGCAGGCCGATCGCGGCCGTCGCCGCCGCCGTGCGCAGCTTCGGGGCGAACACGATCGCCGCGGCGGCCACCGCGCCACCGACCAGCAGCACGCCCGTCAGCCCGTCGAGGTCGGTCGCGCTGTTGGCGATCACCACCAGCTCGGTGGCGATGCCGCCCGCGAGCAGCAGCGGCGCCCAGGCGCGGTTGCGCATCAGGCTCCAGCCGGCGCCGACCAGCAGCGCGGTGAACGGCGCGAGCGCGGACACGTAGTACGGGTGGAAGATGCCCTGCGCGCGGCTGAACGCGACCGCGGTCACGGCGAACGCGCCGCCGACCGCGATCAGGTAGCCCGTGCGGGCGTCGTCGCGCTTCAGCCGCGAGCGTGAGCAGGAGGCCGAGCGCCGCGACGAGCGCGAAGCCGATCAGCCAGCCCGCCTGGCCGCCGAGCGCGGCGTTGAGCAGGCGCGCCGGGCCGGCTTCGCCGCCGAACACGCCGCCGCCACCGCCGCCCATGCCGCCACCCGGGCCGCCGCTCTGGCCGAACAGGCGGCCGAGGCCGTTGTAGCCGAGGATGAGCGACCAGATCGAGTTGTCGTCCGTGCCGGAGATGTACGGACGGTCGGACGCGGGCGTGAGCCACATCAGCAGCGGCCACGCGAGGCCGACCGCGGCCATCGCCGCGCCGCCCACGCACAGCTGCTTGACGGCGGTGACGCGACCCTTGGGCGCGACCCAGAACCACGCGAGCGCGAGCCCCGGCACGACCAGGAGCGCCGCGGCCATCTTCGTCTCGAACCCGAGCCCGACGAACACGCCGCTGAGCACGAGCCACTTCAGGCTGCCCTCCTTGCGCAGACCGCGGTCGAGCGCCCACACGGCGCCGACGAGGCACAGCACGAGCAGCGCGTCCGGGTTGTTGTGGCGCGAGATCGCCACCGTGATCGGCGTCAGCGCGAGCGTCAGGCCCGCGACGAAGCCGGCGCTGCGGCCGAACCGCGACCGCGCGAGGTCGTACGTGAGCCCGACCGTCGCGACGCCCATCAGCGCCTGCGGCACCAGCAACGCCCACGCGTTGAACCCGAACACGCGCGCGGACAACGCCTGCACCCACAGCGCGAGCGGCGGCTTGTCCACCGTCTGCAGCCCGGCGGCGTCGAACGAGCCGTAGAGGAACGCGTGCCAGGACTGCGTCATCGACCGCACCGCGGCCGCGTAGTAGTCGTTGGCGTACCCGTTGAGGTCGAGCGCCCACAGGTTCAGCCCGCCCGCGAGGGCCAGCAGCACGAGCAGCTCGGGTCGTCGGGCGAGCGCCCGGAGCGCTGAGAGAGAACCGGCCCGGCGGCGCGGCTGAGGAAGGACGAGGGTCGACATGTGGTCACCATCGACTCAGAGCCCGATAACGGCCTGTGGCTTCCCTTGGAGGTTCCTGAGAACCCGGTCGAGCGCTCACGCAACAAGCGCAATTGCCACAAATCTGTCCTGGACGTGTGAAATGTTTCGCACGTCCAGTGAGGAGGAGTGCCGTGGCGACGACGCAACAAGGTCCGGTGGCCGGGACCGACGATGCCGCGAGGCTCGCGGAGCTCGGGTACGAGAGTCATTTCGAGCGGCGGATGTCGCTGCGCGAGAACTTCGCGCTGGGGTTCACGTACCTGTCGCCGGTAGTGGGGATCTACAGCGTGTTCGCGCTGGGGTTCGTGGCGGGCGGGCCGCCGATGATCTGGAGCATCGTGATCTGCGGGATCGGGCAGCTGCTCGTGGCGCTCGTGTTCGCGGAGATCGTCGCGCAGTTCCCGGTCGCGGGCGGGATCTACCCCTGGGCCAGACGGCTGATCGGGCGAAGGTGGGCCTGGCTGACCGGCTGGATCTACGGCTGGGCACTGATCGCCACGGTCGCGTCCGTCTCCACCGGCGCCGTGGTGTTCGTCGGCTCGCTGTTCGGGTTCACGCCCACCCGCACCACCACCGTGTTCATCGCGGCCGGCCTGATGATCCTGTGCCTGCTGATCAACCTGAGCGGCACGAAGACACTCGGCCGCGTGGCGATGGCCGGGTTCGTGGCCGAGCTCATCGGCGCGCTCGCCGTGGGTCTGTGGCTGCTGATCTTCGAGCGCCAGCATGACTTCAGCGTGTTCTTCGACGGGCTCGGCACCCAGGGCGACGGCAGCTACCTCGGCGCGTTCCTGGCGGCCAGCCTGCTCGGCCTCTACCTGTTCTACGGCTTCGAGGCCTGCGGCGACGTGGCCGAGGAGGTGCCGGACCCGGGCGCGACGATCCCGAAGGCGATGCGCCGGACGATCTACGTCGGCGGCGCGGCGGCGCTGCTGATCACGGCCGCGCTCATCCTCGCCCAGCCCGACTTCAACGCGATCATCAGCGGCGAGAACGCGGACCCGGTGGGATCGGTCTTCAGCGACGTGTTCGGATCGGTCGGCAGCAAGATCATCACGATCGTCGTGCTGATCTCGTTCGTGTCCTGCATCCTCAGCCTGCAGGCCGCGGCGAGCCGGCTCATCTACTCGTACGCGCGCGACAAGATGGTGTTCGCGAGCGACGCGCTGTCGAGCTTCAACCGGGCCCGCGGCGTCCCGCCGATCGCGCTCGCGGCGGCCTGCCTGCTCCCCGCGTGCATCGTCGCGATCGCCGAGGTCGTCAGCGCATCAGCGCTGCTGAAGGTCATCAGCTTCGCCTCCGCGGGCATCTACATCGCGTTCCAGATGGTCGTCCTGGCGGCGCTGATCGCCCGCAGCCGCGGCTGGAACCCGAGCGGCAAGTTCACGCTCGGCCGCTACGGGTTCGCCGTCAACATCGCCGCGCTGATCTACGGCGTCGGCGGTGCGCTCAACCTCGCGTGGCCGCGCGGCGGGGACGACGTGGCCTGGACCGACAAGTGGATCGTCGTGATCGGCTGCGCGATCGTGGCCGGCACGGGCGTCGCGTACATGCTCCTGGGCCGCCCGTACGAGCGCAGCGACGCACCGTACGGAGACGCCACCAGCGTGCGGACAACTACGTAGCTCACACCCGCAGTTCCGCCGGAAGCCAACCGCTCATGGCGCCCATACCGTGGCGCCATGATCACCGAAACCCACACCCCCACCCACACGGACACCCCGTCCGAGCCGGCCGGCGAGCTGCTGCTGTTCCTGATCGCCTTCGCCAT
The DNA here is from genome assembly GCA_963724195.1 of uncultured Solirubrobacteraceae bacterium. GTDB lineage: Bacteria > Actinomycetota > Thermoleophilia > Solirubrobacterales > Solirubrobacteraceae > Solirubrobacter. Next base: position 563,702 of record CAVRTQ010000016.1, on the reverse strand, counting down.
CGGCGGCGTCGCGATCGCCGAGGCCGCGTTCGTCGCGATCGGCGGCATGGTCCTGATGGTCGCCACCGTCTTCCTCGCGCTGGCCGTCACCGGTGGCGTCATCTACGCCGTCAGCAAGGCGATCGGACCGGAAGACCACGAGTAGCGCGGAGGGCGTAGTTTCTACGGAGCGTCTTTGTGCCGTCCCCGACGGGTAACCCCACACGAACAGGCGACCATCCAGGACATGACCACGAACTCCGCCTCTCAGCCCGGCCCCATCGGCTTCGCGAAGATGGCCGGCTCCTCGATCGCCGGCCGCGACGCCGCGCCTTGGGTCACCGACTTCCTCAACGCCGCCTACTTCCGGCGCGACCCGCAGGAGCGCGAGGTCGACGACCTGCGCTTCGCGTTCAGCGTGCTCACCACGTACTGGTACCGCAAGGACCCGAGCCGCCGCCTGCGCGTCACCGACCTCCCGGCGTTCCACCGCGCGTTCGGCGCCGAGCGCTTCGCCAACGACGGCCGCCTCTCCCGCGAAGCGCTCGAGCGCGGCGCGACCGCCCTCATCGGCGACTGGTTCCCCGCGGCCTACGCCGACCCGGCCCGCAAGGGCTGGGGCATCGCGTTCGAGACCCCCGAGGACCGGGCCGCGTACAACCACGAGTACCGCCTCAAGCTGGCCAAGGTCGGCGCGCTGACGGCCGAATCGGCGCCGCTGGACCAGCAGGTGTGGCACACCTACGACCCCGTCGAGGTCCCGTCCGCCGAGGGCCTGATCGCCGCCATCACCCAGCCGGAGATGTGGCCGGAGTACGCGAGCGCGATCGGTCGCTTCACGCCGCTGCGCCCCGGCGGCCTGCTGAACCAGACGTTCGAGATCGAGGTGGCGGCCGGTACGGACAAGCCCCTCCCGCTCTGGACGCGCGGCTACGTGACGATCACGACGCTCGTCACCCCCGACGACCCGAAGGCCCTGCACAACTGGTTCGAGGGCCTCGAGGCGGGCATGAAGGAACACGGCGAGCCGCGGATCGTGCCCGAGGGCGGCGAGCCGGTCGTCGGCTTCGACCTCACGACCCACGCGGGCCACTTCATGGGCTCCGGCCACAACCGCCTCGTCCTGTACACGCTCGACGGCAAGGCCTACGTGCGCGCCGCCGGCACGTGGGACCCGATCTCCTGGCACCTCGACAAGGCCTACCAGAGCCAAGGCAAGGACGCCCAGCACGCGTTCTGGGGCGTCGGCGAGGACCCCGAGCTCTCCATGCTGCACCAGATCGGGATCGCCCTGGGCGGCCAATGAGCGACGCGGTCGTCATCGGCGCCGGGCCGAACGGGCTCGCCGCCGCGATCCGGCTCGCCGAGGCCGGCCGCCAGGTGCTCATCCTGGAAGCCGCGGACGCGCCCGGCGGCGCCGTCCGCACCGAGGAGCTGACGCTCCCGGGCTTCCTGCACGACACGTTCAGCTCGGTCTACCCGGCCTCCGCCGCCTCCCCCGTGTTCGGCCGGATGCCGCTGGCCGACCACGGGCTGGAGTGGGTGCATCCCGATGCGGCCTACGCGCACCCGCTGCCGGGCGGCGAGGCGAAGCTGCTCTACGGCGACCTCCAGCGCACCGCCGCCAGCCTCGGCCCCGTCGACGGCCCCAAGTGGGTGAAGTTCGCCAAGCCGTTCGTCGACCACTTCGACGCCGTCCGCGCGACGATGCTGAGCGGGTTCCCGCCCGTCGGCGGCCCGATCAAGCTGCTGACCTCCGCCGGCCCGTTGCGCCTGCTCGACTTCACGCGCCTGCTGCCCGGGAGCGCCGTCGGCCTCGGCAAGCGCCTGTTCGAGGACCAGGGCTCGCGCGCGTGGCTCTACGGCGCGGCGATGCACGGCGACACGCCGCCGGACGGCGCCGGCTCCGCGATCGCCGCGTTCTACCTGAACCTGCTCGGGCACGCCGTCGGCTGGCCGTCCCCGAAGGGCGGCGCAGAGCGGCTGACCGACGCGCTCGTCGGGTACTTCACGAGCCTCGGCGGCGAGATCCGCACGGGCGCCCGCGTGACGAAGATCACCAGCGCCGATGGCAAGGTCACCGGCGTCGAGACCGCGGACGAGGCCTACGCCGCCAACCTCGTCGTCGCCGACGTGATGCCGAGCGCGCTGACGCGCCTCGCGGACCTCCCGAAGTGGTACCGGACCGCCCTCGACCGCTATCAGATCGGCGCGTCCACCGTGAAGGTCGACTGGGCGCTGGACGGCCCGATCCCGTGGGAGAACCCGAACGTCACGGGCGCGGGAACGGTGCACGTCGCCGGCAGCGAGAGCGAGTTCCTGCACTCGGTCAAGCAGTCCCACGACGGGCTCTCCGACCACCCGTTCCTGCTGCTCGGCCAGCAGAGCGTCGCCGACCCCACGCGCGCCCCCGCGGGCCAGCACACGGCCTGGGCCTACACGCACGGCCCGCAGCAGGGCGTCGATTGGGTCCGAGACACGCCGCTCGTCGCCGAGCGCATGGAGGAGCAGGTGGAGCGCTTCGCCCCCGGCTTCCGCGACCGCATCCTCGCCCGCCACATCCAGTCCCCCGCGGACCTCGAGGCCCGCAACCCGAACCTGATCGGCGGCGACGTCGGGGGCGGCTCGTACCGCCTGAACCAGGTCGTGTTCCGCCCGCTCCCCAAGCTCACCCCGTACTCGACCCCGCTCAAGGGCCTGTTCATCGGCAGCGCCGCGACCTTCCCCGGAGGCGCCGTCCACGGCGTGCCCGGGGACGCCGCCGCCCGCGCCGCGCTCCGAGTGATCCCGGCGCTGCCGCCCCGGCGCGGGGTTCAACGCGATCCACGAGACCGCCCCGTATCGCGACCGCCACACCGCGGTGCCGTTCCCGCGCGAACTCGACGATCAGTACGCCCGCGCTGCAATGATCCGCGCATGAGCACAGCCATGCCGGGCACGTACGCCCCGCCTCCACCCGGCTTCGAGAGCACAGCCGTCATCCGCAGCGTCGGCCGCTGCGTGCTGCTGCTGATCATCAGCGGCGGCCTGTGGGGGTTCGCGTGGATCTACCACACGACCAAGGAAGTCTCGAACAAGGTCAACAACCCGGCCCCGTCGCCCGGGTTCCGCACGGTGATGTACGTGATCCCGTTCGCGAACCTGGTGATCTGGTTCCTCGCCTGGAAGGACATCGAGGAGTACTGCAAGCGGGCCCGGTCCGAGGACTTCCCGATGGTCCTGTTCTACCTGCTGACGCTGCTGCTCGGCTTCCCGGCGCTGTTCACGTACCCGATCATCCAGTCGCGGATGAACCAGGCGCACATGGCAGCGACGAACGGCCAGGCCACGAAGGCGCCGATGGAGACCATCGACTGGGTGTTCGTCGTGATCGGCCTCCTGTTCTTCCTGTTCTGGATCGTCCTCTTGATCGTCCTGATCGCGGCCGCCGGGTCCGGGAGCCTGGAGACGACTACGTACTAGCAGCGCAGCGGGCGCACCGCGCCCGCGATCAGCGCCGCCAGGCCGAGCAGCGCGATCACCGCGGTGAGCGCGCGCGGCACCGCTGCTGTGCTCGCCGATGAAGCCGATCAGCGGCGGGCCGGCCAGGAACGCGCAGTAGGCGATCGAGGAGACGACGCTCACGCGCGCGGCCGCGAGTGACGGGTCATCCGCCGCGGCGCTCATCCCGACCGGGAACCCGAGCGCGAGCCCGGCGCCCCACAACATGACGCCGAAGATCGCCAGCTCCACGTTCGGGCCGAAGCAGAACAGGGCGAGGCCGGCGACGGAGATCACCGCGAGCGACCGCACGACCCTCACGCGCCCGTGCCGCCCGAGCAGGCCCGGCCCGATCCAGCGCACGCCGGTCATCGCGGTCAGGAACGCCGCGAGGCCGAGCGTCCCGATCGCGTCCGGGGCGTCGTAGTCCTCGATCAGCGCGACGGCGATCCAGTCGTTGCCCGCCCCTTCGGCGAACGCGAAGGCGAGCACGAACACGCCGACGAGCAGCGTCCGCGGCTCCTTCCACGCGCGGAAGCCGTAGCTCGGGGCGTCGGCCTCCGCCTCGTCGCGATCGGGTATGAACGCCCGGACGGCGAACGGGACGCTGACCGCGACCGCCGCACCGATCACGGCGAGGTGGACCGACACCGGCACGCCGAGCGCGACCATGGCCACGCCGACGAGCGCGCCGCCCACCGTGCCGAAGCTGAACCCGGCGTGGAAGCGGGACATGATCGCCCGCCCGATCCGTTGCTCGACCAGCGCGCCCTGGACGTTCATGGCCACGTCCCAGCTCGCCATCGCGGACCCGGTCACCACCAGGGCGATGACGACCGGCACCACACCGACCTCCACCCCGAGCGCGGCGCCGATCAGCCCGCACCCGCCGACGGCGCTGCCGATCATCACCACCCGGCGCGAGCCGAACCGGTGGATGAGCGGCCCGGACAGCGGCAGCCCGACCACGGAGCCGACCGCGATCGCGAACAGCACGAAGCCGAGCCCGGCCGCGCTCAGGTCGAGCTGGTCCTTGACCTGCGGGATCCGCGAGGCCCAGTTCGCGAACGCGAACCCGTTGGCCACGAACGCCGCGTAGACGGCGCGGACGGCAGCCTGGTCGGAGCTCAACGGCGACCACAGCCACTCGTGTCGAGGGCCGCCATCGCGGTCGCTCCAAGCATCGCTTCGCAGATGCTCAACTGTCGAGCGTCAACAGACGGTCGGGATGCTGATGGTCGACCTGGAGCGTCGTGTGGCTGATCTCGAAGCGGTCGTGGAGCAGCAGCTCGAGCTCGCGCCGGCGGCCGTGGCAGTCGTCGCCCTCACGCACGAGCACGTGCGCCGCGAGCGCCGGGAACCCCGACGTGACCTCCCACACGTGCAGGTCGTGGACCTCCACGACCCCTTCCGCGCGGGCGAGCGCGTTGCCCACCTCGTCGAGGTCGATGTCCTTCGGCGTGCCCTCGAGCAGGATCAGGCCCGAGTCGCGCAGCAGCCGCCAGCCCGACCGCACCATCAGCGCGGAGACGAGCAGCGCCGCGATCCCGTCCGCCTGCTCGAAGCCCGTCGTGACGATGAGCACGCCCGCGACGACCGCCGCGATCGACCCGTAGAGGTCGGTGAGCACGTGCGCCATCGCGCCCTCGACGTTGAGCCCGCGCCGCTCCGACCGCGACAGCGCCCACGCCGACGCGACGTTCACGAGCGCGCCCAGCACACCCACGACGATCACGAGCCCGCCGTCCACGTCGGGCGGCTCGAACAGCCGCCGCACCGACTCGAGCGCCAGCACGCCGGCGAGGACGAGCAACGCCGCGCCATTGGCCTGCGCGGCGAGGATCTCGGCCCGCCCGAGGCCGAACGAGAACCGCCGCGACGGCGGCCGCGCCGCGAGGCTCGCGGCCACCAGCGCCAGCCCGATCGCCCCCGCGTCCGTGAGCATGTGCGCCGCGTCGGACAGCAGCGCGAGCGAGGACGCGATCAGGCCGACGACGACCTCGACGACCATGAACGCCACGATCAGCAGCAGCGCGATCGTCAGCCAGCGTCGATCCGCGTCCGCCGAAGGCGCGTGGGAGTGGCCGTGGTGGCCGTGATCGTGCCCGTGCGCCATGGCGCACGATGCTAGAAGCCGGGCGCTACGCGGCCGGCACGGCGATCCTCCGCTCCACCGGCGTCGCGTTCGTGAACAGGTCGAGGACCGGGCAGTGCGCGTCGACCGCGTCGGCGAGCTCCTGGTAGCGCTCCGGGGACTCCGGGCCGAGCGGGGTGACTTCGAGGCGGATGCCCGTGAAGCCCGGGCGCACGGTGTTGTCGAGGCCGAAGAACCCGTGCAGGTCGAGGTCGCCCTCGGCGGCGACCTCCAGCCCGTCGAGCTGGATGCCGAGCTTGGCCGCCCAGAAGCGGTAGGTGATCGCCTGGCAGGAGGCCAACGACGCCAGGGCGTACTCGACCGGGTTCGCGTGGGCGTTGCCACCGGCGAGGACGTCGGGCTCGTCGACTTCGATCGTGTGCTCGCGCGAGACGAGCTTCACGAGCGTCGGGCCCTCGAGGGCGCCCTGGGTGCGGAAGGTGACGCGGGCGTTGCTCGACTGCTCGCCGATGGCCTGCTCGTTGGCGGCAATCGCGGCGGTGACCGACATGACCCTAACCTCCTGGAGAGAAAAGCTGGAAACCCGATCGGGTTTCGCATAGCCTACGGGTATGGCCTTCCCGATGCACCGATTGCTCGAGCTCAGCACCCCCTCGGCTCACGTGGCGGTGCCCGGGCCGGTCGAGCCCGCGATCGTCTCCTACTACCTGGAGCTGATCGGCATCGGCGCCGGCGATCGAGTCGTGATCACCGTCGACGGCGCGCCCACCGAGCCGGCGCCCGCGGTCGTCTCCCTCAACGACCTGCGGGCGGCGCGGGTTCCGCTCGCGGACGAGGACGCCGACCCGGCCGCCACGGTCCGCGTCCGGATCCGCGACGACCGCGCCGTCCAGGTGCTGTCCGCGCACGACCGCGTACCCGGCGGGGGCACGCGCCTGTCCTCCGGCTCGTCGTACATCGACGAGCTCTACCGCTACGGCGCCCGCACGGGTGCCCGGCTGGCGGCGCGCGGCGTGATCGGGTCGTTCGCGATCGACTTCGCCCTCGACGAAGACGGCCACGCCGCCGCGATCGGCGCGAGCGCCCAGCCGGAGGAACACGCGCACGCCACGCTGCTCGCCCTGCGGGCCAACGCCTTCCGTACCGGCACGATCTCCGGCATCGCAGCGGACTGGCGGGAGGCCGTCGCCGCGCTGCGCGCGACCGGGTCCGCGTGGAACCCGCTCGCGCGCGCCGGCGTCGTCCTGTACGGCCTCGAGACGCTCGCAGGAGACGGGCGAGCTGAGCGTCGTCGCGCTCGGCAACGCCCGCACCGAGTCCGAGCAGTGCTACGAGGCGGCGTTCACCGCGCTCGGCGCCGTCCAGGCGGCGACGACGCTCGGCTGGGCCGCGTAGTCGTCGAACGTGCGCGGCGCGTGGCCCGTCACGCGCTCGACGTCGGGCGTCGTCGCCGCGGTCGCGTGGGCGCGGATGTTGTCGGCCAGCATGCCGAGCAACTGCGCGTAGTCGGGCGGCACCCCGCCGGCCTGCAGCGCTGAGATCCACTCCTCGCGCGGCGGGTCCACGTGCCGGATCTCACGGCCGCTCGCGGCGGCGATCTTCTCGGCCACCTGCGCGAAGCTGAGCGCCTCCGGCCCGGCGAGCGCGTACTCGGCACCCACGTGCGCGTCCGGGTCCAGCAGCGTCGCGGCGGCCACGTCGGCGATGTCGTCGACGTGGATGAACGCCTCGGTGCCGTCGCCGACCGGCGCGACCACGGTGCCGTCGGCGACGATCGACGGCGCGAAGACGTACTCGTCGAAGTCCTGCATGAACCAGCCCGGGCGCAGGATCGAGTGGGTGAACGCGGTGCGCCGCCCGAGCTCCAGCTCGGTCGCGCGGTGCGGGTGCTCCGGCGGCGCGTGCTCGACGCCGCGGGCGCTCAGCATCGTGATGTGGCGGACGCCGGCGGCCTCCGCGCGGTCGATGAACTCCAGCGCGAGCGGGCCGTAGCTGAGATCGAACGTGGGCGGCACGAAGTAGACGACGTCGGCGCCTTCGAGCGCGGCGTCGTAGGTCGCGGGGTCGTGCCAGTCGAAGCGCACGTCGGCGCCGTTGCGGGCGGCGGTGCGGACGGTCGCGCCCGCGGCGCGCAGGCGGGGAGCGATGCGGCGCGCGGTCTTGCCGGTGCCGCCGAGGAGGAGGATCGTGCTCATGCCGTGCAGTCAATCGCGACTATGGCGAGTGAATCCATGCTGGAAAGTCGCTCTCACATATGCGATCGTCTCATGTGATGGATGTTCTGACGGATCTGCTCGAGCGAGCACGGGCACGCGGCGCCGGGTTCTCGCACTCGACCGTGCGCGGCCCGTTCGGCCTGGCCTTCCCCTCGGTGCCCGGCTTGGCCGTGCACGCGATCGTCGAGGGCGAGCTGCAGCTCTGGACCGACGACGCCGCGCACGCCGAGCGCCTGATCGGCGGCGACCTCGTGCTCGTCAAGGGCGGGCTCGATCACCACCTCGCCACGTCGCCGGAGCGCCCGCTGCGGCCGCTGCTGGACTTCATGGACGCGGCGCGGATCTCCGACCGCCGCTTCGTCACCGGCGAGGGCGCCGAGACGTCCGTGTTCTTCTGCGGCGCCTACCTGTTCGACGGCGACATCTGTGCCGAGCTGCTGCGCCTGCTCCCCGAGGTCATCCGCCTGCGGCCCGCCGCCGGGAGTGCCCTGCGCACGACGCTGGACCTGCTCGCACGCGAGATGGAGCACGACCACCCGGGCCAGCAGACGCTGCTGGACCGGCTGCTGGACGTGGCGCTCGTCCAGTCCCTGCGCGAGCACTTCGGGTCCGCCGGCGCGCCCGCCTGGTACCGGGCGTCGAGTGACCCGCAACTCGGCCCCGCGCTGCGCGCCGTCCACGCCGAGCCGTCCAAGCCGTGGACCGTCGAGTCGCTCGCCGCCGAGGCCTCGCTCTCCCGCGCGGCGTTCGCCCGCCGCTTCACCGCCGCGCTGGGCGTCGCCCCGCTCACCTACCTCACCGGGTGGCGGATGGCGCTCGCGCGTGAGCAGTTGCGCGACTCCGACGACCAGATCGCGGCGGTCGCGTCCGCGCTCGGCTACGCCTCAGAGTTCTCGTTCGCCGCCGCGTTCAAGCGCCACCACGGGCTCGCGCCCGGGCAGATGGCGGGCGAATACTCGCGCTGAGCGCTCGCATTCGCTGTCGGGAACTCGCCTGGCGGCTCGCTCCCGCGGGCCCGGCTAGGCGCAGCGCGCTTCGGCCACGAGCTGATCGTTCGGCCCGCCGGCGTCGTCGGACTCCAGGACGACCGAGTCGGCGAGGAACGACTCGCCCGCGACCACATCGTCGGCCCAGCGGTACACGTGCACGCTGATCGTGTTCCCGTCGGCGGTGGCCAGGTAGCTCGCCGAGACGCGCTGGAACGAGCCCGCGGAAGCGGTCACCTTGCCCTCCGCGGTCGCCGCCGAACCGGGGTCGGTCCCGGGCGCCCACTCGCGGATCGCGATGCAGACCGGCTTGCCGTCCGTCCCTTCGCCCGCCTTGATCCACGCGCTCGCGGTGTAGTGACGGCCGCTGCTCGGAGCCGGTGACGACGGTGTCGGGCTCGTCGTCGATCGCGTACTGGTCGCCGTCGATCGAGGACGTCACGCGCACGACCTGCCCGCCGTCGGGCGCGTCGTCCGCCGTCTCGGTGGCGATCGTCGCCTGGAACGCCACCCAGCCGCTCGTCCCGCTCTCGAACGACGCATTGGACGTCAAGTTGTCGACGGGCTCCTCCCCACCGCCGCCCAGCACCAGCACGATGACGACGCCACGGCCACCAGCACCGCCGCTCCCGCGGCCACCAACGGCCAGCGGCGCGGACCCGCACCTTCGTGCGGCGGATGGTGCACGTGCGCGGGGTCCACGTGCGGCGCGAGCGGGCCGGGCGGGAGGTCGGGTGGCGGCGGCGTGTACGGCTTGGCCGTGACCGGGAGCGTCGGCTCGGTCTCGTCCACGACGTGGACCTCGCCCGGATGGTGCAGCAGCCGCGCGTCGCGCCGCCAGCGCGGGCCGAGGATGTCGACGACGATCTCCTCGAGCGCGTCCCAGGCCGCCGCGGCCGACGGCGGGCGCTGGTGGCGGTCCTTCTCCACCATCCGCGCGACCCAGGCCGACAGCCGCGGGTCGATATCGGGCACGATCGAGCTGACGGGCGGGATCGGCTCGGTGGCGTGGCGCATCAGGATCGCCATCGCCGCGTCGACGTCGTGGAACGGCCGCTGGCCGGTCAGCAGCTCGAACGCGAGGCAGCCGGCGCTGTAGAGATCGGTCCACGGCCCGACGTCGTCGCCCATCGCCTGCTCGGGCGCCATGTAGGCCGGCGTGCCGATCATCATCCCGGTCGAGGTCCGGAGCGTGCCCGCGCCGCACGTCCAACGTCGCCTTCGCGATGCCGAAGTCGGCGATCTTCACCCGCCCGTCCGCGCTCACCAGCACGTTCTCGGGCTTGAGGTCGCGGTGCACGATCCCGGCCTGCTCGGCGGCCATCAGCCCGGCCAGCACGCCCTCGAGCACGCCCGCGATCTGCGGCAGGTTGAGCTGGCCGACGAACGGCCGCAGCGATCCGCGCTCGACGTACTCCATCGCCAGGTACGGGACGCCCTCGTGCTCGAAGTACTCGTAGACCGTGACCACGTGCGGGTCGGTGAGCGAGCCCGCCAGCCGCGCCTCGCGCAGGAAGCGCTGGGCGTAGGCCGGATCGTCCCCGCGCAGCGAGCGCAACTCTTTCAACGCGATCAGCCGCTGCAGGTCGGGCTGGCGCGCGAGATGCACAACCGCCATCCCGCCCTCGCCGAGGACGCGCAGCACCTCGTAGCGACCGACGATCAACGCCATGTCGTAGTTGCCAGGTGTTCACAAACGATCCACGATGCGATTCGGGCGCAGGTGACCCTGGAAACGTACCGGCTCTGTCGACACAGACCAGCGCCTCCACGCAGGAGATCGCGGCGTCGGCTCAGACGCTGGCCTCCACGGCCGAGACGCTGAACAGCCTGGTTGGCCGTTTCACGGTCGCCGTGTAGCATTGGGGACATGGAGCCGCTCCCCACGCACCGCGCGCTGAGCGGCTCCCCCATCGCCATCATCATTATTCGCTAGGCCCGCGGCCGTCATACCGCGGGCCTCTGTCGTTCCTTAGGGACGTGGCGGATGGTGCGTGCGCGACTTCTAGGGACGAGAAAGGTCCCTCCATGCTCCTCCTACCCCCCGGCGTCGCCCCCTCCTCCGTCACGCGGTTGTCGGTGCAGGTCCTCGACCGCCCCGGAGTCCTGCTGAGAGTGCTCGGAATCTGTCAGCGCCGCGGCGCGCGCGTGCTCGCGATGACGTACGCGCAGGACCGGATCGAGCTCGCGGTAAGTGCCGACGAGCGCCACTTGCAGCTCCTGCGAGGCCGTCTGGAGGGCGCGATCGACGTCCTCGGCGTGGCGACCCGTTGAGAGGAATCAGCGCCGGATCGTTTGGTGTCTCTCCCCCGGAAGGGCTAGGAATGGCTGCGTGTTGGTCGCGGAAGGGACCAGAGCGCGTCACGTACGGGTGCTGGTAGTCGACGGTAACGAGGTGCTGGGCAACGGCTTGCGCTGGCTGCTGACGCGTGCCCCGTGGGTGCAGCGCTGCGCGCTCCGCGACGAGCCTGCGCCGGGCTTCGACCTCGCGCTCGTGGACGTCGGCCTCGGCCTGCCGATGTGCGAGCGGATCGCCGCCACCGGCGCGCGGACCGCGCTGCTCGCCTCGCGCTGGGACGACCTGCCGCTGCGCACCGCCCGCGCCGCGGGCGCCCACGGCGTGATCGCCCGCGAGGCGCCGGCCCGCGAGATCCTCGCCGCGGTGCGCGAGTTGGCCTGCGGCGGCGCGCCCGAGCCCGCGGTCAATCCCGCCGGTGCCGTGCGCTTCACGCCGCGTGAGCGGGAGATCCTGCGGCTCGTCGGCGCCGGGCTGACCAACGCCGAGATCGGCGCCGCCATGTTCCTCGCGCCGGGCACGGTCAAGCACCACATGCTCGGCATCTACGACAAGCTCGGCGCCCGCAACCGCGCGGGAGCGGTCCACGCCGCGCGTCGCCTCGGGATCGTCGCCGACGCGCACGAGCCGTTCGCCGAGCCGGCGGAGCCGCTGCGCGTGCTCGTGGCCGACCCGGTCGACATCCGCCGCGCCGGCGTCCTGCTCGGCCTGCACGGCCGGCCGTGGGTCGCGGCGTGCGCCGGGGCCCGCACGCTCGCGGACGCCCACGTGATGGCGCAGCGCCTCGATCCGCAGCTCATCCTCGCCGGCTCGCCGGAATTCGCGCTGCCGGGCATCCCGACGCTCGCGCTGCGCGAGGACGGGACGATCGCCCAGCCGGTGGAGGCCGAGCCCAGCGCCGGTGTCTCCCCGCGCGAGCGCGACGTGCTCTACGCGTTCGCGGCCGGCGCCACGAACCCGGTGATCGCGCGCGACCTCGGGCTCTCCCCGAACACGGTCAAGCAGCACGCGTCGTCGATCTTCCGCAAGCTCGGCGTGCGCAACCGCGCTGAGGCGGTCGCGCGCGCCGATGAGCTCGGGCTGCTCGCCGCGGCGTAGCTCGTCCTGAGTGACCTTCACGCTCTCGACGACGCAGCCCTAGTCAGTCGGGATAGGCGGTCTGGACGAGCGCGATGAAGCCGATCGCCAGCGCCAGACCGCCGCACCCGAGGGCCACCAGGGCGACGTCCCGGTTGGCCTCCGACCAGGCCCTGCCGCCCATCCAGGCGGCAGCGGCCCCGGCGATCACACCCGGGAACGTGTAGCCGAGCAACGCGAGCGCGAGCGCGGCCACACCGGTCCCGAGCGCGGCGAACATAAAGAGGGACAGTCCCGCTTTATGTTCGCGCGTCCTCGTCATCGTCCTCGGCGGTGTCTTCGGGTTCCGGGTCAGGCGGCGCGGAGTCTTCGCGTTCGTCGGCTTCGCGCATGGCGTCGCGGACGCGGTCCAGGTTCGGGCGTGGGCGTTCGGGCATGTAGGGCTTCGCCTACCCCGCGGCCGCCGCTCCGAGACGGGCGGCGCCCTCGCGCAGCTCCTCCGGCGTGGCGGTCGCGAACGACACGCGCAACGCACCCGCGGGCGCCTGACCGGCGTAGAAGTACTGGCCCGGGACGAACGCGACGCCGCGCTCGATCGCGCCCGGCAGGATCGCCTCGGCGTCGTAGCCGTCCGGCAGCTCGACCCAGATGAACAGCCCGCCTTCTGGTTCGGTCAACCGCGTGCCGGCCGGCAGGTGCTCGCGCAGACCTTCGAGCAGCGCGTCCCGGCGCGGGCGATAGTGCGCGGCGAGGGAGGCGATGTGCTCGCCCAGGTCGTGTTCGGCGAGCCAGCGCTCGGCGGCGAGCTGGGTGATCGTCGAGGTGTGCAGGTCGGCGGCCTGCTTGGCGACGGCGAGCGGGCCGCGCAGCGCCGCTGGGGCACGCAGGTAGCCGATCCGCAGGCCGGGCGAGAGCACCTTCGACAGCGTCTGGATGACGAGCGTGCGCTCGGGCGCCCACGCGGCGAGCAGGTCGGCGTCCTGGCCCTCGAGGCGCAGCGCGCTGTAGGGATCGTCCTCGACCAGCCACAAGCCGGCCTCGGCCGCGGCGGCGGCGATCGCGGCGCGCCGCTCGGCGGGCATCGTGCGGCCGGTCGGGTTCTGGAAGGTCGGGATGAGGTACGCGACCTTCGCGCCCTCCCGCCGGGCGATCTCCAGGAGCGCCTCCGGGTCGGGGCCGTGGTCGTCGCACGGGACCGGGACGGCGCGCACGTCGGCGAGCTGGAACGCCTGCAGCGCGGCCAGGTACGTCGGGTCCTCGACGAGCACGGCGTCGCCCGGGTTCAGCAGCGCGCTCGCGATCAGGCCCAGCGCCTGCTGGGAGCCCGTCGTGATCAGCAGGTCGTCCGCGGCGACTTCCAGCCCGCGCGTGGACATGAACGCCGCGAGCCGCGCCCGTAACGCCGGGTCGCCCTCGGTCGTCGAGTACTGCAGCGCGCGGATGGCGTCGGGGCCGGCAAGAACCTCGTCGAACGCGGCGCGCAGGCCGGGCACGTCGAACGTGTCCGGCGCGGGCAGGCCGCCGGCCAGCGAGATGATCTCCGGCCGCATCGCGATCTGCAGCAGCTCGCGCACGGGCGAGGACTGCGTGGCGGCGAGACGGTCCGACAGGGGTGCGCCGGCGAGCGGCGCGGGAGGCGAGATGGCCATTTCAGGAAGCTCCGGAGTCTGAGTGACGGGGACACCCGTCGCCCTCCCGGCGTGAATGTGGCCGGGTCTTACAGGGCGACGGAGCGGGCTACTCGCCTCATCTGGACCAATGGTACGGCGTCGTTAGTCGGAATGCCACGCATTTTCGTCTAAGCCGAAGAACGCGAACAGATCGGGGTTCAGGAACGCGACGGCGTCGACGATCTCGCCCCGCTCGTCCAGCGTGATGACGTGGATCGCGTTGCGCTGCCACTCGCCGTCGACGTAGCTTGTAGGTGCCGAACGCGGGCTGGCCGTTCGCGCGCGTGGGCACGAAGATGCGCGGGATCGACAGCGGGCCGGTGGGCAGGAACGCGCGGATGGCGTCGTGACCGCGGAACCACTGCGCGGCGGGCGGCATCGAGAACGTCGCGTCCTGCGCGAGCATCTCGACCACGGCGTCCACGTCGCCGCGGTTCCAGGCCGCGACGTAGCGCTCGACGATCGCTTTGACCTCGCCGTCGCCCAGCTGCTGCAGCGTCGCCTGCTGGGACTGCTGCGGGAGCCGCTCGTCGATCGCCGCCCGCGCGCGCTGCAGGGCGCTGTTGACGCTGGCCGGCGTCGTGTCGAGGATCTCGGCGGCCTCCTTGGCGCTGAAGTTGAGCGCCTCGCGCAGGATCAGCACCGCGCGCTGGTTGGCCGGCAGGTGCTGGAGCGCCGCGATGAACGCCAGCTCGAGGCTCTCGCGCTGCTCGTAGGAGGCGCCCGGATCGTCCGGGTACGGCTCCAGGTAGGCGATCTCGGTGAGCGGCGGTTCGTCCGGGCCGCGGTCGATCGGCAGCTCACGCTTGCCCTTGCGGCGGGCGAGCACGTCCAGGCACGTGTTGGTCGCGATCCGGTACAGCCACGTCTTCGGCTGCGCGCGGCCCTCGAAGCGATCGAACGCCTTCCACGCCCGCAGCAACGCTTCTTGCAGCGCGTCCTCGGCGTCCTGGACGGAGCCGAGCATCCGGTAGCAGTGCGCGTGCAGCTCCCGCCGGTGAGGCTCGATGAGCCGCTGATAGGCGTCCTCATACGCGGCGGTGCTCATCCGCTGAGGGTAAACGGTCCGGCCGACCCGCTAGAAAGGAGCATGGTGGCCCGCCGTCGTCGACGCCGTTCTGGGGGACTCGGGTATTCGCCCCGGGCCGGTTCCCTGTTCCTGTCCCCGCCCAAGCACGCGCGCCGCCGGCGCCGGCGCGGGCCCTCGCTGAGCATCATCCTGGTGGTGCTGGTCGTCCTCGGCGGGCTCGCGGCGGGCGCCTACGCGTTCGTGCGCGCGCAACTCGACGACGACGAGCGCCGCCCGGCCGTCGTGGCCTTCACCGAGGCGTGGGAGCGCGGCGACTACGACGCCATGTACCGGCTCGTGGACGCCGGCAGCCGGCGCGCGAACCCGAAGATCTCGTTCGTCGCCGACTACAAGCGCGCAAATCGCGCGGCCACGGTGGAGAAGGTGCGGGTCGGCAAGGTCGGGCCGCTGCTGAGCGAGGGCGTCGTGAAGGTGCCGGTGACGGTGGACACCGACGACTTCGGGCCGCTCAAGGGCGAGCTGGAGTTCAAGGCCAGCGAGGATGAGCAAGGTGTGGGCCGCGTGGCCTGGACGCCCGCGCTGCGGCTGCCGGGCCTCGAGGAGGGCGAGGAGGTCACGCGCAAGTCGGGCGCGACGCCCACGCGCGGGAACATCTACGCCGCGGGCGGCAAGCTGCTGGACTCCGACGACCTCGGCGCGTCGATCGCCGGCGTCGGCGGCGACAAGCCCACCGGCCTGAACCGCGTCTATGACGACCGTCTGGCGGGCAAGCGCAGCTCCACCCTGCGGTTCGGGGACCGCGTGATCGCGCGGGTGAAGGGCACGCGCGGCAAGTCGGTGACCACCTCGATCCAGCTCGGGCTGCAGCAACGGGTCAACGACGCGCTCGGCGATTCCGTCGGCGGCGTCGCCGTCATCCGGCCCAAGGACGGCAAGGTGCTCGCGTTGGCGGGGCTCGCGGTCTCCGCGCCCCAGCCGCCCGGCTCGGTGTTCAAGGTCGTCACCGCCGCCGCCGCGCTGCACTACAAGAAGGCGTCGATGTCGAGCTCCTACCCCGCGCGCCAGTACGCGACGCTGTCGGGCGCGAAGCTGCGCAACGCGGGCGATTCGGCGTGCGGCGGCTCGTTGACGACCTCGTTCGCGAACTCGTGCAACAGCGTCTTCGGCCCGCTGGGCGCGAAGGTCGGCGCCAAGCGGCTGGTGGCGATCTCCAAGAAGTTCGGCTTCTTCGAGCAGCCCGACATCCCCGCCGCGAAGATCTCGACGATCCCCGAGGCGGACGAGATGAAGGACGCGATCGCCGTCGGCTCCGCCGCGATCGGCCAGAACACCGACCTGGCGACGCCGCTCCAGATGGCCTCGGTCGCCGCGACGATCGCCAACAAGGGCCTGCGCGTGAAGCCCACCGTGGCCGGCTCCCGCGGCAAGCGCACCCGGGTCGTCAGCGCGCGCGTCGCCGCCAACGTGCGCTCGATGATGATCGCCAACGTCGCCTCCGGCACCGGCAAGGCCGCGCAGATCCCGGGCGTCACCGTCGCCGGCAAGACCGGCACGGCCGAGCTCGTCTCCACCGGCGACATCGCCCAGAACGCCGCGAACACCACCGCCTGGTTCGTCGCCTTCGCGCCGGCGAACAACCCGAAGGTCGCGATCGCCGTGATGCTGCCCAAGCAGGGCCAGGGCGGCACGAACGCCGCCCCGGTCGCCAAACGGGTCCTGCAGGCCGCGCTTTAGCGTGCGAGTCGAATCGCGCGCAGCATAGCTTCGCCGGCGCCAGGCGCGATCGCGCCCGTAGATGCCCGCAACTTCTGCTCGGACGCTAGAGCAGTTCGATCGGGAAGATCGCCTCCGGGAGCACGGCGGACACGACGAACTGGCCGGCGTCGACGATCTCGCTGATCTTCAGGTCCACGACGAGCGAGCACAGCACGTAGGCGTCCTCGCGCGAGAGGTCGTGCTCGTCCACGAGGTGGTCGATCATCGCGCGGGTCGCGTTCTGCGCGTTCTCGAACAGGTCGGGGCCGACCCCGGTGGTGGCGAAGAACGAGCCTTCGTCCACGGCGGGCGTGAGCGGGCCGGGCGCGGTGCGGTACTGCGGGGCCGGGATCGAGCGCTTCTCGACCCGGAAGCGCATCGTCGCGTACATCGGGGCCTCGAGGCCGGTGACGCAGATCTCGCCGTCGCCCTGGCAGCCGTGCGCGTCCCCGGTGGAGAACAGCGCGCCGCGCTCCTGGATCGGCAGGTAGAGCGTCGTGCCCTTCACGAGCTGGCGCGTGTCCATGTTCCCGCCGAAGATGCCCGGGGGCATGATCGGCGTCGCGCTCGCGCCCGCCGGGCACACGCCCATCGTCCCCATGAACGGGTCCAGCGGGACGGTGATGTCGTCGCGGAAGTGCGTGACGTCGCCCTCGGTGAGGTCGAAGACGCGCAGGTACGGTTCGGTGAAGTCGTCGGCCAGCAGCCCCAGACCGGGCAGGATCGCCGACCATCCCCAGCCCTTGGTGTGGATGTCGAGGACCTCGATCGCGAGCGTGTCGCCCGGCTCGGCGCCGTCGACGTGGACGGGGCCGGACAGCGGGTACACGCGGTCCCAGTCGAGCGTGGCGATCACGCTCGTGTCGGAGTCGGGCCCGATCTGATTGTCGGACACGTCGCGGGTCTCGAACACGACCGTGTCGCCGTCGGCGATCGACAGCACCGGCTCGTTGCCCGCGTCCCACGTGAAGTGGACCCGGTCCGTCGGGAAGTAGTGCGTGGCCATGCGGCGCACGATATTCCTGCAGAGCCGTACGCTGCCGCTGGCATGGCTCCTCGCGCACTCATGATCCGCGCACTGATCGCCGGGTTGTGCGTCGCGGCGGTGGCGGCGATCGTCGCGCTGCTGCAGGGCGACTTCGGCGACACCCACGCACGGATCGTCGGCACGAGCCTCGGCTTCAGCTTCTTCTGCGGGCTGGGAGCGGCCGGCGACGCGCTGCGCACCCAGGCCCGCGGCGCCCTGGCGACGGCGGGTGCCGTGGCCAGCGGCCTCGCGGCGTTCGCGTTCGCGCTGCTCACGCTCGCGATCTGGTTCGACGACTCCGACAGCGAGTTCCTCTGGCGCGCGTGGGGCGTCGTCGCCATCACCGCGCTGTGGGCCTCGCACTGGTCACTCGTCCTGCGCGCCCGCCGCCCGGCCGACACGTCCGCCGTGCGGACGATCGCGCTCATCTCGATCGTCACCGCGACGTTCGACATGTTCGTCGGCAACCTCGCCGCCGCCGGCCTCTACGAGGACATCAGCGACGCGTTCGCGCGGATCCTCGGCGTCGTCCTGGTCATCACCGTGCTCACGACGGCGCTCCCGCCGATCATGCGCCGCCTCGCCGGCACACCCCGCCCCGACGCGCTCGGCCACCGCCTCACGGTCGGAGACCTCGCGCACGAGATCACCGCCGCCGCCGGCCGGGTCGAGCGCATCGCGACGCCCGAGGACGCCCGGCGCGAGGCCGCCGCCCTCCGCCGCCTCGCCGAACGCGCACACGACTGACGCGTCCTATACGGGCGGTCGAACGACGTTTGGACCCCGGTCCATGTCGATCCGATGAACCTTCCCGCACAATCCTTGGCATGCGGGAACCCTTGATCACCGCCACGTTGTTCTCGATCTTCGTCGGGACGCGCGGCACTGCCAAGGCGATTGGCGCCTTGCAGCGTCTGACCTAGACGAGCCCTACGCGGTGGGCGACCGCCGCGGCCTCCGTGCGGGAACGCACGTCGAGCTTGGAGAGGATGCGCGAGACATGGACGCTCGCGGTCTTCTCGGCCATGTACAACGCGGCGCCGATCTCGCGGTTGGTGCGCCCGGCGACGAGCAGGCCCAGCACCTGCCGCTCGCGGGGCGTGAGCCCGAACGGGTCTTCGCCGTCATCCACGGCAGCCAGCGTGGATGGCGGCGAAGGCTCGTCCGGGTCCAGCCGCAGTCGGGCCCGCAGCGCGAAGCCCTCGATCTCCGAGGCGAGCCACGCGGCGCCGATCGCCGAGGCCGCGGCCAGCGCCTCGGCGGCGGCGACTGCAGCCCCTTCGCGGTCGCCGCCCGCCAGGAGCGCTTCGGCGCGGCGGCGCGTGGCCTGGGCGGCGCGGTACGGGCGGTCGAGCGCCTGCCACGCGTCCGCGGCGGCCGCCCACAACGCCGGGTCGTCCTCGTCGGACGCCCGGGCGAACTCCGCGCGGGCGGTGGCCAGGAACGCCGCCTCGACCGGCCGGTCGCCTTCGGCGCAGGCCTCGACCCGCGCGATCAGCCCTTCCGCCATGGCGATCGGCAGGGACGGGTCCTCGCCGAGGTCGCGGGCCCGCACGGCCGCGTCGGCGTGCACGCGCGCGCCGGCGGCCGACACGCGGGCCATCCGCGCGACGTCCTGGGAGCAGAAGTCGAGCCGGTCCAGCGCGTCGTCGATCGTCGCGGCCGCGGTGACGAGGTCGCCGGAGCGGCGCTCCAGCTCCGCCCGCAGCGCGCCGAGCGGCCCGATCCACTGCGGCTCGCGCGTGTCGCACGCGATGTCGCGCGCCTGGTCGAGCAGCACGCGCGCCGCGTCGTGCTCGCCCCGGCCCAGCGCCAGCTCGATCCGCCGCAGCGCGTCGTTGATGAACGTCATGCCCTGCGCCGGGCGGCCGGGTGAAGGCAGGGCGGCCTCGGCCGCGGCCCACTCCCCCGCCTCGAACGCGAGCTCGGCGCGCAGCAGCATCAGCCAGCGCCGCGAGGTCCCGCGGGCGGCCGCCAGCTCGAGCCCTTCGTCGGCGATCCTGCGCGCCTCGGCGAGCCGGCCGGCGACCGCGAGCGAGTCGGCCAGGTTCACGTGCGTGTGCAGGAAGACGAACAGGTCGTCGTTCTGGCTGCGCTCCATGACCTCGCGCAGCGCCCGCTCTCCCTCTTCGTAGCGGGCCATGCCGAACAGCACGACGCCCTTGGCGTCCAGCGCCCGCAGCTCGGACACCTCGTCGCCGACGGCCCGCGCGACCTCGATCGCCTCGTCGGCGACCTCGACCGTCTCCTGCAGGCGCGACTCGAGCATCAGCTCCTTGGCCATGCCGGCGAGCAACGTGGCGCGCGTCCCGCTCGGCCCCTCGGGCAGCAACTCGAGCGCTTCGCGGCGCGTCTCGGCCGCCGCGGCGCTCCGGCCCAGACCGAACTGCTGGCGCGCGACGAGCTCGAGCAGCTGCGCCGTGCGCACCGGGTCGCTGTCGCCCAGCTCGGTGATCGCCGCCCGCAGGTAGGACTCGGCGCGGGCCGGCTCGTGCTCGCGGTCGTTCGTCCACGCGGCGGAGCGCAGCAGCTCGACGTGGTCGTGCCCGGTCAGCGCCTCCGCGTCGGCGACGCGGTCCCACAGCTGCAACGCGCGGGCGTAGAGCGCGGCCGCCTCGCCGTTGGCGTGCACGGCCTCTGCCGCCTGGGCGGCACGCACGGACGCCGCCAGCGCGGCCGGCTGATCGCCCGAAGCCAGGTAGTGATGGGCGATGCCCGCGGCCAGATGCGCGCCGCCGTGGCCCGGCAGCCCTTCGGCCCGCGCCTCCAGCGCACGCGCCAGCGCCAGGTGCAGCGACGCGCGCTCGCCTGGCAGCAGGTCGTCGACGACCACCTCGCGCAACAGCGCGTGGCGGAACGCGTAGAAGCCCTCGTCGTCGGCGACGACGAGCTGCGCGGCGACGGCCTCGCGCACGGGCACGCGCGGGTCGAAGGCGCACGCCGCGGCCAGGATCTCGTGGTCCAGCCGTTGGCCGGCCGCCAGCACGCGCAGCAGCTCCTGCGCGTCCGGGGAGAGCCGCTCGATCCGCAGCATCAGCGCGTCACGCAAGGTCGGCGGGAGCGCGCCGCGCCCGTCCGTCCCGGCCGCGAGCAGCTCCTCGGCGAACAGCGGGTTGCCTTCCGAGCGCGAGAACAGGCGCCCCAGCAGGTCGCCGCGCGGCGCCTCGCCGAGGATGTCCGTGAGCTGCTCGCCCAGCTCGTCGCGCGTGAGCGGCCGCAGCTCGACGCGGCGGGCGCGCGCGTCGCGCTCCAGCTCGGCGAGCAACGGGCGCAAGGGATGGCGGCGGTGCAGCTCGTCCGGCCGGTAGGTCGTCGACCACCAGCACGCGCTCGCGGCACAGCGACGCAGCCAGATAGACGAGGAACGCCCGCGTGGAGCGGTCGGCCCAGTGCAGGTCCTCGATCGTCAGCAGCAGCCCGTCCTCGCCCGCGAGCAGCTCCAGCAGCTCCAGCAGACCGTCGAACAGCCGCGCCTGCGCGGTGGCCTCGTCGTCCGCGCGCGCCTCGGAGCGCCCGAGGCCGGGCAGGATCTGCGCGAGCGCGGCCCGCGCGGGCGCTGACAGCGCGCCGAACGCCTCGTGCCCGGAGCGGGCCAACGGCCGCAGCGCGGTGACGATCGGCGCGTACGGCAGCTCGCCCTCGCCCAGCTCGACGCAGTCGCCGCCGATCACGCGCATCCCTTCAGCCCGGGCCACGCGCTCCAGTTCGGCCACCAGCCGTGTCTTGCCGAGCCCGGACTCGCCCGCGATGAACGCGAGCCCCGGTCGATTCTCCACAGCTTCCGTCAGCCCCGCCCGGAGCTCGGCGAGTTCTGGAGCCCGGCCGACGAACGTGGTGCTGGTCACTCGGGAAGCCACGACAACACCAGTATCACGGGCGGGGCTGACGGCTGGGGAGGGGGACACACGACCATCGTGGAGCGGTTGTCCGCCGCGTACATCGGGCGGATGGAGCGCACATGCGGCTCCGCGCGCCTTACACGCCGTGGGCGAACCCCTTACGGTTGCGCTCATGGAAGCTCCGTACGGCTCCTGGCCTTCCCCCATCGACGGCGACGTGGTCGCCCGTGACCCCGGCTGGACCCACTCGCTCGTCCACGCGGACGGCGGCTCCGTCTACTGGTCGGAGGCGCGCTCGCTGGAGGGCGGGCGGGACGTGGTCGTCGCGCGGCGCCCGGACGGCACGCGCGCGGACGCGATCCCGGCCGGCTGCAGCGCCCGCACCCGCGTGCACGAGTACGGCGGCGGCGCGTACACCGTCCACGCCGGGACCGTGTACTTCTGCTCCGACGCCGACCAGCGCGTCTACGCCATGCGCGACGGCACCCCCGCGGCGATCACGCCGGAGCCGGAGACCGAGCACGGCCTGCGCTACGCCGACCTGCAGGTCCACGGCGGCCATCTGCTGTGCGTCCGCGAGCGCGTCGCCGCGCCCGAGCACGTCAACGAGCTCGTCGCGATCCCGCTCGACGGCGGCGACCCGATCGTCCTCGAGACGGGCCACGACTTCTACGCCGCCCCGCGCGTCTCCCCCGACGGCACGCAGCTCGCCTGGCTCGCCTGGGACCACCCCCGGATGCCGTGGGAGGGCTCAGAGCTCCACGTCGCGGAGTTTTCTAAAGAGGGACTGTCCCTCTTTAGAAAGCGCCTCGTGGCCGGCGGGGAGGCGGAGGCGATCGTGCAGCCGCAGTGGAGCCCGGACGGCGTGTTGCACTACTCGTCCGACCGGACCGGGTGGTGGAACCTGTACCGCGAGGACGGGACGGCGGTCACGGCGCTGGAGGCCGAGGTCGGCGGGCCGATGTGGGTGTTCGGCAACTCCTACTTCACGTTCCTGGCCGACGGGCGGATCGTGCTCGTGTACTTCAGCGCCGGCGCGGACCATCTGGCCGTGATCGAGGACGGCGCGCTGCGGGACGTGCCGCTGGAGTTCACGCAGATCGTCGACCTGACGACGGACGGGAGCCGCGCGCTGTTCGTCGGCGCCTCCCCCACCCGTGCGCTGCGGGTCGTCGCGCTGGACGTCGACTCGGGCGAGGTCGAGCAGCTCAGCGCCGCCGACGACGAGCTCATCGCCGAGGCGTACGTCTCGGTGGCGCGCGCGGTCGAGTACCCGACCACGGGCGGCAAGACCGCGCACGCGCTCTTCTATCCCCCGCATCACCCCGAGTACGAGGGGCCGGAGGGCGAGCGCCCGCCGCTCGTCGTGCGCATCCACGGCGGCCCGACCGCGCACGTGAGCTCGACCCTGCGCCCGGAGATCCAGTTCTTCACCAGCCGCGGGTTCGGCGTCGTGGACGTCAACTACGGCGGCAGCACGGGCTACGGGCGCGAGTACCGCGACCGCCTGCACGGCCAGTGGGGGATCGTGGACACCGACGACGCCGTCAACGCCGCCCGCCACCTCGCCCGCAGCGGCGACGTGGACGGCGCGCGGATGACGATCACCGGCGGCAGCGCCGGCGGCTGGACGGTGCTGAGCGCGCTCACCCGCTACCCCGACGTGTTCGCGGCCGGCGCGGACTACTACGGCGTCGCCGAGCTCACCGCCTTCGCCGAGGACACGCACAAGTTCGAGTCGCGGTACCTGGACTGGCTGATCGACCGCTCCGACTGGGCGGAGCGCTCGCCGCTGGCCCACGCCGACAACATCCGCGTGCCCGTGATCGTCCTGCAGGGCGACGAGGACAAGCGTCGTCCCGCCCTCGCAGTCCGAGGTGATCGTCGCCGCGCTCGAGCGCAACGGCATCGACCACGAGTACCTCGTCTTCGAGGGCGAGCAACACGGCTTCCGCAAGGCGGAAAACCTGCGCCGCGCGGCGGAAGCCGAGCTCGCGTTCTACCGCCGCGTCTTCGAAATCTAAAGAGGGACTGTCCCTCTTTAGAAACGACCGCTCAGCCGAGCGCGGCGCGGACCACGTCCTCGTCCTGCTGGCCGGTGCCGCCGCTCGCGCCGATCGCGCCGATCACCGCGCCGCCGTCGTCGGTGATCGGCAGCCCGCCGATCTGCGGCGTGTAGCGACCGTGGGTGGCGGCGGAGATCGACGCCGAGAACGCGTGCAGTTCCTTCATCTTCTCGCCCTGGGCCGCGCTCGGCAGCCCGTAGGCGGCGGCCGTCCAGGCCTTGCCCAGCGCCACTTCCGGCGCGATCCAGGGCGCGCCGTCCATGCGGGCGGAAGCGACGAGGTGCCCGGCGGCGTCGACGACGGCAAACGCCAGCTTCAGGTCTTGGCGGCCCGCCTCCTCGATGCCGGCGGCGATCAGGGCCTGGGCCCTCTCCAACGCGATCATGCTGCGGGAACCTCCACGGTGGTGGTGAGCAGGACGGCCTCGCGCACGTCGCGACGGCTGACCTCCAGGAAGTCGGGCGCGGCGCACAGCAGCAGCGTGCGACCATCCTCGCCGCCGAGCTGGCACGCGAACACGGCGAGGTCCTCGGGCAGCTCGATCTCGTCGACGATGTCGCCCCCGGGCGCGATCCGGCACGTCGGGCCGCCGAGCCCGTCCGCCGCCCACAGGTGGCCTTCGGCGTCCAGCGTGCAGCCGTCGGGCGCGTAGCCGAGGTTCGGCAGCATCTCCTCGACCGTGCCGGGCGCCACGCGCGGCGCGATCTGCCCCCACGAGCGCTGGTCGGTCAGCGACCCGTCCGCCGCGATCGTGAACGCGGTGAAGCCGCCGCCGAACGTCTCGCCGACGAGCAGCGTGTCGCCGTCGATCGCCATCGCGTTCGGGAACCACAGGTCCTCGCCCTCGCGATGTGCGGTGCCGTCCGGGTCCACGCGCACGAGCGACGTCGTCGCCGGGTCGGCCATGTTCATCAGGTCGAAGCCGAAGTTGCCCGCATAGGCCCGGCCTTCCCCGTCGACGATCAGGTCATTCAGGTGCCCGCCGCAGTACTCGGTCAGGTCGGCGTGCACGGACATCGTCCCGTCCACCGCCCGCCGCACCAGCGTGTGGTCGCGCATCGAGACGATCAGCATCGACCCGTCCGGCAGCCAGCCCAGCCCGGACGGCTGCCCGGGCACCTCGGCCACCACCTCTTCCGCCCCGCTGTCCGGGTCGATCGCCCGGACCGTGTACGTGTAGAAGTCCGAGACGTACCAGCGGCCTTCGTGCCAGCGTGGCCCTTCGAAGAACGATCCGCCCTCGACCAGCGTGTGCAGCTTTCGAGCTCCCATGGGCCGGACCCTATCCTGGAACGCATGCTGCTCAGCGTCCTCGATCAGTCCCCGATCGCGGAAGGGTCCACCGGATCGCAGGCACTGCAGAACACGCTGGACCTGGCGCGCCTGACCGATCAGCTCGGCTATCACCGCTACTGGGTGGCCGAGCACCACGGCGGGCCGATGCTCGCCGGGCCCTCCCCGGAGGCGCTGATCGGGCCGATCGCGGCCGCGACGGAGCGCATCCGCGTCGGCAGCGGCGGCGTGATGCTGCCGCACTACAGCCCGTTCAAGGTGGCGGAGACGTTCAGCGTGCTCGCCGGCCTGTACCCCGGCCGGATCGACCTCGGCCTCGGCCGCGCCGCGGGCACCGACCCGATGACCACGCACGCGCTCCAGCGCGACCGCAGCGCCTCGCTCCCGGACGACTTCCCGGAGCAGCTGAACGAGCTGCTCGGCTACTTCGAGGGCACGATCAAGCTCTCGAGCCCGCTCGCCCGGCTGCAGAAGGTCCTCCCCGGCCGGCCGGAGACGCCACAGCCGTGGCTGCTCGGCTCCTCGCCGCAGAGCGCGGTGTGGGCGGCCGACCTGGGTCTCCCCTACGCGTTCGCGGACTTCATCAACAACCACGGCGCCGACATCGCCCAGATGTACGCCCGCGAGTTCAAGGACGGCGTCCGGCTCGACGCCCCGCAGCAGGCGGTCGCGGTGTGGGCGATCGCCGCCGACAGCGAGGAGGAGGCCATCCGGCTCGCGGCCTCCAGCAAGATGGCGTTCGCGATGCTGCGCCGCGGGCGCCTGATCGAGGTCCCGCCGCCGGAGACCGCCCTGCGCTTCCTGGACTCGCTGGATGCAGCCGACGCCCGCAAGGCGCACGGGCGCCGCTCCATCCTGGGCACGCCGGATCAGGTGCGCGAGGGCATCGAGGCCGTGGCCGCCGAGTACGGCGCGCAGGAGGTGATCGTCGTCACGATCACCCACGACCACGAGGCCCGGCGCCGCTCCTACGAGCTCCTGGCCGACGCGTTCGAGCTCACGACGAGCCCTCTGTCGCGCACCTCCAGCACCTGATCGCACTCGATCGCGTCGATCAGCGCGCGGTCGTGGGTGGCGACGACGAGCGTCCCGCGGTACGCGCGCAGCGCCGCCTCGATCACCTCGAGCGTGTCGAAGTCCAGGTGGTTGGTCGGCTCGTCGAGCAGGATCAGGTCCGCGCCCGCGCCGACGATCGCCGCCACGTGCACCCGCGCCCGCTCACCCGGGCTCAGCCGCGTGAGCGGCCGGTCGATCGCGTCCGCGCCGAGCCGGTAGTGCGCGAGCAGCGTTCGCGCCTCCGCCTCGGGCAGTGACGTCTGCTCTCGGAACCACTCGAGCAGCCCCATGTCCGGGAGCCGGACCGGCGTCTGCGGCAGCAGCCGGACGACCCCGTGCACCTCGGCGCCCGGCAGCAGACCCGCCAGCACGTGCAGGAGCGTCGACTTGCCGGAGCCGTTGGGCCCGGTCAGCGCCACCCGGTCGCCGGCGTGCAAGACGAGCGACACGTCGTCCAGCACCCCCGGCACGCTCACGCCGCGCACCGCCGCGATCAGCCGCCGCCCGTTGTCCTCGCTCTCCAGCCGCACCTTGAACGCGGCCGGGTCGCGCGGCGCCCGCACCCACGTCTCGGCGTTCATCTCGCGCGTCAGCCGGTGCTCGCGCGCCTTGGACTTCTTGGCCACCTTCTTGGCGTAGCGCTTGAACTTCGGCGCGATCCGCCGCGGGATGGTGCGCTCGGTGTACTGCGCCTGGCGTGCGGTCATGGCGATGTCGGCCTCCAGCCGGCGGCGCTTCTTGTCCTGCGCCTCGACGAGCTGCATGAGCCGCTCGCGCCGGCGGGCCTTCTCCTCGGCGTACTCCGTGTAGCCGCCCTCGTACGCGTCCAGCCCTTCGGGCGAGAGCTCGTAGATGCGGTCCACGGTGGCGTCGAGGAAGTCGCGGTCGTGCGAGACGCACAGCAGCGTCCCGTCGAACTCGGCGAGCCACTCCGCCAGCCATTCGCGCCCGTCGGCGTCGAGGTGGTTGGTGGGCTCGTCGAGCAGCAGCACGGTCGGGTCGCCGAGCAGGACGGAAGCGAGCAGGCAGCGCGCGGCCTCGCCGCCGCGACAGCTTCCCCAGCGGCGAGCCGCGGTCCAGATGCTCGATCCCGAGCCGCCGCAGCGCCTCGTCCAGCCGGGCTTCCAGGGCCCAGCCGCCGAGCCGCTCGAACCGCTCCTGCGCCGCACCGTAGGCGTCCAGGTCCACGAGGTCTCGCTCGTGCGCGTCGAGCTGGAGCCGGACCTCCCACACCTCCCCCAGTGCTCGTCGCAAGAGGTCGTCGATGGTGGAGCGTGGGTCCAGGACATCCTGCGGCAGGTAGCCGACGCGGTCGCCGACACCCGCCGCGACCGCGCCGCGGTCGGGTGCAGCAACGCCCGCCAGCAGGCGCAGGAGCGTGGTCTTGCCGATGCCGTTCGCGCCGACGAGCGCGGCGCGGGCGCCGTCGTCGAGCGTCAGCGAGAGGCCGTCGAACAGCGGCGTGAGGGTGAGGTCGGTGCCCTTGAGCATGGGGGGTCCTTTCGGGTGAGGACCGGACCTGCGGGCGCGCGCGGACGAACGAGGGTTTCAGCCGACGCCACGCCACCGCACGTCCGGCCCAGGGTTTGGGACGGATGAGAAGATCCAAGTGCGGTGGCTGGCTACTTCACGCACCTCCAGGGTAGGGCCTTCGACCAATGGCCGTAAGGGGGCTAACCGAACATCCGCTGGGGCTGACCTGGGTCGGCGACGACTCGCTCGAGCGGGCGGCGCACGCGCTCGTCCACGACGGCCGCGTGTGGCTCGTGGACCCGTTCGAGGACGAAGCAGGCGCTCACGCGCGCGGCCGCGCTCGGGGAGCTCGCCGGCGTGCTGCAGCTGTTCGTCGCCCACGAGCGCGACGGCAAAGCGATCGCGCAGCGCCTGGGCGCGCCGTTCCTCTCGCTTCCGGATCAGGTCCCGGACGCGCCCGTTCTCGGTCATCCGCCTCGACTCCGTCAAGGTCTGGAAGGAACGGGCGCTGTGGTGGCCCGAGCGCAAAGGGCTCGTCGTGGCCGAGTCGATCGGGACCGGCAAGCTCTATGCGGTCGGCCGGGGACCGGCCGGCGTGCACATGATCCGCCGTCCGCTGCCGCCGAATACCCTCAAGTCCTTCAAGCCCGAGCACCTGCTCGTGGGTCACGGCCGGCCGCTGCACGGCGGCGAAGCCGCCGCGGGTCTGCGCGACGCGCTGGACCGCTCACGACGTGACATTCCGACCCTCATCCGACGCATGCCGAGCCTCTTCCGGAGCATGCGTGGCCGAAGCTAGGTAGGTTGCGGCTCATGTTCACCCTCGACCACGACCCCGTCGACGGCAGCCACCTGATCGTCGCCGGCGGCGAGCTCGACCTTGCCGCCACCTCTGAGATGAGCGCGATCTTCGCGATGGCGACCGCCGGCCCGCAGGAGGCCGTGGTCCTGGACCTCTCCGGCGTCGACTTCATCGACTCGAGCGCGCTCGGCACGATCCTGCGCGCCGCCCAGTCCCTCGAAGCCGCCGGCAAGCGGCTGCACGTCGTCGTGCCCGAAGGCCCGGTCCGTCGCCTGCTGGAGATCACCGGCACCGCCTCGCGCTTCTCGCTGCACGCGACCCGCGACGACGCGTTCGCCGCCGCCTGACGTCAGCCGCCGGCCGCCTTCAGGGCCGCCTGCGCTTCCGCCTCGCGGCCGGGGAGCCGCGCGAGCAGCTCCCCCAGGTCGCGCCACGCCCGCGCCAGCGCGGCCGTCCACATGTCGCGGAACGTCTCGGCCGCGGCGTCCTCCTGGTCAGCCTCGCCCAGCTCGGCGAGCGTCTGCTCACGCTCGGCGATCGCGGCGCGCAGCGCCTGCTCGGCATCGGCCTCCCGACCCGGCAGCCGCGCCAGCAGGTGCCCGAGCGCGCGCCAGGTGTTCGGCTCTCCGGCCGCGATCGCGTCCCGGTAGCTGGCCTCCGCGTCCGCCTCTCGCCCCGGCTGCCCGGCGAGCAGATCGCCCAGCTGGCGTCGCCCGGAGCGCCCCGCCGCGATCACCGCACGCCACGCCGCCTCCGCCTGCGCCTCACGCCCCGCCTGCATCGTGAGATGGGTCGCGACCAGCATGCGCCCCTCCTCCGAGTCCCCGGCGAGCGCCTCGATCTCGTCGCCGCGCCCGGTCTCCAGCAGCACGCCGTAGAGCGCGAGCAGATACATCGGGTCGCCCGCGGCCGCCGCGCGCAGCCGGCCCTCCGCCTCCTGCAAGCGGCCCTGAGCGCTGAGCAGCTGGCCGAGGGCCCCGACGGCGTCGGTGTTGCCGGCGTTGATCGCGCGCCGGTAGAGCCGCTCGGCATCGCCCTCGCGTTCCTGGTCCTCGCGCAGCGAAGCGAGCTCGTAGAGCGCGTCGGCGTCGTCCTCCTCCTCGATCGCGCGCTCGAGCTCCTCGCCGGCCTCGTCGAAGCGCCGCTGGGCGACGAGGAACCGGCCGAGCCCGCTGCGCGCGCCGCGCGAGCCCGCCTCGACGGCCGCGCGCCAGGCCGCCTCGGCGTCGTCGTCGCGGCCCTCCTGATCCTCGAGCAGCCAGGCGAGCAGCCACCAGCCGTCCGCGTCACCCGCCGCGATCGCCGCGTGGCAGGCCGCTTCCGCCTCCACCGCACGCCCCTCCTGGCGGGTCAGCAGCTCCGCCAGGTTGTACGCCGCGGTCGCGTGGCCGGACGCGGCGGCCTCGCGGTAGAGCTGCTCGGCGTCCTCGAAGCGGCCGGCCTGGTCGGACGCGAACGCGCGCTCGAAGAGCTCGTCAGCGGATGACATCGGGCGTCAGCGCGTCGAGGTCCGGCAGGCGGACGTCGGCGAGCGCGAGCGCCTCGTCGCTCGGCGGGAAGTGCGGGTTCGGGATCGCGATCACGTACAGGCCGGCGGCGTGCGCGGAGCGGATCCCGGCGTCGGAGTCCTCGATCGCGGTCGCGGTGTCCGCCCCGATCCGGCGCAGCGCCTCCTGGTAGACGTCCGGCGCGGGCTTGCCGCGCGCGACCTCCTCGGAGGAGACCGTCGCCTTGAAGCGCTCCGTCACCCCCATCTCCTGCAGCACCACGTCGATGATCGGGCGGTTGGAGGAGGAGGCGAGCCCGAGCGTGAACGCGTCGGCCATCCGCGCCACCGCCTCCCGCGCGCCCGGCAGCAGCGGCAGGTGCTCGCGGTACTCGCGCAGCATCGCGTCCACGACGGCCGCGTTGATCGCCTCGACGCTGAGCGGCACGCCCAGCTCCTCGATCAGGTAGACCGGCCACTCCTTCGAGCTCATCCCGAGCATGTCCGTGGTGGCGCTGTCGGTCCACTCGCCGCCGTGTTCGGCCACGACGTCCTTGCGGGACTGGTCCCACACCTGCTCGGAGTCCACCAGGACTCCGTCCAGATCGAAGATGACAGCCCTCATGGCGCGAGAGTGCGAGCCCTTGGGCGAGTACTCTCAGCGAAGCGAGCCGTCAGGCGAGCTTCGCCGGCCACCGCGTCGAGCACGGCGCGGACGGCGGGATTGGACTCGGCGCCGCCACGACAGGCGGCGAACACGTGGCGCTTGGGCGGTTCTCCGGTCAAGGGAACGATGGTGACACCCGGCGGCGTGACGCTGTGCGCCAGCCGGGGCACCAGCGAGATCCCCAGGTCGGCCGCCACGAGCCCCATCACCGCCTGCCAGTCGCCCGAGCGGTGGGCGATCCGCGGCGTGTAGCCCGCGCGCTGGCACCCGGCCATGAACACCTCGTCGCACGACCACCCGACGGGCGGCGCGACCCACTCGGCGTCGCGCAGCTCCGCGAGGTCGATCGCGTCCCGGTCCGCCAGCGGATGGTCGAGCGGGAGGACGGCGTCGAGGATGTCGCCGAGCAAGTCCTGGCGGTGGTAGCGCGGATCATCGGGCCGAGGAGCGGCGCGGCACTCCATCGACAGGATCACGTCCACCTCGCGGGCCGTGAGCAGCACCATCGACTCGTCGGTCTCCGCCTCCAGCACGCGCAGCTTGAGCTCCGGCGCGCGCTCGCGCAGCGTCCGGGCGGCGGGCGCCAGCAGGCCGGCGAGCGAGGTCGGGAAGCCGCTGACGCGGATCTCGCCGCGCGGCGTGGCGTCCTGCCCTGCGAGTTCGCCCTCCATCCGCTCGACCTGGGCGAACAGCGCGTCCGCGTGTCCCAGCAGGACGTGCGCGGCGGTCGTGAGCCGCACCGTGCGCCCGTTCGGCTCCAGCACGGCGTGGCCGATCTCGCGCTCGAGCCCCGAGAGCTGCTGCGAGACCGCACTTGACGTCAAGTGCAACGCATCCGCGGCCTTCGCGAGCGTGCCGTGGTCGGCCACAGCCCGCAGCGTTCGGAGCTTGCGCAGATCGACCATCAAGGTGATCTTACGGGTTCCGTTCAGAAAGTCCACTCGCTCTTGCGGGTCTCGGCCGTCACCGTCTGGGGCATGCCCCGCCGCCATGTCGCCATCGCCGTGCTCGTCGCGCTGACGTGGGGCGTGAACTTCGTCGTGCTCCACGTCGGCCTGGAGTCCTTTCCTCCGCTCCTGTTCACCGGCCTGCGGTTCCTGCTGGTCGCGTTGCTGATCCCGTTCGTGCCGCGCCCCGGCGTGGGCGTGCGCTGGGTGATCGTCGTCGGCCTGTTCATGTCCGCCGGGCACCACGGCCTCGTGACGCTCGGGCTGCACGAGGGCATGCCGGCCGGGCTCGCGTCGCTCGTGCTGCAGCTGCAGGCGGCGTTCACGATCGGCTTCGCGGTGCTGCTGATCGGCGAGCAGCCACGCCGCGCGCAGCTCGTCGGCGGCGCGGTCGCGCTCGGCGGCATCGCGATCATCGCCACCGGGCGCAGCGCCGCCGTGCCGCTCGGCGCCGTCCTGCTCACGATCGGCGCGGCGTGCTCGTGGGGCCTGGGCAACGTCGCGGCGCGCAAGGCCGCCTCCCCCAACCCGCTCGGGCTGCTCGTGTGGTCGAGCCTCGTGCCGCCGCTCCCGCTGTTCGGGCTGTCCGCGATCTTCGAGCGCGGCGAGGTCGTGACGCTGGACGCGTCCGGCGTGCTCGCCCTGCTGTACGTCGTCGTCCTGTCGACGCTCGGCGGGTTCGGCGCGTGGGTGTGGCTGCTGCGTCAGCACTCGGCCTCGACGGTCGCGCCGTTCTCGCTGCTCGTCCCGGTGTTCGGGATCGGGTCGGCGTGGCTGTTCCTGAGCGAGGCGCCGAGCGCGACCGAGCTGCTGGGCGCCGGCGTCGTGTTGGTGGGGCTTTCCCTTACGGTGGGGTTGACAGTGCCGCGGCGCAAGCGCGAGGCTGAGCCATGCGCCTCTCACGTTGCGTTGCCAGCGCCGCAGCCTTCGTCGCCCTAGCCGCTCCGGCGGCGGCCCAAGCGGAAGCTCGGCGCGGCCGCCAACCGCAACGGCGCCTGGACCACGACGACGGTGACGATCCCGAGCGGCACGGTCCAGATCACGTTCGAGGCGGCCGACCTCGGCACCGCCTCGCTGGTGGAGGCCGGCGTCGACGACGTGAAGATCAGCTAGCCAGGTACGCCGCGAGCTTGCCGAAGGAGGACGTCCAGCCGGCCTCGGCATGCCCCGCGTTCGTCGGATAGGGCCCGTCCGTGAGCGTCATGCGCGTGCGGCCGGGCCCGTCCTCGTGCA
The DNA here is from genome assembly GCA_963724195.1 of uncultured Solirubrobacteraceae bacterium. Lineage (GTDB taxonomy): Bacteria > Actinomycetota > Thermoleophilia > Solirubrobacterales > Solirubrobacteraceae > Solirubrobacter. The sequence continues at coordinate 531,229 of CAVRTQ010000016.1, read as the reverse complement.
GCTCGACGCGCGTGACGGTCGGCTCGGGCATGCCGAACTCGGGCATCGGGTCCGAGCGCAGCACGAGCAGCTCGGGTTCGACCAGCTCGACGATCTCGTAGCCCGCCGGGAACGAGTCGCCGGAGCCACGCTGGACCATCGTCACCTCCCAGCGCCCACCGACGCGCAGGTCGACGCGGATGCTGTCCGCCGGCGCGTCGAAGTGCTCCGGGCCGTACCAGGCCGCGATCTCCTCCGGTTCGGTCCACGCCTTGAACACCGCCTCGCGCGACGCCTCGAACACGCGGGTGATGACGAACTGCTCAGCCGTCACGTTCATCTCGGTCTCCCTTGCTACGCAGGTGCGCGTCCAGCCGGTCCATCCGCCCCTCCCACGTTCGTTTGCGATCCTGCATCCACGCGACGGCCTCGTCGAGCGGCTCGGCCTGCATGCGGGTGGGCCGCCATTGCGCCTCGCGGCCGCGGACGATCAGCCCGGCCTGCTCGAGCACCTTCAGGTGCCGCGAGACGGCCGGGAGGCTGATCGGAAACGGCTCGGCCAGCTCGTTCACGGTCGCTTCGCCGTGCGTGAGGCGGGTGAGGATCGCCCGCCGGGTGGGATCGGCGAGCGCGGAGAACGTGCGGCTGAGTTGGTCGGTCGGCATTTAACGTATCGGTTAAATACCAGCCCGACGGGCATGCGGTCAAGCGCCGCACGTCTTCGAGTGTCCCGAGTCAGAAGTTCGCGGGCACCTACCGGACGTCTCGCCGCGCCTGGCGGCCGCCGGCGATCCCGCACGTACACCCGGTATGCGCTGGAATCACCAGCGGACCCAGCCACGACGATCGGGCCCGCTATGCGCACGCCAACTTCCGACTCGCAACACTAGGCGACCGCGCGGAGGCGGCGGAGCGGCTTGCCCCGCAGCGCCCGGACCACGGACTGCAGCACGGCCTCGGACTCGTCCGCCCGGCCGTCGGTGATCGCGCCGACGATCCCGCGCTTGCGCGCCAGCACCTCGGACATCTGCTCGTCGATCGTCTCGGCGGCGAGCAGGTACCAGGCGGTGACGGCGTCGCGCTGGCCGATGCGGTGCAGGCGATCCTCGGCCTGGTCGTGCATCGCCGGCGACCACTCCAGGTCCAGGAACGCGACGTTCGACGCCCGCGTCAACGTGATGCCCTGCCCGGCGACGCGCGTCGAGCAGACGATCAGCTGCGGGCCGTCCGGGTCCTGGAACGCCTGCACGGCGGCGTCACGCTGCAGCTGGCTGTCCTGCCCGATCACGTGCAGCGCGTCCGGGAAACGCGCGATCACGCGCTCCTGCAGCTCCCGGTGCGACGCGAAGACGACGAGCGGCTCCTCGGACTGCAGGAAGTCGTCGATCCACCCCAGTGCCGCGCCGAGCTTCCCGCGCCCGGCGAGCTGGCGCAGGGTGTTGAGCTGGGCGAGCCGCTCGGCGCGCAGCGTGGCCTGGACCTTCGCCTCCAGCTCCCCGAGCTCGATCGGCTGCTCCTGCAGCCAGGCGACGACGTCGCGCTCGGCCAGCCGGTACTCCTTCTCGTTCTCCAGCGCGACCGGCACGATCACCTGGCGCTTCTCCGGCAGCTGCGGGAGCACGTCCTTCTTCAGTCGCCGCACGAAGCAGGTGCGGCGCAGATGCCAGTGGATGCGCTCCTCGGCGCCCGCGCCCTGGAAGCGGCGCTTGAACCGCGCCCCGGAGCCGAACTCCTCCAGCCGGCCGATGATGCGCAGCTGCGAGATCAGCTCGTCCGGGTGGTTCATCACCGGCGTGCCGGTCAGGCACAGCTTCAGCGCACCCTCCGGCAGGTGCTCGGCGAGCTTGCGGACGGCGCGCGTGCGCTTGGCGGCCGGGTTCTTGACGTAGTGGGACTCGTCCAGGACCAGCGCCTTCGGGCGGCTGATGTGCAGCCGCTCGCGGTGCGCGTGGACGATCTCGTAGTTGAGGACCGTGATGTCGGCCTTCGGAATGGCCTTGCCGGTGCCCGAGACGACGTTCACCGTGCGGTGCGGGAGCCAGTGCGCGGCCTCGCGCTGCCAGTTGAGCTTCAGCGACGCGGGGCAGATGACGACCGCCGGGTAGGCGTCGTCCTCCTCCAGCAGGGCGAGCGCCTCGACGGTCTTGCCCAGGCCCTGCTCGTCGGCGATGAACAGGCGCCGGGACTGGCGCGCGTAGCGGACGCCCGCGCGCTGGAACGGCCGCAGCTCGCCGCCGAGGCGCGGCTCGCAGTCGAGCACGTCCCCGTCCGCGGCGCGGGAGCGGCGGACGTCGTCGATCGCCGCGTCGTGCTCGGTGCGCAGCCGGGCGAGCGCCTCGCGCGCGTTGGAGCCGACGTCGATGTTGTGCAGGCGGATGAAGTGCTCGAGCGGCTCGAGCAGGTACGGGTCGATCGGGAGCGTGCGCCCGTGCGCCTCGGCGGCGGGGAGCTCCACGAACGCGCCGACCGAGTCCGGGTCCCAGTTGACCTCGAGCTTGAAGCGCGACTCGCCGTAGCTCTCGACGAGCATCAGCGTCGCCGGCGCCGGGTCCAATCCGACCTGCAGCTGCGAGGCGCAGCGCAGCGCGCGCTGGTCGAGCCGCGCGCCCGGGAGCTCGAGCAGCAGCTCGGCGACCGCCTGCGTGAACGGCAGCCAGCGGCGGTCCCCGCGCTCCTCGGCGACCGCGGCGAGCTCCTCCTCCAGGTCACCCGCGATGCCGTCCAGGACGAACCAGCCCTTGGCGTCACGGCGAGCGGTGGTGACACGGCCGACCCAGCCCTTGACGGCGCGGGAGAGCCATTCGGCGACGTCCGGCGCCACCTCCAGCTCCGGGAAGCGCTCCAGGACGCCCTGCACGTACGGCGCGGTGGCCTCCGCGCGCGGGGCCCACCACTCCTTCGCCTGCCAGTCGAACCGCCGGCCGGGGATCGAGCGGACCGCGTCCACGATGTCCGCCCGGTACGGGAAGGCGAAGACGACCGAGTCCTGCCCCTGCGGGTTGGAGCGAAGCTCGACGTTGTGGACCGGGTCGGCGAGGCGCACCCTCCAACGGTAGCTAGGCGAGCACGTGGCGCTCGATAGTTGCCGCAGTATGCGGGCGCAGATCGTGGAAGACGTGGCGCCGGCCCGCGAGCGTGCGGACCGTGAGCTGCGCGTGCTTGCGCTTGACGCGGTGCTTGGCCTCGGCGACGTTGCGGAACGCAAGGCTGTGCACGCGGGCGACGGGCGCGTCGTCGAGCAGCCACAGCAGCCGGCGGTCGGTGACGGCGAGGATGGCGCGCGGCGAAGCCCACGTGGACGTCGGCGTGACGAGCCGGACGTCCTCCCCGGGCACGAGGTGGCTCAGCAGCTCCGGACCCAGTGCGAGCCGCAGCGCCGGCAGCAGCCAGTGGCCGGGCCGCTTGCCCGGCTCCGCGGTCACCGTCTGCGCGGCCACGGGCGCGCCGTGCTGCTCGGTGGCGCGCACGAGGTCGTAGGCGGCGTTGATCTCCGCCATCCGGTCCTCCGCCTCCTCCCCGGCGCGGTCGGGATGCCAGCGCTTGGCGGCCTCGCGATACGCGGCGACGACCTCGGCCTCCGCTGATCCGGGGCGCACTCCGAGCACGGCGTAGGGGTCCATGAATCCCATTGTGAACGGGAGAACCGGGTACGGTGCCCTGGATGCGGGTCCTGGCCCTGGCCGATCGCCCGTTCCACGCCGACGTCGCGAAGCTCGCGGCCAACTACGACGTGGACGCGATCGTCACCCTCGGAGATCTCCAGCCCAGCTGGCTGGAATCGCTGGACAAGTGCTGCCAGCCGAAGCTCGGCGTGTACGGCAACCACGACGACGAGCCGTACATGACCTACTTCGGGATCGACAACCTGCACCTGAACCAGCTCGATCTGGGCGCGCTGACGTTCGCGGGCTTCGAGGGCTGCGTGTCCTACAAGCGCTCCGGGATGGGCCGCGTCGGACCGTCCTACACGCAGCGCCAGGCCAAGAAGCTCATCCGCAAGCTCCCGGCCGCGGACGTCCTGTGCTGCCACTGCCCGCCGCGCGGCGTCAACGACGACCCCGACGATCCCGCCCACATCGGCTACGAGGCGCTGCGCGAGTGGGTCGAGCAGTACCACCCGAAGTACGTGCTGCACGGGCACGTCCACCCCCGCCCCGGCAGCCTGCTCACCCGGATCGGCGACACCCACGTCGTCTACGTCAACGGCGCCAAGGTCCTGAACCTCACCTGATCGTCGCATCGCCCAGAGGGCGATGCTTGGGCGAGTTCGGCCAGCGGCGCCGGGCCGCGCGCGCCGCGCGAACTCGCGGGGGTTCGGGCAACCCCACAGCTGTCAGACAAGCTGGCACCCTTTGAACCCGACCGGTGCTGGCCGACTCTGTGGGTGTGAAGCCTTCAGCCGGTACCTCAGCCCTCGCCGCCGCGGCCCTGTCGGGCCTGGTGGCGTTCGTGCTCTTCCTCGTGGGCTGCGCCGTGTTGTGGACGAGTAGCGCGGTGCTGCTGGGCTGGTCGCTGCTCGGGCTCGGGCTGGCGGCGGTGGCCGCCACGGCGATGCTGACGCTCGCCGGGACGCGCCCCGAGCCCCGTTAGATAAAGAGGGACTGTCCCTCTTTAGGTTCGCCCCCTGGGCGATGCGACTAGCGCGCGAGCGCGCCGACCACTTCCTGCCACCAGGCCTTCTCGGCCGGCGTCTTCGCCCCCGTGAGTCGCCGCCGCGCGAACGCCTGCAGCTCACCCGACGGGCCGATCGCGAGCAGCGGCCCGGCCACGCCGAACCGCCCGTCCTCCAGCATCACCAGCGCGCCCGGCTCATCGCGCCGCGTGCGCAGCTGCTCGATCACGGGCTGGCCGGCGATCTCCTTGGGTCGCTGCGGGTCGCCGTCACGCGACTCCCACGGGCGGATGGTGGTGACCGACGGACGCGAGCGGGGCTGACGCTTCGGGCGCTCGGGCGGGCCGACCGGCCCGGTGCGCCAGCGACGCATGAGGTCGCGGAAGTCCACGGCGACCTCTTGGCGCACGAGCACGTGCAGCTGGTCGCCTTCGGTGATCACGGTCGAGCCTCTGGGCGGGATCGCACGCTCGCCGCGCACGATGACGTTGAGCAGCGCCTCGCGCGGGAGGCCGAGCTCGCGGACCGGGCGGCCCTCGATCGCGTCGCCGTGGCGGACGGGGAACTGCATCGTCTCGGCGCCCAGACGGTTGAGGATCACGGGCTCGACCAGCGGGGCCGGGATCGCGGCCTCGTCCGAGGTCACGCCGAGCCAGCGCGCGACCGGCTCGATCGTCAGGCCCTGCAGGATCGTGGAGAGCAACACGACGAAGAACGCGACCTGGAAGATCGTCTCGCCGCGCTCGATGCCCTCGGTGACCGGGAAGGTGGCGAACACGATCGGGGTCGCGCCTCTCAATCCCGCCCAGCCCAGCAGCAGCCGCTCCGGCAGGCTGAAGCCGTACGCGACCAGCAGCGCCGCCAGCGGCCGCGCGATCACGGCCGTGACGATGGCGATCGCCGTGCCCTCGGGGATGAACTCGATCAGCTCGCGCGGGTTGACCAGCAGGCCGAGCAGCAAGAAGAGCGAGAGCTGCGCGACCCATGCGAGGCCTTCGTGGAACGTGATGATCGTGCGCCGCGCCGGTGAAGAGCCGGAGCCGATGACGAGGCCGGCGAGGAAGACCGCGAGGAATCCGGAGCCGTGCGCGGTCGTCGCGCCGCCGTAGGCGATGCCCGCGAACGCCACCGAGGCGACCGGATACAGGCCGGCGGAGGGCAACGTGACGCGGCGCAGGACGATCACGCCAACGGTGCCGACCGCCAACCCGACGGCCGCGCCGATCGTGAGCTCGGAGAACGCGAGCCAGAGCACGTCGAGCACGCCGGCGTCGTGCTTGATGATCTCGATGCAGCCGATCACGAGCAAGATCGCGACCGGGTCGTTGACGCCGGACTCGCCCTCGAGCGTGCGGGCGATCGAGCGGCGCAGCGTGGATCCGCGCAGCACGGCGAACACCGCGGCGGCGTCGGTCGCCGCCACGGTGGAGCCGAGCATGAGCGCTTCCCACCCGCTCAGCTCGTCGAACAGCCACAGCGCCGCGATCGCGGTGATGCCGGCCGTCAGCAGCGTGCCGAGGGTGGCCAGCGCGATCGACTGCCCGATGTTGGGCTTGATCTCCTCCCAGCCCGAGGACAGGCCGCCCTCGTACAGGATCAGCGCCAGCGCCATGACCGCCGCAGCCTGCGCGACCTCGTAGTCGTGGAAGTCGATCAGCGTGAGGCCGTCGGAGCCGATGACCATGCCGAGCACGAGCACCAGCACCAGGCCGGGCAGCCGCAGCCGGCCCGCGAGCAGGGACGCGGCGATGCCCGCCGCCAACAGGGCACCGACCGCCAGAGAGACGAAACCAACGTCCACGCGCGGACCTTCTCAGAACAGCGTGTCGGAAGGTGGCGCCACCGGCTCATCCGGTGGCGTGAGCAGCTCGGGACCTTCGACTCCCGCCCTATTGACCGCCGGATTTGCCGGTGCTACGGACACCCGCTCACTCGGGAACGGCAGCAGCAGGCCCTCCGCCTCGGGCACGTCGACGTCCTCCGACAGCCACATCGCCTCCGCCTCGGGCCCGTCCAGGACCACCGGCATCCGGTCGTGCACCGGCGCGCAGATCTCGTTCGCCTCGGTGGTGAGGATGGCCACGCCCGTGCCGTCGTAGACGCCGGCGAACGCGAACACGGACCCCTCGTCGACCGTGTACCGGAACGGGAGCCGCTGCTGGCCCTTCTTTTCCGCCTTGAGCCACTCGTACCAGCCGTCGGCGAGCACCAGGCAGCGCCCGCCGTCCATCAGCCACTTGAAGCGGCTTGCGGCCGTCTCCGAGCGCACGTTGATGGGCGCGTACTTCTGGTTCTTGAACGGCCGCAGCGACCACTGGACGGCGCTGACCTGCCCCGGGTCCAGCACCGCCGCGACGGTCTCCGTCGGGCACACGTTGAAGCGCCCGAGCGTCTCCTCGGACGGCGGGTCGATCAGGCTGAAGCGCTTGGCGATCTCAGGACCGTCGACGGTCGAGAGCGTGTACCGGCCGCACACGCCTTACGCCGTCTCCACTTCCGCGAGCCCCAGCGTCTCGATCGCGGCCTCACGCAGCTTGTACTTCTGGATCTTGCCGGTCACGGTCATCGGGAACTCATCCACCACTTGAACATAACGCGGGACCTTGTAGTGGGCGATCTTGCCCCGGCAGAACTCAGCCACCGCGTCCCGGTCCAGCGCCGACGCCGCCACGGGTCTGCACGTAGGCCATGAGCTCCTCGCCGTAGCGCGGGTCGGGCACGCCGATCACCTGCACGTCGGCGATCTCCGGATGGCCCATCAGGAACTCCTCGATCTCGCGCGGGTACACGTTCTCACCGCCGCGGATGACCATGTCCTTGATCCGCCCGACGATCTTCACGTAGCCCTCGTCGTCCATCTGCGCCAGATCGCCCGTGTGCATCCAGCGCGCGCGGTCGATCGCGTCGGCGGTCTTCTCGGGCTCGTCCCAGTAGCCGAGCATGACGCTGTACGCGCGCGTGCACAGCTCGCCCGGCTCCCCGCGGGCGACGATCGCGCCGCTCTCGGGCGCGACGATCTTCACCTCGACGTGCGGGTGCACCCGCCCCACCGTGCCCACGCGCTTCTCGAGCGGGTCGTCGGCGCCCGTCTGGGTCGACACCGGCGAGGTCTCGGTCATGCCGTAACAGATCGTGACCTCCGCCATGTGCATCTCGGCCACGCAGCGCTTCATCGTCTCGATCGGGCACGGCGAGCCGGCCATGATCCCCGTGCGCAGGCTGGTGAGGTCGTACTCGGTGAACGTCGGGTGCTCGAGCTCGGCGATGAACATCGTCGGCACGCCGTACAGCGACGTGCAGTTTTCGTCCTGCACGGCCTGCAGCGTCGCCACGGGGTCGAACGCGGGCGCCGGGATGACCATGCACGCGCCGTGCGAGGTGCAGGCGAGGTTGCCCATGACCATGCCGAAGCAGTGGTAGTAGGGCACCGGGATGCAGACCCGGTCTTCCTCGGTGTAGCGGCAGCCTTGACCGACGAAGTAGCCGTTGTTGAGGATGTTGTGGTGGCTGAGCGTCGCCCCCTTCGGGAAGCCGGTGGTGCCGCTCGTGTACTGGATGTTGATCGGGTCGTCGAACTGCGTCGCGGCCTGGCGCTCACGCAGCTCGTCGGCGGTGATCCGCTCCCCACCCGCGATGAACTCCTCCCAGTCACGCCCGATGAACACGACCTGCTCGAGCTTGGCGCAGTCGGAGCGGACGTCGTCGACCATCTTCACGTAGTCGCTCGTCTTGAACGCGGTGGCGGCGATGAGCAGCTTGACGGCGGACTGGTTGAGCACGTAGGCGAGCTCTGACGTCCGGTAGGCGGGGTTGATGTTGACCAGGATGATCCCGGCCTTCGCCGTCGCGTACTGGACGAGCGCCCATTCGGCGCAGTTCGGGCTCCAGATCCCGACGCGCTCGCCCGGCTCCAGTCCGGCCGCCATCAGCGCCCTCGCGGTGCGCTCGACGGCCTCGCCGAACTGCGCGTAGGTGAAGCGCAGGTCCTGATGGAGGGAGACAAGCGCCTCGCGGTCCCCGAACCGCGCGATCGTGCGGTCCAGGTTGTCGCCGATCGTGTCGCCCAACAGCGGCGTGGCCGACGTGCCCGATGCGTACGACAACTCCATCACGACCCTCCTCCGCGAATCCTCGCGCAGAGCGCTCGGATTCGCTGTCGGGAACTCGCTAGCGCTCGCTCCCGCGGGCGTAGCTCTAGCGGGAGCCTAACGGAGTGTCAGTTCGAGGCGCGCTGGAAGCGTGAGTCGGCGTCCGGGACGGTGTCCAGCGCCGTCATGACCCCGCCGTCGAGCCGGAACCGCACCCGCTTGGTGCCGCTCGGCTTGCCCGCCTTGTCGCCGTCCTTGTAGACGCCGTAGCGCAGCACGATCGTCGCCTTGCCCTGCTTGGCGACCTCGACCTTGGTGGAGCGGAACTGCGCGTCCTTGCCCAGGAAGCCGTCCTTGCTGAAGAAGTAGGCCGAGTAGCCGCCGGTCGCGTCGCCCACCGGGCGCCCGATCAGCACGCGCAGGCGGCTGCGCGGGTCGTAGTCGGCGGCGTGCAGGGTCGTGTCGCCCTGCGCGCGAACGGCGTCCACGGCCTTCGCCCGTGCGCGCTTCTGCGCGGCGGTCAACGGTTTGGGCTTGCTCGAGGACTTCTTCTTCGAGGACTTCTTGGACGACTTCTCCGTCGGCGTGGCCGTCGGCTCCGACGCGTTCACGGCCGCGCCGCTCTCCGGCCGCACCATCTGGAAGATCGCGACCGCGACCCCCAGGAACGCCACGGTCGCCAGCAGACCGGCGATCCGCCGCGTCCAACGCGCCCATGGGCTCCGCGCCGGCAACCGATTGCGATCCCGCTCCCTACGCACCTTCGAGTCCATCCCGGCGGAGATGGTCCATGAATTGGAGCGCTACGTCAATGGGTGACAGGCCCTATCCAAAAAAGGTCTCGTACAACAGGAAGAGGTTCAGCGCGATGATCATCGCGGCGACGGTGCTCGCGACGGCGGTCGTCAGCGGCCGGTTCACGAGCGCGCCCATGATGTCCGCGCGGCGGGTGAGCAGCACCATCGGCACGAGCGCGAACGGGATGCCGAACGAGAGCACGACCTGCGAGATCACGAGCGTCGTGGACGGATCGACGCCGATCGCGAGCACGACCAGCGACGGCGCCATCGTGATCGCGCGGCGCAGGAACAGGTTGATGCGGCGGTTGATGAACCCCTGCATCACGACCTGGCCGGCGAACGTGCCGACGCTCGAGGAGCTCAGGCCGGAAGCGAGCAGCGCGACCGCGAACGCGAGCGCCGCGCCGCCGCCGAGCAGCGTCTCGAACCCGGCGTACGCGCTCTCGATCGACTCGACGTCGGTGACGCCGTTCTCGTGGAAGAGCTCCGCCGCGACGACGAGCATGGTCAGATTGATGATCCCGGCGAGGCCGAGCGCGATCACGACGTCGAGGCGCTGGAAGCGCAGCAGCTCCCGGCGCTCGCCGTCATTCTCGGGTGCGATCCGGTTGGAGGTCAGCGCCGAGTGCAGGTAGACGACGTGCGGCATGACCGTGGCGCCGAGGATGCCGACCGCGAGCAGGATGCTGTCGGTGCCGTCGAACGACGGGATGAGGCCGGCCGCCAAGCCGCGCGCGTCCACGCCGACCTGGCTGAGGTCGTACATGAAGCCGAAGAACACGATCATCAGGAAGCCGACGATCGCGAGCTCGAACTTGCGGTAGCCACGCGTCTGCAGCTCGAGGATCGCGAACGCGACGACCGCGGTCATCAGGCCGGCGACGAACGGCGGGACGCCGAACAGCAGGTTGAGCGCGATGGCCGCGCCGACGAACTCCGCGAGGTCGGTCGCGATCGCGATCGCTTCCGCCTGCAGCCACAGGCCGAACGTCACGGGCTTCTTGAAGTGCTCGCGGCAGAGCTCCGCGAGGTTCTTGCCGGTCGCGATGCCGGTCTTCGCGCTCAGGTACTGGACGAGCATCGCCATCAGGTTCGCGGCGACGATCACCCACACGAGCATGTAGCCGTACTTGGCGCCGCCCGCGATGTTCGTGGCGAAGTTGCCGGGGTCGATGTAGGCGACGGCGGCGACGAAGGCGGGACCGAAGAGCGCGAGCACGCCCGCGACGCGGCCCTTGGAGCGCGTCTTCTCCAGCGGGGTCTGCGGCCGCGGCGCGGCGTCGGCCGCGCGGGCCGCGTCGAGGATGCTGGGCGGCGGGTTCATGCTGCGCGCACGCGCATCGAGGCGGCGAGCGCGCCGCCGAGGGCGTGCGTCTCGGAGCCGATGTGCACGAACAGCGGGCCGCCGAACGGCTGCTTGTCGACCACCCTGAGCTCCGCGCCGGGCGCGATGCCGCGCTCGGACAGGTAGCGGAGCATGTCGGGGTCGTCGGCGACGCGAGCCAGCGTGCCGTGATCGCCCGGCTGCAGGCTGTCCAGCGCGCGCGTGTCGTCCGCGGCGAGCTGCAGGTCGGCCGACGGGATCGGGTCCCCGTGCGGGTCGTGCGTCGGATGGCCGAGCTTGGCCGCGATCCGCGCCTCGAGCTCCTCGGAGATGACGTGCTCGAGCACCTCGGCCTCGGCGTGGACGCGATCCCACGGCATGTCGAGCGACACCGCCAGGTAGGTCTCCAGCAGCCGGTGGTGGCGGACCATCTCGAGCGCGAGCGTGCGCCCGCCGTCGGTGAGCTCGACGCGCTTGTACGGCGTGTGCGTGACGAGGCCCTGCTCCGCGAGCTTGCGGATCATGGCCGAGGCCGACGCGGGAGTGACGTGCATCCGCGCCGCGAGCGAGGTCGTGGTGACCTCGCCGTCCCGTTCCTCGAGCGCGTAGATCGCTTTCGCGTAGTCCTGCACGGCGGTCGAGTAGGCGGGCACAACTCAGATTATGGCATGCCTAACTTTGGTTTCAACATCCCAAGACTCGAAAGTGCGACAGCGCACAGAGCGATGCTGGCTCCGGCCGCAATCTCGAGCTGGTAGCTGATCACGAGCCCCGCCACGCCGGCGATCACGGCGAGCGCGGCCGCGAGGCCGATGATCTGCGGCAGGCGGTTCGCGAGGTTCAGCGCGGCGGCCGCCGGCGCGAGGATGAGCGCGACGAGCAGCAGGTTCCCGAGGCCCTGGACGGCGGCGACCGTCGTGACGCCGAGGATCGCCAGCAGCGCGAGATCGGCCCTCCCGCCCCGTTGCTCGAACCCCGCGACCGCCAGCGAGCGGTACGCGAAGGCGAGCGCGACGAGCACGCCGAGGCTGAGCACCACCGCCGCGATCAGGTCCTGGTTGGTCACGCCCAGCAGGTCGCCGAACAGCAGCTCACCGAGCCGCGGCGGCGTCTCCGGCGAGAGCGCGAGGATGCCGCCGAGCCCGAACAGCCCGGATACCACGACCGCCACCCCCACGTCCCCGCGCACGGCGGAGATGAGGATCGCGGCGACGAGCACCCCCGCGGCGGCCCCGAAGATCAGCGGCAGCCCGGCCAGCGCGGCGATCACCAGCCCCGGCAGCATCGCGTGGCTGAGCGACTCCGCCGCGTACGAGCGCTTGAGCAGCAGGATCCACACGCCGAGCGGCCCGCACGCGAGCCCGAGCACGATCGTCTCCACGAACGCCCGCTGCATGATCCCGCTCGAGAGCACGGTCGCTAGTGGTCGTGGTGGTGGGTGACGGTGACGGCCTGGCCGGAGCCGCCGTCGAGGATCACGAGCTCGTCGCCGTAGGTCTCCGCGAGCACGTCGGTGGTCAGGCACGTGTCGGGCGACCCGAACGCGACCTGGCCGCCGTGCAGGCACAGCACGCGGTTCCAGGCGCGGGCCTGCGCGACGTCGTGGGTGGCCACGAGCAGCGCGCGGCCCTCGGCCTGCAGTTCGCCGAAGACGCGCTCGATCTGCGTCGCGCTCGGCCGGTCGACGCCCGACAGCGGCTCGTCCAGCAGCAGCACCCGCGCGTCCTGCACGAGCGCCCGCGCGATCAGCACGCGCTGGCGCTGCCCGCCCGAGAGCGTCCCGAACCGGTCACCGGCCCGGTCGGCGAGCCCGACCCGGTCCAGCGCCGCCTCCGCCGCCCCGCGATCCGCCTTCGACACGCGCTTGAACCACGCCGTCCGCCCGTACGCGCCCATCAGCGCCACGTCGTGCGCGCTGACGGGAAAATCGAGCCGCGCCCGCTCGGTCTGCGGCACGTACGCGGGCCGCCCGTCGAGCACCACCTCGCCGCTGCGGAACGGCAACTCCCCGAGCAGCGCCCGGAACAGCGTCGTCTTGCCGCCGCCGTTGGGCCCGAGCACGGCCACGATCTGCCCGGCCTCAACCTCGAAACTCGCCCCGCCGAGCACGTCGGTGCCCCGCACGTACCCGCCGCTCAAGTCGCGCACGGTGAGCGCCGCGCTCATGTCGGCACCAATCTCAACCTGGGGGCAAGGGCGGCGGCCACGCCCGTACACCACCGCACCGAGCACGGCGAGCGCCGGTCCCGGGCCGACGTTGAACGTGTCGGCCACGATCACGGCGACGACACCCTCGACCGCGGTCAACCCGAAGGTCGCGACCTGCTGGGTGCGCAGGTCGGGCTCGAACAGGCGGACGGTCGCGGCCGGCACGGTGAGCACGACGGTCACGAGCAGCGCGCCGACGGCGTCGATCGCCACGACCACCGCCACGGCCACCGCGACGAGCAGCGCGCGGTCGGCCAGCGCCGTCTTCACGCCGCCGGCCCGCGCCGTGTCGACGTCGAAGCCCGTCGCCAGCCACGAACGGCGCAGGAACACGGAGCAGACCAACGCCGCCGCCGCGGCCGCGGCCGTGAGCCACAGGTCCAGCGGCGTCAGCGCGATCAGCGACCCGAACAGCAGCCGGTCGACGCCCGCGCCCGACTCGTACACGTCGCTCGCGAGCACCACGCCCACGGCCAGCGCCGCGACCAGCAACAGCCCGATGGCCGCGTCCGGATCGATGCGCTTGCTGCGCTGCAGCCGCTCCAGCACGCCGCCGAACCCGATCGCGCACACGAGCGCGGTGAGCTGCGCCGGCACGCCCCACGGCCCCGCGACGACGAGCCCCGGGAACGTCGCCGTGCCGATCGCGTGCGTGTAGAAGGGCAGCCGCCGGAGCACGATCCACGTCCCCAGCACACCCGCGATCACCGCCAGCAGCAGCACCTCGATCAGGCCGCGCTGGATGTAGGGGGCGGCGAGATCAACCATCGACGAAGCAGTTCGCGGGTTGCCCGGTGAAGCCTTCGACCAGCGCGTTCGTGTTGGACTCGATCGAGCCGATGTAGGTCGCGCCGTCCGAGCCCTCGGGGCCGAGCGAGTCCGCCCACAGCTCCTTGCCGACCTTCGTGCCGGACTCGGCCGCGATCGCCGCCTCGACCTTCGCGTTCACGGAGCTCTCGGCGAAGATCGTCTTCACGCCGGTCTCGCGGATCGTCTGCACCAGCGCGTCGACCTCGCCCGCCGACGGCTGCCCGGACGTCGACAGCGACGGGATCACGGTCCCCACGACGCGGATCCCGTACTTGCGCGCGTAGTAGCCGAGCGCGTCGTGGCTCGTCACCAGCAGCCGCTCGCCCTCCGGCACCGTGTCGATGCACGCCTGCACACTCGAGTCCAGCGCCCGCAGCTGCTCGACGTACGGCGCGGCGTCGGCGCCGGGAATCCCGCGCCCGATCGCCTCGGCCGCCTTCACGGCCTTCGACGGGTCCTGCCACCAGTGCGGATCGTCGCCCTCGAGCCCGGCCGCGGCGCCCGCGTCGACGATCTTGTCGTCGCTCACGCCGGCGCTGTCCAGCGCGCCGTCGAGCCACTCGTCGGTCTCGCCGCCCGAGCGCAGCACCACGTCGGCGCCGGCCAGCGCCTTCACGTCATCGGGCCGGACCTCGTACGCGTGCGGGTCCGTGTTCGCGCCCAGGATCGCCGTCACCGACGCCCCGGGGGCGATGTTGCGCGCCATGTCGGCGAGCTGCGTGGTCGTCGCGACCACGTTCGGCCCGTCGCCCGACCCGCCGCTCGCGGAGGATCCACACCCCGCCAGCCCGGCCAGCGCACACACAAGAAGGACTCGCATCACCACGACGAGACGTCATCTTAGTGAAACTCATTCCCATTTTCGAGCGAATCTAAAGAGGGACAGTCCCGCTTTAGATTCGCGCGCAGGATCGCGTGCAGGCGCCCGGGCCGCTCCAAAACGCACCATCCTGGGTTTGCACCCTCGATGGACCTCTCCCGCCGCCATGTCCTGGGACTCGGCGCGGTCGCCCTCGGCGCGCTCCGCCTCCCCGCCACCGCGAACGCGAAGGCCGCGTCCCACCCTCCCCTCTTCGAGCTCGGGGTCGGCAAGCTCAACTCCACCCGCTGGCAGCTCACCAAGCCGCTCCGGGCGCCCGACCGCTTCGACCTCGTCGGCCTGCGCTGGAACCCGGGCGCCCACGTCGAAGCGCAGGTCCGGGCGCGCGTGGCCGGCGGCCGCTGGACGCGCTGGACCGCCCTCCCCCACCCGCACGTCCCGCTCGACGGCACCGATCCCGCGTTCACCGGCACCGCCGACGAGCTCCAGTTCCGCCTCCGCGGTGAGGCGAGGCAGCTCACGGCCCGGTTCGTGCGCGCGCTCGACGACGCGCCCCGCAATCCCCAGGCCCGCGCCTCCCAAGCCGCCCCGTTCGTGATCCCGCGCGCCAGCTGGGGCGCCGACCAGGTCCCGCCGCGCAGCGGCCCGAGCTACGGCGCCGTCCAGGCCGCGTTCGTCCATCACACCGCCGGCACGATCGAGTACGGACCCGAGCAGTCGCCGGGGATCGTCCTGGGCATCGCCCGCTACCACATCCAGTCCAACGGCTGGAACGACATCGGTTACAACTTCCTCGTCGACCGCTACGGCAACGTCTTCGAGGGCCGCGCAGGCGGGATCGAAGCGGCCGTGATCGGCGCCCAGGCACAGGGCTTCAACGACGACACGACCGGCATCGCGTGCCTCGGCACGTTCACCGCGCTCCCGCTCGATGAGGCCGGATTCGACGCGCTGGCGCGGATCATCGGCTGGAAGCTGAGCATCCACGGCATCCCGGTCAACGGCCAGGTGACGCTGATCAGCGGCGGCGGCTCCACGACCCGCTACCCGGCCGGGACGCCCGTGGTGTTCGAGCGCATCAGCGGCCACCGCGACTCCAACCAGACCACCTGCCCCGGCGACCAGCTCTACGCGCAGCTCCCCACGCTGCGCACACGCGCCTCCCGCTACGCGTTCGCCGCTTCCGGCATCACGGTCAAGGCCGCCAGCCAGAAGGGCGCGCAGCCCGTCAGCGTCTCGGGCCAGCTGCGCTTCGCCGACGGCTCCTCGCCCGCGGGCGCCGTGCTCGGTGTCGAGTACACGACCGCCGGGAGCGCCTGGACCCAGATCGGTACCACCAACGCCGGCCCCGACGGCTCCTGGGCGACGAGCATCACGCTCCCCGCCAGCGGCCAGGTCCGCGCCGTGTTCGGCGGCGACGGCACCCGCCCACGGCTGGAGTCCGCCCCGGTGTCGATCACGGTCGTGCCGAGCATGACGCTGACGACGGACAAGCGGCGCGCCAAGGCGGGCACCGCGTTCGCGGTCAGCGGCACCCTGTCCCCCGCGCAGGCGAGGGTGGAATGCCTGCTGGAGCGCCAAGTTCGAAACCGTTGGGTGCGGGTGCAGCGCAAGCGCATCAACGTGCGCGGCGGCGCCTACAGCACCACCGTGCGCCCGAAGACGCCGGGTCTCTACCGCGTCTCGATCATCGCGACCGGCGTCACCCGCCGCCGCACCCTGCGCGCCCAGCGCTGAAGTTTTCCCGCGACCAACCGACCACAGGGATGTGTTGTCGTGGATTCCACGCGGTCGCGCGTTGCCGCACGAAGTCTGGGCTGCCCGTCATCGGGGGCTCCTCTTCGTGCTGGCCGCCCACCTGATGGTCCTGCCCGCGTTCGCGGTCACACAGGGCTGGTCGCTCCCGGCGGCGTGGGCGTTCGACATCGCCCCCGCGCTGCTCGGCGCCGGCGCGTGCTCCAGGCGCCTGCACTGGGTCTTCCAGGGCGTGGACATCACCGCCCGCAAGCGCGACGCCGAGCGCCTCGACCACCAGGCGCACCACGACGCGCTCACCAAGCTCCCCAACCGGGCCCGCTTCGACGAGCTGCTCGAAGGGGCGCTCGCCCACGGCCGCGACGTGGCCGTGATCTTCGCCGACCTCGACAACTTCAAGGTCATCAACGAGCCTGCCCGCTTCGGCGTTGTGCCTGGAGATCACCGAGACCGCGATCATGGAAGATCCCGAGGCCGCCCAGGCCGTCCTGCAGCGCCTGAAGCGACTCGGCGTGCGGATCGCGATCGACGACTTCGGCGTCGGCCACTCGTCGCTGTCCAAGCTCAAGTACCTGCTGCCGGTCGACGTGATCAAGATCGACAAGTCGTTCGTCGACGGCATCACCGAGCGCGAGGACGACCGCGCGATCATCGCGGCCGTCATCTCGCTCGCGCACGAGCTCGGCGCGGTGGCGATCGCCGAGGGTGTCGAGGAGTCAGCGCAGGCCGATGCCCTGCGCGCGATGGACTGCCACGTCGCGCAGGGCTACCACTTCGCCAGGCCGATGCCGGCCTATCGCTGCCTGAGCCACTCCGACAGCTTGTCGGCGGCGTCGCCGGCCTTGTCGCCCGCCTTGCGGACGCCGGTGCCGGCCTCCTCGAAGATCCCGCGGAACTTGTCGGCGTAGTAGTCGGTCGCGTCGGCGGCCTCGGCGCGGGCGTCGGCCTTCGTCCCGCGCTTGACGTAGTCGCCGGCCATGATCCGGTCGTAGTCGCCGGAGCGCACCCACAGCATCAGCTCGTGGACACGGCGGACCGGGTACGGGTGCGTGATCGCGAGCTCACGGCCGAACCGCAGCATCTTGTCCCAGCCCGGCTCCCACTCGACGTACTCGTTGGCCTGCTTGACGAACGCGTCCAGGCTGAGCTTGCGCGAGGACGCACCGCCGGCCATCACCATCAGCGTCTGGCAGGTCGTCATCGGGCTGCGGTTGACGAGCGTCGCCGCGCGGTCGCAGGACAGCTCCGCGGCGCGGGACCACTCCAGCAGCGCGAGCTTGACGGCCAGCAGCGGCAGGCCGGCGAAGAACGGCAGCACGGCCAGCGGGCGCGTGCCGATCATCAGCAGGATCGCGAGCGCGGTCCGGTAGAGCGTGTGGTCGGACAGGATGTGCCCGGCCTCGTGCCCGAGCACGGTGCGCAGCTCATTCGCGTCCATCAGGCTCACGGTGCCGCTGTTGAGCACGACCATCGGGTTCTTGGAGCCGATCGCCATCGCGTTCGTGAACGGCATGTTCCAGATGTACAGATCGGGGATCTCGTCGATGTCCAGGCGCGCGAGCGCAGCCCGGTGCGACGCCCAGATGTCCGGCATCTGATCGTCGCCGAGCCGCACCGCGCCCGCCAGCAGCTGCTGACGGATCGCGCCCTCGAAGTACTCGATCAGCTTGCGCACGACCGTGTCCATCATCGGGATCTGCTGCAAGGCTGCCGTCGCCGCCCGGTCGGCCGGGTGCTCGTATGCCTTCGGCGAGAGAAAGTGGAGTCGCTGGTCCTCGGGGAGGTCGTCGGCCATACCGCTCAAGGTAGTCGGTCCTTGACGCGGATGACGAGCCTCAGTCCGCTCCAGGTCTCGTCGATGGCGCACACCTTGTTGTCCACCAGCGGGATTGGCGCGGGTGACGACCGGCGCGTCGAGCGTGAAGCCGGGCGGCGCGTTGAGCAGCATCACCCGGTGGCCGGGCTTGATCCCGAGCTTGCGTTCGAGCGGCGTGCCGCTGTAGCCGGCGCTCACGCGCCGGAGTATGCCTCGTCGTTCATGTCCGGAGGCCATCGCAGCCCAGCTCTCCACCGGTCAGTGTCGCTTATACGGTTGAATCCCGGAGTGATCCTCGCCGCGTTCCAGCCGATCGTGGACCTGCGGGATCGCAGCGTCGTCGGCTACGAGGCGCTCGCGCGCCCCACGGACGGCTCGTCGCCCACCGCCCTGTTCGCCGCCGCCCGTGCGCAGGGCCGGCTCGCCGAAGTGGACCGCGAGTGCCGCGCGGCGGCGCTCCGGCAGGCCCACGCGGCGTCGCTGGCCGCGCCGTTCGCGCTCTTCCTGAACGCCGACGCCGGCGCGCTGGAGTTGGACATCCCCGACCTACCGGCCGGTGGGCCGACGCTCGTGATGGAGATCACCGAGCGCGCGCTGACCGAGCGGCCGGACGTCGTCCTGCGCACGCTCACCCAATTGCGCACCCGCGGCTGGGGCGTGTCGCTGGATGACGTGGGCGCGGACAGCCGGTCGCTCGCGGTGATGCCGCTGCTCTATCCCGACGTGATCAAGCTGGACCTGGAGCTGCTGGCCGAGCGCGACCCCGGGGACGTCGCGCGCGTGGTGACCGCCGTCGGTGCCGAGGCCGAGCGCCGGCACGTGACCGTGCTCGCCGAGGGGATCGACTCCGAGGAGCGGCTCGCGATGGCGCGCGTGGCGGGCGCGACGCTCGGCCAGGGCTTCCTGCTCGGCAAGCCCGGGCCGCTGCCCGACCGGTTCCCGGTCCCGGGGCGCAAGCTGCGGCTCGCGGGTGCGGGCGGAGACCCGTCGGGGCCGTTGCCCTTCGCGCGCGTGACCAACTGGCGGCGGCCGGTGCACGGGCCGCTGGCGCTGGCGGAGCGCGCGGCGGCGTTGCTCACCGAGCAGGCCGCGGCGCTCGGTCCGACGGGGATGCTGCTGGCCGCGCCCGACCGCTCGCACGCGTCCGACCGGTTCGAGGCGTTGCGCGACGCGCTGGGGTTCGTCGGCGTCTGCGAGGCCGGCTGCCTCGACGACACGTGGACGGAGGTCGCGCTCGGCCCGGGCTTCGGCGCGTGTTTCGTGGCGCGCCGGGTCGAGGGCGACGAGTGGGCGTTCGCGACGTCCTACGACCGCGAGTTGGTCGTCGAGTGCGCGTTGCTGCTCATGGCGCGGCTTGGTCGATGACCTTCGAGATCTGGGCGCCCTGCCAGGCCAGGGGCGAGTCGCCCTCGTCCTCGGAGATCAGGCGCGCGTTCGGGATCGCCTCGGCGTAGCGCTCCCCCACCGCGTACGGGTGCTCGGGGTCGACCTCGTCGCGGCTGGCGACGATCACGGTCGGGGCTTCGATGGTGGCCAGGTCGTCCCAGGTCTCGAACGGGCGTGAGCGCGGCACGGCAGAGAGCGCGTCGGCCAGCGCGTCCGGGTGCGCGTGGGCGGAGAGGCGCTGGTGCAGGACGCGGAAGATCGTCTCGTGCCACTTCTCCGGCACCTTCGGGGTGCCGTAGGCCTCGACGAAGCCCTCCACGCCGCCTTCGCGCAGGCCCTTGGCGAGGCGGTCCCAGCGCTCCAGGCCGGGGTCGCGGTCGGGCGCGTACGCGGGGGTCATGAGCACGAGCGACGCCACGCGGTCCGGGTGCGTGAGCGCGAACTTGGTGATCGTGTGCGCGCCCATCGAAGCGCCGGCGAGCGTGGCGCGCTCGATGCCGCGGTCGTCGAGCACGGCGAGCAGGTCCGTGGCCAGCCGGTCGTAGGAGTAGTCCTCGCCGCCCTCGGACTGGCCGTGGGCGCGGGCGTCGTAGAGCACCACGCGGTGCCCGGCGCGCTCGAGCGCCTTCGAGCCCATCACGACGTAGCGGCGCGTCGCCGTCAGCCCGTGCAGCAGCACGACGGGTGACCCTTCACCCGCCTCTTCACCGTCCAGCGTCACTCCATCCGCGTCGATCTGCATGCCGGTTATCCTCGCAGCGTGCCCATCGATGCCACTGACACCACGTTCGAGCAAGCGGTCATCCAGCGCTCGTTCGAGAAGCCCGTCGTCGTCGATTTCTGGGCGGAGTGGTGCGGCCCGTGCCGCTCGCTCGGCCCCGTGATCGAGAAGGCCGTCGACGACCGCGGCGAAGCCGTCGAGCTGGTCAAGGTGGACACGGACAGCAACCCGCGCGTGTCCCAGCAGTACGGCATCCAGTCGATCCCGGCGGTCAAGGCGTTCAAGGACGGCAAGGTCGTCGACGAGTTCGTCGGCGCGCTCCCGCCCGCGCAGGTCAACCGCTTCCTGGACCGGATCGTCCCCTCTGAGTCCGACGCGCTCGTGGCCGAGGGCGGCGAGGCGAACCTGCGCCGCGCGCTGGAGCTCGAGCCGAGCCGGATCGACGCCAAGGTCGCCCTGGCCCGCCTCGTCCCCCGTGAAGAGGCGCTGGAACTGCTCGCGAACGCCACCGGCTTCGCCGCCGAGGGCCTGGCCGCGCGCCTGCGCCTGGAGGAGGACCCGAACCTGGCCGAGGCGTTCGCGGCGATCGACCGCGGCGACGTCGAGCCGGGCATCGACACCCTGATCGCCGCCATCCCCGCCTCCACCGGCGACCAGCGCGAGGACCTGCGCCGCGCCGTCGTCGGCGTCCTCGACGAGCTCGGCGTCGAACACCCCGTGGCGCGCGAAGCCCGCCGCAAGCTCGCCTCCGCCCTCTACTGACCCCATTCCTAAAGAGGGACAGTCCCTCTTTAGTGTTCGTGTCGCACCGGGCGGCGAGTGCGGGCAGGCTGCGCCGCTCAGAGCGGCAGCGCGAGCTGACCCACGGGCGCGACGGGCGCCGGCGGCTTGTCGGGCTCCACGTCGTCGAAGCTCGCGAGCCGCACGCCGAGCAGCCGCACCGGGGCCGGCGGCGCGTACGCGCGCAGCAGGGCGACGGCGGTCTCGGTCACCAGCTCGATCTCGTTGGTGGAGCCGTCGAGCGTCTTCGCGCGCGTGACCGTCGTCCAGTCGGCGAGCCGGACCTTGATCGCCACCGTCCGCCCACGCCGCCCCTTCTTCTGCAGCGACTCGCACAGCTCCCGCGCGAGCGTGCGCAGGATCTCCTCCTGCTCGGCGTGGGTCTCCACGTCGGTGTCGAAGGTGCGCTCGGTGGACACCGACTTCGCCGCGCCGGACTCGGTCTCCACGGGCGAGTCGTCATAGAACGAGGCGCGCCCCTTCAGGTACCGCGCCCAGCGGTCCCCGAAGCGGTCGGCGAGCTGCGCCTCGTCGGCCTCCTGCAGCTGTCCGACGGTGGCGTAGCCGAGCTCGGCGAGACGCTCGGCCGTCTTGGGCCCGATGCCGGGAATCCGGCGCGTCGGCGCGGTGGCGAAGCGAATGCACGCCTCCTCGCGCCCCATGGCCACGAACCCGGCGGGCTTGCCCAGGTCCGAGCAGCACTTGGCGATCAGCCGGTTCGGCCCGACGCCGACCGAGATCTGGATCCCGGTCTGCTTCTTGACCTGCTCGATGAGCTCGCGCAGCACCCGCAAGGGCTTCTCCACGCCGGTGAGGTCCGCGTACGCCTCGTCGATCCCCATCCCCTGCACGGCCTCGAGCCGCGCACGCACCAATGTCCACACCTCGCGCGACTTCTCGCGGTAGGTCGTGAAATCTGGCGGGATGACGACCGCCGTGGGACACAACCGGCGGGCCTGGGACGCCGGCATCGCCGAGCCCACGCCGAACTTGCGCGCCTCGTAGGAGGCGGTGGTGACGACCGACCGCGGCCCCGATCCGGCGACGATCAGCGGCTTGCCCTTCAGGTCAGGCCGCTTGATCAGCTCACAGGTCGCATAGAACGCGTCGCAGTCCAGATGGGCGATCACGCGCTTCGGGGCCATCCCACCACACGGTAGGGACAGCCCCGGACGCGAACGTACGTTTCTACCGCGAGTGGCCTGGATCGGCCCGTGGCCGCTGAACCCGAGCTTGCGCGCGGTCGCGGCGGTGAGGTCGTACTCGCGGCCACCGACGTACGGGCCACGGTCGATCACGCGCACGCGCAGGACGCGCCCGCGATGGCGGAGCGTGACCTTGGTCCCGCACGGCAGGCTCTTGTTGGCGACACCGATCGAACCGGTCGTCAACCGTGCCGCCACAGCCCAGCTGTGTTGCCGAACAGGCCGGGGCCGTACCACGACGCGAGTGCGTGGCGGTAGACGTTCAAGCGGCCGACCATGCGCTTCGCACCCGTGCTCGAGACCACGCGGGCGCGAGAGCTCGCGGCCTGCTTGAGGCGCTTTCGCAGCACGTACCGACCTCGAGCGTCGGTGCGGTCACGGTCGATCGTCACCCAGCGGTGACCGCGCTGGATCTGCAGTTTCACGGTGCCGGGCGCCTGGACGCGCCCCTTGACGGTGGCGCGGTTACCGGCCTGGATGTTCAGGCGCTTGGCGCTCACACCCACCTTGGGCGCAGCGTCAGCAACGGCCGGAGCGGCCGTGGCCGTGAGGCACAGCGCGCCGGCGCTCAACAGCGCGCAGCGCAGCGTGGATCGCGGCATGGATCCTCCTATATGCGCGTCCGGCCCTGGGACTCTGCCTGCAGGGCGTGTCTCGGAAGATCCGCGAAGCGATCTCCCAGCGACCGAAGCAGCGGGCGAAGCCCGCTCGCAAGGATCGCCGGTGACTCCCGCGCGTCTCTCTCTCCTTGAGACGCTTGGACTTCTAGGAGTCCCCCACCCGTGAGCACTCCGTGCGCTCACGGCTCGGCATGACCGAACGAGTGTTCCGTTATAGCGGCGCTTGCAGGCGCTTCAAGGCAGGTCCCCCCATACGGAGGGGTCTCGGAGGGACCTCACACTGCGACGGCGAACTCGTCCCGCAGGCGCGCGAGACCCAGTCGGATGCGGCTCTTGGCCGTTCCGAGCGGGATGTGCACGCGCTGCGCGATCTGGTCGGCGGTGAGGCCGCCCCAATACGCGAGCACGAGCGCCTCGCGCTGGCTCTCGGGCAGCTTGCCGAGTGCCTCGCGCACGTCCTCGGTGTCCTGGGCGCGGTCGGCGACGATCTCCGGCTGCTCCTCCGCGCGCGGCTCCTCCTGCCCTCCGACGAGCTTCAAGCGGTCGGCGGCGCGGCCGCGGACCTGGGTCTCACGCCACAGGTCCAGCGCACGGGAGCGGCCCATCAGGCGCAGATAGGCGCCGAGATCGCCGCGGGACGGATCGAACGCGGTCGGACGGCGCCACAGACGCAGGAACACGTCTTGGACGACGTCCTGAGCGAGCGTCGCATCACCGAGCACGCCGTAGGCGGCGGCATACACCTTGCGGTGGTGGTCGTCAAATGCAAGGCGGAAGGCGCCCGGCTCAGTCAAATCGATCCTCACACCTAACGTTATACACGTTGTTGAAGGTTCTGAAACACGGATGGTGCGGGAGAATGCCGATCTATGTCACGGCTCACGGGTCTGGATGCATCGTTTTTGGCGCTCGAGACCGGCGGGTCCGCGCACATGCACGTCGGCTCCGTACTGGTCTTCGAGGGTCCGGCCCCGGACTACGACGCGTTCAAAGAGCGGATCGATCGGGGCTTGCATTCCGTGCCGCGCTACCGCCAGCGGCTGGCGTTCCCGCCGCTGGGCGTCGCGCGACCCGTGTGGGTCGACGACCCGCACTTCAACGTCGGCTACCACGTGCGCCACACGGCGCTGCCGGCCCCCGCGGGGGAGGCGGAGCTGCGCGCGCTCGCCGGGCGGGTGTTCGCCCAGCAGCTCGATCGCGACAAGCCGCTGTGGGAGATCTGGCTCGTCGACACGATGGGCGACGGCCGGTTCGCGCTGATCTGCAAGACCCACCACGCGCTCGTGGACGGGATCTCGGGCGTGGACATCCTGAGCGTGCTGTTCGACCTGGAGCCGGATGCGGGCGAGCTCCCGCCCGCGCCGGCCTGGTCGCCGCAGCCGCTGCCGAGCGGGGCCGAGCTGCTCGCCGACGGCGTGATCGAACGCGCCGTGGCGCCGCTGAAGTGGATGCGGGACCTGCTCGCCGCCCCTGACCGCGCGGGCGCGGAGGCGGGACGCTCCGTGGCCGGCCTGGCCGCGATGCTCGCCGCGGGCGTGGCGGGAGCGCCGCCGTCGCCGCTGAACGTGCGGATCGGCCCGCACCGGCGCTTCGCCTGGGCGGCCGCCGACCTGGCGACGTTCAAGGCGGTCAAGGACGAGCTGGGCGGGACGATCAACGACGTCGTGCTGACCGTGGTCACGGGCGCGCTGCGCGCGTTCCTGATCCGGCGCGGGCGCGACCCGGAGGGCACCGAGCTCAAGGCGATGGTCCCGATCTCCGTGCGCGCGGACGCCGAGCGCGGCGCGCTCGGGAACCGCGTCGCGGCGATGTACGCGCCGCTCCCCGTCGGCTTGGCCGACCCGGCCGACCGCTTCCGGTACGTGCACGCCGCGATGGCGGGGCTCAAGGAGTCCGGCCAGGCCGTGGGCGCGCAGGCCATCACGCGCCTCGCCGACGCCGCCGCGCCGACCGTGCTCAGCCAGGCCGCCCGCCTGCAATCGCGCCAGCGCTTCTTCAACCTGACCGTGACCAACGTGCCGGGCCCGCAGATCCCGCTCTACATGATGGGTCGCAAGCTCGAGGCCTTCTATCCGAAGGTGCCGCTCGTCCTGAACACCGCGCTGGGGATCGCCATCATGTCCTACGACGGGCAGCTGTTCTTCGGGCTGCTCGGCGACTACGACGCCCTGGCCGACTTGGACACCCTCGCCGCAGATCTCGACGCCTCCATCCGTGAGCTCGCGGCGGCGGCCGGCGTGCCCGCGGGCCCGAAGCGCCGCGCGGCGCGCACACGCGCGGTCCGCACGTGAAGGCGCTCTACGCGCTCGCGATCGCCGGTCTCGCCGCCGGGGCCTGCCTCGTGCTGATCATCATCCTCGCGAACCGCGACTCCTCCCAGGTGCAGGGCACGACCGGACCGGGGACGCTGGAGCCCGACCGCGGCGCTCAACGCGTGACGGACGCGCCGGCCACGCCCGCCTCCCCCGTCGACGAGCCGCCGACCTCCGGCCCGCACCGCGCCGAGCCGGTCCAGGCCGACCGCAACGAGCTGAGCGACGACCAGATCCTCGAGGCGCTGGCCCTGGGCAACGTCGTCATCGCCTACGACGGCGACCCGCCCGCGGCCGTGCAGGAGGAGGTCAGCGGGCCGTTCGATCCGGAGCTCGCGGCGGCGGGCCAGGCCGTGATCCTGGCCAAGCGCCCCGGCCTGGAAGGCGTGCAGGCGCTGGCCTGGCGCCGTCGGCTGGTCGCGAACGGCCCTGACGACCCGAAGCTGCAGGAGTTCGCCGAGGCCTGGCTCGGCCAGGGCGCGCCCGACGGCTAGTAGGACACGGTCGTGCGCACGACGGCGCACAGCCGTCCCGCGTCGTCGCTGACGTCGACTTCCCACACCGCCGTCGTCCGCCCGCCGTGGCGCCGTTTGGCCACCGCGTGCAGCACCCCGTCCGTCGCCGGCCGCAGGAACGAGGTCTGGTTCGTGATCACCCGTCCGTCGCCCGCCGTGAGCGCGTCCGCGATCACCGCGTAGACGCCGCCGTGGACCACGCCGAGCGGCTGCTTGAGCGCGTCGGTGACGGGCACGCGACCGCGCACCTCGTCCTCCGTCGCGGAGTCGATTTCCAGGTCAATTAGCGCCGATCCGCTCATCGCTCCACTAGGCTACGCGCCCAGATGCCGGCAAGCCGCGCCACCGCATTTGACAGGCTGGCGCCCGACCAGCGCGCCGCCGTGGAGCTCGTCCTGCGCCAGGGACGGTCCTACGGCGAGCTGTCCGACCTGCTCGGGATGCCCGAAGAGACGATCCGCACCCGCGCCCGGAGCGGCCTCGCCGCGCTGGCCCCGGACCTGCCCGCGCCGGCCCGGTCGGGCGAGATCGCGGACTGGCTCCTCGGCCAGCAGTCGCAGGCCCACGCCGAACGCACCCGTGCGCTGCTCCTGGCCGAGCCGGATGCGCACCGCTGGGCCGCGCAGGTCGCCGCGCCGCTGCGCGAGATCCCCGGCGGCGAGGCCGTCCCGGCCCTCCCGACGGGCCCCGACCAGCCGCGCGTGAACGGCAAGACCGCGCCCGCGCCGTCCCAGGCCGACGACGCCGCGGCGCCCGCCGGCGCGACGGGGCGCGCACGCGAGGCGGCGCCGAGCGACGACGCGGCGCCACGGCCGACCGCTGCGGCCGAGGCGGCCGCACGCGACGCGCGGCGACGACTGGTTCGACGACGACTCCGCGCCGGACGCCGCCGCCGATCGCGACACCCCCGCCCCCACGCGCGAGTCTTCCTCCCGCCTGGGCGGCGCGCTGCTCATCGGCGCCGCGCTCGCGATCGTGGCGATCGTGCTCGCGTTCGTCTTCACGCGCGGCACCGACGAGCCGGAGACCAGCGCCGGCACGCCGCCGACGGCGACGGCCACGCCTTCCACCACCGCCGTGGCCGCGAACCAGGTCCTGCTGCGCGGGCCGGCCGGGTCGACGGCCGTCGGCCTGATGGAGCTGTTCCGGGCCAACGACGACACGGTCCGGTTCGCGATCGCCGCGCAGGGCATCGCCGCGAACGCTGAGGGCCAGCGCTACTCGATCTGGCTCACCCGCGAGGACGGTGCGCCGCGCCTGCTCGGCGACGTGCGCGACGCCGTCAAGGAGGACGGCCAGCTCACCGCCGCCGGCCCGGGCAACGACGACACCGACGAGTTCCTCGACTGGCTGCAGACCTACCAGCGGGTCGCGATCACGCTCGACGACGAAGGCGCCAAGGAACCCGGCAAGGTCATCCTCAGCGGCGACCTCCCGACCGCGCGCGCGGCTAGTCCAGGCAGCAGCTTGCCGGGGTTCATGACCCCGGCCGGGTCGCAGCGGATCTTCACCGCGCGCAGCAGCTCGACGCCCAGCTCCCCGACCTCGTCGGGCAGGTACGCGGCGTGGTCGCGCCCCACCGCGTGGTGGTGGGAGATCGTGCCGCCGTGGTCCACGATCGCCCGGCATGCCGCCGCCTTGAACGCGCCCCACTGCGCGACCGGATCGTCGGACTGCGCGCCGAGCACGGTGAAGTACAGCGAGGCGCCCGAGGGGTACAGGTGCGAGATGTGGCACCCGACGTGCAGCCCGGGCAGCGCGCGCAGCACCGCGCGGTAGAGCCGCTCCAGGTTCGACCACGTCGTCGCCGTCTCCAGCGTCTCGACCAGCACGCCGCGGTCCAGCAGGTCGTCGCGCAGGTGCGGCCCGGCGAAGCGGGACTTCTCCCACGCGTGCCCGGGCGACGGACCCAACGGCAACGCGCCGCCGCGGATGAGCTTGCGGGCCGCGGAGGCCCGCCCCGTCGCGCCCTGCCAGCCGCACACCAGCAGGCAGCGCCCGCCCAGCAGCCGCCGCCCCACCGTGCCGGTCCCGGCCAGGGCCAAGGACGTGCGCGTCTCCTGCTCGTCGGACAGCCGCGCGATGTCGGGCGCGATCCCGTCCTGCTCCAAGGCCCGCAGCAGGTCCGCGCCGGCCATGAACGACTCCACCGACCACGCGTCATAGGACGCCTCGACCCGCCGCCGCACGCGCAGCGCGACCGACGTGATCACGCCCAGCGTCCCCTCAGATCCCAGGACGAGCTCGCGCAGTGACGGACCCGCCGCGGACCCCGGCGCGTCCAGCGTGGACAACGCCCCCGAGGGCGTCACGCACGACAGGGCCACGACCTGCTCGTCGATCCGCCCGTGGCCGGTCGAGGTCTGCCCGGCCGAGCGCGTCGCCGCGCACCCACCGACCGTCGCCCACTCGTACGACTGCGGCACGTGCCCCAGCGCCAGCCCCTGCGCCCGCAACGCCGCATCGGCCTCGGGCAGGCGGATCCCCGGCTCGAACACCGCCACCAGCGACCGCGGATCGATCGAGACCACGCGATCCAGCCGGCCCAGGTCCAAGGACACCAGCGACGAGAACCGCCCGCGCTCCCCCGCGAGCCCGCCGACGACGCTCGTGCCGCCCCCGAACGGCACCACGGCGACGCCGTACTCGCCGCACAGCCGCAGCACCTCGGCCACCTGTGCCTCCGACCCCGGCGCGACCACCGCGTCCGGCGCGGAAGCGAACTCCCCCGCCCGCGACGCCAGCAGGTCCAGGTACGACTTCCCCCGCGCCCGCAGCACCCGCGCCGCCACGTCGTCGCGCACCTCCGCGACCGCCTCGAGCCGCTCCCGCAACCCGTCCGGCAGCACCGGGGCCGGCAACGACACGTCCTCCAGCGCCACCGGCGAGGAGACCACGTCGCCCGACACGCCGAGCTCGCCCTGCAGCAGCTCCCGCGCGTGCTCAGGGAGCGACGGCCCGGCCCCGGGCTCGCCCCAGCCCCAGAAGACCTGCTCGCGTCTCACTCGCCGCTGTAGGCGATCAGTGTCTCGACGTCGATCCCGTCGAGCTTCGCGCGCCCGCCCAGGAACGACAGCTCGACCAGGAACCCGAAGCCCGCGACCTCCGCGCCGCGCCCGCGGACCAGGTCGACGAGCGCGGCCGCCGTCCCACCGGTGGCCAGCAGATCGTCGTGCAGCAGCACCCGCGCGCCGTGGGCCAGGGCGTCCGCGTGCATCTCCAGCGCGTCCACGCCGTACTCGAGGATGTACTCGGCCGACACGGTCTCCCCCGGCAGCTTCCCGGGCTTGCGGGCCGGGACGAACCCGACGCCCAGCTCCCGCGCCAGCGCCGCGCCGAGGATGAACCCGCGCGCCTCGGCGGCCACGACGAAGTCCACCGCCAGCGGCCGCGCCCACGCCGCGAGCCCTTCGATCGCGAAGTCCAACGCGCCGGCATCCAGCAGCAGCGGGGTGATGTCCTTGAAGACGATCCCCGGCTTGGGGAAATCCGGGATGTCGCGGATGAACGACGCCAAAGCGATCCCGCTTATCCCGGACGAAGTCCGGCGATGCGATGGCTCGCCGTTCATCCGGTGATCCGCCGCAGATCCCGGATCAGCAGCAGATGCTTCAGATGCGAGGCCACGGCGGCGAGGTTCTCGAGCGCGTCGAGCGCCTCGCGCCGGCGCTCCGGGTTCCGCGAGCGCAGCGAGGGCGCGAGGATCTGGTTCAGCAGCGCCGCCTCCCGCTCCGCGGAGGACTTGAAGACGCGCAGGTTGCGCCCGGCCACGCCGTACGCCGCCAGTTCCCGCACGGCGCGCACGATCTCGCGGTCGGTCTCGTCGTAGTAGCGCGTGCCGCCCTTGAGCTCACCCTTGATGATCCCGAAGTCCTCGAGCTCCTGCACGAGCCGCGCCTCCGCGCCCGTGTCCTCGACGACGTCGTCGAGGGAGAACGTCGAGCCGCCCGGGCGGACCGACACCGACATCCGCCGCGGCGAGCCGCCGCCGGCCGGCCGCGCCGCGGGCGCCGCCCCGTCCGTGCTCGGCGCCGCCGGGGACTCCTCGGAGACCGTCCGCCCCGCCGCGAGCTCCTGCCGGATCACGGCCAGCGGCATGTACTCGTCGCGCTGCAGGCGCAGGATCGTCCGCAGCCGCGACACGTCGGACGGCGAGTAGAGCCGGTAGCCGCCGGGCGTGCGCCGCGGCGTGACCAGCTTCTGGTCCTCGAGGTACCGGATCTTGGAGATCGAGATGTCCGGGAACTCCTGCTGGAGTCCCTTGCAGACCGCGCCGATGGTGAGCGACTTCGTCGGCCTCGCCGGCTCCTTCGGCGGTTCGCCTGCGAGCGGCGGCGGCGTGGCGTCGTCGGTCACGGTCAACTCAACGCGCCAGGTAGGTGAGCTTGTACTTGCCGACCTGCAACTCGTCGCCGTCCTCGAGCTTGTGCGACTCGATCCGGCGCCGGTTGACGTACGTGCCGTTCAGGGACCCGGAGTCGTCCAGGTACCACTGACCCGAGCGCCGCACGAGCACGGCGTGGTCGCGCGAGACGGTGACGTCGTCGAGGAAGACGGCGGCGTCGGGCGAGCGCCCGATCACGAGCCGGTCGCCCTCGAGCGGGTACGACTGACCGACCCGGCCGCCGCCGGAACGGATGACGAGTGCGCCGGTCGCGGCGGCGACATCACCGACGTCGACCGGCTTCAACTCGCCGGTCTTGTCGTCGATCATGTACGTCGCGGTCGTCGCGTCCTCACGCGTGTCTTCACGCGTGCCGACGTACGCGCCGCAGCGCTGGCAGTAGTTCGCCCCCTCAGTGACGACGAACCCGCACTCGGGGCAGTGACGGGCCAAAGGCCGACCCTCCGCGCGTTCTAGATGGAGTCGTCGCCGCCGCCGCTGGCGCGACCGGCGAGAATGTCGGTCAGGCGCTGGACGTCGGCACCGGAGATGACATCTTCGCCGTGCTCGTGCTTCTTGCGGAGGCGATTGACCAGTTCGGCCCGGAGGATGTCGATCTTGCCGTGGAGGATCCGCCGGCGATAGGACACCTCCTGCTCTTCGTCAGTGAGCTGTTGGATGAGGTCCTTGAGCTCCTGGTCGGAGAGTGAACCGAGATCGGGGAAGGTGTCCATCTGTGAGCGAGTCCTCTCCTCTGGGCGACGAGACGGAAGGGAAAGCATAGCGTTCGTAAAGCTCAGGTAGAGCCTTGCTCTCGCGCCATGCGGAGACCATCACGAACGTACTGCACGGTCGAGCCAAGTACCAGCACCAACCCGACATACAGGCAGGCCAGCGCCAGCCAGTCGACGCCGCACAAAGCGAAGAACAACGCGCTGAACACCGGCCACACGCCCCATCTACCCAGCCAGTTGATCTTCAGCTCAACGTTCTTGGACATCGCGTAGCGGGCCAGGCAGAGCATGAACAGCTCGCGCGCGGCCAGGACGGCCAGCGCCCAGCGCGGGAGCAGCTCGAACTTCCAGCACACGATCACGCCGGCGACGATCAGCATCCGGTCCACGAGCGGGTCCAGCAGCGCGCCCATGCGCGAGTACTGGCCCGTCACGCGGGCGGCGATCCCATCGGCGTAGTCGCTCCAGGCGATGACCGCGAACAGGACGGCCGGCAGCGCGTCCGTCCCTGATTCCGATTGCAACGCGAGCACCAGGAACACGGGGACGAGCAGCAGCCGGACGTACCCGATGGCGTTCGGGATCGTCCAGGGCCGCAGCGGCGCCCCCGCCTGGGTCTCCGGTGGCGGCGGGCCCGAGCGATCAAGCCCGGACAGCCGCCGGAAGGTCAGGCGGGCCTTTTCTACGGGAGTGTCTTCCACAGCTCGTGAGCGGCCTCAGCCGCCCCCTCGAGCGGGACGGAACGCGTCTCGCGGCCGCGCCGGACCTGCGCCTCGACTTCGCCGGAGGCGAGCGTGCGCCCGCCGACCGTCAGCCGCAGCGGGCAGCCGAGCAGCTCGGCGTCGGCGAACTTCGCGCCCGGTCCGCCGGTCGCGATCGTCATAGATGACGTCGAGGCCGAGCGCGCGGAGCTCCTCGTAGAGCGTGTCGGCGAGCTGCTGCTCCTCGGTCCCCGGCTTGCCGAGCCCCACCAGGTGGATGTCGAACGGCGCGAGCGAGCGCGGCCAGGAGATGCCCTTCTCGTCCGCGAACTGCTCCACCGCGGCGGCGCAGATGCGCGCCGGGCCGATGCCGTAGGAGCCCATCCAGACCGGCTTCGAGTTGCCGTCCTCGTCCAGGAACGACGCGCCGAGCGGCACGGAGTAGCGCGTGCCGAGCTTGAAGATGTTGCCGATCTCGATCGCCGGCTCGATCCGGATCTCGTTCCCGTCGACCGTGTCGCCGGCCTCGACCGTGCGCACGTCGACGGTCTCGAACTGGAAGTCGCGCCCCGGCTGCACGCCGCGCACGTGCTGGTCCGCCGCGTTGGCGCCGGCGATGTAGGAGTCGCCGTCGAGCGCGGAATCCAGCAGGATCGGCACGTCGATCCCGACCGGGCCGATGTAGCCCGCCGGGCCGATCCTGGCCTCGAACTCGGACTCGTGCGCCGGCCGGAAGGCCGCGCCGAGCGTGTTGCCGAGCTTGATCTCGTTGACGCGATGGTCGCCGCGGACGAGCACGAGCCGCAGCTCGTCCTCGCCGACGATGATCGGGAAGGCCTTGATCAGCGCGCCCGCCGGGACGCCCGCGAGCTTCGCGACGGCGTCGATCGTGGTCGCGCCCGGCGTGTCGAACACCTCCGGGGCGTCCAGCGCCTGCGGCAGCTCGACCGGCTTCGGCGTGGCCGACGCCACCTCGACGTTGGCCGCGTAGCCCGGCGCGAGCGCGACGTCGTTCTCGCCCGCCGGGCACGGCGCCATGTACTCGTGCGCGCCCGTGCCGCCCATCATGCCGACGTCGGAGTCGACCCGGTACCACTCCAGCCCGCAGCGATCGAAGATCTTGTCGTAGGCCTCGCGGTGCTTGTCGTAGCCCACGTCCAGGCCCGCGGCGTCACGGTCGAACGTGTACGAGTCCTTCATGATGAACTCGCGCGTCCGCAGCACGCCGGCGCGCGGCCGCGGCTCGTCGCGTTCCTTGGTCTGGAAGTGGTAGAGGATCAGCGGCAGGTCGCGATAGGAGCGCACGACCTGGGCCACGTGCGTCGTGACCACTTCCTCGTGCGTCATCGCCAGCACCATGTCCGCGCCCGCGGCGGTCCTTGAGCCGGAACAGCTCCCCGCCGATCGCGTCGTAGCGACCCGACTTCTGCCACAGCTCCGCCGGGTTGAGCACCGGCATCAGCATCTCGAGGGCACCGATCGCGTCCAGTTCCTCGCGCACGATCTG
Source organism: uncultured Solirubrobacteraceae bacterium (assembly GCA_963724195.1). Classification (GTDB taxonomy): domain Bacteria; phylum Actinomycetota; class Thermoleophilia; order Solirubrobacterales; family Solirubrobacteraceae; genus Solirubrobacter. The sequence continues at coordinate 498,152 of CAVRTQ010000016.1, read as the reverse complement.
CACGGCCTTCTCGTGCACGCGCCAGCCCGCCGGCAGCCAGCTCCATAGACCGGCGCCGACCTGGCGGATCATGCCCGCGCGGACGAGCAGCTTGTGTGAGAGCGCTTCCGCGTCGGCAGGCGGTTGCTTCTCGGTCGGAAGGAAATACTGGCTCAGACGGGTCATGGAAGGCCCGAACCTTAGTACCCGAGGCCCCCTCCCCGCCGGATTCCGGCGGGCCCCCCCCACCACGCAGCCGCCACCCGCGCCACACCCGGACCGGACGCGCCGGCGATCCACCGGGGAGGGCGCCCCGGGCACGGGTCGGTGATAGAACGCATACGGCCGACGCACGAATTCGAATCCTCCGGGAGGACCCATGGCGTACGAAGTTCCGCCGCTGCCCTACGCGTACGACGCGCTCGAGCCGCATATCGACGAGGCGACGATGAAGGTGCATCACGACAAGCACCATCAGGCGTATGTCGACAAGGTCAACGCCGCGCTCGAGGGCACCGACTTCGACGGCAAGCCGATCGAGGAAGTGCTCAAGAACCTCGACTCGCTCCCCGCCGACAAGCAGGCGGCCGTCCGCAACAACGGCGGCGGCCACTACAACCACGCGCTGTTCTGGGAGTGGCTGTCGCCCGACGGCGGCGGCGAGCCCGACGGCGAGCTGGGCGAGGCGATCAACGCCGCGTTCGGCTCCTTCGACGAGTTCAAGGCCAAGTTCAAGGACGCCGGCGTCACCCAGTTCGGCTCCGGCTGGGCCTGGCTCGTGTACGACGGCTCCGGCCTCGCGGTCACCAAGACGCCCAACCAGGACACGCCGCTCTCGGCCGGCCAGACGCCGCTGCTGGGCGCCGACGTGTGGGAGCACGCGTACTACCTCAAGTACCAGAACAAGCGCCCGGACTACCTGGACGCCTTCTGGAACGTCGTGAACTGGGCGAAGGTCGCCGAGCTGTACGCGGCCGCCAAGTAGGCCTTATCACTCACTGCGCAACTCCCGTCCGGGCGGGGCGTTGGAATGTCTCTGATGACTGAGACTGCCCGACGCCGCGCCCGGCGGCTGTTCGTCGTGGCCGCAGCCTGCGCTGCGCTGCCCACGGCGCCCGCCCTCGCCGCCCCTGACCAGCTGTCCTTGATCGAGGACGAGACGTTCATGCTCGATCGGGGCCCCGAGGTGCAGGCCCAGACGCTCGATGAAGCCAAGGCGCTCGGCGCCGACCTCATCCGCGCGAACGTGATCTGGGCGCGGGTTGCTCCTTCCCCGACTTCCACCAAGAAGCCGAAAGGCTTCAACGGCAAGAAGCCCGAGTCCTACGGCGCGTCGCTCGCGATGTTCGACTCGCTGGTGGCCGGCGCGCAGGCCCGCGGCATGCAGGTGCTGCTGACGCCCACCGGCCCGATCCCGGCCTGGGCCTCGCGCTGCAAGGGCTCCGCGGCCGCGCGCAAGGTCTGCAAGCCCGACCCGAAGCTGTACGGCGACTTCGTGCGCGCCCTCGGCGCGCGCTACCCGACCGTCAAGTACTGGTCGATCTGGAACGAGCCGAACCTCGGCTCCTGGCTGAGCCCGCAGTACGAGGTCGTGGGCGGCGTCGCCGTCCAGCGCTCGGCCTCGCTGTACCGCTCGCTGGCGAAGTCGGCGATCTCCTCGCTGCGCGCCACCGGCCACCGCACCACGACCGACCAGATCTGGCTCGGCGAGACGGCCCCGCTGGGCGACGACCCGTCCGGCTGCTCCGCCCAGCGCAGCCTGCGCGCGCCCAAGAGCTGCGCGTCGCGCATCAAGAAGACGTCGCCGGAGACGTTCCTGCGCGGCGTGTTCTGCCTGTCCAAGAGCGGCGGTTCGCTGGGCGGCGCCGAAGGCAAGGACCAGAGCTGCAAGGGCTACAAGAAGCTCGGCATCAACGGCTACGCGCACCATCCGTACACGCGCGGCGGCTCGCGGCCGCCGCTGTCGAAGACCAACGCCGGTGAGATCACGATCGGCGTCGCCTCGCGCCTGACGAGGCTCCTCGACCAGGCGGGCAAGCGCAAGCGGATCCCGACCAAGCTGCCGGTCCACTACACCGAGCACGGCTGGCAGACCAACCCGCCCGGCGTCAACGACATCTTCGCGGTGACCGACGCGCAGCAGTCCGAGTACATCAACCAGTCCGACTGGATCGCGTACAACAACAAGCGCGTCAAGACGGTCGCCCAGTACAAGATCGTCGACGACGTGAACATCGCCGCCGGCTTCCAGATGGGTCTGCGGCTGTTCAACGGCGGCGCGCGCAAGCCGGCCTACGACGCCTACAAGCTGCCGCTGTGGGTGGTCGACAAGGGCGCCAACCTCACCGTCTACGGGCAGGTCCGCCCGGCTGACGCCGGTGCCGCCGGTACCGTGGACGTCCAGAACGCGCCCGCGGGCTCCTCGGCGTTCAAGACCGTGGCCACCGTCCCCGTGACGAGCGCGAACGGCACGTTCACCGCCGAGGTCCCGGACACGGGCGGTATGTGGCGACTTTCCTGGAACGGGATCACCTCGCGCCAGGCGGAGGTAGCGAGCAAGTGAAGCGTTTCGTAGTGGCCGCCGCGGCGGCGATCTCGCTGGTCGGGGCGGCGCCTGCCGCCGCGCAGTCGACGTTCGAAGTCGGCATGGAGGACGAGGGCATCTTCCTCGCCAACCAGCACCTCGCCCCCGGCGCGGCCGCTGCCTGGAAGCAGTGGGGCGTGGACGTCGTGCGCATCCACGCGCGCTGGGGGGACATCGCGCCGGGCCAGGAGGCGCAGTCCAAGCCGGCGGGCTTCGATGCCGGCAACCACGCCGACCCGCAGTACAACTGGGCGGTCATGGACAACGCGATCGCGATCATCCGCGGCGCGGGCCTGAAGGTCATGCTCACGCTGACCGGTCCCGGCCCGCTGTGGTCGAGCACCGAGCCGGCCAAGCGCAACCGCAACTGGAAGCCTGATCCGAAGGCGTTCGCGGACTTCGCGAAGGCCGCGGCGACGCGCTACAAGGCCAACGTGGACCGCTACCTGATCTGGAACGAGCCCAACCAGAAGGGCTGGCTGCAGCCGCAGTGGGAGAAGGTCGGCCGCACGTTCCAGCCGGTCTCGCCGCACATCTACCGCTCGCTGGTGCGCGCGGCGCAGCCGGCGGTCAAGGCCGCCGACCCGGGCGCCGAGGTCGTGATCGGTGAGCTCGCGCCGGTCGGCAACAAGCCGATCAGCGTGGACACGCCGATGCGGCCGCTCGCGTTCCTGCGCTCGCTGGGCTGCGTCGACGACAAGTACAAGACGGTCAAGACCGGCCGCTGCAAGGGCTTCAAGGCGGCCAAGGGCGACACGCTCGGCTACCACCCGCACCCGCAGAAGTACGCGCCGGACCGCGTGAACCCCGACGCCGACGCCGCCCAGTTCGGCGACCTCAAGCGCCTGTTCACGGCCATCGACAAGCTGCGCTCGCGCAAGCGGATCAGCATGTCCAAGACGATCCACCTGACGGAGTTCGGCTACGAGACCTCGCCTCCGGATCCCGCCTCGGGCATCTCGACGGCGCTCCAGACGCGCTACCTGCAGCAGGCGGCCTACATCGCGTACGCCACCAAGCGCGTGCGCGGCCTGTCCTTCTACCAGTGGGACGACGAGCCGATCCGCGACCTCGGCAGCGGCACGAAGCGCTACTCGGGCTGGCAGACGGGCCTGCGCTACAACGACGGCTCGCCGAAGCCGGTGCTGTCGGTGATGTCCGCGCCGTTCGTGATCGACCAGGCCAAGGCCGGCGCGACCGCCACGTTCTGGGGTCACGTCCGCGCCGAGGCGCAGGGCCAGATCACGCTCATGGTGCGCGGCAAGGGCTCGTCCGAGTTCACGGACGTCGGCACCTACAACACCCGTGCCGACGGCGTCTGGACGCGCAAGCTCAAGCCCCAGGCGGGCGCGGCGTACCGCTACGAGTGGACGCCCAAGCCGTCGCTGCTGGACCCGAACCCGCAGCCGCGCGTGTCGGGCATCATCGACTTCGCCAAGAAGGAGAAGAGCCGCTACAAGGCGGCCACGGCGCTCGCCGCCAGCTGATGCCTCCGGCCGCGCACCAGGACCCCACCGCGTTCTACACCGCGGGCTACTCGCTCGAGGACCACGAGCAGAGCCTGAAGATGGGACGCTGGCGGGCGATCGGGGCGCGGTCCAAGGCCGCCCACGCGGTCGAGTTGTGCGCCCGGGCGGGGCTCTCCCCCGCCCGGGTCGTGGAGATCGGCTGCGGGGACGGCGCGCTGCTCGCGGCGTTGTCGGAGCAGTGGGCCGCCGCGACGTTCGACGGCTTCGAGCTCTCCGCCCCGGCGATCGAGATCGCGCGCTCCCGCGCCATCCCGCGCGTGGAGCGGCTCGAGGCCTACGACGGGGCCCGCGTGCCCGTGGAGGACGCGGCGTACGACCTCGCGATCCTCTCGCACGTCGTCGAGCACATCCCGGACCCGGCGCCGGTGTTGGCCGAGGCCGCCCGCGTCGCGCGGTTCGTGCTGGTCGAGGTGCCGCTGGAGGACAACCGCTCCGGGCGCCGGCCCGCCAAGCGGGCGATCTCCGCTTCGATCGGGCACCTGCACGCGTTCGATCGCGCCGCGGTGAAGGCACTCGTCGCGGGCGCGGGCCTGCGCGTGATCGGCGAGTTGGCCGACCCGCTCGCCCGCGACCACCACGCGTTCTTCGCCGAGACGACGAAGGCCCGTGCGGCCGCGACGGCCAAGTGGGCCGTCCGCGCCGCGGCGCACCGCGTGCGCCCGACCGCCGCGGAACAGCTCTTCACGGTGCACTACGCCGTGCTGGCTACACGCGCGGTGAAGCGCCGCCCGGCGACGGGCGAGAGCGCCTCGTCGATCGCGTCGGCGTCGGCCTCGTTCTTGGCCTTCTCCAGCGCGGCGAGGCGCTCCGGCGTCATCGCCGTCGCGTCCTCTTCCTCGGCCAGCCAGGCGGCGGCCTCGGCGGCGGCGGCCGCGTCGCGCTCGACCGTCTTGCCGGCGGCGTAGTACTTGTCGATCTCGGCGAAGAGCTCGTCGACCAGGTTCTCGGTCGCGACCTTCTTGATCGGCTCGCCCTTGGAGTAGATCATCCCCATGTCCTTGGCGCCGGTGATGCCGAAGTCGGCGTGGCGGGCCTCGCCGATGCCGTTGACGGCGCAGCCCAGGACGGAGACCTCGATCGGGTCGTCGTAGGCCTCCAGCCGGCGCTCGACCTCCGCGACGACCGAGTCCATGTCGAACTGCAGGCGGCCGCAGGTCGGGCAGGCGATCAGCACCGGGCCGCGCTCACGCAGCTTGAGCGCCTTGAGGATCTCCCAGGCGACCTTGACCTCTTCCTCGGCGTGGAAGGTGGACAGCGAGATCCGGATCGTGTCGCCGATGCCGTCGGCGAGCAGCGTGCCGAGGCCGACCGCGCTCTTGAGCGAGCCGGACCACTTCGTGCCCGCCTCGGTGATGCCGAGGTGCAGCGGGTAGTCGATCTTCTCGCTCAGCAGGCGGTTCGCCGCGATCGTGTTCGGGACCGAGGTCGACTTGAGCGAGACCTTGAAGTCCTCGAAGCGCAGGCGCTCCATCAGGCCGACGAACTCGACGGCGGCGGTGACGAGCGCCTCGACCGGGTTGGTCATCTCGAGGTCGTGCAGGTGCTTGGGCAGCGAGCCGGAGTTCACGCCGATGCGCAGCGGCGTGCCGGCCGCCTTGGCGCGATCGGCGACCTCGGCGACCTTCTCGGGCCCGCCGATGTTGCCCGGGTTCAGGCGGATGCAGTGCGCGCCCGCGTCGATCGCCTTCAGCGCCAGCGTGTGGTTGAAGTGGATGTCGGCGATGATCGGGATCGGCGACTCGCGCACGATCGTCTTGAGCGCCTCGACGTCCTTCTCGCGCGGAACGGCGCAGCGCACGATGTCCGCGCCGGCGTCCGCGACACGACGGATCTGGTCCATCGTGGCCTGCAGGTTGGCCGTTTCGGTCTTGGTCATCGTCTGGACCGCAACCGGAGCGCCCCCGCCGATCTGGACACCACCGACGTTGACTGAGCGCTTGGAAGCCATTGGACACCCAGTTTAGAGAGAGGCGCGTCACTCAGGCGTAAATATCTTGATGCCGAAAGATTCGATAGCTAATCTTTCGGGAGTCAACGATGAATCTTGAACCTCACGTCAAACGCATCGCGATCGCCGTCGTCCTCGGCGCGATCATGTCGGTGCTCTCCACCACGATCGTCAACGTCGCGCTGCAGACGCTCGCGGTCGAGCTGAACGCCCCGCTCGACAAGGTCCAGTGGGTCGTCACCGGCTACATGCTGTCCCTTGCAGCCGTCATCCCCGTCTCCGGCTGGGCTGCGGCCCGCTTCGGCACCCGGCGCCTGTACATCCTCAGCCTCATCCTGTTCACCGCCGGCTCCGCGCTGTGCGGGTTCGCCTGGAACCTCGAGTCGCTCGTCGCCGCGCGCGTGCTCCAGGGCCTCGCCGGTGGCCTGCTGGTCCCGATCGGCCAGATCGCGCTCGTCAAGGCCGCGGGCCCGCGCAACATGGCGCGCGTGATGAGCGTCATCGGCGTGCCGATCATCCTCGCGCCCGTCTTCGGCCCCACCCTCGGCGGCCTGCTCGTCGAGCACATCGCCTGGCAGGCGATCTTCTTCATCAACGTGCCGGTCGGCATCGTCGCCGCGATCGCCGCCTTCCGGCTGCTGCCGCACGACGCCGCTCCGGAGACCACGGAGCAGCTGGACGCCACGGGGCTCGCGCTCGTCGCCACCGGCCTCGTCGGCATCACCTACGGCCTCGCCGAGAGCGGCATGGCCGGCTCGATGATCGCGCCCGAGGTCCTCGTCCCCGTGCTCACCGGCATCGCGCTCGTCGCCGCGTTCGTCATCCGCGCGCTGCGCATCCCGAACCCGCTCCTGGATGTCCGCCTGTACGCCAACAAGGCGTTCGCGGCCGCGTCGGTGACCACGTTCGCCCTCGGCGCCGCGCTGTTCGGCGGCATGGTCCTGATGCCGCTCTACTTCCAGCTCGTCCGCGGCGAGGACGCCGTCATGACCGGCCTGCTGCTGATCCCGCAGGGCATCGGCGCCGCGCTCGCCATGGCCGCCTCCGGCCGCATCACCGAGCGCCTCGGCGGCGGGCTCACGAGCCTCATCGGCGGCGCGATCATGATCGTCGCCACCCTCCCGTTCGTCCTGATCGACGCCACCACGTCGTTCTTCACGCTCGACGCCGCGATGGTCGTGCGCGGCTTCGGCATCGGCCTGGCGATGATGCCGGCGATGACCGCCGCCTACGCGACGCTCCGTCCCGAGCAGGTCAACGACGCCGCCCCGCAGCTGAACGTGCTCCAGCGCGTCGGCGGATCGATCGGCACCGCCATCCTTACCGTCGTGCTCCAGAACGGGATCACCGCCAACACGCCGGACGCGATCGCGGCCAGCTTCGCCCACACCTACTGGTGGGTCGTCGGCGTGAGCGTCGTCGCGCTGCTCCCGACGATCATGCTGGCCATCATCGAGCGCCGCCCCGCGCCCGAGCTGACGACCGCGGAGCTGGTAGTCGCATGACTCGCGCAGAGCGCTCGCATGCTTCGGCGGGAACTCGCCTGTCGGCTCGCTCCCGCGCCGCGCTGAGAGGTGAGTTCGTATGAGCCAAGAGGTGCGGAACGCGATGGGCGAGCTGTTCGCCGCCGAGCGCCGCCTGCGCGGGCGCGACCCGAACCGCCCGGGCGAGCTCTCCGCCACGCAGGTCCGCGCCCTGTTCCAGCTCGAACGCGGTGAGGCGTGCACCGCGGGAGAGCTGGCCAAGCGCGCCGACCTCTCCCCCGCCTCGATGACGGCGATGCTCGACCAGCTCGAGCAGTCCGGCATGATCGAGCGCCGCCGCAGCGACCAGGACCGGCGCCAGGTGATCGTCACCCTCACCGAAGCCGGCCACGAGACGCTCGCGGCCAAGCGCGCCAAGATCGAGGCGCGCACCGCCGAGGTCCTCGGCCCCTACAGCGAAGCGGAGCTCGACGCGGCCGTGCGCGTCATGCGGTCGCTGGTCGAGATCCTGGATTCACTCGGCCGCTAGGTAGGGCCAACCCCCACCTGAAGATGGGGGTTCCCACGCAGTGCTCCGCGTCACCGGCGCGACACACTTGAGTCCTCCGGTCGGCCACGGCCCCATCGCGTGGCCGACCGCTGAACCTCTGCGACCAAGCGCGGCCCTCGGGCCGCGCTTGGTCGTTCTAGAGCCGAAACCCACGAAACCTAAAGAGGGACTGTCCCTCTTTAGGTTTGCTGTGACCTACAGGCGGAAGGTGGCGACGAGCTGCTCGAGCTCCGCCGCGCTGCCGGCCAGCTGCTGCGCCGACGCGGCGATCTCCTGCGTCGAGGCGCTCGTCTGCTGGGTCGAGGCCGAGACCTGCTCGCTCGAGGCGCTCGCGGACTCGGCGACCGTGGCGACGCCGACGACGTCCTCCGCGATCTGGTTCGCGTCCAGCGACAGGGCCTCGACGGCGCCCGCGATGTCCGCGGCCCGGCCCGTGACCTCGTCGACGGCGGCGCCGATGGCCTCGAACGCCGCGCGGGCGCGCTCGACCGTCGCCGTGCCACCCTCGGTGCGCTCGGCGGTGTCGGCCACCATCGCGACGACCTCGCCGGTCTCGCGCTGGATCTCGTTGATGAGACCCGCGATCTCGCCCGCCGCGGTCTGCGACTCCTCGGCCAGCTTGCGCACTTCCTCGGCCACGACCGCGAACCCGCGGCCCTGCTCGCCGGCGCGAGCGGCCTCGATCGCGGCGTTCAGCGCCAGCAGGTTCGTCTGCTCGGCCAGGCCGGTGATCGTGGTGACGATGCCGCCGATCTTCTCGGACTTGGCGGCGAGCGTCTCGATCGCGCCGGTCACGCCGCTGGCGGACTCGGCGAGGCCGGTCATCGCGGCCGAAGCCTCACCGGCGGCGACGAGGCCCTCGGTGGCCATCGACTTGGCCTGCTCGGCCTGGCCGGCGGCCTCGTGGGCGCGCTCGGCGCTGTCACGCGCGGTCCCGGCGACCCGCTCGGCGGCCTCGCGGACGGCTTCGACCTTCTGGACCTGGACGTTCGTGCCCGCGGCGACCTCACCGATGGCGACCGCGATCTCCTGGATCGCGCGGCCGGCCTCGTCGGACGTCCCGGCCATCTGACGCGAAGCGTCGCTGACGCCCGTGGCGGTCGTGTGCACGCGGCCCACGATCCCGCGCAGGTCCTCGACCAGGCGGTTGAACGCGATGCCGAGCACGTCCTTGTCGGAGCGCGGCTCCACGGACACCGTCAGGTCGCCGTCGGCGACGGCCTCGGCGGCGTCGGCCTTCTCGCGCAGGTACTCGACCGTGCGCTCGAAGGAGGCGGCCAGGCGGCCGACCTCGTCGTTGGTCTTGACGTCCACGCGGACGTCGATGTCACCCTCGGCGACGCGCTCGGCGGCCTCGGTGACGGTGCGGATCGGCTTGGTGAGCAGGTTCGCGACCCACACGATCACAAGGCTGATGAGGATCAGCGCGATCAGGCCGACGACGAGCAGCGCGGTCTTGAGGCTCTTGGCCGGGGCGAGCACCTCGGACTGCGGGACGGACGTGAGGAAGCTCCAGCCCGCGGCGTCGATCTTCGACCACGTGAGGATGACGTCCTTGCCCGTGAACGGGTCCTTGGTCTCGATCTGGCCGCTCTTGCCGGCCGCGATCGAGTCAGCGACCTGCTTGAGCTCAGCGTTGCCGGTCTTCTGGGCGAGCTCGGCGAGGGTGACCTTGCCGGTCTGCGCCTTGTCCGGGCTGGCGATCAGCATGCCCTTGGCCGAGGTGGCGAACGCGTACCCCGACTCGTAGAACTTCATCTTGCCGATCCTGCTGTCGATCAGCGCGAGCGTGTTGGTCGTGCCGGCGTAGCCGACGACCTTGCCGCCGCGCTGGACCGGCGCCTGGTAGGTCACGGACATCGTGCCCTCGTGCGCGGCCGGCTCCTGGACGCCCGGCGTCGGGGTGTTGACGAAGTTCCCGGCGCCCGTGAGGCCGTCCTTGCTGGCGGTGACGGCGATCTTGCCCTTCGCGTCGAGCGCGACGCTCGGCTGGAACGAGCCGTCCGGAAGCGTGCCAGGCTGACCGGCGGCGGCCGCGTCGCTGCCGAACGTGTTCGGCAGCAGACTGCCGAAGATGGCCACGACGCTGCCCTTGGCCGCGGTCTGGAGCGCGGCCATACCGGCGATGGCGTCGGCGCGGCTGGTGCTGGTGGACAGGATCAGCGCGGCGGAGTTGGCGATGTTCTGCACGCCGGCGACGGCGGCATCGACCTTGGCGGACTCGACGGCGGTGCGCTGGTTGAGCTCGGCGTAGGCGGAGGTCTCCTGCGCCGACGACGCGCGGGAGATCGCAAGAAGGGTCACCGCGGCGAGCGCGACGATGACCGGTAGCAGGATCAGCGCGAGCATCTTCGCGCGCAGAGAGCGGGGCTTCGGCATGGCCTCCTAGCAATCGGAGGCCGTCTGACGGAGATTCTTGACCTAGTACATCGCCTCGATGTCCGATGCGAACTTCTCCATGATCGGGCGCCGCTTGAGCTTCATCGTCGGCGTGAGTTCGTCCCCGCCGGGCACCCAGTCGTCTTCGAGGACCTTCCAGCGCTTGATCTGCTCGGGGCGCGAGAGCGTCGCGTTGGCGGCTTCGATCGCCTCCGCGACCACGTGCTCGGGGTCGTCCACCGTCGGCGCGAAGTCCGGGTCGAGCACGATCAGCGCGACGTTGTAGGAGCGCCCGTCACCCACGACGCACGCCTGACCGATCAGCGGCGAGGAGCCTTTCAGGGCCGCTTCGATGTTCGCCGGCGACATGTTCTTGCCGGCCGCGTTGATGATCAGCTCCTTCTTGCGGTCGATGATCGTCACGTAGCCGTCCTCGTCGATCGTCGCGACGTCGCCCGTGTGCAGCCAGCCGTCCTCGTCGAGCGCCTCGGCCGTCTGGTCCGGCAGGTTGCGATAGCCGACCATCACGACCTTCGAGCGGGCGAGCAGCTCGCCGTCCTCGGCCAGCTTGAGCTCCACGCCCGGTGACGGGAGCCCGACCGTGCCGATCTTGATCCGCTCCTCGGGGTTGGACGCGCCCGCCCCGCACGTCTCCGACATGCCCCAGATCTCGGCCAGCGGGACGCCGATGGCATGGAAGAAGACCAGCACCTCGCGCGGTGTCGGCGCCGCGCCGACGTTCACGAGCTTGGCCTCGTCGAGCCCGATCGCGGCGCGCAGCGGCCCGAACAGCTTCTCCTCGCCCACGGCCATCGCGCCCTGCAGGGCCTCGGGCAGCGGCTGGCCCGCCTGCTGGAGCTCCACCGCCTGCTTGCCCGCCGCGAGCAGCTTCTGCGCGTCCTCGTTGCCGGCCAGCTTGGCCTCCACGCCGGCCTTGAGCTTCTCCCACACGCGCGGGACCGCGAAGAACCACGTCGGCTTGACCGCCGGGAGGAACTCGCCGATCCGGCGCGGGTCCGGGCAGGTCGTGATCGTCATGCCGTAGACGATCGGCAGGTAGTGATGCGCGGTGCGTTCGGCCACGTGGGCGCTCGGCAGCCACGAGATCACGCGCGAGCCGTCCGGGAAGCCGACACGCTGCTCCACCGCGTCCACGGCCGCCATCTCGTTCGCGTGGGTGAGCTGGACGCCCTTCGGCGGGCCGGTCGTGCCCGACGTGTAGATGATCGTGAGGATGTCGTCGGGCTGGACCGCGCGCCAGTCCGGCGCAAAGCCCGGTACCGCGTGCCCGCTCATCTCCTCGACGGTGATCACGTACTCGACGAGCGGCGCCACCGCCGCCTTGAACGGCGCTTCGACGATCGCGACCCGTGCGCCGGCGTCCTTGATCACGTACGCGATCTGGTCGGGCGCGGAGGTGAGGTAGATCGAGAACGGCGTGGCGCCGAGCATCGTGGTCGCGAGGTCCGCGACCATGAACTCCGGCCGGTTGGAGACCATCAGCGCGACCGTGTCGCCACGGGTCACGCCCAGGGCCTGCAGACCGCCCGCGAAGGCATCCACCCGGTCCTGGAGCTCCGCCCAGGTCCAGGCGATCTCATCGTCCTTCGTGCGGACCGCGATGCGGTCCGCGTCGTCCTCGACCGTCAGCCGGAAGGCCTCGGCGATCGTCCCCGCGTTGACTGAGCGTCGCTCCCCCATGGGGGGACGCTATCGCAGACCGAAGCCGCCGTTCTGGATTCGCTCGATGTCGTTGCTGAGGCCGATCACGAACAGCATCAGCACGAGCGCGAACCCGACGAAGCCGGCCCGTTCCATCACGGCGAACGGGATCGCCTTGCCGCGCACCTTCTCGGCGAGCGCCCAGAAGATGTGGCCGCCGTCGAGCGGCAGGAACGGGAACAGGTTGATGACGCCGAGGCTGAGCGAGATCAGCGCGAGCACGTACAGCGCCGTCACCCAGTCGATCGAGATCGCCGCCCGCGTCGTCTCGTAGCCGCCGACGACGCTGCCGATCTCCTTGCGCTTCTCGGAGTCGAAGATCTGCGCGATGTGGCTGACCGTGGTGGACGTGACGAACCACATCTCGTCCAGCGCCTGGCCTGAGGACGCGACCGGCCCCAGGTCGGTGCGCATCGCGTCCTGGTCGTAGCCGAAGCCGAACCGGTAGCGCGGCGGGATCTGCTGGTTGTCGAGGAAGGTGTTGCCGGTGATCGTGACGGTCTGGCCGTTGCGGTCGACCGTGAAGGAGACGGCGTCACCCTTGTGCTGGCCGACGGTTTCGGTGACCTGCTTGAGCTGGTCGCTGTAGTTGCCGGTCAGGCGCCGGCCGTCGACGGCGATCACCTTGTCGCCTTCCTGGAGCTTGCCGTCGGCCGGGAGGTTGGCCTCGACGTTGCCGACCACGAGCGGCGGCTCGATCGGGCCGCGCGCCATGAACACGCCGGCCATGATCGCGAAGGCCAGCGCGATGTTCACGGCCGGGCCGGCGCCGATCACGAAGATCCGCTTCCACACCGGCTGGCGGTAGTAGGCGCGGTGCGCGTGCTCCGGCGGGATGTCCTCCGCCGGGTTCATGCCCGTGATCTTCACGTAGCCGCCGAGCGGGATCGAGCCGATCGCGTACTCCGTCTCACCGCGCTTGCGCTTGGCGACCAGCGGCGGGAAGAACAGCGCGAAGCGCTCGACCCGCATGCCCACGGCCTTGGCCGCGAAGAAGTGGCCCGCCTCGTGCAGGATGATCAGGAAGGCGAAGCCGAGGAAGGCGAGCAGCCAGGTCATTTACGCGTGAACCCCTTCAATCAGGTCGGCGGCGATCTCGCGCGCCTCGGCATCGGTGACGTAGAGCGCCTCGAAGTCGTGCACGCGGCGCGAGCCGAGCTCGTCCAGGACGCCCTCGATCACCTGCGGGATGCCGATGAACGGCAGGCGGCCGTTGAGGAAGGCGTGGACGGCGACCTCGTTGGCGGCGTTGAGCGCGCACGGCGCGGTGCCGCCGGCGAGACCGGCCTCACGGGCGAGCCGCAGGCACGGAAACGTCTCCAGGTCGGGCGCCTCGAAGGTGAGTTGCCCGAGCTCGACGAGGTCCAGCGGCTTGATCGGCAGGTCGGCGCGGTCCGGGTGATGGAGTGCGTAGCCGATCGCGACGCGCATGTCCGGATAGCCCATGTGGGCCTTCGTGGAGCCGTCGCACAGCTGGACCATCGCGTGGATGATCGACTGCGGGTGGACGACGACGTCGATCTTGTCGTACGGCGTCCCGAACAGGTGGTGGGCCTCCATCACTTCCAGGCCCTTGTTCATCAGCGTCGCGCTGTCGATCGTGATCTTGCCGCCCATGCGCCACGTCGGGTGGTTCAGCGCTTCCTCGACCGTGATGTCCTTGAGGTCCTTGCGGCCGCGGAACGGGCCGCCGCTGGCCGTGATGACGAGCTTGTCCACCACGCCGGGCGGCTCGCCGGTCAGCAGGTGGTGGATGGCGGTGTGCTCGGAGTCGATCGGGATCAGGCGTGAGCCGGTCGCTTCCGCGAGCGCGGTCACGAGCTCCCCGCCGACGACGAGCGACTCCTTGTTGGCCAGCGCGACGTCCATCCCCTCGGTGAGGGCGACGATCGTCGGGCCGAGGCCGGCGGACCCGACGATGCTGTTGAGCACGAGGTCCGCCCCGGACTCGGCGACGAGCTGGACGAGGCCTTCGGGGCCATGGAGGACTTCGCCGCCCGTCCAGTTCTCCTGCGCCCGTGCGGCGGCGTCGGGGTCGGTGAGCGCGATCCGGGTCACGCCGCGCTCGATCGCCTGCTGGACGAGCGGGAGATGGTTGCTCCCGGCGGAGAGGCCGACGATCTCGAACTGCTCGGGGGCGCGCTTGACGACGTCGAGCGCTTGGGTGCCGATGGAGCCCGTCGAGCCCAGGATGAGAAGCCGCTTCACGACGCTTCAGTCTGGCAGGGGCCAGGTCTGGTCTGGATAAGGTTCGCGGTGATGGCTGGACCGATCGTCTTCCTCCACGGAGTGATGGTGGACGGGTCGTTGTGGGACGACGTCGTCGCGCTGCTGCCCGATCGAGAGTGTGTCGTGCTGGAGCTGCCGCTGGGCTCGCATACCGTGCCGGTGCCGGATCGTTCGCGCCAGACGCCCGCGGGCGTCGCGGAGTTGATCCTGGACGAGCTCGAGCGACGCGACCTGCGGGACGTCACGTTGGTCGGCTGCGACACGGGCGGGATGCTCGCCCAGCTGGTCGTCGCGCGCGACGCGTCGCGGATCTCGCGGCTGGTGTTGACGCCGTGCGACGCGTTGGAAGTGTGTCCGCCGGCGCTGTTCAAGCCGATGTTCGCGTTGGGTCGGTTCCCATTGCTGATGAGTGCGTTCCTGCAGCCCTTGCGGTTCACTCCCGCGCGGCGATTGCCGATCGCGTTCGGGTGGCTGACGAAGCGGGTCGATGATGCGCGTCTGGCCCGGTGGGGCACGCCGTCCTTGCGGGATCGCGAGATCCTGCGCGACGCCGCGGCGTTTGCCGCCGCGTGTTCGCCCGCCGTGACGTTGGACGTGGCCCCGTTGCTGCGGTCGTTCAAGGGCTCGGTGGTGGTGCTGTGGCCGCCCGAGGACCCGTGCTTTCCGATCTCGCTGGGTGAGCGGCTCGCGGCGCTGTTCGACGACGCGCGGCTGATCGAGGTCGAGGACTCCTACTGCTTCGTGCCGGTCGACCGGCCGGACGCGCTCGCTGCCGTGCTGTGACGCGCCCGTTTCTAAAGAGGGACTGTCCCTCTTTATGAAGTCGCATTGGGAGCGCCGCGCGCTGAATCTAAAGCGGGACTGTCCCGCTTTAGATTTGCACCGCGCCCTGGGTCCACTCGATCTCGCGCGCGACCATCTCCGCCTGATCGCCGGCGAGATACAGCGCCATGTCGATCCCCGCCGTGACCCCGGCGGACGTGATGATGTCGCCCTCGTCGACGAACCGCGCTCCGTCTTGCACGTCGGCCCCGGCGGCCCGCAGGTCCTCGAGCGCGCTGTGGTGCGTGATCGCCCGCCGCCCGGTGAGAATCCCGGCCTCGGCAAGCAACATCGCCCCGGTGCACACTGATCCCACCCGCCGCCCGCGGCGGTGCCGCTCGGCGAGTCGCTCGGTAATCACGCCGCGCTGCGCCTCGTAGTACGCCCCGGGCCCACTCCGGTCGTTCCACCCGCCTCCGGGTACGAGCACCAGCTCCGGATCGCCCAGTACCCCGTCCGGCACGATCCGCGCGCCGCCGGCGGACGTCACCGTCGCTGCGTCCTCCACCGTCACCAACCGCACCTGCATCCCGGCGGTCCTGAGCACCTCGAACGGCCCGAACGCGTCCAGGTCGTCGAACCCGTCGAACAGAAGGATCTCAATCGTCATCGCACCATGATCCTTCCGCCGTTCCAACCTTTCGAGTGGCAGGATCGCCATTATCCACTACGATCCAGCCATTCCTAAAGAGGGACTGTCCCTCTTTAGATCCCTTCGCCGGATGTCCGACACCCCCAATTCCCCGCCGTTCCTAAAGAGGGACTGTCCCTCTTTAGGTTCCGTCCACGAGGTGGTCGTCCTCGCGCTCGATGCGGTCGTCCCGCTCGACCTCGCGATCCCGGCGCAGATCTTCGGGACCTACGAGGAGACGCCGTACCGGGTCACCGTGTGCGCCGCGTCCCCGGTCGTGCCCACCACCGCCGGGTTCTCGATCACCGCCCAGGCCGGCCTGGAAGCGCTCGCGGACGCCGACACCGTCATCGTCCCGGGCTTCTCGCCGCATCTGCGCGTGCCCGAAGATCGTGTGCTCGAGGCGCTACGCACCGCACCCGGCCGCGTCGTCTCCATCTGCACGGGCGCGTTCGCGCTCGCTGCGGCGGGCATTCTCGACGGCCGACGCGCCACCACGCACTGGCGCGACGCCGCTGACCTTGCCGCGCTGTATCCGCGGGTGTCCGTCAACCCGGACGTCCTCTACATCGACGAGGGCGAGGTGCTGACCTCGGCCGGCGTCGCTTCGGGCCTGGACCTCTGCCTGCACATCCTGCGCCTCGACCATGGCGCCGATCTCGCTGCGCGCGTCGCACGCCGCATCGTCGTCCCGCCGCACCGCGAGGGCGGCCAAGCGCAGTACGTTCAGCAGCCGCTTCCCAAGCACCCGGGCGGTTCCCTCGCCCCGACTCGCGCCTGGGCCCTGGAGCGCCTACGCGAGCCGCTCACCGTTCGTGACCTGGCGGTCCACGCCCACGTGTCCGAGCGCACATTCGCGCGCCGTTTCCAAGCCGAGACCGGTGTTTCGGTCCTGCGCTGGCTGCTCGCACGCCGCATCGATGCGGCCCGCGCGCTGCTCGAGTCCACGTCGGCCTCCATCGACGACATCGCCGCCGAGTGCGGCTTCGGCACGGCACCGAACCTCCGCAAACACTTCCGCCGCCACCTCAGCGTCACCCCCACGGCCTACCGCCGTACCTTCCGTTCCTAAAGCGGGACAGACCCTCTTTAGGAAAGCCGTGGGGGCGAATCCTCCCGCGCCGAGGGCTAGGGAAGACATGCCCCGTCTTCCCCGTGCCGAGACCGCCCCCGGCATCTACCACGTGTACGCCCGCGGGAATCGAAAGCAGCCGATCTTCGCCGACGACCGGGATCGGCGGCGGTATCTCGCACTGCTCGAGGACGTCGTGAAGCGGACCGGATGGCGGATTCTCTCGTACTGCCTGATGGGCAACCACATGCATCTCCTCATCGAGACCCAGGAGCCGAATCTCGGGACAGGCATGCATCGGCTCCACGGCGGCTACGCGCAGTACTTCAACCGCAGGCACGGGTTCAGCGGGCACCTGTTCCAGGACCGCTACGACTCGGTCACGATCGAGAACGACGCGCAACTCTGGACCGCCGCGGCGTACATCGCGCGCAATCCGGTGACGGCCGGCCTGTGCCGGACCGCGACCGACTATCTCTGGAGCAGCCACGCCGACGTCGTCAACGGATGGTGCGCCCCCGACTGGCTCGACACGAGCCGTCTTCTCTCGTACTTCTCGCAGGACGGCGGCGACGGCCTCGAGCGCTACAAGGCGATGGTCGCGCTCCCGCCCAGCCCCGGCAAACGCAAGAACCTAAAGCGGGACAGTCCCTCTTTAAGGACGCTCATCGCCAGAGGGGCGGAGGAGGGGGCGGACGAACCACAGACCCAGCAGAAGCAGCGCGATGATCGCCGGGCCCCAGATCACGATCCAGGAGTCGTAGAGGAAATCCGTGACCATGACCAGCGCCAGAACGAGCGCGACGGCGAGGCACGCCAAGCCCGCAATCAGGTACTTGTGGGCCGATTCGACGATGAAGGCGCGGTCGTTCTGGTGGAACCGCAGGCGGTGGGTGGCCGACGGCGCGATGAGAAAGACGACCGACGCCGCGGTGAACAGCAGGGCGGCGTAGAAGATGGTCTTCTGAAACGACGTGATGCGCTCGAAGCCCTGGGCGAACGGCACGGTGAGCAGGAAGGCGAGGAGGAACTGCACGCCCGGTAGCGCGACCCGGAGCTCGTTGAGGAGCTCCATCATCTGCCGGTCGCGCTTCTCCTCGTTGTTCATGCCAACAGCAGCCACACGTAGTAGCCGGCGACGAGGGCGAACAGCGCGGCGTCCACGCGGTCCAGGGCGCCGCCGTGGGCCCCGAACAGGGTTCCCGTGTCCTTGGTACCCATGTCGCGCTTGATCAATGACTCGAAGAGGTCACCGATCGGTGCGGCGATCACGATCGCCAGCCCGAGCAGCAGGCCGTCGACGCCGGATATCCAGCCGTCGTCGGAGTAGGTCTGCGCCCAGTACCAGACCGCCAGCGTCCCGACGACGATGCCGCACGCCAGGCCCTCGACCGTCTTGTTGGGCGAGATCGTCGGCGCGAGCTTGTGGCGGCCGAACGCGCGCCCGCCGAAGTAGGCGAACGTGTCGCCGACGAACGTGCCGAGCAGGACCAGCACGACCAGCGCACCGCCGTGGTCGAGCCCGCGCAGCATCGCCGCGTGCGCCACGCCGAGGCCGATCCACGCCACGATCAGGATCGTCGCCGACATCGACGCGGTGATCCGCTCGCGGTTGGGCGCGGCGATCGCGAGGAAGAACGTGAGCGGGATGGTCGCGGCCAGCGCCAGCAGGACCTGACGCTCGTCGCCGGCCGTGCCCGCCACCGTCAGCCCGATCACGCCGAGCATCGCCGCCAGCCGGACCGGTCGCGCGCGACGGAGCATCACGGTCAGCTCGTGCACGCAGATCACGCCGAGAGCGGCGATGCCGGCGGCGAACACCCACTCGCCCTGCCAGATGATCAGGACGGCGAACGCGATCGCCGGGATCGCCACCAGCACCGCGGGCGAGCAGGTCGGAGGTCCCGTGGCGGGGCTTGCGGGGTTCGTCAGCGCCGCGCCGCGGGACGGGCATCTCAGCGCACCCCGAAGCGCCGCACGCGCGCCTCGTAGGAGGCGAGCGCCTCCTCGAAGTCCGCGCGCGAGAAGTCGGGCCACAGCACGTCGGTGAAGTGCAGCTCCGAGTACGCGGCCTGCCACAGCAGGTAGTTCGAGATCCGCTGCTCGCCCGACGTCCGGATCAGCAGGTCGGGATCGTGCATCTCGGGCGCGTACAGCAGCTGCCGGAACGCATCCTCGCCGCCGCCCGTGTACCGCTCCGCCGCGTCCAGGATCTCGGCGCGGCCACCGTAGTTGAAGGCCACGTACAAGGTGATCCGCGTGTTGGAGGCGGTCTTCTCCTCCGCCCACGCCATCTGCTCCAAGAGCTCCGGCAGCACCCCCTCGCGCCGCCCGACGAAGCGCATCTTCACGCCCTCTTCGTGCAACTCGGGCGTCTCGTCGATGATGCGCGCGCTGAACAACGCCATCAGCGCGTCGACCTCGTCCTGCGGCCGGTTCCAGTTCTCGGTCGAGAAGGAGTACAGGGTCAGCTCGCGCACGCCCAGGTCGACGGCGTCGCGCAGACGCGCCTTCACCGTATCGGCGCCTGCCTTATGGCCTTCTGAGATCGGGACGCCGTGCTGGTGAGCCCACCGCCCGTTGCCATCCATGATGATGGCGACGTAGGTGGCGCTCACACCTCAGTGATCTCGGCTTCCTTGGCCTTGAGCGCTGCGTCGAGCTCGGCGACCTTCTCGTTGGTCAGCTTCTGCAGCGCCTCTTCGGCGCGATGCTCGTCGTCCGCTCCGGCCTCGCCGGCGTCCTTGAGCTCTTTGAGGTCGTGCATGACGTCGCGCCGGATGTTGCGCAGCGCGACCTTGCCGTCCTCGGTCAGGCCCTTGACGACTTTGACGAGCTGCCTGCGGCGCTCCTCGGTCAGCTCCGGGAGCTGCAGGCGGATGATCTGGCCGTCGTTGTTCGGCGTGAGGCCGAGGTCCGACTCCTGGATCGCCCGTTCGATCGCCTTGAGCGAGCTCTTGTCGTACGGCTGCACCGTGAGCAGCCGTGCCTCGGGAGCGTTGACCGTCGCCATCTGGTTCAGCGGCGTCATCGTCCCGTAGTACTCCACGTTGATGCGATCCAGCAGCGACGGAGTGGCCCGTCCCGCGCGCACCGACTGGAATTTCTGGCGCGTCGCATCCACGGACTTGTCCATGTGCTCGCGCGCGTCTTGAAGGAGTTCGTCGATCACGTTGTCACCAGCGTCCCCACTCGATCGCCGGAGATTATCCGGTTGATGTTGGAGTCGTCGGCCATGTCGAAGACATGGATGTTGAGCTTGTTCTCCATGCAGAGCGTCAGCGCCGTCATATCCATCACGCGCAGGTTGCGCTCGAGCGCTTCCTGGGCGGTGATCTCCGCGATGAACTCGGCGTCCGGATCCTTGCGCGGGTCGGCCGTGTAGATGCCGTCGACGCCGTTCTTGGCCATCAGCAGGATCTCGGCGTGCATCTCGACGGCGCGCAGCGCGGCCGCCGTGTCCGAGCTGAAGAACGGGTTGCCCGTGCCCGCCGCGAAGATCACGACGCGCTGCTTCTCCAGGTGACGCATGGCGCGCCGGCGGATGTAGGGCTCGGCGACTTCCGAGATCGTGATCGCCGACTGCACGCGCGTGTGCACGTCGCGCTTCTCCAGCGCGTCCTGCAGGGTCAGCGCGTTGAGCACGATCGCGAGCATGCCCATGTAGTCGCCGGTCGCGCGGTCCATGCCGTCCGCGGCCGCTGACAGGCCGCGGAAGATGTTCCCCGCGCCGAGCACGATGCCGATCTCCACGCCGCGATCGTGGACCACTTTGAGCTGGTCGGCGATCCGCCCGACGGTGACAGGGTCGGTCCCGTAGTCGAGCGGGCCCATGAGGGCCTCGCCCGACAACTTGATGAGGACCCGGCTGAAGACCGGATCGGACAAACTAGGCCCCGACCGCGAAGCGGGCGAAGCGCTTGATCACGACGTTCTCGCCGGCGGTGCCGGAGAGGTTCGCGCGCAGCTCCTCGATCGTCTTGCCGTCGTACTTGTCCGAGTTCACGTGGACCTGGTTGAGCAGCACGTGGTCGTTCATCCAGGCCTTGAGCTTGCCCTCGGCGATCTTGCCGCGGATGTGCTCGGGCTTGTCGGCGGCCTGCTGCTCGAACACGCGCAGCTCGGCCTCCTTCGCCTCCTCCGGGATGTCGGCCTCGGAGACGTACAGCGGCGCGGCCGCGGCGATGTGCAGCGCGATGTCCCGGGCGAACGCCTGGAAGTCCTCGTTGCGCGCGACGAAGTCGGTGTTGCAGTCGACCTCGACCAGCACGCCGACCTTGCCGTTGGAGTGGATGTAGGACGCGACGGTGCCCTCGGTGGCCTCGCGGTCACCGACCTTGAGCGCCTTGTCGCCCAGCCGCACGCGCAGGAGCTCGACGGCGGCCTCGATGTCGCCGCCGGACTCCGTCAGTGCGTTCTTGCAGTCCATCATGCCCGCGCCGGTGCGGTCGCGGAGCTCCTTGACCTGCTTGGCGGAAATGGTGGGAGCGCTCACTTCTCTTCCTTCGTCTCGGTCTTGTCGTCCGCCGTCACGTCGGCGGCGGGCGCCTCGGGCTCGGGGGTGGGAGCGGCAGCCTCGACGTCGGCCGGAGCGGCCTCGGCGGCCTCCTCGGCGATCGGGCTCGGGCCCGGCTCAGGCGCGGCGGCCTTCGGCTTGGCCTTCGCCTTGGACGCCTTCTGACGCGCCTGCTCGACGGGGGCCTCCACGGCCTCGACCGCCTCGTCGACCGGCGACGCGGCGCCCTTCTCGTGCTCGACCTTGTCCGGGGACTCGACCTGCTCCACGCGGCTCGGACCGGGGCTCCCCGCGGCGGCCACGGCGGGCTCGGTCGCGGCCTGCTCGGCAGCGGCGGCCTCGGCGTCGGCGGTACCGGCCGGCGTCTTCGGCGCGGCCTTCACGGCGGCGGCGACGTTCGCCTCGGCGACGTCACGCGGCTCACCCTCGCCGGCGGTCGTGAGCGCAGCCTCGGCCTCGGCGCGCTGGGCGGCCTCGGCGGCAGCCTTCTCCTCTTCCTCGCGGCGAGCGCGCTCCTCGGCCTCGCGCTGCTGCTGCGCGGCGGCCTCGGCGCGAGCGGCCTCTTCCTCGGAGCGGAAGCGGGCGCGGCCCTGCTGGACGACGTCGCCGATGGCCTGCGTGATGATGTTGCAGGCGCGGATCGCGTCGTCGTTGCCGGGGATGACGTAGTCGATGCCGTCCGGGTCGGCGTTCGTGTCGACCAGGCCGATGATCGGGATGCGCAGGCGCTGGGCCTCGCGCACGGCGATCGCCTCGGTCTTGAGGTCGATGACGAACATCGCGTCGGGGACGCGGGTCATGTTCTTGACGCCGCCCAGGTTGGCCTGAAGCTTGAGCAGGTCGGCCTCGGCGGACAGACGCTCACGCGTCGGCAGCAGCGAGAGCTGACCGTCGGCCTGGTAGCGCTCGAGGTCGTGCAGGCGCTTGATGCGCGCGGACATCGTCTGGTAGTTCGTCAGCAGGCCGCCGAGCCAGCGGTGGTTGACGTACGGCATGTTCGACGCGGTGGCGATCTCCTTGATGCCGTCGCGCGCCTGCTTCTTGGTGCCGACGAACAGGACCGTGCCGCCGCGGTGGGCGATCTCGGTCGCGAACTGCTGCGCCTGGCTGAGCAGCACCTGCGTCTTGAGCAGGTCGATCAGGTAGATGCCGCCGTTCTCGCCGTGGATGAAACGGCGCATCTTCGGGTTCCAGCGGCGCGTCTGATGACCGAAGTGGACTCCGGCTTCCAGCAGTTCCTTCAGGCCGACTTCGGCCATGGGTGGTGCTCCTTGGTACGCGGTGAGTACAGGTCCCGGGCAACGAGGAGCGCGGACCCGGCATCGGTTGCCGGGCAGGAACCGCGGCCTCGGGATGTGCGCCTTATCTGAAGGCTCACTGCCCGGGGTTGGGAACGTGCGGAGATGAGTTTAGAAAAGTTTCTGCGGACGCCGGCGTTACGGCTTGTGACGAGCAGGTTCGGTTCCCCTACACCGACGTGTCTGTTCGTTCCCCTGACGCCTGCCGGAGGGCCCTGACCAGGTCCTCCGGCAGTGGCGCCCGCAGCTCCATGGGTGCCCCGGTCTCGGGATGATTGAACGCCAGTCGTTGCGCGTGCAGGAACTGCCGGGAAAGCCCGTGCCTGCCCGCGTGGCCGTACTCCGGGTCGCCCGCGACGGGATGTCCGATCGCCAACAAGTGGGCGCGGATCTGGTGCGTGCGCCCGGTCTCCAAGGTGACCCGCAGGAGCGTGTCGTTGTCGAACGTGCGCTCCATCTCGAAGTGCGTGATCGCCTCGTGCGGATCGTCGGTGTCGGTGCTCATCCGGGTACGCACCCTTCGGTCGCGGCCGAGCGGCGCGTCGATCGTGCCGCGCTTGGCGGGCGGGCGGCCCTCGACGAGCGCGACGTACTCGCGGGTGATGTCGCGCCGGCGCAGCGCTTCCTGCAGGGCGAACATCGTCTGCTCATCGCGGGCGAGCAGGAGCAGGCCCGAGGTGTCGCGGTCCAGCCGGTGCACGACGCCCGGCCGGTCGGGATCGTTCCCGCCCGCGACGCGGCCCGCCAGCGCCTGCACGAGCGTCCCGTCGCGGTTGCCCACGCCTGGGTGGACGACCACACCGGCGGGCTTGTTGACCACGATCAGGCGGTCGTCCTCGTAGGCGATCTCGAACTGCGCCGGCGGCACCGGTTCGCGCTCGGGCTCCGCCAGGGTGGTGAACTCGATCGTCTCGCCGCCCAGGAGCGCGTAGCGCTTCTGCCGGGGCTTGCCGTCCACGTGCACGCGGCCGGCCTCGATCAGCTTCACGGCCTTCGACCGCGAGCCGGTCGCCTCGGCCAGGAAGACGTCGAGCCGCTCGCCGGCGGCCTCCGCAGGGACTTCGATGATCACTTGGCGTATTTCTCCAGGACGAAGATCAGGATCAGCACGCCGAACGTGACGGCGATGTCGGCCACGTTGAACGCCGGCCAGTGCGGGAGCTTCACGAAGTCGGTGACCGCACCGATCCTCACCCGGTCGATCAGGTTGCCCGCCGCGCCGCCGAGCAGCATCCCGACGGGCAGCCAGATCAGGCGCGTCTTCAGATGCGTGATGAAGAAGATGAGCAGCGCGGCGAGCGCGATGCAGGCCACGATCACGACGATCGGCCCGCCGCCCGAGAGCATGCTGAAGGCCACGCCCGTGTTGCGCGTGTGGACGAGCTTGATCCCGAGGATCAGCTCGACCTGCTCGAAGCGCGAGATCTCCGCGCGGACGATCGCCTTGGTCAGCTGATCGGCGAAGATCACCGCCACCGCGACGAGCGCGGTGCGCAGGACCGTGCGGCGGGCACTCATCCGCGTATGAGGCTGACCAGCACGCGACCGCCGATCGTCAGGACGAGGATCGCGACGATCGGGCTGAAGTCGATCGGCCCGAACTGCAGGCCGAGCCGGCGGAAGATCCGCAGGTAGGGATTCGTGACGTCGCGCAGGAAGTCGAAGACGGCGTTGAGCGGGCGCGAGTACGGCACGCGCACGCCGAAGGAGAACAGCCACGACACGATGATCGAGGCGAAGATGATCAGCGTGTAGACGCCGACCAATGCCGCCACGAAGTCCGCGATCTGGTTGCGCACCGTCAGCCTCCCACCACGTCGTCCATTGCCTCGGCCAGGGCCCTGCGCACCCCGCCGCGCTCGAGTGCCGCCAGCCCACGCGCCGTCGACCCGCCGGGCGAGGTGACCCCGCGGCGGAGGGTGAGCGTGTCGGTCTGGGTGAGCAGTGCGGCGGTTCCGGCCATGGTCTCAGCCACCAGTGTGGCGGCTAGGGGTGCCGGGATGCCGTGACGGATGGCGGAGTCGGCCCACGCCTCGGCGATCAGCGCCCAGTAGGCGGGCCCGACGCCGGAGACGGCTCCGGCCACGTCGATCAGGTGCTCGGGCAGCTCGACGACCTTGCCGACGCGCTCGAAGAGCGCCCGCGCGACCTCGGCCTCGGGTCGCTCTGAGGCCGCGAACAAGGTCACGCCGGCCCGCACCGCGGTGGCGACGTTCGGCTCCACCCGGATCACCGGCGCATCCGGGTAGGCGGCCTCGAGCTCCGCGACCGGCGTGCCGCCCAGGATCGAGACGATCAGCTTGTCCGTGCTGATCGGACCGGCCACCGCTGCGAGCTGGTACGGCTTGTGCGCGAGGATCACGACGTCGGCGCGGGCGAACACCTCGGCGTTGGAGAGCGCCTCCCCGCCGAGCTCGGCCACGAGCGCCGCCGCGCGGCCGGAGCCGCTGTCGCTGGCCAGGACGGGATCGCCCCAGCCGCGCGCCAGCGCGCTCGCCATGTTCCCTGCTCCGATGAATCCGACCTGCATGCGGCGGGAGGATGACATCGGGGGCCCGCCCGCCCGCCGGAAAACGTGTCGGAGCGTCCGGCGGGCGGTCACCCCTAGGACTGGTTGAAAAAGCCCTTTTCGATCAACGCCGCCCGCTCCTCCGCCGACACCTCGACGTTGCGCGGGGTGAGCAGGAACACCTTGTTGGCGATCCGCTGCATCCCGCCGTCGAGCGCGTAGGTGAGGCCGGACACGAAATCGACGAAGCGCACGGACAGGTTGGGGTCCGCGCCCTGGAGGTTGACGATCACCGGGATCGCTTCCTTGAACTTGTCGGCGACGTCCTGAGCGTCGTTGAACGACTTGGGCACCACGAGATGCACGCGGACCTCCCCGCGGCCGTTGGCGGTCCGTGGCGCGGTCGCTCCTCCCACACTGCGCAGCTGGGTGGTCCGGCGCTCGGACGGCGAGTCGTCGCCGAAGATGTCGTCGATCTCGTCGCGGCGGCGGCGCGAAGACAGCCGGCGGACGTTCGGCCGTTCCTGGTAGCGGCTCTCGAGCTCACGTTCGGGCTCGCGGTCGCGCTCCTGGATTTCAGGCTCGTCGTCGTCGTAGTACTCCCGGTCCTCAGCGAGGCCGAAGTACACAAGAACTTTGCGGAAGGAGTTGCTCACGGGTCGGGAGGTCGGTTCGCGGCGCAAGCCGCTTTCCCTGCAATCCTAGGTGTACAGGGACGTGCCGATCCGCACAATGGTTGCACCTTCCGCTGCAGCGACCGCGAAATCCTGGCTCGTGCCCATGCTCAGATGCTCGAGTCCATGGGCCTGCGCGAGCTCGCGCAACGCCGCGAAGTGCGGGCGCGACGTCTCCGGATCCGCGGCGAACGGCGGCATCGTCATCAGTCCCACGACGTTGACCGCGGCCTGTTCGAGATACCGCGGGAGCTCGTCGGGCGCGATGCCGGCCTTGCCCTCCTCCCCCGCGACGTTGACCTCGAGCAGGATCTCGGTCTCGGGCGTGCCGTGCGTGGCGAGTTGGCGCAGCGCCGACTCCGACGCGACGGAGTGGATCAGCGTCGCGTGCGGCAGGATCGACTTGACCTTGCGGGACTGGAGCTGGCCGATGAAGTGCCAGCGGAAGTCCGGGAACCGGCTCGCCTTCTCCTCCAGCTCCTGCGCACGGTTCTCGCCCAGCAGCGTGAGCCCCGCCTCGGCCAACGTCCCGATCTCCTCCAGCGGCACGTACTTGACCGCGGCGAGGATGTCCACCTCGGCCGGGTCGCGGCCCGCATCCGCGATCTCGCTCTTGATCCGATCGAGGTTGGCGCGGATGCGTGCGGCGTCGAGGCCGGTGAACTGGCGCGGCATTTCACCGCACAGCCTACGAACATAAAGAGGGACTGTCCCTCTTTAGGAAAGCGCAGCATCGAGCTGTGCTTCGCGATCGGGCGCTCGCCCTTCGAGCATCGCGACCGTCGCGCGCTCGAGCCCGGCGCCGATCGCGGCGCCCCGTGAGCCCGCGCTGGATCAGGTCGCGCCCGCCGATCTGCAGCCGGCGGGCGCTCACGTCGTCGCGCCAGCGACGCGCGCCTTCGTTGCCCGCCGCAACGAGCAGCTCGATCACCTCCGGAGGCTCGCGCCGCAAGAGCCGCCACAGGTCCACGTCCGGGACGTCGGTATGGGTGTGGAGCTTCACCGCGGCAGTGATCTCAGGCGCGTCCGACAGGGGGCCGTACTCGGCCAGCAACGCCGGCGCCTCGGCGAGCAGCAACCGGATCTCGCGGTTCACGCGGTCCTGCGTGATCGTCGCGAGCAGGGCGTGATCGACCAGCGTCGCCGTGTGCGGGTCGGGCGCGAACCCCAGGCGCTCCGCATACCGGACCAGCCGCAGCATGCGCGTGGGGTCGTCGATGAAGGAGCGGTCGTGCAGCACCCGCAGGAGCTTGGCCCGCAGGTCGTCCTGCGCCCCCGGCCACTCCACCTCGCGCCCGTCGAGCCCGATGGCCATGGCGTTGATCGTGAAGTCGCGCCGGGCGAGGTCCTGCTCGATCGTCGCGCCGAACTGCACCGTCGGCAACGCGCCGGGGCGCTCGTAGGTCTCCGTGCGGGCGCTCGCGATGTCGAACGCGTCGGTGGGCGTGCGCACCGTCGCGGTGCCGAAGCGCTCGTGCACGGTCAGCGCGGCGTCGAGCTTCTCGGCCGCACGGCGCGCGACCGCGATCCCGTCACCTTCGACCACGAAGTCCAGCTCCTTCGGCGTCCGGCCGAGCCGCTGGTCGCGCACCGCGCCGCCCACCAGGTAGACCCCCGGCTCATCTCGCAGCGCTTCGAACGCGTCCATGCCCCACATGTTCCGTTAAGCGGCCCGACTACCCTGCTTCGCCGATGACGGCCAGGAAGAAGTGGATCCTGGGTGCCGCCGCCGCAGTGGTCCTCGCGCTCGTCGCCGGGGGCGCCGTGTTCGCCCTCACGCGCCCACCCGCAGACGTCAACAACGAGGACGTCGCGTTCGAGGAAGAGCCGACGGTCACCGCGGTCCCGACGGCGATCCCGACCGAGCCGCCGGCTGAGTCCAAGGCGGAGGACCCCCTGCGCAACTTCGTGTGGGCGAACTACGGCTACTCGAAGGACCGCCGCAAGTTCCTGCCCGCCTCCAAGCTGCTGCGGCCGCCGTTCTGGCGCCCCTGGAGCTACACGGGGTCGGTGCTGCTCGAGTTCTCGCCCTCGATGGCCGAGGGCAAGTTGTTCCTGCTCAAGAACAACGCGGCGCTGCACGCGATCGACAAGCGCACCGGCAAGGCCGTCTGGAAGCGCAAGATCGGCCATCTGGCCGCGTCCACGCCCGCCTACGGCAACGGGCGCATCTTCGCGACGGTGCTCGAGCGCGGGAAGGGCAAGCCGGGCGCGGTCTACGCGCTGCGGGCCAAGGACGGGAAGATCCTGTGGAAGCGCCTGCTGCCCTCGCGGACCGAATCGTCACCCGTGTTCGACGGCGACCGCGTGTACTTCGGGTCCGAGAACGGGACGATCTACAACCTGCGCGCCGGCGACGGCGCCGTGCGCTGGACCTACAAGGCGTCGGGCGCGGTGAAGGCGGGGCTGGCGCTGGCCAACGGCAAGCTGTTCTTCGGCGACTACAAGGGCCGCGTCTACGCGATCAGCCAGCCCAGCGGCCGCCCGGTGTGGACCTCGACCACGCGCGGCGCGAAGTTCGGGCTCGGCTCGGGCCAGTTCTACTCCACGCCCGCCGTCGCGTTCGGCCGCGTGTACCTGGGCAACACCGACGGGCGCATGTACTCGTTCTCGTCCGCCAACGGCAAGCTCGCGTGGACGAAGGGCACCGGCTCCTACGTCTACTCCTCGCCCGCCGTCGCCCAGATGCCCGGCGGCAAGCCGACCGTCTTCTTCGGTTCCTACGACGGCACGTTCTACGCCGTCGACGCGCGCAACGGCAAGCAGCTGTGGGCGCGCAAGGAAGGCGGGAAGATCAGCGGCGGCGCGACCGTCGTGGGTGACATCGTCTACTACTCGAACTGGGGCAAGAAGACGACGACCGGCCTGGGCGTCCGGACCGGCCGCAAGGTCTTCTCGATGGGCCGCGGGGCGTTCAACCCGGTGATCAGCGACGGCCGGACGATCTTCCTGACCGGCTACTCGTCGCTGTACGCGCTTAGGCCCTCTGGGAGATAGGCCGCATGGGGAAGCCTGCGGCTTGCAGGGCTTCCTTGACCTCCGGGATGCGGTAGGAGCCGTAGTGGAAGATCGAGGCACACAGGACGGCGTCCGCGCCGACGGTGAGCCCGTCGATCAGATCCTGCGGGTGCCCGGCGCCGCCTGAGGCGATCACGGGCACGTCCACCGCGTTCGCGATCCGGTTCGTGAGGCGCAGCTCGTAGCCGTCCTGGGTGCCGTCGCGGTCCATCGAGGTGAGCAGGATCTCCCCCGCGCCCCGCTCGACGCCCTCACGCGCCCACTCGATCGCGTCCTTGCCGGTCGGCGTGCGCCCACCGGCGACGTACGCCTCGTAGGAGCCGTCGGGGCGCCGCTTGGCGTCGATCGCCAGCACCACGCACTGCGCGCCGAACACGTTCGCGAGCTCGTCGATGAGTTCGGGCCGCGCGAGCGCGGCGGAGTTGATGGCGACCTTGTCCGCGCCCGCGTCGAGCACGTCGTGCGCGTCCTGCACCTGCCGCACGCCGCCGCCGATCGTGAACGGCACGAACACGTCGTCAGCGGCTCTTCTCGCCAGCTCCACCACGGTCGCCCGCTTGTCGGACGTGGCCGTGATGTCGAGGAAGATCAGCTCGTCGGCGCCCTGCGCGTCGTAGTGCGCGGCGAGCTCGACCGGATCGCCGGCGTCCCGGATGTCGATGAACTTGGTGCCCTTGACGACGCGGCCGTTGTCCACGTCCATGCAGGGGATGACGCGCTTGTAGTGCACGGGCCTACTTGCCGTCCAGGGCCGCCTGGCCCTCGGCGACCGTGAACTTCTTCTCGTAGAGCGACTTGCCGGCGATCACGCCGGACAGGTTCACCTGCCGGAGCTTCGCCAGCGCGCGCAGGTCGTCCAGCGACCCGATCCCGCCGGAGTAGATGAAGCGCCCGCGCACGGCGTCGGCGACCTTGCAGACCCCGTCCAGGTCGGGGCCGGTGAGCTTGCCGTCGCGCGACACGTCCGTGTAGATGAACGAGCGCACGCCGCGGCTCGTCAGGCGCTGGATGGCGTCGACGACCGGCAGGGACGTGGTCTGGGTCCAGCCTTCGGTGGCGATCATCCCGTCCTTGACGTCCACGGCGATCATGATCCGCGGGCCGTACTGGGTGATGACGTCGTCGAGGAAGTCGATGTCGCGGAACGCGGCCGTGCCGATGACGGCGCGCTCGGCGCCGGCGCGCAGCGCGTCACGGACGTTGTCGACCGTCCGCAGGCCACCGCCGTACTGGACCGGGATGCCGGTCTCGGAGACGATCCGGCGCAGGTGCTCGAGCGACTTGGGCGAGCCCGAGCGGGCCCCGTCCAGATCGACCACGTGCAGGTAGCGCGCGCCCGCGTCCAGCCAGGCCTTGGCGGCCTCGACCGGCTCGTCGTGGTAGGTCGTGGAATCCTCGAACTTCCCCTCGACCAGGCGCACGGCCTGGCCTTCCATGATGTCGATCGCCGGGTAGAGGATCATGCGACTACGGCAGCCGCCAGGGCGGCGAAGTTCTTGAGCATCAGCAAACCGTCGGTAGAAGACTTCTCAGGGTGGAACTGGGCGGCCATGACGTTGTCGCGCTCGACGACGCTCACGAACCGCTCTCCGTACTCGCTCTCGCCCACGACGTCCGCGACATCGGTCGGGCGGCAGGCGAACGAGTGCACGTGGTAGAAGGCCGCGGCCTCGCCGAGGCCTTCGGTGAGCACGGACGGCCGCTTGAACCCCACGAGGTTCCAGCCGATGTGCGGCAGCCGCGGCGACTGCAGCTTGGTCACGGTGCCCGCGAGGATGCCGAGCCCGGCGGCGCCCTCGTGCTCGTCGGAGGACTCGAACAGCAGCTGCATCCCGAGGCAGATGCCGAGCAGCGGCACGCCGGCGGCGGCGCGCTCGATCAGCTGCTCACCCAGGCCGGAGCGCTCGAGGTGGCGCATCGCCTCCGGGAACGCGCCCACGCCGGGCAGGATGATCGCGCTGGCGTCGCGGACGTCGGACGTGATCACGGACGGCGCTCCCACGTGCGCGAGCGCCTTCTCGACGCTGCGGCGGTTGCCCATCCCGTAGTCGGCGATCGCGATCACGAGGTCAGCGTCCCCTTGGTGGACGGCACGCCGGTCTCGTCGGGATCGATCGCCACGGCGCCGCGCAGTGCCCGTGCGAACGCCTTGAAGCACGCCTCGACCATGTGGTGGCCGTTCGTGCCCGCCTGGATCTCGATGTGCAGCGTCAGGCGCGCGGCACTGGCCACCGCGCGGAAGAACTCCTCGGCCTCTTCGTAGTCGAAGCCGTTGATCGAGCCGGACGGCAGCCGGTCAAAGCCGCTGACGAGCGTGTACGGGCGGCCGGAGACGTCGATCGCGCACATCGCGCGCGCCTCGTCCATCGGCACGACGGCGTGCCCGTAGCGGTAGATCCCGCGCCGGTCGCCGAGCGCCTGGTCCAGCGCCTGCCCGAACACGATCCCGGTGTCCTCGACCGTGTGATGCGACCCGGTCTGCAGGTCCCCGGTGACCTTCACGTCCAGCTCCAGCCGGCCGTGGCGGGCGAGCAGGTCGAGCATGTGGTCGAAGAACCCGACGCCGGTCAAGCGCGTGCCGGCGGCGGTCCCGGCCAGGCCGAGGGTGAGGGAGACGTCGGTCTCCCCCGTCTTGCGGGAAATCGAAGCGGAGCGGGTCACGGGCGGGGATTCTGACGCAAGCCCATGCTGGCGGCATGGGCCGGGAACGCTTCGGCTTCCGCGATCGGCACGCCGGCGGCGGCCAGAGCGGCTCCCGCGCTCCCCACGCGGACCTCGGCCATCCGCCGCCGGAAGTGGCGGACGTTGAGGCCGGAGGCGAAGCGCGCGGCGCCCTCGGTGGGCAGGACGTGGTTCGAACCCGCGACGTAGTCGCCGAACGCGGTGCCGGACGACGAGCCCACGAACAGGCAGCCGGCGGAGCGAATCCGGGGCGCGAGCGCCTCGGCGGCTTCCCCCGCGAGCTGCAGATGCTCCGGCGCGAGCTCCTCGACGAAGGCCAGGGCCTCGTCCATCCCGAGCAGCACCGAATGCTGGGCCTCGAGCGCGTCCAGGATCGCCTGGTCGTCGCTCACCGCGACCGTCAACGACCCTTCGCCGTGCTCGGCCTGGCCCGCGAGATCGGCCTTCAGCGCCTCCAGGTCGGCGCCCGCGGTGGCGACCACGGTCAGATCGGACGGCCCGGCGAACCCGTCGATGCCGACCACGCCGGACACCTGCCGCTTGGCCTCCTGCACCCACAGCGAGCCCGGGCCGACGATCACGTCCACCTTGGGGATCGACTCGGTGCCGTACGCCAAGCGCCGCGACGGCCTGGGCGCCGGTGACGGCGAAGTAGGCGTCCGCGCCGCACAGCTCCGCCGCGGCGACCATCACCGGATGCGGCGCGCCGACGACGTACACCTCGTCCACGCCCGCGGCGCGCGCCGTCACGACGCCCATCACGACCGTCGACGGATACGGGTTCCGGCCCCCGGGCGCGTAGACCGCGGCCCGCCGCACGGGCACCTCACGCAGCGTGACGTTGTGGCCCTGCGGGAGCGTCACGAGGCGATCGCCGTCGAGGCCCGCCTCCGCCACCGCGCGGACGTTGTGGATCGCGACCTCGAGCCCGGCGCGCACGGCGTCGTCGAGCACCCCGGCCTCCGCCGCGAAGGGCGCACGCGCGCCCGCGCCGAAGCCGACCTCGAACTCCTCGAGCGCCGCGTCACCACCGGAGCGCACCCCGGCGATGATCCTCGCGACATCCTCAGCCACCGACGCGCCCGCCGGCACCGACGCGCGGATCTCGTCAGCCCGTCCCACGCAGCTTCTCCAGGACCGCGTCGATCTCCGCCGCCTTCACGCGGTAGGAGACCGGGTTGGCGATCAGCCGCGCCGTGGCGACCGAGATCGTCTCGCGGACCACGAGGCCGTTCTCGCGCAGCGTCGTGCCGGTGGCCGTGAGGTCCACGATCCCGTGCACCATCCCGGTCAGCGGCGCGAGCTCCACCGAGCCCTTGACCTCGACGATCTCGACCTGGCGGCCGGTCTTCTCGAAGTACGCGCTGGCCATGTTCGGGTACTTGGTCGCGATCCGCATGATCCCGAGCCGGCGCAGGGCCTCCGCGGCGGGATCGTCACCGTCGACGGTCGCGAACACCATCTCGCAGCGCCCGAAGCCGAGGTCGTGCAGCTCGTAGACGTTGCGCTCGGGGTGCTCGGCGAGCACGTCCTTGCCGGTGATGCCGATGTCCGCCGCGCCCGACTCCACGTACGTGGGCACGTCGGACGGGCGCATCGTGATCAGCCCGGACTCCTCGAACAGCAGCTTGCGGTCGTTCGAGCGCACCTCGGCGGTGTCGATGCCGAGGCCGTCGAGCACGTCCAGCGCTTCCTTGAACAGCGCCCCGCGGGGCACGGCGATCCTCATCGACCTTCTCCCAGCACAGCGGCGTGCACGCGCTCGACGTCCAGCGCCCAGCCGGCGGCCGGCAAAGACCGCCCGAAGCGGCCCAGCAGGTCGTCGTAGCGCCCGCCGCCGCCCAGCGGCGACCCGAACGCGGCGTCGTAGACCTCGAACACGGGCCCGGTGTAGTAGCCGAGCGTCCGCACCAGGCCGAGGTCGAAGATCACGCGCTCGGCCACGTCGGGCGCGAGCAGCTCGAACACCTCGCGCAGCGGCTCGCCCTCGGGCACGACCTCCACCCCGCCGCGCGTCCGGGCGAGGTCGAGCAGCTCGACGGCGCCGACCGCGCGCAGCTCGCGCTCCAGTCCGACGAGATCGCGCGAGGCGAGCTCCTTGAGGATCGGCCCCGTGTCGTGCACGTCCGCGGCGGCGAGCGCGCGCGGGAACAGCGAAGCGTCGCCGAGGCCCACGCGGTAGGAGACCAGCCCGGCGGCGTCGAGCGCCGCGCACAGCACGGTGATCGCCTCGGCGGTGCCGGTCGGCCCGGGCGCGCCCACGAGCTCGATGCCCGCCTGCAGGATCTCCCGCGGCTGGAGCCGGTGCTGCTTGATCGCCCGGTAGGCGTGCGCGACGTAGGAGAACCGCAGCGGGATCTCCGACGTCGAGTAGCGCGTGGCCACGACGCGCGCGATCGGAATCGTCATGTCCGGCCGCAGCACGAGCACGTTGCCGTGCTCGTCGAACAGCCGGTAGGCGGGATCGGCGGCCGCGGTGTCGCCGCGCGTGAGCACGCTCTCGTACTCGAGCGCGGGCGTCGCGACCTCGCCGTAACCGAACGAGTCGAACACGCCACGGATGCCGTCCGTGATGGCGCGCAGCTCCCGGAGCTCGTCCGGGAGCACGTCGCGCGTGCCGCTCGGGATCGGGTGGATCACGCCGGGACGCGCTCGATCTGCGCGCCCAGCGCGAGCAGGCGCTCGTCGATGCGCTCGTAGCCGCGGTCGATGTCGCGCACGTTGTGGATCTCGCTCGTGCCCTGCGCGCACACGGCGGCGATCAGCATCGCCATGCCGGCGCGGATGTCCGGGCTGGAGACGCGGGCGCCGCGCAGCTGGCGCGGGCCGATGACGATCGCCCGGTGCGGGTCGCAGATCGTGATCTCCGCGCCCATCGAGATCAGCTTGTCCACGAAGAACAGGCGGTTCTCGAACATCTTCTCGAAGATCAGGACGGAGCCCTCGGACTGCGTCGCGAGCGCGACGGCGATGCTCGTGAGGTCGGCCGGGAACGCGGGCCACGGGCCGTCTTCGACCTTGGACTGGTAGTTGCCCGCGTCGCGCTGGACGACGAGCTTCTGGTCGCCCGGGATGTGGCAGGTGCCGTCCTCGCGCATCTCGGACTCGAGGCCGAGGCGGCGGAACGCGAGCCGGACCATCCGCAGGTCGTCGGCGACGCAGCCGACGATGTCCATCTCACCGCCGGTGACGCCCGCGAGCGCCATGAACGACCCGATCTCGATGTGATCAGGAGACACCGAATGCACGCAGCCGCCGAGCTTCGCGACGCCGTGGACGGTCATCACGTTCGAGCCGATGCCCTCGATCGCGGCGCCCATCTTGTTGAGCATGCGCGCGACGTCCTGCACGTGCGGCTCGCACGCGGCGTTGCGGATGATCGTGGTGCCGGGGACGCCCGCGGCGGCCATCAGCGCGTTCTCCGTACCCATCACGGACGGCTCGTCCATGAAGAAGTCGCAGGCGGTGAGGCCCGCGTCGGGGGCGGTGATGACGATGTCCTTGCCGTGCTCGACGGTCGCGCCGAGCGCGCGGAAGGCGTCGAGGTGCGGGTCCAGGCGGCGGCGGCCGATCACGTCACCGCCCGGGGGCGGCATCGTGGCGCTGCCGAAGCGCGCGAGCAGCGGGCCCGCGGCCAGGAAGCTCGCGCGGATCCGCTCCGCGAGATCCGCGTCCACGTGCGTCTTGGTCACGTTGGCCGCGTTCATCTTCACGGTGTTGAGGTCAAGACGCTCGACGGTCACGCCGAGGTCCACGAGCAGCTCCAGCAGGGCCTCGGTGTCGCGGATCGCGGGGACGTTGTGCAGCGTGACGTCCTCGTCCGTGAGCAGGGCACACGCGAGCAGTGGCAGGGCGGCGTTCTTGTTGCCGGCGGGCGTGACGGTGCCGGACAGCGGCACGCCACCTTCGATGACGAACTTCTCCATAGGGGCGGCGGCTAGGCTACCGAGTCCATGACCCTGCCCATGACGCGTGACGAAGCCTGGACCCTTTTCTGCGAGTGGACGGAGTCCGAAAGCCTGCGTCGTCACGTGCTCGCGGTCGAGGCCTGCATGCGCGCGTACGCGGAGAAGTTCGGCGAGGATCCCGAGCGCTGGGGCATGGTCGGGATGCTGCACGACCTCGACTACGAGCGCTATCCGGACCTGCACACGGGCCACCCCCGGTACGCGCTGGCCGAGCTCGAGCGGCTCGAGTTCCCGGAGGACATGGTGCGCGCCGTCGCGTCCCACGCGGACTACCTGGAGGTCTCGCGCGACACGCCGATGGAGAAGACGCTGTTCGCGGTGGACGAGCTCTCCGGCTTCGTGATGGCCTGCGCGTACGTGCGACCGGACGGGATCACCGGCATGACGCCGAAATCCGTCAAGAAGAAGATGAAGACGCCCGCGTTCGCCGCCGCGGTGGACCGCGAGGCGATGCGCGAGGGCGCCGAGAACCTGGGCCTGGACTTCGACGAGCACCTCGCGTTCGTCATCGCCGCCCTGGAGCCGCACGCGGCCGAGCTCGGTCTCGCCGGCTCCCCCAGCTAGTCTGCTTCGTCGATGCTGAAGATCATCGTCCTCGAGGGCGACGAGACGGGTCAGGAGCTGCTCGA
Organism: uncultured Solirubrobacteraceae bacterium; assembly: GCA_963724195.1. Lineage (GTDB taxonomy): Bacteria > Actinomycetota > Thermoleophilia > Solirubrobacterales > Solirubrobacteraceae > Solirubrobacter. The sequence goes on along the minus strand of CAVRTQ010000016.1, from coordinate 461,929 downwards.
GCAGTCGATCCGTGTCCTTGACCCCGAGCTGCTCGGCCTCGAGCTCGAGCTGGTCCACTACGACCTGTCGCTCGAGAAGCGGCGGGAGACCGGGAACGAAATCGTCCACGAGGCCGCGCGCGCCATGCGCGAGGCCGGGTTCGGTCTGAAGGCGGCGACGATCACGCCGGAGGGCCGCGACGACGTCGGCTCCCCGAACCGCATCCTGCGCGAGGAGGTCGACGGCAAGGTGATCGTGCGCACCGGGCGCCGGATCCCGGGCGTCGTGGGCCCCGTCTCGGGCGTCTATCACCCCATCTCCGTCGTCCGGATGGCCGTCGACGACGCCTACGGCGCCAAGCAGTGGCGCGAGGGCGAAGACGACGAAGAAGCCGCGTTCATGACGATGCGGATCTCGCGCTCGACCTGCCGGGCGGTCGCCGAGTACGCGTTCATGTTCGCCGAGCGGATCGGCGCGAAGGTCTACGGCGGGCCCAAGTGGACCGTCTCGCCGACCTACGACGGGCTCCTGAAGGAGGAGATGGACGCCGCGGCGGCCAAGTACCCGGACGTCGCGTATCAGCCGGTGCTGATCGACGCCCTGTACGCGGGCCTGATCTCCGGCGCCGCCGACTCACCGCTCGTGATTCCCGCACTGAATCGAGACGGCGACTGTCTGTCGGACCTCGTGATGCCGATGTTCGGGTCGATCGCGGGTGCGGAGTCGGTGCTTTTGAGCTTTGACGCCGAGTACAACGTGGGCGTGGCGATGGCCGAGGCGCCGCACGGCACCGCGCCGTCGCTGTTCGGCAAGAACCTGGCGAACCCGATGGCGATGCTGCTGGCCTGCGGGTCGGTGCTGTCCTACGCGGGCGCGAAGGGCTTCGCCGGCGCCGAGCGCGCGTCCCGCGCCGTGTACGAGTCGGTCCTGGAAGCGACGGCCTCCGGGGTCAAGACGATCGACCTCGGCGGGCACGCCACGACGTCCGAGTTCACGGATGACGTCCTGGACCGGATCCGGACCAAGATGGAAGTCTGGTCGTCCCTCGGCAGTCGCTGAGGGCGGTCGTACGGCACAATTGTCGACGGGTGGACGTCGACGCGAGCATTGAGCAGGTAGCCGGGATCCTGGTCCGCGAAGGGCTGCTGTACCAGGTCTCCGGCGACGGGCGGACGTATCGGCTGCGGTTCGACTCGGCCGCCGTCTTCATCGATTTCCGCGAGTGGCAGGACGACAGCGTCGTCATCATCGTCCACTCCCCCGTGCTGCAGGACATCGACCCGGACTCGCCGGGCGCCGCACACGCGCTGAACCTCCTGAACGACCTCAACCGGAGCTTCTTCTTCGTGAAGTTCACGTTCCGCGACGGGGTGCTGATCGCGCGCTACGACCTCCTCGGCGAGACGCTCCAGTCCGGTGAGCTGGTGAACGCGATCTACGAGATCGCGGGCGCCGCCGACCGCCTGGACGACGAGCTCGCCGACTCCCTCGGCGGCAAGCCGTTCGAGGCGAAGCTCAGCGAATACGGCGAGTAGGTCGCCCGTCGGCCGGGCGTTATGACGCCCGTGCAAGATCGCTTGCAGCCTGCGAACCCCTGTTCGGCTCTACGCCGCGGAATCCGCAAATACCGGGGTCCGGATCCCGCACCTTGGGCTTTTTTCCGTCCGACCGGATCCATAGCCTTGCGAACACATGTTCCCTTCGATGACCGAACGCCGCCAGAACAAGCGCTCGCTCCGAGCGCTGGTGCGCGGGGCTATGGATACGGCCCTGGAGCTCGTCACGCTGGGTGAGGCCCGCGCGTTCGCTGACCGCGAATCGCCCGCCCCCACCGTCGTGCACCCGCACCGCCGAACGCTCGATCATCGTCGTAAAACCCGTCGCCGCGCAGGGATGACGCAGCCTCGGCCCCAGGTGTGTACGTCGCCGGTTCATCGCCCGGCGACGAAGTCCCGCACCTGACCCCCGCGCCCGCCGGCGATCTGGTCTGGGAGGACTGATCGATCCGGCTGGGCCGCGGAGAGGAACACGATCCGCTCGACCCGGGCAGGGCGCAAACCGGCGCCCAACCGCCCGGGCCGCAGCGGCCCCGCCGCCCGCGCCGCGCGCCGCACTGTGCCGCCGCGCCGCCTTGCCGCGCCGCCTTGCCGCGCCGCCTTGCCGCGCCGCCTTGCCGCGCCGCCTTGCCGCGCCGCCTTGCCGCGCCGCCTTGCCGCGCCGCCTTGCCGCGCCGCCTGGCCGCGCCGCCTGCCGCCGCCGCGCCGCCGCGCGACCTTGCCGCCGCTCGCCGCGCCCTGTGCCGCCGTGCGTCGCGCCGTCGCGCGAATCTAAAGAGGGACTGTCCCTCTTTAAGAAGCGGGCGGGAGGGCGTGCTCGTAGTCGCAGGCCGCGGTGGCGCGGCCGCCGGCGACGCGGACGATTCGCATCGCCTGGGCGACCAGCGCGGCGCGTAGCGGGGTCGGGACGTCCGGGGCGAAGTACCACTCCACGCAGAGCGCGTAGAACAGGAACCCGCGCACGGGGTCGTCGCGGTCGCCGCCGTACGCGTCGTCGTTCTTGTCGACGAGCAGCGTGACGCCTTTGCCCTCGAGCCAGCGGCGATCCGCCGTGAGGCCGAGCGATTCGCCGAGGAGCCTGGCCAGCGTCTCCCGGTCGCCGGCGCCGTCGATGAACAACGCGCAGTCCAGGTCCTCGAGATCGGCTCCGCGTCGGACAGGGCCACTCGGCTCAGGTGGGCGCCGTCGAAGTCGGCGTCGGTGACGTCGGCGCCGATGAAGGACGCGCCGTCGAGGTGCGTGCCGCGGAACGTCGCGCCGCGCAGGACGGCGCGGTCGAAGCGGCGCCCGAGAGCGTCGCGCGGTTGAAGCTCGTGCCGATCGCGGTGGCGTCGCGGAAGTCGGCCTCGACGAGCGCGGCCTTGGCGAAGTTCGCGCCCGAGAGCGAAGCGCCGGTGAGCACGATGCCGTTGGCGAGGGCGTCGTACGCGGCGACGCCGTCGAGGTTCGCGCCCGGGAACTCCGCCTCCTGCAGCGTCGCCTCGACGAGATCGACGCCCCGGAGGTCGATTCCGGGGTGTCGTTCGAACGCGAAGTCCGCCCGCCCGGCCACGCGCTCAACCGTAGCCGAGCGGCTGGTCCGGCCGGCGGTGGCTGCTGGTCTCCAGCAGCAGCCACCGCCGGGCCGCCCTTACGGTGTCGTCGTTGACAGCGTGTAGGTCAGGGTCTTGGCGTAGGTGCCGGTGCGCAGCGCGTCGTTGGCGGCGATCGGCTGCTTGAACTCGAGCGTGACCGCGTCGTTGCTGACGGGCGCGCCGTAGGTCAGCAGCGTGAGCGGCGTGCCGGAGACGGTGCCGAACATGCTGCCGGTGTTGGCGGCGTTCAGCGCACGGGCGGACAGCGGCTGCGGCAGCACGAAGGTGCCGTTGACGAGATGGCCGGGCGCGGTCGCGCTCGGGTCCACCACGCTCAGGGCGGCGTCGCCCGCGGTGGACAGGACGGTCGCGCTCGAGGTGGCGACGTAGTCCTTCGCCACACCGGCGGTGAAGGCACCGAACGCGGCGGGGGCGCCGACGCTCAGCGAGAGGGTCGCCGGGACCGCGCCGGTCACGGTACCGTCGGCGGACGTCGTCACCGCGGGCACGTCGAGCTCGGTGGAGACGACGGTCGTCTGGCCCGAGGAGTCGGTGATCTTCGCCGACAGGACGACGTGGTCACCGATGTGCTCGTACGCGGGGCGGTACTCGAACTCGTACGGCGTGCGCCCGACGGTCGCGACCGGAAGGCCGTTCGCGGTGAGCTCGACGGACTTGACGCCGAAGTCGTCGGCGGCGACGACGACCGGGTAGATCGTCTCGTCCCAGGCCACGGTCGTCGGGCCGTACGGATCGACGATCGCGCCGGTCGGGGGCGCGTCGAGCGTCGCGGCCGGCACGCTCAGCGGCGCGGGAGCCTCGCTCAAGACGGTGCCGGTCTCGACCGGGCCGGTGGTGGTGCTCGTACCCCAGAAGTTGCCGGCCACCAGCGCCGCGGTCGTGCCGGTGTTGGTCAGGCCGCCGAGCAGGCTGGAGCCCGTGGCGCTGAACGCGCGCACGAGCGGGTTGCTCGGATCGGGCCCGGTCTCGGCGTCGGTCAAGACCACGGCGCCCGTGATCTCGCTGCCGGTGATCGAGCCGCGCTGCCCGTACGTGTAGCCGACGGAGCCGGCCACGCGCGAGCCGGTGACGTTGCCGTAGGCCTTGATGCCCGACCGCACCGTCGTGGTGGCCGTGCCGTCGGCGCCGCGGGCGTCGTCGAACAGGACCGTGCCGTTGACGATGCTCTTCTCGATCGTGACCTCGCGCCGGATGCCGGCCTCGGCACCCTGCAGCGAGTTGGTCATGAGCAGTCCGTACGTGTACGGGCCGCCCTCGGACTTGATCGTGCCGATGCGGCTGTTGGCGAGGCGCCCGCTCGTGTTGAAGAAGGCGAGCCCGGCCTCCGCGTAGGTGTCCGGCGACTCGATGGTCACGCCGGAGAGGTCCAGGAAGTTCTCGTTGTCGTCCGACGACCCGCCCGACTGGCGCGACACGGTCACGACGTTGCCGCCGCCGTCACGCAGGTACGGGGCCGTGCCCGCGAGCGAAGCGCCGAGCGCCGCGGCGGGACGGATCGTCACCTTGTCGGCGCCCGCGCCCTTGATCGTCAGCGGCTTGGTGATCGTCAGGCCGTTGCGCGACCCCGTCTGGCTCGGCGAGTTGTTGCCCGAGGCCGGGACGGACTGCTCGTAGTACGCGCCGGCGCAGATCACGACGGTGTCCCACGGCGCCGCCTGGTTGACGGCCGCCTGGATCGAGGTGAAGGCGGCGTTCGGGCAGTCGGCCTTGTCGTCGTCGACCGTCCAGGTCGACGCGTAGGCACTGGTCGGGGCGAGCGCCGCGAGCAAGGCGGCGGCCACGACGACGGGGACTCGGTTCATGTGAACAGTGGGACCTTTGTCGGTAAGTGATCGAGCCGCGCAGCCATCAGTGGCGCGCGGTTGGAGCGGCCGCAATCTACGTGGACCACGGGTCCCGTTGTTATGTGAAACCGGTCGGTCGTTGCCCGGTCACCTTTCTACCGGCGGTCCACACATCCGCACCCCACTGCGGACGTACGATGCCGCCGCTTCGCCCCGCGCACGGTCGTCGCCGTGCGAGCACGGACGCACTCATGAATCGACAGCACGGAGAACTGGTGACACCTGTCCTGAAGGCCATTGCCCTGGCGCTCTTTCTGGCGGTGCTCGCGCCTGCGACATCGCTGGCCGCGCCGCCCGACCCGATGGCCCGCGGGCCGTACGCCCCGGTCACGCTGGACCCGCTGAAGATCGGCACGGTCGATCTGCAGGAGCCGAACGCCGCCGGCGGCGGCCTCACCGGCACGGCGGCCGCGGCCACCGTGCAGCTGCGCGGATCGATCTACTACCCCGGCAACCGGGCGACGGGCTCGCCCGTGATCGTGCTGGTGCACGGCAACCATTCGAGCTGCGACAGCGGCTCGGCCCCGAACTGCACCGCGTTCAAGCGCAACGACCGCGGCTACGCCTACCTGGGCGAGAACCTCGCGAGCTGGGGCTACACGGTCGCGTCGATCGACCAGGACCAGCTCATGTACTACCAGGACGGCACCGCGCGCGGCATGCACCAGCGCCGGATCATCATCGCCGCGATGCTGGACAAGCTCTGGGACGCGAACACCGCGCCGATCCCGGACGGCGACAACACCAACATCGGCGGCGCGCTGGTCGGCAAGCTCGACTTCTCGCGCGTCGGCCTCATGGGCCATTCGCGCGGCGGCGACGCGGTCTCGAGCTTCATCGACTACAACCGCACTCGGCCCGCGCCGGGCCGCAAGTACAACCTGCGCGGCGTGATCGCGCTGGCGCCGGTCGACTACGAGCGCCGCGCGCCGTACGGCGTGCCGTACATGACGATGTTCGGCTACTGCGAGGGCGACGTCACCAACCTGCAGGGCGCGCGCATGTTCGAGCGCAGCCAGTACATCGTCGCCGGGCGACCCGTTCCCGCGCATCCAGGTCTCGATGCTCGGCGCGAACCACAACTGGTTCAACTCGGTGTGGTTCGCCGACGGTGACGACGCGACCGGCACGGATGCCGCCTGCGGCACCGTCGCAGCCGAACAACATCCGCCTGAGCGGCGGCACGTACACGCGTGACACGCGCGGCTCCGGCGACCCCGCGCTGATGGGCGACCAGGAGAAGGCCGGCCTCGCGCTGATGGGCTCGTTCTTCCGCCGCTACGTCGGCGGCGACGTCGCGTTCGACCCGTACATGACCGGCGAGCTCGGCGAGGACGGCGTGTCGCCGCAGATCCCCGTGTCCGCGTGCCCGACGTCGACCTCCGGCACGCGCATCCCGTGCGTCGAGCGCAACCTGGTCACCTACTTCGCTGAGCCGGTCGCGCGCCGTGACGTGCTGCGGCCGGAGACGGACAACCCGCTCACGGTCAGCGCGCTCGGAACGTCGATCACCGGCAGTGGCTTCTCCAACCCGTACCTCGCCGTCCGGCGGTGTCACGGTCCCGGCCACCACGGCGGGCGGGTTCGACTGGTGCAACCCGGAGCCGATCTACTTCACGCCGTCGTCGCTCGGCTTCACCGGGCTGCCGACCGCGACGAAGGGCTGCCCGTTGCCCGCCGCGAGCGCACTCGGCGGCCAGAGCGGCGACGCGTGAGAGCGCGCCGGTGAACCACTCTTACGGCATGCAGCTCGCGCTGGCGTGGGATCAGCCGGCCTCGATCGGCACCCGGGTTCCCGCCGCGTCGGGCGACGTCACCGGCTTCAAGACGCTCACGCTGGGCGCGGCGGTCAACTTCTTCGACCCCCGGAACGCTCCCCGCACCGGTGACGCCATCTGGAACCCGGCGCTGACGACCCAGGACTTCTCGATCGTCGTCGTCGACAAGGCCGGCAAGGAGGGCGTCGTGCCCGCCGCGCTCACCGCGGTACGGCAACGCGCTGCATCAGACGACGGGCTCGACGACGACCCGCACGCACATCGTGCTCAACGCGATCCGTGTCCCGCTGAGCGACTTCAAGGCTCAGGGCGTCGATCTCGACGAGCATCCGCAAGGTCGAATTGCGCTTCGGCGGGGCCGGCCAGCCGGCCACGGGGTCGATCCAGCTCTCCGACGTCCGCTTCCAGGAGGCCGTCGGCGGGTCGGCGGTCTACACCGACAAGCTCGCCGACGTCCCGGTCGCTGCGCCGACCGCGCCCGCGGCTCCGGCGGGTGCCGCCGCTGAAGCGCCGGCCGTCGGCCGCCGCGAAGACGGCGGCCGCGGCGACAACGACGGTGACGACCACGGCGACGACGGCGACGACCGCGTGCACCGCGGCGACGACGATCACCTCGGTCAAGGTGACACGCGGCAAGCTCGTCGCGAAGGGCGCCGTCGGCTGCGCCACGAGTGTTCGCGTCGCGATCACGAAGGTCGGCAAGGCCAGCAAGAGCAAGGCGGTGCGAGCGAAGATCGCCGCGTCGGCCTGGACGGCGAGCGCCAAGCTCGCCAAGGGCCGCTACACGGTGACGGTCGCCGGCAAGTCGAAGGTCGTCACCGTCCGGTAACGGGCACGACCCACTGCAGGTAGTACGGAGCGGGGCGGCCTACTGGCCGCCCCGCTCTGCGTTCAACCCTCCGGAGCGGCCCGGGGCTGTGCGCGCCACACCATCATCGTCCCCGGACCCTCAGGGTCCGGCACGACGTGGTCGAGTGACATGCCCAGGCGCCGGGCGACGGCCGCGGACGGCGTCGTTGCCGTCATCGATGAAGGCGGACACGTGCTCGAGCTCCAAGTGCGTGAACGCCGCCTCGAGCGCGGCGTGGCCGGCCTCGGTCGCGTAGCCGTTGCCCCAGGCCGAGGGATCCAGGCGCCAGGCCGACCTCGACCTCGTGCGCGTACGCCGGAAACCAGCGCGGATGGCAGACCCGGTGAACCCGACGATCTGGCCCTCGGCTGCCCGGCCGAAGCTGCGATCAGCGTCGAGCCGGCTGACCTGCGCTCGGCCAGCGCGACGCACGGACGCCGCTAAGACCGCTACGGGAGCCGCGTGAGCGCGTGCGCGATGCGACGCGTCGCTCAGGAAAGCGCCAGCGAGAACGAAAAAGAGCCGCCCCACGGGGCGGCTCTATTTATTGAAGGACCGGCGGCGACCTACTCTCCCAGGCCCTTGCAGGCCAAGTACCATCGGCGCTACGGGGCTTGACTGCTCTGTTCGGAATGGGAAGAGGTATTTCCCCCGCGCAATAGCCACCGGAAACTTGTCAAGACCACGCCTCAAGCGGGCCTTCAAAACTGCATAACCCGCCAACGAACGAGCACCACTAAATCTAAAAAAACCGTCAAGCCCTCGACCCATTAGTACCGGTCTGCTACGGACATTACTGTCCTTCCACATCCGGCCTATCAACCTGGTGGTCTACCAGGGGTCTTACCCTCTCGAGGAGGTGGGAGAGTTCATCTCGAGGTCAGCTTCCCGCTTAGATGCCTTCAGCGGTTATCTGGTCCGCACGTAGCTAACCTGCGGTGCCCTTGGCAGGACAACAGATACACCAGAGGTGCGTTCATCCCGGTCCTCTCGTACTAGGGACGAATCCTCTCAACTCTCCAACGCCCACGGCAGATAGGGACCGAACTGTCTCACGACGTTCTGAACCCAGCTCGCGTACCGCTTTAATGGGCGAACAGCCCAACCCTTGGGACCTACTACAGCCCCAGGATGCGACGAGCCGACATCGAGGTGCCAAACCGAGTCGTCGATGTGGACTCTTGGACTCGATAAGCCTGTTATCCCCGGAGTACCTTTTATCCGTTGAGCGACAGCACTTCCACTTGCTACTGCCGGATCACTAAAGCCTGCTTTCGCACCTGCTCGACCTGTCGGTCTCACAGTCAAGCTCCCTTACTGCTTTTGCACTCTACGCACGATTTCCAACCGTGCTGAGGGAACCTTTGCGCGCCTCCGTTACATTTTGGGAGGCGACCGCCCCAGTCAAACTACCCGCCTGGCACTGTTCATCGCCCGGATTACGGCGCGATGTTAGAAGCACAATACATCAAGGGAGGTATCTCAAGGTTGTCTCCACACCAGCCGCAGCCGATGCTTCAAAGACTCCCTCCTATCCTGAGCGAGATGCACCGCACTCCAATACCAGGTTGTAGTAAAGGTTCACGGGGTCTTTCCGTCTAGCCGCGGGTACTCGGCATCTTCACCGAGACTGCAATTTCACCGAGCCCATCGTTGAGACAGCGTTCAACTCGTTACGCCATTCGTGCAGGTCGGAACTTACCCGACAAGGAATTTCGCTACCTTAGGACGGTTATAGTTACCGCCGCCGTTTACCGGGGCTTAGTTTCAGTGCTTTGGCTTGCGCCTAACACCTCCACGTAACCTTCCGGCACCGGGCAGGCGTCAGCCCCTATACGTCGTCTTACGACTTAGCAGAGACCTGTGTTTTTGGTAAACAGTCGGTTGAACCTATTCACTGCGGCCCTCTCGGGCTCCGCGCGTAAAGCGCTTCACCCTACTAGGGCGCTCCTTATCCCGAAGTTACGGAGCGATTTTGCCGAGTTCCTTAACGATGGTTATCTCGATCACCTTAGTATTCTCTACTTTCCCACCTGTGTCGGTTTTGGTACGGGCACGTGAACTTCTCCCTAGAGGCTTTTCTTGGAGGCATGGCGTCCGGGACTCGCCGGCTTTACGCCAGCTGTCATCGCGCCTCAGGTTATGGAGCCCCGCATTTTTCATGGGCTCCCCCTACACGCTTGACCCAGGACTACCGTCGCCTGGGTTCCCATAGCCTTCCCCGTCCCCCCATCGGTCAAATGAAGCCACGTGGTACAGGAATATCAACCTGTTGTCCATCGACTACGCCTTTCGGCCTCGCCTTAGGTCCCGACTAACCCTAAGCAGACGAACTTTACTTAGGAATCCTTAGGAAATCGGTGGAGGAGATTCTCACTCCTCTTTCGTTACTCATGCCGGCATTCTCACTTCCCAGGGCTCCACGGCTGGGTTCCCCCGCCGCTTCACTGCCATGGGAACGCTCTCCTACCGCTCGATCAAAGATCGAACCCGAAGCTTCGGTGTCTAGCTTGAGCCCCGTTACATTATCCGCGCCCGGACACTTGACCAGTGAGCTGTTACGCACTCTTTCAAGGATGGCTGCCTCTAAGCCAACCTCCTGGTTGTCTATGCACCCGGACATCGTTTGCCACTTAGCTAGAACTTAGGGACCTTAGCTGTCGGTCTGGGCTGTTTCCCTCTTGACGCTGAAGTTTATCCCCCAGCAACTGACTCCCGGAGTAGCCGTGACGGTCTTCGGAGTTTGCCTGATTTCGGTAAGCTGGTAGGCCCCCTAGACCAAACAGTGCTCTACGGCCGCCACGGAATTGATCCGAGGCTATACCTAAATATATTTCGGAGAGAACCAGATATCTCTGAGCTTGATTAGCCTTTCACTCCGACCCACAGGTCATCCGCCCAGTTTTCAACCTAGGTCGGTTCGGTCCTCCACGCGGTCTTACCCGCGCTTCAACCTGCCCATGGGTAGCTCGCTCAGTTTCGGGTCTACCGCCTACGACTAAATCGCCCTATTAGGACTCGCTTTCGCTTCGGCTCCGCTCATCGCTTAACCTCGCCGCAGACGAGTAACTCGCCGGCTCGTTATGCAAAAAGCACGCCGTCACAGAACAAGTCTGCTCCGACCGCTTGTAGGCACGCGGTTTCAGGTACTATTTCACTCCCCTTCCGGGGTACTTTTCACCTTTCCCTCACGGTACTTGTCCGCTATCGGTCACCAGGTAGTACTTAGCCTTGGAGGGTGGTCCCCCCAGATTCAGTCCGCGTTTCACGGGAGCGGACCTACTCAGGTACCTCATCGGGAGATCACTCAATTTCGCGTACGGGACGATTGCCCTCTGTGGTGCGCGGTTCCACGCGCTTCCGCTATCAAGTGATTTTGTAACTCCCGCCGAGAGACGTACCTCTCGGACAGAGGCCCTACAACCCCGAACTGGCAACGCGTACGCGCTTACACCAGCCCGGTTTGGGCTATTCCCCTTTCGCTCGCCACTACTCGGGGAGTCTCGGTTGATTTCCTTTCCTCCGGGTACTGAGATGTTTCAGTTCCCCGGCTTGCCCCCTACCCGCCTATATATTCAGCGGGAGGTAACGCCGTATTAACAGCGCTGGGTTTCCCCATTCGGAGATCCGCGGGTCATTGGCTATTCAGCGCCTCACCGCGGCTTATCGCAGCCGTTCACGTCCTTCATCGACTCCTGGTGCCAAGGCATCCACCATGTGCCCTTCCTATCTTGACGGTGATCCGCAATTACTTGCGCAATTGCAGGTGATACCCGTTCATACCGGCCACTTTGCGATGGCCGGTACTTCGTTGGCATGATTATGCAGTTTTCAAGGTCCGCTTCGAGGCGTCGCCCGGACTGGGCGGACGGTCTCTCAAAACTCAACAGCATGCCCATGCGAATGCATGAGCCAGGTCCGGTCGACGTTAGGTACCGAGTCAAACTCGAGGCAGACGGAATGTCCACCTGGTTGTCGCCGGCGCTCCAAGTCCTGGAGCTTCCCTAGAAAGGAGGTGATCCAGCCGCACCTTCCGGTACGGCTACCTTGTTACGACTTCACCCCAGTCACGAGCCCCACCTTCGACGGCTCCCTCCCACAAGGGGTTAGGCCACCGGCTTCGGGTGTTGCTTGCTTCCATGGTGTGACGGGCGGTGTGTACAAGGCCCGGGAACGTATTCACCGCGGCAGTGCTGATCCGCGATTACTAGCAACTCCGCCTTCATGCAGGCGGGTTTCAGCCTGCAATCCGAACCGAGACGCGCTTTAAGGGATTCGCTCCACCTCGCGGTATCGCAGCCCTCTGTACGCGCCAATGTAGCACGTGTGTAGCCCTGGACATAAGGGGCATGATGACTTGACGTCATCCCCACCTTCCTCCGGTTTGTCACCGGCAGTCTCGCATGAGTCCCCAACTAAATGCTGGCAACATACGACGGGGGTTGCGCTCGTTGCGGGACTTAACCCAACATCTCACGACACGAGCTGACGACAGCCATGCACCACCTGTGATCCTGCCCCGAAGGGAAGCCCTGTTTCCAGGGAGATCAGGAACATGTCAAGCCCAGGTAAGGTTCTTCGCGTTGCGTCGAATTAAACCACATGCTCCGCTGCTTGTGCGGGCCCCCGTCAATTCCTTTGAGTTTTAGCCTTGCGGCCGTACTCCCCAGGCGGGGCACTTAATGCGTTAGCTTCGGCACGGAGGGAGTCGACACCCCCCACACCTAGTGCCCATCGTTTACAGCGTGGACTACCAGGGTATCTAATCCTGTTTGCTCCCCACGCTTTCGCGTCTCAGCGTCAGTAACGTCCCAGCGAGCTGCCTTCGCAATTGGTGTTCCTCCTGATATCTGCGCATTTCACCGCTACACCAGGAATTCCACTCGCCTCTTCCGTACTCAAGCCCGACAGTATCCACCGGCATCCGAGGGTTGAGCCCCCGACTTTCACAGCGGACTTACCGGACCGCCTACACGCGCTTTACGCCCAATGATTCCGGACAACGCTCGCCCCCTACGTATTACCGCGGCTGCTGGCACGTAGTTAGCCGGGGCTTCTTCTGAAGGTACCGTCACTCCACAGAGCTATTAACCCTGGAAGCTTCGTCCCAACTGAAAGGGGTTTACAATCCGAAGACCTTCTTCCCCCACGCGGCGTTGCTGCGTCAGGCTTTCGCCCATTGCGCAAGATTCCCCACTGCTGCCTCCCGTAGGAGTCTGGGCCGTGTCTCAGTCCCAGTGTGGCTGATCGTCCTCTCAGACCAGCTACCCATCGAAGCCTTGGTGAGCCGTTACCTCACCAACAAGCTAATGGGCCGCGGGCCCGTCCCAATGCGAAAGCCGAAGCTATCTTTGCTGAACCCCCTTACGAGAGTGCAGAACATCCGGTATTAGCCCGAGTTTCCTCGGGTTGTCCCGGTCATTGGGGTAGGTTACCCACGTGTTACTCACCCGTTCGCGGCTCTGCCCCAGGGCAAGCCCTGGTTCGTCGCTCCACTTGCATGTGTTAAGCACGCCGCCAGCGTTCGTCCTGAGCCAGGATCAAACTCTCCGTGAAGAATCACAAAGAGCGTCTCGCGCTACTCGAGAGCCGACCAGTACACATGAGGCCGGCTGAGCGCTTGACAGGGTACTTCTTTGCTCAGTACTACTGGCACTACTTTCCTACTTGATTCCTTATTCCGTCCACCGTGCACGAAGCACGGCGTCGGAGTAACGAAACCTGGACACATTCGATAGCAAGGAAGCTATCGATGTGCATGCTGTTGAGTTTTCAAAGACCGCTGCGCCTCGCGCCGGCGGGGATTCCGCCGGGTGCTGCGCTATGTTTGAAAGCCTAGCAGGCCCTCGTGCTTCCGCCTCTCGGCGTCAGCCCCAGAGCTTAGCGGCTCCGGGCCGAGGAGCTTAGCGCTCCCCTCCCCGGCGCCTTCCGGCTCCGGCGCTCATGGCATTGCTGCGTTGAGCGGCGATCGAGTTTAGCGCACCCGGGGCCCGGAACACAATCCTGACGGCTCCGGCCGGGCTTGCTTCCCCCAACCGCGGTGCAGCAATGTAGCAGCGGCCTCCCGGCCTACAAGGGTTTCGCCGAAGAAATTTTGATTCGGCGGAACTGGCGCTTGCCCAGCTGCATGACGCGCCCGTCCAGCGCAGTCCGCCGGAACGTCGAGCGGATCGGCCGGCATCGGCTCCCCGTCGAGCTTGACCCCGCCCTGCTGCAGCTTGCGCCGCGCTTCCGACCGCGACCCGCCGAAGAGGTCGACGATCACCTGGGGCAGATGCAGCTCTCCCCCATTGGCCGAGAGCTCGACCTCGTCGATGTGCTCCGGCAGCGCCCGTTGGATGAAGACCCGGTCGAACGCCGCCTCGGCATCCGCCGCTTCGGCGGCGCCGTGGAATCGCTCGACGAGCGCGCGTGCGAGCGCGCGCTTCGCGTCGCGCGGGCCCACGTCCGCCGGCGCCTCGGAGCCGAGCAACAGCCCGTACCAGGACTCGATCAGCTCGTCGGGGATGCTCAGGGTCCGGTTGTACATGGTCCCCGGGGGGTCCGTGATCCCGATCTGGTTGCCGAAGGACTTCGACATCTTGCGGGTCCCGTCGAGCCCGTTGAGCAGCGGCAGGGTCAGCACGATCTGCGACGGCTGCCCGTAACTGGACTGCAGCGCGCGTCCCATGTGCAAGTTGAAGGTCTGGTCGGTGCCCCCGAGCTCCACGTCCGCACGGACGGCGACCGAGTCGTACCCCTGCAGCACCGGGTACAGGAACTCCAGCAGGGAGATCGGCTCGGCGGCGGCCATGCGCTTGGCGAAGTCGTCGCGCTCGAGCAGCCGGGCGATGGTGACCGTCCGGACGATCCGGAACAGCTCCTCCATCTTCATGTCCAGCCACTCCGAGTTGCGGCGGACCTCCAGCCGCTCGTCGTCGGCGAGGACCTTGGTCGCCTGCGCGAGGTACGTCGCGGCGTGCGCGTCGATCTCCTCGGGTGAGAGCACCGGTCGTGTCGCCGAGCGCCCGGATGGGTCACCCACGCGAGCGGTGTAGTCGCCCACGATCAGGACGACGGTGTGCCCGAGGTCCTGGAACTCCCGGAGCTTCTGCAGCACGACCGTGTGGCCGAGGTGCAGATCCGGGGCAGTGGGATCGAGGCCGAGCTTCACCCGCAAGGGCCTTCCGGCCTCGAGGCGCTCCTTCAGCGCCCCCTCAGGCGAGACCTCGACGGCGTTGCGGGCCAGAAAGGACGCTGGGGATTCCATCGGAGCCAATGCTAGAGTCCAGAGGCCTGGCCGGGCCTGGTCCGCCCGCCTTTTCGGCCCGGTTCGAGCGATTGCAGAGGCTTTCGCTTGGCACTGGGGCCGCCCACCTGTCATGAGTGACGAGCGAACCACCACCATTCCTGAAGAGGACGAAGGCCTCAACGGGAGCGGCTCGGTGGTCGAGTTCCCGCGCTCGCGTGCGCGCGCGCGTAAGCACGGCAAGCGGCGGCTTCGCCTGTGGCCCGGCCGCAAGCGCAAGAAGCGCTTCAAGGTCCGCAAGCTTCGCGTCCTGATCGTCCTGTTCTTCCTCGGCGTGCTGGCGGCCATCTCGACGGCGTTCGGGATGTTCATGGCGCTCGCCTCGGACCTGCCGAAGCTCGAGAACGCCCCGGACACGACGGTCCAGTCCGTGCTGCTCGACAAACGCGGCGACGAGATCGGCTTCCTCACGGGCAACGAACGCCGGATCTACCTCCGCGAGGACCAGATCGCCGACTCGATGAAGCAGGCGATGGTCGCGATCGAGGACCGGCGCTTCTGGACCAACTCGGGCGTCGACGTGCGCGGCATCGCGCGCGCCGCGTTCCAGAACACGGCCGAGGGCCGGCAGGTCCAGGGCGCGTCCACCATCCCGCAGCAGTACATAAAGATCTCTCTCGCGGCCGAGAACAACCGCACGATGTTCCAGAAGCTGCGCGAGGCGGCGCTCGCCTACCAGCTGACGCGCCGGTGGTCGAAGGACCGCATCCTGCGCAACTACCTGAACACGATCTACTTCGGCAACGGCGCCTACGGGATCGAGTCGGCGGCGCGGACGTACTTCGGCTACAACCACGACAAGTGCGAGCCGGAGTGCGCGAAGGTGCTGTACCCGCACGAGGCGGCGCTGCTCGCCGGCATCGTGGCCTCACCGAGCGCGTACGACCCGACCCAGCACCCCGTCGCCGCGCAGAAGCGCCGTGACCTGGTGCTCCAGCGCATGTTCGAGCAGGGCTACATCCCGCGGGACGTGTACGAGAGCGGCAAGGCCGAGGCCGTCCCGACGCGGTACGACCTGACGTACCCGAAGGAGGACACGAAGTTCCCGTACTTCACCTCCTGGGTCAAGCAGCAGGTGGTCGACCAGCTCGGCGGTGGCCAGCAGGGCGCGCGGCTCGCGTTCGACGGCGGCCTGCGGGTCAAGACGACGATCGACTCCAAGCTGCAGACCGCCGCGCAGAAGGCGATCAAGGAGTGGCTGCCGAACGAGAGCGGGCCGCAGGCCTCGCTCGTCGCGATCTCCAACAAGGACGGCATGGTCCGCGCGATGGTGGGCGGCGACGACAAGCGGTACGCCGCCCAGCCGTTCAATCTCGCGACCCAGGGACAGCGCCAGCCCGGCTCCGCGTTCAAGCCGTTCGTGCTCGCCCGCGCGCTCGAGCGGGGCATCAGCCCGAACTCGACGTGGGCGTCGAAGAAGCTGACGTACATCCTCAAGGGTGGCGAGCGCTTCACCGTCAACAACTACGACGACGCGTACGCCGGATCACAGACGCTGGCCCGCGCCACGACGTTCTCCGACAACGCCGTGTACGTGCAGGTGGCGAAGGCGATCGGCATGAAGGGCGTGTCGAAGCTCGCCCGAGAGGCCGGCATCCGCACCAAGGTGTCCACGAACCTCGCGACCGCCCTCGGCGGCCTGAGCCAAGGCGTCACGCCGCTCGACATGGCGCACGCGTACGAGACGTTCGCCACCGGCGGCCTGCTCACCACCGGCACCCTGTCCCCGGGCCAGAGTGACAAGAAGCTGCCCGTGCCCGGGCCGGTCGCCATCGAGCGCATCGTCCAGGGCAAGGGCAAGAAGGCCAAGATCGTCGAGACCGCCGACGGCCGGCGGATGGTCAACAAGCGCGACCGCACCCGGGTGCTGGACGAGGGCGTCGCTTCGCAGGTCTCGCAGATCCTGCAGACCGTGGTCAAGGACGGCACGGCGGAGCGGGCGCAGATCCCGGGCGTGATGGTGGCGGGCAAGACCGGCACCACCGAGTCCTACGGCGACGCGTGGTTCGTCGGCTGGACCAAGGAGTACACGGTCGCCGTGTGGGTCGGCTACCCGGACGAGTTCAAGCCGATGGAGACCGAGTTCCAGGGCGAGCCCGTCGCCGGCGGCACCTTCCCGACGGCGATCTGGAAGAGCTTCATGATGTCGCTGCTGAAGATCGACCCGCTGCCCAAGGCCGACGGCGGCGACGGCCGCGGCGAGCCTTCCCCGACGCCGGGCAGCACCTTGCCGGGCACGGCGACCGTCGCGCCCACCGCGGCGCCGCCGACCGACGGGGGCGGGACCGAGGCTCCGCCGACCGACACGGTGCCGCAGCCGACCGCGACGGCACCCCCGGCTCAGACCCCCGTGCCCACGGCGCCGCCGACGGCCACCGAGCCGCCACCCGCGGACTCGGGCGGCACCGGTGGGGCCCAGCCGCAGACCGGCGGCACCGGCGGCGCCGGGACCGGCTGAGCGCGGCAACGACGCGCCGCAGGCCAGCCGGAACCGGCGCTGCTGGACCAAGGCCGCGGCAACGACGCGCCGAGCCAGCCGAACCGCGCCCGCCACGGCGCGGGCTACGTCCGGGGCAGCGAGGCGCGGAAGCCGGGCGGCCAAGGACGCGAGACGTCCCGGTACCCCAACGCGCAGAATCGCCACGGGAGCTCGGCGGCCTTGGTGATGCCGATCCGCGGGCCGGTGACGTACTCGAGCGGTTCGCCTTCGCGGATGACGATCGGGCCGTCGATCAGCGACGTGTTGTTCTCGCTGAGGTTGATGCCCATGGCCTGGGTGAGCTTGCCCGGGCCGTTGCAGAGCTCGCCGGCGCCACGGCGCGAGCGCATCTCCGCCAGGCCCTCCAACGGTTCCAACGCGCGGATGAGGACCGCGGCGCCGACGTCCTCGGGCTCGCACACGGCGTTGAGCAACGCGTGGATGCCGTAGGAGCGGTACACGTAGGCCGTCCCGGGCGCGCCGTACAGGACCGAGGTGCGGGCCGTCAGGCCGACGTAGGCGTGGCAGGCGGCCTCGGTGTGGTGGTAGGCCTCGGTTTCGACGATCCGGCCCGCGCAGCCCTCGAACTCGACGATGCAGCCGAGCAGGGCCGGTGCCACCTCGAGCACCGGCCGGTCGTAGAACTCCGCACCTAGGACGCCCAGTCCAGCGCCGCCTTGGCGTGGGCGAGCTGCTCGCGCACGCGGGTCAGCGAGGTCCCGCCCTCGCTCTCCTTGGACTCCAGCCACGACCCTTGGGATAGCACCGAGTAGAAGTCCTCGTCCAGAACCTCGGAATGCTCCTTCAGCTCCTCCGGCGTGAGCTGCGAGAGCACACGGCCGGATTCGACGGCCGTGCGGACGAGCCCGGCGACCACCCCGTGGGCCTGCCGGAACGGCACGCCACGCTTGACGAGCATGTCGGCGACGTCGACCGCGGCGAGCATCTCGTCCGTCGCGGCGGAGGCGAGGCGCTCGCGCTTGAAGGTCATCGACTCGAGCATCCCGCGCGCAGCGGCCAAGGACAGCTCCAGCGTGTCGACCGCGTCGAAGAGGTGCTCCTTGTCCTCCTGCATGTCCTTGTTGTACGTCAACGGCAAGGCATGCATCACGCCGTGGAGCCCGGCCAGATGCGCCACGATCCGCGGCGCCTTCGCGCGCAGCAGCTCGGCCGCGTCCGGGTTCTTCTTCTGCGGCATGATCGAGGAGGAGGAGGCCCAGTCGTCGCGGACCTCGCAGAACCCGAACTCCTCGCTCGACCACAGCACGATCTCCGCGCCGAGCCGCGACAAGTGGGTCGCGCAGGTCGCCGCCGCGTTCAGATAGTCGAGGACGAAGTCGCGGTTGGAGACGGCGTCGATCGAGTTCGGCACCACGCCGGCGAACCCGAGCTCACTCGCCACCAGCCGGCGGTCGGTCGGGAAGTTCACGCCGGCCAGGGCGCCCGCACCCAAGGGCAGCTCCGACGTCCCGCCCAGCACCAGCGCAAAGCGCGCGGCGTCGCGGCGGAACATCCAGAAGTAGGCCAGCAGATGATGCGAGAGGTACACCGGCTGCGCCCGCTGCAGGTGCGTGTAGCCGGGCATCGGCCAGTCCAGATGGGCCTCGGCGACGCGCACGAGGACGGTCTGCAGGTCCTGCAGCGCCTCGATCGCCCGCAGCGCGTGCGCGCGGGTGAACATCGCCATGTCCGTCGCCACCTGGTCGTTGCGCGACCGGGCCGTGTGGAGCTTGCCGCCCACGGGACCGACGATCTCGGTCAGCCGGCGCTCCACGGCCATGTGGATGTCCTCGTCGGAGTCGAGGAACTGGAACTGGTTCTCGTCCAGCTCGGCCTGGACGCGGTCGAGCCCCTTCAGGAGCTCGTCGCGGTCGGTGTCGGTGATGATCCCGGCGGCCGCGAGCATCGTCGCGTGGGCCCGCGACTGCTCGACGTCATAGGGATAGAGGCGCCAGTCGAAGCCGATCGACGCGTTCATCGTCACGAAGACGGGGTCCGGGGGCAGCGAGAAGCGGGACATCGCCCGCCATCATGAACCAAGATGGATCTGCTCGTCCGCCCCGCGCGCCCCGAGGACGCCTGCGTCCCGCTGCTCTTCGAGTCCGCGAAGCCGTACTACACCGCCTACGCGGGCAGTGAGCGCGGCGCGCTCAGGCTGCTGCACCGCGTGTGGGCCCACCGCGGGCACGCCGCGAGCTTCGAGTTCTGCCAGGTGGCGACGACCTCCGCGGGTGACCTCGTCGGCGTGGTGGCGGGGTTCCCGGTCCGCGACGGCGACCGGCTCAGCCGGCGCTTCATCCGCCTCACGCTCCCGCGCGTCCCGCCGTGGCGCCTGCCGAAGACGTTCGCGCACCTGTACGCGGCCGGCGGTGTCGCGCCGCAGCTGCCACTGGACGCCTACTACGTCGACGCGCTCGCCGTCGACCACCGCCACCGGCGCCAGGGGATCGCCCAGCGGCTGCTCAAGATCGCCGAGGAGGAGGCCACGCGCCACGGCTGCGCGCGGCTCGCGCTCGACACCGGCCTGCACAACCGCCCGGCCCGGGCGCTCTACGACGCGTACGGCTTCCGGGAGCGCGAGATCCGCCGCGCCCCCAGCGACCGCATCGCCAAGGCCCTAGGCGGCCCCGGCTTTGTGGGCTACCTCAAGGACCTCCGCTAGCTTCTCGGCCACCTCGGCGACCTGCCCCTCGGTGAGCTCGGGGAAGAACGGGAGCGCCACGGACCGCGCCGCGACGTCCTCGCAGATCGGGAACTCGCCCTCGCGATGGCCGAACGCCTCGCGGTAGAAGGACATCAGGTGGATCGCGGGCAGGTACGGCTTGGACTGCACGCCGCGCGCCTGCAAGGCCCGGATCGTGTCGTCGCGGTCCACGCCGCGCGGGAGCTGGACGACGAACACGAACCAGCCGCGCACGTCACCGCCGAAGTCCGCGCACGGGAGCTCCAGCCCTTCCACCCCAGCCAGCGCCTCCCGGTACCACGAGGCGGCGCGAGCGCGGTCGGCCAGCATCCCGTCCAGCCGGTCCAGCTGCGCGAGGCCCAGGGCGCACGCGATGTCCGTCAGCCGGTAGTTGAACCCGAGCCGGTCGTGGTCGAGCCAGCCCATGTCGGGCGCGCGGCCCTGGTTGCGCTCGGAGTCCACGCGCTCCTTGTGCTCGGCGGAGCCCATCGTGAGCATCCCGCCCTCGCCGGTGGTGAGCTGCTTGTTGGCGTAGAAGCCGAACGCGGCGGGATGGCCGCGGCCGCCGACCTTCACGCCGTCCGCGTGCACCGCGCCGAGCGCCTCGCAGGCGTCCTCGACGATCGGCAGGCCGTGGCGCTCCAAGGCGGGCGTGTCGGCCGGGTAGCCGAAGATGTGCACCGGCAGGAAGGCGCTCGTGCGCTCCGTCATCGCCGCGGCGGCGGCTTGGACATCCAGGTTCAGCGTCACCGGGTCGATGTCCACGAACACGGGCCGCGCCCGCTCGTACAGGATCGAGTTGGCCGACGCCACGAACGAGAACGGCGACGTGATGACCTCGTCGCCCTCGCTCACGCCGACGGCCCGCAGCGCGAGGTGCAGCGCGGCGGTGCCCGAGGAGACGGCGGACGCGTACGGCGCCCCGACCCGCTCCGCGAAGCCGGCCTCGAAGGCGGGGACGCGCGGGCCGAGCGAGAGGTGCCGCGAGCGCAGCACCTCGATCACGGCGTCCTCTTCCTCGATGCCCAGGACGGGCCGGGCGACGGGGATCACGGCGTCTGGACCGACGCCTGCGAGCGCAGCATCCCCGCCTCCAGCGAGTCCACCAGCGCGTCCCACGACGCCTCGATCACGTTCTCGTGCACGCCGATCGTGCCCCACGTGGACTCGCCGTCGGACGCGTCCAGCAGCACGCGGGTGGTCGCGCCCGTCGCCTTCCACTCGTCCAGGATGCGGACCTTGTAGTTGACGAGCTTGATGTCGCGCAGGTGCGGGAGCCGCTCGCCGATCGCGGCGCGCAGCGCGCGGTCCAGGGCATGGACGGGACCGTTGCCCTCGGCGGTGCGCACGAAGCGCTGCGAACCGACCCAGAGCTTGATCGTGGCCTCGGTCTCCACCCGGCCGTCGGCGCGCTTCTCGACGATCACGCGCCAGGACTCGAGCTTGAACAGCTCCTGGTACTCGCCCGTCTCGCGCTTGATCAGCAGTTCCAAAGACCCGTCGGCGGCCTCGAACTGGAACCCGCGGTGCTCGAGCTCCTTCACGCGCTCGACCACGCGCGCGGCGACGGCGTCGTCGAGCTCGCCGCCGGCGTGGGCGATCAGCGTGCCCTTGCCGGAGAGCTCGCTGACGAGCACCTCGCGCGAGTTGCCCACCTCGGCCGGGTCGATGTGCTCGAACGTCGACGGGTCGGCGTTCACGCCCGCGACGTGCAGCCCGCCCTTGTGCGCGAAGGCGTTCTTGCCCACGTACGCCTGGTTGGCGTCGGGCTGCAGGTTGAGCATCTCCGCGACCAGGTGCGAGGCCTCGGTCAGCCCTTCCAGCGACGGCAGGCACTCGTAGCCCATCTTCAGCTGCAGGTTGGGGATGATCGAGATGAGGTTCGCGTTGCCGCAGCGCTCGCCGTAGCCGTTCATGGTCCCCTGGACCAGCACGGCGCCCTCGGCGATCCCCGCCAGCGAGTTCGCGACCGCGCACTCGGCGTCGTTGTGCGTGTGGATGCCCAGCGCGGCGTCGGGCAGCGCGCGCCGCACCACGTGGACCGCCTCGGCGATCTGATGCGGCAGCGACGCGCCGTTGGTGTCGCACATCGTCAGGTTCTCGGCGCCCGCGTCCAGCGCCGCGCGCAGGCACTCGATCGCGTACGTCGGGTCGTCGCGGTAGCCGTCGAAGAAGTGCTCGGCGTCGTAGATCACGCGCTTGCCGCTCGCCACCAGGAACGCGACCGACTCGGCGATCATCCGCAGGTTCTCGTCGCGGTCGACCTTGACGACCTTCTCGAGGTGCAGCCCCCACGTCTTGCCGACGATCGTCGACACCGGCGTCCACGACTCCGCGAGCACCCGCAGCGCGGCGTCCTCCTCGGCCGCCACGCCGCGCCGGCGCGTCATCCCGAAGGCGCACACGTCCGCGCGCAGCCCGGCCTCCCGCAGCCGCTCGAAGAGCTCGAGCTCCTTCGGGTTGGAGGTCGGGAACCCGGCCTCGATCATGGGCACGCCGAGGTCGTCGAGGATGCGCGCGACGCGCACCTTCTCCTCGACGGACAGCGACATCCCCTCGCCCTGCATGCCGTCGCGCAGGGTGGTGTCGTAGACGATGACCCGGCTCATGAGACGGCCGCGGGCACCTTGTCGAGCCAGTCGGCGTAGCGCTCGGAGCGCCCGTGCAGCGCGTCCTCGAAGATCGCCTGGATCTCGGTCGTGACCGGGCCGCGCGTGCCGTCGCCGACCGGCAGGTCGTCGACCTCGCGGATCGGCGTCAGCTCGGCCGCGGTGCCGGTCATGAAGATCTCGTCGGCGCGGTAGAGCTCGCCGCGCGCGATGTTGCGCTCGACGACCTCGTAGCCCTGGTCACGCAGGATCTCGATCGCCGCCGCGCGGTTGATGCCCTCGAGGATGTCGTTGGCGAACCCCGGCGTGGCGACCTTCCCGTCCTTGACCAGGAACAGGTTCTCGCCCGTGCCCTCGCAGACGTAGCCGTTGGAGTCCAGCAGGATCGCTTCCTCGTAGCCGGCCTTGTCGGCCTCGATCTTGGCCAGGATCGAGTTCAGGTACTGGCCGCCGGCCTTGGCCGTCGGGATCAGCGCGTCGGCGGAGATCCGCCGCCACGAGGACACCCGTGCGCGGACACCGTTGACCTTGCCCTCCTCACCCAGGTACGCGCCCCACGCCCACACGGCGATGATCACGTCCACCGGGCAGTCCAGCGGGTACAGGCCCATCGGCCCGGCGCCGCGGAACACGAGCGGCCGGATGTAACAGGACTTCAGGCCCGAGGCGGTGATCGTCTCGAACGTGGCCTGGCGGATCTCGTCCTTGGTGAACGGGATCTCCATGTGGTAGAGCGCGGAGGACCGGAACAGGCGGTCGATGTGGTCCTGGTGGCGGAACACGGCGGAGCCGCCGTCGGGCGTCTCGTACGCGCGCACGCCCTCGAAGACGCTCGTGCCGTAGTGCAGCGCGTGCGTGAGCACGTGGACCTTGGCGTCCTCGTGGCCGACGAGATCGCCGTTCATCCAGATCTGATGGCTCACGTCACAGCTCCTCCAACACCGCCTTGGTCACCTCGGCGGTGGTCGCGGTTCCGCCCAGGTCCCTGGAGCGGATGCCCTTGTCCAGGGCCTTGTCCACGGCCGATTCTACGGCAGTGGCCTCGGCCTCCCGGCCGAGTCCGTGGCGCAGGAGCAGCGCCGCGGAGAGGATCATGCCGACGGGGTTGGCGACACCCTGGCCGGTGATGTCGGGCGCCGAGCCGTGGACGGGCTCGAACATCGACGGGCCGTTGCCGCCCAGCGACGCGGTCGGGAGCATGCCGAGCGAGCCGGTGAGCATCGACGCCTCGTCGCTGAGGATGTCCCCGAACATGTTCTCGGTGACGATCACCTCGAAGTGCCGGGGCGCCGAGATCAGCTTCATCGCGCACGCGTCGACGAGCTCGTGCTCGAGCTCGATGTTCGGGAACTCCTCCGCGTGGATGCGGGTGGTCACCTCGCGCCACAGCCGGGAGGTGTCGAGCACGTTGGCCTTGTCGACGCTCGTCACCCGCGACTTGGCGGCCTTGAACGCGGCGCGGACGATCCGCTCGATCTCCGGGACCGTGTAGACCATCGTGTCGAAGGCGCGGCCGTTCTTGGTCCCGCGCTCGCCGTAGTAGAGGCCGCCCGTGAGCTCGCGCATGATCAGCATGTCGACGCCCTCGATCAGCTCGCGCTTGAGCGGCGAGGCGTCGTAGAGCGCGCGCAGCGGCTTGATCGGGCGCAGGTTCGCGTACAGGCCGAGGTCGGCGCGCAGGCGGAACAGCGCCAGCTCGGGCCGGACCGCGCCGGACTCGTTCGTGTCCCACTTGGGGCCGCCGACCGCGCCGAGCAGGACCGCGTCGGAGGCCTTCGCGTCCGCCATCGCCTCCTCGGTGACGGCCACGCCGTGCGCGTCGATGGCGGCGCCGCCGACCGGATGCTCGACGTACTCGAGATCGGTGGCGACGGCGTTGAGCACCTCGACGGCGGCGACCGTCACTTCGGGGCCGATGCCGTCCCCGGGGAGCAGAGCGATGTTGGGCATGGTTCCTAGAGATTCAGGGTGACGGGACCGGGACGTTCGCGCGAGGCCTCGTAGGTCGAGATCTCCTCGGCGTTCTGCAGCGTGAGCGCGATGTCGTCGAGCCCGTTGAGCAGGCGGTGACGGCGGTCGGCGTCGAGCTCGAACGGCACGGCGCGGCCGGCGAAGCGCACTTCCAGCGCCTCGAGGTCGACCTCGGCCTCGCCCGCCTCCATCACGGCCTGGACCTCCTCCTCCGGCAGCACGACCGGCAGCACGCCGATCTTGGTGCAGTTGGAGAAGAAGATGTCGGCGAAGGAGGACGCGATGATCGCCTGGAAGCCGTAGTCCTGCAGCGCCCACGGCGCGTGCTCGCGGCTCGAGCCGCAGCCGAAGTTCGGCCCGGTGGCGAGAATCGGGTTCTTGGGCAGCGACCAGCCGTCCTCCTGCGCCCAGTCGTAGAACAGGAACTCACCGAACCCGGTGCGCTCGATCCGCTTGAGGAACTGCTTGGGGATGATCTGGTCCGTGTCCACGTCCGCGCGCTTGAGCGACGTGACGGGGCCGGAGATGACCTGGATCGGGTCCATCGGCTAGTTCCACTCCCGGATGTCGACGAAGTGGCCCTCGATGGCGGCGGCCGCGGCCATCGCCGGCGAGACGAGGTGGGTGCGCCCACCGCGGCCCTGGCGGCCTTCGAAGTTGCGGTTGGAGGTGGACGCGCAGCGCTCACCCGGAGCGAGCGTGTCCGGGTTCATGCCCAGGCACATCGAGCAGCCCGCGGTGCGCCAGTCGAAGCCGGCCTCGCGGAAGATCTCGTCCAGGCCCTCGGACTCGGCCTGCTTGGCCACCTGCACCGAGCCCGGGACGACCATCGCGTTCTTGACCGTGGACGCGACCTTGCGGCCCTTGATCATCTCCGCGGCGGCGCGCAGGTCGCCGATCCGGCCGTTGGTGCAGGAGCCGATGAAGACGCGGTCCAGCTGCAGCTCGGTGATCGGCGTGCCCGCCTCCAGGCCCATGTAGACCAGCGAGCGCTCGTCGGTCTCGGTGGTCGGCGCGGGCACCTCGCCCGCGACCCCGACGACCTGCCCGGGCGTGGTGCCCCAGGTGACCAGCGGCGAGATCTGCGACGCGTCGACGGTGATCTCGCGGTCGAAGGTGGCGCCCTCGTCGGTCTTGAGCGTGCGCCAGTAGGCGAGCGCCTCCTCGAAGTCCTCCGGCGCGCCCACGCGGCCCTTGACCCACTCGAACGTGGTCTCGTCCGGCGCGATCATGCCCGCGCGGCCGCCGCCCTCGATCGTCATGTTGCAGATCGTCATCCGCTGTTCCATCGAGAGCCCGCGGATCACGTCGCCCGCGAACTCGACGACGTGGCCGGCGGCGCCGTTGGTGCCCATCTGGCCGATCGTGCCGAGGATCAGGTCCTTGGCGGTGACGCCGTGGCCGAGCTCGCCCACGTAGTTGATCCGCATCGACTTCGGCTTGGGCTGGGAGAGCGTCTGCGTGGCCAGGACGTGCTCGACCTCGGACGTGCCGATGCCGAACGCGAGCGCCCCGAACGCGCCGTGCGTGGCGGTGTGGGAGTCGCCGCAGACGATCGTCATGCCGGGCTGCGTGACGCCGAGCTCCGGGCCGATGATGTGCACGATCCCCTGGCGGTCCGAGCCCAGCGAGTAGACCGGGATGCCGAACTCGTCGCAGTTGGCCTCGAGCGCCTCCACCTGGCGCCGGGAGAGCGCGTCGCGGATCTTCGCGCTGACCGGCGTGCCGTCGGTCGGGACGTTGTGGTCGGCGGTGGCGAGCGTGCGGTCGGGGCGGCGGACCTCGCGGCCCGCGAGCCGGAGGCCCTCGAACGCCTGCGGGCTCGTCACCTCGTGCACGAGGTGGAGGTCGATGAAGATGAGCCCCGGCGCGATCTCGTGCGCGGACCAGATCTTGTCGAACAGCGTGGTGGGGGTCATGAACGGCGCAGGCCGGCTGACACGATCGCCAGCAAGACGGCCTCCTCCTTCCCGAGGTTGGCGAAGTGGTGGGCTAGGTCGGCGTCGAAGGTCACGCAGTCACCAGCGTGCAGCTCGTGTTGCGCCTCTTCGACATGCAGGGTCAGCGTGCCGCGCTCGACGAGCGCCGTCTCGCGCGCGCCGGGCTCGTGCCGCGGCGGGTCACCCGGGCCGCCGGTGACGGCGCCGGGAGCGAGCGTGTGGCGCGTGACTTCGGCGCGCAGGCCGGGCAGCGGCGGGGTGAGGAGCTCGTAGGCGTGGCCGCCCGTTCCACCGCGGCGACCCTCGCCCCGGCGCACGATCGACACGGCGCTCTCCTCGTCCAGGCGCAGGAGCTGCGACAGGCGCAGCTCCAACCCGGAAGCGATGCGGCTGGCCACCTGGAGCGTCGGGCTCGTCTCTCCGCGCTCGACCTGGCTGAGCATCGGAGCGGAGACGCCGGAACGCTCGGCCAGGTCCCGCAGGGAGAGATCCATCGCCTCCCGGAGGGCCTTGACGCGCGGACCGACGGCCACGATGGTGGGATCGGCAGCAGCCGCCATTACGTCCGTACGTTATCACGTACAGACGTCCCCGACCCACTACCGTTGCATCCGTGATCGGACCGGATGCTCTGGTGCTCGGCGCGGGCGGGACGCTCGGCGAAGCGTGGTTGCGTGGTGTGCTGAACGGGCTCGAGGCTTCTGCCGGCCTGGACTTCCGCGAGTGCGAGTACCTGCTCGGCACGTCCGCGGGCTCGATCGTGGCCGCGACGCTCGCCGCCGGGCGGCGCCCCGACGCCGGCGAGCGCGCCGCCCGCGAGTGGGCGCGTGCGGTGCCGGACGAGATCGAGGAGGAGCCGGAGACGGCGCGGTTCGCGGTGGTCGGCAAGGCCGCCCGCGCCGCCGCGACGCCGTTCGCGAACGTGGCGCTGTCGGTGACCGCGCCCGCCGGTCGGGTGGCGCGGGCGGTGGTGCTGCGCCGGGCGCCCCGGCCGGACCGCACGCTCGGCGGCCTGGGCGGGCAGATCGACGCCCTCGGCGCGCGCTTCGACGGGCGACTGCGGATCTCCGCCGTGGATCGCTCGAACGGCAAGCGGGTCATGTTCGGCGCGCCGGACGCGCCGCGGGCGACGGTCGCCGAGGCCGTGCTCGCCTCCTGCTCGGTGCCGTGGCTGTTCGCGCCGGTGCAGATCGGGGAGCGCGAGTACGTCGACGGCGGTGTCTGGAGCCCGACCAACCTCGACGCCGTGCCGAGCGGGAGCGGTTCACGGGTGCTCGCGCTGGTCCCGACGGCGGGGGCGGCGCTGACGCCGCTGCGGACCGCGACGTCGCTGGCCATGAGCCGCGAGACGTCCGCCCTGCGCGGGCGCGGGGCGACGGTGACGACGATCGTCCCGGACGACGCGTCGCTGAAGGCGATGGGCCCGAACCTGATGGACGCGAGCCGGCGTGACGCGGTGGCCACCGCCGGCTACGCGCAGGGCAGACGCTTTACGGCGTCTGGGTGAGCACGGGCTCCTCGTTCTCGGCCGACTCGGCCGCGAGGATCACCTTGCCCTCCACGTTCGAGAGCGCGCGGATGTAGGCCAGCGCGGCGGCCTCGATGATGTCGGTGCTGACGCCCTGGCCGGACGCGTTCTGGCCGGAGAGCTCGAGCACGACGCTCGCCTCGCCGAGCGCGTCCTGGCCGGACGTGATGGCGTCGATGCGGAAGTCGCGGAGCTTGACCTCGCGCGTGGTGGCGGCGTTGATGGCGCGGAAGACGGCGTCGATCGGGCCGTCGCCGGTGAAGTCGCCGCGGACGCTTTCCCCCGCGGGCGTGAGGATGCTGACGGTCGCGTGCGGCGGGCGGCGGCGTCGAGGCCTCGACGTCGAACCACTCGAGCGTGTAGGCGCCGGCGTCCGAGCGCAGCTCGTCCGTCACCAGGGCCTCCAGGTCCAGCGCCGTGACCTGCTTCTTCTTGTCCGCGATCTCCTTGAAGCGCTTGAACGCCTGGTTGAGGTTCTGGCCGGTGACCTCGTAGCCCAGGTCCATCAGCGCCGACCGCAGCGCGTGCCGGCCCGAGTGCTTGCCGAGCACGATCGAGTTCGCGTCGTCGAAGCCGACGGACGCGGCGGACATGATCTCGAAGGTCGAGCGCTCCTTGAGCACGCCGTCCTGATGGATGCCGGACTCGTGCTGGAACGCGTTGCGGCCCACGACGGCCTTGTTGGGCTGCACCGCGTAGCCGGTCAGGCGGGAGATGAGCCGCGAAGTCTTCGCGATCTCGCGCGTGTTGATCTCCGTCGTGAAGCCGACGTGCTCCTCACGCGTCTTGAGCAGCATCACCAGCTCCTCGAGCGCCGCGTTGCCCGCGCGCTCGCCGATGCCGTTGATCGCGCATTCCACCTGGCGCGCGCCCGCCTGCAGGCCGGCGAACGAGTTGGCCACGGCCAGACCGAGGTCGTTGTGGCAGTGGACGGACAGCACGACGTCCTTGAGCTCCGGGACGCGCTCGTACAGGCCGGTCAAGAAGTCCGCGTACTCGTTCGGCATCGCGTAGCCGACCGTGTCCGGGATGTTGATCGTGGTCGCGCCCTCCGCGATCGCGGCGGCGACCACCTCGGCGGTGAAGTCGATGTCGGCGCGGGTGGCGTCCATCGGGCTGAACTCGACGTCCTCGCACCAGCGACCGCGCGTGGGCGACCGCGGCCTTGGCCTGGCCCAGCACGTCCTCGCGCGTGGACTGCAGCTGGTGCTGGATGTGGATGTCGCTCGTGGAGATGAACGTGTGCACGCGCGGGCGGTCGGCGTCCTTGACGGCCTCGGCGGCGCGCTCGATGTCCGCCGCGTGGGCGCGCGCGAGGCCCGCGATGACCGGGCCGTGCACCTCCCGGGCGATCGCTTGTACAGCCTGGAAATCCCCCGGTGAGGCGATCGGGAATCCAGCCTCGATCACGTCGACGCCGAGCCGCGCGAGCTGATGCGCGATCTCCAGCTTCTCGTTCGTGTTCAGGCTGATGCCCGGCGACTGCTCGCCGTCACGCAGCGTCGTGTCAAAGATGATGACCCGGTTGGGGTCCATGGCGCAGCTCCTTTTGGCTCTTCCTCGATCTTCTCCGGTGTGAGTTCGCGGCTAGCGGCCGCCCACGCTTAATCCCCCTTGCGGGGGAGGAGAAGAAGAAGGGAAAGGCCGAACTGCGTCATCGCGACTTCGGACTGTAGCTCAGACGTGCCAGCCATGCCAATGATCGATGTCGATCCAGGCGCTCGTGCGCGGGTGCTCGTGATCGGGGTACGGCTGGCCGCCATAGTGCTTGGAGAGCCGGTCGATGTCCGCGAAGTCCGTGTCGGCTTTGAACTCGTCGATCCGGCCGCGCAGGGAGATGTGCTGGTACCAGCTCTCACCCAGCACGGTGAGCGCCACGCGCGGGTCCTGGCGGACGTGCTCGAGGCGGACCCGGCGGTCGTCCATGTTGATGAGGATCCGGCCGTCGTCCTCGAGCCGGTACCAGGTGGGGACCGACAGCGGAGAGCCGTCGGGACGGAGGCTGGCCATCACGGCGGCGAGCGGCTGGGCGAGGATCGACTTGATCTCGTCGGTGAGCGGTGGCTTGGGCATCGCCGTCGTTGTATCGCGCACGGTGATATATGTTTTTTGCTATATATCTATGTTCTTATGCCAAACGTGCCCGCACTGAAAGCCGAGTTCTTCAAGGCCATCGGGCATCCGGTCCGGATCCGGGCGCTCGAGCTGCTGAGCGAGGACGAGCAGTCCGTGGCGGACCTGCTCGACGCGATCGACGTGGGACAGGCCTATCTCTCGCAGCAGCTCGCGGTACTGCGTCGCGCGGGCCTCGTCGTCGCCCGCCGCGAGGGCTCGCACGTGCTCTACTCGCTCGCGGACCGGCGCATGGCCGAGCTGCTGGCCGTGTCGCGCCAGATGCTGCTCGACATGGCGACCGCCACGCGCGACGAGCTGCGCAGCACGTGACGGGTCGACTGTCCGCCCTGCTGCCGCGGCGCTCCGACTACGCCGGGCTGCGCCGGAGCTGGCCGGGAGAGCTGCTGGCCGGGATCACCGTCGCTGTCGTCGCGCTGCCGCTCGCGCTCGCCTTCGGCGTGGCGTCCGGGCTGGGCGCCGAAGCCGGGCTGGTCACCGCGATCGTGGCCGGGATCGTCGCCGGCGTGTTCGGCGGGTCACACCTGCAGGTGAGCGGCCCGACCGGCGCGATGACCGTCGTGCTCGTGCCGGTCGTCGCCGCCGTCGGGCCCAGCGGCGTGGTGGTCGTCGCGCTGCTGGCGGGGTTGCTGCTGATCGTCACCGGCGCGGCCCGGCTGGGCCGCTACGCGGGCATCCTGCCGTGGCCGGTCGTCGAGGGCTTCACGGTCGGCATCGCGCTCCTGATCTTCCTCCAGCAGGTCCCGCCCGCGCTCGGGGTCGAGACCCCGGAGGGGACGAACACCGCCGCGGTGGCGGTGCGCGCGCTCGCCGACTGGGCACCCGGCCTCTGGGCAGCGCTGGCGATCACGGGGCTGGTTGTGGTGGTGATGACGGCGCTTGCGCGCGCCCACCGCGGGCTGCCCGCCGCGCTGATCGCCGTCGCCATCGCGACCGTGATCGCCGAGCTGGCCGGCCTGTCGCTCGAGCGGATCGGAGCGATCCCGTCCGGCCTGCCCACCCCCGCGCTGCCGGACGTCGCGGTCGGAGAGGTGCCGAAACTGCTGTCGGCGGCGCTGGCCGTGGCCGCGCTGGCCGCGATCGAGAGCCTGCTCTCGGCCAAGGTGGCCGACGGCATGGCCGACGGCGAGCCGCACGACCCCGACCGTGAGCTGGTCGGCCAGGGCCTGGCCAACGTGTCGGTCGCCTTCTTCGGCGGCATGCCGGCCACAGGGGCGATCGCGCGGACGGCCGTCAACGCGCGGGCGGGCGCGCGCACCCGGGTGGCCACCATCGTCCACGGCGGGGTGCTCGCCCTCGCCATGGTCGCGCTGGCGTCGGTGCTGGAGCGCATCCCGCTCGCGGCGCTGGCCGGCGTGCTGATGGTGACCGCCGTGCGGATGGTCGAGTTCGGCACGGTCGCCCGGATCGTGCGCTCCACGCGCGGCGACGCGCTGCTGGTGGTCGCGACCGCGCTGGTCACGGTCGCGTTCGACCTCGTGCTCGCTGTCGGTGTCGGGGTCGCGCTCGCGTCGCTGCTGGCGCTGCTGGCCGTCGCCGACAGCACGTCGTTCGAGCGCGAGTCGCTGGAGTCGGTGGATGTCGACCCGGACCTCGAGCACGCGCTCCTACACGAGCACATCGTCACCTACCGCCTCGACGGCGCGCTCTTCTTCGGCGCCGCGCAGCGCTTCCTGCTCGAGCTGGCCGACATCAGCGACGTGCAGGTCGTGATCCTGCGGCTCGGCCGCCTCCGGATCTTGGACAGCACCGGCGCGCAGGCGCTCGGGGACCTGATCGAGCACCTCGAGCACCGCGGGATCACGGTGCTGCTGGCGTCCGTGCGCGCCGAGCACCTCCCGCTGATCGAGCGCGTCGGGGTCGTGAGCCGCCTGCGGCACGAGAACCACCTGCTGGCGACGTTCGCCGACGCGCTCGGCCACGCCCGGCGGCATGTCCACACCCCGCCGGTACGCTCCGCGGCATGAGAACCGCGAAGGCGCTCGCGCTGGCCGCCTGGCTGCTGGTCATCGCGTGGCTCGTCCTGCTCGTCACCGATCGCGGCGAGGCGGCCGGCTGGTGCCTGTTCCTCGCGGGCCTGTTGCTGATGGTCGCGGGCCCGATCTTCCAGCGCGTCGGCGACGGGCAGCTCCGGATCACCGGCGTGATCATGGCCGCCGCGGGCTTGTTCTTCGTGCTGCTGGGCCTCTTCTACGCCTTCTAACGAGCGACGTGGATGCCGAGCGCGCGCGGCGCGGCGGTGACGGCGCGGGTCACCAGGTCCACCCGCTCGCCGCGCTCTTCAAGGCGTTCCTTACGTAAAAAGGCACGGCGGACGAGCATTCCGCCAGCGAAGGCCAGCGGCTCGCCGGGCACGCGGACGGGCTCTGGGTCGGCGAACGCGAGGTCGGTCGACCTGCCGCTCGCCAGCGCCGCGAGGGCGCGGCCGGCCAGATGGCACGGCCCGACGCCGTTGCCGGTGAAGCCGAACGCGTAGTGGACGGGCGCGTCGTCGAGCGTCCCGATCTGCGGCAGATGCGAAGGCGAGACGTCGATCGGACCGCCCCACGCGTGGGTGATGGCGCGGCCTTCGAGCTGCGGGAACATCTCGACGAGGTGCGCGTGGGTCTCCGTGGCCACCTCGGCGTCGACCTCGATCTTGCCGCCGAGTCGCGCGCCCGCCGCGAGGCGTCCTCCGCCCCACCCGAACGCGATCCGGCCGTCCCGCGTGGTGCGGAAGTAGTGCACGAACGTGCGGGCGTCGGTGATGCACTCGCCGCCGGACCAGCCCAATTCCGCGAGCACGTCGGGCACCGGCTCGGTCAGGACGATGTGCGAGGACGTCACCGACAGCCGATTCCGCAGCGGCCCCACGCCGCGCGTCGCGGCGTTCATCGCCAGCACGGCGGCGCCCGCGTGGACGCGCCCGTGCGCGGTCTCGGCCGTCACGCCCTCAGGCGCGACGCGCAACGCGGTGACGCGCGAGCGCTCGCGGATCACGTCCCGCAGCCGGGCGCGCAGACCGAGCGCGAGCCGGGCCGGCTGGACGGTCGCGTCGTCCGCCACCAGCAGCCCGCGGCGGAACCGCGGGGAGTCGCAGCGCGCGCGCACCTCCCCCGCGCTGAGCGCCCGCACGCGATCGGGCGGCGACGCTTCGACGATCTCGTCGAGGATGGCGTCGTGGGCGGGCGCGGTGGACGCCATCACGAAGCCGCCGGGCGTGAACCAGGCGTCGACGCCCTGCTCCGAGCACCAGCGGCCGATCGCGTGCACGCTCTCCGCCGACTCGCGGCACAACTTCAAAGCCCGCGCCCGGCCGAACCGCTCCTCCAACGACGGCAGCTGCGTCCACAGCGTCTCGCAGAACCCGCCGTTGCGCCCGCTCGGGCCGTGGCCGCACAGCCCGGATTCCAGGACCACCACGGACGCCCCGCGCTCACGCAGCTGCCACGCCGTCCACAGGCCGGTGTAGCCGCCGCCGATGATCACGACGTCGGCGCGCTCCTCGCCCTCCAGGGCCGGCGCCGGTTCGACCGCGCCGGCCTCGGCCAGCCAGTAGCCGTGGGCGGTGTGAACCATCAGCCCACGTAGAACCGCTCGGACGCGTCGGCCAGCACGGCCTCGGTCTTCGCGGCCATCTCCTCGAGCTCCGCGCGGGTGCTGATGAGCGGGGGCGCGAGGTGCAGGACGGCGTCGCCGCGGTCGTCCGGCCGGGCGATCAGGCCCTCCTCCAGCAGCCGGCCGGAGAGGAAGCCGCGCAGCAGCTTCTCGCGCTCCTCGGCCGAGAACCGCGACTCCTCGGCGTCGCGCACCAGCTCCAGCGCCCAGAAGAACCCGGCGCCGCGGACGTCGCCGACCATCGGCACGCGGGACTTGATGCCCTCCAGCAGCTCGCCCATGTAGGGCTCGAGCTCCCGGACGTTCTCCAGCACGCCCTCGCGCTCGAAGATCTCGATGTTGCGGTGCGCGATCGCGGCCGCCACGGGATGCCCGGCGAACGTGATGCCGTGCATGAGCATCCGGCCGTCCTCGTACAGCGGCTCGGCGATCTTGTCGCTGACGATCACGGCGCCCATCGGCGCGTAGGCGGACGTGATGCCCTTCGCGCACGTGATCAGGTCCGGCGCGACGCCGTAGCGCGAGGACGCGAACCACTCGCCGATGCGCCCGAAGCCCGTGATGACCTCGTCGGCCACCAGCGCGATCCCGTACTGGTCGCACAGCGCGCGCAGGCCGGGCCAGTAGCCCTCGGGCGGGACGAGGCAGCCGCCCGCGTTCTGGACGGGTTCGGCGATCAGCATCGCCACCGTCTCCGGGCCGGCTTCGAGGATGGTCCGCTCGGCGTCCGCGAGCAGACGGGCGCAGAACGCGGCCTCGTCCTGCGCTTCGGGATCGCGGTAGCGGTTGGTGTTGACGATCCGCGTGACCGGGATCGGCGCGGCGCCGAACGGCTCCTTCATCGGCCGCACGCCCGTGAAGCTCAGCGCGCCCAGCGTGACCCCGTGGTACGCGATCTCGCGCGCGATCGCCTTCGTGCGCTGCGGCTCGCCCTTGGCCAGGTAGTGCTGGCGCACGATCTTCCAGGCGGCTTCCACCGATTCGCTGCCGCCGTTGGTGAAGAACACGCGGTTCAGGTCGCCGGGCGCGCGCTCGGCCAGCGCCGCCGCGAGCTTGATCGACGGCGGGTGCGCGGTCGCCCAGTTCGTGTTGAACGCGAGCGTCGACATCTGCGCCGACGCCACCGACGCCATCTCCTCGCCGTACGAGTAGCCGATCTGGCAGCAGAACAAGGAGCTCAGACCGTCGAAATAGCGGTTGCCCTCGGTGTCGAAGACGTAGGCGCCCTCGCCCCGCTCGAGCACGAGCAGCGGCTTCCCGCCCGGCCCGAACGCGCCGTTGCGCGTGAAGTGCATCAGCAGGTGCCGGTGCGCCTGCTCCTGGAGCGACTCGATCCCCACCGTGTCAGGCACAGTCATGGGCTTCATGCTCGCCCGGCCTCACGGCGCCCCGCAATAGGCGGAACGTCGCGTCCCGACCGGCTGCCGCCGACACTCCGTCAGATGGACGAATTGGCCGCTTGTCGCAAATCCGACCGGGGAACACCATTCGTCTCGTGATGCGATGGATCGCACTGGCGGTGTTGGCGGTGGTGGGCGCGACGATGCTGCTCAGCTGGCCCGACGTCAAGGACGAGACCGGGCCGGAGAAGGCGCGGTCGCTGTATGGCTACCGCGCCTGCGCCGCGCCGTGCGCGCTCGGCGAGTCGTACGTCGCGTTCCGCGTGAACCAGCTGTTCACGACCCACATCAAACCTGGGGACTGGACCCGCAAGCGGGTGGAGCGCACGCCGAGCATCGGCGCGATCGCGCTCTACGGCGGCGGCCGCGTCGCGTTCGTCGAGCGCGTCCTCGCGCCCGGCGCCGTCGAGATCACCGAGCTCAGCGCCGACCGGCTCACCCGACGGACCGTCACGCGCGGCGACGGGTGGCCTTCGGGCTTCGTCCTCGTCGGCCCGCGCACCACGGACGAGCCGCCGGCGCCGGCGACCGCCGACTCTACGTTGATCTAGCCCCGCGGCGGAAGCGGCGCGCGCGGACGGCCAGGTGCAGGCCGAGGACGACGTCCTCGTCGTCGAGGGAGACGCCGAGCGCCTCCTCGATCCGGTGCAGGCGCAGGTACAGCGACTGGCGTTCCAGGTGCAGCGCCCGTGCGGCCTCGGCCTTCCGGCCGCCCGCCGCCAGATACGCCTCCAAGGTCTCGAGCAGGACCCGCGTGCGGGGTGAGCCGTCCGCGATCAGCGGGCCGAGTTGCTCCTCGACGAACGTCTCCAGCTCCGGCGTGTCGCGCAGCTCGTGCAGGAGGTCGGCGAGGCCGGGACGGCGCGCGTCGTACCAGCGTTTGACGGCCATCGACGTGGCCGCGCCCGCCGAGCGGCGCACGCGCCGCAGGCCCTGCCCCGCCGCGGCCCACGAGTCCGCGACGCCGCCGACGGCCAGCGCCGCGTCCGCCGGACCCAGCCCGTGCCGGTCCAGCGCGCCGTGGAAGAGGTGCGCGACGTGCTCCACCAGCGCCTCGTCGTAGCCGCGGGCGCCGAGCGCGAGCAGGACGAGCAGGTCCACGTCGCGCGGGCCGAGCAGCACGGAGAGGCCGGTCGAGGCCAGCGCGGTGCGCAGGTCGCCCGAGAGCCGCGTCCAGGTGACGCCGTCCGCGACGCTCGCGAGGTCGCCGGGCGAGTCGCCGCGCGCCCTCCCTCGCGCGTACGCCGGGCGCCGCCAGGCCGCGACCACGGGCAGCAGCGCGCCGCGGCCGGTGCCCGGGAAGCCGAGCGCCTCGGCGCGCCGGCGCGCGTCGTGCTCCTCCACCCGCCCGTCCGACAGCTCGGACAGGAACGCGCCGCGGGAACGGGCGCGGAGCTGCTCGTCGTGCTGCTGGGAGAGCAGGTCGATGGCCACGGCGAGCGCGGCGCGCTCCACGGCCACGCGGTCGAACGCGTCGAGCCGGTTCTCCAGCGAGAGCGCCATCAGCCGCCCCCAGCTCGAGTCCAGCAGCCGCACCTCGGCCGCGAACACGCCCTCGGCCACCTCGCCGCGGTCCTCGGCGCGGTGCACGTCCGCCCACGCGCTCAGCGCGAGGTCGTCACCCGGCGGCCCGCTCACGTAGTAGACGAGCGACCCGCCGGCGTCCTCGAGCAGCACCGGGTTCTTCACGGCCGCGCACAGCTCCGCGAGGATCTCGGGCACGCCGCGCCCGCGCAGGATCAGCTCGGTGAAGCGCCGGTGGATCTCCTCCCCGCGCGCGAGCAGCGCGAACTGGGCGTTGACCACCGCCCCGTGCACGCTCTCGGTGATCTCGATGAACCGCACCGGGCGGTGAAACGCGATCACGGGCACGCCGGCCCGCGCGCAGCCGGCGACCACGGTCGGCGGGACGTCCCGCCACGTCGATCCCAGCTCCACGGCCAGCGCGGCCATCCCCTGCCCGACCAGCGACGCCGTCCAGGCCGCCGGATCCGCGCTCGCGCCGAGCCCGGTGGTGAGCACGAGCTCGCCGCCCTTCAACAGATCGTCAGGTTCGGGCATCTCGATCACGTGCGCCCAGCGAATGTCGCGGTCCAGAGCCGTTTGCCCGATCACGACCTCAGGCAACGCGCGCCGGACGACGGGCAGATCGAGCACGTCGGCGAGGCTCAGCATGACGATGTGTCACCCATGATGGCGGAAGATCCGACCCAGTGTCCATTGCGACGGTCCCGTGCAACCGGAAGGGTGAGCATCGGTCAGACGGAAGGAGCGAGGGTGGCAGCAACGCAGGCTGAGGCCGATATCCATCTGGATAGCGTCAGCAAGCGCTTCGGGGAGATGACGGCGGTCGACGACCTCACGATGTCGATCCCGCGCGGGAGCTTCTTCGCCATGCTCGGCCCGTCCGGGTGTGGCAAGACGACGACGCTGCGGATGATCGGCGGCTTCGAGGACCCGACCGCGGGCAAGGTCTTCCTCGGCGGCGCGGACGTCACCCAGCATCCCCCGTACAAGCGCGACGTCAACACGGTGTTCCAGTCCTACGCGCTCTTCCCCCACCTCAGCGTGGAGAAGAACGTCGCGTTCGGGCTCGAGCGCAAGAAGGTCGGCAAGTCGGAGGCGCTCAAGCGCGCGCACGAGGCGCTCGAGCTCGTGCAGCTCGGCCACCTCGCCAAGCGCAAGCCGACGCAGCTCTCCGGCGGCCAGCAGCAGCGTGTCGCGCTCGCGCGCGCACTCGTGAACCGGCCGCGCGCCCTGTTGCTCGACGAACCGCTCGGCGCGCTGGACCTGCGGCTGCGCAAACAGCTCCAGATCGAGCTCAAGCGCATCCAGCAGGACGTCGGCATCACCTTCGTCCACGTGACGCACGACCAGGAAGAGGCCATGAGCATGGCCGACACGATCGCGGTCATGAACGGCGGCAAGATCGAGCAGGCCGGCTCCGCGACCGACCTCTACGAACGGCCGCGCACGGCGTTCGTGGCGAACTTCCTCGGCATCTCGAACCTGATCGAGGCCAAGGTCGTCGGCGACCAGCGCGTGGACACCCACGACGGCGCCCAGCTCCACGCGCCCGAGTGCGCGGGACGCACGGGCGACGTGCAGATCGGCGTGCGGCCGGAGAAGATCACCCTGCTCCCGGCCGGCCAGCCCGTCCCGGACGGCCACAACGTGCTCAAGGGCAAGATCGTCGTCGCCGCGTTCCTGGGCGTCTCGATCCAGTACGTCATCCAGGCCGCCGGCGGCGAGGAGCTCACCGTGTTCGCGCAGAACACGGAGGGCGCCGAGCCGGAAGGGCTGGCCGTGGGTCGCGAGGTCCAGCTGGTGTGGAAGCCGGAGCACACGTTCGTGGTGGAGCGTGGCTGAGCACACGCGGCGCCGCTTCCTCGGCCGCGGCGGGTCGCTCGCGCTGGCCTACGCGCTCGCGGGCTGCGGCATCGAGGGGACGCTCGAGCAGGCCCAGAAGGCCGCGACGCCGATCCCCGAGATCACCCACAAGAAGGTCCCGATCGGCGACTGGACGTTCTCGAACTGGCCGCTGTACATCGACAAGCAGGTCCTCAAGGACTTCGACAAGCAGTACGGCGGGCACGTCAAGTACGTCGAGGACATCAACGACAACGACGAGTTCTACGGCAAGGTGCGCCAGCAGCTGGCGGCCGAGCAGCCGATCGGGCGCGACATCGTCGCCCTGACGGACTTCATGTGCGTCAAGTGGGTGCGCAACCGCTACGTCGAGCTGCTCGACAAGAAGAACATCCCGAACGTCACCGCGAACCTCGTCGACAACCTCAAGTCGGTCCCGTACGACAAGAAGCGCGACTACACGGTGCCGTGGCAGTCGGGCGCCGTGGGCCTGGGCTACAACCCGAAGAAGACCGGGCGCGAGCTCAACTCGGTCAACGACCTCTTCGACCCGGCGTTCAAGGGCCGCGTGACGATGCTCAACGAGGCCTACGACTCGTCGGGCATCACGATGCTCGGCATGGGCGTGGACCCGACCACCGCGAAGATCGACCAGATCCTGGCCGCGATCGAGAAGATCCAGACCGCCGCCGACGCCGGCCAGTTCCGGCGCTTCACGGGCAACGACTACTCGACCGACCTGGCCAAGGGCAACATCTGGGTCGCGCTCGCCTACTCGGGCGACATCGTCCAGCTCCAGAGCGACAACCCGGACCTGAAGTTCATCTACCCCGATGAGGGCGCGATGCTCTTCACCGACAACATGATGATCCCGGCGAAGGCCGAGCACATCTACGCGGCGGAGACGATGATGAACTACGTCTACGAGCCCGAGGTGGCCGCGACGCTGGCGATCTACGTGAACTACCTCTCGCCGGTGAAGGGCGTCAAGGAGATCGTCGAGAAGACCGAGCCCGAGATCGCCAACAACCCGCTGATCTTCCCGTCGGACGAGATCCGCGCCAAGCTGCATCCGTACCCGGCGCTGTCGGACGCCGACGAGCGCACGATGAAGGAAGCGATGGCGAAGGTGACCGGAGCATGAGCCTTCGCATGCGCCGCAAGCTGCTCCCCTGGCTGTTCATCGGCCCGGGCCTGCTGTGGCTGATCATCTTCTTCCTGTATCCGCTGCTCAACCAGGCCAGCGTGTCGCTGATGACGGGCAACCCCGGAGCAGGGCTACGAGCTGACGTGGGCGTTCCACAACTACTGGGACGCGATCTCCGAGTACAAGGTGCAGTTCGGCCGCTCGATCGTGTACGCGGCGCATCTCGACGCTGCTGTGCCTGATCATCGCGTTCCCGTTGGCCTACTTCACGGCGTTCCACGCGGGCCGCTGGAAGAACTTCATCCTGCTGCTGATCATCCTGCCGTTCTTCATGAGCTACGTGCTGCGGACGGTGGCCTGGCAGCTGATCCTGTCCGACGACGGCGCGGTGGTGAGCTTCTTCCGCACGATCGGGGTGCTCTCGGACGACGGGCGCCTGCTCGCGTCGAGCACGGCCGTGATCGCCGGCATCACCTACAACTTCCTGCCGTTCATGGCGCTGCCGCTGTACGTGGCGCTGGAGAAGATCGACCCGCGCCTGCTCGAGGCGGCGACCGACCTGTACGCGAGCCGCGCCATGGCGTTCCGCAAGGTGACGGTGCCGCTCGCGCTGCCGGGCATCTTCGCCGGCTCGCTGCTGACGTTCATCCCGGCCTGCGGTGACTTCATCAACGCCGCGCTGCTCGGCACGCCGCAGCAGTACATGATCGGCAACGTCATCCAGTCGAAGTTCCTGAACATCCTCGACTATCCGCAGGCCGCGGCGCTCAGCTTCACGCTGATGCTGTTCATCCTGATCGGGATCTTCCTGTACGCCCGGGTGCTCGGCGCCCGCAACCTCACCCAGGCGGCGATCTGATGTCCGTCGAAGCCGCACCCGCCGCCGGCCGCGCCCGTCGAGGAAGAGATCGCGGGTCCGCCCACGGGCGGCGGATCCAAGTCCCGCGACAAGCTCCGGCACGGCGCGCTCGCCGTGTGGTCGGTGCTCGCGCTGCTGTACCTGTTCATTCCGGTCTTCATCGTCGTCCTGTTCTCGTTCAACGACAACCAGGGCCGGTTCAACTTCACCTGGCAGGGCTTCACCCTGCGCCACTGGGCCGATCCGTTCGCCGATCCGGACCTGGCGAAGGCGCTGACCAACAGCGTGGAGATCGCGATGATCTCGACCCTGATCGCCACCGCGCTCGGCACGTTCATGGCGATGGCGCTCGTGCGCTACCGCTTCCGCGGGCGCTCGTCGGTCGACTTCTTCGTGTTCATGCCGCTGTCCTCGCCGGAGGTCGTGCTCGGCGCGGCGCTGCTGGCGATGTTCCTCACCCTGAACATCAACACCGGCTTC
The DNA here is from genome assembly GCA_963724195.1 of uncultured Solirubrobacteraceae bacterium. Lineage (GTDB taxonomy): Bacteria > Actinomycetota > Thermoleophilia > Solirubrobacterales > Solirubrobacteraceae > Solirubrobacter. Next base: position 420,843 of record CAVRTQ010000016.1, on the reverse strand, counting down.
GTCACGGTCGTGATCGCGCACGTGATGTTCACCGTCTCCTACGTCGTGGTGACGGTGAAAGCGCGCTTGGAGGGCATGGACCGCCACATCGAGGAGGCGGCCATGGATCTCGGGGCGACCGAATGGACGACGTTCCGGAAGATCACGCTCCCGTTGATCTTCCCGGGCGTCGCCGCCGCGGCGATGCTCGCGGCCGCGATCTCCTTCGACGACTACGTGATCACGTCGTTCAACGCGGGCCAGACGCAGACGTTCCCGCTGTTCATCTTCGGCGCGACCCGCCAGGGCGTGCCGGCCGAGGTGAACGTGCTGGCGACGATGCTGCTGATCGCGGTGCTGGTCCTGATGGGCCTCAACGTCCTGGTGCAGAGGCGACTCGCTCGACGGGACGCGATGCGCGCCGAGCCGGATAGAACCGCTCACCCCGTGCTCACGTAGTACGGGGTATGCGGAGAACACTCCTCGCGGCCGCGACCCTCGCCGCCGCGACCGGTCTCGCTACCACCGCCGTCGGTCACGACGACGACGGGCCGCGTCCCCTGCGGCCCGACGCGACCTGGACGACCGTCTTCACGCCGCCCGCCGGCGTCGGGATCGAAGGGCTGACCGCCGACAAGCGGGGTGCGCTGTACGCGCCCGGCCGGGTGACGGGCGCGCCGTGCCCGGTGCTGAAGGCCGGGACGGGCGTGGTCGGCACCCTGCCCGCGCCGTGCAACCCGGCCGGGCTCGCGTTCGGGCCCGGACGGGCGGCTGTACATCGCCGACAGCGGCAAGATCATGGTCCTGCGGCCGAACGACCGGACGCCGCCGACGGCCGAGGTCTACGCCGAGGGCGTTCCCGGCTCCAACGGCGTGGCCTGGGACGAGCGGGGCGAGCTGTGGGTCTCCGACGGCGGCACCGGTCAGGGCCGCGTGTGGCGGATCGGACGCGACCGCGTGCCGGTGGAGGCGTTCCGCGTGCAGCCGATGGCCAGCGACGCGCTCCCGGGCGGCGTCGGCCGTGACGTGCGCGGGCTCCCGCCCGGGACGATCACGATCACGGAGACCAGCCGCGCCGCCTCCAACACGCTCGGCTCGCAGGCCATCGTCGCCAACGGGCTCGCGTTCGGACGCGACGGGACGCTGTTCATCGCCGACACGGCGCGCGGCGCGATCTGGCGCGTGTTCATCGACCGCCGCGGGCGCATCCTCTCCCGGACCGGCTGCGACACGACGTTCGCGGCGAACACGCTGTGCCTGGACAACGTGCTCGTCCAGCACCCCTACCTGGACGGCGCGGACGGGATCGTGCTCGACGACGACGAACAACATCTTCGTCGCCGCGAACGAGCGCAACGCGATCGCGGTCGTGACCGAGAAGGGCCGAGCGGTGGAGCTCTACCGCAACCCGGCCGGCGCCGACCGGCTGCGCAACACCGGCCCGCTCGAGTTCCCGACCAGCCCGGTGCTGGTGGGCAAGCGGCTGTGCACCACGAACTCAGACACCGCGCGGCGTGACAACTTCCCGGCGACCCCCGGCGAGGGCCCCAAGATCAACTGCGTTTCCTGAGTCGATGTCGAAGTGGTGGAGGCGATCCGGGTCGACCGTGAACTCGATCCGATCGCCCACCGCCACCGGCGCGCGGGCGTCGAGGACGACCGTGAACGACGCGCGGTCGTCCTCGGCGAGCAGGATGTCGTCGTCCACCGCGGCGGCGTCGACCGCGTCGGCGAGCGCGGCGGACCGCAGCCGCGGCGCGTCGATGCCCGCGACCACGTGGGTCTCGGTGCCGAGGCGCTCGACGACCTGGACGACCGCGGGGATGCCCGGGCCGAGCTTGAGATCGTGCGGGCGGATGCCGAGGATGCAGCGGCCCTCGACCGGCGACGACACGCTGCAGGTGCCGAAGCGCCCGCCGTCCGCCTCCACGAGGTTCATCGCGGGTGAGCCGATGAACGCGGCCACGAACAGGTTCGCCGGGTGGTCGAACAACGTCTCCGGCGTGTCGCACTGCTGGAGCACGCCGCCGCGGAGCACGGCCACGCGCTGGCCGAGCGTCATCGCCTCGACCTGGTCGTGGGTGACGTAGATCGTGGTCACGCCGAGCCGCTCGTGCAGCCGCGAGAGCTGCGCGCGCATGGAGACGCGGAGCTTGGCGTCGAGGTTGCTCAAAGGCTCGTCCATCAGGAAGGCCTGCGGCTCGCGCACGATCGCGCGCCCCATGGCCACGCGCTGACGCTGGCCGCCGGACAGCTCACCCGGCTTGCGGTCGAGCATCTCGTCGAGCCCGAGGATGCGCGCGACGTCGGCCACCCGCGCCGCGATGTCGGCCTTGCTCGTCTTGCGCAGCTTGAGGCCGAACCCGAGGTTCTGGCGCACGGACAGGTGCGGGTAGAGCGCGTAGCTCTGGAAGACCATCGCGATGTCGCGCTTGCGCGGGTCCAGCAGGGTGACGTCGCGGTCGCCGATGAAGATGCGCCCGTCCGTCACCTCCTCGATCCCGGCGATCAGCTTCAGCAGCGTCGACTTGCCACAGCCGGAAGGCCCGACGAGCACCATGAACTCGCCGTCGCGGACCTCCAGGGACACGCCGTCCACGGCCATCGGCCCGCTCTTGTAGGCCTTCGATACCGCGTCGATGCGGATGCTCAACTTCGTCCTCCCACGCGTTCGCGGCCGTCGACCAAAACTTGCCGGATCTCGAGGCGATCGTCGAGCACCACGACGTCCGCCGGCGCCCCGGGGGCGAGACGTCCGAGATCCGGCCGGCCCGCGACCCGCGCGGGCACCTCGCTGGCCGCCCCCAGGGCGGCTTCGAGCTTCACGCCGAGGCCGTGCAGGTTCCGCACGGCCTCGATCATCGTCAACGCGCTCCCCGCCAGTTGCCCCTCGGGACCGCGGACGACGCCGTCCTCGGCCTCGATCCGGCGCCCGCCGAGCACGAACTCGCCGTCGCCCATGCCGGCCGCCGGCGCGGCATCGGTCACGAGCGCCAGGCGCCCCGCGGCCGCGTTCCAGGCCACTTTGACCGTGTCCGGGGCCACGTGGTGCAGGTCCACGATCATCTGCACGAGCACATCCTCCCGCGCGAGCGCGGCAAAGCCAATGCTGGGATCGCGCGACGTGGACGGCCGCATGGCGTTGAAGAGGTGCGTGACCGTGGTGATCCCGCGGTCGAACGCCCAGGTGCGCCTCCGCGGCGGTGGCGTCCGTATGCCCGGCGCTGACCGTCACGCCGCGGGCGACGAGCTCGTCGACGAGCTCGAACGCCCCCGGCAGCTCCGGGGCCAGGGTCACCTGGCGACACGCGGCGCCGCGTCGAGCAGCCGGCGCAGGAGCGCGAGATCCGGCGCGGAGAGGTGCCGCGGGTCGTGCACCCCGGCGCGGCGCGGCGAGAGGAACGGCCCTTCCAGGTGCGCGCCGAGGACGCGCGCGCCGATGCCCTCCACGGGCATCGCGCGCAGCGCGTCCAACAGCGCGGCCTCAGGCGCGGTCACGAACGTCGGCTGGAACGCCGTCGTCCCCGTGGCCAGGAGCGCCTCTCCCACCCGCACGTACCCCTCGTGGTCGGTGGCCATGAGGTCAACGCCCGCGAACCCGTTGACCTGCAAGTCGATGAATCCCGGCGCGGCGATCCCGCTCCCGGTCCCGGACAGCCCGACGCGCGCGATCGACCCGCCGTCGATCTCCACGTCGCCGGGGACGAGCGCGCCGTCCACCAAAGCCGCTTCGACGCCCAGCCTCACGGGTTCCTCCTTCCGCGGGGAATCGCCCCCTGGGCAATTCCCCAAGCTGATGCGAGCGCGCAGCGCGAGTCATCAGCCCTTCACCGCCCCGGCCGTGCGCGCCGTCATCAGGTGCTTGCGCGCGAGCACGAACACCACGGCGACCGGCAGCGTGTAGAGCACGGACGTCGCCATCACGGCGCCCCAGTCCGTGTCGCCGCGGCCGACGAACGTCTGCAGCACGAGCGGCGTCGTCTTGCGCTCCTCGTCGTTGATGAAGGTCAGCGCGAGCAGGAACTCCTTCCAGCCCTCGAGGAAGCTCAACACCGCCGTCACGGCCAGACCGGGCGCCGCCAGCGGCAGGACCACCCGCCACATCGCGCCGAGCCGCGTCGCACCGTCGATCCGCGCCGCGTGCTCGAGCTCCTCCGGGATCGACAGCACGAACCCGCGCATGACCCAGATCGCCAGCGGCACGCTGAACGCCAGGTAGGTGATGACCAGCGACCAGTAGGTGCCCAGCAGCCCCGCCTTGCGCATGGTCACGAACAACGGGATCACGAGCACGACGAGCGGGAACATCTGCGTCATCAGCACGAGGATCAGCAGGATCCGCGTGATCCGGATGCGGTAGCGGGCGAGCACGTAGGCCGCGCCGGCGCTCACCAGCAGGCACAGCACCATCGTCCCGCTCGCGACGATCAGCGAGTTCATCAGCGCGCGGCCGACGTGCCCCTCTCCGAGCACGCGCGGGTACTGATCCCACTGCGGATCGGACGGCCACAGGTCGGGCGTGCGCGTGTAGATCTCCGACCGCGGCTTCAAGGACGTGATCACGATCCAGTAGATCGGAAACAGCGCGAAGGCGCCGATGGCGATCATCGCGAGGTACATCCAGCCGCGCTTGAGCAGCCACCTCATCCGAGCTCGCCCTCCTTGCCGATCAGCCACACGTAGACCAGTGAGAACGCGAGCAGGATCAGGAACAGCACGACGGCGACCGCCGAGCCCAGGCCGTAGTGACTCAGGGCAAAGCCCTCGCGGTAGGCCGCGACGGCCGCGGTGTCCGCGCTCCGATCCGGCACCCCGGCCGCCATCACGTAGATCTGGTCGAAGATCTTGAAGTCCCAGATCGTCGAGAAGATCACCAGCACGGCGATGATCGGCCGCAGCAGCGGGAGCGTCACCAGCCGGAAGCGCTGCCACGCGCTCGCGCCGTCGACGGCGGCGGCCTGGAGCATCTCCTTCGGGATCGTCTGCAGCCCGGCCAGCAGCGCGAGCGCCACGAACGGGAACGACTGCCAGACGACCGTGACGAAGACCGCGAAGAACGCGCTCCAGCGGTCCGCGAACCACGCGTAGTCGGCGAACCGGTCGAAGCCCAGGTTCACCAGCGCCCAGTTCACGAAGCCGTAGCGCGCGTCGAAGAGCCACTTCCAGATCGCGCTCGCCGCCAGCGCCGGCACCGCCCACGGCAGCAGCACGGCCACCCCGAAGATCAGGTTGCCCTTCAGCCGCTGGTTGAGCAACAGCGCGACCGCGAACCCGAGCGCCATCGTGCCGACCACGCACGCCGTCCCGAACACCACCGTGTTCACGAGCGACGTGCGCAGATGCTCGTCCGCGAAGACCTCCTTGTAGTTCTCCACACCCACCCACGTCGAGCCGCCGTAGATCAGCTCTCCGAGACCGGTGTCCGTGAACGACAGGTAGACCGTGCGGACGAGCGGGTAGCCGACCAGGCCCGCGATGATGATCAGCGAGGGGAGCACGAGCAGGACCGGGAGGGTCAGCCGGTTCACTGCTCGGCGTGCGATCACCATCGCGGGCGGGCGCTGGACGCGCCCGGCCTGGACGGCTGCCGGGGCACTGCTCACCCGGCGAACTCCTCATCCATCTTCGTCGCGAGCTCGGCGACCGCCTCCTGGGCCGTCTCCTCGCCCTTCATGACCTTCTGGATCTGGCCGTCGAAGATGTTCGCGCCTTCGAGGCCGCCCCACTTGGGCGACGGCGGGTACACCGCCGAGGCCGACAGCAGCTGCTCGGCGAACGGCTTGCGCTGCGGGTCCTCGAGGTAGCCCGAGGCCTCGATGCCGGCCGTCGTGCCCGGCAGGAAGCCGATCTCGCCCGTGAACTTGTTCAGCTGGTCGGGCTTGAGCATGAAGTCCATGAACGCGGCGCCCAGGTCATGGTTGCCGGACTCGGTGAACTGCACCAGGTGGCTGCCACCCGCGAACGCCGTGCCCTTGCCCGACGGGCCGGTGGGCGTGAGCTCGGTGCCGATCTTCTCCTCCAGCTCCGGCTTGGTGGCGATGATCGAGTTGTAGCCCCAGCCGCCGGCGATCAGCATCGCCACGTCACCGTTGATGAACGCGGTCTGCGCGTCGGGTTCCTCCCAGCCGATGGCGGCCTTCGGAGACAGGCCCTCCTTGTAGAAGGATGCGTAGTAGTCGATCGCCTCCGCGGCCTGCGGGGAGTTGAGCGCGCTCTTCCACGTGTCCCCGTCCTGGGTCGCGATCTCGCCGCCGGCCTGCCAGATCGTCGGCAGGTACATGTGCTCGGAGAGCCCGGTGAAGCCGATGCCGTAGACGCCCTTGTTCTTGCGCCTTCACCGCCTTGGCCGCGGCCATCAGCTCGTCCCAGTTCTTGGGCGGCTCGACGCCCGCCTTCTCGAGCATGTCCTTGCGGTAGATCAGCGAGCGTGCGCCCGCGTACCACGGCTTGCCGTAGACCTTCTCGTTGAGCGTGGCCGCGTCCACCAGGCTGGAGACGTACTCGTCCCCGCTGATGCCGGGCTGCTCGAGCAGCGCGCCCTGGTCGGCGAACTCCGGCGTCCAGGTGGTGCCCATCTCGGCCACGTCGGGCACCTTGCCGCCCGCGATCGCCGTCACGAACTTGTCGTGCGCCTGCGCCCAGGGCACGAACTGGATCTTGACCGTCGTGCCGGGGTTCGCGGCCTCGAAGTCCTTGCCGTACTGGTTCACCACGCCCTGGATCTTCGGCGAGCCCGGATCCATGATCCAGACGTCGATCGATCCCTCGAGCTTGGCTTTACCGCCTCCTGAGGAGGCCTTCGACGACGGCTCGTCGCTGCCACCGCACGCCGCAACCACGGTCGCGAGCAGTGCCGCGACCGCCAATCCGATTCTCCCCTTCATTTCCTCTCTCCTTCTCCCTTTGGTACCGACCTAACGCAAGGCCGGGCGCAACTCAGTCACCAACCGGTACCGGTCCCCGCGATACATGGACCGGACGAACTCCACCACCTCCCCGTCGTCGCTCGTGGTGGTCCGTTCGAACAAGAAGGCCGGCGCATGCACGGGCACGCCGAGCATCTCGGCCTCCTCCGGTGAGGTGACGGTCGGTTCGATCGTCTGGATGCCGGAGGCGATCGTGATGCCGCGGCGTTCGCGCAGCAGTTCGTAGTACGAGTGGTCCGAGAGCTCCTCGCGGCGCAGGTCGCCGAGCAGGCGGCGCGGCGCGTGCAGCCACTCGATCGCCATCGTCTCGTCGTCGGCGAGGCGCAGGCGCGTGATGACCCAGACCTCGTCCACCGGGGAGATCTGCAGGCGCTGGCCGAGCTTGGCCCCCGCGGCCTGCAGCTCGAAGGACACGACGCGGCTGCCCGGACGCATCCCGCGTCGGGTCATGTCCTCGCTGAAGGACGTCATCGTCAGCGGGAGCGCGATCTTCGGCTCCGCGACGTACGTGCCGCTGCCGTGACGGCGCAGGAGCAGGCCTTCGCGGACCAGCTCGTCGATCACGGCGCGCAGCGTCGGGCGGCTCACCCCGAGGTCGGTCGCGAGCCGGCGTTCGCTGGGCAGCGCGTCGCCGACCTGCAGCTCGTCGAGCATCCCGAGGATCTTGTCGCGGACGAGCGCCTGCTTGCTCCCCCGGCCGTCGGTGTTCGCCAGCCCGGTCATGGTTCCGGCCGGGAAGCTAGCAACTGGTCAAAGAGTGGTCAAGACCACTTGCACGGAAACGGCATGGGTCGTTCGCGCGCGAGCCGTCGGTGCTCGCGCGCGAACGGAGACGTGCGCTAGCCGAGCGCGATCGAGCGGCCGCTGACGAAGCCGTCGCTTGACGCGATCTGGTCGAGGACGGCGTCCGGGACGGCGCCGTCGGTCGTGATCGCCATGACGGCGAGGTCGCTGCTCTCGCCCTCGCCCGGGGCCTGACGGCCCACCGCGGCGGCGGAGATGTTCACGCCGGCCTCGCCGAGGCTGGAGCCGACGCGGCCGACCATGCCGGGCACGTCGCTGTAGCGGAACAGCGCGAGGTACGGGTCGTCGATCTGGAGGTTGAAGCGCTGGCCCCAGGCCTCGAGCAGGTGCGGGCGGTGCAGCTGGCCGAGCGTGGTGCCGACGACCTTGACCGCGTCGCCGGAGCCGCGCAGGGTCACGCGGACGAGGTCCGAGTAGTCCTTGGCCTGCGTCTCGCGGGTCTCGGAGACCGTGATCCCGCGCTCCTCCGCCAGGGTGGGCGCGTTGACCAGGTTCACGTCCTCCTCCGTGCGGCCGGCGAACAGGCCGGTCAGGACGGAGAGCGTGAGCAGGCGCGTGTCGCGCTCGGCGATCCGGCCGAGGTACTCGATCTCCACGCGCTCGACGGACTCGGCGAGGCTCGCGGCGATCTTGCCCAGCTTCTGCGCGAGCGGGACGTACGGGCCGAGGACCTCCATGTCCTCCCCGCTGATGGCGGGGATGTTCACGGCGGTCGTGACCGAGCCGCCGGTGAGGGCGGCGACGACCTGCTCGGCGGTCTGGAAGCCGGCGCGGTCCTGGGCCTCGGCGGTCGAGGCGCCCAGGTGCGGCGTGACGACGACGTTGGCGTAGCCGAACAGCGGGTGGTCGGTGATCGGCTCGGTCGTGAAGACGTCGAGCGCGGCGCCGGCGACCTTGCCGCTGTCGAGCGCGGCCTGCAGGTCCTCGTCGACGATCAGCGGCCCGCGGGCGACGTTGATGATGCGCACGCCGTCCTTGGTCTTGGCCAGGTTCTCGCGGTTGATGAAGCCCTGGGTCTCCGGGGTCTTCGGCAGGTGCAGCGTGAGGAAGTCGGCGGCGGCGAGCACGTCGTCGGCGGACTCGGCCTTCTCCGCGCCGATCTCGCGGTAGCGGCCTTCGGCGGTGAAGGGGTCGAACGCGATCACGCGCATGCCGAAGGCGCGGGCGCGGATGGCGACGAGCTGGCCGATGCGGCCGAAGCCGAGCACGCCGAGCGTCTTGCCGTCGAGCTCCGTGCCGCCGAGCTTGCTGCGCTCCCACTTGCCGGACGTGAGGCTGGCGTGGGCCTGCGGGATGTTGCGGGCGAGCGCGAGGATCAGGGCGACCGTGTGCTCGGCGGCGGCGACCGTGTTGGCCTCCGGCGCGTTGGCGACGATGATGCCCTTCTTGGAGGCGGCCTGGACGTCGACGTTGTCCACGCCGACACCGGCGCGGCCGACGACCTTCAGGTTGTCCGCGCGGTCGATGACCTCGGCGTCCAGCTGGGTCGCGCTGCGGATCAGGATCCCGTGGAAGGATCCGATGCGGTCCAGCAGCTCCTCGCGCGTCCAGTCCGTCCCGACCTCTACGTCGAAGCGTTCCTTGAGCAGGTCGACACCGGTCGCGGCGATCTTTTCCGCGACCAGGACGCGGTAGTTCTCGGTCAACGTGCTCATGGGGAGAGGGGTTCCTGACAATCGGAGGGGACCCCGGGAGAGTAGAACGATGGGTCGTGAGCCCTTGTGCGGAAGGGCTCACGAACCCGACACGGCGGCCGCTCGAGAATCCGCGAAGCGGCCGCGCCCACCGCGCCTGCCCTCCTCGAACTCCGTGTCGATCCAGGCCATCATCGAGCGCAGTTCCTTGCCCTCGGTCTCGATCGCGTTGGCCTGACCCTCGGCGCGCATGCGCTGGAAGTTCTCCTGGCCGGCGCGGTTCTCCGCGATCCACTCGCGGGCGAACGTGCCGTCCTGGATCTCGGTCAGCACGTCCTTCATGTTCTGACGCGTCTGGTCGGTGATGATCCGCTTGCCGCGGGTCAGGTCGCCGTACTCGGCCGTGTTGGAGATCGAGTGGCGCATCCCCGTGATGCCCTTCTCGTACATGAGGTCCACGATCAGCTTGAGCTCGTGGAGGCACTCGAAGTAGGCCATCTTGGGGTCGTAGCCCGCGTCCACGAGCGTCTCGTAGCCCGCGGTGACCAGCTCGGACACGCCGCCGCAGAGCACGGCCTGCTCGCCGAACAGGTCGGTCTCGGTCTCGTCCTTGAACGTGGTCTCGATCACGCCGCCGCGCGTGCCGCCGATGCCCTTGGCGTAGGCCAGGGCGAGCTGCTGCGCGTTGCCGGTCTCGTTCTTGTCGATCGCGATCAGCGCGGGGACGCCGGAGCCCTCGAGGAACTGGCGGCGGACCAGGTGGCCCGGGCCCTTCGGGGCGACGAGGGCGACGTCGACCTCCGGCGGGGGCTCGACCTCGTTGTAGTGAACGCTGAAGCCGTGACCGAAGAGCAGCAGGTTGCCGGGGGCGATCCCGTCCTTGATCGACGCCTCGTACACCTCGTGGTGCTTCTCGTCCGGCAGCAGCACCATCACGATGTCGCCGCGGGAAGAAGCTTCCTCGATGCTCGTGACCTCGAGGCCGGCGGCCTTGGCGTGCTCGACCGACTTGCTGCCCTCGCGAAGGCCTACGACGACGTCTACGCCCGAGTCCTTGAGGTTACGGGCGTGCGCGTGGCCCTGGGAGCCGTATCCCAGGATGGCCACGGTCTTGCCCTTCAGCAGGTCCAGATCCGCGTCGTCGTCGTAGTACATGGGGCGCGATCTTAGGCGGTCGCGCTCGCGATCCAGGTTCTCGCGGGGATGATCAGGCTGTCGTCGGGCTGCGTGAACGGCTTCGCGGCGTCTTCCAGCTCGGCGAGGACGTCGCTGCGCGTGGCGAAGTCCAGTCCCTTGTCCGCGTCGGCCGTGCGGGTGGACATCTGGGTCTGCGCGACCCACCAGTCGTCGACGTCCGCGTACCGCATCGTGAAGTCGACGGCCTCGATCTCGGGCTCGAGGAAACCCGCCGTGGCCATCGTGTCCTCGATGGCGTTCGGGTCGGCCCAGGCGAACTGGCCGGGACCGGGCGCTGTGGGTTCGAGGATCCCGCGGTCCTGGAGGATCCGGATCGGCAGGACGCTCCACAGGTTGTCGTCCGGGCCGGTCCAGGCGGCGAGGGCGACGGCGGCGTCCTGCTTGAGGATCCGGCGCGTCTCGCGGAGCGCGAACTCGGGGTCGTCGAGCAGCATGTAGCCCCAGCGGCACAGCACGCCGTCGAGGGTGGCGGTGGGCTGGTCGATCGGGGTGGACAGGTCGATCTGGCGGAAGCGGATGTTCCCGTGCTCCGGCGCGCGGCGCTGGGCCGCGGTGAGCATCTCGGGCGCGAAGTCGCTGGTGATCAGCTCGCCACCCGGCTGGATCAGCTCCAGGGCGAGGTAGCCCGTGTCGCCCAGGCCGGCGGCGAGGTCGAGCACCGTGTGCCCGGGCTGGGGCTTGATCCGCTCGACCATGCGGGTCGAGACGGGCATGGTGTCGCGCGCCAGCTGGGAGGCTCGCGCCTCCCAGCCCTCGGCCGCACGGACCCAGCGGTCACGCGATTCGAGTGTCAGAGGTTCTCCACCACGTAGTCGATGCAGGCGGTGAGCGCCTTGACGTCTTCGGGATCGATGGCGGGGAACATCGCCACGCGCAGCTGGTTGCGGCCGAGCTTGCGGTACGGCTCGGTGTCGACGATCCCGTTCGCGCGCAGCGTCTTGGCCACCGCCGCGGCGTCGACCGCGTCGTCGAAGTCGATCGTGCCGACCACGAGCGAGCGCTTGGCCGGGTCCTTGACGTACGGCGTCGTGTAGCTCGTGGACTCAGCCCAGCCGTACAGGTGGTCGGACGAGGCCGTGGTGCGCGCGACGCAGGCGTCGAGGCCGCCGAGGCCGTTCATCCACTCGAGCTGGTCGGCGAGCAGGATCAGCGTGGCGATCGCCGGCGTGTTGTACGTCTGGTCCTTGAGGCTGTTGTCCAGCGCGGTGCTGAGCGACAGGAACTCGGGGATCCAGCGGTCCGTGGCGGCGATCTCGCCGATCCGCTCCTGCGCCGCCGGGCTCATCAGCGCGAGCCACAGGCCGCCGTCGGCGGCGAAGCACTTCTGCGGGGCGAAGTAGTAGACGTCGGCGTCCGCGCTGTTGACGGGCAGGCCGCCGGCGCCCGACGTGGCGTCGATCAGGACGAGGCCGTCGCCGACGCGCTCGACCGGGACCATCACGCCGGTCGAGGTCTCGTTGTGCGCCCACGCGACGACGTCGGCGGACGGGTCGGACGTCGGGGCGGGCGCGTCACCCGCGTCGGCCTTGACGACGATCGAGTCCTGCAGGAACGGCGCGTCGTTGGTCGACTTGTAGAACTTCGAGCTGAACTCGCCGTACGTCAGGTGCAGCGCGCGTTCCTTGACCAGCCCGAACGTCGCGGCGTCCCAGAACGCGGTGGTCCCGCCGTTGCCGAGCACGACCTCATAGCCCTCGGGCACCTGGAACAGGTCCTTGAGCCCGTCCCGGACCTGGCCGACGAGGTTCTTGACCGGCTTCTGCCGGTGCGACGTGCCCATCAGCGCGGCGGCGTCGGTGTCGGCGAGCCGCGCCAGCTGCTCGGGACGAACCTTCGACGGGCCGCAGCCGAAGCGGCCATCCGCGGGCTTGAGCTCGTCGGGAATGGTCAGGGCGGTGTCAGTAGCGGACACGTGACTCCTCGTTGATCGCGATGAAAGATGCCCAGGCGCGCGACCGTTTGAACGCCCGCCGCTCCCCGGTGGTTCTCCACCTAAGCGCCAGTTGCGAGGGCCACAGGCAATGTAGCGGGGGGCGAATTCTCGCGGCCGGGCCTAGGTGTAACGAACCTCGCCTATGAGCGAACTTCGTTACACCAACGCGGCCGCCAGCACGGCGTGATCCGTTCGACCGGCCTGGACAAGGACAAGGTCTGGAAGGACGTGCGGGCCGGGCGCTTGTTCCCGAAGTACCGCGGGGTGTACGCGGTCGGCCATCCCAAGCTGTCGCGCGAGGGTGAATGGCTCGCGGCCGTGTACGCCGCGGGTGACGGAGCCGCGCTCACCGGGTTCAGCGGCGGGCGGTACTGGCGGATCTCGCGCTTCCCCGAGCGGACGATTCAAGTGGCCGTGCCTAAGCGGCGCCGCGTGCAAGCAGGCTTCGAGATCGTGCCGGCTCGCCTGCTCCTCGGTGAGTCTTTGGTGCGCGACGCCATCCCGGTCTGCACGGTCGCCCGCGTCCTGTTCGACATGAGCCGCACACTCATGCCCGAGCAGCTCGCGAACGTGATCCATCAGGCCGAGTTCCACAAGCGCTTCAACCCGACGCGCGATCAAACGGCGCACCAAGACGCTCGACCGCGCTCTCGAACTGCACAAGAGCGGCAGCGCCGGGACGCGGTCGGGCCTCGAGGACCGGTTCCTCAAGCTGATCCGCGGCGCCCGGCTCCCCGAACCGGTCATCAACACGCACCATCTCGGCTTCGAGCTCGACTTCCGCTGGCCCGGGCTCAACGTCGAGATCGACGGCGACCACCACGACCGCGCGCGCACCACAACGCGACGACCGCATTCAGGACGCCGTTCTCAGGGCCAACGGGTTCGTCGTCCTGCGCTTCCGCGAGGAACATCTCGACCGACCCGGAGGAGGTCCTACGCCAACTCGCGGCGCAGGATCTTGCCCGCCGCGTTGCGAGGTAGCTCCGCCACTTCCTCGATGGCTTTTGGAACCTTGAACGGCGCCAGGCGTTCCCGCAGCGAACGTCGCGCAGATCCGGCGCGGGCGCGCGGAGGACGACGAACGCGGTCACCGCCTCGCCCCACTCGCGGATCGGGTCGGCCGAACACGCGGCCTCGGCCACCGCGGGGTGCGAGAGCAGCACGGCCTCGACCTCCTGGGGCATCACGTTCTCCCCGCCGCTGACGATCGTGTCGACCTTGCGCCCGTGAACCACGAGCCGGTCGCCGTCCCATGAACCGAGGTCTCCCGTCGCGTGGACGCCGCCGACCACGGACGGCCCGGCGACGATGATCTCGCCGTCATCGGCCAGGGTCACGGAAAGGCCCGGCAGTGGGCGGCCCGAGGACGAGACGTCCCCCACGTCGGCCAGGGTGACCGCGCTGCACGCCTGGGTGAGCCCGTAGGACGGGCGCACGGGCCAGCCGGCTTCACGGGCGCGGACCAGCAGGGTCGGGTCCGCCGGGGCGCCGCCGAGCATCACGCACTGCAACGCGGCCGGCGGCGGCCGGTGGATCAGGCGCGCGAGCTGGGTCGGGACCAGCGACGCGACCGTCACGTCCTCCGTGTCGGCCGGGCCGAGCACGGCGGTGGTGCGCGTGAGCCAGGAGCGCAGCAGCACCATCAGCCCGCCGATGTGCGAGAGCGGCAACGGGCACAGCCAGCGGCCCGGCTCGATGACCGAGGTCACGGCGTCCGAGTTCGCCTGGATCTGGGAGAGCGAAAGAGCGATTGGCCGGGGCACGCCGGTCGTGCCGCTCGTGTGCACGATCAGGCCGAACCCGTCGCCGTTCTCCTGTTCGCCGTTGTCTATCTCCGTGATCACCTGCGCGGCCCCGGCCGTCCGCCACGAGGGCTCGCGCAGGTCCACGGGCACCACCTCCACGCCGGCGCGCAGACACGCATACAGCGCGATGGCGAAGTCCAGCGACGGGGGCATCGCCAAGGCCACGCGGGGGGCGGAGATGCGCACGGATGCGGCACGTTCCTCCAGCTCGTCGTACGTCAACGACCCCGCTGGTGTCTGTATTGCCAGCACAGCGCCGAGACTAGCTATGGTCATCCGCCGTGAACTGGACCTCCGCCGCCGATTACCAGGACATCCGGTACGAGCTGTCCGGGGACGGGATCGCCAAGATCACCATCAACCGGCCGGAAGTGCGAAACGCCTTCCGCCCGGAGACGATCATCGAGATCTCCGACGCGCTGGAGAAGGCGCGCGAGGACGAGACCGTCGGGGTGATCGTCCTCACCGGCGAGGGCCCGCTCGCGTTCTGCTCCGGCGGTGACCAGAACGTCCGCGGCGACACGGGCTATGTGCCGGGCGGCAAGTCCGTCGGGCGCTTCCACGTGACCGACCTGCACGTCCAGATCCGCCGCCTGCCGAAGCCGGTGATCGCGATGGTCGCGGGCTACGCGATCGGCGGCGGGCAGATCCTGCACCTCGTGTGCGACCTCACGATCGCCGCCGACAACGCGCGCTTCGGGCAGACCGGCCCGCGCGTCGGCTCCTTCGACGGCGGCTACGGCGCGTCGTACCTGGCCCGGCTCGTCGGCCCCAAGAAGGCCAAGGAGTTCTGGTTCCTGTGCCGCCAGTACGACGCGCAGCAGGCGCTGGACATGGGCCTCGTCAACACCGTCGTCCCGCTCGAGGAGCTCGAGGCCGAAACCGTCAAGTGGTGCCACGAGATGCTCGCGCTCTCCCCCTTCGCCCTGCGCCTCGCAAAGCTGAGTTTTCACGCTGAGGAGGACGGTATGGCGGGGATCCAGCAGCTCGCCCACGACGCCAACCTGCTCTTCTACGGCAGCGACGAGGCCAAGGAAGGGCGCGAGGCCTACAAGGCCAAGCGCCAGCCCGACTTCTCCCAGTTCCCCAAGCGAGCATCTTGACAGTCCGCCTGCCACATCTGGTTGATGGCCGCGAGGCCGAAGACGCTGCCCGCCGCGGCGGCGCCGGTCCTCGTCGGCACGGCCTACGCGGCGACGCTCGGCACCTTCCATCCGCTCACGTTCATCGCGACGCTGCTCGGCGCGCTGCTGATCCAGATCGGCACGAACCTCTCCAACGACTACTCCGATGCGCGCCGCGGCGCGGACACCGAGGACCGGCTCGGCCCGGTGCGGGTGACGGCCGGCGGCCTCGTCCCGCCCAAGCAGGTGCTGATCGCGACCTACGTCGCGTTCGGGCTCGCCGTGCTGGTCGGCGTCTACCTGGTCGTCGTCGCGGGCTGGCAGATCCTGCTCATCGGCCTGCTCTCGATCCTCGCCGGCGTGCTCTACACGGGCGGACCGCGCCCGTACGGGTACGAAGGGCTGGGAGAGGTGTTCGTGTTCCTGTTCTTCGGCATCGTCGCCGTCACCGGCACGTTCTTCGCGCAGACGCAGGAGCTGCCGTGGGAGGCGTTCGTGCTCGCGGTGCCGGTCGGGCCTGCTCGCGACCGCGATCCTGATGGTCAACAACACGCGTGACCTGGAGACCGACCGCCGGGCGGGCAAGCGCACGCTCGCGGTGCGGCTCGGGCGCGACCGCGCGCGCGTCGCGTACGCGGTGATCGTCTACCTCGCGTTCGCCACGGCGCCGCTGGCCTGGGTGTTCGGCGGCGAGCACCTCACGCCGTGGCTGCTGCTGCCGTGGCTCTCGCTCCCGATCGCGGCGCCGATCGTGCGCACCGTGCGCAACAAGGTCGACGGGCCGTCGCTCAACGGCGCGCTCGCCCGGACCGGGATGCTGCAGCTCGCGTTCTGCGTACTCCTGTCGGCGGGGCTGCTGCTGTCCAAGTGATCGCGCTGAGCGTCCGCACCGAGCGGTTCACGCTCCCTTCGCCGCTGCGCGCCTCGTGGGGTGAGCTGCGCGAGCGCGAGGTGCTGGTGGTGCGCCTCGACCTCCCCGACGGGCTGTGGGGCGAGGGTGAGGCGGCGCCGCTGGAGCCGTACGACGGGGTGTCGATGGGGTCCGTGCGCGCGGCGTTGGACGTCTACGCCGAGGTGTTGCGCGGGCTGGAGCCGACGGCCGACGTGCTGGAGGCCTGTCGCGCCGAGCGGGATCTCCCCCAGGCGCTGGCGGCGATCGACCTCGCCCTGTGGGACCACGCCTCGCGCCGCACCGGGACGCCGCTGGCGCGGCTGATCGACCCGCGCGCGGTCGGCGCCGTGCCCGTGAACGCGACGATCGGGGCCGAGGACCGCGCGGGCGCCGCCGCGGCCGCGGCCGCCGCCGCACGGGCCGGGTTCCGGTGCGTGAAGGTCAAAGTCGGGATCGGTGACGACGCCGGCCGGTTGGCCGCGGTGCGCGCGGCGGTCGGGCCGGAGGTCGGGATCCGCGTCGACGCGAACGGCGCCTGGGGCACGGTCGAGGTCGCGCTCGCGGCGTTGCGTTCCCTGGAGCCGGTCGGGCTCGAGCTGTGCGAGGAACCGGTGCACGGGGTCGAGCTGCTGCGTGAGGTGCAGGCGCAGACGAAGGTCACGATCGCCATGGACGAGACCCATTCGCCGGGCGCGGGCGCGACGCGCGCGGTGTGCCTGAAGGTCACGCGCGGCGGCATCACCGGCGTGCTGGCCGACGCGCGCGCCGCGCGGGCGGCGGGCGCCGACGTCTATCTCGCCTCCACCTTCGACGGCCCGCGCGGGATCGCGGCCGCCGTCCACACCGCCGCCGCGCTGCGCATCACCCGCTCCTGCGGATTGGCCACGCTGGCCCCGGCGGGAGCGCTCACACCTCGCGACGGCGTCATAGAAGTGCCGCAGACCGCCGGTCTGGCGTGAGCGCCTTGTAGGGTTCGGCCATGGCACCTGAATGGCCTGAGTCGCCGGGCGATCCAGTCGACCCCGCGCTCGCACCCCTGATCGAAGCCGGCGAGGGCGAAAGCGAAGGCTTTGAGCTCGCCGAAGCCGATCTCATCGACCACGCCGGACACGGCGACCAGCACTCGACCGACCCGATCATGCGCGACAGCGCCGCGTTCGACGAGTTGCTCGAAGAGGACTTCGACGGCGACGACTACGCGGAGGCCGACGAAGAGGGCGAGCCCGATTGGTGAATGGCTTGCGCGACTGCTTGGGGGTCCTCGAGTTGCGGTGCGTGGCCCGTGTTCGGGATCGTCACGTGCTGCGCGTTCGGTAGCCGTTTCGCCATCTCCTCGGCGAGGGCCCGGAACTTCTCGTCGCGCTCACCGGTGATCAGCGTCACCGGGATCGTCAGCTCCGGCAGACGATCCCACAGGGGCTCCATGTGGCCGGTCCCGAAGCCGCGCAGCGCTTGCGCGAGACCGTGCGGCGTGTTGCGCAGGCGGTCGGCGTAGGCCGCGGCTCGGACGTTGTCCGGCTGGCCGGTGAACAGCGGGAGGCTCCCCCATTCGCGCGCGAACTGCTCGACGCCGATCGCCTCGATCTTGGCGGCGAGGGTCTCGTCCGCCTGCCTGCGCTGCTCGCGCTCCTTCGGGTCTTGGAGACCCGGGCTCGCGCCGACCAGGATGAGGCGGTCGAGCGGGAGCGTGAACGCGGCGTGGAGCGCGATCCGGCCGCCCATGCTGTACCCGGCGAGCGTGAACGGCGCTTGCGGGGCAAGGGCTCGGAGGTAGGCCGTGACGGCGTCGAAGCTCGGCGTCCGCAGGGCCGCCTGGCCGTGGCCGGGGAGGTCCGGGGTGATGGCGCGATAGCGTGAGCCCAGCGCTGTTGCCGTTCGCCGCCAGGATTGGCGGGTCTGCGTGAAGCCGTGGAGCAGGATCAGCGGCGGCAGCATGTGTGCGCCTCATCATGCCCGGAACCGACACTTACCTCTGCCTGCGCGCCTTCGTGGACGAACTCGTCCGCTGCGGCCTGCGCGATGCCTGCACCTCGCCCGGGTCGCGTTCGACCCCGTTGGCGCTGACGTTCGCGCGGGATTCCCGCCTGCGCTCGACTTCGCACATCGACGAGCGGTCCGGCTCGTTCTTCGGGCTCGGGCTGGCCAAGGCGACGGGGATCCCGCCCGCGTTGGTCTGCACGTCCGGGACGGCGGCCGCGAACTACGCGCCCGCTGTCCACGAGGCGTTCGAGGCACGGGTCCCGCTGTTGATCTTGACGGCGGACCGGCCGCCCGAGCTGCGGGCCGTCGGCGCCGGGCAGACGATCGACCAGATCGGGCTGTACGGGCGCGCCGCCAAGTGGTTCTTCGAGGTCGACGACTTCCCCGCCTCACCCGCCCGTGTGCGCTGGCTGCGGCAGCTCGCGTGCCGGGCGTTCTGGACCGCCGTGGACGGGCGGCCCGGTCCCGTGCACCTGAACTTCTCGTTCCGCGAGCCGCTCGTGCCGGACGGCGAAGCCGGGGTGCCCGACGTGGACGTCGTCGCCGGACGCGAGGACGGCCGGCCGTGGCTCAGCCGTCCCCCGGTCCCGCGCGTGCCCGACACCGGCCTGATCGACGACCTCGTGCGGCAGGCGGGCGGCGCTTCGAAGCCCGTGGTGGTTGCCGGGCGCACCGAGCGCGACCCGCGGCTCGGCGCGGCGCTGGACGCGTTCTGCGACCGCGCGGGTGTGCCGCTGCTGGCCGATCCGCTGTCGGGCGCGCGCCGCGGTCCCGCCGCTGTGGCCCACTACGACGCGCTGCTGCGGTCCCCGTCGTTCGCTGCGTCGGTGGAGCCGGATCTCGTGGTGCGCGTGGGTGACCTGCCCACGTCCAAGCCGCTGCGCGCCTGGCTCGCCGCCTCGTCCGCGCTGCAGGTCAGCTTCGACGCCGAGTCCGCGTGGCAAGACCCCGACGGCTCGGTCGGCATGATCCTCGCCGCCAACCCTCGCGCGGTCTTCGCGGAGCTCACCTCGTTGGTGGGCAAGCGCCGCGAACGGTCGTGGCTGGAGCGCTGGCACGCGGCGGACCGCGTCGCCGCCGGCGCGATCGCGTCGGCTCTGGGGCCGGAGTTGAGCGAGCCGCGGATCGCCGCGGAGCTCGGTTCGCGGCTCCCGGACGAGGCGACGATGATCGTGGCCTCCTCCATGCCCGTCCGCGACGTCGAGACCTTCTTCCCGGCGCGGCCTGCGTCGTTCCGCGTGCTGTCGAACCGCGGCGCCAACGGGATCGACGGCACGGTGTCCACGGCGTTCGGCGTCGCCGCGGTGGCGCGCGGGCCGGTCGTGCTGCTGATCGGCGACGTCGCTCTGGCGCACGACGTCGGCGGACTGCTGGCCGCTTCACGGCTGGGCTTGAAGCTCGTGATCGTCCTGATCGACAACGACGGCGGCGGGATCTTCGAGTTCCTGCCCGCCGCCGGGCAGGGCGCCCCGTACGTCGATCACATCGCCACGCCACACGGCTTGGACTTCTCGCACGCAGCGGCTCTGTACGGCCTGGGCTGGGAGCGAGCAGCCGACGTGGCCGGCTTCCGCGACGCCCTGGACCGCGCCTTGGCCGCCGAGCGCTCGACGATCATCTGCGTCCGCACCAACCGGACCGAGAACGTCGACCTCCACCGCCGCGTGTGGGAGTCCGTCCGCTCCGCGACGTAGCGTTCGTGGGCGTGTCAGACGTCGACATCCGCCAGGTTTCCCTGCTCACGGTCGAACCGTCGGCCCCGTCGACGCGGCGCACGACCTCCAAGGGCATCGCCCCGGGCGACATCGTCGAGGTCGACAAGCGTGGCCGCCGCTTTCACGCCCTGGTGCTGGAGATGGAGCAGCTCGAGTCCAACCGCTTCGAGCTGAAGGTGCGCCCCCTGGACTCCCGCATCTCCTACCGCACGGCCAGCGTCCGCGAAGTCATCGAGGTCTGGCGCCGCGCCGGCCGCTAACTTTGGCTCCGTGAGCGCCGCCAGCGACGACGAAGACCACCAGATCGGCTACCAGGCGCTGCCCCCCGGCGTCCCGGTCGTCACGTCCGACGGCGTCCGCATGGGCGTCGTCCACCGCGTCCAGGACAACGCCCGCGAACACATCTTCGACGGCATCGTCGTCAAGACCGATACCGGCCGCGTCTTCGTCGACGCCCCCGAGGTCGCCCGCATCACCCTGCGCCAGGTCAGCCTCAACATCGACTTCGCCGAGTCTCGTTGTTGCCCGAGCACCGCGGGAAGCTCGGCGCGATGGAAGCGAACCTGAAGCGCTCCGGGCGGCGCTGGAAGCGCCGCTTCGGCGGTTAGCGGCGTCAGCCGGCGAGGATCGGGAGGAGCGCGCCGAGCTTGATCTCGGTCTCGGCGAGCTCGGACGCGGGGTCCGAGTCGCGGACGACGCCGACGCCGGCGTAGAGGCGGGCTTCGGTGCCGCGGAGGAGGGCGCAGCGGAGGGCGACGCAGAACTCGCCGTCGTCGTTGGCGTCCGTCCAGCCGATGGCGCCGGCGTACCAGCCGCGGTCCAGGCCCTCGAAGGCCGGGATCAACGGCACGGCGGCGGCGTGCGGCTCGCCACCCACGGCGGGCGTGGGATGGAGCAGCGCGCGAGTTCGATCGCGCTCAACGGGTGCGCGAGTTGGGCGCGGATGGGCGTCGCGAGGTGCTGGATGTTGGCGACGCGGATGACCGTGGGCTCGTCGGGGGCGGCGACCCAGACGGAGTGGGGTCGCAGGGCGCGGGAGATCCGGCGGACGACGATCTCCTGCTCCTCGCGGTCCTTGGTGGAGCGCATGAGCTGCTCGCCGAGGTGGTCGTCGACGGCGGGGTCGGCGGAGCGGCGCGTGGAGCCGGCCAGGGCCACCGTCTGGGCGCGGGCGCCGTCGCGGCGGACCAGCAGCTCGGGCGAGGCGGCGACGAAGGCCGCGTCGCCCGCGGCCGGCGCAGAAGACGTAACAGGAGTCGAAGCCCGATCGCAGGACACCGAACACCGCGGCGGCGTCGTGCGGTGTGGGTGCCGAGACCGTGACTTCGCGGGCCAACACGATCTTCTCGAACGCACCGGCGCGGATGCGTTCGACGGCGCGCAGCACGGCGGCTTCGTAGTGCTCGGGCGGGGCGACGGAGTCCACGCGGAAGCGTCCGACGGGCGCGGGATCGAGCATCGGCAGCGGATCGAGGCGCAGCGCCCGCCGCCCGCGCGGAGAGCCGCGCAGCGAGCTCCGCCGGGACGTCGTCCGGCGCGGCGAACGCCGCGAGCGTCAACCGAACGTCGTCGCCGCGGCGGGCCAGGGACACCTCGGGCACGACCAGATCCGCGGCGGAGAAGCCGTCCCAGTGCGGTGACCGGCCACCGTCCGGGGCGAACGCGAAGCCGCCGACGGCCACGAGGCCGGCCCCTGGGGGACCGTCCGCGACGTCGCACACCGCGGACGCCGCGAGTTCGCGCCACGCGGCCGAGACGTGCTTGAAGCGCGAGGGTCCCGACGCGGTCAGCCGCGTCACGACGCCCAACGCGGCGAGCGCGGAGCCGCCGCGGTCCGGCTGCTCGAAGCAGAACCAGTCCTCGCCCGCGGCGCGGGAGGCGAAGACGACGGCGCTGGGATCAACGGCGGCGTCGACGCGCGTCGTGAAGCCGAGCAGGACCGGCGCCCCGGCCTTGCGCGCGCGCTTCACCGCTCGCTCCGCGCGCCGCAGCAGCGCCGCGGCGTCGACCGCGAGTCCACTCCCCGGCGTGAGCTGGCCAACCGTCAAGGCCATACAGGTTATGAAGTCAGAGCGCGTGAGCGAGTCGTGCGCGGCAGCGAGCGATGGATCAGGTTTCGCCGCGACCCCGGCTGATCGCGATCTCGCCGGTGCGGGCCATCTCGATCAGCCCGAAGGGCCGGACCATGCGCTCGAAGGCCTCGATCTTGTCGAAGGAGCCCGTGACCTCGATGATCACCGAGCGCTTGGAGACATCGATGATCTTGCCGCGGAAGATCTCGACCATCTGCATGACCTCGGCGCGCGAGGACCCGTCCGCGCTCACCTTGAACAGCGCGAGCTCGCGCGCGACCGTCTCGGTCGGCTCCAGGTCCCGGATCTTGATCACGTTGACCAGCTTGTGGAGCTGCTTGGTCACCTGATCGATCGGGTGCATCGCGCCGTCGAGGGTCAACGTGATCCGGGACAGCGTCGGGTCGTCGGTGGGGCCCACGGCCAGCGTGTCGATGTTGAAGCCCCGCCGCGCGAACAGCCCGGCGATCCGGGTCAGCACGCCCGGCTTGTTCTCCACCAGGATCGAGAGGATGTGCTTGCGGCCGGTGCGCAGGCCGACGGACGCCTCCAGCTCTTCGAGCGAGAGGACTTCCTTGGTTCCGGGTTCACCCACGGCTCAGCCCACCATTTCCCGGGCGGCGGCGCCCGGCGCGATCATCGGGTACGTGTTCTCCTCGCGCGTCACCTTCACGTCCACGACCACGGGGCCGGGAGTGGCGAGCGCGGTGCGCAGGTCTTCGACCAGCGTGCTCTTGTCGGTCAGCAGCACGCCGTGCGCCCCGTAGGCGTCCGCGAGCTTGACCCAGTCCGGGGAGCCGGAGGCGCCCATGTCCACGTTGGAGTACCGGCGGTCCCAGAACAGCTCCTGCCACTGGCGGACCATGCCCAGGTAGCCGTTGTCCATGATCACGCACTTGACCGGGACGTCGAACTGGCGCGCCGTCCCGAGCTCCTGGATGTTCATCTGGAACGAGCCGTCGCCCGTCAGCAGCACCGACGGGATGTCCGGCTGCGCGATGGCGGCGCCGATCGCGGCCGGCAGGCCGAAGCCCATCGTCCCGAGCCCGCCGGAGTTGATCCAGCGGCGCGGCTTGTTGAAGTGGAAGTACTGCGCCGCCCACATCTGGTGCTGGCCGACGTCCGACGACAGGATGCACTCGCCGTTGTTCGTCGCCGTGTAGAGCGACTCGACCAGGAACTGCGGCTTGATCTCGTTGTCCGCGCTGTCCGCGTACCTGAGCGGGTGCTGCGAGCGCCAGTGCTCGATCCGCTCCCACCAGCCGGTGAGGCGGGCGTTGTCGGGATCGAGCGCCCGGTACTCACCCACGAGCCGCGCCAGGATGCGCTTGGCGTCCCCGACGATCGGGATGTGCGCCGGCACGTTCTTGGAGATCTCGGCCGGGTCGATGTCGATGTGGATGAACTTCGCGCGCGGGGCGAACTCGCTCAGCTTGCCCGTGATGCGGTCGTCGAAGCGCGCGCCGATGGCGACGATGAGGTCCGCCTCGTCCATCGCGTAGTTCGCGGCGCGCGTGCCGTGCATGCCGAGCATCCCGAGCCACTGCTGGTCGGGAGCCGGGAACGCGCCGAGGCCCATCAGCGTGCAGGTGACGGGGAAGTTGCCGACCCGCGCGAGTTCGCGCAGCTCCTCCGACCCCTCGGCGTGGATGACGCCGCCGCCCACGTACAACACGGGCCGGCGCGCGTTCGCGAGCGCCTTCGCGGCGAGCCGGATCTGCTTGGAGTTGCCGTCCAGCGTCGGCTGGTAGCCGGGCAGATGGACGTCCTGGACCGGCTGGTAGTCGATCTCGGCGCGGGAGAGATCCTGCGGGATGTCGATCAACACGGGGCCGGGACGGCCGGTGCGGGCGATGTGGAACGCCTCGTGCACCACGCGCGGGATCTCCGTCGGGTGCTGGATGACGAACGAGTGCTTGACGATCGGCATCGTGATGCCGAACGTGTCCGCCTCCTGGAACCCGTCCGTGCCGAGCAACTCGGTGCGGACCTGGCCGGTGAAGGCGACGAGCGGGACGGAGTCCATCATCGCGTCCGTCAGCGGCGTGACGATGTTCGTCGCGCCCGGGCCGGAGGTCGCGAAGACGACACCCACGCGGCCCGAGGCCTTGGCGTAGCCCTCGGCGGCATGACCGCCGCCGGCCTCGTGGCGGACCAGGACGTGGCGGATGCCCGCGTCCACGAACGCGTCATAGGTCGGCAGGTTCGCCCCGCCGGGGTAGCCGAATACGACGTCGACGCCTTCGGCCTTGAGGCATTCCATGATGGCGTCGACAGCACGCATCATCGGCTGTGTCACTTCCTTCCAGGACTCGCGAGAGGGACGGCGACAGCCGAGTTTATCGCTGCGCTGCGGCCGATTCCGGCTCGACCGCGATGTCCGGGAAGTCCAGATCGGTCCCGCAGCGCATGCACATCTGGTCGTGGAGCTTGACCAGATTGCCGCAGGTGGGGCATTGGCGGCGCACTTCGTCCTTGTCAGAACGGTAGAGCAGCGCCATGACCAGGCCGATCACGGGCACCACGGCGCCGATCACGAACCAGATGAAGAACGACGAGCCGCGGACGCGCCCGACCAGTCCGGTCGCAAGGCCGAACCAGGCGCACAGCAGCAGGTAGATCACAGCTTGCGGAGCACCCAGACCACGCCGACCGCGACGGCGATCACAAGGCCGATCGCGAGCAGCAGCTTGATGAATCCGATCACGGCGCCGACGACGGCGCTGAACAGGAAGATCGCTACAGCAGCGAGGATCAGGAAGCCGATCGCCTTGCGGGCGGTCGAGCCGAAGGCGGACTTGTTGCTCATGGGCGCAATCTAACGCGCCCCACTGAAGATGACCTAATCGTGAGAGCGCTTCAGGTGCGCGAAACGCTCGGCACGAGCGACCTCGCGGTCTTCGAGGCGCAGCCGCGCGAGGCGGTAGCGGCGCACGGCGGCGTCACTGCGGCCGGACGTGGGCACCAGGGCCAGCCGGCGCACGGGCAGCGCGGAGGCGGAAGCAGTCGCGGTCGGGAAGCTCATGGACAGCATGGTGCCTGCAAACGCGCCCGTCCCCATTGGCCCGTGCGATGAAGTTTGTCGGGGTCTGACTATCCACGTGTCGAGTCGGGCGACGACTCGCCCGGGGCTCGCCGTCGCTGGGACCCGTCGCCCAGAGGGCGCCGGGTCCCGCCTGGCAGGCGGGTCGCAGCGTGCAGCGCGGGGCGTTGCGACTTCGGCAGACGCCGGCGTACGCGCCAGCGCGCGCCCGCGAAGGCGTGGTTGGCCACGGTGGCGAAGCCCTCCTCGTCCTCGCGCAGCGCGAGCAACAGGTGCGCGATCCGATCCGACGACGGGAGCGTCGCGTCCGGCACCCGCACGCACCAGCAGTGCACGCGCCGCCCCCGGACGAGCAGCGCGCCCGCCTCCCCCACGAGCCAGACGCCCAGCGCGCCCCGCTCCATGACGAGCCCGGTCCGCGCGTGCAGCTCGCGCGCCTCGTGGCCCACCAGGTCACCGAGCAGGCCGAGGGCGGTGCGTTCCTCGGCGTCCCCCAGCCGCGCGCGCGGCTTGACCACCTTCGCCCCGCGGTTGGCGTACAGCTCCGGGATCGCCCACGCGTGCAGCAACAGGATCCCGCCGACGATCGCCGCGACCGGGTGCAGCGTGACCATCAGTCCGGCGACGAGCACCATCGGCACCACCTGCGCGGCCGTCGTGACCGTCCACGAGCGCGCGTACGTGCGCAGCCGCGCGGGCGTCATGGGCGCGCGCCAGGAAACGGACGCGCGTTCGGGGAGCGATGCGGCGCTCACCCGCCGGCGATCGGACGGCGCAGGATCACGAGGTTGGCGTCGAGCGGGAGGGACGACACCTGCTCGGCCTGCCCTTCGCCCTGCGAGACGACCGCGTAGTACCCCTGCTCGAGCGCGGAATGCAGCGCCGCCTCGGCGCTCGCGGCATCCGCCGCGGATGTCCATTCCGCCAACGTGGTGTGTCCCGTTTGATCCATGCGTACGAGCCGTGCCATCGGTCAATCGTACGCCTGGATGGTCAAGAACCCCAACGCTTGTGCCGATCACCCGGAGCGATGGACGAGTCGACCACCCTGGCGCGGCGCCTTCCGCGCTCCCCGCGAGAGCTGCGGGTGTGGGCGTATGTGCTCGCGCTGAGCATCGTCGCCGCGGTCGGCTGGGCGCTGGTCACCCACAACACCACCCCGCACGCCGAGCCGCACCTGCCGTGGTGGGCCGTGGCACTCGGGTTCGCGGCCGCCGAGCTGTGCGTCGTCCACGTCCGCTTCCGCCGCAGCGCGCACTCCTTCAGCCTCGCCGACCTGCCGTTCGTCTTCGGCCTCGTGTTCGCGACCGGCGACGAGTTCGTCCTCGGCGGGCCTGAATAGGACGAGTGTCCATTCGGACGCCCTATGGGGTCCAGACCCTACGCGCGGCCCCGTTGCTACCCTGAACGGCCGACTTTCGATCCAGCATTAGGAGACTTGTAGGAGACCATGGGGCGTTATACCGGACCCGTCGAGAAGCTCTCGCGCCGCGAGGGCGTAGAGCTCTTCCTGAAGGGTGAACGCGCCCTTAATGGCAAGTCGGCGCTTGAGCGCCGCGGCGACAACCCGCCCGGCCAGCACGGCGCGAGCCGCCGTCGCAAGCAGTCGGTGTACTACACGCAGCTGCGTGCGAAGCAGACCGCCAAGCGCTACTACGGCGTGCGCGAGAAGCAGTTCCGCATCTACGTGGACAAGGCCAACCGCGCTTCGGGCGTGACCGGCGAGGAGCTCCTGCGTCTGCTGGAGCGCCGTCTGGACAACGTCGTGTACCGGCTCGGCTTCGCCGGCACGCGCGCCCAGGCCCGCCAGTTCGTCAACCACGGCCACGTGCTCGTGAACGGCAAGAAGGTCGACATCGCGTCGTACCTCGTCACGCCGGGCGAGAGCATCAAGATCAAGGACAAGGTCCGCGAGAGCGCTTCGCAGGCCACCGAGCTGACCGGCTCCGTCGCGGGCTGGCTGCAGACCGACTTCGACGCGCTCGAGGGCAAGGTCCTCCGGCTGCCGGAGCGCATGGACATCAATGCGCCCGTCAACGAGCAGCTCATCGTCGAGCTCTACTCCCGCGTCTAAGCCTCAACGTCCAAAGCGCCCGCACGGAGGTTCCGTGCGGGCGCTTTTGCGTTTAAGGGGCTAGGCGGCGCGGATCTCGCCCTTGGCGATGCGGTAGAGCCCGATCGCCAGCGGGAGGATCATCCACACGCCCATCGAGACCCAGAACCGGGCCCACTCGATGCCGGAGACCACGCCCTCGGTCAGCGGTTCGGACGTCTGCGTGGTGTCGATCCAGCCGGCGGCGTCGTTGAAGATCGGGATCGCGCCGAGCGCACCGAACGCGATCGGCAGCGCGAAGTACAGGACGACCGCCGCCGCGGAGTTCAGGAACGCGGCGCCGAACGCGACGCCGGACAGCATCGCCGTGACCAGCAGCACGCAGATCTGCAGGAACACGATCGGGCCCATCGTCCAGGCGCCGCCGACGATCGCGATGGCGATGACGCTGACGACGAGGCCGATCACGAGCACGATCGCCCCCAGCACGACGCCGGCAGCGATCTTCGCGCTCATCACGCGCATCCGCTTGGGCACGAGCGTGAACGTGATCAGCGCCGTGCGCTGCGACCACTCTGAAGAGACGAGCAGGATGCCGATGATCGGCAGCAAGATGCTCGCGGGCAGGATCGAGAACGCGAACATGTCGCGGAAGATCAGCTCGTCGGTCTCGCCGAAGACGCAGAACAGGATCACGATCGCGAGCGTGAACACGGCGGTCGTCAGCTGCAGCCAGAAGCCGGCGCGGGTGTCGACCATCTTGCGCAGCTCGACGAACGTGAGACGCGGGAAGGAAACGGCGGGGTTCATGCGGGGGTCTCCGTGAGCTCGAAGAAGAGGGTCTCGAGGCCTGCGCCCTCGGACGGGGCCAGGTGGGTGAGGACGACGCCGCCGGTGAGCGCGGCGCGCCCGACGGACTCGGCGTCGGCGTCGACGACGTAGGAGTCGTCATCGAGCGGCTGTGCGGCGAGCCCGGCGCTGTGGAGCGCGTTCTCGAGCTCACGCGGGTCGGTGGCCTTGACCAGCACGCCCGTGCCGGCCAGCAGCTCCTCGCGCGTGCCGTCGGCGACGATCTTGCCGTTGCCGATGATCAGCAGGCGGTCGGCGACGGCCTCGACCTCGCCCAGCAGGTGGCTGGAGAGGAAGACGGTGCCGCCGCGGTCGGCGAAGTCCCGCAGCAGGCCGCGCATCCAGCGGATGCCTTCGGGGTCGAGGCCGTTGGCGGGCTCGTCGAGGATCAGCACCTGCGGGTCGCCGAGCAGCGCGTGCGCGAGGCCGAGCCGCTGGCGCATGCCGAGCGAGTACTGGCGCACGCGCTTCTTCGCGGCCGACTTGTCGAGGCCCACGCGCGTGAGCAGCTCGCTCACGCGCGACTCCGGCACGCCCATCATCTGGGCGCTGATGGCCAGCGCCTCGCGCCCGGTGCGGCCCGGGTGCTGGGCGGACGCGTCCAGCAGGACACCGACGTGGCGGCCGGGGTTGGGGATCGCGTGGTAGTCGCGGTCGAGCACCTGGGAGCGGCCCGCGTCGGGCGCGGAGAGCCCGACGACCATCCGCATCGTGGTGGTCTTGCCGGCGCCGTTCGGTCCCAGGAAGCCGGTGACGGTGCCCGGCTCGCAGCGGAACGAGACGTCGCTGACGACCGCGCGCCCTCCGAGGCGCTTCGTGAGTCCTGTCGCTTCGATCATGGCCGGGAGGATCGTCCGCGGCGGGGCCGCTGGAATCGGTCGCTCGGCCATTTGGGATCGACTTCGGTAGGGGGTGTCAGGCGCCACGCGTGCGTACGCTGCGCGGTGTGAGCCGGCAGATGCTCCCCGGGGCGCTCCTTCAGGAGCCAGGTTCCAAGCGGACCGCGCGCGACTGGATCGTCGACGTGATCATGTTCCTGATCGCCATCGGCGTCGGCGTGTTCGTGTACAGCGAGTCCGAGGACCTGCACTCCGACCTCGAGGACTTCCTCGACTCCACGCTCGGTTTGGCCGCCTTGATCGCGATGTGGTGGCGCCGGCGCTGGCCGGCCGCCATCGGGTTCGGGATCACCGCGGCCAGCGCGGTCTCGGCGTTCGCGGCCGGCGCCGCGCTGATCGCGCTGTTCAACATCGCGCTGCGCGGCAGCCGTCGCCAGATCATCGGGATCACCGCGATCGGCGTCGCCGGAGGGGTCGTCTACACGTTGCTGTACCCGACCGACGACGAGGTCCCGCTCGGCGTCGAACTCCTGATCGCGGTGCTGATCACGCTCTTCGTGGTTCCGTGGGGACTCTTCACGCGCACCCAGCGCGACCTGCTGCGCACGACCCGCGAGCGTGCGGAGAAGGCCGAGGCCGAGCAGCGCGCGCACGTCGAGGCCGCGCGCGAGGCGGAGCGACGCCGGATCGCGAGCGAGATGCACGACGTGCTCGCGCACCGGCTGTCGCTGCTGTCGGTGCACGCCGGCGCGCTGGAGTTCCACCCGGACGCCTCACCGCAGGAGATCGAGGAGGCCGCGGGCGTGATCCGCGCGACCGCCACCGCGGCGCTGCAGGACCTGCGCGACGTGATCGGCGTGCTGCGGACCGACGACGGCGTCACGGCGCCGCCGCAGCCGACGCTCGACGCGATCCCGTCGCTCGTCGAGGAGTCGCGCGCGGCCGGCATGAACGTGCGCTCGCGGATCGAGGCCGAAGGCGGCGAGGTGATGGTCGGCCGCACCGCCTACCGCGTGGTGCAGGAAGGACTGACGAACGCCCGCAAGCACGCGCCCGCCGCGGCGGTGGAAGTGACCGTGGGGCCGGCGGACGAGCACCTGGTGGTCGAAGTCGTCTCTCGTCAGTCGGCGCTCGCCCGGGACCCGCAGCCGGGCGGAAGCGGGTTGATCGGCCTGGCCGAGCGCGTCGAGCTGGCGGGCGGCTCCCTGGAGCACGGCCCGAACCGGCGCGGCGACTTCGTGCTGCGGGCGGTGCTGCCGTGGACGTGATCCGCGTGCTGCTGGTCGACGACGACGCCCTGGTCCGATCCGGGCTGCGGATGATGCTCGCGGGCGCGCCGCAGATCGAGGTCGTGGGCGAGGCCGATGACGGCCGCGGCGTCCTGGGGGCCGTCGACAAGCACCGTCCGGACGTGGTGATGATGGACATCCGCATGCCGCAGCTGGACGGGATCGAGGCCACGCGCCTGCTGCGCGCTCAGCCGGCACCGCCCGCCGTGATCGTCCTGACCACGTTCGACGCGGACGAGCTCGTCCTGCGGGCCTTGCGCGCCGGCGCCGCGGGGTTTCTCTTGAAGGACACGCCGCCGCCGGAGATCGTGCGCGCGATCGAGCACGTGCACGCCGGCGAGGGCACGCTCTCCCCCACGATCACGCGCCGCCTGATCTCGTTGGTCGCCGACGACGGCGGCCGGCGCGAAGCCGCGCGGGTCAAGCTCGCGTCGCTGAGCGCCCGCGAGCGCGAAGTGGCCGACCTCGTCGGCCAGGGCTGCTCGAACGCCGACATCGCGTCCAAGCTCCACATGAGCGTCGCGACCGTGAAGGCGCACGTGTCGCGGCTGCTCGTGAAGCTCGAGGTCGAGAACCGCGTCCAGGTCGCGCTGCTGGTTCAAGACGCGTCCTGACGCGTAGACTCGGGCGCGTGGTCGGGATCGTCGTCGTCTCGCATAGCGCCGACATCGCGGCGGGCATCCGTGCGCGCTCGCCGCGCAGATGGCCGGTCCGGACGTCCCGCTCGAGGGCGTCGGCGGGACGGCGGACGGCGGGCTCGGCACGGACGCCGACCGGATCGACGCCGCGCTCGACGCCGCCGACCAGGGCGATGGCGTGGTCGTGCTCGGTGATCTCGGCAGCGCGATCCTGACCGTCCGCAGCGTCCTGGAGGACCGCGAGGGCAGCTGGCGCCCGTCTGGTCGACGCGCCGCTCGTCGAGGGGGCGATCGCCGCGGCGGTGACCGCCTCGGCCGGCCTGCCGATCGACGACGTCGTGCGCGCGGCCGAGGAAGCTCGTGTCGTCCCCAAGTTCTGAGGCGACGGTGGTCCTTCCGGACCACGTGGATCTGCACGCGCGCCCGGCGGCGCAGTTCGTGCGCACCGCGATGACGTTCAGCTCGCGCATCCAGGTCGCGGCGGGCGAGCGTGAGGTCGACGCCAAGAGCCTGCTGTCGGTGCTCTCGCTCGGCGCCAAGGGCGGCACCACGCTCCGGCTGCGGGCCGACGGCGAAGACGCCTCACGCGCCGTCGCCGAGCTCGCCGAGCTCGTGGCCGGCCTCAGCGAGTAGCCGCTCCACGTCGGCGGCGTCGCTCGCCTTCAGGGCCGCGCGGGCGAGCTGCACGGCCGCGGCGGCGTCGAGCCCGCGCACGGCCGCGTGGGTCGCCGCCACGCGAGCGGCCCCCACGCTCAGCTCGGTGACCCCGAACCCGACGAGCAGCGGGATCATGCGCGGGTCGGACGCCGCCTCGCCACAGACCTCGAGCACGCGCCCGTGGCCCCGCGCGGCCTCCCCGACACGGGCGATCTGCGCGAGCACCCGCGGGTCGTGGGTGGCCACGTCGCCGGGGGCGAAGCGGTCGACGCCGAGCACATCCGCGGTGAGGTCGTTCGTGCCGATCGAGAGGAAGTCCGCGGCCGCGGCGATCTCGTCCACCCGCGTGACCGCGTCCGTCGTCTCGATCATCGCCCCGAGCGGCGCCGTGGTGTAGGCGCGGACGGCCTCGACGTCGGCGGCGTCGCGGACCAGCGGGAGCAGCACGCGGACGCCATCCCCGGCGCCGATCGCGCGCAGTTGCGCGGCGAGCGCGTCGGGCTGGTCGAGCAGCAGGGCGATGCCCCGCGCGCTGATGCCCCGCAGGAACGGTGGCGTCTTGTCGCCCCCGAAGTCGAGCACCCGCACGGTGGCGGTCCGGCCGCCGAGCAGCTCCAGCACGGGTGCGAGCATCCGCCGGTGCGCGGCCTCGTCCGGCCAGGCCGCGGCGTCCAGGAACGCGAGCTCGGTCCGCAGCAGGCCCACGCCCTCCGCGCCGGCGGCGAGCGCGACCCGCACCTCGGCCGCGCCCGCGGCGTTGGCCAGGATGCGGACGCGGACGCCGTCGCGGGTGACGGCGGGGCCGGTCGCGGCCGCCCTCGCGCGGCGGGCGGGCGGCGCGCCGCGTCGGATCGACGATCGCGTCTCCGCGGTCGCCGTCGACCGCGAGCGACGTGCCGTCGGCGAGCTCCAGCAGCGGCGCGCCCACGCCCACGACCATCGGCAGCCCGAGCCCGCGCGCGATCACCGCCGCGTGCGCCGACGCGCCGCCGGCGGCGAGCGCGATGCCCGCCACGCGCTCGTCGAGCTCGGCCACGTCGGCCGGGCCGAGATCCTGCGCGACCAGGATGAACGGGCCGGATCCGCTCGGTGTGGCCCGGCCGGCCGCGGCCCGGCGACCGAGCGAGCGGACGTCGTCCGCGCGGGCGGCCAGGACCGGGATCCTCGATCGCGGCGAGCATGTCCGCGAGTTGATCGCACGCTTCGAGGATCGCCTGGGGAGCGGCCAACCCGCGCGCGACCGCGGCTTCGACGGCCGCGTCCAGGGCCGGGTCGGCGGCCATCAGCACCCCGGTCTCGACGATGTCGGCCTGCTCCGCGGCACCGTCCGCGCGCAGCCGGGCGGCGAGCGCGGTGATCTCGTCGCCCGCGCGCTGCAGCGCCGCGCGGGCGCGCGTCAGCTCGGCCGCGGCATCACCCGAGTGCGCGCTGGACGCCGCCGGCCCGACGCGCCAGACGCCGCCGGCCGCTACGCCGGGCGCCGCGGCGAGGCCGTGGAGCCGCCGCTCGCCCATTACGCGCCTCCGCGGCGGTCGCGCGCGAGCGCCCACCGGCAGCGCGCGGGCCCGACCCGGCGCGGCCGCACCTCGGCCACCGTCATGGCGCCCGCCGCCAGCGCGCGGGCACGACCCGACGCGGCCGCGCCTCGACCGCCCTTGGCGGCACCCGCCGCCGCGCGGGGCCGGTCCGGCGCGGCGCATCAGTCCTCCAGCGCGCGGCCCAGCGCCGAGATGATCAGCACGGTGGACGCGGCGCCCGGGTCCTCATGGCCGATCGACCGCTCGCCCAGGTACGAGGCGCGGCCCTTGCGGGCCTGCATCGGCACGGTCGAGCGTGCGCCCTCGGCGGCGGCCTCGGCCGCCGCGGCCAGGGCGTCGGCGAGCGGCTGGCCCGCTTCCACCGCCGCGCGCAGCGCCTGCGTGGCGGGCGTGAGCGCGTCCACCATCGTCTTGTCGCCCGGCTGCGCCGCCCCGAGCTCGACGATGCCGGCCAGCGCCGCGTCCAGGGCGTCCGCCAGCGCCGGCCCGTCCAGCGCGTCGGCGTCGCCCAGCGACCGGCCGGCACGGCGCAGCGCCGTGCCCCACAGCGGGCCGCTCGCGCCGCCGACCTTCGACACGAGCGTCTTGCCGGCGAGGATGAGCCGGCGCCCCGGGGTGAGCTCGTCGCCGCCGGTCGCGAGCGCCTCGACGACCGCCTTCAGCCCGCGCTTCAAGTTGTTGCCGTGGTCGCCGTCGCCGATCGCGGAGTCGAGCTGCGTCAGGCGATCGGCCTCCGCGACGACGGCGGCGCAGGCCTCGTCCATCCAGGCGTTGACGGAGACGGTGCTCAAGCTCAGACCCCCCAGCGCAGCGCGGCGGTGTGCACCGGCGCGTCCCAGAGCGCCGTGAGCTCATCGTCGAGCTCGAGCACGGTGAGCGACGCGCCCGCCATCTCCAGCGACGTGATGAACGGCCCGACGAGCCGGCGCGCGGGCCGCAGGCCGCGCTCGGTCAGCTCCCGCTCGATCTCGCCGTGCAGCACGTAGAGCTCGAGCAGCGGCGTGCCGCCCATCGCGTTCGTGAACACGAGCAGTTCGGCGCCGTCCGCCGGAGCGAGGTCGGAGATCACGGCCTCGACCAGCTCCGCGGCGATCTGGCGGGCGGTGCCGAGCGGCTCGCGGCGGCGGCCCGGCTCGCCGTGGATGCCGATGCCGACCTCCATCTCGCCCTCGGGCAGGTCGAAGATCGGTTTGCCGGCCCCGGGCGGGATGCAGGACGACAGCGCGATCCCGAACGACCGCGCGCGGTCGTTCACGCGCCGGGCGATCCCGGCCACGGCGGCGACGTCGTCGCCGCGCTCGGCGGCCGCGCCCGCGAGCTTCTCCGCCAGCACGGTCGCGCCGACGCCGCGCCGGCCCGCCGTGTACAGCGAGTCCTGCACCGCGACGTCGTCGTCGATCAGCACCGACTCGACCGCGATCCCCTCGTCGGCGGCGTCCTCGGCCGCCAGCTTGAAGTTCAAGACGTCGCCCGTGTAGTTCTTGACGATGTGCACGACGCCGGCGCCGCCGTCCACGGCGGTCGTCGCGGCGAGCATCTGGTCGGGCACCGGCGAGGTGAACACCGCGCCCGGGCAGGCGGCATCGAGCATCCCCAGGCCCACGAACCCGCCGTGCAGTCGGCTCATGGCCCGCGCCGCCGCCGGAGACGAGGGCGACCTTGCCCTGTCCTGGGGGCGTCGGCGCGGATGACGATCTGCGCCGCCTGGTCGACCTTGAGGATGTCTGCGTGGGCGACGGCGAGCCCGGCCAGCGATTCCCGGACGACGTCCTCCGGGTCGTTCAGCAGCTTGCGCATGGACATGTGGCTCCTCCGGATGAACGCTAGACAGCAAACCTCGCGCGGAGCCGGAGGTTTCGTCGCGTTCGAGCGTGCTCAGACGCCGAGTTGCTCGCGCAGGAGGCGGTTCACTTCGCCGCCGTCGGCGCGGCCCTTGGTCTCGCGCATGATCGGGCCCACGAGGGCGCCCATGGCCTTGGGGTTGCCGCCGCGGATGCGCTCGACGATGTCCTGGTTCTCGGAGATCACCTTGGCCACGATCTGGGACAGCTCGCCGCTGTCCTCCATGACCGTGAGACCCTCGGCCTCGGCGATCTCGGCCGGGTGGTCGCCGGTCTCGACCATCTTGTCGAGGACGGTGCGGGCGGAGCCGGCCGTGACCTGCTTGGCGCCGACGAGGCCGGCGAGCGCCGCGAGCTGGGCCGGGACGACCGGGGACTTGCCGGGGTCGGCGTCCGCGCCCAGGCGCGTACGCAGCTCCGTCACCCAGATCGCCGCGGCCTTGTGCGTCGCGGTTGCCCTCGACGGCCACGCGCTCGAAGTACGTGCCCCAGGTGGGCTCGTAGGCGAACAGGTGCGCGGTGTCCTTCGGGATGCCGTAGCTCGGTCTCGTAGCGGGCTTCGCGCTCGCCCGGCAGCTCCGGGATCGCCGCCTCGGCGGCGGCCATCATCTCGGGCGTCGGGACGATCGGGACGAGGTCGGGCTCCGGGAAGTAGCGGTAGTCGTGCGCCTCTTCCTTCGAGCGCAGCGAGCTGATGCGGCCGCTGACCGGGTCGAAGTGCAGCGTCTCCTGCGTGACCTGCTCGCCGGACTCGACCAAGGCGGTCTGCCGCGCGATCTCGGCGTTGATGCCCTGCGCCACGAACCGGAACGAGTTCATGTTCTTGAGCTCGGTCTTGGTGCCCAGGCCCTTGGAGCCCTTCGGGCGGATGGAGACGTTGGCGTCGCAGCGCAGCGAGCCCTCCTCCATGTTCACGTCGCTCACGCCCAGCTGGCGCAGCGTCTCGCGCAGGAGCGTGAGCCAGTCGCGGGCCTGCTCGGCGGAGTGGATGTCCGGCTCGGTGACGATCTCCGCGAGCGGCGTGCCGCCGCGGTTGTAGTCCACGACCGAGGCCTCGCTGCCGTGGATGCGGCCCGACTCGCCGACGTGCACGAGCTTCGCCGCGTCCTCTTCCAGATGGATCCGGTGGATCTTCACGTCGCCCAGCTGCCCGCCCAGGCACAGCGGGATGTCGTACTGGGAGATCTGGTAGCCCTTGGAGAGGTCCGGATAGAAGTAGTTCTTGCGGTGGAAGATCGACCGCGGGGCGATCTCGCAGCCCAGCGCGAGGCCCATCATGATCCCGTAGTGGACGGCCTGGGCGTTGGTCACCGGCAACGTGCCCGGCAGGCCGAGGCAGACCGGGCAGGTGCGCGTGTTGGGCTCCTCGCCGAAGCTCAGCTCGCACCCGCAGAACATCTTCGTGCGGGTCTTGAGCTGGACGTGGATCTCCAGCCCGATGACGGGTTCGTATTCGGTGCTCATGCGTACGCCTTGCTTCCGTCGAAGCCGATCGCCTTCTCCAGTGCGAGGGACGCGTCGAGGATGCGGTTCTCGCTGAACGCGGGACCGGCGATCTGCAGCCCGACCGGGAGGCCTTCCGACAACCCGTTCGGGATCGAGATCGCGGGGATGCCGGCCAGCGACATCGGCACGGTGCAGAAGTCGTTCAGGTACATCGCCAGCGGGTCCGAGGTCTTCGAGTTGAGCTCGAACGCGACACCCGGCGCCGTCGGCGTGACGATGAAGTCGAACTTCTGGAACGCGTTCTTGAAGTCCTGGGCGATCAGCGTCCGGACCTTCTGCGCGCGGCCGTAGTAGGCGTCGTAGTAGCCCGAGCTCAGCGCGTAGGTGCCGAGCATGATCCGGCGCTTGACCTCCGCCCCGAAGCCCGCCTCACGCGTCTGGTTGTACATGTCCAGCAGCGTCGTGGCGCCCGGCTTGCGGAAGCCGAAGCGCACGCCGTCGTAGCGGGCGAGGTTGGAGCTGCACTCCGCGGGCGCGATCAGGTAGTACGCGGCCAGGCCGTGCGGCGCGTGCGGGAGGTGCGTGGTCTCGACGGTCGCGCCGAGCTGGCGCGCCAGCTCCAGCGACTCCTCGAACGCCTGCAGCACGCCCGCCTCGATGCCTTCGCCGGACAGCTCCTCCGGCACGCCGAGGCGGATGCCCTTGAGGTCGGTCGCCGTCGGGATCCGCACGGGCTCCGGCAGGCCGAGGCTCGTGGAGTCGCACGGGTCGGCGCCGACCATCGCCGACAGCAGCATCGCGCTGTCGGTCACGTCGCGGGTGAACGGGCCCGCCTGGTCCAGCGAGGACGCGAACGCGATCATGCCGTAGCGGGAGATGGCGCCGTACGTGGGCTTCATGCCCACGATGCCGGTCAGCGCCGCGGGCTGGCGGATCGAGCCGCCGGTGTCGGTGCCGATCGACCACGGGGCGGTGCCGCCCGCGACGACGGCCGCGGAGCCGCCGCTGCTTCCACCCGGAACGCGTGTCGTGTCCCAGGGGTTCAAGGTGGGCCCGTAGGCGGAGTTCTCGGTGGAGGAGCCCATCGCGAACTCGTCCTGGTTCGTCTTGCCCAGCAGCGTGCCGCCGGCGTCGGTCGTGAGCTTCTTGACCGAGGTGGCCGAGTACGGCGGGCGGTAGTCCTCGAGGATCTTCGACCCGGCCTGGCTCGGGATGCCCTCGGTGCAGAACAGGTCCTTGATCGCGATCGGCACGCCGGCGAACGGCTTGCGGGTGTCGATCTCGGGCGCTTCCTCGGCGACCCAGATGTACGAGTTGTACGGGTCGTTGGCCGCGCGGTCGCGGTAGAACTCGAAGTACTCGGCGGCGTCGAGGGCGCCGGAGCGGATGGCGTCCGCGGCCTGCTTGGCGGTGAGCTCGATCATGACGCGCCCGGGCTCGGGACGCGGAAACCGCCGTCGGCGGCGTCCGGCGCGCTGGCGAGCGCGGTCTCGACGGGCAACGACGGCCGTGGCACGTCGGGCCGGAGCGC
This sequence comes from uncultured Solirubrobacteraceae bacterium, assembly GCA_963724195.1. Taxonomy (GTDB): domain Bacteria; phylum Actinomycetota; class Thermoleophilia; order Solirubrobacterales; family Solirubrobacteraceae; genus Solirubrobacter. The sequence goes on along the minus strand of CAVRTQ010000016.1, from coordinate 383,055 downwards.
ATTCTCGACGTCGATGACGTGCGAGGTGGGCTGGACGTCTTCGAGCTCGAGCTGACCGATCAGCTCGATGTGATCAAGGACTTTGGAGAGTTCGCCGCCGAAGCGCTCGACCTCCTCGGGGGTGAGCTCGAGGCGGGCAAGGCGGGCGACATGGAGAACCTGGTCGCTGCTGAGCATTGCCGCTGATCTTAGGCGGCGGGCTCCGGGCGAGGCGCGAACGTGGCCAAGAGCGCGGCGCCGAGCGCGATGAACGCGCCCGTGCGCGGTTCGAGTCCGTCCGGCGGGAAGACGATCCAGAAGCCGACGAGCAGCGCCGCCGGCAGTGCCGCCCAGCGGTAGCGCAGCGCGACGAGCGCGAGCACCGCCACGGCGATGAACGTGAAGACGTCCCCGGTCGCCGGGCCGCCCAGCACTCCGCGAGCGCGGTGCCGCGCGTACCAGGGCAGGAAGAGCGAGCCGAGCAGCGCGGCCCGCCGAGGACGGCGAGGGCTCTGCCACATCGGGCGCGGCGCGCCGCGGCACGTCGGGCGTCTTCGCGCCTGGCGTGGACTCGTCGCGCAGGGACAGCCAGGAGCCGACCCAGCCGACGAGCGCGGCGAGCGGCGATACCCAGCCGCCGTCGCCGAACAGCAGTTGCAACAGGGTGATCAGCAGCGGGATCCAGCCGAACGCGCTGGCCAGCACCGCGGCCGCGACCGCTTTCGCCGGGCCGGACGTGGCCACGCTCGTGACCGGCACGGCGAGGAACAGCAGCCCGAACCCGATCAGGACGACGGCCTGGACCGCGCCCATGTCCTCGCCCCAGTGGATGCACGCCGCGACGATCAGCGCGACGCCGCCGAGCCCGGCGATCGGCTCGGCCTTGCGCATTACCGGGCGGCCGCGGCCTTCGCGGCTTGGAGCGTGTTCCGGAGCAGCATCGCGATCGTCATCGGGCCGACGCCGCCCGGCACCGGCGTGATGAGCCGGGCGCGCTCGGCGGCGGCCTCGAACTCTACGTCGCCGGTGAGCTTGCCGTCGAGGCGGTTCATGCCGACGTCGATCACGACGGCGCCCTCCTTGACCCAATCGCCCTTGATCAGGTGCGTCACGCCCACCGCGGCGACCAGCACGTCGGCGCGGCGGCAGACGTCCGCGAGGTCCTGCGTGCGCGAGTGCGCGGTGGTGACGGTGGCGTTGGCCTGCAGCAGCAGCGCGGAGATCGGCTTGCCGACGAGGTCGCTGCGACCCACGACCACGGCCTCGGCACCGGAAAGGTCCACGTCGTGGCGCTTGAGCAGCTCCAGGCAGCCGAGCGGCGTGCACGGGCGCAGGCCCGGGAGGTTCTTGTGCAGCAGGCCGGTGGAGATCGGCGTGAGGCCGTCCACGTCCTTGCCGGGCGCGATCTCCTCGGTGAGCTTCGGCCCGTCGATGTGCGGCGGCGGCGGGAGCTGCAGCAGGATCCCGCTCACCGCCGGGTCGTTGTTGAGCTGGTGCAGCAGCGCGCGCACCTCGCCCTCGCTCGTGTCCGCGGCGAGGCGGTGGTCGTAGCCGCGCATGCCGACCTCGGCGCAGGCCTTCTGCTTGCCGCCGACATAGACGGCGGAGGCGGGATCGTCGCCGACCAGGACCGTCGCCAGGCCCGGGGCTTCGTTCCCCGCGGCGACCCATTCCGCGACTGCATCGCGGATCTCGTTGCGGACTTCCTGGGCGATGGCCTTGCCGTCGATGAGCGTCATTCGGGCGGGCAGGCTAGCGTCTCGCGCGGATGGCATTCACGACGCGGCCGGAGCTGTCCGGCACCTTCGGGATGGTGGCCTCGACGCACTGGCTGGCGAGCGCCGCCGGGATGGCCGTGCTCGAGCGCGGCGGGAACGCGTTCGACGCCGCGGTGGCGGCCGGGTTCGCGCTGCAGGTCGTGGAGCCGCACATGAACGGGCCGGGCGGCGATCTGCCGCTGCTGCTGTGGGACGGGTCGCGCGTGCGCGTGATCTGCGGGCAGGGTCCGGCGCCCGCGGCCGCGACGATCGACGCCTACCGCGGGCTGGGATTCGACCTGGTCCCGGGCGTCGGCCCGTACGCCGCGTGCGTGCCGGGCGCGTTCGACGCGTGGTGCACCTTGCTGCGGGACTTCGGTTCGTGGGAGCTGGCGGACGTGCTCGCCTACGCCATCGGCTACGCCCGCGACGGGTTCCCGGCGACGCCCGGGATCGTGAGCGCGATCGCGCGGATCGAGCCCGCGTGGGAGGTCTCCGCCCGGATCTGGCGGCCGGTGGACGGGCGCCTGCGCAACCCGATGCTGGCCGACACCTACGAGCGGCTCGCCGCCGTGCCCGGGCCGTCCCGGGAAGCGCGGATCGACGCCGCGCGGGATGCCTGGTACCGCGGCTGGGTGGCGGAGTCGCTGGCTGCCGGCTTCCTCACCCCGGACGACCTGGCGCCGTACGCGGCCGTCGTCGAGGAACCCGTGTCACTGCGCTTCGGGGACTGGACGGTGTTCAAGACCGGGCCGTGGGGCCAGGGACCGGTGTTCCTGCAGCAGCTCGCGCTGCTGCCCGACGAGCTCGGCCCGTTCCTGGGGATCGAGCACGTCCACACCGTCGTCGAGGGCGCGAAGCTCGCGTTCGCGGACCGGGACGCGTGGTACGGCGACTCGGCGCCGGTGCCGCTCGATCTGCTGCTCTCGCGCGAGTACGCGGAGGCGCGGCGCGCGCTGATCGGCCCCCACGCCTCCGCCGAGCTGCGGCCGGGTGGCCCTTCGCCGCGCTATCCCGTCGGTGCGCGAGGGCCTCGTCGGCGACGCCGAGCCCACGCGCGGCGACACCTGCCACCTGGACGTCGCGGACCGCTTCGGCAACCTCGTGAGCGCGACGCCGAGCGGCGGCTGGCTGCAGTCCTCGCCCGCGATCGACGGCCTCGGCTTCGCGCTCGGCACCCGCGCGCAGATGTTCTGGCTCGAGGAAGGGCTGGCGTCGTCGCTGAAGCCCGGCGTGCGGCCGCGCACCACGCTGTCGCCCAGCATGGCCGTCCACGACGACGGCACCGTGCTCGCGTTCGGCACGCCCGGCGGCGACCAGCAGGACCAGTGGTCGCTGCAGTTCTTCCTCGCGCACGCCGTGTTCGGCCTGAACCTGCAGGAGGCGATCGACGCGCCGATGTTCCACACCGACCACTTCCCGAGCTCCTTCCACCCACGCGAGGTGGCGCTGAAAGCCGTCACGGTCGAGGACCGGCTGCCCGCGGACACGATCCGCGGGCTGCGGGAGCGCGGGCACGCCGTCGAAGTGGCGGGCGGCTGGTCCCAGGGCCGGCTCAGCGCGATCTCCCGCGCGCCCGACGGGCTCCTGCGCGCCGGCGCGAACCCCCGCGGGATGCAGGGCTACGCCGTCGGGCGGTAGCTACGCGAAGGGGCGGTCCTTGCGGGAGTGTTGGTTCACGCCCGCGAACAGCATCAGGGCGATGCCGACCACGGTGGGAATCGCGCCCAGGACGGCGATCGCGACGCCGATCCCGACGGAGTTGTGGTCCAGCAGGAGCGCGAGCACGATGCCGATGACCAGCAGCGGCGCGCCGATCGCGACAAAGCGGCTGCCGCTGCTCGTCAGCTTGCGTTCGGTTCGGTTGGCCATGCGCCGAGTCTTCCCGCTCAGCGCTCAGGTCATGCGGGCACGGGGCGGCGCAGCGCGCTCGCGCGCAGGACGATGAACGCCACGACGCAGATCGCCGAGAGCGTGAGGTACGCCACCTCGTCGCCGGCGGACTCGCCCAGCCGGGAGCCGCCGATGTCGCCGATGGTCTGGCCCGTCGCCCACGTCAGGTTCATCACGCCGAACGCGAGCCCCTGCTCGAGGCCGACGTGGTCGGCGCCGTCGGAGAGCATCGCCATCGCGGGCGCCCACAGCAGGCCGATGACGGGCGAGCCGACCACGATCACGACCGCCAGCGCAATGGCGGTGTTCGGCCACGGGAGGATCGCGAACGTGACCGCGCCGCCCACCAGGCCGGCCAGCAGGGGCGCGAGCCGGCCCCGGCGGTCGCTGAAGCGGCCGGCGAGCGGGCTCACGATCGCTTCCAGCCCGGCGGCGACCAGCCACGTGGCCCCGATCGCCACCGCGGTCGCGCCGAGCTCGTCCAAGCGCAACGGGCCGAGCACCGAGAGCGTGCCGAACAGCAGGCCCGGGACGGTCACGAGCAGCAGGCCGGTGCGCACCTGGCTGTCCTTGAGCGCGCTGAGCAGCCCGCGCATCGAACCGTCGCCGAGCGGCTTCGCGCCGGGCGTGCGGAGCGTCCAGATCATCAGGCCGACGCCGACGGCGCCGACCGTGCAGAACACGAGCGCGTAGCTGGTCAGGTCCGCCGCGACGCCCAGCACGGGGCCGAGCAGCGCGCCCGCGATCGCCGCGCCCATCGCGGTGCCGATCATCTGGCCGCGCTGCTCCTTGGGCGCCGCGCCCGCGATCCAGGCCATCGCGCCCGCCCAGGACGCCGCGCCGCCGACGCCCTGCACGAAGCGGGCGAGGTCCAGCAGCAGGACGGTGTTCGCGAACGCGAAGCCGACGCTCGCCACGGTCATCAGCGCGAGGCCGAGCAGCACCGTGGGCTTGACGCCGACGCGCGCGGCCATGTAGCCGCCGGGGAGGCCGCCGACGAACGTGCCGATCGGGTACGCCGCGGCGAGGATGCCCGCGCCGCTCTTGCTCAGCCCGAACTCTTCGGTCAGGTCAGGGAGCAGCGGCGTGATCGCGGCGTAGAAGGACGTGTCGACGAGGACGACGATCGAGGCGAGGAGCAGAAGGGCGCGCATGGACGCCAGCCGACTCTAGGTGCCGAGGGGCCGCCTCACGAGGCGGCTAACCCCACCTCGCGGGTTCGATTCCTCAGCGCTTTTTGATGGGCGCGACGTCGGCCATCAGGCTGCGGTCCCGGCCTTCGCCGGCGAAGTGCACGACGACGATCCCACCCGGCTGCAGACCCGTCACGACGCCGTCGCCGAGCTGGGCGTGGACGATCTCGTCGCCGACGCTGAAGAGCTGGGCGTCGTTGGTGTCGCCGCCCGCGTACTCGGCCGAGGCCGCCGCGGCCTGCGACCACGACGCGACCCGGCCGGGCGTCGGGTAGCCGCGCGAGATGCGCGACGGCTGGTCGGTCAGCTCGCGCGGGATCTCGTCCAGGAAGCGCGACTTGATCGTCGGGGCCGACCCGCCGCCGTAGCCCATCCGCCGCCGCGCGTAGGTCAGCGTGAGCTGGCGCATCGCCCGCGTGAGGCCGACGTACGCGAGCCGGCGCTCCTCCTCGAGGTTGCTCTCCTCGATCGAGCGCGAGTGCGGGAACGTGCCGTCCTCCATCCCGATCATGAACACGATCGGGAACTCGAGGCCCTTGGCGTTGTGCATCGTCATCAGCGTCACGAGGCCCTCGTCGTCGCGGATGTTGTCCGCGTCGGCGAACAGCGACGTCTGCTGCAGGTACTCCTCGAGGCTGCCGCTCTCGGCGTTGATGTCGTACTGCGCCGCCGCGGACACGAGCTCCTGCAGGTTCTCGACCCGGCCCTGGGCCTCGATCGTCCGCTCCGCGTGCAGCGCGTCCAGATAGCCCGTCTCGTGCAGGAGCGCGTCCAGCAGCTGGGCGACGGGACCGTTCTCCGCCGCCTTGGCCTTGAGCGTCTCCATCGCGTCCATGAAGCGCCCGAGCGCGTTGCGCGCCGCCTTCGTCAGGCCGGGCACCTCACCCCGCGCCGCTTCCCACACGTCGATCCCGAGATCGTTCGCGTAGCCCGAGCACGCGGGACATCGACGTCTGCCCGATCCCGCGCTTGGGCGAGTTCGCGATCCGCGTGAACGCCGTCGCGTCCCGCGGGTTCACGAGGAACGTCAGGTACGCGATCGCGTCCTTGACCTCCGCCCGCTCATAGAACTTCGGGCCGCCGATCACCTGGTAGGCGACGCCGGCGCGCGTGAGCATCTCGTCGAGCACCCGCGACTGCGCGTTCGTGCGGTAGAAGACCGCGATCTCGGCGCGGGACACGCCCTCGTCCACGAGCCGCTGGATCTCGGCCGTGACCCAGCGCGCCTCCGCGTACTCGTCGGCCATCTCCCGCACGCGCACCGGGTCGCCGTCCCCCAGGTCCGTCCACAGGTGCTTGGGCATCTGCCCGCGGTTGTTGGCGATCAGCGCGTTCGCGGCGTCCAGGATCGTCTGCGTGGAGCGGTAGTTCTGCTCCAACTTGACGACGTGCGCGTCCGGGTAGTCCTCCTCGAACTCCAGAATGTTTCGGATATCTGCACTGCGGAACGAATAGATACGATCTGCGCATCGTCGCCCACGACGGCCAGATTGCGGTGCTCGGAGGTGAGGAGCTGGAGCCAGCGGTACTGGACGGCGTTCGTGTCCTGGTACTCGTCGACCATGACCCAGCGGAACTGGTTCGCGTAGCGGTCGCGGACCTCCTGGTTCTTCTCCAGCAGGCGGACGGCGTTGAGCAGCAGGTCGTCGTAGTCCATCGCGTTCATGCGCAGGAGCTCACGCGTGTAGTCCTTGTAGACCTCGGCGACGATCTCCTCGAACGGGGACCCGACGGTTTCGGCGTACATCTCGGGCCAGATGAGCTTGTTCTTGGCGGAGCTGATCTGGGACTGCATCGCGCGCGGCGTGTAGCGCTTGGTGTCGAGCCCGTGGTTGTCGAGGACCTGCTTGATCAGCCGGCGCTGGTCGCCCGTGTCGTAGATCGTGAACTGGCGGGTGTAGCCGAGCTCGTCGGCGTAGGCGCGCAGCATGCGGGCGCAGGCCGAGTGGAAGGTCATCACCCACATCGCGCGGCTCGCGCGGCCGACGAGGTGCTCGACGCGCTCGCGCATCTCGTTCGCGGCCTTGTTGGTGAACGTGATCGCGAGGATCTCGCCCGGGCGGGCCTGGCCGGTGCGCAGCAGGTACGCGATCCGGTGCGTGATCACGCGGGTCTTGCCCGACCCGGCGCCGGCGAGGATGAGCATCGGCCCCTCGCCGTGCATGACGGCGTCGCGCTGGGGCGGGTTGAGGCCTTCTAGGAGGTGATCGATCGCGGCGTCGGCAGACATAGTTAGGGCTCCAAGCACGCTAGCGCGCGAATCAGACGGCTAGGGTCCGCCGCCGTGACGCTGACCGACGAGATCCGCGAGGCCGCCGCCTGGGTGGCGGGACGGGCCAAGCACGTGCAGATCAATGCGGACGCGATCGACGCCTACGCGCGCGAGTTGCCGTCCGTCTCTCCGCCCGCGCCGGAGCTGGAGGGCGCCGACGACGAGCTGCGCGCCGCGTTCTCACTGCAGCTCAACGCGATCAACTTCGGCTCGGGCTGGTTCCCGACGCTGAACAAGCCGCCCGGGCTGTCCGGCTTTCGCACGGTCGAGAAGGGGCTGCGCGACCATGGCCCGTGGACGATCGCCGAGCTCAAGGCGATCACGGCGGTAGAGATCGCCAGGGCGCTGGGGCAGGACGCCGAGCATCCGCTGATGGCCCTGTTCCAGCGCAGCCTGCGCGAGCTGGGACAACGGGTCGGCGACTGCTTCAAGGCGTTCGCCCGCTCGGGCACGGCCGAGGAGCTCGCGACCGAGCTCTCCCGCTGGCCCACCTGGTACGACATCTCGCCCTACGAAGGCCGGGCGATCCCGCTCTACAAGCGCGCCCAGATCGCCGCTGCCGACCTCGCCCTCGCGGGCCTCACGGACGGCCGCGACCTGCACCGCCTGACGCTGTTCGCCGACAACCTCGTCCCCCACGTGCTGCGCCTGGACGGCGTCCTCACGTTCGACGCGGACCTCGTGCAGCGGATCGACGCCGGCACGTTGATCGAGCACAACTCGCCCGAGGAGGTCGAGATCCGGGCGACCGCGTTGCACGCGGTCGAGCTGCTGGTCCAAGCGCACGGGAACACGACCGCGACCGCCGTCGACAACGCGCTCTGGAACCGCGGCGCCGAGGCCCGCTACAAGGCGCAGCCGCGCCACCGCGCCCGGACGACGGCCTACTAGCCCGACTGGACCGTGGTCCAGGTGTTGAGCCGACTCAACGCCCAGAATCAGGTTCGCCTACGCGGGATAAGGCGATCATCTCGCGCGAGTGGAAGCGCGTGCTGAGGGCACGTGTGTCGAAGAGGGGGTTGTTCTTGAAGTACAGGCACCTACCTGCGCTCATCAGCGCAGGGGTCCTGTGTATGGCGCCAAGCGCGTACGCAGCGACACACACGGTCGACGACGACAAGGCGGACTGCCCCGCAGCCACCTTCACGTCGATTCAGGCCGCAGTCGACGCCGCCGCATCCGGTGACACGATCACCGTCTGCGCCGGCGACTATGCCGAGGGCACCGGCGCCCCCGGCACCAACGCGGTGACCATCACCAAGAACCTGACGCTCAAGGGCGCGGGCGCCGATCTGGTCTCCATCTCGCCGAAGGCGAACCCACTGGTTCGCGGCAGCATCATCGAAGAGGGCATCACCGACATCCGCAACGGCGTCGGCGACATCGTGGCGATCGTCGGCACGCCGACGCAGCCGCTCACGGTCAACATCTCGGGCGTCACGGTCGACGGCTATGACCCGCAGGGCCGCGAGGTCGCGGTCGAGGCGGGCGTCGCTGTACCTCGACGCCAAGGGCTCGATCACCCGCACGCGCGTGACGAACATCGTCACGTCCGAGGGCGACACCGCGTACTGGCGCCCCGGCGGCTGGCGCGGCCCGCAGCCCGGCATCGGCATCGTCCAGACTTCCAACGCGCTGCTGGCCCCTGTGGACGGCGCGCGCAAGCTGACCATCGACCGCGTTGCGCGTCGACAAGTACAACCAGATCGGCATCCTGATCGACGGCTCGCAGAACGACGTGGCCCCGTTCCTCCCGTCCGGCACGGTGAACTGGGGCGTCATCACCGCCAGCCAGATCATCGGCCGCACCGAGTGCGTCAACTACGCCGGCACCGGCAACTGCGCCAGCGTCGGCCTGCTCACGACCGGCCCGCTGTTCGGCCAGGACGGCCTGCGCGTCACCAGCGGCTCCTACGCCACGGTCGACTCGTCGCTGATCTCGCAGAACCTGGTCAACGGCTTCGGCGCCCCGACGCGCAACTCCGAGACCAACAACGCGAACCTGACGTTGGCCGCGGGCGTCCGCTACGTCGGCGCGAAGATCGCCCAGTACGCGAGCGCGACCGGCCAGGTCGTCTACTCGCGCATCGGCACCAGCAACATCGTCGACAACGCGTACGGCGTGATGAACGTCGCCGCCGACGGCACCACCGCCGTCACCGGCAACCCGAACTCCGGCGAGCTCGCGAGCCAGGGCAACCTGCTCAAGGCCGAGGGCAACTGGTGGGGTCTGCGCTTCAACTCGCTGACCAACCCAGGCCCGGCCATCTCGCCGACGACCAACCCGCAGACGCCGGAGAACCCGGTCAACGGCACGGCGACGCTCGAGACGGTCTCGGGCGGGACGACCTCCAACGCGGTCGACTTCTTCCCGTACCGCAGCGGCCCGCAGTCTGATCCGACCAACGGCCAGCTGCCCGTGCTGACCGCGCCGATCCCGGTCGACGACGCCGCTCCGTCGGTGTCGCTGTCCGGCCCGGCGAGCGCCAACCGCGGCACCGCGATCACGCTTGCGGCGATGGCGTCCGACGACTTCGGCGTCAAGCGCGTGCGCTTTGCCGAGGGCTTCACGACGCTCGGCACCGCGACGCTGCCGCCGTACTCGGTCAGCGTGACGATCCCGGCTGACGCGGCCTGCAACACGGTTCGCACCTACAGCGCGGTCGCCACCGACTCGGCCGGCCAGACGAAGTCGGCCACGTTCCCGGTCACGGTGACGTGCTCGACCACGCCGACGCCGACGACCCCGGCGGCCACCGGCACGGCCACGGCCACCGCGACGGCCTCCGCCGGTCGCGACCCCCACGGCGACGATCGTCGGCGGCGGCTCGGTCACGCCCGATCCCGACAAGGGCGTCAACGCCGCCCCGGCCGTCGCTCCGTCCGTGGAGTTCGTCTCCTGGCCGCGCTCGATCGCGGGCAAGTCGAAGGTCCTGTTCTCCGCGAGCTCGCCGGCCGGCATCAAGTCCGCCGCCGTCGTGCTCGGCACGCGCACGCTGTGCGTCGTGTCCGCGGCGCCGTTCGAGTGCTCCTTCTCCCCGAAGGGCTCCGACGTCGGCGGCCAGGCCCTGCGCCTGATCGTCACCGACAACGCCGGCTCCACGACCGAGGTCTCGCGCAACGTCGTCGTCTCGCGCTTCGTCGCGAAGCTGAGCGTCAGCGTCGCCAAGCAGTCCGTCAAGAGCGGCACCAAGCGCACGATCACCGGCAAGGTGACCTTCCCGTCGGCTGTGCGCCAAGAGCCAGGGCTGCACGGGCAAGGTCCTGCTGACGGTCAAGCGCGCCGGCCGTTCGATCCTCAACCAGGAGGTCAAGCTGTCGAAGGGCTGCACGTTCTCCCGCTCGATCACGACCAAGTCGCAAGCAGGAGAGCTTCTCGGCCTCGGTGACGTTCGCCGGTAACAACGTGCTCAACGCCGTCGGCAAGAGCCGGAGGTTCTCGTGATGTCCTTGCGTAAGAGCCTCACCGCCGCCGCTATCGCGCTTGCCGCGGTCGCAGCGGCCCCTGCCGCCGCGCAGGCGCAGGTGGACCCCGTGGGCTGCACGCAGACCCTCGGCTACGACAACACCATCCCCACGTGGGATCAGTACTGGGCCGGCAAGGACGACCCGGACGCGGTCGTCCCGCTCGGCTACGGCACGGCGACCGCCGGCGGCGGCGCGCCGACCTTCGGGTCCGGCGCTCCGACCGCCGCGCGGCCGCAACCTGACGCGCGTCATCCATCAGTACTGGGACGCGATGGTCGAGGCGACCAAGGACAATCCGCGCGCTCGCCTGATCAAGAAGTACCTGGGCAAGTCCTACCTCGGCCGCGACTTCTCGTTCTACGTCGCCGGCACGCCGGAGAACCTCGCCAAGCTCGACACGCCGGACGGCGACGCCGCGTTCTGGCGCGGCGTGCGCGCGGGCGACATCCCGACCGACGTCGGCGTCGAGGCCGCGGGCGAGCGGCCCGCGTTCGCGTGGGTCACGGCCACCCCGCACGGCGGCGAGTCCGCCGGCGCGGAGTCGATCACGCCGCAACATGTACGAGCTCGCTGGCCCGCACGGACTGCGAGAACGCGCGCCGGCTCAAGAACCTCGACGTGTTCTTCCAGCCCGTCCGCAACCCGGACGGCCGTGACGGCGTCACCCGCACCTCGGCGTTCGGCTTCGACCCCAACCGCGACTTCGGGACGCAGAACCAGATCGAGAACAAGTTGATGCTCCCGGAGATCAACAAGTACCCGGGCCTGTTCTTCATCGACGCCCATCAGCAGGGCAGCGGGTACTTCTTCCCGCCGAACGAGGACCCGGTCCACCACGAGATCTCCGACTTCTCGCTGGACTTCATCCAGAACGGGATCGGCCCGGCGCTGCAGCGGGCGTTCAACGACCAGTCCGCGCAGTACCGAACTACAACTCCTACGACCTGTTCACGCCGGAGTACGGCGACACCGTGCCCTCGCTGATCATGGGCGCCGCGGGCATGACGTACGAGAAGGGCACGCAGCGAGGTCTACGGCAAGCAGGTCTACGACCACTACCTCGCGATCGACACGACGCTCAACGTCACGTCGCGACGACAAGGTCGACCTCACTCACGGAGTGGGTCCAGCAGTGGGGCGAGGCCGTCGACCAGGGCGCAGCGACTGCGAGCTGCAGCCGAACAAGCTCGTCAGCCCGCTGCACGACACGATCAAGCAGCAGCCCAAGGGCACACGTCTGCGGCTACTTCTTCAAGCCCGGCCAGCACACCGGCTGACACGGCGGCGCTGATGAAGCACCTCAGAGCACGGGCGTGAAGGTCTTCACGCTCGACACGCCGGTGGCCGTCAACGGCTACCACGAGTTCGGCAACTCGACCGCCGGCGGCACGCCGCTGTCGGTCAACGGCCAGACGCTGCCCGCCGGGACGCTCTACATCCCGATGGCGCAGGGCATGAAGCACTGGATCCAGGCCGTCCTGGGCGAGAACCCGTTCATCCCGTACGACTACTACTACGACGTGGTGACCTGGAGCTACCCGCTCCAGCGCGGCCTCGCCGGCTCGGGCTTCCTGACCACGCCGCTGTCCCCGGGCGTCGCAGATGACGGCGCTGACCGAGGACGCCGACTTCGGCACCGTCCCGACCGGCACGAGCGCGGTCTACGCGTTCAACACCGACTCGGCGCGCGGCCTGGCGCTGGCGATCGACCTGCTCGACAAGGGCGTCAACGTCTACCGCGCGACGCGGGCTTCACCGCCGGCGGGCAAGACGTTCTACTCGGGCGCGGCGCTCGTCGACGGCGCGTCGCTGGCCGCCAGCGGCGTCAACCTCGCGGCGCTGGCCGCAGAAGCGCAGACACCCCGGTGACCGGGCTGTCGAGCTTCCCGGTCGCCCGCAAGCAGCTCGTCAAGCCGAAGATCGGCCTGTACACGGGCTCGGCGACGATCCCGTCGAACCCGCTGTTCATCACCGGCCCGAACGTCAACGGCACCACCGGCCACTGCGCCGTCAGCGGCGGCGGCTCGTCTGCGAGGCGCTGCACGCGCTCGCGGTCAAGCCTGCAGGCGCTGCACACCCTCGCGTCAGACGAGATCCCGCTCTCGACGCTGATCCCGGTCACGTCGGCGGACATCACCGCCGGCAACCTCGTCGCCCAGGGCTTCACCGCCCTGATCAACCCGAACGGGTCGATGGCGACGACGACGACCGGGCACCCCGCCCGTGACGACGCTGACGCCGCTGGGCACGAACCTGCTGGCGTTCATCAACGGCGGCGGCAACTACGTCGGCGCCAACGCCAACGGCGTCAACGCGGCCCGCACGATCGGTGCGACCACGCTGAACACGGTGGCCTCGAGCGTCACGACGGGCCTGCTGACGCCGGGCTCGACGTTCGACGGCACGTACGACTCGACCAACCCGGTCGCCTGGGGCTTCGACCTCGGCGGCTGGATCTACCGTGACTCGTCCGGCAACCCGGTGTTCGACACCGGCACGCTCGGCAACGGCACGTCGGTCGTGACGTACGCCAACACGCCGGACGAGAAGTACGGCTACGAGTCGCGACGCCGCGCTCCTCACCGCCCGCCCGGCGGTCGTGGACGTGCCGTACGGCTCCGGTCGCGCGTCCTGATCGGGTTCAACCCGTTCTACCGCTCCTGGAAGGAGCAGGACGAGCGCCTCGTGCTCAACGCGGCGCTGTACCCGAAGGGCGCCACGATCGGCGCGCCGGCCCCGTCGGCGGCGTCGGCTGAGCCGGCCCCGACGGCCGAGCGAAGCCGAGGCCGTCGCGGCCCCGGTCGCCAAGGCCGACCTGCCGACGACGGCCGCGCGCCGAGGTCGCGCGCCAGCGTCCAAGGCCGACCGTGACGTCCGCATCACGGTCAAGCGCGCCGACTCCGCGAAGCTCAAGGCGGCCGTCAAGGCGGCCAAGCTGAGCAAGTCGATCAAGCAAGAAGCTGCAGCTACCGCAACGACCAAGACCACCGTCACGCTCGTCATCAAGGGCGTGCGCACGAGCGACGAGCACGCGCGCAAGACGTGGGTCTCGAGCATCACGCAACGGCCTCGACCGCCGCAAGGTCAAGGTCGTCGCCGCGCTCGTCTAGGCACGGCTGAATCGGCACCCCCGGGGCCTCGCAAGGGCCCCGGGGCGTGCCGTCCTCCACACCTGGGTAGGGACGTTCTCGCCAGGGAGTCCGCGGGAGGAGGCACGCGTGTACCAGCAGGTGTTGGATCCGGTCGGCGGTTCGCTGGCCGCCAGTGCGCTCGTCGCGATGATCCCGCTCGCGACGCTGTTCGTGCTGCTGGGCGGCCTGAAGCTCAAGGCCCACGTCGCCGGCCTCGCCGCGCTGCTCGTGGCCATGCTGATCGCGATCCTCGCCTACGGCATGCCCGTGGACACGACCCTCGCGGTCGCGACCGAGGGCGCCGCGTTCGGCCTGTTCCCGATCATCTGGATCATCTGGAACGCGATCTGGATCTACAACATGACCGTCGAGACCGGGCACTTCGCGGTGCTGCGGCGGTCGTTCGCGACGATCTCCGACGACCAGCGGATCCAGGCCATCATCATCGCCTTCTGCTTCGGCGCGCTGCTGGAGGCGCTGGCCGGATTCGGCACGCCGGTGGCGATCACGGCGGTGATGCTGATCGCGGTCGGCTTCAAGCCGATCAAGGCCGCCGCGATCGCGCTCGTGGCCAACACGGCGCCGGTGGCGTTCGGGGCGATCGCGACCCCGATCGTGACGCTGGCCGAGCTGACCGGGATCCCGCAGGAGGACCTCGGCGCGATGGTCGGCCGCCAGACGCCGCTGCTGGCGCTGTTCGTGCCGCTGATCCTGGTCGGGATGGTCGACGGCTGGCGCGGTGTGCGTGCGGTCTGGCCCGCGGCGCTCGTGGGTGGTTTCACGTTCGCGATCGGCCAGTTCGTCTCGTCGAACTACATCTCGGTCGAGCTGACCGACATCATCGGCGCGCTGCTGTCGGTGGGCGCGATGGTGCTGTTCCTGCGCGTCTGGCACCCGGGCGAACCGCTGCTGGTCGAAGGCGACGGGCGCGGACAGCCGGCGATCGCCGGGGCGGCGGAGCACGACGCCGCGCACGAGGCGGCCGTCCGGCGACGCGAGGGCCACGGCCAGGACTCGCGCGGCGACATCTTCCGGGCGTACGCCCCGTACCTGATCATCATCGTCGTCTTCGGGCTCGCCCAGTGGGGTCCGGTGAAGGACTTCTTGGCCAAGGGCGCAACCGAGTTCACCTGGCCGGGCACCGGCGACATCACCACCGCGGAAGGCGAGGCGCCGAGCGCGACCACGTTCAAGTTCGGCTGGCTCGAGGCCGCCGGCACGCTGCTGCTCTTCAGCGGCTTCATCACGATGGCCGTGCTGAAGGTCAAACCGGCGGCGGCGCTGCGCGCGTACGCCACGACGCTCAACCAGCTCAAGTGGGCGACCGTGACCGTGATGGCCGTGCTCGCGCTGGCCTACGTGATGAACCTGTCCGCCCAGACGCTGTCGATCGGCAACTGGCTGGCGGGCGCGGGCGGAATCCTCGCGTTCTTGAGCCCGATCATCGGCTGGATCGGCGTGGCCGTCACCGGCAGCGACACCTCGTCGAACTCGCTGTTCGGCGTGCTCCAGGTGACCGCGGCGAAGGAGGCCGGGCTGGACCCGACGCTGCTCGCGGCCGCCAACTCCAGCGGCGGCGTGCTGGGGAAGATGATCTCGCCGCAGAACCTCGCGATCGGGGTCGCGGCCGTCGGGTTGGACGGCGAGGAGGGCGAATTGTTCCGCCGTGTGGTGGGATGGAGCCTCGCGCTGCTGCTCATCATGTGCGTGCTCGTGTATCTGCAATCCACGGCGGTGTTGTCATGGATGGTCGTGTAGTCGAGGAACTAGCTCGGATCGTCGGCCCGGAATGGGTCTATACAGCTGAGCATCAGCTGCGCACGTACGAGTCCGACGGGCTGCTCCAGTACCGGGGCACGCCGGCCGCGGCCGTGCTCCCGAGCTCCGCGGAGGAGGTCCAGGCCGTCGTGCGCGCTGTGCGCGCGGGAGGAGATCCCGTGGGTGGCCCGCGGCGCCGGGTCCGGGCTGAGCGGCGGCGCGCTGCCGGTCAAGGACGGCGTGCTGGTCGTGCTCACGCGCATGAAGCGGATCCTCGAGATCGACCTCGACAACGGCCGCGTGTGCGTGGAACCGGGCGTGACCAACGCGAACGTGAGCGCGGCCGTGGGGCCGGCGTACTTCTATCCGCCCGACCCGTCCTCGCAGATCGTGTGCTCGATCGGCGGCAACGTGGCCGAGAACTCCGGCGGCGCGCACTGCTTCAAGTACGGCTTCACGACCAACTACGTCACCGGGCTGGAGCTGGTCCTCGGTGACGGCGAGCTGGTGACCATCGGCGGCTACGAGCTGGACGCGCCCGGCTACGACCTGCTCGGCGCGTTCGTCGGCTCCGAGGGCACCTTGGGCGTGGCCACGAAGGTCTGGCTGCGGGTGGTGCCCTCGCCGGAGACGGTGAAGACGCTGGTCGCCTTCTTCGACTCCACGCACGCCGCGGGCGAGGCCGTGTCGCAGATCGTGCAGGGCGGCGTCGTCCCGGGCGCGATCGAGATGATGGACGCGCGGACGATCGAGGCGTCGGAGCAGATGGCGCACGCCGGCTACCCGGTCGGGCGGGCCGCCGCGCTGCTCGTGGAGCTCGACGGCTCCCAGGCCGAGTGCGAGGCGCGCTTCGACGAGGTGGTCGGCATCTGCGAGGGCTGCGGCTCCGACGACGTGCGCGTGGCCCGCGACGAGGCCGAGCGCCAGCTGTTCTGGAAGACGCGCAAGGCCGCGTTCCCCGCGATGGGCCGCATC
Organism: uncultured Solirubrobacteraceae bacterium; assembly: GCA_963724195.1. Classification (GTDB taxonomy): domain Bacteria; phylum Actinomycetota; class Thermoleophilia; order Solirubrobacterales; family Solirubrobacteraceae; genus Solirubrobacter. Next base: position 366,629 of record CAVRTQ010000016.1, on the reverse strand, counting down.
TCCCCCAACTACTTCGTCCAGGACGGCGTGATCCCGCGCACGAAGCTGCCGGAGGTGCTCGAGCGGATCGAGCAACTCGGCGAGGAGTACGGGCTGATCGTGGCCAACGTGTTCCACGCCGGCGACGGCAACCTGCACCCGCTCGTCTGTTACGACGGGCGCGTGGAGGGCGAGGCCGAGAAGGCGGAGGAGCTCAGCGGGCTGATCATCGACGCCTGCCTGGACGCCGGCGGCTCGATCACCGGCGAGCACGGTGTGGGGATCGACAAGAAGAAGCACATGCCGAAGATGTTCGCCGAGGCGGACCTGGACGCGTTCCAGCGTCTGCGCTGCGCGTTCGATCCCGCCGGGCTGGCGAATCCGGGCAAGCTGATGCCGACGCCGCGGCTGTGCGGCGAGGTGCCCGGCCCGTACCGGGTCCATCCTCTGGAAGCGGCCGGACTGGCGGATCGGTTTTGAGGCCGACGACCGTTCAAGAGGCGGCGGACCTGCTGAAAGGCTTCGAGCAGCCCGTGCGGCCGGTCGGCGGCGGCACGAAGCCGTGGCTGCCGGATCGCGGCGAGGCGGTGCTGGAGACGGGTGGGCTGGATCGCATCCTCGAGCACAACGTGGGCGACTTCACGGCGATCGCTGGAAGCGGGCGTGCCGTTCGCGGAGGCGCAGCAGGCCTTCGCCGAGCACGGCCAGCGGCTCGCGTGGGACCCCCCGGATGCCGGGCGGAGGCGTCACGGTCGGCGGGATCGTCGCCACCGCCGATTCCGGCCCGTTGCGCCACCGCTACGGCGGCGTGCGCGATCTGGTCGTGGGCATGAACGTCGTCTTGAGCGACGGGACGATCGCCAAGTCCGGCGGCAAGGTGATCAAGAACGTCGCGGGCTATGACGTCGCGAAGCTGTTCGCGGGCTCGTTCGGGACGCTCGGGCTGATCGCGTCGGTCTCGGTGCGGCTCCACCCGCTACCGGACCGCACCGCGACCGTCGTGATCGAGCACCACAACCCGGACCAGCTGCTCGAGGACGTGTTGCAGCTTGCGCGGCGCCCGCTCGAAGCCGACAAGTTCGACGTCACCTGGACCGGCGGGCACGGGCGCATCCTGATGGAGTTCAGCGGCGCATCGGCGCTCGACCAGGCCGGTCGCGTCGGCACGATCCGCGACGTCGACTGGGACGACGTGCGCGCGCTGCAGCGCGGCGCGGTCGTGGTCAAGGTCTCCGGGCGCCCGACCGACCTGCCGCAGGTGATCCGCGCCGCCGACTCCCACAGCGGCACCGTCGTCTCGCGTGCGGCGCTCGGGCTGTCGTGGATCGGGCTGCAGAGCGCGGACGCCGTGGCCGCGATCCGCGCGGAGCTCGCGCCGCGCCACTGCACCGTGCTCGACGGCGCGGCCGACGGTCAGTGGCCGGCGGACGTGGCCGGGCAGGTCGTGATGGAGCGCCTGAAGGCGCGCTTCGATCCCGCGCGGATCTTCCGCCCGGGCAGCTTCGTAGGAGGAATATGACCGCAGCCTGGGACCTCGACCGGCACCCGCCCGAGCCGGAGCTGATCAAGGACTGCGTGCACTGCGGCTTCTGCCTGCCCACGTGTCCGAGCTACCTCGTGTTCGAAGAGGAGATGGACTCGCCGCGCGGGCGGATCGTGCTGATGAAGGTCGGGCACGAGGAGGGCGAGAAGATCTCGCCCGAGATGGTGACCCACTTCGATCGCTGCCTGGGCTGCATGGCGTGTGTGACGGCCTGCCCGTCCGGCGTGCAGTACGACAAGCTGATCGAGCGCGTGCGGCCGCAGATCGAGCGTTCCGAGGCCCGCTCGTGGCAGGAGCGCGCGTACCGGAAGGCGATCTTCGAGCTCTTCACCCATCCGGGGCGGCTGCGCGCGCTGGTGCCGGGCTCGCCGCTCGCCCCCAAGCTCGCGCCGCTGATGCCGAGCGCGCGGCTGCGTTCGATGCTGGAGCTCGCGCCCCCCGCACCGCCGTCGGCCATCTTCCGGCGGCTGCCGACGGTGCGCAAGACGAAGGCGCCGGCCAAGCGCGGGACCGTGGCGTTCATGCAGGGCTGCATCCAGCGCGTGTTCTTCGGCGACGTCAACGTCGCCACGGTGAACGTGCTGAGCGCGGAGGGTTGGGAAGTCCACTCCCCGCGCGCCCCGCGCTGCTGCGGCGCGCTGCAGATCCACGCGGGCGTCGAGGGTGAGGCGCACGACCTCGCGTGGAAGACGATCGAGGCCTACGAGGGGTTCGACAAGATCGTCACCAACGTCGCGGGCTGCGGCTCGGTGATGAAGGACTACGGCCACATCCTCGACGACGACCGCGCGCGCGAGTTCTCCGCCAAGGTCGTCGACGTGCACGAGCTGCTCGCGACCGAGGAGCCGCAGGCCGTGCGCAAGCCGATCGAGCTGCGCGCCGCCTACCACGACGCCTGCCATCTCGCCCACGCGCAGGGCGTGCGCGTGCAGCCCCGAGAGCTGCTGCGCGGCATCCCCGGCCTCGAGCTGCTCGAGCCGCAGGAGTGGGAGCTGTGCTGCGGGTCCGCGGGCATCTACAACCTGCTCCAGCCCGAGGCCGCCGCGACGCTCGGCGAGCGCAAGGCGGGCAACCTGAAGGCCACGGGCGCTGAAGCGATCGCCGCCGCCAACCCCGGCTGCGCGCTGCAGATCGCCAAGCACCTGGACCTCCCGATCTACCACCCGATGACCCTGCTCGACATGTCCCTCCGAGGAGTGAAACCGTGAGCAAAGCGCAAGCCGCCGCGCCCCCGACCGATGCCTCTGCCCAGATCCTGACCGACGAGGCGATCGCCTTCATCGGCGAGCTGCAGGAGCGCTTCGGCGCCCGCCGCACCGAGCTGCTGGCCGCCCGGAAGGAGCGCGCCAAGCCGTCCGGGTTCCTGGAGGAGACGGCCGAGATCCGCGACGGCGACTGGCAGGTCCCGCCGCCCCGGCCCGACTACGAGGACCGGCGCGCGGAGATCACCGGCCCGACCGACCGCAAGCTCGTGATCAACGCGCTCAACAGCGGCGCCAAGGGCTTCATGGCCGACTTCGAGGACGCGAACTCCCCCACCTGGCAGAACCAGGTCGAGGGCCACCTGAACCTGATCGACGCCATCGAGGGGACGATCACCTACGACTCGTCCGAGGGCAAGCACTACGAGCTGATCGACAACCCGGCGACGCTGCTCGTCCGCCCGCGCGGCTGGCACCTGCCCGAGAAGCACATCACGATCGACGGCGCTCCCGTGGCGGGCGCGTTCATGGACTTCGGCCTGTACGCGTTCCACTGCGGCCAGCGGCTCGCCGAGCGCAACAAGGGGCTCTACCTCTACCTGCCGAAGATGGAGCACTACCAGGAGGCGGCGCTCTGGAACGACGTCTTCACCTTCACGCGTGAGGCGCTCGGCCTGCCCGCGGGCCTGATCCGCGCCACCGTGCTGATCGAGACGCTCCCGGCCGCGTTCCAGATGGCGGAGATCATCCACGCGCTCGGCGAGCATTCGTACGGGCTCAACGCCGGCCGCTGGGACTACATCTTCTCGATGATCAAGGTCTTCCGCGACGACCCGGACTTCGTGCTGCCGGACCGCAACGACGTGAAGATGACGGTCCCGTTCATGCGGGCCTACACCGAGCTGTTGGTCAAGACCTGCCACGCCCACGGCGCGTTCGCGATGGGCGGCATGGCCGCGCTGATCCCGTCACGCAAGGACCAGGAGGCCAACCAGCGCGCGCTGGACGCGGTCAAGGCCGACAAGGAACGCGAGGCCAAGGCCGGCTTCGACGGCACCTGGGTCGCGCACCCCGACGTGGTCGATGTGGCGCTGAAGGCGTTCGACGACGTGCTCGGCAACCGCCCGAACCAGATCGACAAGCAGCGCTACGACGTCGACGTCTCACCCGACCAGCTGCTCGACGCTTCCAGCACGCCCGGCGAGATCACCGAGGAAGGGCTGCGCAGCGACGTCAGCGTCGGCTTCCAGTACATCTCGTTCTGGCTCGGCGGCCGCGGCGCCGCCGGCATCAACAACCTGATGGAGGACGCCGCCACCGCCGAGATCTCCCGCTCGCAGATCTGGCAGTGGGTCAAGCACGGCCGCTTCGACCGCGACCACGTCCGCAAGATCCTGGACGAGGAGATGGAGAAGATCCGGGCCGACGTCGGCGACGAGGTGTGGGAGAAGGGCCGGCCGGAAGAGACCAAGAAGATCTTCGAGCAGGTCGCCCTGTCGGACGACTTCCCGGACTTCCTGACCCTCCCGGCCTACGAGTACATCGACTGACGCGGATCGCGGCGGCGGCGGATCGCGTCGCCGGCCTAGTCCTCGGGCCGCTCGCCGGCCTCGGCCATGCGCACGATCCGCGGGTCGAAGCGGCCCACGACGTCCACCAGGTCCGTCTGCGCGGCCATCACGGTCTCGATGTCCTTGTACGCGAACGGGTTCTCGTCGATCCCGGCCGAGAGCAGCTTCACGCCGCGCTCCTCGAGCACCGGGCGGACCATGCTCCAGTTGAACTGCTGGGTGGCGGCCGTCCGGCTCATGCGCCGCCCCGCGCCGTGCGCCGCCGAGTCGATGCTGTCCGGCGCGCCCTTGCCGCGCACGACGAACCCGGGCGCGGCCATCGACCCCGGGATCACGCCCAGCTCGCCCGCCGCGGCCGGCGTCGCGCCCTTGCGGTGCACGACCACCTCGCGGCCGTCGCGCTCGGCGGTCCACGCGTAGTTGTGATGGTTCTCGACGCCCGCCGAGCACCTCCGCCTTCAGGTGCCCGGTGACGCGCTCGTGGATCACGGCGTGGCAGGCCGACGCGTAGTCGCCCATCAGCCGCATCAGCTGCAGGTACTCGCGGCCCGAGTCGTGGTCGAGGTCCAGCCAGCTCAGGTAGCTCAGCTCCTTGGGCAGCTCCGGGCGCAGCTCACGCGCGAGCTTGGAGTAGTGCCCGGCGATCTGCGCGCCCGCTCCGCGGCTGCCGCTGTGCGAGAGCAGCGCGACGTACCGGCCCGCGGGCAGCCCGAGGTCCGGCTCCGGCAGGGTGAGCAGCCCGAACTCGACGAAGTGGTTGCCGGAGCCGCTCGTGCCGAGCTGATCCGACGCGCGGTCGCGCAGGCGGGCCGCCAGCGGCGTGAGCGTCCAGCGCTCGTCCTCCATGGTCGCGTGATCGGCCCGCTTGCGCAGCTTGGCGCCGGTCCCGAACTGCGTCTGCTTGAGCAGCGCCTGCTCCAGGTGCGCGCCGTCGTCGAGCGCGGCCGGGTCCAGGTCGAGCACCGACAGCTTCATCCGGCACGCGATGTCCACCCCGACGGCGTACGGGATCACGGTGCCCTCGGTCTCCAGCACGCCGCCGATCGGCAGCCCGTAGCCACGGTGCGCGTCCGGCATCAGCGCGCCGCGCAGCGCGCTCGGGAGCCGCAGCGAGTTGCGCATCTGGTCGAGCGCGCCGGGGTCGGCGTCGCCGCAGTAGTTGGCGAACGGCGCGGGCGCGTCGCGCTCCACGAAGCGGCGGTCCGCCTCACGCTGGTCGGCCACGAGCCGCTGCGCGAGCGCCCCGAAGTGCACCTCGTCCTCGAACCGCTCGGGCGTCGCGGCCACCTCGGCGAGGCGCGCGAGCGCGCCCTCACGGCCGAGCTGCTTGACCGCGCGCGGGATGCAGCTCAGCGCCACCCCCATCGCGGGCCCGTCCGGCACTCCGGCCGCACGCACGTCGCCTCCACGGATCTTCTCCATGCCTCGAAGATAAAGGTGCCAGGCACCTTTATCTTCGCCTACCGGGTTCGAGCCTAGCGGCGGCCGGCGATGCGTTCGCGGGCGGCGGCGATGGCCGCGAGGCCCTCGTCGAGGGCGCGGTTCGCGCCCGCCTCGTCGCCCTTGCGCTGCAGGTCGTTCGCGCGGGTGTAGGCGTCGAGGGCGTGGTCGTAGTCGGCGCGGCCCGCGTCGCCGAGGGTGATGTCGAGCTCGAGCGCGCGGATCTGGTCGCCCAGGCGGACGAAGTCGTCGGTCTGGTTGATCTCCCCGACCTCGGAGCGGCCGTCGTTGCGGGCGGCGCGGTCGCGGCGGCGCGTGACGACCAGCATCGTGCCGCCCACGACGACGCCGAGCAGGACGAGGCCGACGAGGATCGCGGCGATCGCGCCGCCGCCCGAGCCGCCGGCGGACTCGGACTCGTCGATGAACTGGGTGAGCGCGGCCTGGAGGTCGTCCGGGTGCGCGGCGCGCGCGGCCTCGCCCTCGTCGGCCGGGAGCGTGCGCAGCTCGTCGCCGACGACGAGCGCGTAGCGGCCCTTCTCCCCCACGCCCTGGCGGAGCGCGATCAGCGTCCGCCCGGCGCTGCCCTCGACCGCGCTGGCGGGCAGCACGGCGACGTACACCGCCTGATCGCCGATCTGGCGGCGGAGCGCGTCGGCGTCGACCTGGTCGGCGGCTTCAGCGCCGTCGGCGACGTAGACGTGGTCCTGGGAGCGCAGCGCGTTCGCCGCCTCCTCCACGGTCTGCGCGGACGCGAGAGCCGGGAACGCGAGCGCGAGCAACGCCGCGAACAGTAGGAGGCGCAGCCCGCGGGCGGGCCGGCGGCGCTCAGAAGTCGCCGCCGCCGAAGTCCCCGCCGCCGAAATCGCCGCCACCTCCGCCGAAGTCGCCTCCACCGAAGTCGCCGCCGCCCCCGAAGTCGCCGCCACCAAAACCTCCACCGCCGAAGTCGCCATCGCCGAAGTCTCCCGCACCGGAGTCGCCGCCGTCGACATAGACGTCGGGTCCGCCCCAGCCGCCGCCCATCATCGAGCCGAGCAGCATGCCGGGGAGAAAGCCTCCGAAGCTCCCGAAGAAGCCGCCGTAGAAGGGTGCGTAGGCCGGGCCGGCGTCGTAGTACGGGACACGCCGGCCGCCGACGACCATCTCCCGCGTGTGCGGGTCCTCCCCGCGTTCGACACGTTGCGCGTCGGCCTCGCAGGCGGGTACGGGTCGCGCGGCGCCGCCGGGTGGCGCCCACTGCACGTCACGGCTCGACGGGCCGTGACGCGGGTCGAAGAAGCAGGGAGCGCGGCGCGGCGGCGGCTCACGCCCGGCCAGCCGCTCCTTGGCCGCGATCATCGCGTAGCGCCCTTCTTCCAGCGCCTCAGCCGCCGGCGCCAAGTCCTCGGCGCGGCGGGCCGTCTCGAACACGCGGTTGGCGCGATCGTAGGCGTCCACCGCCCGCGCGTAGTCCTCCTTGGCGCGCGCGTCGGCGTCCGGCATCTGCACGTCGAGATCCAGCGCGCGGATGTCGTCGCCCAGCGCCACCAGGTCGTCGCGGACGTTGTCCTTGACCTCGGCGAGCTCCACGGCCTCGGCTCGGGCGCGTCGGCGCCGGCCGACGAGCATCAACCCCAGGCCGCCGAATAGCAGGATCGCGATGAAGACGAGGAAGACGCTGCCCGCGCCGCTCGACTCGTTCGAGTTGCTCGGCCGACGCCCGTCGGCGCGGTCGGCCACGCGGCCGATGAAGTCCTCGAGCGTGCCCTGGACGTCGTCGTTGGCCTGCCGCGCGGCGGTCGCGTCCGGGCCCGCGCGGTACAGGTCCGAGCCGGCCCGGAAGCTGCGGCCGGAGACGAGCGCGTACGTGCCGGCCACCCCCACGGCCGAGTGCAGCTCGTCGACCGTCACCCCGCCGGGCAGCACCGCCACGAAGATCGGCGTGCCGCCCGCGCGGATCCGCTCGCGCAGGGCGTCCGCGTCGATGTCGCCCGCCAGCTCAGCGTCCGGGTCGACGTAGACGGGGTCCTGCCGCAGGGCGGCCCCGACCTCCGCGAGCGTCTGTGCGCTCGCCACCGCCGGCGCCAGCAGCGCCAACAGCACGGCGAGGACCAGCACCCGCATCTAGCCCAGCAGTGCCTTCAGGCGCTCGAGGTCGTCCTTGAGCTTGGTCTCCAGCCGGCCCTGCACGATCGGGATCAGCATCTTGGCCGTGAAGCCGCTGGCCTTGGCGTCGAGCGTCTGGGTGACGCGGGAGCCGCCGCCGCTGGAGCCCTCGACGATGTACTCGCTGAGCACCTTCACGCCGTTGGTCTCGAACGCCGTGGCGGCGCCGCGCGGCGGGTCGTAGGCGGTGATCTCCATGTCCAGCGCGATCCCGCCGGCGACGGTGAGCTTCTGCGTCACGTGCGTCCCGACGCCGAGCGCGCCGTCGACGTCGTAGCGCTCGAGGTCAGACGTCCACTGCGGGACCTTGTCCTGCTCGAGCAGCCACGGGAAGACTTCGGACGGCGGCTTGGAGACGTCGATCGAATGCGAGAAAGAAGGCACGGCCCGGAGGCTACCCACCTGCGGGGCTCGGACCACGCGCGGGGCGCAGCGGCACGACCGCCGCGACCTTCCCCGGGTCCTCGCCGCGCAGCTTCGCGACCTCGCGCTCGAGGTCGGCGATCCGCGCCGCCATCTGCTTGAGCGCGTCCGCGATCGGGTCGGGCAGGTGCACCCAGTCGGCGTCCGGGCCCTCGGGCTTGCGGCCCTCCACGCGCACCGGGTGCCCGGGGTTGCCGACGACGGTGGAGTTCGGCGGCGCGTCGTGGATGACGACCGTGTTGGCGCCGATCTTCGCCCCGTGGCCGATCGTGATCGGGCCGAGCAGCTTCGCCCCCGAGCCGATCGTGACGTTGTCCTGCACCGTCGGGTGGCGCTTGCCGGTCTCGAAGCCGGTGCCGCCGAGCGTCACGCCCTGATAGAGCGTCACGTTGTCGCCGACCTCGGCCGTCTCGCCGATCACGACGCCGATCCCGTGGTCGATGAACATGCCGTCGCCGATCCGCGCGCGCGGGTGGATCTCGATCCCGGTGAGCGCGCGCGAGAAGTACGCGATCCCGCGGGGCAGGACCGGCACCTCGGCCATCACGAGCGCGTGCGCGACGCGGTGCATGAGCAGCGCGTGCAGGCCCGGCCACTGCGTGAGGATCTCGGCGGTGGAGACCGCGGCGGCCGCGGGGTCGCGCTGGCGCACCGCGGCGATGTCGCGGCGCAGCTCCCCGGAGACCCGGCGGATGGTGCTCAGACCCAGCATCGGCAGCGAAGGCTACCCACCGCAGTCCGGGCAGTCCGTGCGCCGCTGGACGTGCACCTGCGTGAACTCCAGCGACACGAGGTCGACGGTCAGGAACGCGTCCAGCAGCGGCGGCTGGACGCTGCTCAGGAGCTTGATCGCCTCGAGCGCCTGCAGCGTGCCGAGCACGCCCGCGGCCGGGCCGAGGATGCCGGCCTCCGCGCACGACTGCGAGTCCTCGGGCTCCACCGGGAAGGCGCAGCGGTAGCAGGCGGTGGCGCGCGGCAGGATCGTCATCACGAGCCCGCTCCACCCCACCGCTCCGCCCTCGACCAGGTCCACGCCCGCGTCGCAGCACGCCCGGTTGACGGCGTATCGCGTGGCGAAGGAGTCCGAGCAGTCGATCACGAGGTCCTGGCCCTCGACGAGCCCGGCGGCGTTCGTCTCGTCCAGGCGCACCTGGTAGGGCTCGATCACCACGTCCGGGTTCAGGAAGCGCAGCTTGGCCGCGGCGGACTCCACCTTGGGCACGCCGAGGTCGGGCGTGAAGTGCAGCGGCTGGCGGTGCAGGTTGGAGATCTCGACGACGTCGGCGTCCACGAGCCCGACCCGGCCGACGCCCGCGCCCGCGAGATACAGCGCCACGGGTGAGCCGAGCCCGCCCGCGCCGACCACCAGCACCGACGCGTCACGGAGCGCGATCTGCGCCTCCTCGGACCAGTCCGGGAGCACGAGCTGACGCGAGTAGCGCTCGATCTCCGCCTCCGTCAGCAGCGGCGCGACGATCTCCTCGGGCGGTTCTTCCAGCTCTGCCTCGGCCCGCAGCGCCGCGCGGGCCGCCGACTGGAGCGCGTCCCGGAAGAACGTGCGCCGCGACGACTCGCTCACGGGCGCTCCATGTGCGCGACCGGCTTCGCCGGGTGCGTGCCCATCTCGGCTTGGAGATCGCTTCGCGGATCTCCGCGGACGATCCGGATCTTCGTGCCGTCGACATCCACGGCGTGGCCGGCCTCACGCGCCGAGCGTGGGACGTTGGTCAGCGCCTCCCCGGGCGGGAGGAGCACCTCCAGCGTCGCGCCCGCCGGGAGCCGTTCCAGCTCCAGCTTCGTCCGCACCCACGTCATCGGGCAGCGGAGGGCGCTGACGTCGAGTGAGTGGGTCACGTCGGCTACGGTAGCGGCCGGATGGCGCGCTCTGGATATCTCATCCTCCACGGCTATCAGGGTTCCGGCCCGGGCCACTGGCAGTCCTGGCTCGCCGGCCGGCTGCGCTCCGCCGACGGTTCGGTGCGCTTCCCGGACCTGCCCGACCCCGACAACCCGCGGCTGGACGCGTGGCTGGACGCGCTCGAGCGCGAGCTCGACGCGTTCGGCGAGCCGCCCGTCGTCGTCTGCCACAGCCTGGCGTGCGTGCTGTGGCTGCACCACGTCGCGCGCGGCGGTCAACCCGCCGAGCGGGTGCTGCTGGTCGCACCGCCGTCGCCGACGGGCGTCCCGGACGTGCTCGCGCCGTTCTTCCCCACCCCGGACGTCGCGCTCGACAACGCACGGCTCGTCTGCGCCGAGAACGATCCGTACTGCCCGGAGGGCGCGACGAGCGTCTTCCCCGGCCTCCCCACCGATCTGCTGCCCGGCCAGGGCCACATCAACCCGGAGGCCGGCTATGGCCCGTGGCCGGCGGCCGAGGCGTGGGCGCGCGAAGCCGTGACGCCGGTCACCCCTCGCTGAGCGAGAGAACGAGCCCTCCGGGCGAGTTCTCTCAAGGCACGAGCCGCTAGGCGAGTGCCTCGACGACTCCCGGATCGCGCCGGGGTAGCGGTACGTCAGCCGGGCGTGCGTGCCGTCGAAGAGCTGGCACGTGTGCTGCACGCCCAGCTTGGTGAGCTCGGCGGCGAAGGCCTGCGCCCCCAGGTCCAGGAAGTACTCGTCCTTGTTGCCCGACTCGATGTGGATGCGGCGCATCGAGCGCAGCGCGTCGGCGTGGCGCGGCGCCATCCGCACCGGGTCCTTCTCCACCCACTGCGCCCAGATGTGCGCGATCAGCCGGCCGTTGACGTCGAACGGGATCAGCGCGCGCCCCGGATTGGCCGGGTCGGGCGAGTAGGCCGCCGCGTAGCCGTACAGCTCGAGCAGCAGGATCGACTCCCACTTCGGCGGGTCCGTGGTGCGCGCGCGCTCGAAGAACGTCTCCCACGAGCCGTCGAACTCGTCGCGCAGCTGACGGGCACGAGCCGGGAACTCGGGCAGGTAACAGGCCTCGAACAGCGCGTCGCCGGCGTGTGAGGCGAGCGCCCCGAACACGTCCGGGCGCAGCATCGGCACGACCATCGCGCCGTAGCCGCCGCTCGACTTGCCCGTCAGGCCCCGGTGATCGCGCGAGGCGAGCGTCGGGTAGCGCTCGTCGACGAACGCCGGGAGCTCGTCGCACAGGTAGTCGAGGTAGCGGCCCGTGCCGGTGGAGTTCAGGAACTGCGAGCCGCCGAACGACGTCCACGCGTCGACGAACACGATGATCGCGTCCGGGCACTCGCCGCTCGCGAACAGCGCGTCGATGCGCTCGATCATGTTCGGCTCGAACGGCTGGCGCGAGAACCACATGTCCAGCTGGCCGGTGTAGCCCTGGATGACGTAGACGCTCGGCAGCGCCTTGGGATGGTCGAGCTCCACGCCGGGCGGGCGATAGACGAACAGCGGCCGCCGCGACGGGTCGCCCAGCGGGTTGGCGGCGAGCGCGTCGGACTCCACCACCAGCCGGTCGAGCGTGCCGTGCAGGGGCCGTTCCCACGGCGCTCCGGCGGGACCCTCGACCTCGCGGATCATGCCGAGGGCGCCGGGGTGGGCTCGGGGGCGAAGAACGGCAGCGACACGTAGCGCTCGCCGCTGTCGGGCAGCACGACCACGATCCGCTTGCCCTTGGCCTCAGGGCGCTCGGCGATCTGCAGCGCCGCCCACAGCGCGGCCCCGCACGAGACGCCGACCAGCACGCCCTCGCGGCTCGCGGCCTGGCGCGCGGTCTCCAGCGCGTCCTCGTCGTCGACGGGGATGACCTCGTCCAGCAGATCGCGCTGCAGCACCGGCGGGACGAAGCCCGCGCCGATGCCCTGGATCTTGTGCGGGCCGGGCCGGCCGCCGGAGAGCACGGGCGAGGTGAGCGGCTCGACCGCGATCACCTTCAGGTCCTTGTTGCGCTCCTTCAGGTACGAGCCGGCGCCGGTGATCGTGCCGCCGGTGCCGACGCCCGCGACGAAGTAGTCGATCTTGCCGTCCATCGCCTCCCACAGCTCCGGGCCGGTGGTGCGCCGGTGCACGTCGGGGTTGGCGGGGTTGGTGAACTGGTCGGGCAGGTAGTAGTCGTCGTCGCTCGCCATCGCGCGCGCGGCGGCGACGGCCTCGTTCATGCCGCCCATCGACTCGGTGATGTGCACCTGCGCGCCGTACAGGCGCAGCAGGCCCTCGCGCTCGCGGGACATGCCCTGCGGGAGCGTGAGGATGAGGTCGTAGCCCTTGGCCGCGCACACGAACGCGAGCGCGATGCCGGTGTTGCCGCTCGTGGCCTCCACGATCGTCGTGCGGCCCGGCTCGATCAGGCCTTCCTTCTCGGCCGCCTCGATCATGGCCACCCCGATCCGGTCCTTGACGGAGCCGCCCGGGTTGAACATTTCGAGCTTGCCGTAGACCTCCCCGCCGCCTTCTGGGGTGAGGCGCTTGAGCTGCACCATCGGTGTGCGGCCGACGTGTTCGGCGATGTTGCTCGGGATCATCGGCGACCTAGTCTGGCAGCGGCTTGTGGTAGTCGTCGATCCGCCAGCGCTGGGTCATGCCGACACGCTCGTACAGACGCAGTGCGTTCGGGTTGTCGGAGGCGACGTTGAGCACGACCTGGCGGTAGCCGTTGCGCGCGCCCGGCCTTGAACACCGCGGTCAGCAGCGCGCCGCCCAGACCCTGGCCCGCGTGGTCCGGGTGCACGGCGAGCAGTTCGACGTACGCCACGTCCTGCTCGAACCGGCGGACGAGCGCGAACCCTCGGCCCTCGGCCACGCGCGTGGTCTCCCGGTCCAGGTTGTGGGCGTGGAGGCTGCGCTGGGTCCAGGTCTCCTCGTCGCGGTACACGTAATCGGGGATACGGCTGAAGGCGGCGTCGTAGATCCCGAACAGCGCGTCCTCCGGCGCGAGGCCGCGGAAGTCCGGCTCGCCGTCCACGTCGGCCAGGTCGCGCTCGAGCCGGTAGTAGCTGCGGGCGACGCCGAACCCGCGCGCCTCGAGCAGCGCGCGGGCCGTGGTCGCGCGGTCGCCGACGGCCTGGCGCAGCCGGGTCTCTCCCCGCTCGGGCCCTCGCCGCTCGGCCCAGTCCAGCAGTGCCGTGCCCGCGCCCTCGCCTTGACGAAGCGGGTCGACCGCCACGACCAGGTCGCCGGAGCGGAAGTGGGCGAAGCCGATGACCGTGCCCTGCGCGTCCTCGGCGACCGCGCTGTCGACGGCGAGCTCGAACCCCGGCTCGCCCCACTCCTCCAGCAGGTCCTCCAGCGAGTAGTCGGGCTCCCCCACCTCGGCGATGTCGACCGCGATCGCGATCTCCGCCGCGCGTGGCGCGTCGGCTCTCCGTGGCGGGGCGCAGCGTGATCACGCCGTGACGTCCCGTCGGCGCAGCATGTACAGGCCGGCGGCGATGAAGATCGCGGCGTAGAGCGTGAGCAGCAGGCCCGCCGGGAACTGCTCGAGCAGCACCTCGGTGTCCGGCGAGACGCCCGCGAGCCACGACGAGACGGCGCCGAGGCTGTACTTGGGCATGAAGCCGTCGAGCGAGTCGCTGAGCGACAGCAGCCCGCTCACGAGCGGCTCGAGCACGAACATGTAGACGAGCGCGCCCACGATCGCCCCGACCTGGTTGCGCACGAGCGCGCCGAGGCCGACGCCCAGGGCCGCGTAGAGCGCCGCACACGAGCGTGCCGCCGATGATCAGGCTCGCGCGCCCGATCTCGTCGGTGGGGAAGTCGCGCACCGAGCCGAACACGGCGACGATGACGACGATCAGCACGGTCGAGACGAGCCCGATCGCCAAGCCGGTCAGCGTCGCGGCGATCAGCTTGGACGTCATCAGCCGGATCCGGTTGGGGACCACGAGCAGGCTCGGCGTGATCGTGCCGTGGCGGAACTCGGTCGTGGCGGCGAGGATGCCGATCAGCAGCGAGAACGTCTGGATGAGCGAGCCGATGAAGAACAGCAGCGGTCTCGATCGGGTCCTCGTCGAAGTTGGCGAGCGCGCAGATGAGGATCGTCGGCACCAGCACGAGCGCGGCGCAGGCGATCAGGAACGCGAAGAACGTCCGGGTCGTGCGGAGCTTGAGGAACTCGGCGGCGATCAGGTGGGTCATGACGGGCCTCCCGTGGCGCCGGTGAGCTCGAAGTAGACGTCCTCGAGCGCCCGCGCCGAGCGAGACCAGCTCGGAGATCACGATCTGGTGCTCGGCGATCACGCGGCCGACCTGCTCGCCCGTGCGGTCGGACGACCGTGATCTGGGTCCCGTCGCCGCTCACCCGCGCGCCCTGCGCGTAGAGGACGTCGCCGAGCCGGCGCACGTCCGGACCGGAGACGCGCACGCCGCCGTCACTGCCGCTGCGGCCCATCAGCTCCTGCAGCGGCGCCCTGCGCGACGCTTCTGCCCTTCGCGATCACGACCACGTCGTCCGCGGTCTGGGCGACCTCCGCCAGCACGTGGCTGGAGACGAGCACCGCGCGGCCCTCGTTCGCCAGCCGGCGCAGGAAGTCGCGCAGCCAGCGGATGCCCTGCGGGTCGAGGCCGTTCGCGGGCTCGTCCAGCACCAGCACCTTCGGGTCGCCGAGCAACGCCGCGGCGAGGCCGAGCCGCTGGCGCATGCCGAGCGAGTATCCGCCCGCCCGCCGGTTGGCGGCGTCGGAGAGCGCGACGAGCTGCATCAGCTCGTCCACCCGCTGGTCGCCGATCCCGGACGCCCTGCGCGAGGGTGCGCAAGTGGTTGCGGCCGCTGCGGCCCGGGTGCAGCATCCCGCCGTCGAGCACGGCGCCGACGGTGTGCACCGGGTCTTGGAGGCTCGTGAACGGCTGTCCGTGCACGGTCGCAGCGCCGGACGTCGGGTTCACGAGCCCGAGCACCATTCGCAGCGTGGTCGTCTTGCCGGCCCCGTTGGGCCCCAGGAAGCCGGTGACGCGCCCCTCGTCCACCGTGAACGAGAGGTCGTCTACGGCTTTGACGGACCCGAAGTGCTTCGTGAGGCCCGCCACCTCGATCGCATGTGCCATCGGTCAGAGAACCTAGCGGGATCGAGCCCGAGCGGGCTCAGTGATGGGCGTTAGGCAACCAGCGCCGCCTTCGCGAGGCGGCTGATGTCGTCGGCCAGGACCTCGGTCTCGCCGGCGCGGAGGGCTTCGAGCGTCGCCTCGACCACCTGGGCCGGCGGGATCTTGTGCTCGGGCGGGACCGCCGCGGCCAGGTCGGTGTCGATGAAGCCCGCGTGCACGCCGACGACGAGCGTGTCGGCGAGCTCTTCCCTGAGGGCGGTCGTGATCGACCACGCGGCCGCCTTCGTCGCCGAATAGGTGGAGAGCGTCAGCTGCGGCCGGAACGAGGCGACGCTCAGCACGTTGACCAGCGCGCCGCCGGCGAGCTGCGGCCCGAACGCCTGGGACACGCGCAGCAGCCCGAGGTAGTTGACCTCCATGATCTGCCGCGCGTCGTCGATGTTCGCGGTCAGCGGCGTGGCCAGCACGCCGACGCCGGCGTTGTTGACGACGAGGTTGACGTCGGTGAGCTCCGCCGCGGCCTTCGCCACCTGCTCGGAGTCCGTCACGTCGAGCCGCACCGGGATGACCCCGTCGCTCGTGATCGAGTCCGGGTTCCGCGCCCCGCCGTAGACCTTCGCGCCGGCGGCGACCAGCGCCTCGGCGTACGCCTTGCCCAACCCGCGATTCGCGCCGGTGACGAGCGCGACCGATCCTTGTATTTCCATGGTTTTGGAAGTTAGCAGGTTAGTTTCTTGATGCAACTCGCCTGCGGTCGGCAACGATGGCGGCGGCGATACCGATGACCCCGAGCGCACCGAGGCCGAGCAGCAGCGGCGTGCCCGCGCCGTCGAGCGCCCCGTCGGTGAGCACGGCGTGCCCGACGCCCAGCACGATCACCAGCACGCCCAGGTAGGCGTGCAGGACCCGCCAGGTCGTGCGCGACATGCGGGAGGACGGGCCGAGCGCGCCGAGCAGCGCCGCGATCAACAGCGCGCACGTCGCGATCAACGCCATCCGCGCGCGGGTCGGCCCGTCGGGCGACATCGCGAACAGCGCGTCGTCCGGCGCGAGGATGAACAGCAGCGCGACGTGCAGCAGCACGAGCGCGACGATCACCGTGCCCGTCGCGCGGTGCGCCTGTCGTGCCGGCGGACCGGCGGCGGCGAGCAGCGGCTGGACGGCGAGCGCCCCGACCGCGAGCGCCGCGCACGTCGTCGAGGCCAGCAGGAGCGGCTCACCGGCGAAATGGTCGGACGCGAGCGCGAGCACGGTGGGCGGGAGCGCCGCGATCGCGACCAGGGCCGCGGCCGCGCGCCCGCGCACCCTCATCCCCGGGCGCGGAGCGTGAGGTTCACCACGGCGCGCTTGTCGTCCAGGTCGACGACGCGGCGGATGAACACCGGCTCGAAGCGCTCGTCGCCGTCGACGGCGACGTGGATGTTGGGCTCGCCGAACTGCGGGATGGTCGGCGGCGTCTCGATCCGGTAGCGACCCTCGTCATCCGTGCGCACCGTCGCGCGGTTGTCGCGCTCTCCCCCGGTCTCGGTCGCGAGCCACACCTGCACCGCGACGTCCTCGAGCCGCTCACAGCCCGAGCTCTGGCGCACGAACCCCTCGATCACGAAGCCCTCGCCCAGCGACTCCCGCTCGGGCGCGTCCTCGATGTAGTTGTTCGTGCCGCCCGGGTTGGAGTCGGTGGCCTCGCACGTCTGCGGCGCAGAGATCTCGGCCCGCCCGTCGTCACCGACGTTCTCGGCGCCCGTCCCGGACTCCTCGCTCGTGACCAGCGCGGCGGCGACGCCGGCCGTCGCGAGCACGAGGATGAGGGCGAGCAGCCAGGGCCGCATTGCCCTTCTAGATGTAATACATGGTCGCGCCCGCGGCCTGGTTCTCGCGCTCGACGACGTCGCTGATCGTCGTCTTGGCCAGCACCGCGCGGGCCGCGGCGGCGGCCTCGGCGAAGATGCCCTCGGCCTCGGCGCCGAGACGGCCGTCGAGCAGCTCGACGACCTCGAGCACGGTGACCTCGCCCGGCTCGCGGGCGAACGCGTAGCCGCCCTTCACGCCGCGCTGGGAGCGCAGGACGCCGGCCCGGCGCAGGACCGCGAAGAGTTGCTCGAGGAACTGGACCGGCACTTCGCGGCGGCGCGCGAGCTCACCGATCGGGACGGGGCCGGGGCCGCCGGTACGGGCGAGCTCGGCCAGCGCGCGGATCGCGTACGGCGACTTGGTCGTGATCGAGAGCACGTGTCAATGCTGACACGCGCAGCGGCGCCGCGACGCGCGAACTGGCCGGGTGGGCGGGAAGGGCGGCGCGAGGCCGCTCGAAACGGCGCCGACGCGGAGTTACTCCGCGTCGGCCAAGCGGTGACTAGAGCCAGCCGCGCTCGGTCGCGTGCAGGACGGCCTGCGCGCGGTCCACGGCGCCGAGCTTGCCGTAGATGTTGTGCAGGTGCGTGCGGACCGTGGAGGTCGACAAAGACAGCTCGAGCGCGATCTGCTTGTAGACCATGCCCTGGGCGAGGCGCTTGAGCACGTCCAGCTCACGCGAGGAGAGCGGGCAGGGCTCGACCGCGCGGGGGCGGTCCTGCGACGGGTACGGCAGGTCGTACAGGACGGAGCGCAGCTCGGACGGGCCGAAGCCGACGGTGCGGGCGGCACGCAGGAGCTCGGTCGAGGAGACCGGGGAGCCCTGGGAGTAGTGCGCGAGCATGTCGGCGAGGCGCACGAAGGCGGCGTCGCCCTGGGCGTCGTCGGAGTGATGGCGCTCGATCGCGGACGCGACGGCGTTGGGGAGGTTCCAGCGGCGGGCGAGGACGCCGCCGACCAGGGCGTGGTCCACGCCGAGCTCGCGGCGCTCGTAGTGCAGGCGCTCCTCGGGCGTGCGCGCAGGACCGTGGACCTGCTTCGGGTAGCCCGGGTAGGCGTGCATGAGCACGAGCTTGCCGACGTCGTGGAGCAGGGCGGTGACGAGCAGGCGGTCGCGATGGGCGTAGCCGGCGGCCGCGGCGAGGCGGTCGGCGGCGCGCTGGACGGCGACGGCGTGCAGGCGGAAGCGCTCGGGAGCGGCGTCCCAGGTCTTTCCGCGCTCGAAGAACTCGAAGGTCTCGGCGTTGGCGGCGAGGCGCTGCACGGCCTCGGGCGAGAGCACCTCGACGGATGAGACGACGGACTCGACCTGGCCGCGCTTGGGCGAATCCATGCCGTTGGCCAGGCGCATGACCGAGATCACCAGAGCGACGTCGGACTCGATGGCGCGCACGACGTCACCCGTGGAGGGACGCTCCTCGGTGGTCAGCGCGAGCAGGCGGTTACGCGACTCGGCCAGCGCCGGAAAGACCTCGAGGGCCTCGAAGGCAGCCGTAAGTCGCTTGCCGTGCCCCTCGTTACGGGGCCGGCCGACGACGGCGTACGGCGCGTCGCCGCGCGGGCGGGGCCGGACAGCGGCCGGTGCGGTTGCGGTGCTCATGAGTGAGTCATCGACCGCGGGAAGCTGTTCTGGAGTTTGGCCGGGAGTCACGGTCATTTCACCTTGACGCTCTATCGGCAGCAATGGACCAATGGTTGAACCCGCCGCCGCGATGCTTCGGTTCCCGCTTATGAATCAAGCGCACGCCCCACCCTCTTAAGGGTCTCCTCGCGCCCCAGCAGCGCGACCGTTTCGAAGATACCGGGTGAAACGGTCGTACCGGTCAAAGCGACCCGTAAAGGCTGAAAAATAGACTTTGGCTTCAGCCCCGTCCGTTCGGCGATTCCGCGCAGTGCTTCCTCGACCCTGGACACCGTCCACGGCTCTGGCAAGCCGTCCAGAGCGGTCCGGACGTGCGCGAGCGCGTCCTTCGATTCCTGCGGCTCGAGAAATTTCTCCCGCGCCTTGGGGTCATCGGTCGGACCTTCGTAGAACGAGCCGGCCAGCGGCCAGAACTCCGAGAGGGTCGAGATCTTCTCCTGCGAGATCTCCACGGCGGGCTTGAGGCCCTCGTGTCCGGTGAACTCCTCCAGGCGCGCTGTGAGGTCGTCGACGCTCAACTCACGCACGTAACGGCCGTTGATCCAACGCAGCTTCTGCTCGTCGAAGACGGCGGGGTTCTTCGAGACGCGCTCCAGCGAGAAGAGCTGCTGCAGCTCCTCAATGGTGAAGAACGTCGTCGTCTCGTCGTAGCCCCATCCCAGCAGAGCGAGGTAGTTGATCACGGCCTCTCGTAGATACCCCGTTTTCCGGAGATCTGACACCGAAGCGGCACCGTGGCGCTTCGAAAGTTTCTTGCCATCCGGACCATGGAGGAGCGGAAGGTGCGCATAAGTGGGGGGCGTAGCGCCCAACGCTTCATAGATGCGCAGGTGCTTCGGCGTGTTCGAGTAGTGGTCAGCGCCCCGCACCACGTGCGTGATCTGGGCGTCGCTGTCGTCGACCACGACCGCGAGGTGGTAGACCGGCGTCCCGTCGGCCCGCGCGATCACGAGATCGTCGAGCAGCACGTTCTCGAACGCGGTCTCGCCCCGGATGATGTCGTTGACGGTCGTCACGCCCTCGTCGGGCATGCGCAGCCGGATCGCGCCCTCGGACTCCTCGACGCCGCGGAAGCCGCGGTTGTCGTTGGCCGCCTTGTACGCCTTGACCTGCTCCGGGCCGGCGGTGGTCCGGTACGCCTGGCCCCCGAATCCAGCAGCTCCTGCACGACCGCCGCGTGGCGCTCGGCGTTCGCGGACTGGTAGATCGGCCCCTCGTCGAAGTCGATCCCGAGCCAGTCCATGCTCTCGAAGATCAGGTCGACGTTCTCAGGCGTCGAGCGTTCGCGGTCCGTGTCCTCGATCCGCAGGACGAGCTGCCCGCCCGAGCCTCGGGCCAGGAGCCAGTTGTACAGTGCCGTCCGCGCATTGCCGATGTGCAGTGCGCCTGTAGGCGACGGAGGAAAACGAACACGCATGGCCACCATCCTATGTTGATCGGCGCGCACGTCTCGCCCGCGGGCGGACCGGCGAATGCCGTGACCCGAGGGGAAGAGCGCGGCTGCCGATCGATCCAGATCTTCAACCAGTCGCCGCGGGCCTGGAAGGCCAGGGTCTACTCCGACGAGGAGGTCGCCGCGTTCCACGAGGCGATGGAGGCTTCCTGGGTCGTCGAGAAGCTCGTGATCCACGCCGTCTACCTGCTCAACTGCGCCTCCGAGGACCCGGAGATCCGCTCCAAGTCGCTCGAGGCGCTGAAGGTCGCCCTCAACGCCGGGGCGCAGCTCGGCGCGGTCGGCGTGGTCCTGCATCCGGGCAGCGCGCTGAAGGACGGCGGACCGGTGGACGCGGCGATCAAGCGCGCCGCCGAGGTCATCCAGGAGGCGCTGAAGGAGTCCGAGAAGTGCCCGCTGCTGCTCGAGGACACCGCGGGCGCCGGCGGCACGCTGGGCCGCTCGTTCGAGGAGCTCGCGGAGCTGATCGACAAGGCCGGCGGGCAGAAGCGGCTCGGCATCTGCCTGGACTCCTGCCACCTGTTCGCGTCCGGCTACGACGTGCGCACCGCGGAGTCCCTGCGCGCGGTGATCGACGAGTTCGACAAGGTCGTCGGCTGTGACCGCCTCGGCGCGCTGCACGTGAACGACTCGATGACGGAGCTGGGCTCGAACCGCGACCGGCACATCAATCTCGGCGACGGCGAGATCGGCGTCGAAGGCATGATCGCGTTCCTCTCGGAGCCGCGGTTCGAGGGCCTGCCCGTGATCTTCGAAGGGCCCGGGCGCAGCGGCAAGGGCATCGAGGCCCAAGACATGGCCTGGGCCTACGACCTGCGCTCCCGCGGGCTCGCCGCACAACTCAGATAACTCACAGGTCGTTCCCAGGAATGGGTGCGACCTTGGCGGCATGCACGACGACCACGACCGCGGGCTGGACTTCGACCTGCCCCGCCTGATCAGCCGCCGCCGGGCGCTCGGCGTAATGCTCGGCGGCCTTGGCTCCGCCGTGGTCGTCGCGTGCGGCGGCTCCGCCTCGCCCGACGCGGGTAGTGGCACCGCCACCGCCGGCGACTCGATCCCCGAGGAGACCGCCGGCCCGTTCCCCGGCGACGGCTCCAACGGCCCGAACATCCTCACCGAGAGCGGCGTCGTCCGCGAGGACATCACCAAGAGCGTCGGGGACGCGTCCGGCGTCGCCGAGGGCGTGCCGACGACGATCAACCTCAAGCTGCTCGACGTCGCCGGTGGCGGCGGGCCGCTCGCGGGCGCCGCGGTGTACGTCTGGCACTGCGACCGCGAGGGCCGCTACTCGCTCTATGACGAGTCGATCGCGGGCGAGAACTACCTGCGCGGCGTGCAGGAGTCCGGCGAGGACGGCACGCTGACGTTCAAGACGATCTTCCCGGCCGCCTACCAGGGCCGCTGGCCGCACGTGCACTTCGAGGTCTACGAGAGCCTCGACGCCGCCGTCGCGGGCCAGGGCAAGCTGCGCACGTCACAGCTCGCCATCCCTCAGCAGACGTGTGAGGCCGTCTACGCCACCCCGGGCTACGAGCAGAGCGTGCAGAACCTCGCCGGCACCTCGCTGGACTCCGACATGGTGTTCAGCGACGGCTACAAGAGCCAGCTCGCAGCCGTGAGCGGCAGCGTCGACGACGGCTACACGCTGACGCTCAACGTCGGCGTGTGACCACGAGCAGCGGCCGTCAACTCGCCTAGGCCGCGGCGGACGCAGCGGCTCCCAGGATGTCGTCCAGCTCCGCTCGCAGGCCCGCGTCGCGCGCCTGGACCCGGAAACCGGCGCCGAACTTGAGCCGGCGCAGGCCCGTGCGGGTGTGCATCTCCAGCACGAACTCGGTCTCGCCCGGGTAGCGCTCGAACAGGTCGCGCAGGTCCTCGATGACGGTGGCGGGCAGCTGCGCGGCGTCGACGCGGCGCTTGAGCGCCTTGGGTGCCGTGGCCGCGACCTTGGCCATCTTCTCCTTGGCCTTCTCGATCTCGGCGTCGCTCGGGTCGAACTTCTCGACGCTCGAGGCCACCAGCGAGACCTTGCCCTGCTCCTTCTGCTCGACCTTGCCCTTGATGAGCATCGTCGAGTCGGTCGCGATCAGCTCCTCGATCGGACTGCATCACCTCGTCGAAGATGACGACTTCGACGGAGCCTTCGAGGTCGGCGATGGTCGCGAACATCATCATCTTGCCCGAGCGGGTGCGGATCTTCTTGTGCTCGGTGATCATGCCGCCGACCTTGCGCCACTCGCCGTCGCGGGTGCCCGACAGCTCGGAGATCGTGCAGTCGGCCTTGACCTGCATCGCCGCGCTCACGCGCTTGAGCGGGTGCTCGGAGATGAAGATGCCGATCGACTCGCGCTCCATCGTCAGCAGCTCGTTGCGCTCGAACTCGTGCGTGGGGACCGGCGGATGGCTCGGCGCGGCGGCGGTCGTGTCCGCTCCCCCACCCGCGTCGAACAGGTCGAAGATCGAGCCCTGGCCCATCTGCGCGTCCTGCTGCGCGCGCTGGCCGGCGGACTGCGCGGCGTCCAGCACGTCGAGCATGCCCCGGCGCGTGGCGCCGGTGGACTCGAACGCGCCGCACTGGATGAGCGCCTCGATCGAGCGCTTGTTCACGGCGCGGCCGTCGACGCGCTCGCAGAAGTCCCAGATGCTCGTGAACGGGCCGTCCTCGCGGGCGACCTTGATCGCCTCCACCGCGGCGTAGCCGACGCCCTTGACGGCGTCCAGCCCGAAGCGGATGTTGCCGTCCACGACGATGAACTCGTGGTCGGAGAGGTTCACGTCCGGCGGCAGGATGCCGATCCCCATCTGCTCCGCCTGGTTGACGAAGAACGGGACCTTGTCCTTCGTGTCCATGACCGAGGAGATCAGCGCGGCCATGTACTCGGCCGGGTAGTTCGCCTTCAGCCAGGCCGTGCGGTAGGAGATGAGCGCGTAACAGGCGGCGTGGGACTTGTTGAACGAGTAGTCGGCGGACTTCTCGTTGGTCGCCCACAGCGACTCGATGACGTCGTTGGAGACGCCGTTCGCCCGGCAGCCCTCGATGAACATCGGCTGCAGCTTCGCCATCGCGACGCGGTTCTTCTTGCCGATCGCCTTCCGGAGATCGTCCGCCTGCGGGCCGGTGAAGTTCGCCAGGGACTTGGCGATCTGCATCGCCTGCTCCTGGTAGAGGATCACGCCCTTGGTGGACTCGGTGATCGGAACCAGCCGGTCGTCGATGTAGGCGATCGACTCCGGGTTGCGCTTGCCGCGCGAGTACGCGGGGATCTGGTCCATGGCGCCCGGGCGGTAGAGCGCCACGAGCGCGACGAGGTCCTCGAACTCGGTCGGGTTGACCTTGCGCAGCGACTCGCGCATGCCTTCGGACTCGAACTGGAACACGCCGACCGAATCGCCGCGGGCCATCATCTCGTAGGTCGCAGCGTCGTCCAGCGGGATCGCCGCGATGTCCGGGCGGCTGCCGCTGGAGCGCTCGATGATGTCCAGCGCGTCCTCGATCACGTCCAGGTTGCGCAGGCCGAGGAAATCCATCTTCAGCAGGCCGATCTCCTCGATCGGCTTCATGCTGAACTGCGTGACCGTCCGGTAGACCTTGTTGCCGGCCTCGTCGGTGGTCCGCGCGTCGGCCAGCTGCAGCGGGACGATGTCCGTGAGGCTGCGGTCGGAGATCACGACCGCCGCCGCGTGGATGGACGCGTTGCGGACGATGCCCTCCAGGCCTTGCGCGACCTCGATGACCTGCGCGGCCACCGGGTCCCGGCCGACCTCGGCCGCCAGGTCCTCGCCCGGCTCCAGGCACTCCTTGAAGGAGGGCGAGCGGCCCATGATCGGGTCCGGGATGAGCTTGGAGAGCTTGTCGCCGACGCCGTAGTCGTGGCCGAGCACGCGCGCCGCGTCCTTGGTGGCCGCGCGCGGGAACATCCGGCCGAAGGTGATGATCTGGGCCACGCGGTCGGACCCGTACTTCTCCTTCACGTACGCCATCACGCGCTCGCGCCCGCGAACCGAGAAGTCGATGTCGATATCCGGCATCGACACGCGCTCGGCGTTCAGGAAGCGCTCGAACAGCAGGTCGTAGGCCAGCGGGTCCACGTCCGTGATCCGCAGCGTGTAGGCGATGATCGAGCCTGCCGCCGAGCCACGGCCCGGGCCGACGGCGACGCCGTTGTTCTTGGCCCAGTTGACGAAGTCCCAGACGATCAGGAAGTAGGCGTTGAAGCCCATCTTGTCGATGACCGCGAGCTCCATCTCCATGCGCTCGAGCGCGTGCGCGGGGATCGGGTCCCCGTAGCGCTCGCGCATGCCGTCCATGACGAGGCTGCGCAGGTACTCCTTCTCCGACAGGCCGTCCGGGCACTCGAAGCTCGGGATCAGCTGGCCGCCGAGCGGGATCTCGACGTCGCAGCGCTCCGCGATCTCGATCGTCGACTCCAGCGCCCCGGGGAAGTCGGCGAACGACGCCGCCATCTCCTCCGTGGACTTCAAATAGAACTCGTTCGTGGAGAACGACATCTTCGGCGCCGCGAGCGTGGACTTCGTCTGCACGCACAGCAGCGCGGCGTGGTTGCGGAAGTCCTCCTTGCGCAGGTAGTGGACGTCGGCCGTGCCCACGAACGGGCGGCCGGTGTCCTGCGCGAACTTGCGCATCGCCTCGTTGACCTGCTCCTGCTCGGTCAGGCCGTTCTTCTGGACCTCGAGGTAGACGTCCTCGGGGCCGAAGATCTGGATGAGCTGGTCCAGGTGCGCGCGGGCGTCCTCGAGCTTGCCGTCCATGATCCGCTGGCTCGTGCGGCTCGCCAGGCAGCCCGTGAGGCAGATGACGCCCTCGGAGTGCATCGAGAGCAGCTCCAGGTCCACGCCCGGCTTGCCGCGATGCAGGCCCTCGAGGAAGCCCTTCGAGGACAGCGTCGTGAGGTTCTTGAAGCCCTCGTTGTTGGCCGCGAGCAGCGTGAGGTGGTTGCGCTCCACCTTGCGGTCGCGCACCGTGCGGTCGTCGACGAAGTACGCCTCGAGGCCGAGCAACGGCTTGACGCCGTGCTTCTTGGCCGCCTTGTAGAGCTCGATGGCGCCGTTCATGACGCCGTGGTCGGTCAGACCGATGGCCGGCTGGTCATAGGCCGCGGCGCGCTCGGCCAGCTTGTCGATGTTGCAGGCTCCGTCGAGGAGCGAGTACTCGGAGTGGACGTGGAGGTGCGCGACCGTCGTGGAGCTCATCGGGTCGGGAACTCTAGGTGGCGCTTCGGACCGAATCGGCGCAGCCCCCGGAACGTGCGAGATATTGCCGGGTCATGGCCATCTACTCCTCCCTGGGCGTGCGACGCGTGATCAACGCGAGCGGGATCTACTCCGACCTCGGCGGGTCGCGGCTGGCGCCCGAGGTGTGGGCCGCGGCGGGTGAGGCGAACGCGGTCTGGGCGTCGATGGACGAGCTGCTGTCGGCCTCGGGAGCGCGCGTCGCCTCGCTGGTGGGAAGCCCGGCGGCGCGGGTCGTGCCGGGGGCTTCGGCGGGGATCGCGCTGGCCGTGGGGGCGTGCGTCGCCGGCGGTGACGGGGCGGTGATGGAGGCGCTGCCGCTGCGGGAGTCGTGCGTGCTCGTCCAGCGCGCGCATGCGGGCTACCTGTACGCGCGCTGCGCTGCGCTGGCGGGGGCGCGGGTGGAATGGGTCGACGACGTGGCGGACGCGTTGTCCGTACTGAGACCGGCGGCGGTGCTGCATCCCGCGCACCTGGATGAGCACGGGATGCCGGTGGAGTCGGTGGCGGCGCTGGCGCGGGCGGCCGGCGTGCCGGTGATCGTCGATGCGGCGTTCCAGTGCTTGCCGGTGTCGTCGTTCGGGCGCTGGTCTGCGGCCGGCGATCTCGCTGTCTTCTCGGCCAAGTACTTCGGCGGGCCGAACGGAGGCGGGTTCGTGGCGGGGACGGCTGCGGCGGTGCACGATCTCGCCGCGCTGGACTTCGTCGGGTACGAGAGCGGACCCTGGCGGACGTTCGGGCGGGCCTGGAAGCTGGATCGCGCGACGGTGGTCGCGACGGTGGCGGCGCTGGAGGCGTGGATGGAGATGGACCACGACGCGCGGCGGGCCGGGTACGCGTCGTTGGCCGGGCGGTTGACTGGGTTGATCGGCGGGTCGCTGTGTCAGTTCACGTTCGACGAGCGCGTGTTGGAGGTCGGGCCGTTCAACGCGGTGCTGGTGCCGGGGGCGGTGGGGATGGTGGACGCGTTGGCCGGCGGCGACCCGAGCGTCCGGGCGCTGGCGCACGGCGACGATCTGCTGCTGTGCGTGGAGACCGTCTCGTCCTCCGAGATTGACGAGATCGCCGCGGCGATGTCCGCACGCTGTCAGAACTGAACGGAAGTCTGGACGTTTGGCGCTATGGACCGTTCGGACGTTCGTCCGTTGACACTGTGTTACTTGACAGTTCCGCGCGATCCTCAGAGCATCGTGTCAATGCAGGGTTTGGTCGTCCGCGCCAGGCGTGTCTCCGGGAACGCGGGACGCTTGGTTGAAAGGCTCGCGCCGGGAGGGCGGGGAGCCCCCGTGGTCCGTGCACGGACCACGCGCGTGTACGCCATGTCCGGACGACGACTCACCGGTTCTTGGAGCGGGTCTTGAAGCTGTTGCCGCTCGAGCGCGTCACCGTCGCCGACACCATCGCGGAGTCCCTGCGGGACGAGATCCTTGGCGGGTCCTATCCGCCGGGCTCGGCCGTCACGGACAGCGAGGTCGTCGCGCGGCTCAACGTGACGCGCGACCAGGCGCGAGCCGCTCTGGGCCTCCTGGAGCGCGAAGGCCTGTTGGTGCACTCACTGCATCGCGGACTGGAGGTCGTACGGATCTCCGTCGTGGACGTGCGCGATCTCTACGCGACGCGGCGGACGCTCGAGCTTGCGGGGCTGGAAGCCCTGGTGCGCCGGCGGCCCGCCGACGACGTCTGGCTCCAGGCCGCCGTGACGTCGATGACCGAGGCCGCCAAGGCGGGCGACGGGCGCGCGGCGGTCGCCGCCGACGCCGCGTTCCACCTGGCGATCGTCGCCTCCGCCGGGTCCCGGCGCCTGCGCATCGCGGCTGAGGCCGCTCTGCGCGAGCTGCGGATCGTGCTGGCGGTCGCCGACCGCGTCTCGTCCGACCTGGACGACCTCGCCGCCGACCACGCGGGGCTGATGGACGCGCTGATAAACGCGCCGCCGCCGTCCGCCCGCGCCGCGCTGCTCGACCACCTGCGCCGCGGCGAGTCCCGCGCGCTCGCGGTCACGCACGGCGCCTAGCGCCCGCGCCCTGCCCGGCGCGCCCCGCCGCCTCGGCGAACGCGCTCGCGCCTTCCGGCGAACCTTCGCGGCGCGGGTGCGACGAACCTCGCGCTAGGCGCGAGGTTCGTTACGGGCGAGGTCAGTCCAGCGCTTGAGCGTGGCGACGGCGTGGCGGTTTCCGCGGATGACCGGCAGGTCGCCCGGACCCGGGGACTCGCCCTTGAGCAGCCGATCGAACG
This sequence comes from uncultured Solirubrobacteraceae bacterium, assembly GCA_963724195.1. Taxonomy (GTDB): domain Bacteria; phylum Actinomycetota; class Thermoleophilia; order Solirubrobacterales; family Solirubrobacteraceae; genus Solirubrobacter. The sequence goes on along the minus strand of CAVRTQ010000016.1, from coordinate 338,920 downwards.
CGGCGCGCGACATCGTCACGGTGGCGTCCGCGGCGGCGCCCGCCGCATGCTCGACGACGCTCAGGCGCACCCCGTCACGCGCAGTGACGTACCACGCGCGCGGGCCGAGCTCCCGGATCTGCTGCGCGACCGTGAACACGTGGCCCTTGGTCCACTCCGGCGAGACCGCGTAGGGCAGTGCGGAGAACACGAGCGCGGGCTCCAGCCGGGCGCCCGCTCTGACCGCTTCGCCGAGGCTGATGGTGGACGCGGGGATCGCGCCCAGCGCGGCCCGGGCGCGCCTACGCCGACCCGTGACGCGCGCGCTCGGCCTGAACCGCCCGAGACGCTTGCGCTCGCCGGCGAGCAACTGCGCGAGGACGAGCGGCTCGCCCGCGATGTGGAACGCGGCTTCCTTGCGCGGGCGGCGCTTGGTGAGCCGCTGCACCTCGGTCCCGCCGTGCCCGACCGTGACCGCGAAGGTCCCGTAGCCGCGCACCGTCAGGTCGTAGGACAGCGGCCCCTCGAGGATCGCGCCCTGAGCGGGCAGCAGGCCGGCGATGAGCGCCCCGGCCGTGACGGGTTCCTCGCGCGCGAGCTCGAGCAACGCACGCCGCAGCCCGGGCGCGGGCGCCACGACGGGCGCAAGCGCCTGCCGAGCCGCCTCGGCGGCGGCACGAGCAGCGACGGTCGCGACGATCACGGGACGGTGATCGACGACCGGCGCCGTCGGGCGAAGTGACGCCGTCGGGCGCGGCGTCGGCGCGAAGCGGGGTCAACGACGCGGTCGGCAAGACCGTCCGGAACGGAGCCCGTCAGCGTGGCGGCGCTGGTCCCGGCGGCGAGACCATCCGGCGACGGGGGTCGGCCGGCGCGGCCGCGTTGGTCCCGGCGGCGAGACCGTCCGGGACGGGCGGTTCGGCGCGGCGCGGTCGTCCGGCCGCTCCGGGCGCCTCGGCCGGCGTCGGGCGACGGGGGTGCGGTCGCAAACGTGCGCTGAGCGGACCTTTGCGACCTCACCCCGTCCGCGTCGTCCGCGGTCGGCGAGGGGACGGTGGCGCGGAGGGAGTTCGCCGCGGCTTCGAGGGCGGCGACAAGGCGATCGGCCTCCTCGGGTGAGCGGCGCGGCGCGGACGCCGCGACTTCGGTCTGCTGGGACGCGAGCTCGGTCAGGTCGCCCGGCGGGACGGGCGAGCCGAGCGCGGCCTCGGCGGCGACGCGGGCGAGGCGCTCGCTCTCCAGCGCCGTGCGGAGCTGCGTGATCTCCGTGCGGGCACGGTCCAGCTCGGCGCGGAGCGCGATGAGCTGGCTCTGCGCACCGAGCACCGACAGGTCGGCGGCACGGGCGGCGCGTTCGGCCTGCAGGTCGGACTCGGCGCCGGACACGATCGCCTTGACCGCGCTGTCGGCCACTTGCTCGGTCTCGTGCGCGTGGGAGAGCGCCTCGACGGCGCGGGACAGATCGGCCTTCAGGTCGGCGCGCGCGGCCTGGTAGCCGCCGGCCGCGAGCGCGGTGCCCGAGACCTCGGCGCGCGCAGCACGGGACGCGGGGATGGCCGTCTCGACGCCGACCTGACCGGACACGTCCAGCGAGTGCGCCGCGAGGCGCGGCGACGAAGGCGCAGCGGCGGCCGGCGAAGGCGCGGCAGCGGTAGACGGGGGCGCGACGGCCTCGACGGCGCCGCAGCGGACTCCGTCCCACGGGGGCGCGGTCCAGGGCAGCGGGGCCGGGATGTCGGGCGCGGGGTCCGGCGGGGCGGGCGGTGGGACGCGGCGCGAGGCGAGGTCGATGACCTCGGCGCGGCCGGCGGGCGGGTCGGGCAGCACGGCGCGGGTGCCGTCCTGCCAGACGAGTACGGCGACGGCCCAGCGCAGGCCGGCGGGGATCAGGAAGTCGGCGGAGCGGTTGAAGCGGGTCTGGGGGCCGGCGGTGATGCGGTGCTCTTCCCCGCGCGCGGACTGCAGGACGAGGGTCGGCGGCTCACCGCGGCCGACCTCGGCGCGCAGGAGATGGGCGCCGCCGATGGCGGGCAGCCACTGGACGCCTCCGGGCAGGGCGGAAGATGGTGACTCGGCCACGGAGGCTCATGGTGCCAGGGGGTTCGGACGCACAAATGGCTGTGCGTCGTTCTGGCAACGGGGTCAGTCGGAGTCGCGGGTGGCGCGCAGGATCGCGAGCGCCAAGGCGATGGCGACGGCGACGGTCCCGCCGGCCAGCAGGGACTTGGGCACGTAGGTGGGGCCGTACTTGCGGCGCAGCGCGAACTTCAGTCCGAGCCAGACCACCCGGCCGAGCAGCGAGTAGAACATGGCCGCACCCTACCCGCCAGCGAGGCGGTCAGGCACGCGGCCGGTGGAGCGCGCGTGCAGGCAGCGTCCGTGGGCGGCGACCGATGCCCGGGTTTGCTCTGCTCGGGCGAGTCGTTTGACTGCCGGAACACGACAGTCAGACGACTCGGGGTGTGGAATCCGCGTTGCGGCTTCCGTAACTCGGAGTCCCGCAGCGCGGGTTCAGTAGCGGTGGCGCGGCTGGCGGGCGATGGCCCGCTCGTAGCGGAAGCCCTCGCCGTCGTCGGCTTCTTCGTAGCCGACGTCCTCCGGGGTGTCTTCGGCGTCGCGGACGTCGCGGAGCCAGTGGGCGCCGGAGAGGTCGGTGCGGCCCGCGGCCTCGTCGAACAGGCGGGCATTGTCGATGTCGAGGATCTCCGCGCTGCGGCGGTGCAGCGCAGGCACCGCCAACGCCTCGCGGGGGTCGCCCTCCTGCGCCAGTGACGCCGCGACCAGGCCCTGCACGACGGGCTCGCCGCTGCCCATGCGCACGCCGAGAGCCGCCATGCGTTCGCTGAAGACGAGCAGCAGGCCGGCGCGGGCGCCGTCGATGGCCTCGCGGAACACGGCCTGGCGGCCCGGCGAGGACTCGCTGAAGGCCCGTACGACGCGCGCGACCTGCTCGTCCTCGGGGCAGGGGATGCGGCTGCGGTAGTAGCTCTCGCCGGGCGGCATGTCCAGCATTCCGAGCAGCTCACGAAGATCCATGGCCCCGGCTAGTCAAGCACGCGCGACGGCGCGACGGTAGTCCAGCCCGGTGCGCAACACTCCACCGATGCCGTCAGGGAAGCCCTCAGAGCAGGCTGAAAGCCCGCGCCGGTCTGTGAGCGTGTGTGACGTGGGGCCTCGCGACGGCCTCCAGAACGACGACGTGAGCCTTGATCCCGCGACGCGAGCGGAGCTCTGCACCCGGCTCGCGGCCACCGGCCTCACCCGCATCGAGGCGGCGAGCTTCGTGCACCCGAAGCTGGTCCCGCAGATGGCCGGCGCGGAGGAGGTCTTCGAGCATCTCCCGCCCGACGACGGGGTCGCCTACTCCAGCCTCGTGCTCAACCGCAAGGGCCTGGACCGCGCGCTGCAGACGTCCACCACCGAGATCCACGTCGCCTACCCGGTCACCGAGACGTTCGCCAAGCGCAACCAGAACCAGACGGTCGAGGACGCCGCGCGCATGGCCGAGGAGATCATCGAGGCGAGCGACCTCAAGACGACCGCGACGATCAGCGTCGCGTTCGGCTGCCCGTTCGAGGGCAAGGTCGACCCGGGCCTGGTGATCGAGCACGCGCACCGGATGGCGGCGGCGGGCGCGGACGAGGTGATCCTCGCGGACACGATCGGCGTCGGCGTCCCGCGCCAGGTCAAGGACCTCGTGCCCCGGGCGCTGCGCGCCGGCAAACCGGTGGGGCTGCACCTGCACAACACGCGTAACACGGGCTACGCGAACGTGTACGCCGGCCTGGAGTCCGGCGCGACGATCTTCGACGCGTCCGTGGGCGGCCTCGGCGGCTGCCCGTTCGCGCCGCGCGCGACGGGCAACATCGCCACCGAGGACCTGCTCTACCTCCTGCACAACGAGGGCGTACGAGACCGGCATCGACCTCGACGCGCTGATCGAGGTCGCCCACTGGCTCGCGCAGACCATGGGCAAGGAGCTACCGGGCCTCGTGCAGCGCGCCGGTACTTCGCGCTCTAACACGAAGTCGAAGGTCGCCCGGCCGCCCTCGAACGACGTGACGAGCGAGTCGCGCTCCCCGAAGACGGGGGGAAGGCGGGAGGGGCGCAGGTTCCGGGAGCGCGGGTCCTGGAGGTAGAGCCGGTTGGACGCGTTCTGCCCACACGTCGAGCTCGGCGCGCACCGGCCCGTCCGGGCCGAGCACACGGCCGGAGATCTCGACCCGCTCACCGACGTCCTCGTCGACGAGGATCGAAGCGCCGAGCGGCCGCACCGGCGAGCCCGGCACGTAGAACGGCCCCAGGACGGTGTGCTCGGTGCCGCCGGGCTCGATCAAGGTCTCCACGAGGCTGGAGAGCCCGAGCGTGTCCGAGAGCAGGATGAACTCCTGCCGCGTCTCGGTGGTGATGTGGCCGATCGCGGTGAGGAAGTCGATGCCGGCTTCCACTCCGCGCGCGTGAGCCACCTCGGTCGCGAACGCGTGCAGATGCGGACGGCGGCGTCGGCCAGCTCGCGGGTCGCGGGTCGGGCGTGTTCGCGAACGCCGCCCGCACCTCGTCCGTCAGGCTCACGCCAGCGCCGCCTTCACCTCGTCCACGCCCATGACGTCACCGTAGCGCCCGCCGATGTCCGCCAACGACTGCTCGTGGGCGCCGTCGGAGCGGTCGCCGACGCACTCGCGCGGGATGATCGGCGCGAACCCGTGCTGCATCGCGTCCACGACCGTCGCGCGCACGCAACCCGACGTGGACGCGCCGCACACCACCAGCGTGTCCCGCCCCGCGAGCATCGCCGCGAAGGGCGTCCCGAAGAACGCCGACGCGCCCGACTTCTCGATCACCGGCTCATCCGGGAGCCGCCCGAGCCGCTCGTCGATCTCCACCCACCGCGACCCCGGCCGGCACAGCTTCAACGCCGGGACCTTGCGCAGGAACACGGCCGCCGCGGCCTCCCCCACCTCGTCGTAGACGACGCTGGTGAAGAAGACCGGGACGGACGCCGAGCGTGCGGCGGCCAAGAGGTCGCAGACGGAGCCGCAGGACGGCGTCGAGATCGCACGCCAGCGGCGACGACGGGTCCGTGAACCCGTAGTTGAGATCGACGACGACGACCGCGGGACGGGAGCCGAAGCCCACCGCCCCGCCGAAGTCAGCCACGCGCTCGTTCCATCGCGGCCTCCGGGCTCTCGAGCGGCGACCAGCGCAGCGGCTTCGCCGGCGCCGGCCCGGGCAGCCCCGTCTCCGCCTCGGCCCGGGCGATCGCCTCCTCGATCGGCGGCCCGAAGTCGAACGCCAACGCGTCCCCGCGCTCGGAACGCTGCCGCGCGCGCTCGGCGTCCGTCGCCGCCGCGTCCCCCACGACCACGCCGTAGTTGGCCAAGGCGCCTTCCACGCTCACCAGCCCGAACGCCACGTCCCGCTCGACGGCCTCGACGGGCCGGTCCAGCCGGTCCTTCCAGCCGCCACCGCCGGCGGTGCGGAAGATCAGCATGTCGCCGGGCGCGACCTCGACCTCGTCGCACTTGGACGGCAGCACCTGCTCGCTGCCGTCGACGCGTCGCAGGATCTTCTCCGAACGCCCGCCCGGCAGCCCGCCGAGGACGCCCCAGGGCCGCGAGAGCCAGCGATCGTCGTGGATCGACACGTGCCCCGGCTCCAGGTACACGAAGCGCTTCTCCACCCCGTTGCCGCCGCGGTGCAGCCCGGCGCCGCCGGAGTCCGTCACCGTCGTGTACCCGTCGACCCGCACGGGGTAATAGGCCTCCAGGTACTCGGTCGGGATGTTCTCGAACAGCGGCCACCACGAGTGCCCGTCCATGCCGTCGCCGATCGGGCGGCCCGGGATGCCGCCGTAGAGGATCTCCATGGCGTAGAAGAACTCGCCGTCCTCCTTCCAGCCGCTGTAGAGCATGTAGGGCGAGGTCCCGTAGCCCGCGGCCGTGTTGAGCTCCGGCGCCTGCTTGGTCAGCGCGCCGCCGAGCACGTCGAACAGCCGCGCGAGCCCGTGCGTGCGGCAGCCCAAGGCCGCGGGGTAGCGCGGCGCCAGCAGGCAGCCCTCAGGCATCACGACGTGCAGCAGCGGATAGAAGCCGTCGTTGAACAGGATGTCGGGGTCGTTGACCATGATCAGGTAGACCCCGATGAACATCTTGAACATGCCCTCGGAGAGGTAGAAGTTGATCGGCCCGAGCGCCTGGGGATCGGTGCCGGACCAGTCGAACCAGGCCTCCTCCCCCTCGCGCCAGATCGTCAGCTTCATCTTGTACGGGCCGTTGCCGAGCCCGTCGTCGTCGATGTAGTCCTCGAAGGTCTGCTTCTCCTCGGGGATCGCGAGCTGGATGAGCTTGCGCATCGCCTCGTGCGTGCGGTCCAGCAGCGCCTGCAGCGTCGCCAGGTAGACGTCCTTGCCGAAGCGCTCGCACAGCCCCATCACGCGCTTCTCGCCCGCGTGGCAGGCGGCGATGATCGCGAACAGGTCGGCCCGGTTCATCTCCGGGAGGCGCATGTTGTTGAGGATCAGCTTCAGGACCGGCTCCTGCACCGCGCCGCGCTCGACGATCTTCAGCGGCGGGATGATCAGGCCCTCCTCGAAGATCGTCGTCGCGCCGGTGGGCAAACTCCCCGGAAGCCGCCCGCCCGCGTCCATCTGGTGGCCGAACTGCGACGCCCAGCCGACCAGCTCGTCCTCGAAGAAGATCGGCACCAGCACGAGCCAGTCGTTCGTGTGCGAGATCGAGCCCGAGCACTTGTACGGGTCGGACGTGAGGATCACGTCGCCCGGGTACACGCCCTGGTCCCAGTCGGCCATCATCTCGTTGATGTAGGCCCCGAACTGGCCGACGACCATCCGCCCCTGCGGGTCGGTGAGCATCGGGAACTCGTCGTGCTGCTCGCGGATCACCGGTGACATCGCGGAGCGGAACAGGACGGCGTCCATCTCGAAGCGCGCGTGCCGGAGCGCGTTCTCGATGATGTCGACGGTGACGGGATCGACCTGGAGGTCGGGGATCTCGGCGACTTTCATCTCACGCCTCCGGTCGGATCAGGATGTTGAAGTAGCGGTCGACCTCGGCCGTGTAGCCCTCGAGCACGACGGTGGTCGAGTCGAACTCGGTGATGATCGACGGGCCCGCGATCGTCGCGCCCGGGTGCAGATCGGCGCGCGCGTACGTGCCGGCGCCCAACGCCTCCGCGCGTGGCTCCTCCTCGGGCAGCTCGGGCTGCGGGCGGTCGCCGGTGCCGACGGCGCGCAGGTTGACGATCTCCGACGCCGTATTCGGCATCCGGAACCCGTAGAGCTGCTCGTGCAGGTCGTTGAACGTCTCGTCGAGCCCGGCTCCCCACGGCACCGGGATCTCGTAGCCCTGGCCGCGGTAGCGCATGTCGGCGATGAACTCGATGTGCTGGTCGCCGGCGGCGATGCCCTGCGCGTCCATCCAGTCCCGCGCGCGCGTCTCGAGCCCGCGCAGGATCGCGTCCGCGTCGTCGACCTCGGCGGTGAGCCGGATGAGCGTCTGCGCGAACTCGTTGCGGAAGCCCGCCACCAGGTCGCCCAGCGCGCAGAGGAGCCCGGGCGAGGGCGGGACGATGACCGGGAACGAGCCCATCAGCTCCGCGACGGCGTTGGCGTGCAGCGGCCCGGCGCCGCCGAAGGCCACCAGCGCGAACTCGCGCGGGTCGTGGCCGCGCTGCACGCTGATGACGCGCAGCGCGCCGGCCATGTTCTCGTTGACGATCCGCAGGATGCCGTCCGCGGCGTCCTCGAGCGGGAGCCCCATGGCCTCCGCGACCTTGCCCACGGCCGTGCGCGCCGCCTCGACGTCGAGCGTCATCTCGCCGCCGATCAGGTCGGCCGGGAGATGGCCGAGGACCACGTTGGCGTCGGTCACGGTCGGCTCCTCGCCGCCCTGGCCGTACGCGGCGGGACCGGGCTCGGCGCCCGCGGACTGCGGGCCGACGCGCAGCGCGCGGGTGAGCTGCGGGACGTGCGCGATCGAGCCGCCGCCCGCGCCGACGGTGTGCACGTCCACGCTCGGGACCTTGATCCGGAACTGGCCGATCGTGGTCTCGCGGCCGATCGTCGGCTCCCCCGCCTGGCACAGCGACACGTCGGTGGAGGTGCCGCCCATGTCGAACGTGAGCACGTTCGGAAAGCCCGCCCGCGCGGCGACATAGAGCGCGCCCGCGACGCCTCCCGACGGCCCGCTCAGCACGCCGTAGACCGGGTTGCGGGCGGCCTCGGCCGGCGTCATCACGCCCGCGTCGCTGCGCAGGATGTCGACCTCGGTCTTGACGCCCATGTCCGACAGTGAGGACTGCAGGCGGTCCACGTACTGCGCCACCTGCGGGCGCACGTAGGAGTTCATGCAGGCGGTCAGAGTCCGCTCGTACTCGCGGAACTCCGGCAGGACGGCGCTCGAGATCGTGACCGGGAAGCCGGGGTGCAGCTCCTCGACGAGGTCGGCGATCTGCTGCTCGTGCGCGCCGTTGACGTACGAGTTGATGAGGCTGATCGTGAGCGACTCGACGCCACTGCCCACGAGGTCCTCGATGATGCCTTTGACCTGCTCGGTGTCCACCGCGACGAGCGTGTTCCCGCGCGCGTCCAGGCGCTCGACCGCCTCGCGCGTGTCGGCCAGTGACGCCGGCGGGTCCGGCTTGACCATGATGATCCAGCCCGCCAGCGGGCCCGGCGTCTGGCTGCGCGCGAGATGGAGGATCTGGCCGAAGCCCTGCGTCGTGATCAGGCCGACGCGCGCGCCCTTGGATTCGAGCACGGCGTTCGTCGCGACCGTGGTGCCGTGCACGACGTTGGCCAGGTCCGCGGGGCTGATCCCCGCCTCCTCGCAGATCCGGCTCACGCCTTTGAGCACGCCCTGACTCGGGTCGCTCGGCGTCGACGGCGTCTTCACCCGCCACTGCCGGTGGTCCGAGTCCTCGACGAGGAACAGGTCGGTGAACGTCCCTCCGACGTCCACCCCCAAGCGATACGCCATGCCGTCTCCTTAAATCACGCCGTCGTCCGCGAGCTGCTTGCGCTGCTCCGCGGTAACCCCGAGCTCCTCCAGCACTGCGTCCGTGTCGGCCCCCACGGTCCAGCGGGCGGCCTGACGGATCGAACCGGGCGTCCGGCTCAACTTCGGGACGATCCCGGGCACGGTGACCGACCCGTGCACCTCGTCCTCGGTCTCCACGAGCAACTCGCGCTCGCGGAAGTACGGGTCCTTGTAGACGTCCTCGGCGGTGTAGACCGGCGCGCACACGACGCCGCCGCCGTTGACGATCTCGTCCAGCTCCTCGGCCGTGTGCTGGCACGCGAACGCGCCGATGATCTCGTCGAGCAGGTCCTCGTGCTCGCCGCGCGCGTGGTGGGTGGCGAAGCGCTCGTCCTCGCCCAGCTCCGGCTGGCCCATGATCTTCGCCAGCCGCCGCCACAGCGTGTCGTGGTTGGCGGCGATCACGACCCACTTGCCGTCCTTGGAGCAGTAGACGTTGCTCGGCGCGATCCGCGGGAGCCGCGGACCGGTCGGCTCGCGCACGAAGCCCGTCTTCTCGTACTCCAGCGTGGAGGACTCGCTCATGGCGAAGCAGGCGTCGACGATGCTCGCGTCCACGACCTGGCCCTCCGCCCCGTTCTGGCGGGCGATGAGCGCGAGCAGGATGCCCTGGAAGGCCGACTGCGCGGCGAGCGTGTCGCCGAGGGAGATGCCCGAGCGCGGCGGCGCCTGGTCCGGGTAGCCGTTGATGTGGCGCAGGCCGGAGATCGCCTCGCCGGCGGACGCGAACCCCGGGCGGTCGCGGTAGCGGCCCGTCTGGCCGTAGCCGGACACGCGCGCGTAGATCAGCCCCGGGTTGCGCTCGTGCAGGTCCTCGGGGCCGAGGCCCCACTTCTCCATCGTGCCGGGGCGGAAGTTCTCGAGCACGATGTCGGCGGTGGCGGCCAGCTCGGCGGCGATGCGTTGCCCCTCGGGCTCGCGCAGGTTGAGCGCGACGGAGCGCTTGTTGCGGGCCAGGATCGACCACCACAGGGAGCGGTCGTTGTGGCGCAGGCGGCCCCAGTCGCGCATCGCGTCGCCGATCTCGGGCGCCTCGATCTTGATCACGTCGGCGCCGAAGTCCCCGAGCAGCGTGCCGGTGAACGGGCCCGCCAGCAGCTGCCCGAACTCGATGGCTCTGAGTCCCGTTCAGTGGTTCTTCGGCCATGTCTCCTCCAGGAAGGCGATCGCGCCGAGGATGTGCATGCGCATCACGGCCTCGGCCAGGTCTGCGTCGCGGGCGTTGAAGGCCGCGACGAGGCGGCGGTGGCACATGAGCGACTCCTCCCGTTGGCGTTCGTCGTGCCAGAAGACGCTGCGGAACGTGCGCGGGATGCCGGTCGCGGCGCGCATCGCGTCGAGCAGGCGCGGGCTGCCCGCGGCCTCGAGGATGATCCGGTGGAACGCCTCGTTGGCGGCCATGTGGTCCTCGGCTTCACACAGGGCGTGGAGCGCCTCGATGTCCTGCTCGCTGATGCGCGGCGTGGCCAGCGCGGCGGCGCGCGGTTCCAGCAGCGCGCGCAGCTGGTAGAGGTCGGACAGGTCGTCGCGGTCGAAGCTGCGGACGACCGCGCCGCGGTTGGGCTCCACGTCGACCAGGCCCTGCGCCTCGAGCTGCAGGAGCGCTTCGCGGACCGGCGTGCGGGACGTGCCGAAGCGCTGCGCGAGCGCCTCCGCCCGGAGCCGTTCGCCCGGCTTCAAGTCCCCTTCGAGGATCGCCTCCTCGAGCAGATCGCGCACCCGCGGTGCCGCCATCTTGCATACGAAATCACGGCTGGACGGCTCGCGCAAGCGCAAACCGGGCCGCTTTGCATGCAATCAGTCGTCGATGCCCGGGCGGGGGTCGTCCCAGCTCGGGTTGCGAGCCGGGGGCGGAGCGGGCTCGGGCTCGGGCTCTGCGACGGGCGCGGCCAGCTCCCGCTTTGCCGCACGGCCAACCGCAAATGTGAGCCCCGCCACCAGGAGCAGGATCACCGGCAACGTCAGGTCCAGCCCGCCCGCTCTGCTCGCCGTGGGCACACGGTTGCTCTGCGTCGCGCCCCGGACACCGCCGTCGCTTCCGGGCGCGGCAGCATCGACACCGCCGGCGGCGGGGGGATCGCTCTCGCCGCCGCCGGAGGCACCACCGCCGCCCTTGTCGGCCCGGCGCCTGGTCGGGGCGGGCTCGGTCGCGAACGTGTCGGTGGACGTCGTGACCGCGGCGGCCGTGACGGTGCTGGGCGCGACGGTCGCGCACGCGCCGCGGTTCGCGAGCGTCCGCAGCCGGCGCAGGCCGGTGGTCTCGAGCCGCGCGACGCGCCTGACGCTGATGTCGAGCCGCTTGGCGACGTTCGTCCGCGACCGCGCGGGCCCCGCGCCCACCCCGGCCCGGAGCCGAAGCACGCGCCGCTGGCCCTGTGAGAGGTCGTCGAGGCAGCCGGTCGCCCGGGCGACGGTCTCACGCAGGCGCCGCTCCCGCTTGACCGGGCCCGTCCTGCGCAGGTCGCCTTCGTCCAGGGTGGGCACCGCCGGAGCGATCCGCGACGAAGGGCGCCCGGACGATGACTTGGCGCCGCTGCCGCTCGCGGACTTCGTGGCGCCGCTGCCGGTCGCGGCGCTGCTGGAGCCGCTGCCGCCGCTGCTGGAGCCGCCGCCCGAACCGGACCCGCTGCCCGTGCCACCGCTGCTCGAGCCGCCGCCGCTGCTGTCCGCGGCGCCACCGCTGCCGCCCGAGCCGCTTCCGCTGCCGCGCCGCCGCCGCCCGAGCCGCTCCCGCCACCCGTGCCGCCCCCTCCGCCGCCCGTGGGCGGTGCGGTCGGGACCGGCACCTTCGGGACCGGGATCGGGACCTCGACCGTGGGCACCGGAACGGGCACCTGGACGGTCGGAACCGGGACTTGCACGGTCGGGACCGGCACCTGGACCGTGGGCACCGGCACCTGCACGGTGGGCACCGGGACCGCCGGCAGATTCTTCGTCGGATCGGGGATCTGGGCGAACGCCGGAGCGGCGATCGCGATCGTCGCTCCACCTACGAGGAAGTACGCCCCGGATCCGCAAGTCACCAAGCTGGATACCGGGGCGCGATCTTCGCCAAACCAGAGTGGTCAGGAAATGGCGAAACCTAGACGAACGAGGGCTTCGTCGATCTCCGCGTCGGAGACGATCAGCGGCGGCAGGAAGCGCAGCGTCGTCGGCCCCGTGGCGTTGATGATCAGCTTCTGCTCGAGCAGCGCGCGCTTCGCGATCTCGGGCGCCGGACCGTCCACCTCGACCGCGACCATCAGCCCTCGCCCGCGGGCCGAAACCACGCTGGGCAGCTCAAGCAGCCGTTCCAGGAGGCGCTCGCCGGCCTCGCGCACGCGCGCGAGGAACGCCTCGTCGTCGATGATGTCCAGCGCGACGTTCGCCGCGGCGCTCACCACGGGGCCGCCCGCGAAGGTCGAGCCGTGGTCGCCCGGGGCGAACGTGCTCTGCAGCTTCGGGCCGATGACGAGCGCACCGATCGGTAGTCCGCCGCCCAGGCCCTTGGCCAGCGTCATCGCGTCCGGGACGACCCCCAGCTGCTCGTACGCCCACAGCGATCCGGTCCGCCCCATGCCGGTCTGGACCTCGTCGAACACCAGCGCGGCGCCGACCGCGTCGCACGCGGCGCGGATGCCGGCCAGCAGCTCGGCCGACATCACGTTCACGCCCGACTCGCCCTGGATCGGCTCGATCAGCACGGCGGCGGTGTGCTCGTCCACCGCCGCGGCCACCTCCGAGGCGTCCACGGCGCGGAAGCCCGGCACCAGCGGCGCGAACGGCGCCTGCTTGGACTCCTGCGGGGTCGCGCTCAACGCGCCGTACGTCCGGCCGTGGAACCCGTTCAAGGCCACCACGAGATCGCCGCGCGGCCGGTGCTTGCGCACGAGCTTGATCGCGGCCTCGTTGGCCTCGGCCCCGGAGTTGCAGAAGAACACGCTCTCGCCGAACGAGCGGTCGCACAGCCGCGCCGCCAGCGTCACGTTCGGCTCGTTGTAGAACAGGTTCGAGACGTGCATCAGGCGCGCCGCCTGCAGCTGCACGGCCTCCACCACCCGCGGGTGGCAGTGGCCGAGGTTGTTGACCGCGATCCCGCTCAGGAAGTCCAGGTAGGAGTCGCCCTGCGCGTCGGTGAGCCAGACGCCGGACCCGCCGACGAACTCGACCGGGTATCTCGCGTACGTATTCGCCAGGCTCACGTCGCCGGCCTCACTTTCGTGCCGATGCCGGCATCCGTGAACAGCTCGAGCAGCAGCGAGTGCGGCAGCCGCCCGTCGATGATGTGCGCGTAGGTCACGCCGCCGTGGATGGCCTCGATGCAGGCCTGCAGCTTCGGGCGCATGCCGCCCTGCATCGACGACAGCGCCTCTTCCACCTCGTCCGCGCCGGCCTCGGAGATCACGCTCGTCGGATCGGCGGGATCGCGCAGCCAGCCGGGCACGTCCGTGAGGAACATGACCTTGTACGCCCCCATGGCGCGGGCGATCGCGCCCGCGGCCTCGTCGGCGTTGACGTTGTGCGAGCGCCCGTCGCGGTCGGCGCCGACCGACGCGATGACCGGGATGTAGTCCTCGGCGATGTGGTTGATCACGCCGATGTCGACGCGGTCGATCTTGCCCACGAAGCCGATGTCCTCGCCTCCGGGTCCGGTCATGGTCGACACCCGGAACAGCTGGCCGTCGTCGCCGGAAAGCCCTACCGCGGGCTGCCCGTGGCGGTTGATGCGCGACACGATGTCCTTGTTGACCTTGCCGATCAACACCATCTTCGCGATCTCGACGGTGTCGGCATCGCTGACCCGCAGACCGCCGATGAACTCGACCGGCATGTCCAGGCGCTTCATGTAGGCGGTGATGTCCGGCCCGCCGCCGTGGACGATGATCGGGTTGAGCCCGACGTACTTGAGGATCACGACGTCGCGCGCGAAGTCCTCGCGCAGCGCCGGGTCGGTCATGGCCGCGCCGCCGTACTTGATGACGACCGTCTTGCCGTGGAACTCCCGGATGTACGGGAGCGCCTCCAGCAGGGTCCCGACATCGCGCATCACGTCGTGTAGTCCGCGTTGATGGTCACGTACTCGTGCGAGAGGTCGGAGAAGAAGACCTCGGTCTCGGCGCCGCTGCCCGGGAGCACGACGTCGTACTCGACCTCGTCCCCGCCGACCGCCTCGGCCAGCGCGGCGACGTCGAACGGGATCGCCATGCCCGCCGCGCACACCTGCACGTTCTCGATGAACACGTCCACCGCGAGCGGCGCCGTGTCGGTCAGCGCGCCGCCGACGGCCTGCACGATCCGGCCCCAGTTCGGGTCCCCGCCGTGCAGCGCGGCCTTCACCAGCGGCGAGTTCGCGATCGCGCGCGCGGCGGTCTCGACCACGTTGTCCGACCCACCGCGCACGACCACGCGGCCGATCCGCTTGGAGCCCTCGCCGTCGCGGACGATGTCCAGCGCGAGCTTGCGCAGCGCCCAGTCCAGCGCTTCGCCGAACTTCGTCGCGTCCTCGCTGTCCGCCACCACCGACACGCCTGAGCCACCGCTGGCCTGGAAGACCACCGTGTCGTTGGTGGAGAGCTGCCCGTCCACCGAGATCCGATCGAACGACCGCTCGACGCACAGCCCGAGCAGCAGATCGGCGAAACGCCGCCTCGAGCTTCGCGTCGGTCTGCACGAAGCACAGCATCGTCGCGAAGTTCGGGGAGATCATCCCCGCGCCCTTGGCCTGCGCCGTCAGCCGCACCGTGCCGGACGGCAACGCGACGTCGACCTCGACCTCCTTGGGGAACTTGTCCGTGGTCTGGATCGCTTCGGAGAAGTCGCCGTGGCCGTACTCGCGCAGGTCCCCGCGCGCCCGCGCGATGCCCCGGATGATGTCACCGGCGTCGAGCTGCACGCCGATCACGCCGGTGGAGGCCACCGCGACCTGGTCCTCGCGGACGCCGCCGGCCATCGCCGCGGCGCCCTGGGTGCGCGCCGCCTGCTCGAAGCCGCGGTTGCCGGTGGCGGCGTTGGCGTTGCCGGAGTTGACGATGACGACGCGGATCGCGTCCTGGCGCGCCCGCTCCTTGGTCAGCACCACCGGCGCGGCCAGGACCCCGGAACGCGTGAAGCGCGTCGCGCTCACGCAGTCGGGCTCCGAGCACACCAGCAGCCCGACGTCCATCCCGCCGCTGGGCTTGATGCCCGCCGCCACGCCCGCGGCGCGGAAGCCCCGCGGGAGGTCGCCGGGGTTCTCGGTGACGTGGCCGGGCACTTCCAGCCAGCGTGAGCTCATCGCAGTCCCTCGGTTTCGGGCCGTCCGAACATCAGGTTCAGGTTCTGCACCGCCTGGGACGCAGCGCCCTTCCACAGGTTGTCGATCGCCGCGAACACGATCACACGGTTCGTGCGCGGGTCGTGGTGCCACGAGAGCCGCGCGTAGTTCGTGTCGCGCACGTCGATCACGCCCACCGGCCCGCGGCGGAGCTCGATGAACGGCTCGGCGGCGTACAGGTCGTCGAACAGCTCGGCGATCTCGTCGGCGTCGACGTCGCGCGTGGGCGTGACGTAGGACGTGACCAGCTCGCCCTGGGCCAGCGGCAGCAGGTGCGGCGTGAACGTGACCGTCACGTCGTTGCCGAGCGCGGACAGCTCCTGCTCGATCTCCGGCGTGTGCCGGTGGCCCTCGATCTTGTACGGCGAGACGTTCTCGTCGGCGGAGATGAAGTGCGTCGTCGCGGTGGCGCCGCGACCCGCGCCGGACACGCCCGACTTGCCGTCGATGACGACGTCGCCGATGAGGCCCGCGCGCGCCAGCGGCGCCAGCCCGAGCAGCGCCGCCGTCGGGTAGCAGCCCGGGTTGGCGACCAGATCGGCGCCCTTGACCGCCTCGCGCGTGAGCTCCGGGAGCCCGTAGACGCCCTGCCCGAAGATCTCGGGCGCCTTGTGCTCGCCGTACCAGTCGTCGTACGTGGTCCGGTCGCGCGAGCCGGAAGTCGGCGGAGAGATCGACCACGCGCACGCCGCGCGCGCGCAGCTCGGCCACGACCGGCGCGGCCGCCCCGTGCGGGTAGGCGACGATCGCGGCGTCGGCGGTCTGGTCTGAGTAGAGCTCGAGCTCCAGCGGCACCCGCGTCTTCGGGTGCACGTCGTCCAGCCGCTGCCCCGCCTCGGCCCGCGCGGTGACGGCCGACAGCTCGAAGAACGGATGGCGGTAGAGGAGCTGCGCGGCGATCGCGCCGGCGTAGCCGGCGGCGCCGAGGACGGCGACGGTGGGCTTAGCCACGCAGCTCACCCTCGAGCTTTTCCGCCACCGCCTTCACGATCTTCGCGCGCTGGGGCGCGATCTCCTCGTCCGTCAGCGTGCGGTCGCCCGCGCGGAACTCCAGGCGCACGCCGAGCGACGTCTGCCCCTCGCGGCGGAAGACGTCGAACACGGACACGTCCTTGAGCAGCTTGCCGCCCGCGCCCTTGACCACCTCGACCAGGTCGGAGGCCGTGCGGTCGGCGGGCACCCAGAACGCGAGGTCCTGGCGGATGCCCGGGAAGCTCGTCAGGTCCTGGTAGCTCGGAACCACGTCGGCGTGCGGGAGCACGGCGGACAGGTCCAGCTCGAAGCCGGCGACGCGCCCGAGGTCGAACTCCTCGGCCACGCCCGGGTGGATCTCGCCGAGCCAGCCCGCGTCCTCGCCGTTGACGAGCACGCGCGCCGCGCGGCCCGGGTGCAGGAACGGGTCGGAGCCGCGCACGACGGTGAACGGGACCCGCAGCGCGCCCAGCACCGTCTCCAGCACGCCCTTGGCGGCGAAGAAGTCGGCGCTCGGCGGCGCGTTCTCGCCCCACGAGGCGGGCCGCAGCTTGCCGGTCATCAGCGCGGCGAGGTGCATGCGCTCGTCCGGGAGCGGCGTCGAGCGCGCCTCGGCCGCGGTCGGCTCGCGCCGGTGCGGGCGGTCGAAGTACACCGAGCCCTCCTCGAACAGCCGCACGTCCTCCGCCCCGCGCGCCGTGTTGTGGCGGACGCTGTTGAGCAGCGAGCCGAGCAGCGTCGTGCGCATCTCGCTCAGGTCCTCGGACAGCGGGTTGCGCAGCACCACGGCGGGCGCGTCGATCCGCAACGCGCGGGCGAGCGACGGCGACTGGAAGCTCCAGCCGATCGCCTCGCTGAAGCCCGCGCCCACGAGCGCGTCGCTCGCGCGGCGGCGCAGGCGCTGCTCCACCGTGAGCCGGGCGCTGAGGCCGTGGCCGGGGATCGTCGCCGGGAGCTTCTCCAGCCCCCACAGGCGCGCGACCTCCTCGATCAGGTCCACTTCGCGCGTGACGTCGTTGCGGCGGAACGCCGGCACGGTCACGTCCAGGCCGTCGCCGGAGTCGTGGACGCCGAACTCCAGGCGCTCGAGGATGTCGCGCTGCTCGTTCATCGGCACCTCGGTGCCGAGCAGGCGCGTGACCTTCTCGTCGCGCAGGCGGATCGTCTGCAGCGCGGGGCCCTCGCCGCCGATGTCGACGGTGCCGTCGACCAGGCGCGCGCCCGTGAGCTCGAGCATGAGCTGGGTGGCGACGATCGTGCCCCACATCGCCTGCTCGGGCGGCAGGCCCTTCTCGAAGCGCCCGGAAGCCTCGCTGCGCAGGCCGAGCTTCTGCGACGTGCGCTGCAGGATCGGGCCGTTCCAGTTCGCCGCCT
The DNA here is from genome assembly GCA_963724195.1 of uncultured Solirubrobacteraceae bacterium. Classification (GTDB taxonomy): domain Bacteria; phylum Actinomycetota; class Thermoleophilia; order Solirubrobacterales; family Solirubrobacteraceae; genus Solirubrobacter. Next base: position 321,247 of record CAVRTQ010000016.1, on the reverse strand, counting down.
CCATCAGGACGCGGGTGGTGGTGTCCTGCACCTCGGAGCGCTGGCCGCCCATGATCCCGGCGATCGAGGTCGGGCCGTCGGCGTCGTCGATCACGAACATCGAGCTGTCGAGCGTGCGCTCCTGATCGTCGAGCGTGAACATCTTCTCGCCGTCCTGCGCGCGCCGGATGACCAGCTTCCCGCCCGCGACGAGGTCGAAGTCGAACGCGTGCAGCGGCTGGCCGGTGAGCAGCATCACGTAGTTGGTGATGTCCACGACGTTGTTGATCGGGCGCTGGCCGGCGGCCATCAGGCGCGCCTTCAGCCAGCGCGGCGACGGGCCGATCTTGACGTCCTCGAACCGGCGCGCGGTGAAGCGCGGGCAGAACTCGGCGTCCTGGACCTCGATCGTCACGCCCTCGACGGGGCCGGGCGTGCCCGGGTCCTCCGTCCACGGCGGCGGGCTGAGCGGCTGGCCGGTGGCGGCGTGCACCTCGCGCGCGACGCCGTACACGCTCAGGCAGTCCGGGCGGTTCGGCGTGATCTCCAGCTCGAGCACGTCGGTCGCGATCGGCAGCACGTCGGCGAGCGGCGTGCCGGGCAGCAGCTCGTCGTCGAGCACCATGATCCCCGCGTGATCCATGCCGATCGACACCTCGTCCTCGGCCAGGATCATGCCGTTGGACGGGACGCCGCGGAGCTTGGCCTTCTTGAGCTTGGTGCCGTCGGGCATGACCGCGCCGGGGAGCGCGACGCCGACGGTCTGGCCGGCGGCGACGTTCGGCGCGCCGCACACGATCGTGGACACGTCGCCCTCGCCGATCGCCACCTGGCAGACGGACAGCCGGTCGGCGTCCGGGTGCTGCTCGCGCTCGAGCACGCGGCCGACGACGAAGTTGTCCAGCGCGGTCACGCCGTGCGTGTGCACGCGGTCGACCTCGGTGCCGGTCATCGCGAGGCGGCTGGCCAGCTTGGAGGCCTCCATGCCGGGGTCGACGTAGTCCGTCAACCAGAACAGGGGCAGCCTCATCCGAATTGCTCCAGCAGTCGAAGGTCGTTCTCGAAGAACATCCGCAGGTCGGGCACGCCGTGCTTGAGGAAGGCGATCCGCTCGATGCCCATGCCCCACGCGAAGCCCTGGTGGCTTCTCGGGGTCGTAGCCGGACTCGGCGACGTAGCCGTACAGGTTCGGGTCCACCATGCCGGCGCCGAGGATCTCGATCCAGGCCGTGCCCTTGCACAGCGGGCAGCGCGAGCCGTCCCGCAGGAAGCCCTGCTTGCAGTTGAAGCAGGACACGTCCAGCTCCACCGACGGCTCGGTGAACGGGAAGAAGTGCGGGCGCAGGCGGACCTCGCGGTCGTCGCCGAAGATCGCGCGGGCGAACGCGAGCAGCGTGCCCTGCAGGTCGCCGAGCGTCAGGTCCTCGTCGACGGCGAGGCCCTCGACCTGGTGGAACTGCGGCGTGTGCGTCGCGTCGTTGTCGGGCCGGTAGACGCGGCCCGGGACGATGATGTACAGCGGCGGCGCCTGGAGCTCCATCTGGCGGACCTGCATCGGCGAGGTCTGCGTGCGCAGGACGACGTCGTCGGCGACGTAGAACGTGTCGGCCTCGCGAGCGGGCCGGGTGGTTGACGTCGTGGTTGAGCGCGTCGAAGTTGTAGTAGGCGAGGTCGATCTCCGGGCCCTCGACCACGGAGAAGCCCAGGCCGACGAACACGTCCTCGATCTCGCGCCGGGTGGCGGTGAGGATGTGCAGGTGCCCCGCGGGCACGACCGGCGTGCCCGGCAGCGTGACGTCCACCACGTCCGCGGCGAGCTGCTCCTCGAGCTCGACGGCCTCGAGCTCGGCCTGGCGCGAGTCCACCGCGGCCTGCAGCGCCTGGCGCGCCTGGTTGGCGCCCTTGCCGACCGGCCCGCGCTCCTCCGGCGGGAGCTTGCCGACGTCTCTGAGCAGGTTCGGCAGCTCGGCTTTACGGCCGAGGAAGCGCACACGGATCTCCTCGAGGTCCGAGGTGGAGGCGGCGGCGGCGACCGCGGCCTCACCCTCGGCCCGCAGCTGCGCGATCCGGTCGGCGGTGGCTGTGCTCATGGGCGCGTGATCCTAGTTATCTGGTTCGAGTGAGTTCGTAGACAGCGACGGTGGCCGCCATGGCGGCGTTCAAAGAGTCGGCGTGGGCGATCGGGATGTGGGCGACGGCCTCGCACGCGGAGGTGACCTGGATGGGCAGGCCTTCGCGTTCGGCGCCCACCAGCAGCGTGACGTCTCCGTCCACCGGCTGCAGCGGCGAGCCCTCGCGCGCGACGAGCGCGATCTTGCGGCCCGGCAGCTCCTGCGGGGAGCGGACCTTCGCGACCGGCACGGAGAAGATCGCGCCCATCGAGGCGCGCACGGCCTTGTGGGACCACGGGTCGGCGCAGCCGGGGCCGAGCGCGACGGAGCTCGCGCCGAACGCGAGCGCGCTGCGGATGATCGTGCCGACGTTGCCCGGGTCCCCCACGCCCCACAGCGCGATGCACAGCGGGCCGACGGGCTGGGCCCAGCGGATCGGGTACACGCCGATCGCGCGGGTCCCTGAACCCAGCTGGGACACCGACGGCATCACGTGTGACGCGACCGGGATGCCTTCCAGCCCGGAGTCGGACGTGACGAAGCGGGCGACTGGCTTGCCAGCCGGCGGCGTCCGCGGCCTCCAGCAGGTCCTCGCCTTCGGCGACGAACGAGCCCAGCTTGTCCCGCCACTTCTTGCCGGCGAGCTTGCGGACCTCTTTCAGCGCTTCGTTGTGGGGGCTTTATGATCTTCGGTCCATGGGAACAAAAAAGGGCGCCGCTCCGGTCGGAGGGGCGCCCTAAGTAAGGCTCGGCGGTATCAGGGGTTGCCTAGGCCGCCGAGGCCTCGCGGGCGCGGTCGACGAATCGGCGGAAGGTCTCGGGGTCGCGCACGGCGATGTCGGCCAGGACCTTGCGGTCCAGCTCGACGCCGGCCAGCGACAGACCGTGGATGAACGTGCCGTAGGACATGCCCTCTTGACGGGCAGCCGCGTTGATGCGGGTGATCCACAGGCGACGGAAGTCACGCTTGCGGTTGCGACGATCGCGGTACGCGTACGCGTCCGCCTTGTACATCGCTTCCTTGGCGCGCTTGTAGTTCGAGTTCGCCTCGCCGCGGAAGCCCTTCGTGCGCTCCAGGACCGCACGGCGCTTCTTCTTGGCGTGAACTGAACGCTTGACGCGGGTCATCGACCGTTCCCGTTCAACATTGTCTTGGCACGGGACGCGTCACCCTTGACGAGTACGATCGCCAGCGCCATGTGCCGCTTGCGCTTGGGTGACTTCTTCTCGAGGATGTGGCTCGAGAAGGAGTGACGGGCCAGCACCTTGCCGGTGCCGGTCACCTTGAAGCGCTTCTTGGCGCCGGAGTGCGACTTCATCTTGGGCATAACCGGCGTCGCAGTATAGCGGCGGCCCCGCCCCGCACGGTGGCGGGACGGGGCCGAGCCATTCCTACGGCGTGGTGGCCGACAGAGTCAGCGTCACGCGCTTGCTGTAGTCGCCCACGAGCAGGGCGTCATTGGCAGCCACGGACTGCCGGAACTGCAGCTGGATCGCCTCATTCGCGAGCGGGGTCGCCCACGTCTTGAGCAGCGTCGGAGCGGCCGAACCGCCCAACACCGCCAGAGGCCCGCCGACGACGCCGACCTTCAGCGCCTGCGGCATCGGCAGCGTGCCGTTGACCAGGTGACCCGTGGCGGTCGAGCTGGGGTCAGAGACCGTCAGCTTCGACGACGCCAGGCTCGACGTCGCCGTCACCGTGGTGGTGGCGTCGTAGTCCTTCGCCACACCCGGCAGGATCGGCTCGAACCGCACCGTGCCCCCGAGCGTGATGCCCAGCGTGCGCGGCACCGTCGCGATCACGTCCGCGTCGGCCGAGGCCGAGTCCGACGGCTTCGCGATCTTGAACGCGACGGACTTGGTGGCCTCGACGTTGCCGGCCTTGTCCGCCGAGCGGTACTCGATCGCGTAGTCGCCCTCGGCTTCCGCCTTGAACGTGGTCAGGAACGGCGAGGCGTTGGCCGTGTTGGCCTTCTTGGTCCACGCGCCGCCGTTGACGCGGTACTCGGTGTAGTCCACACCCGAGCCCGGCACCGTGGAGCGAGCCGGAGGTCACGGTGATCTTGCCGACCATGCCCTCCCAGTCCGTGGTGCCCTTGTGGCCGTGGATCTTGCACACGAACGTGTACGTCCCGGCCTGGGTGACGGTGTTGGTGATCGACGGGCCACCCGGCAGCACGATCGGCAGATCGCCGGTCACGAGCAGGGTCCCATCCGACAACGGCGCCTCCCCCGGCTTGATCAGCCAGAGGTCATGCGGAGCGCCGGCCGTGGCCGCCGGGAAGTTCCAGCGGACCGTGTCACCCACCTTCGCGGTCACCGCAGCGGGATCCCACGTCGCGGGCAGCGCGTTGACGTCATGCGTCACCGCCGGGCCGCCGGTACCGCTGCCGGTCTCAGCCGGATCGGTCGCCGACAGCGTCACGTCCACCGGACCGGTGTAGGTCCCGCCCGCGCCCGGCGCAGCCGGGTTGAGCGAGCTCGTGGTCACCGGCGGGGTCTTCTCGCCCGTCTGGCCGCCGCCGATCGTGAAGTCGACCGACTTGGTCGTCTCCACGTTGCCCGCCACGTCGGTCGAGCGGTACTCGACCTTGTGCGCGCCGTTGCCCGTGACCGTGACCGGACCCTGGACCGAGCCCGCGTCCAGCGGCTGCACGCGGATGTTGCGGTAGTCGATCACGTCCGACGCGCCGTGGTTCTGCAGGCCGATGTAGCCCCGCGGAACTGGCGGTCGGTGGTCGACGGGTCACCCGCGCGCGAGGACTGCTTGCCCGGGGTGTTCTCGAACACCTGCAGCACCTCGCCGTTGCGGATGATCGTGTACGTCTGGCCGACGACCTTGATCTCGTAGTCGACCCACGTCCCGCGCGGCTGGACCTTCGCCTGCGTGGCGTCCAGCGGCGAGAAGTTGTAGACGGAGCCCGTCTTCTGCGGCTCGGACGGCTGGTTGTCGTTGATCTGGATCTCGTGACCGCAGTAGATCGCGACCCACGCCGGATCGCTCTGACGCCGAGCCGACCTGGCACGGGTAGCGGTTCGCGGCCGGGCGAGCGGCCGCCTCGACCGGGTTCGGGAAGCGCACGAACACGCCGCCGTTGCCGCTCGTGCCCGTGCTCGAGTCCCGCCACTGCAGCTTGATCGACGAAGTCGCCGTAGTCCTTGACCGGGTACCACGGCATGCCCAAGCCCGGACGTGCGGGCGTAGCCGCCGCTCGCGTCGTCGACCCAGTTCAGCCCGCCCGGCGCCGGCCTGCGCCCACTTGGCGAGGTCGGCCGCCGAGTTGAGGATCGTCTCCTCCTCCGCGTACGGCTTCCACTCGCCGCCGTCGACCCGGATCTCGGTCTTGGCGACGCCCGAGCCCGTGCCGTCGGTGGCATCCAGGTCAACCGCGACGGGACCGTCGTAGTTGGCCTTCGGCGCCTCGCCGTTGAGCTTCGCGGTCGTCGTCGGCGCGGCCTTGTCGATCTTGAAGCTCACCGAGCGGATCGCCTCGGTGTTTCCGCCCTTGTCGACCGAGCGGTACTCGATCGTCGTGGTGCCCTCGGTGGTCACATCCACCGGCGCCGTGTACCGCGTCCACGCCGTCGTCGGCGAGATCCGGTACTCGGTGTAGTCCAGCCCGCTGCCGCCGTCGGTGTCGGTCGCGGCGAGCGTGACCTTCACGTTGGACTTGTAGAAGCCACCCGTCCCGTCCGGCGAGGCCGGAGCGAGCGTGTGCGTGGTCCGCGGCGGCGTGGTGTCACGGCCTGAGCCGCAGCTGGTCGCGTCGACCTTGAACGAGTCGAAGCTGATCGGCCGGGCGGTGTTGCCCCCGTCGTGCTTGACGAACAGGCCGATCTTCGTGATGCCCGCCGTACCGAACGCGGTCGCCACCGGCACCGGAGGTGCGATGGTGGCGAACGTCGTCCCGTCGTACGAGTACTCGGAGATCAGGTTCGTGCCGTCGTAGCTCGCCCGCAGCCACAGATCGCTGGTCGGCGGGGTGAGCTTGCCGGTGTTCGGGTACTGCGCCGCCCCACGTGCCCGTGATGGTGCCGTTGACGGTCTGGACCCGCTCCGCCCAGATGCCGTTCATCGGCTGGCCGGACAGATCGTTGGTCTTGTACTGGACGCCGATCTTGGCGAAGTAGTTCGGGGCGTTGGACCCGTACACCACCAGGCCGCCGGCGACGCCGTTCTGGTTGATCGCCGTGTGGTCGAGCTTCGTGGTCACCGACCACGGGCCACTCGGCACGTCCTGCAGCGGGATGTTGCGGGCGGTGAAGTTCGCGCCCGAGACGTCGCCCTGCGCGGTCGTCAGCGCGAGCTTGCCGCCGGCGACGGCCAGGTTGGCCGGCGTCGGGTTGCGCACGTCCCACTTGGCGTCGAGCGCCGTGCCGTCGAACTCGTCGTTCTGCGACGCAACCGGCCACGCCGCCGCCGCAGTTGTCGCCCGCCGTCTGCGGGTCGGCGGTGTTGCCGACGACGTTGAACGCGTCGAACTGCACCGTGTCGTTGGCCGAGCCGTCGTGCTTGGCGAAGACGCCGACCTTCAGGCCACCGGGGCGGCTGAGGTACTGCGAGACCGAGATCGGCGCACCGAACGACGTGAACGTCGCCCCGTTCGTCGAGGTCCAGGTCGTGATCGTGCCCGCCGTCGCGTCATGGACGAACCGCACCCAGACGTAGTCACCGGCGGTGGACAGCGCGCCCGAGTTGGGCCACGGCACCGTCGCCGGCGGCAGCGTGACGGCCTGACCGTCCGCGGTCAGCACCCGCTCCGCCCACTTGCCGTTCTGGTCGCCCGGCGTGTCCGGGTCGGTGTCGTTCTTGTACTGCAGGGTGGTCTTGAGGAAGTGGTTCGGGTTCTGCGAGTTGATCAGCGCGAGCCCGGCCGCTTCGCCGTCCGTGTTGATGTTGGCGTGGGCGACCTTCGCCGTCGCCACCCACGAGCCCGTCGGAGCGTCCTGCGTGAGGACCTGGGCCGTGAGGCGGTCGCCGTAGATGTCGCCGCCGATGATCGGCAGCGTCAGATGCCCGCCGCCGACGGTCGGCGCGTTGCCCGCCGACGGGTTGAGGATCGACCACTTCGGGTCGAGCTCGGAGCCGGTGAACTGATCCGACTGCGGGGAGCAGCCGGCCGAGCAGGTCACCGGGGTGGTCTCGGACGAGCCGCCGTGGAGCCGCAGGTAGTCGAACGTGACGTTGCCGCCACCGTTCGAACCGCGGAAGGCCACGGGGCCGACCTTGAGCGCACCGGTGAGCGGCGCGGCGTGGGTGCCCTGACCGACGCGCACCCAGGTGGCGCCGTCATCGGTCGAGAACTCGCCGATGATGACCGTGCCCGTGTTGCGGGCGCGCAGGAGCACCTGCGGCGGCAGCACGCCGCCCGGGGCCGGTCGTGATGCTCGACGAGATCGGCGGGTTGACCGCGCCGCTCTGGGTGACGATGAACTCGAACTGCTTGGTGCCGTTGCCCGACTGGATCGCGACGAGCTTGGCGAACGTGTTCGGGTTCTCCGACTTCCAGAGCAGCAGGCCGGCCTGCTCACCGTTGGCGTTGATGCCGGCGGTGTCGATCCGCGTCGTGGCCGTCCACTCGCCGCTCGGCGCGTCCTGCAGCACCGTGTTGGAGGCGAGGGCGTCGTTGGCGATGAAGTCGCCCTGGAGCATCGGCAGCGCCAGGCTGCCGTTGACCAGGGTCGGGCCACCGCCGGCCGCACGCGTCACGGTCCACTTGGGATCGAGCGTGGCGGCGTTGAACTCGTCCGACTGCGGCAGGCACGAAGACCCGCCCGTCGGGAGGTTGATCGCGAACGTGACCGACCCGACCGGGTCGGAGACGTTGCCGGCGCGGTCGCGGGCACGGTACTCGACCGTGTGCGAGCCGCCGCCGTTGACGTTGAACTTGGTCTCGAACGGCTCGGCGTTGCCGGTGTTGTCGGCACGCGTCCAGGCGCCACCGTCGACGCGACGCTCGATCCACTCGACACCGGTCGCACCGGCGCCGTCGGTCGCGCGCACGGTGACCTCGACCGGCGCGGTGTAGCTCGCGACGGGCGTGGCGCCGTTGATCTGGGCGGTCACGGTCGGGGCCGCCGAGTCCGCGCCCACGGTCACGAGCGCCGTCTTCTCCACCTTCTCGCCGTCCGCGTACGTGACGGTGAGCTTGGCGGTGTAGGTGCCGGTCGTGGCGTAGGTGTGCGTCGGGTTGGCTTCCGTGGACGTCGGCGTGCTGTCGCCGAAGTCCCACACGTAGCTCACGCCACCCGAGGCGCCGAGCGAGAACTGGACCTGACGCGCCGTGGACGTCGAGCGCCACTGCGGGTCAGCCGTCGGCGTGTCGGCGCCGCCCGTGTAGGACAGCTTGTACAGGCCGACGTTCGGCGCCCGTGGTGAAGAAGCCCTCGTAGACCTGGACGTAGAGCGCGCCGTCCGGACCGAACTTCGAGTCCATGTAGTTCGCGCCCCACTCGAACCCGCCGCGGAGCGAGTCCGCGTACACCGGCTGGGCGCCGTCCTGGTCGGTCGCCGGGTCGAACAGCAGCGCGTGCTTGGCGCTGCTGTTGCCGTAGTCGTTGCAGGAACCAGCGGCCGTCCCAGTACTCCGGCCAGCGGACCGAGTTGTCGGTCGCGCGTGTCGTTGTAGCGGTACACCGGGCCCGCGAAGACCGTCGCGCCCGAGGCCGTCAAGTACGGGCACAGCTGCGTCGTTCGTGGCGCCGTAGTCCGGCGCGGCGTCGGCGCCGGTCGGACGCGGGAACTCCGGGCAGCCGTTGTCGCCGCCCGGGTTGCCGCGGCTGTACCAGAGGTTCAGCGTGCGCGCCGTGCCGGCGTCCTTGCCCGTGCCCGTGGTGTGCGGCAGGGTCGTCAGGCCGGTGTTGTTGGTCGAGTCGTTGACGAGGTTCTTGCAGTCGTACCAGCCCGGCCGTCGGGCTGGCGGCCGGGCCGCCGTTGACGAAGCCGGCGCCGTTGGTGGTGCGCAGGTCGCCGTCCGCGACGCGGTCGCGGTAGGCCTGCTGGTTGCCCATGCAGTACGGCCAGCCATAGTTGCCGGCCGACGGCAGCTGCGTGGCGTTCTCGTAGGTCGACGGGCCCATCGTCTGCGACGGGCTGCCGGCGTCCGGGCCGACCCACGCCGCGTACGGGACGTCCGTCTTGGGGTCGATCGCCATGCGCGACGGGTTGCGCAGGCCCATGGCGTAGATCTCGGGCTTGGTCTTGCCGCCGCCCCCCTCGGTGCCGTCGAACAGGTTCGGGCCGTTCGGCGAGCTCGCCGTCGGCAGCGCTGTAGGTCGTGCCGACGCCCGATCGTCGGCGTTCGCGCCGTCCGCGAGCTGCTCGATCGGGTTCAGGCGCAGCATCTTGCCGTTGTAATCGTTCGTGTTGCCCGCCGTCCGGCGCGCGTCGCGGTACGAGATAGTTGGCGGTGCCGCAGTGGTTGTTGGACGACCTCGGTCGCCGGGCCGGTCGGGCAGCGCTGCGGCTGGTAGTTGCCCGAGTAGCCGCTCGTGCTCTGCGACGAGTTCGAGTCGCCCGTCGTGACGTAGAGGTTGCCCTGCGAGTCGAAGCGCCATGCCGCCGCCGCGGTGGCAGCAGGAGTAGATCTGCGAGTCGTACTCGAAGATCTTGACCTCGGAGTTCAGCTTGAGCTTCTTGGTCGCGAGGTCGACCGTGAAGCGCGAGATGCGGCCCTTGCCGATCTTCGTGACCCGGCGCTGCGTCGCCGTCGGCCAGGCCCGGCATGGACCGGGTTGTCCGGGTTGAAGGTCGGGAAGTACTGCAGGTAGATGTGACCGGTCGTGGTGAAGTCGGGCGACGGCGCGATGCCGAGCAGACCGGTCTCGATCTTGCCGTTGATCTCGTCTCCGGACCCACGGTCGCCGTAGACCGGGATGATGCCGGCGCGCGTGACGCCGCTGTTGACCGTGCCGGTGGCCGCCTGCCGGGATCCAGACGTGGATCGTGCCGCAGCCGACGCCGACGTTGCGGTTGGCGAAGTCGAGGATGCGCGGGCTCGAGGCCTGGCCGATCATCGCGCCGCGCTCGGCGTCCGTGCGGCAGTCCGCGCGGCCGATGTAGAACACCCAGCCGTTCGGCGCCGGCGCGACGCCGTGCGACTCGCCGGTGTTGGCGAGGTCGTTGCTCGCGCCGCTGGTCGAGGCGCTCGCTCTTGTAGTTGGACGTGATCGTGGCCTTGCAGCCGCCACGCACGAGGCCGGCGGCCCACTGGATGCCGCCCAGCAGGTGCTTGCTCAGGTTGTCCTGGGCGTACGCGGCCGCGGTGCGGCCCATGCCGGTGTAGAAGCTGCGGCCGCCCTGGAAGTCACGGCACCAGGAGATCGGCGAGTCGGTGCCGCCCGTGGTCGTGCCGTCGCCGGCCGCGGCGCCGGGCGCGCGGTAGCGGGCGAGCGGTGTGGACCGTGCCCGTCGGGCGCGTGGTCCACGTGTACCAGACGTCGTCGCGCGTCCACTCGAGCGGCAGATCACGCGTCGAGGGGTGCACGCGGTCGCCGGCCGCGACGACCTGCGAGGTCGTGGCCGTCGAACTGCTGGACGCGGGGCGCGCACCGATCAGTCCGTTGAAGAATGTGTTGCCGGTCTCGGCCTCCGCGGTGGAGCCGATGCCGACGAAGCCGCCGCCACCCTGGACGTAGGCCTGCAGCGCACCCTCCTGCGCCGCGTTCAGGCGGTCGCCCGCGCTGTTGAGAAAGACGACCGCGCGATAGGTCGCGAGGTTCGCCGCGGTCATCGTCGTCGCGTCCGCGGACGCATCGACGCCGAAGCCGTTCGCAGTGCCGAGCGCCGTGATGGCGGCGACGCCTGCGTCATTGGTGGCGTTGGCGCCACCGTGGAACACGAGCACCTTCGGGGATTGCGCCGACGCACTCGCGGCGCCGACCATCGAGAGGCACAGTACGAGCAGCGCACAGGACAGCGCCCGCCATCGGCGAGCCCCTCGCGTCCTTGCGTCCAGCAACCAAACACCCTTCACAGGTATTGCCCTCCTCCTAGGCCTGGACAGCCTTTTGTCACTGAGGGCGCGATACTACAGGTCCTTCACATTCGAGGCAAACGCACTTCTGCGCGTCGGTCGCCACAACCGGTCAGCGGGAGGACAAACGGGCCGCCCGATGCTCTCGGACGGCCCGGATGTGTGGCGGTCTAGGCCTGCAGCACGAACTGGCCGACGAGCTCGTCCAGGCGCGCGGCCTCGTCCGCGACGCCCTGGGCGGACGCCGCGATCTCCTGCGTCGACGCGCTCGTCTCCTGGGCCGAAGCCGACACCTGCTCGGTGGAGGCGGACGCGGACTCGGCCACACCGACCACGTCGCGCAGATCCTCGCGCATGCGCTCGGCCGCGTGCTCGATGCGCTCGATCGCGACCGCGATCTCGCCCACCTGGCGATCCACGTCGCCGATGCCGTCGCGGATGGCGGTGAACGCCTCGCCCGCCTCGGCGACCGTGGCGACGCCGTCGTCGGTGCGCCGCGCGCCCGCCTCGACGACGTCCACCGCGCGCACGGTGTCGGACTGGATCTCGGCGCTCAACGTCGCGATCGCCCCCGCCGCCTCGCGTGACTCCTCCGCCAGCTTGCGCACCTCGTCGGCGACGACCGCGAAGCCCTTGCCCTGCTCGCCCGCCCGTGCCGCCTCGATGGCGGCGTTGAGCGCGAGCAGGTTGGTCTGCTCGGCCAGCCCGGTGATCGTGTCCACGATCCCGACGATGCGCTCACTGCGGGCGCCGAGCGCACGGATCGTCTCCGTGGCCTCGAGCGACGACGCGCGCACCGCGTCCATCGCCGCACTGGCGCCCGTGGCCGCCTGCTGGCCGGCCTCGGCCATCTCGCGGGCGCGCGCCGCGGCCGCGACCGTGCCGGCCGCGTGCGCGGCTCCGGAGCGGGCGGACTCGGCGACCTCGTCGCCGACCACGCGCGCAGCCTCCACGGCGCGGACCTGGACCTCGCCTCCGGCCGCCACATCCCCGACCGCCACGGCGATCTCCCCGACGGCGCGCCCGGCCTCGCTGGACGTCGCCGCCAGCTCGGTGGACGCGAGGCTCAGCGTTCCGGCCGTGTTGGAGACCGCGCCCACCATCGCGCGCAGCCGCTCGCTCATGGTGCGGAACGCGTGCCCGAGCACGTCGCGCTCCGAGCGCGGCTCGACGTCGCGGCTGAGATCGCCACCGGCGATCGCCTCCGCCAGCGCCGCCTTCTCGCGCAGGGATTCCGTCATCGCGCCGAACGCGCCGGCCATGCGGCCGATCTCGTCCTCGCCGCGGGCGCGCACCTGCACGTCCAGGTCGCCCTCGGCGATGCGCTCGGCGGCCTCGGCCACCTCGCGCACGGGGCGGCTGATGCGGCCGGCGATCACGAGGAGCACGGCCGCCACGATCAGCAGGGCGAGCAGGCCGAGCACGATCAGCGTCGTGCGCAGGCGCTTGACACCCGCGAGCAGCTCGTCCGTGGGCGCGACCGCGACGAAGCTCCAGCCGCCGGTCTCGACCGGGGCGTAGAACAGCACGGCGTCCTTGCCCGTCACCGGGTCGGTCGTCTCGATGTGGCCCGCGCGACCCGCCTTCGTGGCGGCGGAGATGCCCGCCAGGCCTTCGACGTGACGGCGGTCGCCGATCTGCTTGAGCGTCTGCTTGCCCGTCCAGCCCTTCTGAGCGGGGAAGGCGACCAGCAGGCCGCTGTTGGAGGCCACGAACGCGTAGCCCGAGTCGAGCACCTTCACGCGCTTGACGCTGGCGTCGAGGTCGCGCAGGGCGAGGTCGATGCCGACGGCGCCGACGCGCTTGCCGCCGCGCTCGATCGGGGTGACGTAGGTCGTCATCATCGTGCCGGAGTCCAGGTAGGGCTCGAGCATGCCGTCGAAGCCCTTCTCGACCGGCAGCGTGTAGTACTCGTCCTTCGCCCACGGCTTGCCCGGCTCGTTCTCGAACGCCGTCAGGTTGAGCTTGCCCGTGAGGCGCTCGGCCCAGACGGCGAACCGGCCGTCGCTGTCGCCGCGCACGCCGTCATTGACGTGGGCGGCGTCGTTGGCGTCGTACGCGTCCGGCTCGTAGGCCGCCCACGTGCCGAGCAGGTCGGGGTTGGCCACCGAGATGCGCTTGACGACGGCTGCGCCACGCGCGCGGTCGTGTTCGGTGTCGGCCTCGACGGCTTCGACCACCGAGTGCGAGAGCGCTTGCGCGCGCCGCGCCTCACCGTCGAAGCGCGCGGCCTGGCGCTTGATGAGCTCGGTCTGGTGGCCGTATACGGCTTCACGCTGCGAGGTCGACGCGACCTTCACGGCAACGGCAGTCATCGCGATCACGGCCAGCGCGACGACGGGCAGGATTTGTATCAGGAGGCGGGTGCGCAGCGAGCGGACCCGCGGAAGCGGGAACCTAGTCATACGTCGCACATCGGCCTTTGCGCACGGCTTCTTGACCGTCGAAGAGAACTCTTATCTAGGCCTGACGTACGCCGTCAGGGATTGGTCTGCGGATCGTCAGCGCCGCCTGGTGAGCTGCGGGGCGTGAAGCTCATCTCGTTCGTCTCCACCGCCGCGGTGCTCATGTTCACCGCCTCCGCCGCCCAGGCCGCCGACCTTTCGGCAACCGAAGCCCAGAAGCTCGAATCGTCCCTCGGCGCGCAAGGCGCCGGCGTCTACGTCGACGGTGGCGAGACGGTCGTCAACGTCACCAGCGAGGCCGCCGCCGAGCAGGTCGAGGCCGCGGGCGCGACCGCCAAGGTCGTCGAGCACAGCGACGCAGAGCTCGCGCAGGTGGACCAGACGATCAAGGTCGCGGGCAACGTGCCCGGGATGTCCTGGGCCGTCGATCCGGTCGAGAACAAGGTCGTCGTCACGCTCGACCCGACGGTCGACGCCGCCGAGCAGGCGCACGTCGAGGCCGCACTGGCGTCCGCCGGCGACGCGGCCCGCATCGAGCACACCGACGAGGCGTTCAAGCCGCTCGTCGCGGGCGGCGAGGCGATCTACACCGGCAGCTCGCGCTGCTCGCTCGGATTCAACGTCCGCAACGCCGCCAACCAGAACTTCTTCCTCACCGCCGGGCACTGCACCAACGCCGGCGTCAGCTGGTCGGGCCCGAACCGGGCGCTGATCGGCTCCCGCGTCGGCACGAGCTTCCCCGGCAACGACTACGGGATCGTCCAGTACGTCGCGGGCGCGGCGGCGCCGACCGGCGACGTGTCCCTGTACAACGGCTCGCGCCAGGACATCACCACCGCCCGCAACGCGATCGTCGGCGAGGCGCGTCAAGCGCAGCGGGTCCACCACGGGCCTGCGCAGCGGCTACGTCCAGCAGGTCAACGCGTCCGTGAGCTACGCGCAGGGAATCGTCTCCGGCCTGATCCGCACCAACGTGTGCGCGCAGCCGGGTGACAGCGGCGGGCCGCTGTTCTCCGGGACGGCCGCGATCGGCCTGACCTCGGGCGGCTCCGGCAACTGCACCAGCGGCGGCACGACGTTCTTCCAGCCGGTCACCGAGGCGCTCAGCGTCTACGGCATGCGGGTCTGGTAGACGGCAGCGGCGCGCACAGCGAGCCGCCCCGGTGGGGCGGCTCGTCAACGCGCGGTGAGGCTTAGGCTTCCTTCGCCTCGGTCACGGCTTTGCCCGGCCCGAGCATCATCGTCATGTTGCGACCGTCCTGCTGAGGCCGCTGCTCGACGATGGCCAGCTCGTCCAGGTCTTCGGCGAGGCGATTGAGAATCATCTCGCCCCGTTCCGGGTGGGCCATCTCGCGCCCGCGGAACATGATCGTGACCTTGACCTTGTCGCGCGCCTTCAAGAAGCGTTCGACGTGGCCCTTCTTCGTGTCGTAATCGTGCTGCGCGATCTTCGGCCGGAACTTGATCTCACGGACGTTGATCGTCTGCTGGTGCTTGCGGGCCGACTTGGCCTTCTGCGCCTGCTCGTACTTGTACTTCGAGTAGTCCAGGATGCGGACGACCGGAGGCTTCGCCTCCGCCGCGACCTCGACCAGGTCGAGATCCTTCTCCTGAGCCCGCCGCAGGGCGTCTTGGGTACGCATGATGCCGACCTGCTGACCGGTGTCGTCGATGAGACGAACCTCGGGAACGCGGATGCGCTCGTTGACGCGGGTGGTATCACGCTCCGGCGGCTGCCGGTCGAACCTTCTCGGGACCGGCATTAGCTGGTGTAGGCGCCTGGCGTCAAGAACGCGGCGCGGTATAGGAACGCGTATTCAACGCCAGAGAGTATAGGCGCACTCATCTCAACAACTCAAGTTCCCGCTCAGGCGACCGACTATCCCGGTTGAGCCTGAGACACGGATCGTCATCGGCAGAGGGTCACCCGAGGGGCACGGATGCCCGCGGGTTCCCCCTCACTCCGCCAGTTTCGCCTTCAGCTCGGCGATGGCCAGCGCGCCCTGATCGCCTTCCTTGTGGCGGCGAACCGAGGTGGTGCGCTCCTCCACTTCACGGTCGCCGACCACCAGCATGAAGGGGATCTTCCGCAGCTCCGCCTCGCGGATCTTGCGTCCGATCGACTCGGTGCGCTCGTCCACCTCGACCCGGAAGTCGCCCAGCTCGGCCTTGAGCTCGTTCGCGTACTCGATGTGGCGGTCGGCCACGGGCAGCACGATCGCCTGGACCGGCGCGAGCCAGACCGGGAACTCGCCGGCGTAGTGCTCGACGAGCATGCCGATGAAGCGCTCGAACGAGCCCAGCAGCGCGCGGTGGATCATCACCGGACGGTGGTCGGCGTTGTCGGCGCCCGTGTACGTGAGGTCGAAGCGCTCCGGCATCACGTAGTCGAGCTGGACGGTGCCGAGCTGCCACGAGCGGCCGATCGCGTCGGTCATGTGCAGGTCGATCTTCGGGCCGTAGAACGCGCCGTCGCCCTCGTTGACCTCGTACACGAGGCCACGCTTGTCCAGCGCGTTCTGGAGCGCCTGCTCCGCGCGATCCCACATCTCCTCGGTGCCGATCCGCTTCTCGGGGCGCGTGCTGAGCTCCAGTCGCGGCTCGAACCCGAACCGCTCGTAGATCGCGAAGCCGAACTCGAGGGCGCGGATGACCTCTTCCTCGATCTGCTCCTCGGTGCAGAAGATGTGGGCGTCGTCCTGCGTGATGTGGCGGACCCGGAGGAGGCCGTGCAGCGTCCCGGACGGCTCGTGGCGGTGCACGAGCCCCTGCTCGGAGTAGCGGATCGGGAGGTCGCGGTACGAGCGGCGCTGGCTGTCGTAGAGCTGCGTGTGCGCCGGGCAGTTCATGGGCTTCAGGCCCTGCTGGTCGCCCTCGACGTCCGTGAAGTACATGTTCTCGCCGTACACGTGCCAGTGGCCGGAACGCTTGAACAGCTCGCTGCTGTACAGGATCGGCGTCTTGACTTCCTTGTAGCCGCGCTGGCCGTTCTCGGTGCGCCACAGCTTGGTGAGCTCGTTCCAGATCGCCATGCCGTTCGGCAGCCAGAACGGCGAGCCCGGCGAGACCGGGTTGAACAGGAACAGCTCGAGCTCCTGGCCGAGCTTGCGGTGGTCGCGCTTGCGCGCCTCCTCGAGGCGCTGCAGGTGCTCGGCCAGCTCGTCCTTGGTCGCGAACGCGGTGCCGTAGATGCGGGTGAGCATCTGGCGGCTGGCGTCGCCGCGCCAGTACGCGCCGGCGACCGACGTGAGCTTGAACGCCTTCGCACGGCCCGTGTCGGGCGCGTGCGGGCCGCGGCACAGGTCGCGGAAGGCGCCGTTCTCGTAGATCCCGACCGTCTGCGACGCCCTGGTTCTTCACCAGGTCCTCGATCAGCTCGACCTTGTACGGCTGGTCTTCGCGCAGATAGCGGTCGATCGCCTCGGCCGTGGTGGCCTCCGAGCGCACGAACGGCTCGGCGGCCTTCACGTGCTGCTTCATCTGCTTCTCGATCTTCGGGAAGTCGTCCTCGTTGATCGTGACGCCGGGCGGGAACTCGAAGTCGTAGTAGAAGCCCTCGGCGATCGGCGGGCCGATGCTCACCTTCGTGCCGGGATACAGCTCCAGCACGGACTCCGCCAGCACGTGCGCGATGTCGTGGCGCAGCAGCTTCAGCGCGTCGCCATCCCCCGCCTTCGCCGTCAGGATCTCGATCGGCTGCCCGTCGGTGAGCGGCACGTCGAGGTCGATGATCCGGCCGTCGTCGTACGCCGTGCCGTCGCGCTTCTCGACCTTCTCGCCATCCAGGACACGAATGGCCAGCGCCGCACGGGCCAGGCCGGGGCCGATATCGGCGGCGAGGTCGGCTCCGGTGGAGCCGTCGGGAAGCTCACGGACAGAGCCATCGGGAAGGGGGACGCGCACGGAAGCGCATGCTAGACGGGAACGGCGAGCACGCCCGCGATCGCCGCGTCGGGCGCGGGCGTGCTGATTTCGGGTGAGGCGGGTGCCCCGCACTGCGTGAACGCCTTGGCGTTCACGTCTTTCCACGCCGAGGGACCGGTCCACGCCACGCGAGTGATCGACTTTCCCGCGCATAGCGCGGGTTAGCGAACACTCGCGTGCCCGGGTGGCGCGTTACCGCTCACCCGCGAGTGGCGAGGACGGGCGTGCCAACCGAGCGGGACAACACTCTCGCTACGGTGCTTCGTTCGCCGCAAGCGAAGGAAGGAAGTACCCATGCGAACGACCACGACCGCACTTCTGGCCGTGGGCGCCGCGACTCTCGCAGTACCCGCGTCGGCCTCGGCCGACGTCCAGTCCGACTTTCAGGTCCCGCTCGCCGGGCACCTCACGGTCGAGCAGCACATGCAGTTCGAGCGGACCGCGCTCGCGCAGGAGCGGCTCACGCGGAAGGCGTGGCGGCTCGCGCGCAGGCTCGCGCACGAGCGCCAAGAGGGCTTCTCGCCCGTGAAGTACCGGCGCCGGGTCTCCGATGACCCGCCGGCGCAGATCGCGCGCCGGATCCGATCGCTCCGGGTGGACATCAAGCGCGAGGAGCGCCGGGACGCGCGGCGGGCCAAGGCGCGAGCGAGAGCGGCCGAGCCCGCCTCGGCCTCCCCCACGCTGGAGGCGATCGCCGCGTGCGAGTCCGGCGGGAACCCGGGCACGAACACCGGCAACGGCTTCTACGGCAAGTACCAGTTCACGCTCAGCACGTGGCAGAGCGTCGGCGGGTCGGGCAACCCGGCGAGCGCTTCGGAGGCCGAGCAGAACAAGCGCGCGGCGCTGCTGTACGCCCGTGCGGGCGCGTCGCCCTGGCCCGTCTGCGGGCGGTAGTAGGGTCCTCCGCCGCCATGGCCTTCCGTGACCAGTTCCCCGTCCTCGACCGACGCTCGCGTACCTGAACGCGGGCACGGACGGCCCGATTCCGCGCGCCGCGATCGAGACCGCGCGCGCCGAGCTCGACGCCCAGGGGGCCGAAGGCCGCCTGTACGCGCACTTCGCGCGGCGCTTCGAGCTCGCCGACCAGCTCCGCGCGGGCTACGCGCGCCTGCTCAACGCCGCCCCGGAGGACGTCGCGATCACGAGCGGGACGAGCGCGGGGCTCGGGGCGGTGCTCGGCGGTCTGGACATCGGCCCGGGCGACGAGATCGTCACCTCCGACGCCGAGCACCCCGGCCTGATCGGCCCGCTGCTCGCCGCCCGCGAGCGCGGCGCCACCATCAAGGCCGTGCCGTTCGCCGAGCTCGCCAACGCGGTCACGGCCTCCACGACGCTCGTCGCCGCGTCGCACGTGAGCTGGATCACCGGCGAGCTCGCCCCGGCGGAGCTGGCGGAGGTCCCCGTGCCGGTGATCCTCGACGGCGCGCAGGGCGTGGGCGCCGTGCCGGTGGACGTGAAGGCGCTCGGCTGCGTCGCGTACGCCGGCCCCGGCCAGAAGTGGCTGTGCGGGGCCGACGGCACCGGGATGCTCTATCTGGACCCGGAGTTCGGTGAGCGCGTGAAGACGATCTTCCCGACGTACTTCTCGTTCGAGGACACCAGCCTGGGCCTGGAGGGCGGCTTCAAGGCCAGCGCGAGCCGCTTCGACCTGCCGCTGCCGCGGGAGGCCGTCGCGCTCTCCGCGGGCGCGCTCGAGGTGCTCGAGGCCGAGGGCCTGGACGCGATCCTCGCCCGCGCGGCCGACCTCACGGACGTGTTCGCCGCCAAGCTGGCCGAGGCCGGTTACACGGTCGCGCCCCGCGCCCGCACGACGCTCGTCTCGTTCGAGGTCGAGGATCCCGAGGCCAAGCGCGAGCTGCTGCTCGAGCGCGGCGTCGCGGTCCGCAACCTCCCGGGCACGCCGTACCTGCGCGCGTCCGTCGGCGCCTGGAACGACGAGTCCGACCTGGACCGGCTGCTGGCCGCGCTGCAGTGAACGCCGTCTGCGTCTACTGCGGTTCGAGCTTCGGCGCCAAACCGGCCTACGCGGAAGCCACCCGGCAGCTCGCGATCGCCCTGGCCGAGCGCGAGCTGCGCGTCGTCTATGGCGGCGCGTCCGCCGGGCTGATGGGCCTGCTGGCCGACACGGCGCTCGAGCACGGCGGCGAGGTCGTCGGCGTGATCCCGCGCGTGCTCGTGGACCGCGAGGTCGCCCACCGCGGCCTGACCGAGCTCCACGTCGTCGCGTCGATGCACGAGCGCAAGGCCAAGATGGCCGAGCTCAGCGACGGGTTCATCGCCCTGCCGGGCGGGATCGGCACGCTCGAGGAGCTGATCGAGGTCTACACGTGGAGCTACCTCGGCATCCACAGCAAGCCGCTCGGGCTGGTCAACACCGACGGCTACTACGACGGCTTCACCGCCTTCCTCGACCATTCGGTGAGCGAAGGCTTCCTGCGCCCGCAGACCCGCGCGAGCCTGCTCGTCGCGCCCACGCCCGCGGTGCTGCTGGACGCCCTGGTCCGCGCCCGGACGTGACGCGTCAATAGGTCGTGACGCCCGGTTTGGCCCGGGCGTCGCGGCGGGCACCTTCGCCTTACGCGCATGGCCCGTGTTCCAGCCGGCCCCGCGCCGGCAGGTCTCGCTCGCCCGCTGAGACGACGGGCGGGCGGGATCAGCCATATGGTTGGGCAATGCGCGCCGTCGTCCTGTGCGCCGTGTTCTTCGCGCTGCCCAGCAGCGCCCACGCGGCCACCCTGGTGAAATCCGGGTCCACGCTCACCTACACCGCCGCCCCCGGCCGGGCGAGCACGGTGACGTTCAGCGTGCCCGACCCCGGCCAGCCGGGCAGCGTGCGGGTCGCGCGCGCCAGCGACGGCGACCCGATCCAGCCCACGGGCTGCGCCACCGCCGGCCAGGACTTCACGTGCACGGGCATCGAGCGGATCGTCGCCGACCTGGGCGACGGCAACGATGTCGCCGACGCGGACTTCTTCGGCGGCCCGGTGGTGTTCGCCGGCGGCCCCGGCGCCGACCGGCTCGACGGCGGGGCGGGCCCGGACGTCCTCGACGGCGGCGACGGCGACGACCTGCTGGACGGCGGCGCCGGCAACGACACGGTCGGTGGCGGCGCGGGCGACGACGCGCTCAACGGCGGCACCGGCACCGACGCGCTGAGCGGCGGGGCCGGGCTCGACGGCGCCACGCACGTGATGCTCACCGCCTGCGCCGGCCGCGAGCGTCTCGCTCGACGACGTCGCCAACGACGGCCTCCCGGGCGAGGGCGACAACTACGCGTCCGACATCGAGGACGTGTCGATCCTCGGCCAGCTCGGCGTGGTGCCGAGCGGGTCGACGCTGATCGGCAGCGCCGGCCCGAACGAGCTCATCACCGGCCCGGGCAACGACACGATCACCGCCGGGGCGGGCATCGACCGCGTGACGGCCGACGCGGGCGACGACACGATCGACGTCCGTGACGGGTTCAGCGACCGCGTGCGGTGCGGCGCAGGGACGGACACCGTGGTCGCGGACACGCTCGACCTGATCGGCGCGGACTGCGAGACCGTCAACGTGGCCGACGCCGGGAACGCGCTCGACGACCGGCCGCCGACGATCGCGTGGGCCTTCCCCAGGGCGAACGCCCGGCTCAAGGCCGACCCCTCGAACCCGCTGACGGTCACCGCCGCCGACGACCACGGGGTCGCGATGGTGCGGTTCCTCGACGACGACGAGGTGATCTGCGAGATCACCGCGCCGCCGTTCACCTGCGGCTATCGGGCGAACACCGGCGACGTGGGCCGCAACACGCTGTCGGCGGTCGCGGTCGACACCGCGGGGCAGACGACCACGATCCAGCGCGCGGTCACCGTCAACCGGTTCCGGCCGGCGCTGAAGATCACGATCGAGCGCGGGTTCCGCATCACCGGGCGGCTCGAGTCGGCCGGCGCCGGCTGTCGCGGCACCGTGACCGTCCGCGCCTACGTCGGCAAGCGCACGCTCGCGACGCGCAAGCTCAAGCTCAGCTCCCGCTGTACCTACAAGACGACGATCAAGCTCGCGCGCCGCTCCGGCCTGCGCTTCCGCGCGAACTTCGGCGGCAACGCGCTCGTCATGGCGCGAGCTGTGTCAAAAGCAGCGCCTCGGTGAGCGCGATCTTCTCCAGCTCTTCGAGGTCGACGGACTCGTTCGCGGCGTGGATCTGCGCCGCGTCGGAGTCCTGCGCGCCCCACAGCACGATCTCCGCGTCGGGATAGACCTCGGCGAGGCGGGCGACGAGCGGGATCGAGCCGCCGCTGCCCATCACCGCGACGGGCTTGCCGTAGGCGGTCTTCGAGCGCACGGGCCGCGGAGGCGTCGGCGCTGAGCGCCAGCGGACTCGAAGCGGGCTCGACCTCGATCTCGAGCTGCGCGCCCCAGGGCGTGTGCGCACGCAGATGGCGCTCGACGGCGTCCATCGAGCGCCTGCGGGTCGGCGCCCGGCGGGACGCGCACGGCCACCTTGGCGCGCGCGGCCGGGATGACGATGTTCCCGGCGCCCTCGACGGCCGGCGCGTCGAGGCCGAGGACGGAGATCGCGTGGCGCGCCCACAGGCGGTCGGCGACGCTGCCCGTGCCGACCAGCTGCACGCCGTCGAGCACGCCGGCCTGGCGGCGGAAGTCGGCCTCGGGAAGGTCGGCGCCGCCCCACTGCCCCTCGTGCAGCCCTTCGACGGCGACGGTCCCGTCGTCGTCATGCAGCGTCGCGAGCAGGCGCGTGAGGGCGAGCAGCGCGTCCGGCGCGGCGCCGCCGAACATGCCGGAATGCAGCGCGTTCTCGAGCGTGCGCAGCGTGACCGTCAGCTTGCCGTGCCCGCGCAGCGTCGTGCACAGCGTCGGCTCCCCGAGCTTCCAGTTGCCGCCGTCCGCGATCACCAGCAGGTCGGCGCGCATCAGGTCCGGGTCGCGGTCGACGACCTCGAGGATGCGCTGGCGCCCGTTCTCCTCGGACCCCTCGATCAGCACCTTCACCCGCACCGGTGGGTCGAAGTCGTGCGCGCGCAGGGCGCCGAGGTGGGCGACGATGCCGGACTTGTCGTCGGCGGCGCCGCGGCCGTACAGGCGCCCGTCGCGCACGGTCGGCGTGAACGGGTCGGTGTCCCAGCCGTCGGCCGGCGCGGGCTGCACGTCGTAGTGCGCGTACAGCAGGACGGTCGGCCCGCCGGACCCGTACTCGGCGTAGACGCTCGGCGCCTCCCCCGGCACGTCCACGTACCGCGAGCCCGGCAGCAGCTCCTGCACCAGCGCGGCGGCCTCGTCCAGCGGCGCGCGCGGATGGCCGTCGAACGCGATCGACGGGATGCGGACGAGCCGCTCGAGGTCCGCACGCAGGAGCGCTGCGTCGATTTCAGGCGATGGGTTCGTCACACTGGACATCGTGACCGATGTCCTCGAGGGCGCTCATATTGCCGGGTGCCGGATCGAGTCGGTCGCCGGCCGCGGCGGCATGGGCATCGTCTACCGGGCCACCCAGCTCTCGCTCGGCCGCCCCGTCGCGCTCAAGCTGATCGCCCCGGAGCACGCCGCCGACAGCGACTTCCGTGACCGCTTCCAGCGCGAGTCGCGGATGGCCGCGGCGATCGATCACCCGAACGTCATCCCCGTCTACGAGGCGGGCGAGGAGGACGGACGGCTCTACATCGTGATGCGGTGGGTCGAGGGCACCGACCTGCACAAGGAGCTCCGCGCGCACGGCGCCATCCCGGCCCCGCGCGCGGCGGCGATCGTCCACCAGGTCGCGGGCGCGCTCGACGCCGCCCACGCCGGCGGGCTCGTGCACCGCGACGTCAAGCCCGCCAACGTCCTGCTCAGCGGCGAGCACGCCTACCTCGCCGACTTCGGGCTGACGCGGTTTGCGAACGCGAAGACCAACGTGACGACGGGCGGGCACTTTCTCGGCACCGTCGACTACATGGCGCCCGAGCAGTTCAAGCCGGGCCCGAGCGACGCCCGCGCCGACGTCTACGCCCTCGGCTGCGTGCTCTACGCCGCCGTCACCGGCCGGCCGCCGTTCATCCGCGAGACCGTGCCGCAGACGATGCTCGCCCACCTGCACGAGCCGCCCCCGCAGGCCTCCGGCGCGTCGCCGGAGCTCAACCGCGTGATCACGCGCGCGCTGGCCAAGGACCCGGCGGACCGCTACCCGTCGGCCGGCGACTTCGGCCGCGCGGTGCTGGCCGCCGCGGAGGGGCGCTCGGTCGCCGAGGAGGAGCGGTCGGTGGCGCGCGGCGCCGCGGCGCCGACGATCCGGCGCGAGGAGCAGCTGTGGTCCGGCCCGATCGACCCGGACGAGCGCCCGGTGGAGGAGCTCCCGCCGGTCAAGACCTACCGCGCGCGCAAGCGGCCGCGCTGGTTGTTCCTGGGCCTGGCGGTCGCGCTCGCGGCGGGCGCGATCGGCTTCGCGGCCTTCCCGGACGGGGGTGACAACGTCCCGCCGCCGGGTTCGCCGGTCTCTGAGAGCGAGGTCGAGCGGCTCGCGCGCACGTTCGCGAACGCGTACGAGAACGAGCGGCCCGCGGACATCCGGCGCATCATCACCTCCGACGCCGAGCGCGTGCTCCCGAACGAGCGTCAGGCGGGGCGCGACGACGTCACCGCCGCCTACGAGCGCCAGTTCGCGCGCAGCCGGATCGAGCAGTTCGACCTCAGCGAGATCGAGGTCTCGGGCGGGCCGGTGGGCCGCCTCACCGCGCGCTACACCAGCGGCGCCGTCACCGGCCGGATCACGTTCAGCGTCATTCGCGACCGCACCCGGGCCCGGATCAAGCAGATCGTCGCCGTCCCGGATTCATGAGCAGGATCTGAGAAGCAACCTGGCCGCAATGGGCGATAGCGTGGCGGCCATGGCCACGACGGACACGGACACGCGCTCGCTGCACGCCGCTGACTCCCACGACATGATCCGCGTGCACGGCGCACGGGTGAACAACCTCAAGGACATCAGCGTCGAGATCCCCAAGCGGCGGCTGACCGTGTTCACCGGCGTCTCCGGCTCGGGCAAGAGCTCGCTCGTGTTCGGCACCATCGCCGCGGAGTCCCAGCGGCTCATCAACGAGACCTACAGCGCGTTCGTGCAGGGCTTCATGCCGACGCTCGCGCGCCCGGACGTGGACGTGCTCGACGGGATCACGACCGCGATCAGCGTCGACCAGGAGCGGATGGGCTCCAACCCCCGCTCCACGGTGGGCACGGTCACCGACACCGACGCGATGCTGCGGATCCTGTTCAGCCGGCTGGCGGAGCCGAGCCTCGGCTCACCGGGCGCGTACTCGTTCAACGTCGCGTCGGTGTCCGGCAGCGGCGGCATCACCGTCAAGCGCGGCGACAAGACGATCACCGAGAGCGCGAGCTTCAGCCGCGTCGGCGGCATGTGCGAGAAGTGCGAGGGGCGCGGGTCGGTCAACGACTTCGACCTCACCGCCCTGTACGACGACACCAAGTCGCTCAACGACGGGGCGCTCACGATCCCCGGCTACAGCATGGACGGCTGGACCGGCCGGATCTTCCGCGGCAGCGGCTTCTTCGACCCCGACAAGCCGATCAACCAGTTCAACAAGCGCGAGCTGCACGACCTGCTCTACAAGGACGCGACGAAGATCAAGGTCGAGGGGATCAACCTCACCTACCTCGGCCTGATCCCGCAGATCCAGAAGTCGATGCTGGCCAAGGACGTCGAGGCCATGCAGCCGCACATCCGCGCGTTCGTGGAGCGGGCGGTCGTGTTCACCACCTGCCCGGAGTGCGAGGGCACCCGGCTCAGCCCCGAGGCGCGCGCGTCCAAGATCGACGGCGTGTCGATCGCCGACGTCTCCGCGATGGAGATCCGCGAGGTCGCCGAGTGGGTCAAGACGATCGACGAGCCGTCCGTCGCGCCGCTGCTGACGGCGCTGCGCGAGACGATCGAGTCGTTCGTGGACATCGGGCTCGGCTACCTGTCGCTGAACCGGCCGTCGGGCACGCTGTCGGGCGGCGAGTCCCAGCGCACGAAGATGATCCGGCACCTCGGCTCGTCCTTGACCGACGTCACGTACGTCTTCGACGAGCCCACGATCGGCCTGCACCCGCACGACATCGAGCGCATGAACGACCTGCTGCGCCAACTGCGCGACAAGGGCAACACGGTGCTGGTGGTCGAGCACAAGCCGGAGACGATCGAGATCGCCGACCACGTCGTCGACCTCGGCCCGCAGGCCGGCGCGCACGGCGGCGAGATCATGTTCGAGGGCAGCGTCGACGGGCTGCGCGAGAGCGACACCGTCACCGGCCATCACCTCGACGACCGCGCCTCGCTGAAGGACTCGGTGCGCACGAGCAAGGACAAGCTCGAGGTCCGCGGCGCGAGCATGAACAACCTGCAGGACGTCGACGTGGACATCCCGCTCGGCGTGCTCGTCGTGCTCACGGGCGTGGCCGGCTCGGGCAAGAGCTCGCTGATCCGCGGCTCGGTGTCGGGCAACGAGGGCGTCGTGACGATCGACCAGGCCGCGATCCGCGGCTCCCGGCGCTCGAACCCCGCGACCTACACCGGCCTGCTGGACCCGATCCGCAAGGCGTTCGCGAAGGCCAACGGCGTCAAGCCCGCGCTGTTCAGCGCCAACTCCGACGGCGCGTGCCCGAACTGCAAGGGCGCCGGCGTGATCTACGTGGACCTGGGGATCATGGCCGGGACGTCGACTCCTGTGCGAGGTGTGCGAGGGGCGGCGCTTCGACGCGTCCGTGCTCGAGTACACGTTCGGCGGCAAGGACATCAGCGAGGTGCTGCTGATGTCGGTCGCGGACGCCGAGGCGTTCTTCGCCGCCGGCGACGGCAAGGTGCCCGCCGCGCACAAGATCCTCGAGCGCCTGAACGCCGTCGGCCTGGGCTACCTGACGATCGGCCAGCCGCTGACGACGCTCTCCGGCGGTGAGCGCCAGCGCCTCAAGCTCGCCACCCACATGGGCGAGAAAGGCGGGATCTACGTCCTCGACGAGCCGACCACCGGCCTGCATCTGGCCGACGTCGAGCAGCTGCTCGCCCTGCTGGACCGCCTCGTCGAGTCCGGCAAGTCCGTGATCGTGATCGAGCACCACCAGGCCGTGATGGCACACGCGGACTGGATCATCGACCTCGGGCCCGGCGCCGGCCACGACGGCGGGCAGATCGTCTTCGAGGGCACGCCGGCGGACCTCGTCGCCGGCCGCTCGACGCTGACCGGCGAGCATCTGGCGGACTACGTGGCGTCCTAACAGTCGCGCTGGGTGAGCAGCATGACCGTGGAGTTCGGCAGGACCAGCTGTCCCTCCGCCGGATCGGCCGCGCAGACGTACTCCACGCCGGGGATGACCCGGTCCAGCCAGCTCCCGCCCTGCTCCTCCTCGGACTTGAGCCCGAGCTTGCCGAGCTCGGACTTGGCCTGATCGAGCTCGAGCCCGACGAGCGTCGGGATCTTCACCCGGATGTCCCGCTCGACGCGGACGGCGCCGGTCGCGGGGCGCCGGCCCGGTGCGCTGGCGCTGACGTCGATCACGTTGCCGCCGGGCTCGAGCGAGACCTGGGCGGCGAACTCGCCTCCGCTGACCTCGGCGTCTTCGCCCGCGACCTTCACCGCCGCGTCGGCCGGGGACACGGTCCCGCTGATCTCGACGCGGGCCTTGAAGGTCGTGCTCGCGTCGTCGGGGAGCGCGAGCACGAGCTTCACGCGCGGCGTGCTCGTCGTCTGCGACTGGGCGCTCCCGCCGCAGCCGGCGACGAGCAGACCGGCAGCGAGGATCACAGCGAGGCAGCGCACCCCACCTAGGCTACTTCTTGACATGTGACTCTTTGGTCACCTATTCTGACGGAGTGACCGACGACGACCGCGTGTTCAAGGCCCTCGCCGACCCCACGCGGCGGTTCCTGCTCGACCGGCTGTTCGTGCGCGACGGGCGCACGCTGACCGAGCTCGAGTCCGAGCTGGAGATGACGCGCTTCGGCGTGATGAAGCACCTGAAGGTGCTCGAGGAAGCCAACCTCGTCGTCGCGCGGCGGTCGGGCCGGGAGAAGCTGCACTACCTGAACCCGGTGCCGATCCGCCAGGTCCACGACCGCTGGATCGACAAGTACACGGAGCACCGGGTCTCGGCGCTCCTCGACCTCAAATCCGAGCTGGAGAGCGCATGACCGCCATGGCCGAGCCGACGACAACGCAGGTCTACCGCGTCTACATCCGCACCTCACCCGAGGCGATCTGGGACGCCATCACCAAGCCCGAGTGGACCGAGCGCTACGGCTACCAGGGCGTGTCCGACTTCGACCTGCGGGTCGGCGGCAAGGCCAACATGAAGCCCGGCGCCGCCATGCGCGCGTTCGCCCACGTGCCCGACACCGTCATCGACGGCGAGTTCCTCGAGGTCGATCCGCCGCGCCGGCTCAAGCAGACGTGGCGCATGCTGATGGACCCGGGCCTGGCCGACGAGGGCTTCACCACGCTCACCTACGAGATCGAACCGGTCGGCGAGGGTGTGACCAAGCTCACGGTCGTCCACGAGCTCGAGCACGCGCCGCGCAACGCGCACGTGCTCGCGGGCGGGATCGAGTCCGAGGGCGGTGGCGGCGGCTGGGCGTGGGTGCTCAGCGACCTCAAGTCGGTGCTGGAGACGGGGTCGCACATGGCCGCGAGCTGATCGACCGCGATAATCGGGGCGATGAGACGAGCGATTTTTGTCGCCCCGTTCGGGGAGCTCAGCGAGCCGCGGGTGGTCGCCACGTTGGCCCAGCGCACCGAGGCCGCCGGCTTCGACGGGTTCTTCGTCTGGGACCATGTCGCCTACCGCCCGCCGGCGGAGAAGCTCGCCGATCCGTGGGTGACGCTGAGCGCCGTCGCGATGGTCACGTCGCGGGTGCTGATCGGCCCGCTGATCACGCCGCTCCCGCGCCGCCGGATTCACCAGCTCGCGCGGGAGACGGTGTCCGTGGATCGTTTGAGCGGCGGGCGGCTGGTGCTCGGCGTCGGGATCGGGTCCGAGCGGACGGGTGAGTTCGACCCGGAGCGGTTCGGCGAGGAGGGCGACATGCGCGAGCGCGCCCGGATGCTCGACGAGGGACTGGACCAGCTCGTGCGCTACTGGGACGGCGCGTTCCAGCCGCGGCCGGTGAACGGCCGGATTCCCGTCTGGGTCGGCGGGCGCTGGCCCCGCAAGAAGCCCGTGGAGCGCGCCGCGCGCTGGCAGGGCTACTTCCCCGTGGAGACCGAGACGCCGGACGACGTGCACGCGATGCGCGAGCAGCTCGGCGAGCCCTTCCCGATCATCGTCACCAACCCGGCCGACGTCGATCCGGCGCCGTGGTTCGAGGCGGGCGCGACGTGGTGCCTGACCGGGTTCGGGCCCGATCCGACGGTGGCCGAGGTCGAGCGGGCGATCGATGCCGGGCCCTGAGCGGTCGTTCGTCGTCACCGGCGGCGCGGGCGGCGTCGGGCGCGCGATCGCCGCGCGCCTGGACGGGCACGTGGTGGTGCTCGACCTCGCGCAGGGCGAGGACGCGGCCGACGAGGCGGTCGCCGCCGAGGCCATCGCGCGCGCCGAGGCCGTGGCGCCGCTCGCCGGCTGGGTGAACAACGCGGCCGTCTTCCGCGACGCGTGGCTGCACGAGGAACCCGTGCTCGACCTGATCACGGCGAACCTCGCCTTGGCCGTGACGGGGTGCCGGGTCGCGGTGCGGCACTGGCTGGACGCGGAGCGCGGCGGCGCGATCGTGAACGTGAGCTCGCACCAGGCCGCGCGTCCCGTGCGCGGTGCCCTCCCCTACGCCGTGGCCAAGGCGGCGATCGAAGGCCTCACCCGAGCCGTCGCCGTGGACTACGGCCCGGCCGGCATCCGCTGCAACGCGGTCGCGCTGGGCTCGATCGCCACGGCGCGCTCGGACGCACGGCCCGAACTGGCCGAGGCGATCGCGCGGCTCCACCCGCTCGGCCGGATCGGGACGGCCGAGGAGGTCGCGGACGTCGTCGCCCTGCTGCTCGAGCCGGGCTTCGTGAGCGGCGCGATCATCCCCGTCGACGGCGGCCGTTCCGTGCTCGGCCACGACCCCGAGGCGCGCGAGATCTGAGCCTGGATCGTCTAGCCGCGACGCACGTCGCGGCCGCGCGCGTCGGCCGAGAACTGCGCGCCGTCGTTGAAGACGAGCTGCCAGCGGCCGCCGTCCAACGACAGGTGCGAGATGCTCGCCGGGCCGCGGCCGGTGCGGCGCGTGACCGCGCGGACGATCCGGGCGGGTGCGCGCGGGTCGAACCGGACCGTCTGGCCCGTCGGCGGCTCCGGCGCCGGTAGGTCGGTGACCACGCCCTTGGCGGTGACGCGGACGAGCCGGACCTTGCCGTCGACGACGACCCGCGCGTCGATCCGGTCGGCGGCGACCCGCAGCGTCTCGACGCTCGCCGTCTCGGGCAGGCCCTGCAGCGCGGCTTCGAACGCGACCGCGCGCAGCAGCGATCCGCCCTCGGCGGGCACGACGCGCGCGGACGCGCCCTCCCGCAGCATCCCGATCAGCTGTCCGCCCGTGCCCGCGGCGTAGAGCGCGAACCCGGCCACGATGGCGACGAGCAGTACCCGCGACATCATGCGCCGGTGCGGCTTGCGGCGCTTCTGTCGGCCGCTGGGGGGCCGCGCTCCACGCCTCCGGAACCGTGATCGGCTGCTCCACGGTCGGCAACTCGCCGGTGGACGCCACGGCCGGCGGCGTCGACGAGGACGTCGACGCGCCGGCGATCGTGGCCACGAAACTCGGCTCCTCCCGCTTCCCCATGCTCAGGCCAGAGTCGGTCGCCCGCGCGCGAGCGTCAACCCCAACGGACAAGTCTCGTATCAGCCGAGGACCTCGCGCAGCTTGGCCGCGAACGCCTCGGGCTGGCCGGCCCAGCCGAACTCGCCGTCCAGAAAGCCGCCGTGATGGCTCGGGAACACGGTCGCCGCTTGCCCCAGGAAGGCGGCGGTGCCGTCGGCCGTCCGGCCGGTGAAGGTCGCGCGCGACTCCTCCCCCACGGCGATCACGATCCGCGTCGACGCGGCGTTGAGCGCGTCGGCGTCCGGGTGGTAGTCGCGGATCGCCGCGGCGCGGTCGGTGAGCAGCGGGTCCTCGCGGGTGCCGTCGTCCTCGGTGGGCAGGCCGAACTGCGCGGGATCGGGGGCGGGCTGCGCGAAGTACGCGTCGGTGTACTCGCCCTGCCACATGGTGAGCGCCATGAACGCGGCCATCCCGTGGCCCCAGCCCTTGGCCTCGTAGGCGTGCTGAACGGCGTCGCTTGCCCGCCGGGCGGCGTCCTTGTCCGGCAGCATGTCGATCAGCGGCGGCTCGTGCGCGACGAGCGTGACGACGTCGTCCGGGTGGGCGGCGACGAGCGCGAGCGCGGTCACGGCGCCGCCGCTGCTCGCGAACAGGTCCACCGGTCCTGCGCCGACCGCCTCGATCACGGCGTGCACGTCCTCCGCCTGGACCGTGGGTGAAGCGTCGACGCGCCCGTCGTGGCGGGTGCTGCGGTCCATGCCGCGCGGGTCGTAGGTGATCACCGTCCGTTCCGGCATCAAGGCGGCGAGCGCGCGGAAGCCGCTCGCGGCCATCGGCTGCCCGATCATCATCAGCGGCGGCCGCCCGTCCGCCGTGGGCAACGGGCCGTGGACGTCATAGGTGATGTCGGCCTGGGCGTGCTCGATGACGCGCGTGGTCTTGCTCATGCCCCGAAGACTGCCGTTCGGGCCGAAACTCATCGGGGGCCGAGATCTCGCTCTAGGCCGTGGCAGGCCCGGTGGGGTGCGCTTCGGCGTCCGCGATGTGCGCAGCGAGGTCGCGGCCGCCGGGCGGGGACTTCAGGTACCCGGCGACGGCGCGGCTCGGGTCGTAGTAGGTGCCGTCGGCGTCGATCACGTACCGCGTGTAGGACGGCGAGTCCGGGTCGTCGTCGACGGCCCAGCCGCCGCCGTGGTTGTGCATGAGGATGGCCGCGACGTGCGCGAGCAGGTGCGAGGTGACCCAGTTGCGGTCGTCCGCCGGGAGCCCGGCAACGTCTTCGCCGTCGAGCATCCGCTCGACCGGGAGCGATCCCGGAGGCGGGGTTCAGGAGCATCTCTTGCGGGTCCGCGCCGATCGTCGTCGCCCAGCGCATCAGGGCAACCACGCTTCCCTCGCCCCAATCGGCAAGGCCGGCCTGGCGTTCCGCGACCTTCTTGTTCAGCCGTCATGTCTAGTCCGTCCTGATGATGATCTTCGCCGCCAGGAGCGCCTCACGGAGCTCATCGGACGGATGGGCGTCCAGGAAGTGCCAGACCGCGCGGGTGCCGGGGTTCTCCGCCATGATCGCGACGTCCTTGTTGATCTGCTCCACGAGCTCTTTCTTGAGCGGCACGAACCGCTCGACCCGCTGGCCGTTCACCGTCGCCCAGCGGTTGTAGGTCTTGATCTCGACGTTGAGCCGGCCCGCGCTGTAGTTCACCGTGATGTCGACGTCGCGGCCGCCCGGGCCGGTGAACGGGTGGTCGGGATCGTTCGGCCGCGGCTTGACCGGCTGGTTGACCTGGGTCGAGCCGCCCCAGATGTCGTCGGCGGCCGTCTGCTCGCCCGCCTTCCACTTGTCCGGCTGCCGCAGGCGGCGGATCCGCTTCAGCGCTTCCTTGAGCTCCGCGGCCGTGATCCCGCCCGGCGGGCGGTGGAAGACCTGGCGCAGCGCCGGGTTGCGCGTCCACACCCTCACGCCCGTGTGGTCGAAGATCACGCGCATGTCCGGGAACTTCGGGTGCCGCGCGACCGCACGGGAGGCGTTCCCGGAGACCTGCAGGATCCAGCCGTCCTTGAGCGGGATGATCTCGTGGCCGACCAGGCCGGACCGGTACGGGACGAGCGCGCCGGGCTTGGGGCGCACGGCGAGCGCGGTGCTCGGCGCGTTCGCCGCCGGGCCCTTGGGCCGGGCGCCGCCGCGGGGCCTGCCGCCCCGACGGACGGTGTTGCGCGCACCCGCCGCGACGCGGCGGGCACCGTTGCGGGCGCCGGCCGCGACCCGCCGGGCGCCGTTGCGGACAGCGGTCGCGCCGCGGCGCACGGCTGTGCTCGCGGCGCGCCCGGTGGCCCGGGCGCCGCTGCGGACGGCGCTCGCGCCGCGGCGGGCAGCGGTCGCCGCGCCCCGGCCGGCGGCGCTGACGGCGCGGCCCGCGGCGCTCGAGGCGACGCGTGAGCCGACGCGGGTGGCGGCGGCGCTCACGGCCTTGCCGCCCGCGGTGCTCATGATCTTGGAGCCGATCGCGCCCGCGACCTTGCCGCCGAGCGGGCCGAAGATCGCGCCGCCGAGCGCGCCGAACGCGATCGCGGTGCCGAGGCCCTCGTTCCACTTCTTGCCCGCGGCGAGGTTGGAGACGACCTGGCCGGCGCCGGAGGAGATCGCGCCGATCACGATCGCGGCGACGATGCCCGCGGCGAGGCCGCCCGTGCCGATCACCAGCGCCGCGAGCGCCACGGCGACGACGAGGCTGACCCAGAAGCCGGGGTCGGAGAGCAGCTTGGTGACGAACTCGAACGCGGCCTTGAGCGCGTTCCACGCCGCCTTCGCGGCGCTCTTGATCTTGCCCCAGAGGCCGCCGTCCTCCTTCGGCGGCTCCTTCGACGCCTCCGCGTTGACCTTGGCCTGGCCCTCGGAGACCTTGCCCTGGTTCTCGCCCGGGATCTTGCCCGTGCCGCCCTGGACCTTGGCCGCGGTCGCGTCGAGCTTGCCCTTGGACCCGCTCAGGCCCGACGAGAACTTCGACTTGAGCTTGCCGCCGGTCTGCTTGACCTTGTTGCCGAACTGGGTGACGGTCTTGTCGCCGCTTTGCGTGGCCGACGTCGCGGTGCTCTTGACCTGGGTCGAGGCCGAGCCGGCGAGGTTCGTCGCGCCGGACGAGGCGCCGCTGGCCGTCGACGCGGCACCCGAGGAGGCCGTCCTGGCCTGGCCCGCGATGCCCTTCTTGGCGGTCTTCGCGGCGGACCCGGTGGCGTGCGTGGCCTGCTTGGCGGTCTTGCCCGCGCCGACGATGCCTCGCGAGCTGAGGCTCTTGAGGCCGCGCTTGACGTCCTGGATGACCTCGGGCGCGTCCTCGCGCATGATCTCGGCGTGCTTGAACTGGGCCTTCAGGCGCTTCGCCTGCTGCTGGAGCGACTTGGCCGCGGCCGAGCTCTGCTGCTTGACGCCCGCCTGCGCGGCGCCGCCCGCCTTCGCCAGGCCCGCCTTCGCCTGCCCGACGGCGCCGGCGATCCCTTGTTGCGCGCCGCCCTGCTGGGCCGAGAGTGAGCTGTTCGCGCCCGACTGGACCTTCGCGATGCCCGCGTTGCCCTGCTGGACGCCCTGCTTGACCGCGCTGGACGCGCCCTTGGCCAGGCTGCCGATCGCGGACACCGCGCCCGGCAGCGTCTGCTTGATGTTGGCCGCCGCTTCCTTGCCCTTGGCCTGGAACTGCTGGCTGATCTTCGCGCCCTCGCCCCGGACCTGGCTCGTCACCGAGGCGCCCTGCTCGCGGACCTTGCCCGCCGTCTCGCCCGAGACCTTCGAGGCGACCTTCGCGTTGCCCTCGGCCGCGGCCTCATTCGCGCCGCCGCCACCGCCCGACTGACCCTGGATCGAGCCGGCGGTCGAGCTGATGTTCGAGGAGACCTTGGACGTGGTCGCGTCCGCCGCCGACTTGCCCTGCTGACCGAACTGCGTGCCGGCCTGCGTGGCCTCGGTCGAGGCCTCGGTCACCGCGGTCTTGGCCTTGCCCTTCGCGGCGCCCTGCCACGTGCTGATCTGGCCCGTGGCGGTACCGCCCGCGGACGTGACCTTGCCGCGCGCGGCGGTCGCCGCGCCGGCGACCCTCCCGCGCGCGCTCGCGAACGCGCCCTTGAGCACGCCCTGGCTGGCCGTGCCCGCGGCGGTCACCTCGCGCTGCTGCTTGGCGACGGTCTGTGAGATGGCCTGCGTCGCCCGCCCGGCCGCGGCCTTCAGGCGCTTGCCCTCGTCGGCTGCGGCCTCCGTGATCGCCGCCGCGACGACCTTCCGGCCCTCCCGGATCGACCGGCGCCGCTCGCGCTCCTCCTCGACGACCTGCTTGACCGGTTCGGGCTCCCAGCCCTTGAGCTGCAGGTCTTCGTCGTTCGCCGGGAAGTGGGCGCCGCGCGCGATGCGCTTGCCGCCGCCGCCGCCGCACGTCCGCCTGCCGCGCCGCCACCGCCGCCGCGCTCGCCCGCCGCGCCGCCGCCGCCGCCGCTGCGCCCGCCGCGCCGCCGCCGCCGCTGCGCTCGCCCGCCGCGCCGCCGCCGCCGGCCGCGCAAGTCCGCGCCCGCGCCGCCGCCGGCCCGCGTGCCGCCTTCGCCGGGGCCTGCATCGGCCTCAGGCTCGGGGCCCGCGTCCGCGCCGCCACCGTCGTCGAGGTCGGCCTGGGCGCCCGCCGCCGCGGCTCCCGCCGCTCCGGCCGCCGGGGCCGCGAAGGTCTCACCAAGACCATTGAAGTCAGACGCGGCGCCGTCGGTCGCGGCGACCGCGAGCTCGGCTTCCTCCGCCGCTTCGCTCTCCCCGCCCGCAAAGTCCTCCGCCGTGGCTCCCTCGGCCTGGCCGCCGGGCGCCGCCCCGCCCCCGGCCGTTGCCGCCGCGGGTGGCGCCGGCTCGCTGCCGAACGACTCTGCCGCCAGAGCCCGCCGCGTCCTCGCTCTGCCCGCCCGCGGCCTCGGGTCCAGCCGCCGCGGGGCCGCCGTCAGCCGCGCCCTCTGGACCGGCCATCGCCGCGCCGCCGCCGCCGGACGCCGTTGCCGCCGCGGCGCCACCCTCGTCCGCTTCGGCGCCGCCGCCGGACGCCGTCGCCGCCGCGGGCGCCGCCGCCGCACCGCCTTCGGCCTCAACGTCTTCTTCCACGGCCGCCTCGCCGCCCGCGCCGCCGGCCGTGTCGGCCTCGGCCGCGCCACCGCCGTCGGTCGTCGCCTCGGCGCCACCGTCGTCCGTGGTCGCCTCAGCGCCACCACCGTCGGTGGTCGCTTCGGCACCGCCACCGTCCGTGCTGGCCTCAGCCGCGCCGCCACCGGCGTCCGTCGCGGCTTCGGCGCCGGCGGAGTCCGTAGTCGCCTCGGCGCCGCGGCGTCCGTGGTCGCTTCGGCCGCGCCGCCACCGGCGTCGGTCGCGGCCTCGGCGCCCGGCGGTCGCTCCGGCCGCGACCGCCACCGGCATCCGTGGTCGCCTCGGCGCCACCGGCGTCCGTGGTCGCTCCAGCCGCACCGCCACCAGCGTCGGTCGCAGCCTCGGCCCCGGCGGTCGCTCCGGCCGCACCGCCACCAGCGTCCGTCGCGGGCTCGGCCCCAGCGGTCGCTCCGGCCGCACCGCCACCAGCATCCGTCGCGGGCTCGGCCCCAGCGGTCGCTCCGGCCGCACCGCCACCAGCATCCGTCGCGGCCTCGGCGCCACCGGCCTCCGTGGTCGCGCCACCGCCGTCGTCCGTCGTTGCTTCGGCCGCGGCTTGGGCACCGTCGCCCGCCGCGCCACCGCCGTCGGTCGCCGGCTCGGCCGCGGCGCCGCCACCGACGTCAGCGGTCGGCTCGGCCGCAGCCGGCCCGGCGCCGCGCGTCGGCTCCCCGCGTCCGCCGCCGCTTCGGGACCACTGTGGTCGGCGGTCGCCGCGGGTCCAGCACCTTCGCCGGTCGTCGCCTCCGCCATACCCGGACCGGCCGCGGCGGCCGCCGCCGCGGGTGTCGCCGCTGCCGCCTGGGCCGTTGCGGCCGGCGCCGGAGCCGGGGCGGGCGTTGCCGCGGGTACCGGGGGTGCGGGTGGCGGGCGTCGGCGGCGCGGGCTCAGGCTGCGCCGCTCGGCCACCCGCCGGTGCCGCCTCGGGCTCGGCTTCGCTCTCGGCCTCCGGTTCGGCTTCGGCGCCGCCCTCGTCGGCGTCTTCGCTCGTCTCGCCCGCGGTGATCTGCTGGAAGACGGCTTCGGCGTCCGAGCGCGGGTCGGCCGCATCGGCCGCCGGCACCTCGACGGGCGCCGCGTCGTCGGCCTTCGCGGGCGCGGGCGGCTCCACGGCCTGCGCTCGGCGCCGCCGCCGCTTCGGCTTCGCCGTCCGTCGGCGCGTCCTCGTCCTTCTCGGCGCTCGACGGCGCGGCCGCCGCAGCCATCTCGGCCGCCGCGGGCGGAGCACCACCGCCGGCGACCGCCGCAGCGGCCGCCTTGTCCGGGCTCGCCGCGCCGGCGGCCTCCGTCAGCGCCGAAGCGATCGCCCCGTCCGCCGCCGACAACGGCCCGCCCGTCCCGAGCGCGCCGGCGACGCCCGCCGCGGCACCCGCGCCCGAAGCCCCGTTCAGCCCGGCCGCCGCCTCGGTCCGCCGCCGGAGAAGCCCCGTTCGCACCGGCCGCCGCCGCTTCGGCAGCCGCCGGAACAGCCCCGTCCGCACCGCGCCGCCGGAGCAGCACCATTCGCGCCGGCCACCGCGGCCTCGCGCCGCCGGCGAAGCTCCGTTGGCGCCGGCGAGACCCGCCGCAGCGCCCGCCCCCGACGCCCCGTTCAGGCCGGCGGCCGCCGGGGAAGCCCCGTTCGCGCCGGCCACCGCCGCCTCGGCCGCCGCCGGAGACGCCCCGTTCGCGCCGGCCGCCGCCTCGGCCGCCGAGCCCGACGCGGCCCCGTTCGGCCCCACCGTTGGCGCCGTCGCCGTTCGCGAGGCCCTGCGCGGGCATCGTGCCGCTCTCCCGGCGAGCGGCGGCCTCGGCGGCGATCGCGGCCGCGATCGCGCTGTCCCCACCGCCGGCCGCGCCGGCGCCCAGGTCCATCACGCCGGAGCCGCCGCGGCCGCCGGCGCGTTTCATGAAGCCGTTGATCGCGCTGTTGCCGGCGGTCTGCTGGAGCCCGAGCAGCTGCTCCACGCTCATGTCGGCGCTGGGCGCCGCCAGGCCGGCCAGTGAGGACGCGGGAGCGGCAGCGGAGTCCTGGACCGCAGCCTCAGGCGCAGCGGGCGCGTGGTCGTCGACGCGCTCAGGCATCAGCGACGCACTCCCACGACCCCGTCAATGATCCGACCCACACCGGAATGCAGCGAACTGTACGGGTTCGTCCGGCAATCTTCACCGACCAACCGGGTACCCGTTCGCGCACTCCTTCTCTCGCGCCTTCGCTGGGACGCCGACGGGCCCCTCCCCACGCCCCTGAAACGCAACGAGCCCGCGTGGTCGGCGGGCTCGGGAAGTGGGCGATACTGGATTCGAACCAGTGACCTCACGCATGTCAAGCGTGCGCTCTAACCAACTGAGCTAATCGCCCCGCAGCGGGCGTGAAGACTAGCAACCGCGTCGTGAGACGGACGGGCTAAGATCATCCGCCCACTCGGCGCCGTGGCGGAGTGGCTACGCAGCGGCCTGCAAAGCCGTGTACACCGGTTCGATTCCGGTCGGCGCCTCTTGCGAGATACGCTCCCTGCGTGACACCGGAGGAGCTGGCGAACCTCGCGCATCTACGCCGGGCGCGGGACAGGATGGACCGGGAGCACGCAAGCCCGCTCGATGTCGCCGAGCTCGCGCGCACCGCGCTGATGTCCACGGCGCACTTCTCGCGCCAGTTCAAGGAGACGTACGGGGAGACGCCGTACTCGTACCTGATGACGCGCCGGATCGAGCGCGCGAAGGCGCTGCTGCGGCTGGGCGATCAGACGGTCACGGAGGTGTGCTTCGCCGTCGGGTGTACGTCGCTGGGCTCGTTCAGCGCGCGCTTCACCGAGCTGGTGGGGATGACGCCGTCGGCGTACCGCTTCAGCGACCACAGCGCGCTCGTCCAGGTGCCCGGGTGCGTGGCCAAGCAGCTCACGCGCCCCGCTCGAAATTCACCGAGCAGGAATGGAGAAGCGAAGCCGCCGGTCGCCGCGTAGGTTCCTGAACATGGAACTTTCGCTCTCAACCTGCTTCGTCGTCGTCAACGATCCGGACGAGGCGCTCGCCTTCTATCGCGACACGCTCGGGCTCGAGGTGCGCAACGACGTGGCCAACGAGGGGTCGCGCTGGATCACGGTCGGCGCGCCCTCGCAGCCGAGCGTGAACATCGTGCTGACCAACTACCTGGACGGCAACGCGGCCGACAAGGACGCGGTCGCCGCGCTGGTGGCCAAGGGCGCGCTGAACGGCGTGAACTTCAGCACGGCCAACGTGGACGACACGTTCGAGAAGGTCCGCGCCGCGGGCGCGGAGATCATCCAGGAGCCGACGGACCAGTTCTGGGGCACGCGCGACTTCGCGGTCCGCGACCCCTCCGGCAACATGGTCCGCATCGACCAGCCGCCCGCCGGCTGAGCCACAGCTCAGCCCCCGCGCCGACGGGACTTCCGCTAGCAGCGGAGGAGCTTCTTCTCGCCCGGCACCTGGCACTGATCGCTCCGCAACGGCGCCTTGCCCTTGCGGATCGTGATCGTCGTGACCTTGCTGATGTAGCCGGGCTTGGCGATCGTGATCCGGAGCTTGATGCCCGCGGGCAGCACCCGCTGGAACTGCGAGATGCGGGTGACCTTGGTGGCGGTGGCGTCGACCGACTTGCGCGGGCACCCCTTGCCCGAGCACTTGACCGTGATCTTCGCCCCCTTCGGGGCCTTGACCGACAGGACCTGGATGTTCGCGCCGTTGGTCGTCAGCCGGCCGCGGATGCGGACGACCGGGAGCGGCTTGAACATCTTCGCCTGCTTGGTCTCGGCCGCGCCGAGCACGCCGCCGGACGGGGCCGTCGGGTCGGGCTGCGCCGTCGGCGCGACCTCCGGCGTCGGCTGCACGCCGAGGTCGAACGTCGGCGCAGGCGCGGGCGTCGCCGCCGGCGGAACCGTGCCACCCGGCGTGACCGTGCCGGTCGCCGGCGGTGTCTTGACCGGCGTGGGCGTCGGCGTCGCGGTCTTCACGGGCGTGGCGGTCGGGGTCGGCGTCTTGACCGGCGTGGGCGTCGGGGTCGGCGTCTTCACGGGCGTGGGCGTCGGCGTCGCCACCGGCACGGTCGTCACCCTGGCGGTCGGGTTCGAGGCGCGCCAGCGGATGTCGTCCATGTCGTACAGGTCCCACCACATGAAGGCCACGCGCGCGACGCGCAGGTACTTGCCGTTGTCGTCGGACGTCACCACGTACGTCTTGCCGGTGTTGCGCGTCAGCCAGGTGCAGCGCTCAGGCGCGGTGGACGACTGGTCGCAGCGCAGCCAGACGTAGTCGACGATGACGCCGGACGGACCGCCGGCGTCGCCGCCGTTGGCGGTCAGCGTCTTGCCGATCTGCGCGGTGCCGCTGATCGTCGGAGCCGAGTTCACGTACTGGGCGGACGCCAACGACGGCCACGCGAAGAGCGCGGCCGCCGCCACCAGAACCGCCTGAATGCTGATCCTTCGTGCTGACAAGCTGCCGCGCCTCCCTGCGGGTCCGTCGTCAATGTCCCGACACAGATTGACTTGAATCGACCGCGGGTCAACTCGGCCACTTGTCCAGTACGTCCGTTCAGGTCGACAAGAGGCCCAACACAGCTGCCGCGGCGTACAGCACGCTGAACGTCGCGACGAACACGACAAAACGAGCGAAGAGTCGGCGTCCGAGCATCAGAACAGCTCTCCCATCTGGGCGATGACGTACCAGCCGGCGAAGAAGCCGTAGAACAGCACGCAGAACATCAGCACACCCAGGCGCGCGCCGCGCACGCGGATCGCGGACGGTAGGCCGGAGCGGTTGAGCTTCACCAGCAGGCACGAGTACATGAACATCACGATGCCGTTCAGGCAGGCCGCGAGCACGAGCAGCACGAGCGGCTGGTCCATGCCCGACAGCAGCACGCACACGCCGGCCGTGCACATCAGCCACACGACGGCGACGTAGATCTTCGACTCGCTCCACTTCGTGTTGTCGCGCAGGTGGAGCGTCTTGAGCGCGTCCGCCACCAGACGGGCGACGTAGTCGACCACGCCGAGCGCGACGAGCATCAGCGACACCGTGCCGAAGATCCAGAAGAACGTGCCGAACCACGGGGCGACGACGTCCTTGAGGATCTCGCCCTCGCCCTTGATGAATTCGAAGTCGGGGTCCTCGGAGATGTTCGTGCCGACGCCGACGGTCGAGTAGGCCAGCACGGAGAAGACGATGATCGATCCCAGGCAGATGGCCCAGAAGGAGACGAGCTGTTCCTTGTTGGCGACCTTCCACCAGCCCTTGAAGCGCTTGATGTTCTCCTCGTCCTGTTTCATCATCGTGCCGGTCGAGGGCTCCGCCTCGGGCTCGCCGGTCAGCGGTGACTGGATCTTCGGCACGTACTTGCCCATGCCGAAGCCCTTCTCGCGGATCCAGTTGGACTGCACGAGGTTGTTGGCGCCGCCCGCGCCGGCGAACACGAGGCCGGCGAGCAGGGTCGCGATGGCGACGTCACTGGTCGGCAGCGTGCCGAGGGTGTTGGCGTTCTCGCGCAGGTCGCCCCAGGAAGAGAGGTCGATCGCCGCGACGACCGCGATCGCGAGGAACACGATCGTGAGGCCGACCTTGAAGAACTCCGCCCTTTCCAGCGCCTTGTAGACCACGGGCGAGGTGGTCAACGCCACGGCGATGGCTATGCAGACGATGATCGCCACGGTCGTGGGGTTGCCGCCCACGAGGTAGGTGAACGTGGTCGCGCCCGCCGTGCCCCAACCCGGCCAGATGTTCGGCACGATCGCGCCGACGCAGAAGACCAGGCCCCACGGCTTCCAGTACCGGGCGAAGCCGGCGATCGCGGTCTCCCCCGTGGCGAGCGTGTACCGCTCGATCTCCATGTTCAGGAAGTACTGCAGCGTCACGCCGACGACCGCGAGCCACAGGAAGCCGAGGCCTACGTTGGTCGTGATGTACGGCCACAGGATGTACTCGCCGGAGCCGACGCCGACGCCCGCCAGGATGACGCTCGGCCCGAGCACCTTGCGCAGCGGCAAGGGCTCCGGCATGTCGGCGTATTCCATCGGCGGCAGGTTCTTGCTGCGCGCCTCAGGCGCGTAGAGCACCTCGCCGTCTTGCTCTCCTCGATCGAACCGACCGCCCGTCCGGGTGGTGTCGGTCTCGCTCCCGCGTCCCACGGTTCCCGCCAATGTCCTCACCTCTCCCCAGCGCCCTTCCGGCGCCGCAGCCTGTGTCAAGGAACACAAGGTGTGTTGCCGGACCGTGAAAAGGTCAAACGTGCTTCGAGCACGCGTCCCCCATACCTCCCCCAATCCTCTCATCATACACGTACACCCCTGCCCTAGGAGTGGATCATCCAGTGCTCGGAGAGCGCATCCCGACGTGATCTACACCCGCTTCGGTGGCCTTTGCGTTGAAGCTCGCGCGCCGAAGAAGACCAGATCGCCGGGGCGGATCTCGTCC
Source organism: uncultured Solirubrobacteraceae bacterium (assembly GCA_963724195.1). Taxonomy (GTDB): domain Bacteria; phylum Actinomycetota; class Thermoleophilia; order Solirubrobacterales; family Solirubrobacteraceae; genus Solirubrobacter. The sequence continues at coordinate 279,527 of CAVRTQ010000016.1, read as the reverse complement.
ATGCGCACGGCGCTCGGGACTTGCGGATCTCGCCCACCATCTGCGCGGCGGTACGACCGCCGATGCGCTTGCCCGCGCCTGACCGGAGAGCTTGAAGACGCGCCACACGAAGCCGGAGCAGTCGTAGCCGCCGGCGCCTGATAGCCGTAGCGAGGACTTGCCGTCCGTCTCGCCGCCCCAGATGTAGAGCATGCCGATCTTGCCGACGGCGACACGCAGCGCGCGCTTCGTGCTCGCCCCGTAGCGCGGCAGGCTGAACGTGAGCAGCTGCTCGCGGGCGTGCTGCGCCGCCCAATCACCACTGTCAAGCAGCATTTGCAGCGAGTGCGCGCCTCGGCGCGGGTGATCGGCTCCCACGGGTAGAGCTCGAGCGCGTCGTCGGCGAACGGGTGATTCGTGCGCAAGCCGAGGAAACGGCGACGACTTCGGTGCCGAAATAGCGCGCGTCAGCCTCCGCGGTGCGTTGGAGGTGCGCGGCGACGTCGTCGAGCTTCCGTGCCGCCAAGCGCGCGATCCGAAAGCGGTGACGGATAGCGTCGGCCGCAGCGCGCGTGCGAGCTGGCGCGTCACCGTCGCCATGGCGACCTCGCACGGTCGACGTGCGTCGGTCCGACCCGCGGCGCCGCGCGGTGCGCTGACGATCGCGGTCGGAAGCGGCCGTGCGGCATCACGGCTCATCTCACGGATCGCGCCCCCGTCCGCGATCTTGCCGTCGCTGGCCGCGCCGGGAGGTCGTCGCGGCGGCTTGTGCTCGCGCTGTGCGTCGTCGTGCAGCGTGGGTCGCCCGCGTGCGCGCTGGCGAGCGTCGCCGCCACCGCGTCTCTGCGCGCCTCTATCGCGACGCACGCAGATCCCTATCTCGGCCCGGGACCGTCTCGCCATCCCTCCCGCCTCGGAGTATCTCGTCGTCGCGCTGGTAACAAGTCGGCATGCAGATCCTGGTCACGGGCGCGCACGGCAAGGTCGGCGCGGCGACGATCCACGAACTCGTCGCGGCGGGGCACTCGGTGACCGGGTGCGACGTGGTCGCGCCGGTGTACGAAGGCGGTGACTACGCCGCTCATTACGTACAAGCGGATTTGACCGATGCCGGGGACGCGTTCGCGGTCGTGCGCGGCGCCGACGCGGTCATCCACTGCGCCGCGCTCCCCGAGCCGACGCGCAACTCGCCCGCGACGGTGTTCCGCAACAACCTGATGGCGACGTTCAACGTGGCCGAGGCCGCCGTGCGGATGGGCGTGGACCGCGTCGTGAACGTCTCGAGCGAGACCGTGACCGGGATGGCCTTCGCGGAGCGGCGCTTCCACGCCACCAGCGCGCCGCTCGACGAGTCGACGGAGCTGCGCCCGCAGGACCCGTACGCGCTCGCGAAGCGGTTCGGCGAGCAGCTGATGGACGCGATGGTCGCCCGTTCGGACGTGACCGCCGTCTCGATCCGGCCCTCCTGGGTGCAGTGGGAGGGCAACTACGAGCGGTCGCTGCGGCCGTGGGTGACCGACCCGTTCGACGCCGCCCCGAGCGAGTCGTTCTGGAGCTACATCGACATCTACGACCTCGCGCACGCGCTCCGGCTGGCCGCCGAGAGCGGGCTGCGCGGGCACGAGGCGATGTACATCGTGTCCGCCGACAACGGCGCCGGGCGGCCGCTGCGGGAGCTGATCGCGCACCACTTCGGGGAGGAGGTCACGGTCGGCGCGCTGCCGCGGGAGGACGCCGGCGGGATCTCGTTCGCGAAGGCCGAGCGGCTGATCGGCTACCGCCCGGCCCACACCTGGCGCGACTACCTCGGCGAGGACGGGCTGCTGCTCGACGCCCCGCGCGAGCGGCTCGCGCGGGGTGAGACGGGCGTGCAGCGCGGCCGGGCCGCGCTCAGCTAGGGAGTCCCCTGAAGATTCCTAAGCGTTGAGCGGGACGTCCACGGGCGCGCGGGGCGCGACCAGGCCGGCCGCCGCGTACGCGTCGTCCATGTCGAGCGTCTCCTCCTCGAGCAGGCGCTCGGTGAGGCTGTCGAGTTTGTCGCGGTTCTCGCTGAGCAGCGTGAGCACGGCCGCGTACTGCTCGTCCACGATCCGCTTGACCTCGCGGTCGATCAGCTCCTGCGTGGCCATCGAGACCTCGGACACGCCCGGGAGCAGTGGGCCCTGGCCCTCGGACGGGATGACCGCGATCGGCCCGATGGCCTCGCTCATGCCCCAGCGGCCGACCATCTGGCGCGCGATCCCGGTCAGCTGCTGGATGTCGGACTCGGCCCCCGCGGAGATCGAGCCGTACACGACCTCCTCGGCGATCCGGCCGCCCAGCGCGACCTTGATCCGGCCGGTCAGGTAGTCCACGTCGTAGTTCGTCCGCTCGGCGTCCGGGCTGGAGATCGTCACGCCCAGCGACATCGTGCGCGGGATGATCGAGACCTTGCGCACCGGGTCCGCGCCCGGGGTGAGCATGCCGACGATCGCGTGACCCGACTCGTGGTAGGCCGTGCGGCGCTTCTCCTCGTCGGAGAGGATGATCCCGCGCGGCGCGCCGAGGATGATCTTCTCGAGCGAGTCGGTGAAGTCGACGCGCTCGACCTTCCCGTGGCCTCTCCGCGCCGCGAGCAGTGCCGCTTCGTTGCAGAGGTTCGCGATGTCCGCGCCGACCATGCCGGGCGTGATCGCCGCGATGTCGTCCAGGTCGACGTTGTCGTCGAGCGGCAGGCTGCGCGTGTGGACCTGGAGGATCTTCTTGCGGCCCTCCTTGTCCGGCGCCGGGACCGTCACGCGGCGGTCGAAGCGGCCGGGACGCAGCAGTGCGGAGTCGAGGATCTCGGCGCGGTTGGTCGCACCCACGACGATCACGGTGTCGCCCTGCTCGAAGCCGTCCATCTCGGTGAGGATCTGGTTGAGCGTCTGCTCGCGCTCGTCGTTGCCGCCGGAGAACGGGCCGCCGCCGGACGAGCGCTGGCGCCCGATGGCGTCGAGCTCGTCGATGAAGATGATCGCCGGGGCCGCTTCCTTGGCCTGCTTGAACAGGTCACGCACGCGGGAGGCGCCGATGCCGACGATGGCCTCGACGAACTCGGAGGCGCTGATGGAGAAGAACGGGACGCCCGCTTCACCCGCGACCGCGCGCGCGAGGAGCGTCTTGCCGGTGCCCGGACGGCCCGCGAGCAGCACGCCACGCGGGATCCGCCCGCCCAGCTTCTGGTACTTCTCGGGGTTCTTGAGGAAGTCGACGACCTCGGTGAGCTCGCCCTTGGACTCGTCGATGCCCGCGACGTCGTCGAACGTGATCTTCGTCTCGTTGCCTTCCACACGCCGCGCGCGGGAGCGCCCGAACGAGCCGATCGCGCCCATCTGGCCGCCGGCCGCGCGCCTGGAGAGCCAGATGAACAGGAACACGAGCAGGATCACCGGGCCGAACCCGAGCAGCAGGGAGGTGAAGAACCCGCGCCCGTCGTTGATCGGGGTCGCGGACGTCTCGACCTTGTTGGAGTCCAGCAGCTTCTGCAGCTCGTTGTTGGAGCTGAAGGTCACGTACGACGGCAGCTGCGTCTCGAAGTTCTTCGCCGCCTCGGCCTTGCTGTCCGGGTACTTGACCTCTTTCTTGAACTCGCCGTCGACCGTGTCGCCCTGGGTGTTGACCTTGAGCACGTTGCCGGCCTCGACCTGCTGGATGAAGCCGTTGTTCGCCGCGGTGTTGCTGTACGGAATCGTCACGCTCGGCTCTCGCCCGGGCGAGAGCACCGCCATCAACACGTAGTTCAGGACCAGGAGGCCCAGGACGATCATCCAGAATTGCCGCCCGCCGGGCACCCGAGGAATCCGCCCGGGAGGCTGGCTGCCGGGCGTTCCGGCCGGGGTCTTTCCGTCTTTCCGCGAGGGAAGCGGAGTCCTGGATCGTCGCTCAGTTGGGGAGTCCGCCATGAATTGAATGTACTGGCCGCTCCCTAAGGGCCAGATTCAGTGGCTATACTCGACGCCGCCGCGCGGATGTAGCTCAGTTGGCTAGAGCGTCTGCTTGCCATGCAGAAGGTCGAGGGTTCGAGTCCCTTCATCCGCTCCTCACGAAAGCCCCGGACCCCCGGGGCTTTCGCTGTTTCTGGGTCGTGCGCGCTTCCGACGTTGTGATCATCGGCGCAGGTGCCGCCGGGCTGATGTGTGCCCTCACCGCCGCACAGCGCGGCCGTCAGGTGCTGCTCATCGACAGCTCCAACAAGGCGGGCAAGAAGATCCTCATGTCCGGTGGAGGGCGCTGCAACTTCACCAACCTGTACGCGGAGCCGGCCAACTTCGCCTCGGAGAATCCGCACTTCTGCAAGTCGGCCCTGGCCCGCTACACGCCGTGGGACTTCATCGCCATGGTCGACGCGCACGGCGTGCCCTACCACGAGAAGAAGCTGGGCCAGCTGTTCTGCGACAACAAGTCCAGGGACATCCTCGAACCTGCTCCTGGAGGAGTGCCGGCGGGCCGGGGTCGAGCTGCACGTGGGCACCTCGGTGCACCGGATCGAGAAGACCGAGGCCGGATACCAGCTGCGCACCGACCTCGGGGACGTCGCCGCGCAGTCGCTGGTGGTCGCCACCGGCGGCCTGTCGATTCCGACGCTGGGCGCGACCGGCTTCGGCTACGAGGTCGCTCGCCAGTTCGGTCACCACGTCTTCCCCACCCGCGCCGGGCTGGTCCCGTTCACCCTGTCCGGCCCGCTGAAGGAGCTGTGCACCGAGCTGTCCGGCACCTCGGTCGACTGCGTGGCCGGCTGCAACGGCGAGAGCTTCCACGAGAACCTGCTGTTCACCCACCGCGGCCTCAGCGGCCCGGCCATCCTGCAGATCTCGTCGTTCTGGCGTCCCGGGGACGTCGTGGAGATCAACCTGCTGCCCGACCGCGACGCTCTGGAGTGGCTGCAAGGCCAGCAGGCCGCGCGCCCGAACAGCGAGCTCAAGACCGTGCTGGGCGAGGTCTTCAGCAAGAAGATGGCGGCGCTGCTGGCCGATCGCTGGTTCGCGGCCAAGCCGATGAAGCAGTACACCCCGGCCGGGCTGCGCGAGATCGCCGACAAGCTCGGCGCGTGGCAGGTGGTGCCGGCCGGAACCGAGGGCTACCGCACGGCAGAGGTCACCCTGGGCGGCGTCGACACCCGCGAGGTGTCGCCCAAGACCTTCGAATCGCTGAAGAGCCCGGGGCTGTACTTCATCGGCGAGGTGCTGGACGTCACCGGCCACCTGGGCGGCTTCAACTTCCAGTGGGCGTGGGCCTCGGGCCACGCGGCCGCGCAGTTCGTCTGAGCTCGGCTCAGGCGTGCTTGTGCCAGAAGCGCTGCTCGATCACCTGGTGTTTGTCCTTGGGCGGGCGCTCGTAGTCCGCCTGCGGCGGCCGCGGCGGCAGTGAGATCGGTCCCGGGAGCGCGTCCTCGTACGGGATCTTGGTGAGCAGGTGCGTGATGCAGTTCAGGCGCGCCGCGCGCTTGTCGTCGGACTCGATCGTGAACCACGGGGCCTCGGGGATGTCCGTCACGGCGAACATCTCGTCCTTGGCGCGCGAGAACTCGACCCACTTCTCGCGCGATCTGAGGTCCATCGGGCTGAGCTTCCAGCGTTTCAGGGGATCGCTGGCGCGTTCCTGGAAGCGACGCTCCTGCTCGCCGTCGCTGACCGAGAACCAGTACTTGAGCAGGATGATTCCCGAGCGCACGAGCATCCGCTCGAACTCCGGGCACGCGCGCAGCCATTCCGCGTGCTGCTCGGGCGTGCAGAACCCGAGCACCCGCTCGACCCCGCCGCGGTTGTACCAGGAGCGGTCGAGGATCACGATCTCCCCGGCCGCCGGCAGGTGGGCGACGTAGCGCTGGAAGTACCACTGCGTCTGCTCGCGATCCGAAGGCGCGGGGAGCGCCACGACCGTCGCTCCGCGCGGGTTCAGCGGCTCCGTGATGCGCTTGATCGTCCCGCCCTTGCCGGCGGCGTCACGCCCCTCGAAGATCAGCACGACCTTCAGGCCCTGCTGTTTGACCCAGTACTGCAGCCGCACGAGCTCGAGCTGCAGCTCCGCCATCCGCTCTTCGTACACGGCGCGTTTGACGCGCTTGGGCTCTGCATCCGCCGTCTTGGTCGCCACGGTCGCTCCTCCCGTCGGGGCTTTCCTCCTACCCGGAACGCACCGGGGTCAGCCAGACCAGGGACTCTCCCGGGCGCGACCCGGGAGCGGACGCGGGACGCTATCGGCATGTTCCCCGACCAAGTCCAAAGCCTCGAGGCCTTGTCGGACCTCGTCAGCCGCTGGCTGCACCGTCATCGCCCCCACGCGTCGAAGGAGTCGAACTGATGCCCTCCCTCCAAGGCCAGACCGTGCTCGTGATCGGCGGCAGCGCCGGCATGGGCCTCGCCACGGCTCGCGCCGCGCGCGGCGCAGGCGCCGAGGCGATCATCACGGCCCGCAACCCCGAGCGCCTCGAACGCGCCGCGAGTGAGATCGGTGCCCGCTCCGCCGCCTTCGACGCCACCGACCCCGCCGCGCTGGAGCGGTTCTTCGCCGAGCTGCCCGGCCAGGTCGACCACATCCTCGTGACCGCCGGCCGCCCGTACTACGCGCCGCTCGCCGAGCTCGAGCTCGAACCGGCGGCACGCTCGTTCGCCGACCACGTCTGGCTCGCGTTCCGGATCGCGAAGCTCGCGCGCACCAAGCTGCGCGCCGGTGGCACGCTGACCTTCATCGGCGGGACCGGCGGCCGCCGCCCCGGGATCGGCCTCGGCCCCATCTCCGTCGGCACCGCGGCGCTGCCCGCCGCGGTCCGCAACCTCGCGCTGGAGCTCGCGCCGATCCGCGTGAACCTGATCGCGCCCGGCTTCGTCGACACGGACCTCTCCGCCGAGCTGCTCGGCGACGGTCTGGACGCGCGCCGCGAAGCACTCGCCTCCACGCTGCCGATCGGCCGCGTCGTCGGCCCCGAGGACATCGCCGCGCTGGCCGTGCACGTGATGACCAACACGGCGCTGACCGGGGCCACCTTCGACATCGACGGCGGCCAGCAGCTGCTGTGACCGCTACCGAAAGAGGCCGCTGATCAGGACGAACCGATCAGCGCCGGCGTGCTCCCGCCCTCGGCCATCAAGCTACTGCCTTAGCCAGCGCTTCCCGCCAGGCGGCGACGGAGGTCGGCAGGTACACCGGATCGAGGTCGGCGCCGGCGCAGCGGTCGTCGACGCTCGGGGAGATCGAGCCCTCCACGGTGCCGACGAGCACCCGCTCGTGGCGCGGCAGCCGCCGGTAGAAGCCGGTGCGGGAGTCGTGCAACGGGCCGAGCGGGTCTCCGGCCACGTCGACGTCGAGCGCGAGACCGCACTCGCGGGCGCTCTCGGCGATCCACTGCAGCGTGATCTCCGACAGCGCGGTCTCGGGGTAGCCGCCGCCGACGTCGCAGTGCACCCCCGCGAACCAGCGCTGCCGGAGCACCTGGTCGTGCGCCTCGGGGTGCTGGGTCCAGAGCGTCGGCTTGAACGGCCCGCGCTGCTCGTCGATCGCCAGGGCGTGGTAGGCGTTGCGCACCGACCGGCTGAGCTCGGTGTCGTGGAACGTCCAGCGCCGCGTGATGAAGCTCGGGAGCAGCGGGATCGGGATGCCGAGCGAGCCGACCGTGTCCCACACGCCGATGAAGTGGATCGGCGTGTCCGGATGCGAGTAGTCGGCGCGGAAGCGCTCGGCGATGGCGCCGGACGGCTTGCGGGCGTCGCCGCGCGCCCGGTACAGCGCGTACGCCTCGTCGACGCGGCCGCGTTCCTCACGCCGCAGGATCCCGCAGTTGCGGACGAACCCGGCCGTGCTGCGCGCGGTGAACGCGCCGCGGCTGAAGCCGAAGAAGTACAGCTCGTCGCCGGGCTCGTAGCTGTCGACCAGGAAGCGGTAACAGGACCGGACGTTCTGCGAGAGGCCGACGCCGAGCCCGCCGCCGACGAACCGCTCACGCGGGCGGGTGCCGACGCCCGGCTCGTAGTGCACGCGCTGCACGACGCCGTCGGCATCGCGCTTGGCCACCGCCGCCTTCAACTTCACGACGTTGGTCGGCGAGCGCTGGTCGGCCCGGTTCCAGGTGCCGTCGCAGCAGACGATCAGCCGCTTCATGGCCGGACTCTACGCGAGCTGGGGATCCACCGCGCGGTCCATTTCCTGACCGCGCGGCTGAATCGGAACGAGCTAGTCCTGCGTGGCGGCGCGCTTGAAGTGCAGCACGCCGAGCTCGGTGGCGAAGACGCCGTCGGTCCCGCGCGCGGCGCTGTCGGCGGCGATCGCGAGCGCCTGCTCGTGCGTCTTGGCCAGCAGCTTGTTGAGCTTCTTCCAGGCCTTCTCGTCGAGCTCGAGCGGGGTGCGCGTGAGGACGATCTCGGGGTCCTCGAGCGCGCCACCGTCGGCGGCCGCGGCCAGGTCGTTCACGAGCTCGCCGATGGTCTCGCCGGCCAGCTCGCCGCGCAGCCCGGACGGGAGCGTGCGCCACTGACCCTCGTCGAGATTCGGCCGCGCAGTGGCCTTGTAGAAGTGCTGGAGCGCGCCGCGGCGCGGCTCGGTGCGCACGAGCTCGACGCAGTCGTAGTCGCGCAACATGCGGACGTGGTAGCTGACGACCCCGAGCGGAGCCCCGAGCTCCACCGCGAGATCACCCGGGCTGGCGACGCGCTCGCCGAGGCGCTGAAGGATGCGAGCGCGCAACGGGTGCGCGAGCGCCTTGGCGATCCGGGCCTCGGAGGTTTCTCCCGCAGGCCGGTGGCCGTTACTAGATGAGGTTGATGCAGTACTGGGCATGGTCAGGATGCAGACTACCTTCCAAAGCGGCAAAATGACCGTCAGCCTACGGACTGGTCGGTTCCGATTCCTAGCAGGCTACGGGCCGGCGGCGACGTTGCGACCACTTTGGCGTGAGCTTCCGACTTGCAAAGAACCACTGCCGCGTGGTAGTGGCACGATTCACCTGACTTGACACTCCGCGTAAACCCTGCGCTAGCGTGCTGGGTAGACAGCGATGTAAAGGGAGAGAGCGGTGCGGCACTTCGTGCGTCACTACGTGGAGATGGTCATCGCGATGTTCGCCGGGATGATCGTCCTGGGCCTCCCGGCGGAGGCCGGACTGCGGGCCATCGGCTCGAGCTCGGCCGACCTGCGCGTGGACGCCCCGGCGGTGCTGTTCATCGGGATGGCGCTGACCATGACCGTGCCGATGGTGGCCTGGATGCGCTACCGCGGGCACGGCTGGCGCCCGTGCCTGGAGATGGCGGGCGCGATGTTCGTCCCGACGTTCGCCGCGATCGCGTTGCTGGGCGCGGTGGACTTCGACGGGCTGATGATGTGGGAGCACGTCGGGATGCTGCTGGCGATGCTCGTCGCCATGCTCGCGCGGCCCGGCGAGTACCTGTATGCCCACCAGCACTGATCACCGCCGGGCGACGGCCGAGCGCAACGCGGTGGCGATCCTCGACGCCGCCGAGCGGCTCCTCACCCGCGCCGAGCCGCTGACGATGGTCGCGGTGGCGACGGAGTCAGGCCTCTCGCGTCCGACGGTCTACGCGCACTTCAAGAGCGTGGGCGAGATCGTCGAGGCGGCGGCTGAGCGCACCGTCGTCGCCTCCACGGCCGCGTTCGCCGCCGCGCGACCGGACGAAGGGCCCGCCGGCGAGGCACTCGCGCGGATGGTCGCCGCGTCCTGGCAACAGATCGCCGGTTCGGAAGGGTTCGTGCGGCGGGCGAGCGAGTACGTGTCCGAGGGCGCGCGGCACCGCACGCACGGCGCGCTGATCGCGCCGCTGGAGGCGCTCGCGTTGCGTGGGCGCGCAGAGGACGCGTTCCGGTCCGACGTGCCCGTGGACTGGCTGATCACGATGTATCTCGGGCTCGTGCACGCGGCCGCCGATCACGCCGTGGTGCACGACACCCCGCGCGAGGAGGCGCTGACGCTGCTGCAGTCGACCGTGGCCGAGCTGTTCAGCGCTTCACGCGAACCGTCCGCGTGACGGCCTTCACGCCGGGCGCCGTGACCCGCACGCGGTAGCTGCCGCGCGTGAGCTTGCGCTTGGCGGTGACGGTCAAGGTGAAGCGGCCCGTGGGCGTCTTGCGCGTGGCCGAGGCGAGGCGGCGGCCGCCGCGCGAGAGGACGACCTTCAGCGAAGCGGGGGTGCCGGTGACCGTGAGCGCGACGCGACAGCGGCGGCCCGAGCAGCGGACGGAGCGCACGCTGGCCTTCGCGGGCGTCGTGCTGGGCGCGGGCGGGGCCGCCGGGGCCGGCGCGGGTGCGGGCACGGGAAGCGTGATCGGGCCGACCGGCGCGGACGCGAGCTCCCCCGCTCCCGCCTCGTTGTCCGCCCGCAGCACGGCGCGCAGCTGCGCGCCGAGGTCGGCCTCGGTGACCGCGTAGGCCGAGCCTTCGCCGACGGCGGCGCAGCCCGCCGCCGTGCAGCGGTCCCAGCGCCAGGCGAGCGTGCTCGCGGTGCCGGCGACGCTGCCGGAGAACGCGGCGCCGAGCGTCGTGCCGACGGCGCCGTCACCGCTGATGGCGATCGCGCCGAGCACGAGCGGCGCGACCACTTCGCAGTCCGCGGGCGTGGGATCACCGGTGTCGTTGGCGAGCCGGTCGCGGGCGGCGCCGCACGCGATCGCGGTGTCGACCGCGCCGTCGCGCGCGTTGAGCGCGTCCTCCCCGTCGCCGCCGTTGAGCGTGTCGGCGCCCGCACCGCCGGTGAGCGCGTCGGTGCCCGTCCCACCGTTGACCGTGTCGTTGCCACCGCCACCGCTGAGGTTGTCGGCGCCGCCGTTGCCCTCGAGGCGCTCGGGCGCGTCCGTGCCGGTGAGCGAGTCGGCGCCGGAGCCGCCGAGCACGACGAAGAAGCCGTCGGCGACGTCGTTCTCGTTGAGCGCGCCCTGCGGAGCCTGGCGGTTGAGGTCGACGGTCACCGGGGCCGTGCGGTTGGCGTAGTCGAGCGTGTCACCGGCCTGGCCGCCGCCGGACAGCACGTCATTGCCCGTACCGCCGTCGAGCACGTCGTTGCCGAGGTCGCCGACCAGCACGTCCTCCCCGGCCGAGCCGTTGAGATCGTCGTTGCCGTCGCCGCCGCTGATGACGTCGTTGCCGGTGTCACCTTCGATCGTGTCCGGGCCGCCGCCGCCGGCGATCGCGTCGTTGCCGCCGTTGCCGTCGAGCGTGGAGGCGCGCGTGACCGTGGGGGTGATCGCGATCTCGTCGTTGCCGGAGCTGCCGTTGACGACGACCCGGCTGAAGCTGGACTCCACGCCGCACACGAAACCGCCGTCGAGGCTGGTGCAGCCCGTGCCGCTCTGATTGAGCGAGTCGGTGGTGCGGGCGGCGACGTAGAGGTTGGCGTCGCTGCGCGAGACGGTCACGCGCGTCGCGCCGCTCAGCGTGACCGTGAGGGTGCGGTTGGACGCGCCGGCGGGCGCGCTGACGGTGACGGTGGCCGCTTCGGCCGCGGACGGCAGCGCGATGACGGCGAGTACGGCGAGGACGACGGCTCTCACAGGCGTGTCGAGGGTCGCAATGCACCGACGAATCGTCAAGGGGCCATCCGTCGAGCCGCCACCTTCCGGGCTCTCAGACTCGGGCTACGTGTGCGGCGAGCGCGGCGCGCGAGCTCACGCCGCACTTGGCGAAGATGTTCGTCAGGTGGCCCTCGACGGTCTTCTCGGCGAGGAACAGCTCGGCGGCGATCTCGCGGTTGCTGCGCCCCTCGGCGACGAGCGTGGCGATCTCGCGCTCGCGGCCGGAGAGCTCACCGCGCGCGAACCGGCGCTGGCGGCCGGGCGCCTTCTCGCCGAGCTTGCGGAGCGCCTGCGCGGCCTCGTCCTGCAGCCGCCGCGCGCCCGGGACGGCCTGCGCGGCGACCAGGTCCTCCTTGGACCCGCGCACGATCCCGCGGATGAGGTGCGCCTGCGCGGCGTTCAACGGGAACGGGGAGTCGACGACCAGGTCGGCGAGCGCGGCGTCGCCGGTCATCGCGGCCTGCGCGAGCAGGAGCCGGTCGCGCGGGAACCGCAGCGGAAGCGGCTCCGCCAGCGCGGCGGCTTCCCCGAACCGCTGCGCCGCCACCTCCGGCCGCCCGAGCGCCGCTTCCGCCCCCGCCGCCACGAGCAGGAGCAGCGCGTGCCGGCCGGGATCGAGCTTGGAGCCCGTGAGCCGCACCTGCTCGAGGGCGCGGTCGGGCTCCCCCGTCTCCAGGAACGTCGCCGCCGCGAGCCCGTGGGTGGCGATCGTGAGGAAGCTGGTGTCGAGCTGCGCCGCGAGTGAGGAGGCTTCGGCCGCCGCCGCGCTCGCCCGTTCCCGCTCCCCCATCACCGCGGCGATGTAGCCCTCCTCGGCGCGCGCCCAGGACAGCAGCTGGTCGTGGCGGGCGCCCTCGACCGCCTGCTCGGCCACCGCGAGCGCCTCGGCGAGCCGGCCTTGGCGCTCCAGCGCGTGCGCGAGCCCGACGAGCATCGGCAGCCGGAACTGCCCGTGCGCCTGCGCGGCGGAAGTGGCGGATGGCGTCCGCGTCGCGCTCGCACATGTACTCCGCGAACGCCAGGTAGTAGGCGGCGTCGGTGAGCTGCTCGTCCGGGGTGGCGTCGACGATCGCGACCGCCTCGTGCAGCGCCTCCTCCGCGGTGGAGAGCTCGCCGAGCGTGCCGTGGGCGAGCGCGAGCAGCGCCCACGGGACGGCGTTGAACGGATCTTGCGCCGCAGCGCGCTTCGCGCGGGACTTCAGCGCGACGTAGTCGGGCTGGTAGACGGCGTCGACCAGCTGCGCGAGGTCGTGCTCGGGCAGCGCGCTGAGCCGGGCGTGCGCGGCGGCGTGACGGCCGAGCAGGTGCTCGCAGGTGGCGGTCGCGGCGATCAGGCGCTGGTCGCCGGGGACCAGGCTCAGTGCCTCCTGCAACGCGCTGCGCGCGTGCTCGAGCCGCCCGGTGGCCGCGAGCGCGTCGGCGAGCGGGACGAGCAGTGAACGGCGGCGGTCGCGCCGGAGCCGCTGCGCGGCCGCGTACCAGCGCGCGGCGACCTCCGGCCGGGCTTGCCCGGCGGCTTCGACGAGCACGGCGATCGCCTCCTCGTCGCCCGCCTTCGCGCAGCGTTCGAGGTGATGCGCGCGGTCCTGCGCGCGGCCGGACTTGAGCGCGTCGGCGGTGCGGGCGTGCGCCGCGAGCCGCCAGCCCGGGCCGGTGCCCTCGTACACGGCGCGGCGCACGATCGGGTGCCGGAAGCGGTATCGACGCCCCGAGCCTTTGAGGAGCCCGGCGGAGATCGCCTCGTCGAGCGCAGCCAGGTCCTCCTCGAGGCCGGCGGCGGCCAGCGCGAGGTCCAGGTCCTCCCCGGCAACCGCCGCGCCGTGCACGAGCGTGCGTGCGGGCGGGCTCAGGGCGGCGAGCTCCTCCTGCACGGAAGCCACGATCTTCGGCGGGACGCCGCGCGCGTGGCCGGCGAGCTCGGTCAGGTAGAACGGGTTGCCGCCGCTCAAGCGCTGCAGCGCCGGCGGGTACCCGGCCATCTCCTCGGCGCTCAGCGGCGTGAGCGGGAGGTCGATCAGCAGGCCGCGGCGGGCGGCGGACTCGAGCGCGCTGAACAGCGCGGCGGGCGCGCGGCGGTAGGCGAACGCGATCAGCACGCCGCCGCCCGGTGGCTTGCGCAGCAGGGTCGCGAGGGATTCCGCGTCCTCGTCCGAGAGGTCGTCGACGATGGCGACGACGGGCGGGCGCAGGTCGTCGAGCGCGTCCGTCACGCGCACCCGCTCCGCGCGGGCCAGGTCGGCGAGCGCGTGCAGCAGGGTCGTCTTGCCGATGCCGGGCTCCCCGTGCAGGGCCACGAACGCCGTGGACCGCAGCTCCCGCACGGCCTCCCTCATCGCGTTGAGCTCTGGGATGCGTCCGACGATGGTCCGGACACTAACCCCCTGACCCGGTGCGCGCCAGGGGTTCCCCGGGTGGTTGCGCACGTTCGCCGCGCAGAGGGTCGTGAGCATGCGCAAACGCCTCCTCATCCTCCCCCTCGCCCTGCTCGCCGGAACCGCCTCGGTCGCCACCGCGCAGGTCGTCAACAACGATCACGACCGCGGGCCATTCGCCGGTCAGTGATCGATCACACCTGTGGGCCAGGAGCAGCAGCAACGTCGTCCGGACGCAGAGCGCGTCGGGCTCGACGAACTCGACTGCGCCCGATCCGCTTCCCGAGCCCGATCGATGACCATCAACGTGCCGGACGGTCAGTCGCGCTGCGTCAAGGTCCTGTTCACGGCTGAGACCTCGTGCACCGGCTTCGCCGGCGCGCCGACGACTACTGCCGCATCCAGGCCCGATCGACGGTGCCCCGATGGACCCGAACGGCGCCGGCTTCATGACCATCGACTCCGAGGACGCGAGCGGCGACGGCCACGCGTTCGAGTGGATCAAGCGCGTCGGCGACGGCCCGCACGTGATCGAGCTCATGCGCGCGGTGGACAACGCCGCGACGACGTTCACCCACGACGACTGGACGATGGACGTCACCCTCAAGCTCTGACGCCGTCCTTGAAGACGGTGTTGACCAGCGGCACGCCCGGCCGGTAGGCCAGGTGGATGTGGGAAGGCGCTTCGAGCAGGACGGCGTCGGCGCTCGCCCCCGGGGCGAGGTGGCCGATGTCGGTCCGCCGGAGCGCCTTCGCGCCGCCCAAGGTGGCGGCGCGGACGGCCTCGTCGGGCGTCATGCGCATCTCGCGCACGGCGATCGCGATGCAGAACGGGATGTTGGTCGTGTAGCTCGAGCCGGGGTTGCAGTCGGCGGCGAGCGCGACCTGGACGCCGGCGTCGATCAGCCGGCGCGCGTCGGGGTACTGCGCGCGGGTGGAGAACTCGGCGCCGGGCAGCAGGGTCGCGACGGTGTCCGAGTTGGCCAGCGCGTCGATGTCTTCGTCGGTGACGTGGGTGCAGTGGTCGGCGGACGCGGCGTTCAGCTCGACCGCCAGCTGGATGCCCGGGCCGTGACGGAGCTGGTTGGCGTGCACGCGGGGCGTGAGGCCTTTCGCGATCCCCGCTTGCAGGATGGCCCGGGTCTGCTCGCCGTCGAACGCGCCGTCCTCGCAGAACACGTCGATCCAGGTCGCGTGCGGGGCGCAGGCGTCGAGCATCGCGCCCTTGACGAGATCGGTGTAGGTGTCGGGGTCGTGCTCGGGCGGGACGACGTGGGCGCCGAGGAACGTGCGCTCGAGCCCGTCCGCCACGCGCAGCGACCGTTCTTCGTCGGGCGACCGTGAGGCCGTAGCCGGACTTGGTCTCCATCGTCGTCGTGCCAGACCTGAGGGCCTCGCGGACGAGCCGCTGCAGGTTCGCGCGCAGCTCGGCGTCGCTCGCGGCGCGGGTGGCCTGGACCGTCGTCTTGATCCCGCCCGCGGTGTACGGGCGGCCCTCCATGCGGGCGGCGAACTCCTCCGCGCGGTCGCCCGCGAACACGAGGTGGCCGTGGGAGTCGACGAAGCCCGGGATCAGCGCGCGGCCCTCCGCGTCGATCCGGTCGCCGCTCGTCCCCTCGGGGATCTTCGTCCCGACCCAGGCGACCTTGCCGGCCTCGAACAGGATCGCGGCGTCGCGCAGCGTCCCCAGCTCGGGGTCATTCGTGACGAGCGTGCCGATGTTGGTGATCAGCATCCGACGATGGTTCCGGTGACGTCCGCGGCGGTGGCCGCGAACACGATCGACTCGAGCATCGTGTCGGGTTCGGCGAGTCTCCAGGCGCGGCGAGGCTGAGGTCGAGCGTGATCAGGTCGGCGCGGAAGCCGGGCGCGATCCGGCCGGCGTCGTCCCAGCCCAGGCAGGCGTGGTTCGTGGCGGCTTCGAGCAGGGCGCGCGCCGTGAAGTGGCCGCGGCGCTCGGTCTTCAGCCGCAGGTTGAGCTCCACCGCGCGCGCCTCCTCGAACAGGTCGATGATCGCGTGGCTGTCGCTGCCGAGCGCGAGCCGCGGACCCGCGTTCCCGATGCCGTCGGCGAGGTCGCGCTCGGTCGTCGGGCACATGCAGATCGTGGTCTCGCCCAGGTCGTCGGTCGGTGCCAGGTGGGTGGCGTGGATCGCGGTCGAGTCCGGCCCGAGCGCGCCGTGCTCGGCCAGCAGCTGCACGGGCGTGCGGCCCGTCGCGGCGAGGCAGGCCTCGTTCTCGGCGCGCTGCTCGGAGACGTGGAAGTGCAGCGGCTTGTCGCGCGCGAACTCGACGACGGTGGCGAGCTGGTCGGGCGGCACGGCGCGGACGGAGTGGATCGCGGCGCCGACCTTCGCGCCCTTGATGGCCGCGACGCGCTCGGCCCAGCGCGGCGGCGTCGCCGTCGCTGAAGCCGCGTTGAGCCTGGTTCGGCGGCTCGCCGAACCCGCCGGCGAGGTAGCACGCGTCGAGCAGCGTGAGCCGGATGCCGACCTCGTTCGCCGCGGCGATCAGCGCGTCGGAGCAATGCAGGTAGTCGAACTCGCCGACGCACGTGATCCCCGCGCGAAGCATCTCCGCGTAGGTGCCGCGCGCGAGCTCGAAGCACCGGTCCGGCGTCATCGTCTCCGCCAGCGCGTACATGTCCTCGCGCCACGTCCAGAAGCTGACCCGCCGCCGCGTTGCGTCCGCCCGCGCAGCGCGCGCTGGAACGCGTGCGAGTGCGCGTTGGCGAGGCCGGGGAGCGTGACGCCGCGCAGGTGGGTGCCCGCGCGGGGCGCGCCGGGCCGGACGGCGACGATGCGCCCGCCGGCCACGTCGATCGCGACGTCGCGCGTGACCGCGTCGCCGCCGAGCCACGCGTAGTCCGCGAAGTAGGTCGTGACCACGGCGCTCGCCGGGGCGTCGCCCGCCGTCACGCGTCGCCCGCGGTCGCGCCGCCGCCGTCGTCGCCGCCGCGCCGCGTGCGACCGCGTCACCGCGCGCAGCCTCGCCGGCCCGCGTCACTCGGCGGCCGCCATCGGCACGCGGACGTCGCGCTCCGCCGCGACCTCCTCCGCGCGCTCGTAGCCCGCGTCCACGTGGCGGATGACGCCCATGGCGGGGTCGTTGGTGAGCACGCGCTCGAGCTTCTGGGCGGCGAGCTCGGTGCCGTCGGCGACGCTCACCTGGCCGGCGTGGATCGAGCGGCCCATGCCGACGCCGCCGCCGTGGTGGATCGACACCCACGAGGCGCCGCTGGCGACGTTGACCATCGCGTTCAGCAGCGGCCAGTCGGCGATCGCGTCGCTGCCGTCGAGCATCGCCTCGGTCTCGCGGTACGGGGAGGCGACGGAGCCGCAGTCGAGGTGGTCGCGGCCGATCACGATCGGGGCGGCGACGGCGCCGCTCTCCACCAGCTCGTTGAACTTCAGGCCGGCGAGGTGGCGCTCGCCCTGGCCGAGCCAGCAGATGCGCGCCGGCAGGCCCTGGAACTGGACCTTCTCCGCGGCCATCTTCATCCAGCGGTTGAGCGTCTCGTGCTCCGGGAACAGCTCGAGCACGGCCTTGTCGGTGGCGGCGATGTCGGCCGGGTCGCCGGACAGGGCGGCCCAGCGGAACGGGCCGCGGCCCTCGCAGAACAGCGGGCGGATGTAGGCGGGGACGAAGCCGGGGTAGTCGAAGGCGCGCTCGTAGCCGCCGAGCTGGGCCTCGGCGCGCAGCGAGTTGCCGTAGTCGAACACCTCGGCGCCGGCGTCCGGGAAGCCGACCATGGCCTCGACGTGGCGGGCCATCGACTCCCGCGCGCGCTCGACGGACCATTCGTCGCCCGGCGCGAACCCGCTGGGCACGTAGGCGAGCGGGTCGTGGGCGCTCGTCTGGTCGGTCACGATGTCGATCGGGGCGCCGCGGCGCAGCAGCTCCGGGAAGACGTCGGCGCAGTTGCCGAGCAGGCCGATGCTCAAGCGGCCCGTCCGCGCTCGTCGCGAGCTGGAGCGCGTGGTCGATGTTGTCGGCCTCGACGTCCAGGTAGCCCGTCTCGAGCCGGCGCTGGATGCGGGACGCGTCGACCTCGACGCAGATCGCCACGCCGCCGGCCATCGTCACCGCGAGCGGCTGCGCGCCGCCCATCCCGCCCAGGCCGCCGGTCAGCGTGATCGTGCCGGCCAGGGAGCCGCCGTAGCGCTTGTTCGCGACCGCGGCGAAGGTCTCGTAGGTGCCCTGGAGGATGCCCTGGGTGCCGATGTAGATCCACGAGCCCGCGGTCATCTGGCCGTACATCGTCAGCCCGAGCGCCTCCAGGCGCCGGAACTCGTCCCAGTTCGCCCAGTCGCCGACGAGGTTGGAGTTCGCGATCAGCACGCGCGGCGCCCACTCGTGCGTCTGCATGACGCCGACGGGCTTGCCGGACTGCACGAGCAGCGTCTCGTCGTCGGCGAGCGTCTGCAGCGTGCGGCTGATGGCGTGGAAGCTGTTCCAGTCGCGCGCGGCCTTGCCCGTCCCGCCGTAGACGACGAGCTCGTCGGGGTGCTCGGCGACGTCGGGGTCCAGGTTGTTGTGGAGCATGCGCAGGGCGGCTTCCTGCTGCCACCCCCGGCAGGAGAGCTCGGTGCCTCGGGCGGCGCGGATGACGGTCTTCATGCGAGCTCTCCGGTGATCGCTTCGGCGGCGCTGCGCGCGCCGCCGGACTTGACGAAGTCGGTGGCCGCCGCGATCTCGGGAGCGAGGAAGCGGTCGGGGCCGGGGTGGATGTTCAGGGCGTCGATGACGGCGCCGGTGGCGGGCGACGGGGTCAGGGGCGCCCGCAGTTGGATGCCGCGCGCGGCGGTCAAGAGCTCGATCGCGAGCACCTGCGCGAGCGCGTCGACGGCCGTGCGCAGCTTGCGCGCCGCCGACCAGCCCATCGAGACGTGGTCCTCCTGCATCGCGCTGCTCGGGATGCTGTCCACGGACGCCGGGACCGCGAGCCGCTTCATCTCGCTCACGAGCGCGGCCTGCGTGTACTGGGCGATCATGTAGCCCGAGTCCACGCCGGGATCGTCGGCGAGGAACGGCGGCAGCCCGTGGCTGCGGGCGACGTCGAGGAAGCGGTCGGTCCGTCGCTCGGCCATGCTCGCGACGTCGGCGGCCGCGATGGCGAGGAAGTCGAGCACGTACGCGAGCGGCGCGCCGTGGAAGTTGCCGTTGGACTCGACGCGGCCGTCCTCGGTGACGACGGGGTTGTCGATCGCGGACGCGAGCTCCCGCTGCGCGACGTGCGTGGCGTGCGCGAGCGTGTCCCGCGCGGCGCCGGCGACCTGCGGCGCGCACCGGAGCGAGTACGCGTCCTGCACGCGCGTGTCCTCCGGGCCGCGGTGGCTCGCGACGATCGGGCTGTCGGCGAGCAGCGCGCGGAGGTTCGCCGCGGACGCCTGCTGCCCGTCCTGCGGGCGCAGCGCGTGCAGGTCGGCCGCGAACACGCGGTCCGTGCCCAGCAGGCCCTCGACGCTCATCGCGGCCGTGATGTCCGCCGTCGTGAGCAGGCAGCGCAGGTCGTGGATGGCGAGGACGAGCATGCCGAGCATCCCGTCCGTGCCGTTGATCAGCGCCAGCCCTTCCTTCTCGTGCAGCGTGACCGCGTCGGCGACGACGGTCAGGTGGCCGTGGCGCGTCGCGCACCGGGCCTTCGCCGATCAGCGCCAGCGCGCAGTGCGCGAGCGGGCGCGAGGTCGCCGCTGCAGCCGAGTGACCCGTACTCGTGCACGACCGGCGTGAGGTTGTCGCTGAGCATCCGCGCGTAGGCGGTCGCGGTCTCGGGCCGCACGCCGGTCCGGCCGGTGGCGAGCGTGGAGAGGCGCAGGAACATCAGCGCGCGGACGACCTCTTTGTCGACCTCGGGACCGCTGCCGGCCGCGTGGCTGCGGATGAGGCTGCGCTGGAGCTGGATGCGCTTGTCGGTCGGGATGTGGCGCGTGGCGAGGGCGCCGAAGCCGGTGGAGACGCCGTAGTGCGGCGTGGTGTCCGCGGCGAGGGCGTCGATCACGGCGCGCGTCTTCGTGATCGCTTGCAGCGCCTCGGCGGTGAGCGCGACCGGCGCGTCGTGGCGGGCGACGGCGACGACGTCCGCGAAGGACGGGGCTCCGACGCCGATGGTGATCGGGTGCGGCTTGAACACAGTGGCGAGTGGACCAGCGCGGGTGTTCGTGCGCCACGCGATTGCAGTTCGAACCGTCTCGCATCTGAGACGGCGTCGACGGCAGCACCGAGGGAAGGTGAGCTGGCGGCGCGGTTGCAGCATCGAGCGAGTTGTCTGACTGTCGCTGGGCTGCAGTGAGACGACACACCGAGTCGTTTCAGTAACGGTTTCCGTAACTCAGACGACTCGGCCTTGCCGCGCGGGCGGTCCTGCCCCTCCTCGATGCGGGTGTACACCAGCGTGTCTCGTACCTGAGACGATGGCGCGAGATGGCGAACGCCCCGGCAGCCACCCACGCGCTCAAGGTCCTGCGCCTGCTGGCCCGCCACGCCCAGCCCCTCCCGGCGGCGACGATCGCGCAACACCTCGACCTCCCGCGCTCGTCAGCACCTACCACCTGCTCAAGGTCCTCGCCGACGAGGGGTTCGTCGTCCACCTCCCCGAGCAGCGCCGCTACGGCCTGGGCGTCGCCGCGCACGAGATCGGCTCCGCCTACATCCGCCAGGAGCCGCTGCGATGGATCGCGCAGACCGTCCTGACGCGCCTCGTCAACGCCACCACGCACAACGCGCACCTCGCTGTGCTCCACGGCCGGGACGTCCTCTACGTGATCGAGGAGCGCGCGCCGAACCGGCCGGACCTGGTGACCGACGTCGGCGTCCGCCTCCCCGCGCACCTGACCGCAAGCGGCCTCGCGATGCTCGCCGCGCTCCCCGCGTCCCAGCTCGACGCGCTGTTCCCCGACCGCAGCACGCTCACGAGACGCAACGAGGCCGGCCCCACCTCGCTGACGCAGCTGCGCAAGCTCCTGGACACGGCGCGGGCCAACGGCTTCGCCGAGGAGGACGGGTTCGTCACGCCTGGTTTCGCCAGCGTCGCGACCGCGGTGCTCGACCACGCTCGACAGCCGATCGCGGCGGTCGCGGTGACCTATCCGGCCGGGGGCGACGAACGCGAGCTGGCCGAGCACACGATGCGGGCGGCGAAGCAGATCGCCACCCGCATCCGGGGCGTCAGTCCCTGAGCGACCAGAAGCCGTCGGCGCCGACGTGGTGCTCGACGGCGACGCGGCCCAACGCCTCGCGCGCAGCCTGGACATCCGTGTCCATCACCACCGCCACTTCCTTCGAGGCCAAAGGCGTCCCTGCCCAGCGCAGCAGCTCGGTCACGTCGGTCGGCGGGTCACGCTTCTCCAGCCCGGGCGCGACGTTCGCCAGCGTCACCTCGTACGCCGCCCACGGCTGGAAGCCGGGCACGGAGAGCCCGAACTCGTAGGACGGGCACGTGTACCGCATCCCGCCCTCCCAGTTCGCGAGCTTGTGGGCCTGAGCCAGCGCGGCCGGCGACGGGTTGCGCGCGGCCGCCTTGTCCTCGGAGAGATCCGTCTCTCCCATCCACGCGGCCAGCGCCTCCGGGTCGAGGCCGACGTCCACGGCCGCGTCGGCGATCGTGGACGGCTCGTCGAGCAACTGGCCCTCGAAGTTGCGCACCCGCAGCCGGCGCAGCAGCAGCCACTCGAGCTCCGGGGCGTGCGTCCGTGCCGCCACGACGGCCCGGCAGGCGGGCGCCGTCGCCCACAGCCGCGGCTTGACGCGCGTGTCCATCGGCATTCCGTGCTCGCGCGCCAGCCGATCGTTGCCACCGGCCAGGATCTCCGCCGTGAGTCCCTTCTCGGCGTAGTCCTCGCCCGACTCGCTCAGCACCACCATCCGCAGGTGCCACTCGAGCTGGTCGCCGTAGAGCCACTTCAGCCGCCACCGAATCGGTTCGGCGGAGAAGGCGAAAGGGCACCCGGGATCGGTGTACTCGGTGATCTGGACCGCAGCCATGCGTCCTGATCCTATGGGCGGCCTCCGTGCCGCGGTAATGCCGCTGACGCTAGGCGCGGCGCTCCGCGGTGGCGCCGATGACGACGCTGGACGCGGCGATGACGGCGAAGGCGACGAGCTGAGCGGTCTTGGTGAAGTTCATGCCGCCAGCTTCACCGAGCCACATTGCCCGCGCCTTGCCGCGAGGTTGCCGCTAGCGTTGTCGGCCAACGTGCCGACTGTCCACGGCCTCGAGTTCGCCTACAACCTGTACCCGCTCCCGCCTGGCCGGCTGCCGTTCAAGCGCTGGCGCTGGGAGCTCTGGCACGGCGCGCACCTGATCGCCGCCGGGTGGCGCTTCTCCCGCCCGGACGCCGGCCGCGCGCTGCGCCTGTACGCCGCCGAGCACGGCCACAAGCTGTTCGGCCTCACCGCGCCGCCGCGTGACGAGCGCGCCGCTCGCGGTGACCTTCCGCCCGGCACGACCGAGCGCATCGCGATCGGCTCGATCACCGCGATGCTCGTCCCGCGGGGACTCGACCTAGTGCCCGCCGCGCTCTAGGTGCCGCTTGGCCTTGCGCTCCTGCCGGGAGAGCTTGCGCCCGCGCTGGATGTCCGAGCCGCCCATGATCGAGATCAGCTTGATGTGAATCGTCGGCCCGCCCGGGTCGGGGAGCATCTCGCCGACCTTCGCGTCGTTGCCGCCCATGAACGCGAAGTCGGAGACGACGACGTTCACGTTGTCGGGCACCCGGATCTCGGACCCGCCCATCAGCGAGAAGACGGTGATCGTCGTGTCGGTCTCGGTCAGCTCCGCGTCGTTGAGATCGACGCTGGAGCCGCCCATGATGCTGATCACCTTCAGGTGCCGCCCGACGCGCCAGCGGCCCTTGCGATCGTGGCCGCTCATCACGGACACGACCCACTCCGACCCGCCGGCGCCCGACTTCACCGGCATCCGCGACTGCAGCCGCTGGGCGTCGCCGGGCACGACGACGTCCGCCGTCAGCTTGTCGAGCTCACGCTGGGTTCGAGTCTCGTAGACGAGATCGAGCCGCTCGTCGAGTTCGTCCATGGTGAGCCGCCCTTCGCCCGCCGCGTGCCGGAGCAGGTCGGCGGTCCGTTCACGGTCGGCGTCGGAAGCGCGGAGCTCGGGGAGCGCGTCGTCAGTCACGCTTTCAGCCTACGGTGTCAAGCGTGCGGAACGCCGTCCACAGCCTCGAACCCGACCTCGCGCGCGCTGAGCAGATCGCGCTGGAGCACCTGATCCTGCGGACGACGGTCGGGTCCGTCGTGCACGGGCTCTCCAACCCGGGCACCGACGACCGCGACGAGATGGGCGTGTGCATCGAGCCGCCCGAGTACCTGCTCGGCTTCAAGCGCTTCGAGCACTTCGTCTACCGGACGCAGCCCGAAGGCCACCCGAGCGGCCCCGGCGACCTGGACCTGACCGTCTACGGCCTGCGCAAGTTCTGCGTGCTCGCGCTCAAGGGCTCGCCGACGGCGCTGCTGCCGCTGTTCGTCACCGGCGAGCACCTGCTGGTGACGAGCCCGGCGGGCGAGGAGCTGCGCACGCTGGCGCCGGCGTTCGTCGCGCGCTCGACGGGCCGCGCGTTCCTCGGCTACCTGACCAACCAGCGGCGCGGGCTCACGGGCGAGCGCCACGCGACGCGCACGCGCGAGCTGTCCAAGCGCCACGGCTACGACACCAAGTACGCGATGCACGCGCTGCGGATCGCCTACCAGGGCATCGAGCTGCTCTCGACGGGCCGGATCACGCTGCCGGTGCCCGAGCCGGAGCGGAGTGAGCTGCGCAGCGTGCGCAACGGTGAGCTGCCGCTGGACGACGTGCTGGAGCGGATCGACGCCGCGACCGTGCAGCTCGAGGAGCTCGCCACGGACGCCTCGATCCCGGCCAAGCCGGAGGTCGCGCGCGTGGACGAGTTCCTGGTGCGGACGTACCGGGCCGCTTGGGGCTAGCCTCCGGCGCCATGGGCCGGATCACGCTGCACCAGGGCGACATCACCAAGGACGCCGAAGCCGACGCGATCGTCAACGCCGCCAACTCCAGCCTGCTCGGCGGAGGCGGCGTCGACGGCGCGATCCACCGCGCGGCGGGACCCGCGCTGCTGGCGAGTGCCGCACCGCTCGGCGGGTGCAAGACCGGCGACGCGAAGCTCACCGGCGCGGGCAAGCTGCCGGTGCGGCACGTGATCCACGCCGTCGGGCCGGTGTGGCGCGGCGGCGACAGCGGTGAGCCGGAAGCTGCTCGCGTCCTGTTACCGGCGCGCGATCGAGCTCGCGGCCGAGGCGGGCGACGCGCGCGTCGCGTTCCCGGCGATCTCCACCGGCATCTACTCGCTATCCGCTCGATCAGGCGGCCCGGGTGGCGATCGACGCCACCCGAGCGGCGCTCGAGGCCCACCCCGAGCGTGGAGGAAGCGCGCTTCTGGCTGTTCGACGACCGCGCGCTGCGCGCGTTCGAGGCGGCGCTGTGAACGGCGCGGAGAGCGTCCTGCGCACGCTGGCGGCGTCCGGCGTGGACGTCTGCTTCGCCAACCCCGGCACGTCGGAGATGCACCTTGTGGCGGCGATGGACCGCGTGCCCGAGGTGCGCGGCGTGCTGACCCTGTTCGAGGGCGTGGCCTCGGCCGCCGCGGACGGCTACGCGCGGATGGCCGGCAAGCCCGCGGCGACGCTCCTGCACCTCGGCCCCGGCTTCGGGAACGCGTTCGCGAACGTCCACAACGCGTACAAGGGCCGCACGCCGATGGTCAACCTCGTCGGCGACCACGCGATCCTGCACCGGCCGCTGGGCGCGCCGCTCACGAGCGACGTCGAGGCCATCGCCGGTCCCGCCTCCCACTGGCTGCGCAGCGCGCGCGATGCCCGCGAGGCCGCGACCCTGGCCGCCGAGGCCGTCGCCGCGGCCCGGCGCGGCGGCGTGGCCACGCTCGTGCTGCCCGCGGACGCGGGGTGGGACGAGAGCCTCGGCGCCGCGCAGCCGGCGCGCCAGGCGCCCGCGCCGCAGGTGCCCGACGAAGCGGTCGAGACCGCCGCGAAGGCCCTGCGCTCGGGGAAGGCCGCGATCCTGCTCGGCGGCGTCACCACCGGCACGCGCGGCCTGACCGCCGCCGCGCGGATCGCCGCCGGCACGGGCGCGGTGGTGTTCCACGACACGTTCACGCCGCGGCTCGCGCGCGGCGGCACCCGGCCGCGCGCCCGGCTCCTCCCCTACCTCACGGAGCTGGCGGTCGACGCGCTGGCGGAGTTCGAGCAGCTGATCATCGTCGGGACGCGCCCGCCGGTCGGGTTCTTCGCCTACCCCGGCAAGCCGAGCCTGCTGTGGTCGCCGGAGACACGCGTCACCGTGCTGGCCACGCCGGAGGAGGACGCGTTGGGCGCACTGGAAGCGGTCGCGGACCTCGTCGGCGGTGAGCCGGCCCCGGTGGACCCGTTGCCCCGGCCGGAGCTCCCGACCGGCGGCGCCCTGGATCTCGTCACGCTCACCGCCGCGGTCGCCGCGCTGCTGCCCGACAACGCCGTCGTGGTCGACGAGGCCGTCACCGCCTCCGCCCTCTTCCAGGACCGCACGGCCGCGGCCGGTGAGCACGACTACCTGTTCCTGACCGGCGGCGCGATCGGCTGGGGCCTGCCCGCCGCGACCGGTGCCGCGATCGGCGCGCCGGGCCGCCCGGTGTGGAACTTCGAGGCGGACGGGTCCGCCATGTACACGATCCAGGCCCTGTGGACGCAGGCCCGGGAGGAGCTCGACGTGACCACGATCATCGTCGCCAACCGCTCGTACGCGATCCTCGAGTTCGAGTTCTCGCGCGTGGGCGCCGAGGGCGACGGGACCGCCGCGCGGGCGCTCATGGACATCGGGCGGCCGGAGCTGGACTTCGCGGCGCTGGCGCGGGCGCAGGGCGTGCCGGGGCGGCGCGTGGACGACGTGCCGGGGCTGATCGAAGCCCTGCAGGAAGCGGTGGCCGAGCCCGGTCCGCACCTGATCGAGGCGCTGGTATGAGCCGCGCGATCGTCACCGGCGGGGCGTCGGGGATCGGCGCCGCGGTCGTCTCGACTGCTCCGCGAGCGCGGCGACGACGTCGTCGTGCTCGACCGCGACCCGTCCGACGGCATCCAGGTCGACGTGACCGACGCGGCCGCGGTGGACGCGGCCGTCAAGGAGGCCGCGGAGCGCCTCGGCGGGCTCGACATCGTGATCAACAACGCGGGCGTCGGCGCCGCGGGCACGGTCGCGGACAACTCCGACGAGGAGTGGCACCGGGTCTTCGACATCAACGTCGTCGGGATGGTGCGGGTCTCGCGGGCGGCGCTGCCGTTCCTGCGCGAGAGCGAACGCGCCGCGATCGTCAACACGTGCTCGGTCGCGGCGACGGCGGGGCTCCCCCAGCGCGCGCTCTACAGCGCGACCAAGGGCGCGGTCATGTCGCTCACGCTGGCGATGGCCGCCGATCACGTCCGCGAGGGCATCCGCGTGAACTGCGTGGCGCCGGGCACGGCCGACACGCCGTGGATCGGGCGGCTGCTCGACGCGGCCGAGGACCCCGAGGCCGAGCGCGCGGCGCTCGAGGCGCGCCAGCCGATGGGGCGCCTCGTGTCCGCTGTGGAGGTCGCCGAGGCGATCGTCTACCTGGCGACCTCAACCGCCACGACGGGCACGGTGTTGCACGTCGACGGCGGGGTGCAGGGCCTGCGCCTGCGGCCGCGCTCGGACTAGAGGATGCCGCGGCCGGACAGGTCGGCGATGACCTTGCGGCGCTTGAACAGGCCCGCGCTGGCGAGCTTCTCCAGCGCGTTGCGGCGCTCGCGCGACTCGGCCTTGGTGGTGGCGAGCTCGGCGCGCAGCTCGGCGGCATCCCCGCGGGCGGCGTCGAGCGCGGCCCGCAGCTCGATCTGATCGGCGCGCGAGGCGTCGATGCTGCGCCGGATGGCGTCGAGCTCGGTGCGCAGCGTGCTGCCGTCGTTGTGCGCGTGCTCGAGCGCTTCGCGGAGCTGCCGGATCTCCTCCGCCGCCATTTCCTCGTGCTCGTTGACGAGTACGGGATTGCGCCGGACGTCTCCGCGCGGGATGAGGGCAGCGCGCAGCTCTCCGGGGGAGACGTGCGGCTCGTTGGGGTGATCCGTCTCGCTCATGCGGGTGCCATTCGCGGCGTGCGCGCGGGGTCCTTCAGACGACGGCCAGCACGCTTGCGGCAATCGCCGCCAGGAGCGAAAAAGCGATCGCCGGCGTCTGGTTGAACGCTTGCACGAGCACGGCCACGACGATCCCGCCGGTGTTCCCGGCGAGCCAGACGAGGGCGTTGTCGGCCTGGCTGAGGAGCACGGGCAGCGCGCACAGCAGCACGGCGCCGAGCGGGACCACGACGAGCCACGCGGCCTCCGGGGCGAACGCCAGCGTGAGGCAGCTCGCGGCGGCGATCACCGCCGCGGTCCGCAGAAAGGCACGCTCACGACCGACGAGCAGGGGCGACAGCAGCGCCGAGCTCGCCACGCCGGAGACGACCATCGTGAACAGCAGCCACCCCGCCTCGTCCTCGCTCACGCCGGCCGGCTCGAGCAGCGCCTGCATCCACGTCATCAGCGCGACGAACACCCCGAACCCGAGGAACGCGGTCGCCAGCGGCCGCCAGGGCCGCGGGAGCGCCGGCACGGCCACGGCCCCCGCGGGCCGAATCGTGGCGGAGAGCGCGATGGCCGCCACGACCGCCACGATCGCGTCCACCCGCAAGAGCGTCGGGATCTCCAGCGCGGGCGCGAGGGGCAGCGCCAATGCGGTCCCGGCGAAGATCCCGGCCGACCCGATCGCGAGCGCCTTGGCGTTCCCGCCCGCCACGCCCGCGACCGCGTTGAGCAGCAGCGGCTGCGCGATCGCCACCAGGATCTGGCCGATCAGCGCGGTCGTGTACGTGTCCCCCAACCGCACCGCCCCACCCGCCGCCGTCAACCAGGCCCCCAGCAGCAACGTCGGGCGAAACGCGCGCCGCAGCGCGATCCCTGCCGGGATGGCGAGGACGATGTAGAGCAGCGGGAACACCTGGCTGAGCCAGCCGACCGCGCTCTCGGACACGCCGTAGTGCTCGGCGGTGCGAGTCGTGATCGGCGCGAACGTCAGCCACAGCAGCTGGTTCGCACCGGCCGCCGCGGCGTATGCGGCGACAAGGGCCCAGCGCGCGAGCACGCGGCGCCACGATACAAAGCGCGGATGCGCACGCCCGCCGAAGTCCGCGCCGCGATCCGCGCCCGCGAACTCGACGAGCCGACCGCCGCGCTCGCGCCCGGCTTCGCCCAGGCGAACCTCGTCGTGCTCCCGGAGGCGGACGCGTTCGACTTCCTGCGCTTCTGCGTCGCCAACCCGCGCCCCTGTCCCGTGCTGGAGGTGCTCGAGCCGGGCACCGTCGAGCCGGTCCAGACCGCCCCGGGCGCCGATCTGCGCACCGACCTCCCGCGCTACCGCGTGTACCGGCGCGGCAGGCTGATCGCCGAGCCGTCCGAGGTCGAGTGGCGCGAGGACCTCGTCGCGTTCCTGATCGGCTGCTCCTTCACGTTCGAGCGGGCGCTGCTGGCCGCGGGGCTCCCCGTCCGCCACATCGAGCAGGGCGTGAACGTGCCCATGTACCGGACGTCGGTCGCCTGCCGGCCGGCCGGGCGCTTCGCCGGGCCGCTCGTCGTCTCGATGCGGCCGATGACCCCGGACCAAGCGGTCCGCGCGACCGAGATCACTGCCCCGTTCACGTCCGCCCACGGTGCGCCGGTGCACGTCGGCGACCCGGCGGCGCTCGGCATCACCGCGCTCGACGCGCCCGACTACGGCGACGCGGTCGAGGTCCGCGACGGCGAGGTGCCGGTGTTCTGGGCCTGCGGCGTCACGCCCCAGGCCGTCGCGCAGGCGAGCAAGCCCGAGCTCATGATCACCCACGCGCCCGGGCACATGTTCGTGACGGACCTAGACGAGCGCGATCGGGCGCACCGGTGAGCCCGTGCCGCCGCGCAGCTTCAATGGCAGGCAGACGAACCCGAACTCGCGCACGCCGTCCTTGGCCAGCTCCTCGAGATAGAGCGATTCGATGATGTGGATGCCCGACTGCACGATCAGGATCGTGTGGCCGGGGATCGAGCCGAGCTCCGGGTCGGACGAGTCGATCGCGTCCCAGGCGACGTTGTCGGCGCCGACCGCGAACGGCTTGCGCTCGGCCAGCCAGCGGGAGGCCGCGGCGGTGACGCCGCCCGCCGCCAGGTAGGCCTCCGGGTCGCCGAACAGGGCGCCCGAGCCGAGCCGGACCAGGGCCACGTCGCCCGGCCGCACCTCGACGTCGCACGCCTCCAGCTCCGCGACGCCCACCGAAGCACAGGGCGCCACGTCGAACAGGACGCCGCGGCGGACGATCGGCTCGACGGTGTCGATGCCGAGCTCCGTGAACCCCGTAGGCGTCTGGACCGCCGGTGTGGCCTCGACGCCGCCGTACATGACGCCGTCGTAGGCCTGATGGCAGAGCGCGTCGATGTGGGTACCGGTGTGCTCGGCCATGACGAGCAGCGCGGACGCGCCCGTGCGGGACTCCGCCGCGCCCGGCTCGTGCCGGCGGTGCAGGCTCAGGGACACGCCCGGCTCGTGTGCGGGATGAATCGGGAGCCCGGCGTAGCGGGGCTGCTCGAGGTCGTAGACCCGGGCGCTGCAACAGCGCGTCGATCATGCGATGTCACGTCCCGGGTCTCGGGCAGCGCCGGCACTCGGGCCGTACGAGCTCATGTCCGCGTGGATACCCGTCGCTCAAGACCTGCACGCCACCGCCGATGCACCACAGATGAAGCGCGTTGCCGCTCTCTTCGCCGTGCTCGCCTTCGCCGGCTGTGGCGAGGAGCCGCCCGTCGACCCGGCGACCCGCGCCGCGACCTTCCGCTGGGACACGACCGTCTCCGGCAAGGACAAGCGCTGGATCCAGGCCGCGATCGACGAGGCCCGGCCTGAAGCGCGCCAGCTCATCGACGACATCGACGGCATGGTCATCGTCGGCACCTACGCCCAGCCCGGCGCGTCCGAGATCGGCCTGATGCGCCCGCTCGGTGAGGACCAGTACCAAGTGGTCTTCAACCTCGCCTACCTCAACGGCGACCGCAAGATCGACCGCGCCACGACCGTCCTGCACGAGCTCGGCCACGTCATCGACGCCGCGGTCGTCCCGGAGGCGCTGCGCGACGAG
The DNA here is from genome assembly GCA_963724195.1 of uncultured Solirubrobacteraceae bacterium. Taxonomy (GTDB): domain Bacteria; phylum Actinomycetota; class Thermoleophilia; order Solirubrobacterales; family Solirubrobacteraceae; genus Solirubrobacter. The sequence goes on along the minus strand of CAVRTQ010000016.1, from coordinate 249,460 downwards.
CTCGCCGCCCAGGTTCCCTCCAGCGGCAGCTGCGTCACCCCCGTGCACGGCGACTGCACCGCACCGGCGGAGCGCTTCGCCGACACGTTCGCCAAGTGGGCGCTTGCGCGGCGCCGTGTCCGTCGCGGGCGCCGGCTACGGGGTGGCGACCCCCGCCTCACTCGAGGACTGGGGGACGCCGTTGGCGAACCTCGCGATCGAGATCCAGGTCAGCGCTTCACGCGCAGCGTCTTCTTGACCTTCGTGGTCAGCGTGCCCTGCTTGAGCGTCACGGTGGTCGTGTAGGTCCCGGCGGGCAGCTTCTTCGCCGACACCAGCTCGATGCTCACCTGCTTGCCCGGCAGGACGGGCACGCGGGCCGAGGCGCGGCGGGTGCCGGTCGCGCTCTTGAACGTGGCGGACGCGCTCACCGCGGCGTTGGTGTTCCCGCTGCTGCGGACCGGCAGCACGACGTTGCCCTTGCTGACCTTCACCGTGCCGGCCTTGAGCGCGTAGCGCTTGGCGGCGGGCTGGTAGCGCAGCGGCCCCACCAGCCGGTAGCCGGTGATGACGCCCTTGCGCTTGGCGATGTCCGTCGGCAGGCCGACGACCTCGAGCGCGCCGTACAGCGAACCGCCGGCAGGCACGCTGCCGAGCGCGACGGTGACGTTGCGCGCCTGGCCCGGAGCGAGCGTGAAGGTGCCGCCGGTGACGGTCACGCCGCCGAGCGTGGAGCGCCGGTTCGGGGCGACGTCCCCGGCCCCGGACACCGTCCACGGACGCGCCTTGACCTCGATCGAGAGCGCCTCCTTGCTGCGGTTCTCGACCGTGAGGCTGTTCGTGGCGCCCGCCGTGGCCGCGCGATCGACCTCCAGCGGCGCGACGACCAGGCCGCCCTGATCCTGCGCGATCCGTGAGTTCTGCGCGGTGCCGGATTGGGCGAGCACGGCGCCGCCGCCGCCCACCAGTAGACCTGCCGCCAGAACTCCTGTCACCTTCAACCGCACTCAGACCCTCGCTCCACTCGCGTGACGCACCACTCGTACCACGCACCAACCCGGATCGGACGCAAACGGAGCGGTGCGTAGGCTTTCCGGCGTGACCCGACGAGAGATCCGCTCGTGGCTGATGGACATGGACGGCGTGCTCGTCCACGAAGAGACCGCCATCCCCGGTGCCGACCGCTTCCTGTCCAACCTGCGCGCGCGCGAAGCACCGTTCCTGGTGCTCACCAACAACTCGATCTACACGCCGCGCGACCTGGCCGCGCGTCTGCGGGCGAGCGGGCTCGAGGTGCCGGAGGCGTCGATCTGGACGTCCGCGCTGGCGACCGCGAAGTTCCTCGAGGACCAGCGCCCCGACGGGTCGGCGTTCGTGATCGGCGAGGCCGGGCTCACGACCGCGCTGCACGACTCCGGCTACACGCTCACCGAGCGCGAGCCCGACTACGTCGTCCTCGGCGAGACGCGCACGTACTCGTTCGAGCGGATCGCGCTCGCGATCCGGCTGATCGTCAACGGGGCGCGCTTCATCGCCACCAACCCCGACCCCACGGGCCCGTCGCCGGACGGCCCGCTCCCGGCGACCGGGTCGGTGGCGGCGCTGATCACGCGCGCCACGGGCGTCGATCCGTACTACGTCGGCAAGCCCAACCCGCTGATGATGCGCAGCGCGCTGAACGCGATCGACGCCCACTCCGAGACCACGGCGATGATCGGCGACCGGATGGACACCGACATCGTGTCCGGGCTGGAAGCGGGCCTGGAGACGATCCTGGTGCTCACCGGCATCAGCACGCGCGAGTCCGCCGAGCGCTACCCGTACCGCCCGTCCCGGATCGTCGACTCGGTCGCGGACCTGGCCGCCCTGCTCGAGTAGAGCTACCCCGAGCGCGGGTCTCGTGGTGCCTCGGGTCTGCGCGGCCGGTGGGCGACCAATACTCGGGGAGTGCCCGACATCGCGTCCCTCCTGGCCGATCTGGCCGCCACGCTCGGTGGCTGGACGTACCTGCTCGTCGCGGGGCTCGCGTTCCTGGAGACCGGCGCGTTCGTCGGGCTGATCGCGCCGGGCGAGACCGCGGTCGTGCTGGGCGGCGTCGTCGCCGCCCAGGGTGAGATCTCGCTCGTCGCCATCCTGCTCACCGCCTGGGTCGCCTCGCTGGCCGGCGACGTCGCCAGCTTTGCGCTCGGCCGCCGCCTCGGCCGCCCGTTCCTGCACCAGCACGGGCCGCGGATGAAGCTGAGCTCCGCGCGGATCGAGCGCGTCGAGGGCTTCTACGACCGCCACGGCGGCAAGGCGATCCTCGTCGGGCGCTTCGTCGGGATCATCCGCGCCGTCTCGCCGTTCATCGCCGGCGCCTCAGGGCTGCGGATGCGCGCCTTCCTGCCCTACTCGGTGCTCGGCACGGCGGCGTGGGCGAGCGCGTTCACGCTCGCCGGCTACCTCTTCCACCGCTCCTTCGAGCAGGCCGCGGGACTGCTCAGCCGCGGCGCCCTGGTGCTGGCCGTGCTGGCCGCGGTCGGTGTCGTTACCGCACACCAACTAGGTCGACGACGAACACGAGCGTCTCATCCGGCCCGATGACCCCGCCGGCGCCGCGCTTGCCGTAGGCCATGTCCGGCGGGACGGTGATCTTGCGCCGGCCGCCGACCTTCATGCCTTGGACGCCCTCGTCCCAGCCGCGGATGACCTGGCCCTTGCCGAGGCCGAACTTGAACGTGTCGCCGCGGTCCCAGGACGCGTCGAACTGCTTGCCGCTCTTCCAGGACACACCGACGTAGTGGACCTCGACGAGGCTGCCGGACTTGGCCTCCTCGCCCTCGCCGACGGTGATGTCCTCGAGCTCGAGCTGGTAGGAGGGTGATCCTTCAGGGATCGTCACTTCGGGCTTGCTCATCCCGGGCACACTAGCCGCGCGATCGCCTACATTGGGTTGATGGCGCAGCGGTATGGAAGTTGGGGAGCACGCGCAGGAGCCCTGCTCCTGGACGGCCTGATCATCGTGGTGCTGCTGCTCGTGGTGCTCGGACTCCTGGAGGGCGCGCTCGGCGCTGCCCGGCTTCGTGAGCTGGTTGGTGTGGCTCGTCGTCCTGGGCGCCTACACCGGCCTGACCATGACGCGCGACGGTGAGCGCAACGGCCAGACGCATCGGCAAGCAGGCGGCCAACATTCGCGTCGTGCGCGACGACGGCAAGCCGATCACGTTCAAGACCGTCGCGCTGCGCGAGGTGGGCGCTGAAGGGCGATCGGCTGGTCGATCACGTTCGGCGTCGGCTTTCATGGCCGACATCCTGTGGCCGCTCGGCGAGGGCAAGAAGCGCTCGCTGCACGACCTCATCGTGCGCACGCACGTCGTGGACACCTCTCCCGCGCCGCAGCCGCAGACGCCGCTGCACTGGGCGCCGCCGATGCCGCAGCTCGCCCCGCCGATCGCGGCCCACCTGAACGCGGCGTACGGGCTGCGCGGGCGGATCGTCGCCCTCGACCCCTCGCTCGGCGACGACATCACCGTCATCGTCGGCGCGCTGCAGACGTCCGCGGGGCGCGCCCAGCAGTTGTGGGACGCCCTGTCGGAGACTTCCCCCGAAGCGCTGCAGCAGCGGATCACCCGGTGCGAGCAGGCCGGCAAGACCGAACTCGTCGAGGCGCTGCGCCAGCAGCAGGCGGTGCAGCAGCGGATGGACGCTCAGCTCAACCGCTATCGCGACGAGTTCGAGCGCGTGCTGGCCGAGCTGGAGACGATCCGCGGGCACCTCGTGAGCGCGTCCGCCTCCACCGACAACGACAACCGTGAGCAGCTCACCGCCACCGTCCGGGCCCTGCGCGATGAGACCCACGCGCTCTCGGCCGGGACGATGGCGGCGTACGGCGAAGTCTGACCGGCTCTCGCCTCCTACTTGACGACTCCGCAGGCGGTGCGGCCGCCGGAGTCGCCGGTGGCGAGCGTGTCCGCGTCCGCCGTGCCGTAGCGCGGCGGGATGTTGGCGAAGTTGTCGGGGCCGGCGTGGACGATCAGCGCGCTGCCGTCGGCGTCGCGCAGCTGAGCCAGCACGAAGCGGTCGGTCTCGAACGCGGCCGAGGCGGAGCCGTCGGCGTTCACCAGCAGCGGCGGCAGGTCGCCGGCGTGGCTGCCGTGGGTCTGGCCGGGCGCGGAGAAGTGGCCGCCGGCGGTGGTGAAGGCGGGGCCTTCGCACTTGCCCACGGCGTGGACGTGGAAGCCGTGGAACCCGGGCGCGATGTGCTTGACGCGCCCCGCGACGGTGACCTTGCCGCGGAACTGGGTCAGCGTGACGCGGCCCAGCTTCTTGCCGTTGCCGTCGACGAGCGTCGCGGTGGCCTTCTTGGTCTTGCCCTTGCGGCGGTCGTCGCCGCCGGCCATCGCGACCCCGGCCGCGACGGTGCACAGCACGACGCCGAGCACGATCGTTGCTCGTAGTGTTCGCATGCGTGAGGCCTACCCAGGAGCAAGTGATCGCATGGCGGCGCCACCTGCACCGCCACCCCGAGGTGTCGTTCGCCGAGCACGAGACGTCGGCGTTCGTCGCGCAGACGCTGTCAGAGCTCGGCGTGGAGGTGTCCCGGCCGACTGAGACGAGCGTGCTCGGGCGGTTGCGCGGTGCGGATTCCGGCCGCGTCGTGGCGCTGCGGGCGGACATCGACGCGCTGCCGATCACCGAGGAGAGCGGCGTCGAGTTCACGTCCGAGCGGCCGGGCGCGATGCACGCGTGCGGGCATGACGGGCACACGGCGATGCTGCTCGGCGCGGCCGCCGAGCTGGTGGCCGGCGGCGTGCCCGCGGGCGAGGTGCGGTTCATCTTCCAGCACGGTGAGGAGCTCGCGCCCGGCGGGGCGCGGGAGATGATCGACGCCGGGGTGATGGAGGGCGTGGACTTCGTCTACGGCTGCCACCTGTGGACGCCGCTGGAGTTCGGGAAGGTCGCGGCCGTGCCCGGTGACTGGATGGCCGCGGCGGACTTCTTCGAGATCACGATCACGGGCCGCGGCGGGCATGCCGGGCTCCCCCACACCGCCGTGGACACCGTCGCGTGCGCGGCGGAGCTCGTCGGGTCGCTGCAGCACATCGTCTCCCGCCGGATCGATCCGCTTGCAGCCCGCGGTGGTGACGATCGGGTCGATCCACGCCGGCGACGCGCCGAACGTGATCCCGGGCGAGGCGGTGCTGCGCGGCACGTCGCGGTCGTTCGCGCCGGACGTGCGCGAGCGGATTCCGGAGCTGATCGAGGAGATCGGGCAGGGCGTGTGCGCGGCGCACGGCGCGACCTTCGCGCTGAACTTCGTGTTCGGCTACAAGCCGGTGGTCAACGACGCGTGCGGCCACCGAGGTGGTGCGCTCGGTGGTGGACGCGGAGCTCGTCGACCTCGACCCGATCATGGGCGGCGACGACTTCTCGGCGTACCTGGAGCACGCGCCCGGGTGTTACGCCTTCGTCGGCGCGGGGGGAGCGTTCCCGCACCACCATCCGCGGTTCGTGATCGACGAGCGCGCCTTGGCGATCGGGACGCAGCTGCACATCGATGTCGCACGAAAGGTCCTGGGATGAAGCGCGTAGCCGACGAGGTGCTCGACGATCTGTGGCGGCGGCTGGACGCCACGCGCTGGCCCGACGACGGGCCGGGCGGGTTCGCGTTGAGCGACGCGCGGGAGCTCGCCGCCTACTGGCGGGACGGGTACGACTGGCGGGCGGCCGAGGACGAGCTGCTCGGCTTCTCGAACGTCGACGTGGACGGGCTGCACGCGATCGTCGAGGGTGACGGGCCGCCGTTGCTGCTCCTGCACGGGTGGCCTTCGACCGTGTGGGAGTTCCACCGCGTGATCCCGGCGCTGCGCGAGCACTTCCGGCTCGTCGTGCCGTCGCTGCCGGGCTACGGCTGGTCCGGCGGGCGTGCCGGGACGGCCGACATGGGCGACGCGTTCCACCGCTTGATGGGGTCACTCGGGCACGAGCAGTACCTGGTGGCCGGCGGCGACTGGGGCGCGCACATCGGCTGCCACATGGGCCACACCTACCCCGACGCGGTCCGCGCGCTGCACCTGAACATGCTGCCGATCCGGCAGCCCGGGCTCGTTCCCGGACTGGGCGGCGCAGGCGCGCGCGGAGCTGGCCGAGTGGACGAAGGAAGAGGGCGGCTACACCGCGATCCAGGGCACGAAGCCGCAGACGCTCGCCTACGGGCTCTTCGACTCGCCGGTCGGGCTGATGAGCTGGATCGCCGAGAAGTTCGACTCCTGGACGGACACGCGCGGCGTCCCGCGCGACGACGTGCTGACGACGGTGATGATCTACTGGGTCACGGGGACGATCGGCACGTCGTTCTGGCCGTACCACGCACGGATGCACGGCGGCTTCATGCTCGACCAGCGTGATCGAGGCCGGCCACCAAGATCAGCGCGCCGCTGACGTTCCTCGACTTCCCGAAGGAGATCGTGCACGTCCCGCGCGAGGTCGCCGAGCTGGCGTTCGCGGACATCGAGCGCTGGGAGACGCCGGACTACGGCGGGCACTTCCCGGCGTTGGAAGTGCCCGACGTGCTCGTCGACAGCCTCGTGCGCTTCAGCACCGATAGACGTGACCTTGAGCTCTTTGGCGCCCCGGGGCGTCTCGAGCTTCACGGTCTGTCCCACACGGGCGCCGAGGAGCGCCTTGCCGACGGGCGAGTCCATCGAGAGCCTGCCGTCGCCCGGCGAGGCCTCCGACGGCGAGACCAGCTCGTAGGTCAGCTCCTTGCCGGACTTCGCGTCCTCGACCACGACCTTGTTGCCGAACCCGACCACGTCCGTCGTGGTCGCGACCTCACGCACCTCCGCGTTGAGCAGCTGCTCCCGGATGCGAAGGATCTTCGTCTCCAGGTGCGCCTGATCGTTCTTCGCGTCGTGGTATTCGGAGTTCTCTTTGAGATCGCCCCACTCGCGCGCGGTCTTGATGCGCTCGGCGATCTCCTTCCGAGACACCTGTTCCAGGTGCTCGAGCTCGGCCTGCAGCGCTTGCTGGGCCTCAGCGGTCATGACAACACGGTCGGACAAGCTCGCCATTCTAGTCCTCAGGCTGAAAACAGCGACGCCACTCGCCGTGGTCGCACACCGTCATCAACGCGTCCGCCACCCGCGCCCGCAACATGAAATCCCCCGTGTCGCACGTGAACGTGATCATCCGCGCCGTCCGCGTCATCGATATCGGCGGACTCCCACCCTCCGCGATGACGGTCTCCAGTCGGTCCCACACGGTGGCGGGTTGCTCGGCGATGATCGAGATGTGGTGTACGGCGGGCTCCATGCCGCGCAGCCTACACGAACATATGTTCCGGGAACGTCAGTTCGTTCGCCCTGGTGTCCGGGCGGCCGAGCGGCGTGCGCCGAGTACGCGCCGGACGGGGCGGTGCGGGTGCGCTCGGACCGTTCCGCACGGGGTCCCAACGTCGACGCGCCCCCCGGGCACGCGATGTACGAGTGCCACACCACTGGTTGGAAAGTGAACACTCGCGTGGCATGGACCGTCCCTCGGCGTCGAAGTGGCCAAACGCAAGCGTTTGCGCAGTCCGGGGCACCCGCCTCACCCGCCAAGAGCGCGCCCGCCGCGGCGGGTCAAGGGACTCACACGCGAAGCGCGGTTTCCTTGACGCGACGCCCGCGGGTGTGCTCGCCGTTCACGCGACGAGCGCGGGCGCGGCGTCCGAACCGACCGCCGCGCCGCCCGAGACCACGCCCCGCCACGCGACGGACAACCGGCCCACGGCGTCGACGAGCACGTCGGCGGGGAGCGAGTACGGGATCCGGACGAAGCGTTCGAAGGCGCCGTCCACGCCGAAGCGGGGGCCCGCGCCCAACCGCACGCCGTGGCGGTCGGCCAGCGCGGCCAGCGCGGTGGAGCGGGGCGCGTCGAGCTCGACCCACAGGCACAGCCCGCCGGGCGGGACGGAGAAGCGCCACGCCGGGAGCTCCGCGCGCAGCGCGCTCACGAGCACGTCGCGCCGCGCCCGCGCGGCTTCGCGCTGGCGCGCCAGGATCGGCTCCGCGCCCTCCAGCAGGGAGACCGCCATCAGCTGCTCGATCACCGGGCTCGAGATGTCCAGCGCGGCGCGGGCGGCGGCGAGGCGGTTGATCAGGGACGGGTTCGCGCGGACCCAGCCGATGCGCAGGCCGGCCCAGAAGGTCTTGCTCATCGAGCCGATCGTGATCACGGTCTCGCCCGCCTCGTCCAGGGCGGCGACGGAGCGTTCGGGCTCGCCGTCGAGGTGCAGGCCGACGATCGCCTCGTCCACGACCAGCGGCGTCCGCGTCGCTCGGGCCAAAGCGACGAGCCGCTCGCGATCCCCGGCCCCCATCGACAGGCCGGTCGGGTTCTGGTGGTCGGCGATCAGGTACGCCAGCCCCGGATTCGCCTGGCGGAACGTCGACGCGAGCATCTCGAGGTCCCAGCCGTCGTCCACCATCGGCACGGGCACGGGCCGGGCGCCGCTGGCCCGCACGGCATCCAGGGCCGCGGCGTAGGTCGGGTGCTCGACGACGACGCGATCACCGGGACCCGACAGGACGCGCAGGAGCAACGTCAGGGCGTGCAGCGCGCCCGCGGTGACGAGGATCTGATCGGCCGTCGTGGGCGCGCCGAGTCGCGACAGGTGCGCGGCGATCGCCTCGCGCAGCACCGGCAGCCCGGCGGCGTCGTAACCCGGGCCGGGCAGGTGCCGCGGGAGCTCGGCGGTGGCCTTGGCCAAAGCGGCGTGCAGGTCGCCGTCGGGCGCGGCGCTCGCCGCGCAGCTCAGGTCGATCACGCCGCCGCCGGCGCCGCCCGGGGCCGGAACCGGCGCCACGCCCGGGTCAGCCGGCAGCCGCGTCCACGAGCCGGCCCCGCGGCGGCTCGCGAGGTAGCCCTCCTCGCGCAGCGCGGCGTACGCGGCGGTCGCCGTCGTGCGGCTCACGCCCAGCGCCTCGGCCAACTCGCGCTCGCCGGGAAGCCGCGTGCGCAGCGGCAACCGGCCGTCCAGCACCAGCAGGCGCACGGCCCGGGCGAGCGCCGCGTACGCGGGACCGCCGGAGCGCCACTCCCCCAGCAAGCGAGCGAGATGCGGTCCGGACAAGCCACGGTCACCGGTCATGCAGGCCACTTCATCAGGATTGGCTATGGAATTCAATGCCAATCCGCCCGATCATGCCGTCCATGACCCGTCGCCTCTTCCAGCTCTACGCCGGCCTGCTCCTCTACGGCCTGAGCATGGCGCTGCAGGTGCAGGCGATGCTCGGCCTCGGTCCGTGGGACGTGTTCCACGAGGGCGTGGCCGAGCACACCGGGCTGAGCTTCGGCACGGTCGTGATCCTCGCGAGCGTCGCGGTCCTGCTGCTGTGGATCCCGCTCAAGCAGCAGCCCGGCCTGGGCACGATCAGCAACGTGCTCGTGGTCGGACTCGCCGCGGACCTCGGCCTCGCATACATCCCCGAAGGCGGAACGCTCCCGGTCCAGCTGCTCATGCTCGCGGCGGGCGTGGGCCTGAACGCCGTCGCCGGCGCGGCCTACCTGGGCGCGAACTTCGGCCCCGGCGCCCGTGACGGCCTGATGACCGGGTTCGTGAAGCTCACCGGCGCCTCGGTCGGGAAGGTTCGAACCACGATCGAGCTGAGCATCATGGCCATCGGCTTCGCCCTGGGCGGCACGGTGGGCCTGGGCACCATCGTCTACGCGCTCTCCATCGGCCCGCTGCTGCAGCTGATGATCCCCACCTTCAAGGCTCCCGCTCCAGTTCCGGCTTGATTCTGCCGATCTGTACCGGTAAAGTCTTTACCGGTACAGATGACCAGCACCCGCCCCACACTCGCCACCATCGCCGCAGCGCTCAGCGTTTCGCGGATGACGGTGTCCAACGCGTTCAACCGCCCGGACCAGCTCTCCCCTGAGCTGCGCGAGCGGGTGCTGGCCAAGGCGCAGGAGCTCGGGTACGGCGGCCCGGACCCGCAGGCGCGCGCGCTGTCGCGCGGCCGCACCGGCAGCATCGGCGTGATCCTCGATGCCCCGCTCACGCTCGCGTTCAGCGACCCGGCGGCGGTCCAGTTGCTGCACGGCGTCGCCACCGTGTGCGAGCAGCAGGAGCTCGGCATGTCGCTCGTGCCGCGGATCGCGGGCCGGGACGCGGAGCTGGTCAAGACCGCGCTGGTCGACGGGTTCGTCGTGTACTGCATGGGCGACGACGACCCGCGCCGCGCCGCGATGATCGAGCGCCACCTCCCGTACGCGCTGATCGACGACCACCCGGACTCGGCGGACCTGACGGTCAACATCGACGACCGCGGCGCCGCGTACGCCACCGTCGACCACCTGACCGCGCTCGGCCACCGCCGGTTCGGCATCGTGCTCGGCTGGGACAACCCGCATCCGACCGCCGAGCAGGCGCTCGAGGCCATGCAGTACCACGTGGACCGCCAGCGCCTGCGCGGCTGGCGCGACGGCGTCGAGGCCGCAGGGCTCGCCTGGAGCGACGTCGCCCTCGCGAGCGCCCCCGGGTTCGATCAGGACACCGGCCGCGTCGCCGGCGGCAAGCTGCTCGACCGCGCCGACCGCCCCACCGCCATCGTCTGCACGTCCGACGAGATGGCCCTCGGCGTGCTCCAGGCCGCGCGTGATCGCGGCGTCAGCGTCCCCACCCAACTGTCGGTCACCGGCTTCGACGACATCCCCGAAGCCGTCCACGCCGGCCTCACCACCGTCCGCCAACCGCACCAGGAGAAGGGCGCCGCGGCGCTCCGGCTCCTGCTCGACAAGGCGACCAGCACCGCCTCGGTTCTCCTCCCCACCGAGTTCGTCCCCCGCTCAACCACGGCCCCCACCCCCCACTAGATGCTCTCCACCGGAAACCCCCACATGGACGCGCAGCGCGCGTTCGACCGTGCCTCGCGCGCCGCGCGCCGCACCACCCTCGTCGCCCGCCTGCGCCGCCGCTGCGTCGAGTGCATGCAGCTGCAGGTGCACGACACGCGCCACCGCGCCCCTTCGCACCTCGACGCTGTCCGCGAGATCCCGGTCGAGGCGATCCACGCCACGGTCGAGCCGCACCGCGCCACCCAGTTCGACGCCCACTTCCGCCCCGCCGGCAAGCGCACCCGCGCCCGCTGGGAGCGCCTGTGGGTGGCCGAGCAGCGCGGTGAGATGATCCCGCCGATCAGCGTCGTCGCCACCCAGGGTGGCTACGCCGTCGTGGACGGCCACCACCGCGTGTCGGTGGCCAAGTCCCGCGGCGCGGTGACGATCGACGCCGTGGTCAGCGCCGCCTGAGGACCAAGCGGGTGCCGACGACGGCGCGCTCAAGCTGGAGCGCGCTGACGCGATACGGACACACCTACTGCGTGGCCATGATCGGCGTGGTGCCGGGCAGCGACGACGGCGTCCGCCGGGTGGGCGCGGCGCTCACCGAGGAGATCCGTTCCGGCGACGTGCTCTCAGTACGACATGATGCGCGCGGGCGCGGTCGGCTTCATCGCGAAGGGCTCGCCGGACGACGAGATCCTCCGTGTCATCCGCTCCTCAGCCCGCTGGTGACCATTTCAGGTCGGATGATCGGGGTGGGGCGGAGGGGCTGCCCCGCGTGAAAATTACTCGCCAGCGGCAAGGGGCGCGAAATCGCCCGTGATGCGCGCACGACGGCGATCACGGACTTCGCGCTGACCGCCACCCGTTGACCCTGGGAGGCGGCGTTCCTTCTTGCGGCGGTCAACGATGACCGTCACGTTGGGATCGTCTTCGTAGTAGCCCGAGAGCTTCGGGTAGAGCTCGTCGGCAAGTGGCTCGGGTACGACGCAGTAGATCACGCGGTCGATCCTAGCTTTTGGCGGGGCGGAAGGAACTCGGTCATGTGTTGATTTGCAGGTGGAGGGCGCCGCGTTCATCCGCAGCCGCGTTCGGAACCTGCTCTTCGGGGATCAACTCGGACAGCTCGTCACCCTGCGCGTCACGCCGCACGCCGCCGGCCTCGTCGGACAGGTCGACCTCGAAGCGGTACCAGGACAGTTCCCACATGACGGTGATCGAAACCACCGCCGGCCGGTCGGGACGCGGACGGACGCAGACCGCGGGCGCGCCGAGCGAGCGGGCGACGCCGCCGACCGTGCGCGTGTGGTCGGACGTGTTGAAGACGTCCAGCGCGCGCTGCATCTTGAGCTCCGCGTTCGTCGGCACCGCGCGGATGTTGCGCGAGGCCGACCGCTGCGGAGCCGGATCGGGGCGCGGCGCCGGTTCGCGCTCGCGCTCACGTTCACGTTCGCGCCGGGGTGTCGGCTCGGGCGGGGCGGGCGTGTCGAACACGGGCTCCGGCTCGTCGAGCTCCTGCCGCGCGGCCGCGCGGTCGCGGCGGCCGACGCGGAAGCGGTCGATCAGGCCGCGCCCTTCGTGGCGCGGGTGGCGCAGCTCGAGGTCGTCGGCGCCGGACTCACGAATCCAGCCCTCGTGCTGGGCGCGCGCGATGCACAGGTCGCACACCGTCTTGCGCTCACCACCCGCGAGGTAGTGCTCGGGGTGCTCACCGCGCAGCAGCGTGCGCCCGCAGATGTCGCAGGCGACGTCGAGCTGGTTGGTGCGGATGTCGCGAGTCCTGGCCATGCCGAAGGGGTGACGTTAGCAACGCCCACGCCACCCCTCCGCAGGCTCGACCGCGCGCCCGGACTTCGTCCGCGCACACGGTTCTCGCACCGCTCACGCGCTTCGCGCGCTCCGCTATGCGACCGCTTCGGCCTCTTCCTTCGCCTTGTCCGCGACCTTCTGCGCGAGGTGCGCGGGGATCTCCTCGTAGCGCAGGAACTCGAGTGTGTACTCGCCCTGGCCGCCCGTCACCGCGCGCAGATCGGGCGCGTAGGAGAGCACCTCGCTCATCGGTACTTCGGCCTTGACCTCGGTCATGCCGCCGGCCGGCTCGGTGCCGAGCGGGCGCCCGCGCCGGGAGCTCAGGTCACCCATCACGTCGCCGACCGAATCGTCGGGCACCGAGCACGAGATCAGCATGATCGGTTCCAGCAGCACCGGCGTGCACTGGGACATCGCGTCCTTCATGGCGATGCTGCCCGCCAGCTTGAACGCCATCTCCGACGAGTCCACCGTGTGGTAGGAGCCGTCGAAGAGCGTGACCTTGACGCCCTTGACCGGGAAGCCCGCGACGGCGCCGCTCATCATCGCCTCGCGGACGCCCTTCTCGACCGCCGGGATGAACCCGTTCGGGATCGCGCCGCCCTTGATGGCGCTGACGAACTCGAACTCGCCGTCCGGGAGCGGCTCGACCTCGATGTGGCAGTCGCCGAACTGGCCACGGCCGCCGGTCTGCTTCTTGTGCCGTCCGTGCGCCTTCGCCCTGCCGCGGATCGTCTCCCGGTAGGGCACGCGCGGGGGCTTCAGCGTCACCTCGGCGCCGAACCGCGACTTCATCCGGTCGATGATCACCTCGACGTGGATCTGCGACAGGCCGGCGACGATCTGCTCGCCCGTCTGCTCGTCGCGATGCAGGTCGATCGTCGGATCTTCTTCCTGCAGGCGCCGGAGCGCGGTGTGGACCTTGTCCTCGTCGCCCTTGTTCTTGGGCTCCATCGCGAAGGCCATGACCGGGGCCGGCAGCTTGATCCGCGGCATGTGGATCGGCTGGTCGCGGGCCGCGAGCCAGTCGCCGGCGTGCGTCTCCTTGAGCTTGGCCACCGCGCCGATGTCGCCCGGGCCGAACTCGTCGGCGTGGCCGACGTCCTTGCCGCCGTGCGGCACCAGCAGCTGCCCGACACGCTCCTTGTGATGCGTGCGGGTGTTCATGACCTGCGTGTCGTGGGTCATCGTGCCCTGGTAGACGCGGAACAGGTTGATGCGGCCCGCGAACGGGTCGGCGCGCGTCTTGAACACGTAGGCGAACATCTCGCCCTCGGGGTCGGGCTCGAGCTCGAAGCCTTCCTCGACCGTGATCCGCTCGTGCTGGGCGGGTGACGGGAGGTCGTCGATGATCGCGTCGAGCAGCCGGTTCACGCCCAGGCGGCTCGTCGACACCCCGCACGTGACGGGGAAGATGTGGCCGCTGTCGGTGCCTTCCTCGAGCGCGTGGACGATCTCGTCGTGCGAGATGTCCTCACCCTCCAGGTACCGCTCCATCAGGGCCTCGGAGTTCTCCGCGACCTCGTCCATCAGCTTCTCGCGGTACTCCTGCGCCTGCTCGGCAAGGGCGTCCGGGATCGGGATCTCGGTGCAGTTGCCTTCGGCGTCGTACTCGTAGGCCTTCATGTCGACGAGGTCGACGATGCCGTTGAGGTCGTGCTCGGCGCCGATCGGGATCTCCGTGGCGACGACGTGCGGCCCGAAGGCCTCCTTGAGCGAGTCGAGGGCACGGAAGAAGTCCGCCCGCTCGCGGTCGAGCATGTTCACGTAGACCAGCCGGGCTACGTGCAGCTCCTGGGCGCGTTCCCACAGCCGTCGCGTGGAGACCTCGACGCCCAGGACGCCGTTGACCACGAAGACGGCCGACTCACATACGCGCAACGCGCCGAGCGCGTCGGCGATGAAGCTGGGCTCGCCGGGGGTGTCGATCAGGTTGACCTTCGTGTCGCGCCACTCGAACGATGCGAGCGACGCGGAGATCGACATTCCGCGGGACTTCTCGTCCTCGTCGGCGTCTGAGACCGTGGTGCCGTCAGCCACCGAGCCGAGCCTCGTCGTTGCGCCGGCCTCGAACAACAAGGCCTCGTGCAACGACGTCTTCCCGCTCCCTCGGTGGCCCACTAGGGCCACGTTGCGAATCCTATCTGCGGCGTGCGGCATGCCTGGCGCTCCTCTCTCCCAAGAAATGGCCTGGTTGAGAGGAACGCTACCGCTCCCCGCGACTTTGTGACGTTACTCGCGTAGGTTCTCGACCGGGAGCCGAGACTTCAGCCGCAGCACAGCCTTCGTGTGCAGCTGGGAGATGCGCGATTCGGTCACGCCGAGGACCTCGCCGATCTCGCGGAGCGTGAGGTTCTCGTAGTAGTACAGGGCGATCACGAGCTTCTCGCGCTCCGGCAGCGCCGCGATGGCGTCCGCGAGGCGGTCCTTGAGCTCGGACTGCGCCAGCAGCGCCTCAGGATTGGGCGCGTCCGGGTCTTCCAGCGTGTCCAGGAGGGAGACGGAATCGCCGCTGGAGTCGCTCACGGCCCACAGCTCGTCCAGCGCGACCACGGTGGAGCTGGAGATCTTGACCAGCGCCTCCTGGAACTCGTCGAGCGTGAGGTTGAGCTCGCGTGCCATCTCCTCGTCGGTCGGCGTGCGATGCAGCTGATGCTCGAGCTTGGCGTGCGCCTTCTCGATCTCGCGGGCCCGGGCGCGGACGGACCGTGGCACCCAGTCCAGGGCGCGCAGCTCGTCGATGATCGCGCCCTTGATGCGGGTGATCGCGTAGGTCTCGAACTTGATCTCGCGCGAGAGGTCGAAGCGCTCGATCGCGTTGATCAGGCCGAGCAGGCCGTAGGAGATCAGGTCGGCCTCTTCGACGTGCGCCGGCAACCCGGAGGACATCCGGCCGGCGACGTACTTCACCAGTGGTGAGTAGGCGACGACGAGCTGCTCGCGTGCCCGGCTGGAGCCCTCCGTCTTGTAGAGGGTCCACAGCTCCTTCAGCTCGATCGCTTTTACGTTGGTCTCCAAAGCCCCTTATTTCCTAAGCCCGCGGGTGACTCTTGGCATAGGCTGCCCGCAGCCGCGCGGACTCTACCCGAGTGTAGACCTGGGTTGTCGAGATACTCGCGTGTCCCAGCATCGTCTGAATGGCCCGCAGATCCGCTCCTCCGTCCAACAGGTGCGTGGCGAAAGAGTGCCGCAACGCGTGTGGGTGGACGCCCGTCTGGGTGGCGGCATGCTTGGCCCAGACCCGCAGTCGGCGCCGCACATCGCTCGTCGAGAGCCTGCGACCGCTCTTGGAGAGGAAGAGCGCCGGGTCCTGGTCCGCTGAGAGCAGCGCGGGGCGGGCGCGCTCGAGGTAGGCGGCGATCGTGCGCAGGGCGGGCTCTCCCACAGGCACGAAGCGGGTCTTGGATCCCTTGCCCTCGACGCGCACCTGTTCGCTGTCGAACTCGATCGAGGTGTGGTCGAGATCGACCAGCTCCTCGGCTCTGAGGCCTGACGAGTACGCCAGCTCGAACAGCGCGCGGTCGCGCATCTCGAGCGGCGTGGAGGCCGGGATCTTCTCCAACAGCCGCTCGATGTCCTCGGTCTTGAGCACCTTCGGGAGGCTCTGCGGGAGCTTCGGCGCCGGGAGCAGGTCGGCCGGGTTGGACGTGATCTGGCCGTGCTCGACGAGGGAGCGGAAGAGGGAGCGGGCGGACGCGAGCTTGCGCGCCATCGTCCGCGGGGCGGCGCCCTTCTGGGACAGGCGCGCGGCCCAGCGCCTGAGGGCCTTGTAGTCGACCTCGGTGGGATCGAGGGCGTTCGCGGTGGCCCAGGCGGCGAGCTCGGCCGCGTCGGTGCCGTAGGCCTTGCGCGTGCGTTCGGCCGCGCCGCGGCGCTGCAGGTCGGCGTCGAACGTGCGCAGCGCGGCGCGCCAGGGCTCGGACACGGCGGAGCCTCGCCCTGCGGGCTCGTTCGGCTGTCGGGATCGCCCAGGGGGCGATCCCGCGGGCGCGGGCTCCGTCATCGCCGAGCCGCCGTACCCTGGGAGGAAGTGAGCGCGTTCTTCATCGACACGTCATCGGGTCAGATCGCCACCCTCAGCCGGCTCGTGGAGCTCGGCGTGGCGAACGGGATCGACCTGCCGCCGCGGCCCTGGCATCCCGTACGCGGGGACCGGGACGCGAGCACCCTGTGGTACGCGGTCCTGCGCAAGCAGACGAAAGGCGTGTTCATCGGCACCCTTGCCATTCGCCATTCGGACCATCATGCCTCCCTGCTGGAAGGCGGATGGGAGGAAGTCGCCCCCGAGCAGGTCGACGGCGGCGAGGCCGGGGTCGCCCCCGGCCCCTTCTCCGTCTAGCGTTTCTGCTGCGCCGCGTCGATGTTCGGCGCGTCGAGGAGCTTCAGGTTCTCGGGCGTCGGCTCGAGGTGGTCGTAGCGGTCGACGGTCGTCGTGACCGTGATCGGGTCCTGCGGCTCGCCCGCCACGAGCTTGCCGTCTTTGACCTTCGGCTCGAAGCCGGTGATCGTCGTCTTGCTGCCGAGCGGCTCCGCCGTCTCGGGATCGACGTAGTAGACGGTGACGCCGGGCGGCATCGCGTTGCGAGGTCCGCTCGGCACGGTACGCGTGGGCGCGCTTGCCGTTGAACGTGGTCTCCCCCAGGTCCTCGCGCGCCGCGGATGCGCTTCGCGGAACGTGTCCACCAGGGTCGTCACGCCGGCCTTGAAGCCCGATTCGAGCTCCTCCTGGTCCCAGCCCGGGTCGGTCTTGTGGGTGACCTGGAACTCCTTGCCGCCCTTGTCGTTGCGCATCAGCGTGCGGATCGTGGCGCCGTTCTGGTCGTGCTCGTAGACCCACTCGCCCCGCGGCTGACGGGTCTCCATGAAGTTGTGCATCCGGTCGCCGTACTGCCACTGGCGCAGCTTGTCGTAGCTCTCGGTGCGCGGGTTCCCGGTCTGGACGGTGGTCGTCTCCGTGTAGGTGATCGAGTCCGGCTGGGGCGCGGTCGCGGCGAACGCGCGCTCGGCGAGGCTCGCCCGGATCGGCCCGGGCGCGTTGTCGCCGCCGGGGAGCGCGGCGAAGGCGACCACCGCGGCCGCGGCGAGGGCAGCCGCGCCGAGCGCGATCCGCGGCACACGCCGGCGCGGCGGGCGCGGCGCCTGCAGCGGCGTGGCCACGATGCGCTCGAACACGTCGCGCGGCGGCGCGGTGCGAGCGTGCGCCGCGGGATCGGACTCGCGCAACTCGAGAACGGGATCAGACATCGGCCGGCTCCAAAGGAAAGTCGAGGTCGAGGGCGGCGTCCTGGTCGCGCAGGCGCGCGGCGAGACGGCGGCGCGCGCGGTGGACGCGCATGGCGAACGCTGGGCGGCTCACGCCGGCGGCGCGGGCCGCTTCGGCGAGGCTCAGGCGCTCCCAGGCGACGAGGCGCAGCGCCTCGCGGTCGGGTTCGCTGAGGCCGGTGAAGGCGCGCAGCGCGGCGTCGCGCTCCGCGAGGCGCTCGGCCGGATCGCGCGCGGCATCACGGGCGCCGGACTCGGCGGCCGCGGCGCCGATCCGGCGGGCATGGCGGGCGGCGTCCCGGCGACGGTTGGCGAGGACGTGCTTGGCCGTGCCGTACAGCCACGGCAACGGCTCCTCGGGCACCTCGTCGAGCCGGCGCCAGGCGACGAGGAACGCCTCGTTGACGACCTCCTCGGCCAGCGGCGGCTCGGCGCGCCGCAGCGCGTAGCGGTGCACGGCCCGTAGTGCTCGTTGAAGAGCGCTTCGAAGCGGGCTTGGCGGGTGGGGCTCACATCCCCATGTGTCCGGTCATCCCTGCAGGTTCACAAGGTCGGATGATCGGGGTGGGGCGGAGGGGTTGTCCCGCCTTCGTATTAGGCGATGTAGATGGGCGCGCCCACGGGAACCTGCTCGTAGAGCTCCTCGACGTCCGGGATGTGCATCCGCAGGCAGCCGTGCGAGGCGGCCGAGCCGATCGACGCGTCGTCGGAGGTGCCGTGGATGCCCACGCCGTCGTAGATCCCGAGCCAGCGGGCCTTGATCGGGTTCGAGGGGTCGTCGCCGGCGATGACCTTGCCGGCCAGGTCGCCGGCCCAGTCGGAGTTCGGGACGTGCCAGGCCGGGTTGACGGCCTTGTTCTGGATGTTGTAGAGGCCGGCCGGCGTGTCCATGCCCACCTTGCCCACCGCGATCCCGTACGTCTTCGCCAGCTTGAGGTTCTTGTAGAGCCGCAGCTTGAAGTTCTTGCGGTCGGCCACCAGGATCGCCGGGTACTTCTCCGCGATCTGCTTCGTGGAGACCTTGGGCTGGACGACCGTGGTCTTGACCTTGACCGCCTCGGTCTTGTTCGGCGTGAGCAACGTCTGCTCGAGGTCCTTGGCCAGCGAGTTGTACTTCACGCGCAGCCCCGTCTTGGACCGCGTGGGCTCCTTGAAGCCCTCGCTGAGGTCCAGGTTCGCGTCCTTGGCCTTGCGGTCCAGCGCCTTCTGGACGCGCTTGACGAGCTTGTCGATCGCCGGCTTGTTGTAACTGACGTCGGCCGCCAGCTCCGTGTCGAGGGACTCGTTGCGCACGTTGCGCCACGCGCGGGAGAACATGTCCCCCTGCTGCGAGCGCTTGAGCGCCTTGTCCACCGAGCCGCGGATGTCGATCCCGATCGACGCGGCTTTCTGGGTGAGCGTGAACGTGCGGTCCTTGTAGGAGACCTTCACGGGGCGGTCCAGCGGCTTCAGCAGTGAGGCGGAGAGCTTCTGCTCCGCCTGCACGCGGGTGAGCCCGCCGATGGGCACACCGTTGACCTTGACGCCTTCAGCGACCAGGTCCTGCTTGGACTGGTCGTAGAAGTACACGGCAGCGAGACCGCCAAGGCCGATGACGACGAGCAATGAGGCAATGACGATCAGTCGAGTACGCATGGGGCTCGGCAATGGTAAGACGCGGGACAGAGGTGCGGTACCCCTGCAAGGACACTGGCTGGTCAGTCAGGTTACTCAGGGCGTCGGACGCTCGGCGACCAGCGGAGGAACTCCTCCACTTCGCGCTCGTAGCGATATGGCGCTTGGCCGCTCTCGCGGAGCGGAGCCAGGCGCAGCGCGGCCGCAAACGCTTGCACGGTCTCCCGCGTCGTGAGTCCGAAGCGGAAGCCGCTGAGCTTGAGCCGGCGGTTGTCCAGGCCGCGCCCGTAGCGGAGCTGTTGGCGGACCTCGTCCGGCACGCGGACGCCGAGCAGGTTCGTCGCCCTGGTCGCCAGGCTCGTCCCCCAGGGCGGCAGCAGCGGCGCGTACGGCTTGCCGAGCAGGCTCGCGACCTCGCTCAGCGCCAGCACCCCGTCCGGCGCGGCGTTGTAGATCCCGGGCAGCTCGTTGGTCGCGGCGTGATGGAGCGCCCCGACGATGTCGTCCTCGTGGATGAACTGGTAGCGCGGGTCGAAGCCGAGGATGCCGGGCACGGCGGGCAGGCCGAGCAGCCGGCTGTGCGAGTTGTGCAGGTCCGGACCGAGACCGTTGCAGAAGCGCAGCGTGGTCACGGTGACGCCCGGGTTGCGCTCGGCGAAGCCGCGGACGGCGTCGTCGGCCTCGACGATGTCGCTCTCCAGCCGGGTGCGCGGCGGGTGCGGGCGCCGCATGTCCTCGGTGAAGAAGCTCGGGTCGTCGCGCTCGCAGCCGTAGTAGTGGGCGCTCGACTTGAAGACGACCTTCTTCACCGGCGAGTCCGGGCCGCCGCACGCGGCCAGGATGTTCATCGTCCCGATGACGTTCTGCTCGTGCGCGACCCGGGCCGGGGCGGTCGCCGAGTCCACGACGAGGCGAGTGTCGATCACGGTGTCGATCTCGGCGGCGTGCACGATCCGGCGCAGCAGCGCGTGATGCGTGCCCATGCGGACGAACTCGGTGCGCTCGAGCGGGCAGTTCGGGTCGTCCGTGGAGACGCCGACGATCACCTCCACCGACGCGTCGGTCTCCAGCTCCTGCGCGAGCCGGCCACCCCAGTAGCTGGACAGGCCGGTGATGAGGACGCGGCTCATCCGAGCCACACCGACTTGCGCTCGGCGAGCATCGCGTACAGCTCCTCCTGGATCCGGGCACGGACCTCCTCGGCCACCGTCTGCACCAGGCCCTTGTCGTTCCACGGCTCCTCGCCCCACTGGTCGGTGGGGATCGGCTCCAGGAAGCGGATGAAGAACTTCGCGGGCAAATAGCCGGGCGCGGGGATCACCGGGACGTAGATCAGGCCGGTGAGCCTGCGCAGCGGGTTGAGGTGGGCGAAGATCGGCATCGCCTCCTCCGCGCCCACGAGCGCGACGGGGACGATCGGGGCCTTCGCGCGCATCGCGGACTCCACGAAGCCGCCGCGGCCGAAGCGCTGCAGGCGGTAGCGGTCCTTGTAGAGCTTCTCGGTGCCCTTGCGCCCCTCGGGGAACACGAGCACGAGCTGCTCCTCGTCATAGAGCAGGCGGTGGACGTTCGCCGGATGGGCGGGCACGCCGCCGAGCTTGGCGACGAGCAGGCTCAATCCCGGATAGCCCTTGAAGAAGTGCTCGACGGTCAAGTGCAGCGGGCGCGGCCGGGTGTGCTCCTCCTTGATCGCCTTGGCGATCATCGACGCATCGGGCGGGAGCGCGCCGGAGTGGTTGGAGACCAGCAGCGCGCCGCCGGTCGTCGGCACGTGCTCGATGCCGTCGACCTCGACCCGGAACCAGTAGTGGTAGAGGAAGTCGTAGATCGTGCGGTCGAAGAAGCCCTCGACGCGCTCCGAGCGGCCCCAGTCGGTGACCTGGCGCTCCGGCTCGATGGCCGGCAGGTACGCGCGATGGTCGGGCGGGGGTTCGAGTTCCTTCACGTCAGCAGGTGCGGCTCCAAGCAGCGGGCCAGCGTGGGCCAATCGGGGGCGGAGATGACGTCGGGCAGGTCCCGGTTCCACGGGTGCTCGAGCGTTGCCGCCGTGATACCCACTTCGGCGGCGCGCCGAAGGTTGTCGGGCGAGTCGTCGATCAGCACGTCGATCCGGAGCTCCACGCAACGCGTGATCTTGTCGTAGGAGCAGTACAGGTCGTCGTGCGGGAGGCCGATCTGCTCCAGCCACTCGGCCGTCTGGGCGTGGGTGTCCGTGGCCCGGTGGCTCGTGATGTGGATGAAGTGGCCCTGCTCGTGCCAGCGCGTGATGGCCTCGACCGCGCCCGGGTAGGGCTCGGCGTTGAGCACGCGCTCCGGGCTGTGGGTCTCGTCGACGATCGTCTTCAGCTGCTCGGGCGCGAGCGCGTCGATCGCCCACGTGGACTGCGTGTCGTAGGGCAGATCGACGCCGTAGCGGCGTTTGGCGATCTCGGCCAGCTGGTCCCAGTACGGGTGCAGCGTCGAGTCGATGTCGATCGCGAAGCGCACGAGCGTTGGTACGGTAGCGGCGTGCCGGGCTTCCTTGGGCAGGTACGGGCGCTCCCGTCCAACGCGTTCCTGCGCTCCCGCCCCGACCCGAACTACGCGGACGGCGACGACTCGACCTGGATCTCGGTCGACTGGCCGTCGCTGACCCGGACCGAGACCGTCCTGGGCAAGCGGATCAACTTCATCGACACCGGCGGGGACAAGCCGCCGCTGCTGTTCCTGCACGGGCTCGGCGGGCTGTGGCAGAACTGGCTGCTCAACATCCCGGCCTTCATGGATCGCTTCCGGGTGCTGGCGCCCGACCTGCCGGGGTTCGGCGGGTCGGAGATGCCGGCGGGCCGGATCTCGATCCAGAGCTTCGCCCGGGCGATCGACCAGCTCTGCACCCAGTTGGACGTGGAGGCGCCGGTGGTCGTCGGCAACTCGATGGGCGGGTTCATCGGGGCGGAGCTGGCGTTGGCCTTCCCGACGCGCGTGCAGAAGTTGGTGCTCGTCTCGGCGGCCGGGATCTCGGCCGAGCACATGTGGAAGGAGCCCGTGATGGCGATCGGGCGCCTGATGGCGGTCAGTGCGGCGCGGGCGGGCGTCAAGCAGCTGCCGGTCGCGTCGCGCCCACGGCTGCGGCGCGCGGCGCTGCAGCTCGTCGTGCGCTACCCGGAGCGACTGTCGGTGCCGCTGGCCTCCGAGCTGGTCGTCGGCGCGGGGACGCCGGGGTTCGTGGGCGGGCTCGACGCCGTGCTCGACTACTCGTACCGCGAGCGGCTCGCTGAGATCGAGATCCCGGTGCTGATCGTCTGGGGCCGCAACGACATCCTGATCCCGGTCGCGGACGCCTACGAGTACGAGCGGCTGATCGGCAGCAACGCCCGTGCCGTCGTGTTCGACGACACGGGCCATCTCTCCATGCTCGAGCGCCCGTCCCGGTTCAACGGGCTGCTCTCCGAGTTCATCGATGCGTGATCGCGCCCTCGCTGGCGCTTGAGACCTGCTGGGCGTACTTGCCGAGCACGCCGCGGGTCATCGTGGGCGGCGGCTCGTAGGCGTCGAGTCGCCGGGCGATCTCGTCGTCGGGGATGTCGAGATCGATCCGGCGCTGGTCCACGTCGATCGTGATCGTGTCGCCCTCCTGCACGGCGGCGATCGGGCCCTTGTGGACCGCCTCGGGGGCGATGTGGCCGGCCATGAAGCCGCGCGTGGCGCCGGAGAAGCGGCCGTCGGTGAGCAGGGCGACGCTGTCGCCGAGCCCTTCCCCCACGATCGCGGCGGTCACGGCGAGCATCTCGCGCATGCCCGGGCCGCCCGCGGGGCCCTCGTTGCGGATCACGACCACGTCGCCGGGGTTGATCTGGCCCTGCGTCACCGCCTGCATGCACGCCTCTTCGCCCTCGAAGACGCGGGCGGGGCCGGTGTGATGTCGTCGTTCGTGGCCGGAGAGCTTCACGACGCTGCCTTCGGGCGCGAGGTTGCCGCGGAGGATCGCGATGCCGCCGGTCTTCTTGATCGGGTTGTCGAGCGGGCGGATGACTTCCTGGCCGGGTTGCTCCTGGGCCTCGGCGGCGTGCTGGCCGATCGACTTGCCGGTGACGGTCGGCGCGTCGCCGTGCAGAAGGCCCAGCTCGACGAGCCGCTGCGCGAGCACGGCGGTGCCGCCGGCCGCGTGCAGGTCGGTGGCCACGAAGCGTCCGCCCGGCTTGAGGTCGCACAGGCTCGGGCTGGACTCGGCGATCCGGTCGAAGTCGTCGATGTCGAGCGGGACGCCCGCCTCCCGGGCCACCGCGAGCAGGTGCAGGACGGCGTTCGTGGACCCACCGGACGCCGCGACGGCGAGGATCGCGTTCTCGAGGCTGTCCTTCGTGATCAGGTCCGACGGCTTCTGGCCGCGTCTGAGGACGTCCATCACGAGCTCGCCGGCGGCGAAGGCGTGGTCGGCCTTCGTGGCGTCCTGCGCGGGCGTGAGGCTCGGGCCGATCGGGCTGATGCCCATCATCTCGAACGCCATCGCCATCGTGTTGGCCGTGTACTGGCCGCCGCACGCGCCGGCGCCCGGGCTGGCCGCGGCTTCGATGTCCGCCAGGTCCTGGTCGGTGATCTTGCCGGCCGCGTTCGCGCCGACGGCCTCGAACACGTCCATGATCGTGATGTCCCGGCCCTGGTAATGGCCGGGCGGGATCGAGCCGCCGTAGAGCATCACGCCGGGCACGTCGAGGCGGGCGAGCGCCATCACGGTCCCCGGGATCGTCTTGTCGCACGCGCACAGGCAGATCACGGCGTCGAACAGATGGCCGAGCGTGACGAGCTCGATGCTGTCCGCGACGACTTCCCGGGAGACCAGGCTCGTCTTCATCCCGGACGTGCCCATCGTGATGCCGTCGGAGATCGCGACCGTGTTGAACTCCATCGGCGTTCCGCCCGCGGCCTTGATCCCGTCCTTGACGAACTTGGCGAGCGCGCGCAGGTGGAAGTTGCACGGCATCGTCTCGATCCACGTGTTCGCGACGCCGATGATGGGCTTGCTCAGCGCCTCGTCGTCGTAGCCGATGCCCTTCAGGTACGCGCGAGCAGCCGCGCGGTCACGGCCCTCGGTCAGTGCCCGAGAGCGGTGCTTGAGGTCCATCTGCGCGATCGTTACGCCGCGCCGCTGGAGGTGCGTCGCGTGCGCTCGAGGCGCTCGCGCTCCCAGCGCCCGAGGCGCCAGATGTCGCGCTGGATCTGCTTCGGGTCCACTTGGCGGCCCGGCAGGTGCATGTTGGCGGAGGAGATGAGGCGGCGTTCGTCGCCCTTGAGCGCCATCCACTTGGCGAGCATGTCGTCGGAGTCGGGCAGCCGGGAGCTGCCGTAGGGCTTGGACTCGTCCGGGAACTCGACGCAGTACTCGTTGAGCAGGCGGCCGGTCTGCGGCAGGTAGGCCACGATCGGCTTGTGCGGGTAGATCAGGTAGGCGTACGGGACGCCGCGGAGCTCCTTGTCCAGGTTCTCCGCGCCCCAGACCCGGATGAGGCCCAGGTCCCGGTACATCTCCCACTCCTCCTCGTTCACGCAGGACTTCAGGAGCTCTTTCGCGCGCTGCTCGGCCCGCCGGTCCCGGCCGGGGTCGTGCGCGCTGATCTGGCCGGCCTCGATGGCGGCCTTGCGGACCCGGCGCGCTTCCCCGCGGCGCTCGAAGTACGGGATCGTGACCTCCCACAGGAGGGCGACGACGACGATCGCCGTGGCGATGAGGGCGACCGTCACGGCGGCTACTGCGCCCCGCCCGCGGCGCGCGGGAAGAAGATCACGCGGCCGGCGTCACGCGGGACATCGGAGAAGTCCCGGACCATCTCGGCCTCCCGGCGACCGCCATCGGTCTGCACCGGGATGGCGGCCCACATGCCCAGTTCCAGCTGCTTCCGGAACTCCGCAACGAGGCGCTGCTCGTCCTCGAGGAGGGCTGGATCCCCCTCGGCGATCAGCTGCTCGCCATATCCCGGCCGCATCCGCAGGAACTTCATGCGCGCATTATGTCACGTGCGCTGGGGGGCCTTCGCGGGTGCGGTCGCGCCAGGCTGACGCGCCGTCAGGCCACGGACGGAGATGTTCAGCGCGTCCACCGGTCCCGCTCCCCGGCCGATGTGGCGCAGGCCGTGCGCGACGGCCTCGGAGGCGATGACCCGCGCGTGCTTCGCGGCTTGCAGCGGCGTATAGCCGAGCGCGAGGTGGGCTGCCAGCGCGCTGGAGTGGGTACAGCCCGACCCATGCGCAGCACCGTCCGGATATCGCTCACCGGTGAGCGAGTGGAAGTCGTGGCCGTCGAAGAAGACGTCGACGATCTCGTCGCGGTGGCCGCCGGTTATGACAACGGCCTGCGGGCCGAGGTCGTGCAGCGCCCTCGCCAGGTCGCGCACGTCGTCCCGGTCGCCGGCCTCGATGCGCGCCCACGCCGCGGGCTCGTCGGCCGCCCCGCCGCGCGCCGCGCGCGCCTCTTCCCCGGCGAGCACGCGCGCCTCCGGCAGGTTCGGCGTGATCACGGTCGCCAACGGCAGGAGCTCGTGGACGATCGCCCGGCGCGCCGCGTCATCGAGCAACACGGCGCCGCTCTCGGACACCATCACGGGGTCGATCACGATCGGCACCTCCCCCACGATCTCCAGCGCCTCGCGCACCGCGCGCACGATCTCCACGGTGCCGAGCATGCCGATCTTCACCGCGTCGACGCCGATGTCCGCGTGGACCGCCCGGACCTGCTCGACGATGAACTCCGGCGGCACCGGGTGGATGCCGGTGACCCCGGTCGTGTTCTGAGCCGTGAGGGCCGTGATCGCGGTCATGCCGTGCACGCCGCAGCGCGCGAACGCTTTCAGGTCCGCTTGGATGCCGGCGCCGCCGCCGGAGTCCGAGCCGGCGATCGAAAGGACAGCGGGTGGGGCCATCCGCCTCAGATTAGGCGGTCCAATCTCTCTGGCCCGTCTGTAGAACGTCCGCCGGTTGACGTTCTGTCAGGCTGGTGCACCTGATGGCGTCCACGCCCGCTGAAGAGCTGCTCTCCGACTACCCGGTGGAGGAGGGCTGCTTCGACGAGGCCTTCACTGCTGACGGTTCCATCCGCCCGCAGGCCCGTGCCGGACTGGAAGCGGTCGTACGGGCCGGAGCCGAGGCGCTCCCCGCGAACGTGTCGCGCACGCTGCGCCGCGCCGGCGTGCGGTTCTCGTCGGTCGAGGGTGACATGGAGTTCTACGTGGACCCCGTCCCGCGCGTGATCACCGCCGCCGACTGGGAGCCCGTCAAGCGCGGGCTCGCGCAACGCGTGCGCGCGTTGAACGCGTTCGTGGCGGACGTGTACGGCGACCAGCGGATCGTCGCCGAGGGCGTCGTCCCGCCCGGTGTGTTGAAGTCCGCCGACTACTTCGAGCCCGAGATGCGCGGGCTGCGGGTGCCGGGGAACGTGTGGATCGGCGTCGCGGGGCTGGACCTCGTGCGCGACGTCGACGGCTCCTGGCTCGTGCTGGAGGACAACGTGCGCACGCCCTCGGGCTTCGCGTACCTGCACGCGACCCGGCGGGCGCTGCTGGAGCACATCGACGTGCCCCCGGACGCGACGCCGCGGCCGCTGGACGGCGAGATCGACCTCCTGGCCGACACGCTGCGCGCCGTCGCGCCCGGCTTCGGCGCGCGGCCGCCGGGCGCCGGTCGCCACGGTGCTCACCGACGGCGAGCACAACTCCGCCTACTGGGAGCACGCCTGGCTCTCGCGCCAGCTCGGGATTCCGCTGTGTGAGCCGCACGAGCTCGAGGTCCGTTCCGACGGCTGCCTGTGGTTGCTGCCCCGCGGGCTGCGCGAGGCCCGCCGGATCGATGTCGTGTATCGGCGCACCAACGCCGACCGCGTGGACTCCGACATCGCCCGGCTGCTGCTCCCGCCCGTGCGCGCCGGCAAGCTCGGCCTGGTCAACCAGTACGGCACCGGCGTCGCCGACGACAAGCTCACCCACGCCTACGTCGAGGACATGATCCGCTTCTACGTCGGCGAGGAGCCGGTCCTCAAGAGCGTCCCCACCTACGACCTCGCCCAGCCCGGCCAGCTCGAAGAGGCCCTGGACGTCTTCGACGAGCTGGTCCTGAAGCCGCGCGCCGGCCACGGCGGCGTCGGCGTCCTGATCGCCCCGCGCTCCACGCGCGAAGAGATCGAAGCCACCCGCAAGGCCGTCATCGCCGACCCCGGCGCCTGGATCGCCCAGCGCATGGTCATGCTCTCCACCCACCCCACCGTCGTGGACGGCGGCCGCCTGGCGCCGCGCCACATCGACCTTCGTCCCTTCGTCTTCCTGGGCGAGGGCTGCAACCCGCGCGTCCTGCCCGGCGGGCTCACCCGCGTCGCCCGCTCCGAGGGCGCGCTCGTCGTGAACTCCTCCCAGAACGGCGGCGCCAAAGACACCTGGGTCCTGCCCTAGGCGCCCCGCGCGCCCGGCGCGCGCAACGCGCGCCGGCGCCGCCCCGCCCCATGGCGTACCGCGCGACTCGCACGCTCGCCGGCCTTCGCCACGCCCGGGTAGCGCCGCGGCGTCGCGGTTGTCAAGGCGATCGCTTTGCGACGGCCTTCGGCCGGTCCTGACGGACTCGCTGTTGACAACCACGCCACCGCTCCGCTGACGGCCCACTCAGGAGCCGGCTCCGCCGGTACGCCCGGGCGCGGACGTGGGCGCTCAGGCGCGCTCCGCGCGCCGGGTGCCGAACGTGAGCGGCCCCATCGGCAGCTGAGTGTTCGACACCGCCCCGCACGATGAGCGTGCTCAACGCCGCCACTCGGGCACGAGCGGCGAGGTACCCGAGCTCGCGACCGTATGGCCAAGTTCCCTGCGAGGCAACCCGTGAACGCTCGCGTGGCGCGCGGCCCGCCCGCGGCGTGACCAGTGGCAACGCAGAGCGTTCGCTCAGTCCGCTGAACCCGGCTCACCCGCATGAGCACGCTCGCCCCGACGGGTGAGCAGTCGTGCCGCCGCCGCGCACCCCGACGCCACAGCGCGAGCGACTGCTTGAGGCGGCGGTGCGGGTGTACCCGCCTCACGCCGCCGACGCACACCCACCGCCCGACGAGCCGTCATGCGACATGCCCGTGACCGACGCGGCGCGGCCGCCTCGTCCGGCGACGGGTATGCACCGCCAGCTTCCTACAGCGACTGCGGCACGCCCTCCGCGGGTGCGCTCGCCGTTCACGCCGCTCGTTCCCAGCGGCCCGCGAAGCCGCGGCGGACCAGGCCGAGGCGTTCCAGTTCGGCGAGGCCGGTCAGGGCCGAGCGAGCCTCTTCGGCGGACTCGGCGAGTTCGCCCAACGAGCCGTGGCCGTCCTCGATGGCGGCGAGGAGGGTGTCGAGGCGCTCCTCGAGCACAGGACGCGACGCCGCGCGGCCGCCGTCCCCGGGTGCGGCGAAGACGCGGCCCGTGGCTCCCGCGAGGAGCTCGAGGGCGTCCCCGGCGTCGCGGATGAGCGGCGCGCCCGTCTGGATCAGCGCGTGGGTGCCGCCGGACAGGCGCGTGGTGACCTGACCCGGGACGGCGCCGACCGCGCGCCCGAGCTCGTTCGCGAAATCCGCGGTGGTCAGCGAGCCCGACCGCTCCGTCGCCTGCACGACGACGGTCGCGGCCGCGAGCGCGGCGATGATCCGGTTGCGGGCGACGAAGCACCAGCGGTGCGCGCTCGCGCCCGGCGGCATCTCGGAGATGACCGCGCCGCGGGCGGCGACCGCGGCGTGCAGGCGATACCCGCGGGCCGGGTACGGGATGTGCGCGCTCGCCGCGAGCACGCCGATCGTCCGCCCCGGACCCTCGAGAGCGCCGGCGTGCGCGGCCGAGTCGATGCCCATCGCGAGGCCGGAGACCACGGTGATCTCGGCGGCCGACAAGCCGCGGCCCATCGTCCGCGCGACATCGAGCCCGTACGTCGAGGCCCGCCGGGCGCCCACGACGCCGACGCCTTCCGCGTCCGCGAGCACGCCCGGATCACCCAGGATGTGCAGCACGGCCGGCGGATCCGCGAGGTCGCGCAGCCGCTCCGGGTACTCGGCCTGGCACCGGCACAACGTCGTGAGCCCGGCCGCGCTCGCCCGCGCCCGCGCCGCCGGCGCGTCGAAGTCCGCGTAGCGGCGCCGGATGTCGTCCGACGCGCCGACGTCGAGCAGGACCTCGTCGCTCAGCGCCAGCACCCGCGCGGGCGCGCCGCGCTGCTTGAACTCGATCTGGAGCCGCCCGGCGATGGCGGCGATCAGCCCCGTTCGCCGCAGGCACGCGTCGCACGCGATCACGGCTGCGCCTCGACGGCGGTGCGGTGGCGACGAACTCGGCGCGGCGAGCCGGGAAAGTCGCGCCGCGCGCGATGGGGCCGCGGCGGGCCCAGAATCGCGGCCGGCGGCGCGGCGGGGCCGCGCGAGCCGCGCCGCGGCACCGGCCTTCATGCCGCCTCCGCGAGCGGTGGGTGGTCGTCGAGGCGGAGGCTCGCGGCGATGTTCACGTGCTCGGGGCCGACCACGTCGGACGCTTCGAGGTCGGCGACCGTGCGGGCGACGCGGAGGATGCGGGTGTGGCCGCGGGCCGAGAGGGAGTGGCGGTCGTAGAGCTCGGAGAGCAGGCGGAGGGCGCTCGGGGTGACGTTGCCGAGCTCGCGGATCTGCCGGGAGGTCAGCTGGGCGTTGCAGATCTCCGGCTCGTCGGCGAGCCGGCGCTCCTGAAGCTCCCGCGCGGCGACGACGCGCTCGCGCACGGTGGAGGATGACGGTGCGGCCTGACGGCGCAAGGCCTCGGAGGGCGGGCGTTCGACGCGCATGAGGATGTCGACGCGGTCCAAGAGCGGGCCGGAGAGGCGGCGGCGGTGGCGGGCGAGGTCCGCCTGGGTGCACGTGCAGCGCGTGCCACCGAGGCCGCACGGGCACGGGTTGGAGGCGGCGACGAGCATGAAGCGCGTCGGGAAGACCATGACCTGCTGGCCGCGGACGATCGTCACGTGACCGTCCTCGAGCGGCTGACGGAGCGCTTCGAGGCTCGGGCGCGAGAACTCGCTGAGCTCGTCCAGGAACAACACGCCCCGGTGAGCCAACGTCGCCTCGCCCGGCTGCGGCGGGTTGGCGCCGCCGACGAGGCCGGCGGCCGAGATCGTGTGGTGGGGCGCGCGGAACGGACGCTCGGTGACCAGGCCCGCGCTCCCACGGAGCCCAGCGATCGACTGGATGCGCGTGACCTCGATCGCCTCATCGGAGCTGAGCGGCGGCAGGATCGACGGCAGGCGCCGGGCGATCATCGTCTTGCCGGTGCCCGGCGGGCCTTGCAGGAACAGGTTGTGTCCGCCGGCGGCGGCGACCTCGAGCCCGAGGATGAGCCCGTTGTGGCCGCGGACGTCCGCGAGGTCGGGGACCTCCTCGCTCACCGTTGCCGCCACCGCGGCGGGGATGCCGGCCGGCGCCTCCTCCCCACGCAGGGTCGCGACCAGCTCGGTCGAGCGACTCGACGCCGATGACCTCGATGTCCGGCACCAGCGCGGCCTCGCGCGCCCTCGACAAGGGCAGCACGAGCTTGCGCAACTCGTGGCGGCGCGTGGCCTCCGCGACGGCGAGCGCGCCACGGACCGGCCGCACCTCGCCGGTCAGGGAGAGCTCGCCGACGATCGCGCACGACACGACGGTCTCCGCCTCCAACTGGCCGGAGGCGACGAGGAGCGCGACCGCGAGTGGGAGGTCGAACGCCGGCCCGACCTTGCGCAGGTAGGCCGGAGCGAGGTTGACCGTGATCCGCCGCAGCGGGAACTCGTAGCCCGAGTTCACGAGCGCGGCCCGGACCCGCTCGCGGGCCTCGCGCACCGCCTTGTCGGCGAGCCCGACCACGGTGAACGCGGGCAGGCCGAGCCGGATATCGGCCTCGACCCAGACCCGCCGCGCATCCACGCCCTCGACGGCGAAGGTGATGACCCGGGCGAGCATCAGAACGCGGCCTCCAGGTGGTCGAGGCGGACGAGGTCTCCGCGGGCGTCCAGGAGGACCGCGACGCCGTCGAAGCGCAGGGCGGCGCCGAAGGGGCGGCCCGGGGCCTCGGTGAGCCAGGCGATGGCCATGCGGCGGACCTTGGAGCGTTTGCGGTCGTGGAGGTTCTCCCACGGCTCACGCTCGCCGGAGCGGCGGGTCTTGACCTCGACGAAGACGAGCGTCGAGCCGTCGTAGGCGACGAGGTCCAGCTCGCCGAAGCGGGTGCGGTGGTTGCGGGCGAGCACGTCGAAGCCGAGGCGTTCGAAGTGCTGGGCGGCGTGCGCTTCGCCTTGCTGGCCCGCGGTGTGCCGGACGTCGGTCATGGGACGCGACGCTATGGCCGAGCCCCAAACGGCTCTAGACGCAGGTCGTTACAAAAGTGCGGAGTTCTTTGTGCCGAATTCACCCCACGGCGAGCAGCGCCGCGAGGTCCGTCGGGTGCGTGATCATCGCGTCGTGGGGCGCGTCGAAGTCCACGACGTCCCAGCCGGCGGTGTCGCGCAGCCGCACCGCGAAGCCGGAGAAGCTCGGCGTCAGCGGGCCCTGGGTGCAACGGACGTACTGGCGCGGCAACGGCGGAGACGACGGAGCGGACAACGCGTCCGTCCAGGTCTTCACAGGCTGGCCCGTCAACCGATCCGCGAGCCAGCCGTCACCATCCGGCACCCCGAAGAGCTCAGGCGACGGCGCCGCGATCAGGCCATCGACCACGGACTCCTCGTAGACCTTGCGCCGCTCGGGCCGCAGCAGGTCGAACATCGACTGGCCGTCCTCGGCGATGAACGCGTCCAGGAACACCAGGCGCGAGATGCGCGCGTGGGCACGGGCGGCTGCGCCCGCGATCACCAAACCCGCGTAGGAATGGCCGACCAGCGTCACCTCGCGCAGGTCGGAGAAGTACAGAAGACCCGCGAGTTCCTCGACGTGGACAGACAGAGACGCAGACGAGGCGAGCGCGGCGCGTTCGGCAAGGCCGGACGAGGTCGGCGCGAGCACGTCGTGGCCGGCCGCGGAGAGCTCGGCGGCGACGTCGCGCCAGCACCACCCGCCGTGCCAGGCGCCGTGGACGAGGACGAAGGTGGCCATGCCCAGAGGAAACCACGCCGGGGCGGGCGGCAACGCCGCCCACCGCGGCTACAGCGCGAGCTGCGTGTACGCCACGGACTGGAACGACATGCGGTGCAGCGGCGAGACGCCCTGGCGTTCGATCGCGGCGCGGTGCTCAGGCGTGGAGTAGCCGACGTGGGCGCCGAACTCCCAGCCCGGGTACTGCTTCTCCATCCGCTGCATGAAGCGGTCGCGCGTGACCTTGGCGATCACGGACGCGGCCGCGATGGCCGCGGAGGTGGCGTCCCCGCCGACGACGTGCCGCTGCTCGAAGCCGGACGGCGGGACCGGGAAGCCGTCACTCAGACAGATCCCGCCCTCGACCCCCACCCGCCGCAGACAATCCGACAAGGCCGCCAAGTTCGTCTTGTGCAGCCCGCGCGAGTCGATCCCGCGCACGCAGCGCGAGGTGACGGAGACCTTCACGGCCGCCCGCAGCACGCGCGGGTACAGGTACTCGCGCATCTCCATGCTGTGCTGCTTGGAGTCGTTGAGCGCGCTCAACGCGCGCCGGTCGGTCAGCGACAGCGTCTCGTAGTCGAACAGGACCGCGGCGGCGACCAACGGCCCCGCCAGACAGCCGCGGCCCGCCTCGTCGGCGCCGGCCACGAACCGGAAGCCCAGCTCGCGGTCGAACCGGAACAGGCGCGAGCCGGACGTCTTCTTAGAGGAGGCCGATGCGGCCCGGCGGCCAGTAGGTCGCGAAAGCTTGGCCGATGACCCATTTTTCTGGGACTGGTCCCCAGAAGCGGCTGTCGTCAGAGGAGCCACGGTTGTCGCCCATCATGAAGTAGTGGTCGGCTGGAATCGTGATCTCGGTCGGGAAATCACACGCATCTTCCGGGTCGCACGGGAGTGCGAAGTCCTCCGTCTGACGCTTTCCGTTGAGGACGACGTGGCCGTCCTCGATCGAGATCCGGTCACCGGGGCCGGCGACGACGCGCTTGATGAAGTTCACGTCGGCGCGGTCCTCGGTGGGTTCGCCGCACGGCGCACCCGCGGGGGGCTGGCCCTCTCCGCAGGTGTTGGTGGTGGCGCCCTCCGGCGGGTGGAAGACGATGATGTCCCCCACTTCCGGATGCGTGAAGCGCTCGCCGATCCGGTTGACCAGCACGCGCTGCCCGACCTCCAAGGTCGGGACCATGGACTCGCTCGGAATCCGATAGGGCTTGACCAGGAAGGCCTGGATGCCCAGGGCCAGGCCCAGGGCAACCGCCACGATCAATACCAGTTCGACGAGCGACCCGGAGGTCGAACTCGACCCCTTCTTGGCCGCCACGCCGCGGTACTCCCTAGCTCTGCTTTTCGTCACCGGCGGCCGCCGACTCAGCGTCGTCAGACGCCTGCGTCTCAGCGACCTCGGCGTCAGCTGACGCCTGAACCTCAGCGACCTCGGCCTCGGCGAGCGCCTGCTCGTCGACGGCCTCGCCCGGAACCTCGGCGTCGTACGCGGCTGCGTTCTCGGCCGCCGGGTCGTACAGGATGCCGCGCTCGACGATCTCCTCCGGACCCGTGTAGCGGCGCTCGCGAACGCGGGCACGCTTACCGACGCGACCGCGCAGGTAGTACAGCTTCGCGCGACGGACGTCGCCGCGGGCGGCGACCTCGATCTTCTCGATCTTCGGCGAATGGATCGGGAACGTGCGCTCAACGCCGACGCCGAAGGACTGCTTGCGGACCGTGAAGGTCTCGCGCACCCCCTCGCCCTGACGCTTGATCACGACGCCCTCGAAGACCTGCGTACGACGACGCGTGCCCTCGATGACCTGGAAGTGGACCTTGACGCGATCACCCGGCTGGAAGCGCGGGACGCGGCGCAGCTGAGTGCGCTCGAGAGTGTCGATAACAGTGCTCATGGCAAAAAAGAAGCCTCGGCGGACATGGGTCGCGGGCGGTCGATCATGGTAGCGGACGCTCGGCACGCAGCCGCGACTGCGCCCGCCGCCATTCATCTACCCGTGCGTGGTGCCCTGAGAGCAACACGTCGGGAACCGCCCAACCACGCCATTCCGCGGGTCGGGTGTAGTGCGGGTACTCCGGTGCGCCCTCGAGCGCCTCGGAGAAGGACTCCTCCACGGCGGACTCATCGTCGCCGAGGACTCCAGGAAGTTTGCGGAGCATGGTGTCGAGCACGACCATCGCGGCCAGCTCGCCCCCGGCCAGAACGTAGCGGCCGATCGACACCTGGTCGGACACGAAGTGCTCCAGGATCCGCTCGTCGAAGCCCTCGTAGCGGCCACACAGGAGCGTGATCTCCTCCTCGGCCGCGAGCTCGGACGCCAGCGCGTCGTCCAGCAACCGGCCGGCCGGCGTCAACGCGATCACGCGACGGTGGGACTTCAACGACACAGGGTCCTCGCCGTAGCGCTCGCGCAGCGCCGCCTCCATCGTGTCCACGCGCAGGACCATGCCGGCGCCGCCGCCGAACGGCGTGTCGTCGACCTGCCCCCACTTCAGCGGCGTCGCCGTGCGGAAGTCGAAGGCGTCGACGGTGTGGCCGAGCCCGAGCGCGTTCTGCACGTGCCGCTGGCTGCGGAACCACTCGAACCACTGCGGGAAGAGCGTGAAGACGTCAGCTCTCACCGAGGAACCCCAGGTCGATGTCGATGCGGCGGGCTTTGAGGTCGATCGAGCGGATGCAGTCGCGCACGAGCGGCACGAGCAGCACGGTGCCGTCGATGCGGTCCACCTCGAGCACCTCGACGGACGGCAGCACGTTCATGCGCAGCACGACGCCGACTTCGACGTCACCGGACACCACGGTGCAGCCTTCCACGTCGGAAGCCCAGAACTCGTCCTCGGAGAGCATCGTGTCCTCGCGCGGGACGGTCAGCAACGTGCCGCGCAACGCCTCGGCGTCCTCACGCGACTCGGAGCCCTCCAGCCGCAGGATGGGACGCTCGGCCGTGCCGGAGCGCCGCACGATGCGCCGCCCGGAGACCATGCCGCCCTTCGCCGGGAGCTCCGGCAGGGGATCGACCACGTAGAAGGAACCGTCGAGTCCGTGCGGCCGGCCGATCCGGCCGACCGTCAGCAACTCACTCGACGATGTCGATGAGGACGCGTCGGTTGTCCTTGACCGCGGCGGCCTTGACGACCGTCCGGAGGGCTTGGGCTGTGCGCCCGCCGCGTCCGATGACCTGTCCGTAGTCATCATCATCCACCGAAAGCTCGAGGACGAGCGTGCCGTCCTCCTCTTCGAACTCGTCGACCTGCACCTTTTCAGGGTGGTCGACCAGCAACCGCGCGAGGTACTCGAGCAGCTCGCGCACGGGCCGTCGTTAGACCGTGATGCCCGAGATCTTCATGAGCTTCTGGACCGGCTCCGAGGGCTGCGCGCCCTTGGAGAGCCAGTACCGGACCCGCTCTTCGTCGAGGACAACCGTCGACGGGTCCGTCTGCGGGTTGTACCGGCCGAGGTTCTCAATGAAGCGGCCATCTCGCGGGGAGCGGCTGTCCGCGACGACCACGCGCCACTGGGGATCTTTTTTCCCGCCGACGCGGGTGAGTCGCATGCTGACTGCCATATCGGCGGAGCAGGATAGCGAGTCGGGAAGTGAGGTCGGATGATCGGGGTGGGGCGGTGGGGATGCGCCGCCTCACCTTCCCCGCATGATTTGCCCGAGGTCCGGCATCTTGCCCTGCTGGATGCCCTTCATGAGCTTGCGCATCTGGTCGAACTGCTTGACGAGTTGGTTGACCTGCTGGACCGTCACGCCCGCGCCCTTGGCGATGCGCAGACGGCGCGAGCCCTTGATCAGCTCGGGGTGCTTGCGCTCGTAGGGCGTCATCGAGAGGATCATCGCCTCGACGCGATCCAGCTCGCGCTCGTCGACGTTCATCTTCGACAGCTGGTGGCCCGCCAGGCCCGGGATCATCCCCAGCAGGGACGTCAGCGGGCCCATCTTGCGGATCTTCTTGAGCTGGTCCAGGAAGTCCTCGAGCGTGAACTGGTTCTTGCGGAGCTTGCGCTCGAGCTCCTTGGCCTCGTCCTGGTCGACCTGCTGCTCGGCCTTCTCGATGAACGACAGCACGTCGCCCATGCCGAGGATGCGCTGCGCCATCCGGTCGGGGTGGAACTTCTCGAAGTCGCCGAGCTTCTCGCCCGTGGAGGCGAACAGGATCGGCTTGCCGGTGACCGCCTTGACCGACAGCGCCGCGCCGCCGCGCGCATCGCCATCCAGCTTGGAGAGGATCACGCCGTCGAACTGCGCGACCTCCGCGAACTGCTCGGCCACGTTGACCGCGTCCTGGCCGGTCATGGCGTCGACCACCAGGAGCACGACGTGCGGCTTGACCCGCTTCTTGATGTTCGCGAGCTCCTGCATGAGCGCCTCGTCGACGTGCAGGCGACCGCTCGTATCGACGATCAGGACGTCCTTGCCGTCCCTCTTGGCCTGATCGAGCGCCCATCCGGCGATCTCCACCGGGTCCTTGTCGATGCCCTGCTCGTAGACCGTCGCGCCCGCCTGGGCGCCGACCTTGATCAGCTGCTCGACGGCGGCCGGCCGGTAGACGTCACACGCGGCGACGGCCACGGACGAGCCGTTCTGCTCCTTGAGCAGCTTCGCCAGCTTGGCCGTGGCGGTGGTCTTGCCGGAGCCCTGCAGGCCGGCCATCAGGATCACGGTCGGCGGGCGCGGCGAGAACGTGATCCCCGCCGACTGGCCGCCCATCAGCGCGGTCAGCTCGTCGTTGACGATCTTGATGACCTGCTGGCCCGGGTTGAGCTGCTTGGTGATCTCGATCCCGAGCGCGCGCTCCTTGACCGAGCTCGTGAACTGCTTGACGACCTTGAAGTTGACGTCGGCCTCGAGCAGCGCCAGGCGGATCTCCCGCATGGCCTTGTTGATGTCGTCCTCGGTCAGTGCGCCACGCTGTCGAACACCGGCGAGCGTGCCTTGGAGTTTTTCCGACAACGAGTCGAACATAGGTTGTGAGACTGTACCCAGCGTGGAGCTCGATCTTCTCGTAATCGGCTCGGGTCCCGGCGGCCAGCGCGCCGCCATCCAAGCAGCCAAGCTCGGCAAGCGTGTCGCCGTTGCCGAACGTCGCAACCGCCTCGGCGGAGTCTCGATCCATACCGGGACGATCCCCTCGAAAACCCTGCGCCAGGCCACCCTGGAGCAGCTCGCCACGCGCCCCTTGGACGTGCTGGACCCCACGCGGGTCGAAGAGACCGAGCAGGAGGCGATCCAACAGCTGCTCGACCGCGCGGCCGCCGTGGTCGCGGCGGAGACCCAGATCACGCGTGAGCAGTTCCGGCGCAACCGGGTCGGGTTGCTGCAGGGCGGCGCGACCTTCGTCGACGCCAACACCGTCCAGATCGACGGCAGCGACGAGCCCGTCAAGGCCGAGAAGATCGTGATCGCGGTCGGCACCCGGCCCGCGCGGCCCGCCTCGGTCGAGTTCGACGACCGCACGATCATCGACTCCGACGGCCTGCTCAAGCTCGCGCAGCGCGTGCCGCGGACGATGACGGTCGTCGGCGCGGGCGTGATCGGGGTCGAGTACGCGTCGATGTTCGGCGCGCTCGGGACGAAGGTGACCGTCGTCGACCAGCGCGACCGCGTGCTGACGTTCCTCGACGGCGAGATCGGCGAGGCGTTCCAGTACCTGCTGCGGCGCCGCAACGTGACGTTCCGGCTGCGCGAGAAGGTCGAGGCCGTCGACGCCCTCGAGGGCCGCGGCGCGCGGCTCAAGCTCGCCTCCGGCAAGGAGATCGTGACCGAGACCGTGCTCTACGCGACGGGCCGCCAGGGCGACACGGACCAGCTCGCGCTGAGCAAGGCCGGCCTGAAGGCCGACAAGCGCGGGCGCATCCAGGTCGACGAGAACTACCGCACCGAGGTCGAGCACATCTTCGCCGTGGGCGACTGCGCCGGCGGCGCCGGGCTCGCGGCCACCGCGATGGAGCAGGGCCGGATCGCGGCCTTGACCGCGTTCGACCGGCCCGTGGCCCAGCTCCCCCTGCTCATTCCGACCGGCGTCTACGCCATCCCCGAGCTCGCCCTGGTCGGCGCCACCGAGGAGGCGCTGACGGACGCGGCCGTGCCGTACGTGTGCGGGATCGCGCGCTGGAGCGAGCTCGCCCGCGGCGTGATCTCCGGCGACCGCGAGGGGATGCTCAAGCTGCTCGTCTCCGCCGAGGACCGGTCGATCCTCGGCGTGCACGTGCTCGGCACGAGCGCCACCGACCTCGTCCACATCGGCCAGGCGGTGATGGCGAGCGGGCCGAACGGGCTCGACTTCCTGGTCACCGCCGTGTTCAACTACCCGACGTTCGCCGAGTCCTACAAGGTCGCCGCCCTCGACGCGGACAACCGCATCAAGGGCATGGCGGCCTTCAACAAGGACGCTTAGGCGCCGGGCGGGGGCGGCGCCGGAGCGGGAGTCCCGGGCGCGATCTCGCGCGGCGCCGGCGTGCCGCCGCTGATCGAGGTCGCGCTCTCGGCCTCCTGCGACGCGGCCGCGGCGGCGCGGGCCGCGTCCTCGGCGTCCTTGCGGGCCCGCTCGTCGATCTCCTCCATGGAGGTCGCGCCCTTGACCCGCTTCGGCTTGGCGGCGCCCGTGAGCTGCTCCGTCATGCTCGACACCGCGGACGTGAACTCGGACGGGATGATCCAGATCTTGTTCGCGTCGCCCTGGGCCAGCTGCGGCAGGGTCTGCAGGTACTGGTACTGCAGCAGCGCCTGGTCGGGCGCGCCCTCGTGGATGGCGTTGAAGACGGTCTCGATCGCCTTCGCCTCGCCCTCGGCCTTGAGGATCGCGGCGGTGCGCGCACCCTCGGCGCGCAGGACGGCGGACTGCTTCTCGCCCTCGGCGGTGAGGATCTGCGACTGCTTGACGCCCTCGGCGGTGAGGATCGTGGCGCGGCGGTCGCGCTCGGCGCGCATCTGCTTCTCCATCGCCTCCTGCACGGTCCGCGGCGGCTCGACGGACTTGAGCTCGACCCGGCCGACGCGGATGCCCCAGCGGCCGGTGGCCTCGTCGAGGACGGCGCGCAGCTGGCTGTTGACGCTGTCCCGCGAGGTGAGCGTCTCCTCCAGCGTCATGCCGCCGATCACGTTGCGCAGCGTGGTGACGGTGAGCTGCTCGATCGCCTGCAGCGGGTTCGCGACCTCGTAGGTGGCCGCCCGCGGGTCCGTGACCGTGAAGTAGATGACGGTGTCGATGCCGACGACGAGGTTGTCCTCGGTGATCACCGGCTGCGGCGGGAACGAGACCACCTGCTCGCGCAGATCGATCAGCGGCTTCACGCGGTCGATGAACGGGACGATCAGGGTGAGCCCCGGGTCCAGCGTCCGGCTGTAGCGGCCCAGCCGCTCGACGATCCCGGCGCGCGCCTGCGGGACGATCCGCACGCCCGACGCCGCCAGGATGAACAGGAACACGATCAGGACGATCAAGGCGATCAAGCCTGCGGTCATGCGGGTCTCCCTCTACTCGGCCACGAGCGCGGTTGCGCCCCGGATCTCGAGAACGTGCACCTTCGTCCCCGGCTCGATGACGGCGTCATCGTCGTACGCGCGGGCGGTCCAGATCTCGCCGTCCAGCTTGACGCAGCCCACGCCCTCGTCGTTGGCGATCCGCTCCACGACCATCGCGGTCTGCCCCACGAGCGCCGCCGTGCCCATCTTCAGCGCCTTGCCCTTCTGGTGCGACCGGGCGAGCGGCCGCAGCGCGGCCAGCAGGACGATCGAGACGACGAGGAACGCGGCCGCCTCGGCCGTGGTGCCCGCGCCGAACGCGGCCAGCACCGCGGCCACGGCCGCGCCGCCGGCGAACGGCGCCAGGAAGAAACCCAGGGTGGCGATCTCCCCCACGGCGAGCACCACCGCCAAGATCAGCCAGAACACCCACGATTCCATGGTTCGATCCTATCCGGCCCCGGGCCGACCGGGATGGGGGCGCCGCCCCACGCTCACGCCGTGAGCAGCGCCTTTGCGAAGTCGTCGGGATCGAACGGCCGGAGATCCTCCAGCTGCTCGCCGATGCCGATGAGCTTGACGGGGATGTTCAGCTCGTTCGCGATCGCGAGCGCGATGCCGCCCTTGGCCGTCCCGTCGAGCTTGGTGAGGATGATTCCGGTGACGCCGACGGCCTCGCCGAACAGCTTGGCCTGACGGACGCCGTTCTGGCCCGTGGTGGCGTCCACGGTCATCAGCGTCTCGTGCGGCGCCTCCGGCATCTGCTTGGTGATCACGCGCCGGACCTTGGTCAGCTCGTCCATCAGGTTCGTCTGCGTGTGCAGGCGGCCGGCGGTGTCGATGATGATCACGTCGGCGCCGCGCTCACGACCGCGGGCGATCGCGTCGAAGGCGACGGCGCCGGGGTCAGAGCCCTCGGGGCCTTTGACCACGTCGACGCCCGCGCGTTCACCCCAGCGCTCGAGCTGCTCGACCGCGGCGGCGCGGAACGTGTCCGCCGCGCCGACCACGACCGTGAGGCCGAGCGTGTTGCGCAGGTGCCACGACAGCTTGCCGATCGTCGTCGTCTTGCCGGTGCCGTTGACGCCGACCACGAGGATCACGGTCGGGTCCGGGCGCAGGTCGATCTTGTCGTCGCCGGTGCGGGCGAGCTGGGCGAGCAGCTCCGCGAGGCGGTTCGTGAGCGCCTCTCCGCCGACGAGCGAGCCCTCGTCGGCCTCGCGCTCGAGCTCCTCGACCACCTGGGCGGTGGTCTTCGCGCCGACATCGGCGTAGATCAGCGCTTCTTCGAGACGCTCCCAGGTGTCCTCGTCGAGGTCGCCTTCGAACAGCGTGGCCTGAACCTCTGCGGTCAGGGCCTCGCGCGTCTTCTTCATGTTCTCGCGCAGGCGTTTGAAGAAGCCGCGGCGCTTCTCTT
The DNA here is from genome assembly GCA_963724195.1 of uncultured Solirubrobacteraceae bacterium. GTDB lineage: Bacteria > Actinomycetota > Thermoleophilia > Solirubrobacterales > Solirubrobacteraceae > Solirubrobacter. The sequence goes on along the minus strand of CAVRTQ010000016.1, from coordinate 208,067 downwards.
CGCGTTCGGGCTCGTCCGGCACCTCGGGGGGCGCCTGGTCGAGGAGGAAGAGGTCGTACCAGTCTCTGGCCATGCGATTCGGCAGGATACGAGGCGTGATCGAGGTACGGCGGATAGCAGGCGACTCAGAAGTCGCGCGGGAGCTCCTGGTGGCGATGGAGGCCTACGTGGAGGCCGATCTCGGGCCGGTCACGGCCGAGGCCACCTCAACGGTCGATCCGGGCGAGATGAACCCGCCCGACGGCGCGTACGTGATCGTGCTGGAGGACGGCTTCCCCGTGGCCGGCGGCGGGGTGCGGCGGCTCGGCGAGGACGTGGCGGAGGTCAAACGGATGTACACGCTGCCGGACGCTCGCGGGCGCGGACACGGCCGCCGGCTGCTGTCGGCGTTGGAGGACGCCGCGCGGGAGCTCGGGTACGCGCGGGTGCGGCTGGACACGGCGGCGACGATGGACGTCGCGCGCCAGCTCTACGGAGACGCGGGCTACGAGGAGATCCCCGACTACAACGGCAATTCTTATGCCGTCTTTTGGGGTGAGAAGCGGCTTTGAGGGTATCCTGGGCTACGCGATGCCCGCTCTTGTCGAAGCTCGTGAATCCCTGAACTACTGGGAGACCAGGCTGCAGACGCTGCCCAAGACGGCGGTGCGCAAGCGGCGCGAGGCGCGTGAGATGGCCGCGCGGTGCCGCGAACGGGTGGTGGAGGCCGAGCGCGCGGAGTACGGCGCGGGCTTCCTCGGCGCGGTGTTCATGGCGATGGCGGAGCGGCGGCTCCCGTCGCACACCTCGCGGCAGATCGTGCGCGTGGGCAAGGGCGCGGCGATTCTCGCCGCGACCGCGGTGGCGTCGATGGTGCTGCTCACCATCATCGCCTTCGTGGTGCTGCTCGCGCTGATCTTTTGAGAGCCTGCTTCAGAGGTGTTGCGCCACGTTGATGACGTGGCCGCCGGGCGCGCGGACGAAGAACCGGCGGACGCCCCACGGCTCGTCGGTCAGCGGATAGACCACCTCGAGGCCCTGCTCGAGCGCCTGCGCGTGCAGCGCGGCAGCGTCCTCGACCTCGACTGAGACGTTCGCGTCCTTGATGCCGCGGTCCTGGCCCTCGACCTTGAGGTCGGCGGTGGTGATCTGCGCGGTCGGGTTGCTCGGCGAGCGATACATCACGAAGCCGGCCTCGTCCATGGCGATCTCGAAGCCGAGGAAGCCGTGTGAAGAACGTCTTGGCGGCCTCCGCGTCCTCGACGACGAGGTTCGGGATGGCGCGCCGGATGGCGGTCACGCGTGAACTCCGATCAGGCCCACCCCGCCCGTGATGCCGCTGCAGCCGATGCAGCCCACGCAGCCCTTGCAGTTCACGCAGCCGATGCACGCGACGCAGCCCGCGCAGCCGACGTTGCCGAGGCCGGCGATGATGCCGGCGGAGCCGACGACGCCCGCCGAGAGCGCGACGCCCGCGCTGCCGACGACGCACGTGGACCCCGCGACGGCCGCGGACCCGACGATCGCGGACGAGCCCGCGACGGCCGCCGAGCCGACCACGCCCGCGGAGCCGACGACCGCGGCCGAGCCGACGATGCCGACGGCGCTGTCGATGCCGGACGATCCTTCGACGCTCTGCGGCGGAGCGGTTTCGACCTTCACTGCTGGACCTCCGTATCGGCGCGGAAACGAGCCGCCAGGCGAGTTTCCGCCGAAGCATGCGAGCGCGCAGCGCGAGTCATGCGGCCTCTTCCTCGACGGGCTTCGGGAGCCGGCGGGAGATTACCTTCGAGACGCCGTTGCCCGCCATGGACACGCCGTACAACGCGTCGGCGGCTTCCATCGTGCGCTTCTGGTGCGTGACGACGATGAACTGCGCACGGTCCGAGAACCCGCGCAGGACCTGCAGGAAGCGGTCGATGTTCAGATCGTCGAGCGCGGCTTCGACCTCGTCGAGGATGTAGAACGGCGACGGGCGGGCGAGGAAGACCGCGAACAGGAACGCGAGCGACGTCATCGTCTTCTCGCCGCCGGAGAGCAGCGTCAGGCGCTTGGTCGACTTGCCCGCGGGCGTGATCTCGATCTCGACGCCGAGCTTGTCCTCCGGCGTGTCCTCGTCTTCGTCCTCATCAGGCTCGGGCGCCTCGGTCTCGGCGTCGCCGCCGCCCAGCACCGGGCGCGGGCCGGAGTCCTCACGCACGAGCCGCAGCGCGCCGCGGCCGCCCGGGAAGAGGTGGCCGACGACTTCCTGGAAGTTCTTGGCCGCGGCCTCGAACGTCTCCTCGAAGGCCTCTTTGATGCGCCGGTCGGTGTCCTTGATGAGCTGGGCCAGCTCCCGCAGCGCGGTCTCCATGTCCTCGCGCATGCGCTCGAGCTCCTGCACGTGCTCGAGCGCTTCCTTGTACTCGGCCTGCGCGAGCGGGTTGACCGGGCCGAGCTGCTCACGCCGGCGCTGCAGGCGTTCGATCGTCTTGTGCAGGTGCGCGCGCTCGTCGTCTCCGAGGCCTGCCTCGGACGGCTCCGGCTCCAGCCCGAGCTTCGTCGCGAGCCGGGTGAGCTCGGCCTCGACGTCCTCCGCGTGGTCGCGGGCGCGCTGGGCCTGGACCTCGCCGCGGGTGACGGCCTCGCCGCGCTCGCGCAGCTTCGCGTGGACGCGTGACTCCTCGGCCGCGCACTCCCGCAGCTCCTTGGCCAGCTGCTCGCCGGCGGCCTTGTCCGCGTTGAGCTCGGCCTCGAGCACCTCGACGCGGTTGGCGACCGCCGCCTGCACCGTCTTCAGCGCGGCGGCGAAGCGCTCCGCGACCGGCTTGAGCTCGCGGTCGCGCAGCACCCGGCGACCCTCGTGCTCGAGCCGTCTCGCCCGGTCCGCCCGCTCGCGCTCGGCGCGTTCCTTCAGGCGGCGCTCCGTGGCGATCTGCGACTCCACCTGCGCCTTGCGGTCGGCGCTCGGCCCCTCGTCCGGCGCGGACCGGCGCTGCTGGATGACCCAGCGCGCGTGCCGCTCGGCCTCGGCGGCCTCGTCGCGCGCCCGGGCGGCGGCGCGCGCCTCACGGTCGATCCCCTCACGCGCCGCGTCGGCCTCCGCGACCTTGGCCTGCGCCGCCTCGACGGCGTTGAGCGCGACCTTCTCGGCGCGGGCCGCCTCGTCGACCTGGCCGACGAGCGCGTCGCGCCGGTTGCGCTCCTTGAGCACGCGGTCGTGCCCGCCGGGCGAGACCTGGCGCAGCTCGCGCGTCCGCGGCGACCACACCCGCCCGTCCTTGGTCACGGCGATGCCGGTGAAGTCGGAGCGCACGGCCTCGACGTCCTCGACCACCCACACGTCACTGAGAATGGCCGCCGCGAGGCGTTGGGACCCCTCGTCGCCCGAGTTCTGGACGTGCGCAGAGAGGGGTTCGGCGCCTTCCGCAGGCGACAGCGTCGGTCGGGGTGGCCGCGGTTTCGGGCGACGATCAGCGCGGCGGCGCCGTCCTTGCCGCCCTTCGAGAGCAGCTTCGCGCCCGACTCGAGGTCCAGCGCCACGCCGGCGCGCAGGCGCGGGCCCAGCGCGGCCGACAGGGCGAGCTCGTAGCCCGGAGCCGCGGACAGCGAGTCCGCGAGGGCCTTCGCGCCGCCCGGAGCGCCGGCGTTCGCGCGCAGGAACTGGTTGACCTTCGCCAGCTCGGCGCCGATCCGAGCCGACTCGCGGCGGGCCTTCTCGGCGGCGACGTCCAACTCGCGGCGAGCGCGCCGCGCGGCCTCGGAGGCGGCTTCGCCCTCGGCGCGGCGGGCGGCGGCCGCCTGGGCCAGCGCCGTCTTCTCCGCCACGACCTGCGTCGCGGCCTCGCGGCCCGCCTCGAGCTCGGCGAGCTCGCGTTCCAGCCGCACGCGGTGGTCCTGCGCGAGCTCCTCCAGCTCCCGTTGCAGCCCGGCGATGCGCTCCTCGGCGCCGTCGTCGCCCGTGTCCGCCTCGATCTCGGCCCGCAGCGCGGCGATCCCACCCTCGCGGCGGGTGATCCGCTCCTGAAGCTCGCCGATCAGGCGCTGGGCGGCGTCCAGCCGCATCCCCACGCGCTCGCCGCTCGACTTGGCGGAGTAGAAGCGCGAGGACAGCGTCTCGCGCTCACTCCCCCGCGCGGAAAGGGCCTCCTCGGCCTTGGCGCGGCGCGCGCCGACCGCGGTGAACGCCTCCTCGGCGGCGGCCGCCGCGGCCCGGGCCTCCGCGACGGCCTGCTCCGCCGTCTCCAGCCCCGCGCGGGCCGACCGCGAGTTGTCGCGGGCGAGCGTCCACCGCGCCTCGTCGCTCTGGCGCTCGATCCGCTCGTGCAGCTCAGCCGCCTCGGCCTGGCGCTTCAAGGGCTTGAGCCGCGTGCGCGCCTCGCGCTCCACGTCCAGGGCCCGGTCCAGGTTGTCCTGGGTGCGCTCCAGCTTCAATTGCGCCTTGCGGCGCCGCTTGCGGTGCTTGCCGAGGCCGGCGGCCTCCTCGATCAGCATCCGCCGGTCCTTCGGCTTGGACGTGACGATCTCGGCCACGCGCCCCTGGGAGACGACGGAGTGCATCTCCTTGCCCAGGCCGGTGTCCGACAGGATCTCGATGACGTCCGTGAGCCGGCACTTGGCGCCGTTGATGCGGTACTCGCCGTCGCCGGCGCGATTGAGCCGCCGCGTGATCGAGATCTCCCCGGCCGGCAGGTCCACGCGCCCCGACGAGTTGTCGAGGATGACCTCGACCTCGGCCTCCGAGCGCGACTTGACGCCGTGCGCACCGGCGAAGATCACGTCCTGCATCGACTGGCCGCGCACGGCCACCGGCGACTGCTCGCCCAGCGCCCACAGCACGCCGTCCGTGATGTTGGACTTGCCCGACCCGTTCGGGCCCACGATCACCGACACGCCGGGCGCGAACGTCAGCCGCGTGCGATCCGGGAAGGACTTGAAGCCCTTCAGCGTGATCGAGCTGAGGTGCATTCAGGCGATCAAAGGTCGGATGATCGGGGTGGGGCGGAGGGGCTGCATGCCTTTAACTTCCATGCCTTCGAGGGCCGTTTCCGCGGCGGCCTGCTCGGCGTCCTTCTTCGAGCGCCCGCTCCCGCGCGCGAGCTCCTCGCCGTCCACCATCGCCGCCACCTCGAAGGTCCGCTCGTGCGGCGGTCCCTCCTCGGAGGCGACCTCGTAGATCACGACCGTCCCGCGCCGCGCGAGCTGCTCCTGCAGGGCGCTCTTGAAGTCGGCCGGATGCGCGAGCGCCCGTTCGATCTCCGGCTGGAAGGCCTCCACCACCGCGTCGGCGACCGGCTCGTAGCCGAACTCGAGGTAACACGCCCCGATCACGGCCTCGATCACGGACGCGAGCACGCGTTCGGTGCGGGCGAGCTGCTCCGTCGCGGGCCCGGCGAACTCCGGCGGCGCGGCGGTCTTCAGCCGCTCCGGGATGCCCAGGCGCTCGGCCACGTCCCGGCAGGAGCGGCCGGAGACGGCCTGCGCGCGCACCTTGGTGAGCCGCCCGGCGCCGTAGGCGTCCGGCTGCAGGCGCGGGTACAGGTGCGTCGTGACCGCCAGGCCCAGCACCGAGTCACCCAGGAACGCCAGCCGCTCGTAGGAATCCGAGCGCTTGTCGGTCCACGAGGAGTGCGTCACCGACTGCTTCGCCAAGTCGGCCGGCAGCCGCTCGAGCATGTCGTGAAGGTGGTTCAGGGGTTCGACGGTTCGTGGGCCAAGACGAAGTCGATGGCCTGGCGCACGGTGTGGATGCGCGCCGCCTGCTCGTCGGACATCTTCACGCCGTAGGAGTCTTCGAGCTCCTGCACGAGCGTGTACAGGTCCAGCGAATCGGCGGACAGGTCCTCGCGGAAGTGCGTGTCTTCCGTGATGGTCTCCGGGTCCTCGAGCGCCAGCTCGTCGGCCAGGTGCTCGCGGATGAGGGTGAGGACTTGCTCTCGGGTCATGACTCTTCGGGCAAGCTAGCGAGCGGTTCGGACGACGCCGTCCTGCGCAGAGCCCCCGCCTCGGCCAGCCGGGCGTGGGTCCGACCGGCCACGTCCTCGCGCACGCCGCGGGCCGCGACCTCGATCGCCCGGGTGAACCCGCGTGCCCCGAACGACCCGTGCGGGACCACGCCGATGTGCCGCAGCCCGAGCAGCACCGCGCCGCCCTGCTCCTCCGGGTCCAGCTCGTCTCCGGAGCCCGCGCAGCGCGGGCTTGAGGAGCAACCCGCCGACCTTCGAGCGCAGCGAGGACATCGCGGCGCCGCGCACCGCGCCGAACAACGCCGCCGACGATCCCCTCCATCACCTTGAGCGCCACGTTGCCGGTGAAGCCGTCGGCCACGATCACGTCGGCGGCGCCGCTCCCGATCGCGAACCCCTCGACGTTGCCGACGAAGTTCAGGCCCGGGGTCGAGGCGAGCACGGAATGCGCCGCGACGACGATCTCCGTGCCCTTGGTCGCCTCCGTCCCGTTGGCGAGCAGCGCCACGCGCGGGGACGAAACCCCGGCCACGGCCTCCATGAACGCCGCCCCCATGTGCGCGAACTGGACGAGCATCTCCGGGCGCACCTCGACGTTCGCGCCCGCGTCGAGCAGCAGGAACGGCTTGCCGGGGACCGGGATCATGATCGCGAGCGCCGGGCGATGGACGCCGCGCACGCGCTTGAAGCCGAACAGCGCCGCGGCCAGGGCCGCGCCCGTCGAGCCGCCGCTGACCAGCGCGTCGGCCTCACCGTCGGTGACCGCCGCGACGGCGCGGACGATCGACGCCTCAGGCGTGCGGCGCACGGCGCGGGCGGGATCGGCCTCTTTGGCGATCGACACCGGAGCGTCCACCACCGAGACGTGCGCAGGCACCGGCCCGATCTCGGCGGCCGGGCCGAACAGGATCACGCGCACGTTCTCAGCGTGCGCGGCACCGCGCGCGACCTCAGCGGGGCCGAGATCGGCCCCGTTGACGTCCACCGCGACGGTGACGGGCGTGCTGCTAGTGCTCGTGATCGTGATCGTGAGCGTCGTGCATGTGCACGACCTCGCGACCGCCATAGAACCCGCAATGCGGGCACACGCGGTGCGGGCGGCGAGGCCGGCGGCACTGCGGGCAGTCGTTGACCGAGGGAGCAGTGATCTTGTGCTGCGCCCTGCGCTGCGCGGTGCGCGCGTGCGATTGCTTTTGCTTAGGGACTGCCATGACGGCGCGAAAGGATAGCGACCCGCGTGTCGGGTCCCGCGACCGGGAGTTCCCGGCGCGGCTTCGCGCCTGGATCGCCGCCGGGAACTCCCCGACGCATCGCCCCCTGGGCGATGCGCCTCACTCGAACTTGAGTTCGGACAGTTTCGCCCAGCGCTGGTCCGGCGGCGCCTCGTGCGCGTGATCGGGATCCTCGTTGAGGTTCGCGCCGCACTGCGCGCACAGACCGGCGCAGTCGTCGCGGCACGTGATCTGGGTCGGCAGGGCGAGCGCGAGCGCGTCGCGCGCCCACGCCTCGAGGTTCAGCTCGTGGTCCGCGTAGTAGGGCGAGAGCAGGTCCGCGTCCCCCGCTCCGGGCTGGTGCACCTCGTAGGAATCCACCGCGTACGTGCGCCGCGCGTTGTCGAGACAGCGCATGCACGGACCTTCCAGCTCCGCGTCGAAGCGCATCCGCAGCGCCCAGCCTTCGCCGGTGGTGCGGGAGATGTCGAGGCGCACGGGCATCAGCTCCGGCTCCACGGCGTAGGAGGACCCGCCGTAGTCGAGCGGGTCGACGTGGACGTGCACGTCCAGGCGTCGGCCCTCTCCGGAAGTGAGCCCGAGGCGCCCGATATCGAGGAAGTCCGTGCGCTGAGGCATGCCTCTTACAGTAGTTCTCGCTTCAACACCTTCCCGGTGGAGGTGCGTGGGAGCTCGTCGACGAATTCGACGTCGCGCGGCTGCTTGTAGCCCGCGAGGTTCGCCTTGACGTAGGCGCGGACCTCGTCCTCGGTGATCTCGCCCCGCTTGACGATCACGGCCTTGAGCCGCTGGCCGTACTGGTCATCGTCCACACCGAACACCGCCGCCTCGACGATCGCTTCATGACCGTGAAGCAGATCCTCGACCTCGGCCGGGAAGACGTTCTCGCCGCCGCTGACGATCATGTCGTCGTCGCGGCCGTCGATGAACAGGCCGCCCGCTGGCATCGAAGTGCCCGACGTCGCCCGACGAGAGCAGCCCGTCGAGCTCGTCCTTGCTGCCGCCGCCCGTGTAGCCCTCGAACTGGACGTCGTTGCCGACGAAGATCCGGCCCGTCTCGCCCTGCGGCAGGGCTTGCCGTCCTCGCCGTAGATCTTCACGACCGACCCGCGCGGCGGTCGGCCCGCGGTGCCCGGCGCCTCGCGCAGGTCGCGTGGCGTGGCGATCGTCGCCCACGCCACCTCGGTCGAGCCGTAGAGGTTGTAGAGGTTCTCGCCGAAGTGGTCCATCCAGCGGTTCGAGACGCGCGCCCGGAAGCGCGGAGCCCGACACCGGCACCGCCTTCACCGCCGACAGGTCGTAGCGGTCGAGCACCTCGTCGGGCAGCTCCAGGATGCGCTGGATCATCACCGGGACGACGACCAGCGCCTGGCAGCCGTGCTGGGCGGTCAGCGACAGCGTGCCCTCCTCGTCGAACTTGCGCTTGAGCACGATGGTGGAGGCCAGGCTGATGCCGAGCGCCCACTGCGCGAAGCCCCAGGCGTGGAAGAGCGGCGCGGCGAGCATCGTCTTCTCGCGCGCCTTCAGCGGGATCACGCTCAGCAGCGACGCGATCGGGTCGATCGACTTCGGCATCGAGCGCGAGGCGCCCTTGGGCGTGCCGGTCGTGCCCGAGGTGAGGATGATCGCGCGCCCTCGCTCGCCCCGGCGCCTTCAGCGGCGCGGGGTCGCCGCGGCCGATCAGGTCCTCGAGCAGCGGGTCGTCGGCCTTGCCGTCGTGCCAGGCGACGTAGCGCTTGCGGCGCTTGCCGGCGTCCGCGAGCACCTCGGCGAACTCCTGGTCGTAGACGATCGCCTTCGGCTTCTCCCGCTTGGCCACGTCGGTCAGCTGCGGGCCGGAGAAGGCGGTGTTCATGAACAGCGCGTTGGCCCCGAGCTTCGAGCAGGCCACGACCGCGTCGATCCAGCCGCGGTGGTTGCGGCACATGATCGCGACGCCGTCGCCCTCCTCGATCCCGTCGCGGGCGAAGGCGTGCGCGAGCGCGTTCGTGCGCTCGTCGACCTGCTTGAAGGTGAGCGTGCCGAGCTCGTCGATGATCGCCGGCTCGTTCGGGAACTTCTTCGCGGCGCCGATGTAGCCCGCCGCGGGCGTGGTGCCGAACTTCAGCAGCGCGGCGACGGTGTGCCACACGTGGTCGGGCCGCTCGGGGTGCACGATCCCCGCACGCGTGAGCGTTACCAACGTCTGCAGCTTCATCTGCGCCTGCGTGGCGAGCTCACTCGGCTTCGGGATCATCTCTCTCCTATTTCGACGGCAGCCTCATACCCGCTGGGAGCGCTCCCGTGTCGATCAACTTGCGGATCTCGGCGGCGCGCTTGGGGTTGAGATAGACGTGGCGCTGGCCGACCGAGGGCTTCTCGGCGAGCAGGCCCACCTCCAGCAAGGCCTCCCCCACCTCCTGCGCGAGCGCGCGGTCGTTGCCGGCGAAGCCTCGCGCAAGGTGCGCGAACTCGGTGTGATATCCGCCCCACTTCCCCATGCCGTCGAGGCGTTGGAGGATGCGGCGGGCCGCCCGCTTGGCGGGGTCGGGGTCCTCGTGGGGCCGCGTGGAGGCGCCGCCGGTGCCGAGGATGGAGAGCACCGCGTCCTCGAGATCGTCGTGCTGGCCGGCGGGCGGCCACCCAGGCGCGCCACGGTCTCGGCGATCTTGAGCGGGTGCCGGGCGCCGATCGGGGCCTTGAGCTCCACGTTCTCGATCACGCTGCGGGGGAGCGCGTGGGCCCGCGCCCGCAGCCGGTCGATGCCGTGTGACTGCTCCTCGAACGCGAGGTCGACGAGCTCGGGATCCAGGTCGGCGCCTTCGAACCCGAGCACGAGAAAGCCGCCGGGGAGCTCGCCCGCGCGCAGGCGCAGGTCGTCGGGACCCGTGGGCGGGCCGGGCTCGGCGAGCTCGATCAGCGTGCCGACCACGGCGGCGACGAGCAGCCACTCGCGCTCGGGGATCGACTCGGGGTCGGCGCGGAGCGTCGCGGTCGCGGGCGTGGCGGCCAGCAGGCCGCTGGTGAGCGCGACCTCGACCGGGTGCTCCAGGCCCGAGCGGGGCTTGGCGAGATCGCTGCGACCACGCTTGAGGGTCTCGGTCAGGACCTCACGCAGGCGCGCGGCGGCGGACGGGGGCGCGGCGGCCCCTCCGCAGGCGTCGAGCTCGCCTTCGAGGTCTCTCATTTGTCTACCGTATCGGCATGGCCGAACGGCGCCGTGTGGTGGCGCACGGGAACGTGCAGGGCGTCTTCTTCCGGGAGTCGACCCGGAAGGAGGCTGAGCGGCGCGGCGTGGCCGGGTGGGCCGAGAACCTGGGCGACGGGACGGTCGAGGCCGTGTTCGAAGGTGGCGCTGACGCGGTCGACGCGATGGTCGCGTTCGTGCGCGGCGGCCCGGGGCACTCGACGGTGTCGTCGTGGACGTGGCCTCGGAGAAGCCTGAAGGGCTCTCCGGCTTCTCCACGCGCTGAGGGGCTCGTCGAGGAATAACGGCACGCCTCCTGCGGCACATCCGCCGCACCTCGCGCCACCCGCGACGCTCACGTGCCAGAGGCACGCCACGCTTGTCGCGGGCGGCCCGAGGCACTGGCGCCTGCACCACATCAGGCGCACCGCCCATTCCTCGACGAACCCTTTCCGTCCAGCGCGCCACGTAGCGTGGGCGGTTGCTTATGGAGGCCGCCACACCACTTCGCTCCCCCCGCGTCCACGTCCTGATGGGGCGCGTGATCGTCGAGAACATCGTCATCGACGATCCCACGACGGCCGCGTTCCTGGACCGCCGGATGACGGCGGGCGATGACCCGGTGGCGATCGTCAATGACGCGATCGAGGTCGGCGCGCGGGTGCTGGAGCGCGAGCAGGCCGCCGTGGACGCCGAGTTCGTCCGCAACGAGTTCGAGAAGGTCTCCCGCGAGGTCGAGTCCGCCTTCACCGACAAGGCCCGGGTGGTGGCCGAGTTCTTCGGCACCAAGGTCGACGAGGTCTTCGGCGAGGAGAACGGGCACCTCGCCCGCGAGCTCCAGCGCCTGTTCGGCGAGGGCTCCACCTCCGCCGTGCAGCACCAGCTGCGCGAGGTGATGCGCGACCAGTCCGCCCGCATGCGCGAGGACCTGCTGCGCCAGTTCTCCAGCGCCGACGGGAACAACCCGTTGGCCGACTTCAAGGCCGCGCACCTGCGCTCCGCGCGCGAGATGGCCACGCGGCAGGAGGTGCAGCTCGAGGCCATGCGCGAGCAGATGGTCGCGCTGAAGCTGGAGCTGGCGGGCCTGCGCTCCGAGCGCGAGAAGGCCGCCGACGTCGCGGCCGAGCACGCCCGCGGCACGGCCAAGGGCCGCCCGTACGAGGAGGCGCTGGCCGACGCGCTGGACGCGATCGCCCGCGGCCACGGCGACGACTGCGACGCCGTCGGCGACTTCCGCGGCGGCGGCGGCCGCAAGGGCGACGTCGTCGTGGACATCGAAGGCTGCTCCGGGGCCTCGCGCGGCCGGATCGTCTTCGAGGCCAAGAACTCCCGCCGCTCCCGCAAGGAGGCCCTGACCGACCTCGAGGAGGCGATGGCCCACCGCGCCGCCGACTACGGCGTCTGGGTCGTCCCGTCCGCGGAGCAGCTGCCCGCGCGGGTCGAAGGGCTGCGCGAGGTCGGCGGCGACAAGATGTTCGTCGTCTACGACCCCGAGGACGGCTCGCGGCTGGCCCTGGAGGTCGCCTACTCGCTGGCCCGGGCGCGCGTGCTGATGGCCAAGGGCGGCGTCGACGGCCTGGACGCGCCGGCGCTGCGCGCCGAGGTGGAGCGCGCGCTGGGCGCGATGGACGAGGTCCGGCGGATCAAGCTGCACCTGACGAACGCCGCGGGCGGCATCGAGCAGGCGCGCACGGTGCTGGACGCCATGGCCGAGCGTGTCCGCGCGCACCTGGCCCAGATCTCGACGCTGATCGAAGAAGCCGCGGCGGAGTAGCCGCGTCGGCGTGAGGCGCCGGGCCGTTTCGCCCGCGCCGCGACGGGGCGCCGGGTGGCGCGCGGGGCGAAGGCGCGGACGCGGGTTCGCGCCGCGACGGGCGCTGGTGGCGCGTGGCAGGAAGGCGCTGTCCGGCGGCGCAGGTTCGCGCGCGCCACGAGGGAGCGCCGCACATCCGTGTCGCCTCGGGTGACGCGTGTGCGGCACCCCTTGGGCGACGGGCCGCCGCGCGACACGGACGCGCGAGCGGAGACGCGCCACCTGGGCACGCGAGCGTTCGCTTGGTTCCCTGGGCGGGAACTTGGTGAACGCTCGCGTGGCGCGTGAGCGGCAACGCGCCACCCGGGCACGCGAGCGTCGTGCTCGCCGTTCACACGGTCGATGCGCGCCAGGAACTCCTCGTGCTGGACGCAGGCCTGGGCCCAGAGCCGCGGATCCGCCGCGTCACCGCCGAACTCGCCCGCCAGGACGGCGTAGAACTCCGCCTCGTCGGCCACCACCCGCTTGCTGTCCACGTCCGGCCCGACGGACGACAGCGTCCGCGCCCGGAGCGTCGTGATCCGGTCCGCACCGCGGCCGCTGCACCACGAGCGTCTTCACGAACGGGGACTCCGGGTCCGTGGCGAGCCGACGATGATGCGGCTCGAACGCGCTGACCGGCGACGCCTCCTCCTCCATCCGGAACCCGGGGAACGAGCACCAGTCGTGTGCGGCGACCCACCACGTCCCGCACGGCTCCAGCTCGACGGTCCACCGGAACGGCCCGAAGTCGTGCGGCCCCGGGACCAGCGGGAGCGGGTCCAGGAACCCTTCGCCGAGGCCGGCGTCGGCGATCCACGGCTCGCCGTCCACGTCGACGACCAGGACCATGTGGTTGGTCGGCCCGACGCCGCCGACGACCGCCTGGTGGTGGGTCAGGGAGAAGCCGAGGGCCTGCAGCAGCCAGCCGAGCACGGTGTTGAGCTCAAAGCAGTAGCCGCCGCGTCCTTCGTGCAGCAGGCGCGGCACGAGCTCCGCCGGGTCCAGCGGTCCGGTCTCCCCCAGCTGCACGGCGAGGTCCTCGTACGGCATCGCGCCGAGGTAGGCGCGGTGGACGGTGCACAACCCGTCGAGGTCGGGGGCGATGTCGCGTCCGCCGAGCCCGATTCGTTCCAGTAGCGCTTCCACCACGCGGCGAAGGCTACCGGTGAGCGCGCCGGGCGCGGTGTAGCCGGCCCCGGATCAGGGCATGTCATAGGCATGGCAATCGCACGCATCTGGCGCGGAACGGTTCCCACCGCGCGCGCCGACGAGTACGTGGAGTACCTGCACGAGACCGGCCTGAAGGCCATCCAGGGGACGCCCGGGAACCTCGGGGTGTTCCTGCTGCGCCGCGAGGAAGGCGAGGAGACCCACTTTCAGGCGGTGTCGCTGTGGGAGAGCGAGGCGCACATCGAAGCGTTCAGCGGGTCCAAGGACCGCACCGCCCGCCTCGAACCCCGGGACGAGGAGTTCCTCATCCGCTCAGAACCCGAGGCTGAGCACAACACGGTCGCGATGAGCAGCTTCTGGGCGACCTAGAGATCCGCGCAGGGGAACTACTGCCGGGCGAGCCGGAGCGCTTCGGACAGCTTGACCGCTGACCCGGTGCGCATCACGACCGCGGCGTAGATCCGGGCGGCGAAGGGGATCATCAGCGCGGTGGAGGTGACCATGACCGCGACCGACGCCACGATCTCCCACAGCGGCACCGCGCCGAGCGCGATCCGGCCGGGCATCGTGATCGGGGCGGTGAAGGGGATGAACGCGCAGACGTGGGCCAGGAGGCTGTTCGGGTCGTCGTTGACCGCGAAGCCGGCGAAGAACGCCACCAGGATCGCCATCGTCAACGGGGTCGTGGTGCTCTGCAACTCCTCTTGGCGCGGGACGAGCGCCCCCGCCGCCGCGTACAGCGACGCGTAGAACGCGTAGCCGAGCACGAACCACACGAGCGCGAGGGCGATCGCGGAGATCAGCGCGGCGTCGACGGTCAACGCGCCCGTGGCTCCCGCGACGGCCACGCCGATGAACGCGGTCACCAGCAACTGCGTCAGCCCGAGCACGCCCAGCCCGAGCACCTTGCCCGCGAGCAGGTCTTTCGGCTTGAGCGTGGCCAGCAGCACCTCGATCACGCGCGAAGCCTTCTCCTCCACCACGCCCGAGGCGACGATGTAGCCGTAGGCGATCAGCTGGCCATAGAGCAGCAGGATCGCGAAGAAGGCCAGACCGGCCCTGGCGTCGCGGTCCGGATCGACCGGCTCGACGGTCTTGACCGTCAGCTCCGGCCGTTGGCTGGGCTCGAGCGCCTGGTTGGCCGTCTGGAGCAGACCCACGAGCGCGTCGTCGGGCTGCTCCTGCGAGCGGATCTCTCCCCCGACGAGCCGCACGTCGGGGTCGTCGGTGCCGATGGTCACCTCGGCGTCGAAGTTCGGGGCCAGCGCCACGGCCCGCTCGGCGATCGGGCGGCTCTCGGCGTCGGTCGCGATCACGTACTGCGTGGTCCCGCCCACGCCCAACAGCGGCGGGATCACGACGACGCAGATGATGATCGCGAGCGTGATGCCGGTCGAGATCAGGAACGACTTCTCGAACGCGCGCTCTCTGATCTCGCGCCGGGCCACCAGCCGCACGTTGCGGTTGATCATTTCACCGCCTCCCGGAACAGGTCCGTGAGCGTCGGGCGCTCGATCACTTCCTTGACGACCTTCTTGCCCGGCCCGCGCAGTTCCTCGACGGTGCCGGAGGCGACCAGCCGGCCGTCCTTGATGATCGCGACGGCCTCGCACAGGCGCTCGACGAGCTCGAGCTGGTGCGAGGAGAAGACGACGGGCACGCCGGTGCGGGCGTAGTCGAGGAGCACGCCGCTGAGCACGTCCACGCCGACCGGGTCCAGGCCGGAGAACGGCTCGTCCAGGACGAGCAGCTCGGGCTCGTGCACCAGCGCGGCGGCGAGCTGCACGCGCTGCTGGTTGCCGAGCGAGAGCTCCTCGACGCGATCGCCCGCGCGCTCGGTCAGGCCCAGGCGCTCGATCCAGCGGTCCGCGGACGCGTCCGGATCGTCGACACCGTGCAGCGCGGCGAAGTAGCTCAGCTGCGGCTTCACGCGCATCTTCGGGTACAGCCCGCGCTCTTCCGGCATGTAGCCGAAGCGGGCGCGCATGCGCATGTGCAGCGGCTCGCCGTTCCAGCGCACCTCGCCCGCATCGGGCGCGAGGACGCCCATGACGATGCGCATGGTCGTCGTCTTGCCGGCGCCGTTGGGGCCGACGAAACCGAACATCTGGCCCGGCTCGACGGCGAACGACACGCCGTCGAGCGCGACCCGGTCACCGAAGCGCCGGGTCAGGCCCTCTAGATCCAGCCCCCTCAGGAGACTTCGGCGGGCTCGTCGCGGCCCTGAAGCCGCTCACGGCCGCGCTGCACAGCCGCGATGAACTTGGACAGATTCACTTCGAGCGTGTTGAGGATCTCGTCGGCGTAGTCCTCGGCGCCGAGACGGATCTCGCGCTCGCGGGCCCGCGCGTCCTCGATGATGTCCTCCGCCGCGCGCTCGGCCTGGCGGGTGACTTCCTGCTGGGAGACGAGCTGCTCTTGGCGCTCGCGCGCTTCCTTGACGATGCGCTCGGCCTCGCGCTTGGCCTCCGCGAGCATCTCCTGGCGCTCCTTGACGATCCAGCGCGCCTGCTTGATCTCCTCAGGGATCGTGGCGCGCATCTGGTCGAGGATGTCGTAGATCTCCTCTTTGTCCACGCGCACGGTGTCCGTGAGCGGGACCGCCTTGGCGTTGTGGACGAGGTCGTCCAGCTTGTCGATGAGTACCAGGACGTCCATTTCGTTCCCCGTTTCGCTACCGCCCCAGCGCTTCCTGCAAGCGGCGGGCGACCTCCTCAGGCACGAGTCCCGAGACGTCGCCTCCGAAAGTGGCGATCTCCTTGACTCCGCTGGATGACAGGAAACTGTACTGGGGTGAGGCCATCAGGTAGATGGATTCCACATCGGAGGCCAGCGAACGGTTCAGCTGGTTCATCTCCAACTCGTATTCGAAGTCGCTGATCGCGCGCAATCCCTTGACGATCGCCTTGGCCCCCTGCTCGCGGGCGAAATCCACCACGAGCTTGTCGAACGGGACCACGCGGACGTTGCCCAGATGCGCCGTGGCGTGCTCGACGAAGCCGATCCGCTCCTCCGCGGTGAACACCGACTTGCTCTTGCGCACGGACGCGTTCACGACGGCGATGATCAACTCGTCGAACATCACCGAGGCGCGCGAGATGATGTCCACGTGACCGTTGGTCACCGGGTCGTAGGAGCCGGGGCAGATCGCGATGCGGGGGTCAGGGGCCATAGATGCGGATCAGTGTGTCGCCGTAGCGCCGTTCGTCGGTGAGGGGCAGGGTGAGCGTCAAAGGCGCCCGCTTGTCGCTCTCGGCCACCACCACCGCCCCGGGCGCCAGTACGGCGGGGAGGGCCTCCGACAGCGGTGGCGCGAGGCGCTCCGCATGACGATATGGCGGGTCGAGGAACACAAGATCGTATTGCGCGCCGCTGCTTGATGCCGCGCTGAGGAAGCGGAGGGCGTCGTTGCGCTTGACCGTGGCGCTCGCGGAGAGGGCCTGCAGGTTGGCGTGGATGGCCTTGATCGCGGGCTGCGCGTCGTCGACGAACGTGACGCTGTCAGCCCCGCGAGACAGGGCCTCGAGCCCGAGCGCGCCGGAGCCGGCGAACAGGTCCAGGACGCGCGCGCCGGGCGTCTGAGTGGTGAGGATGGAGAACAGCGCCTCCCGCACCCGGTCGGACGTGGGACGGGTGGCGTCCCCGGGCGGGGCCTTGAGGGTCCGCCCTCGGTGGGTGCCGGCGATGACGCGCATTAGGGTGCAGCGTATGGATGCCCTCGCCCGGTTGCCCGTGAGCACGCTCTGCGACGTCGACAAGTCCCTGCCGGTCGCGGACCCCGCGATCCGGCCGCTGACCCCGAAGGCGCGGATCTCCGGCCCCGCGTACACCGTGGTCGCGTCGGGCGAGTTCCTCAGCGTGCTGTGGGCGATCGCCGAGGCCGAGCCCGGCGACGTGCTCGTGGTGCAGGCCGGCGGCGGAGCTCTGGCCGCGCTCGGTGAGCTGCTGGCGAACGAGGCGGCGCGCCGTGAGCTGGGCGGGATCGTGGTCGACGGCTACGTGCGCGACCGCTCCGGCCTCCCGCGCGAGCTGCCGCTGTGGGCGCGCGGGACGGTGCCGATGGCGGGACGCAGTGACGTCGCGCCGCGCGTCGGCGGGGCGATCGCCTTCGGCGGGCTGCGCGTCACGCCCGGTGAGCTGGTGCTGGCCGACGACGACGGGATCGTGATCGCGCCCCGCGAGCAGCTCGAGGCGTGCGTGCCGCGGGCGCAGGAGATCGAGGCCGTCGAGGCGGAGGTGCTGGCGGCGACGCGGCGCGGCGCGAGCCTGATCGACATGACCAACCTGCGCGAGCACGTCGCGGCGCTGCGGGCCGGCGAGCCGTCCTCGCTGGCGATCACACCGCCCGCCTGACCGCCGCGAGCTCGTCCTCGGTGAGGTACGGGTAGTCGCGCTCTTCGGCGAGCCAGTGGTCGATCAGCGGGCCGTGCATGCCCGCTTCGGCGAGCTTGAGCGCGCCGAGGGCGGTGAGGTAGCAGCGCTGCTCGCCGCGCGCGATCGCCTCGAGCTGGGGCGCGTCGAGCAGGCGGGCGGCGCGCACCCAGGTCTGCGGCCAGTGCGGCTGGGCCGGCGCGGCCGGGAAGTACTGCAGCACCTGCGCCGAGGCCGAGCGCGACCGCTTCGGGGAACGGGCGCGGCATCCGCTCGGCCACGTCGACGAGCTTGCGGGCGTCGGCTTCCGCCGGGTCGGGCCCGCGGCTCGCGTAGGCGAACTCGACGTCACCGAGCGTGAACGGCGTGCCCTCACCCTCCAGCACGATCCGACGCACGCCCGGCGGCAGCTCCTCCGACAACGCAAGCGGGCTGGGCGCGAGCGGCAACTTGGCCCAGTTCGGGCTGCGCGTGCCGACCTCGATGCTCGCGACCGTCAGACCGGGGCCGGCGGCGGCGCGCCACTCGTCGGCATCGAAGCGGTACTCGGTGACGACGACCATCGAGGAGCCGGACTTGCGGGTCGCCATGCGCGCCACGGACGGGATCTTCGTCAGCCACCCCGCCATCGCCTCGGCGAGGCGGTCGTTGGGCTTGGGCGCCTTCTTGGTCACCGGCAGCGGGAACGGGTCCGGCAGCAGGCCGTGCACCTGCACCGCCGCCCACGTCCGGCCGTTGGCCTTGGCCTTGGTCGTCCCGGAGGTCGGGAATCCCGCCTTGCGCAGGGCTTTGTTGGCCTGGCCGAGCGGCACGTCGACGGTGAAGCCGAGCCCGTAGCCCTGCACCTGCGACGGCGGCGTGGCGCCGATCGCGAGCACCTCGATGTCCACGCTCGCCCGCACGATCCCGGACTTGAACGCGCCGGCGTCGTGGACGGGCACGAGCACCGGAGCCCCGGTCCGCGCGACGAGCTCATCGATCACCGCGCCCGGGTCCGCGGCGCGCAGGATGACGTGGTCGAGCGTCAACTGCACGCCGCGGATTCTAAAGAGGGCCTGTCCCTCTTTAGAAACGCGAACGATCCCGTCCTCAAACGCAGGGCGGGGACACGCCCGCGTCTCGCACCGTCACGCCGCTGCGACCATGGTCCCATGCGGACCCGGACGATCTGGATCGTGGCGGTCATCGCCGCGCTGCCGTTCGCCTTCGGGTGGTTCGCGCTGGCGGCCAGCTCGGTGATCCGCGCGCCGATGGATGAGCGGTCGCTCGAGGTCTCGATCCATCGGACGGCGGGCTTCGGCCTGCTCATGGACGCGGATTGCGACCACGCACTCTCACGCTGCGCGGTCTACGACGACTCGGGCGGCGGCGCCAGCTACGCGATGACGCACCGCAACCGCTCGTGCTGGGACGCCCGGCTGATCGAGAACTCTTCCTACGAGGTGGAACCGCCGCTCACGCTCAGCAGCTGCGTTCGCCTGTGGCAGTGGTCGATCGTCGACGTCTTGATCTAGGCCGGGATCGGCTCCAGCGCGTCGGCTCCGTAGGCGCGGACGATCGCGTCCTCGATCAGCGCGTGCTCGGGCGTGCGCAGCTCGGGGTCGTTGTCCATGATCTCGCGGGCGTGCCGTCGGGCACGCTCGAGCAGCTCGAGGTCCTCGGGCAAGCGGGCGAACTTGAACACCTGCAGGCCGGACTGGCGCACGCCGAGCATCTCCCCCTCCCCACGCAGCTCGAGGTCGATCTCCGCCAGGCGGAAACCGTCCGAGTGCTGGGCCATCGCCTGCAGCCGACGCGACTCCTTGGGGCCGAAGAGCAGGCACACGGAGTCGTACTGGCCGCGGCCGATCCGGCCCCGGAGCTGGTGGAGCTGGCTGAGCCCGTAGCGCTCGGAGTCCTCGACGAGCATCACGGTCGCGTTCGGGACGTCGATGCCGACCTCGATCACGGTCGTCGCGACGAGCACGTCCGCGCCGCCGGCCGCGAACGCCTTCATCGCCTCCTGCTTCTCCCGCGGGCGCATCTGGCCGTGCATCAGGACCACGCGGTAGTCCTTGAGCTCGCCGCCGCGCAGACGCTCGAACTCGGCCGTGGCCGCGCGGGCCTGCAGCGCCTCGGACTCCTCCACGAGCGGGCAGACCACGAACGCCTGGCGGCCCGCGTCGAGCTCCTCGCGGATGCGCTCGTAGGCCCGCGCGCGCTCGTTGTCGGTGGACGCGACGTGGGTGACGATCGGGCGCCGGCCCGCCGGCAGCTCGTGCAGGCTCGTGACGTCGAGGTCGCCGTAGGCGGTGAGCGCGAGCGTGCGCGGGATCGGCGTCGCGGTCATGTGCAGGATGTGCGGCGCGCGGCCGGCCGGCGCCTTGCGGTCCAGCTTGCGGCGCTGGTTGACGCCGAACCGGTGCTGCTCGTCCACGACCGCGACGAGCAGGCGGTCGAACTCCACGGCGTCCTCGATCAGCGCGTGCGTGCCGACGAGGATCTTCAGCTCGCCGGACGCGAGCTTCCCCAGCAGGTCGGTGCGGCGCGACTGCGGCGTGGAGCCGGTGAGCAGCGCGGCCTGGACGAGCTCACCCGGCATCAGCTTCTGCAGCGTCGCGAAGTGCTGCTCGGCGAGCGTCTCGGTGGGCGCCATCAGCGCGGCCTGGCCGCCGGACTCGACGGCGCGCAGCATCGCGTACAGCGCGACGACGGTCTTGCCCGAGCCGACCTCGCCCATCAGCAGGCGCTGCATCGGGCGGTCGGACGCCACGTCCTCGTCGAGCGTGGCCATCGCGCGCTGCTGGTCGCCGGTGGGCGTGAACGGGAGCGAGTCGCGCAGCCAGCGGGCCGTGAGCTCGCCGGGGGCGCTCAACGCCTCCGCCCGCGCGCCCTCGCGGCGGCGCGCGCGGCGGCGCAGGAGCGCGATCTGCAGCAGCAGGAACTCGTCGAACGCGAGCCGTCGCCGGCCGCCCTCCTGGTCGCCGAAGTGCGCGGCGTCCACGGCCGCCCAGCGGTCCGGCAGGCGCTCCAGCGCCCGGATCCGGGCGGGCAGCGGCTCGAGCACGTTGCGCATCTCCGCGCGCTGCTCGTGCACGAGCGCGGCGATCTGCACGCTCGTCAGCCCGTCCGAGGCCGGGTAGGTGGCCATGTCCTCCCCCGTCGACACGAGCTCGCCCGTCTCGGCGTGCTCGTTGACGCGGAACCCGCGCTGGCCCTGGTACTTGCCGGTGAGCAGGAGCCGGGTGCCGGGGCGGTAGCGGCGCTCGAGCCACGGCTGGTTGAAGAACGTCACGCCCATCGTGCCCGTCTCGTCGCTCACCCGCGCGGCCACGAGCGGCTTCATGCCCCGTCGGCGGACCTGCCGGCTCGTGATCGAGAGCACCTCGACCACCACGGTCGCGGTCTCCCCCTCCACGAGGTCACCGATCGTGCGCGCGGCGCGCCGGTCGCGCGGGATGTGGTCCAGCAGCGCCGCGATGCTCGTCAGGCCGAGCTTCGCGCCCGCTTTCTCGGCCTTCTCGCCCGGCAGCTCCAGCGCGTGATCCAGCCGCGAGGGCCGCGCGATGCGCGGGCGGCCGCCCTCGGGGAGCGGGTCGGAGCTGGCGAACTGGGTCGGTGGCACGTATAGGAAGTGTGAACACGGGGCATGACGCGATCCGGGACAAGCGTTTAGGGTCCGTTTAGGCGACCGTCAGGGGGACGGGTATGGGGGCAACTCGGAAGACGACCGGACCGTTTGCGGTCAAGGACCATTCGCGCCTGGTCGCGGACACCCAGTCCGACGACGAGGGGCGGCCTCAAGCGGGCCGTCGGCGCGCGTGACCTGACCGCGCTGGGCATCGGCGCCGTCATCGGTACCGGCATCTTCGTGGTCATCGGCGAAGGCATCGGCGATGCGGGTCCCGCGGTGATCCTGTCGTTCCTCCTGGCGGCGTTGACGTGCGTGTTCTCGGCTCTCTGCTATGCGGAGCTGGCGTCGTCGATCCCGGTGTCCGGCAGCGCCTATACCTACGCCTACGCGACGCTCGGCGAGCTCGTGGCGTGGATCATCGGCTGGGACCTGATCCTCGAGTACGGCGTGGCCGTGGCGGCCGTCGCCGTGGGTTGGGGCGGCAACCTCAACGAGTTTCTCGAGAACGCGTTCGGGTTCGCGCTGCCGGAATCGATCGCGAACCCGCCCGAGGACGGCGGCAAGGTGAACCTGCCTGCCGTGGCGATCGTCGCCGCGGTCACGTTCCTGCTCGTGCGCGGGGTGCGAGAGACGGCGAGGGCGAACTTCTTGATGGTCGTCTTCAAGCTGCTGATCCTGCTGTTCTTCATCGTCGTGGCGTTCGTGTCGGCGTTCAGCATGGACAACCTGAAGCCGTTCGCGCCCAACGGCGCCGATGGAGTGGTGACCGCCGCGGCGGTGATCTTCTTCGCCTACATCGGGTTCGACGCGGTCTCGACCGGCGCCGAGGAGGCCAAGAAGCCCAAGCGGGACCTGCCGATCGCGATCATCGGCTCGCTCGTCATCTGCACGATCGTCTACATCCTCGTCTCGATCGCGGCGGTCGGCTCGCTCGACGCGGAGGCGCTGCAGGAGTCCGAGGCGCCGCTCGCCACCGCGCTCGACGAGGGCGCGGGCATCTCATGGGCCGCGAGCCTGATGGCGTTCGGTGCGCTGGTGGCGATCACGAGCGTGCTGCTCACGGTCTTCTACGGCCAGACCCGCATCATCTTCGCCATGGCCCGCGATGGCCTGATGCCGCGCAACATCGCCAAGGTGAGCCCGCGCTTCGGCACGCCGGCGAAGCTGACGATCGGGCTCGGCGTTTTGATCGCTGTGCTCGCGGCGTTCGTGCCGCTCGACGAGATCGTGGAGCTGGTGAACATCGGCACGCTGTTCGCGTTCTTGCTCGTCAACATCGGCGTCGTGATCCTGCGGATCACCCACCCGGACATGGAGCGCCCGTTCAGGGTCCCGCTCGCGTGGCCCGTGCCGATCTTCCCGATCATCGGCTCGATCCTGATCATCTACCTGATGACGCAGCTGCCGGGCACGACCTGGTGGCGCTTCGGGATCTGGCTCCTGATCGGGATCGGGATCTACATCGTCTACGGCCGCAAGCACTCCCTGCTGCAGCGCGAGCCGCGGTCATGACCGTCGTCGTGGGCCACGACGGGTCGGACTCGGGCGACGACGCTGTCACCCTCGGCGCCCAGCTGGCCCACGCCACCGGCGCTGCGCTGGTCGTCGTCAGCGTCTTCCCGCAGGAGAACCCGATCGGCGTGGGCCGCGTCGACGCCGAGTGGGTCGGCTACCTGCGCGAGCAGGCCGAGGAGGTCAGCGCGACTGCGCGACGGTTCCTCGACGAGCGCGGCGTGAGCGCGGACTTCCGCGTCGTGGGCTCCAGCTCGGCCGCGCACGGGCTCCACGACGTGGCCGAGCAGACCGGCGCCTCGACGATCGTCGTCGGCTCTGCCCGCCACGGCGCGCGGCGGCGCATCTCCCCCGGTTCCACCGGCGAGCGCCTGCTGCACGGTGCGATCTGCCCCGTCGCCGTCGCTCCCCGCGGGTGGCGCGAGCGGGCGCCGGACGAGGCGGTCCGGCGGATCGGCGTGGCCTACGTGGACGTGCCGGAGGCCCGCGAGGCGTTGAAGGTGGCCGCGGGGCTGGTCGAGCGCACCAAGGCATCGCTGACGCTGTACACCGTCGTCGCCCCGCGGGCGGAGATCTTCGCGCCGGTCACGGGGCGAGACGCGGAGGAGGCGTTCATGGGTGCCGTGCGCGACGCCGCGCGGGCGGCGCTGGATGAGGCGCTGGCCTCCCTGCCCTTCGAGGCGGCGGACGAGTTGCTCGAGGGCGACGTCGTCGACGAGCTCGCGGCGCTCGACGATCACGAGTGCGACCTGCTGGTCTGCGGATCGCGGGGCTACGGGCCGGTACGCCGCGTGCTGCTCGGGGGCGTGGCCCGGAAGTTGACCCGCCGGGCCGCGTGCCCGGTCATGGTCGTGCCGCACGCGCCGACGTAGGTCGGGCTATTCGGCACTGACGAGCCACCACCAGGCGGGCTGTCCACCCACGGACAGCTCGACCTCGGCGGTGTCGGGCGCGAGCGCGGCGACGTCTTCGCTGTTGAGCGGCGCGCCGTGCCCTTCGATCACGGTGAGCAGCTCGGCCTCGCGGCCCAGCTCGCCCAGCACGACCTCCAGCGTCTCCTGCGGCTCGCCCCAGGCCACGAGCTCCTCGTCGATGAAGCCGACGGAGTCGCCGCGGCGGAAGCGGCCCTGGGAGTCGTCGCGCGCAGCCTCGGTCACGCCGCCGGTGCGGACGTGGACCAGCGCCTCCTCCATCGCGGCGCCGTTGCGGCGCGCGTCGGCGTCGGCGTCCAGGGCCACGGCGGCGGCCAGGCCGGCGGCCATCGAGCGGGTCGGGACGACACGGACGGCCTTCTCGCTGAGCTCGGCGGCGCGCTCGGCGGCCATCCGGACATTGGGTGAGTTGGGCAGGACGACGACCTCTTCGGCGGGGACGTCGTGGATGCCGGCCAGCAACTCGTAGGTGCTCGGGTTCAGCGTGGGCCCGCCGTCCAGCACGTGGGCGCCCATGCCCTCGAAGAGCACGCGCATCCCGCCGCCGTTGACGACCGCGAGCACACCGCAGGTGTCGATGACCTCGCTCACGCGGGCGGTGCGCTGCTCGACCTGCTCGTGCATGTCCGCGACGTCGAGGCGGGAGACCTCGCCGATGCCGTCGAACAGGTGCGTGGCGCGCTCGGGCTCGTCGGTGTGGACGTGCACCTTCAACGTCGTGGAGTCGCCGACCACCAGCACCGAGTCGCCGATCGCCTCCAGCCGCGGCAGCCACGGCGTCGGCTCCAGGTTGTCGCCCGTGACCGCGAAGTTCGTGCAGTAGCGGTAGGTCGAGGAATCGTGCTCGGGGTGCGTGACGCGGGCGGGCGCGTGGTGCTCGAGCGGCGGCGGATCGGCGCCGCGCAGGGCCGCGATGACACCCGCGAAGATGATCGTGAGGCCGTAGCCGCCGGCGTCGACCACGCCGGACTCGCGCAGGATCGGCAGCAGCTCGGGGCCGCGCTTGACGGAGGCCTGGCCGGCGTCCAGCGCGTGCTCGAGCACGTAGGCGAGCATCTCGTTCTGCGTCGCGTCGTCGACGCGGTGCTGCAGACGCGGCTCGGCCATGTGGGCGATCTCGGACGCGGCGCGCGCGGCCATCTCGCGCACGACGGTGAGGATGGTGCCTTCCGCGGGGTCGCGCACGCTGCCGTACGCGCGGTCGGCGGCGCGCGCCATGGCGGCGGCGACCAGGACCGGGTCCACGAGCTCGCCCGGGCGGGAGATGAGCTCCTCGGCGGCGCCGCGGATGAGCTGGCTCAGGATGACGCCGCTGTTTCCGCGCGCGCCGAGCAACGCCGCGCGAGCGACGGAGTCGACGATCTGGTCGCGACCGATCTCGTCGATCTCGCCTTGGGTGGAGAGATTGTCGAGCTCGGTGAGCACGGCACGAAGGGTCAGCGCCATGTTGTCTCCCGTATCGCCGTCGGCGACCGGGAAGACGTTCAGGTCGTTGACCTCATGCCGCCGCGATTCGAGGTGCGCGAGCGCAGCCTCGATGACGAAGCGGAAACGGAGGAGGCTCGGATCGGCCACGGCGTGCGCGGCCGTCCGTTAGGCCTTCGTGACCTTGCCTGCTTTGAGGCAGCGCGTGCAGACGTAAACGCGCTTCGGAGCACCGCTCTCAACGATCCGGACCTTCTGGACGTTGATATCGAAACGACGCTTGGTCGCGACCATGGAGTGGGAGCGACTCTGGCCGAAGGCGGGGCGCTTGCCGCAGGAGTGACAGATACGAGCCATTGGAGGGCAAGAGTATAGGAGGGCGGACGGCGGGTACCGTGTACTCGATGCCCCCGGTCTCACCGGATCGCATCTCCCTGCCGGATCGGTACCGCGTGATCAGGCATCTCGCCAACGGCGGGATGGCGAGTGTATGGGAGGCGCACGACGAGCTTCTGGACCGCGCTGTAGCGGTGAAGCTGCTGGCTTCGCACCTGGGCGAGGACGATCGCGCACGCCGTCGTTTCCAGCGTGAGGCGCGGGCCGCGGCGGGCCTTTCCTCGCACCCGCACGTGGTCACGATCTACGACGTCGGCGAGCACCAGGCGCGCGTGTTCATGGTCATGGAGATCATGCGCGGGGGCACCGTCGGGGACGCGATGAAGTCCGGCCGCGAGATCCCGCTGAAGATCCGCCTGCGCTGGCTGCGCGAGGCCGCGGGCGCGCTGGACACCGCCCACGCCGCCGGCGTCGTGCACCGCGACATCAAGCCCGGCAACCTGCTGCTCGACGATCACGACCGGCTCGCGGTCGGGGACTTCGGCATCGCCCGCGTCGCGTGGGAGGACCAGCTGACCGCGACCGGGCAGGTGCTCGGCACCGCGGCCTACCTCTCCCCCGAGCAGGCGATGGGCGAGCCCGCGACCGCCGCCTCGGACATCTACGCGCTTGCGGTCGTGGCCTACGAGCTGCTAACGGGTTCGCGCCCGTTCGAGGCCGAGCACTTCGCCGCGCAGGCTCGCGCGCACATCGAGGACCCGGTGCCGGCGGCCTCCACCCGCGCGCCCGAGCTGTCCCGCGCGGTTGACGCGGTGTTGGAACGCGGACTGGCCAAGGAGCCCGGAGATCGGTGGGAGAACGCGGAGGCGTTCGTGGCCGCGCTCGAGCGCACCGTGGACGCGGACGCGCCGTCGACCGGGACGACCCGCAAGCTGAGCCGGCGCGAGAAGCGCGCCCGTGGTCGCGGCGCGCGCCGCCGAGAGAGCCGGACACCGCCGAGCAGCCCGGGATCGGCGCACCGCTGCCGCCGCGCGCGGCGATCGCGACCCCGGTGCCCGGAGCCCGAGCGGCGCAGCAGCGCCGCGCCGCTGATCGCGGGGCTCGTGGCGCTCATCCTGCTCGCGGGCGGTGGCGTGTACGCGCTGGCCAACCGCGCCGACGACAAGGAGCCGACGCAACAGGCCGAACAGCCCACGGCCGAGCCGACGCGCGAGTCCACACCGGAGCCGACGCCCGAGGACACGGCGACGCCGGAGCCGACCCCGGAAGAGACCGCCACGCCGGAACCGACCCCGGAGGACACGCCCACCCCTGAGCCGACGCCCGAGAAGACCCCGGAGGAGACCCCGGAGAAGCCGTCCGGTGAGCCCGACCTCAAGGCGGCGCAGGCGGCGCAGCTCGAGGGCTACAACGCCCGCCGGGCCGGGGACTTTCAGACCGCGCTCACCAAGGCGCGCGAGGCGCAGGAGCTGTGCGCCGGCTCGAACGAGCTCAGCCCGTGCGGCTACGCGCTCTTCGAGGAGGGCGTGGCGCTGATCGGGCTCGGCCAGCCGGAGGCGGCGATCGCGCCCGCTGCAGCGCCGGCTCGACGAGTTCGGCGACAACGACAGCGGCGAGGTCCGGCGCGCGCTGCGCGACGCCAAGAAGGCCGCGCGCGGCAGTAGCCTAGCGCAGCACGCTGAGGATGTTCGAGTAGTCGTCGGTCCAGGTGTGCGAGCGCGGCCCGATCGGGCAGGTGCGCCACAGCCCGCGCGTGCCGACCTCGCCGAGGTCCTCCCGCGTCCGCGCCAGCGCGACCCACGAGGAGGCGTTGGCCTCCTCGATCCCGTCGGCGAGCGGGGCGTCCAGGTTGCCGGCGAAGCACGTCAGGCCCGCGTCGCGGGCGAGGTTGCCGAGCACGGTCTGCAGGTCCACGTACCGGTTGGAGACGTGGAACGCGAGCACGCCGTCCGGGAGCAGCTTGCGGAAGTAGAGCGCGATCGCCTCACGGGTGATCAGGTGCGTCGGGATCGCGTCGGAGCTGAACGCGTCGGCGACGATCAGCGAGAACGTGCGGTCGTCCGCTTCCTGCAGCGACAGGCGGGCGTCGCCGAGCACGGTCTCGGTCGCTCCCGGGGCGTCCCGGAGGTAGGTGAAGTAGCGCGGGTTGAGCGCGACGCGGATGATCTCCGGGTCGATCTCGTAGAACGTCCAGCGGTCCCCGGGCTGGCTGTAGGCGGCCATCGTGCCGGTGCCGAGCCCGATCACCGCGGTCCGGCGCGTGAGCCCGCGCGGGCCGCCCGTGACGAGCTGGCCGATCGGGCTGGCCGGGTGGTAGTAGGTCGTCGGCTGCGGCAGCCCGGGGCGCAGCAGCTGGTTGCCGTGCAGCGTCGTCCCGTGCACGAGCGAGCGCACCCCGCCGCCCTGCTCGACGGTCCGCACGCCGAAGAAGTTGCGTTCGCGATCGATCACCGGCGTGCCCGTGGCGGCCACGCCGAGCGTGCCCGCGATCACCAGCGCGAGCAGGCCGATGGCCAGCCGCCGCGGCCGGCGCAGCGCGAGCACCGTGCAGGCGCCCGCCGCGAGGATCAGCACGAGGTGCTCCTCGTCGAGCTGCGTGAGCGCCAGGTACACCGCGATCGCGATCGCGACCGGCCACGCGAGGTCGCCGACGGCGCGCGGCGGCGCGTCGCGGCGCACGCCGGGCCACAGCAGCGCGGCCAGCAGCAGCGCCAGCGGGTACTCCCACAGCGCGTTGAACACGACCGGGGCGACCAGCGCCGCGAACGCGCCGCCGAGCACGCCGCCGGCCGACTCCACGAGGTAGAAGGTCGTCAGGCGCTGCGGCGCCGGCCGGTCCTGCGCGAGCCGGCCGTGGCAGACCATCGCCACGACGAACACGGCGAGCAGGTGGACGGCGATGATCAGCCACAGCGGCGTGCGGATCTCCGCCACGGTCACGACGATCACGGCGAGGATGGCCGCCGGCATCAGCCACACCGACAGCTCGTAGACGCGTCGCGACCCGCCGCCGCTGGAGAACGCGATCATGAACGTGATCAGGTAGAGGCCGAGCGGCAGCACCCACAGCAGCGGGATCGGCGCGACGTCGGTGGTGAGCGTCGTGGTCGCGGCCACGATCAGCCCGGACGGCACCGCGGCGAGGATGAGCCACGTGAGGCGGCGACGGACCGTCAGCCGCTCATCCGGGCCGGTCACGACGGGCTTCGGGGCGGTGCTCGACCGCCACACGTACGCGATGCACCCCGCCAGCAGCACGACGAGGGCGGCGTAGCCCCACGTCCACAGCCGGCCTTGCTCGTCGAGCGTGAGCCGCGGCTCGAACAGCAGCGGGTAGGAGACGAGCCCGAGCACGCTGCCGAAGTTGCTCGCCCGGTACAGGAAGTACGGGTCCTTGCCGGCCGGATGGTCGGTGTGCACGAGCCAGCGCTGCAGCAGCGGCGCCGTCGAGGAGACGACGAAGAACGGCAGCCCGACCGACACCGTGAGCAGGCCGAGCAGGACCCACGCCGGGTTGCCGGCCGCCGTGTCGGCGCTCGCGGCCGGGACGCCGAGCGGGAGCGTGAGGACGGGCGCGACGAGCAGGACGGCGTGGAGCGTGAGCGCCCGGTGCACGCCGAGCCGGCTCGAGGACAGGTGCGCGTACAGGTAGCCGAGCAGCAGCACGGCCTGGAAGAACACGAGCGCGACCGCCCACACCTGCGGCGCGCTCCCGAACGTCGGCAGCACGAACCGGGCCACCATCGGCTGCACCGAGAACAGCAGGATCGCGCTGGTGAGCATCGTGGCCGAGAACAGGGCCACGACGCCGCGCTTGGCCCCGCGGGCGCGCGAGAGCGAGCCCTCCGGGCGAGCACTCGTTGCGACGCGAGCCGCCGGGCGAGCGTCGCCGTTCATGTGGCGATGAAGGGTCGGACGCGGTCGAGCAGCACGGTCCGGCTGAGCACCTCGTCGAACGCGGCGGGCGCCGCGACCTCGGAGGCGAGCATCCGCAGTGTCGACGCCTGCTGGGCCTCGGTGTGCACGATGCCGGCCAGCAGCGCGCGGACCTCCGGCGTGGCCGCGGCCGGGATGGCCCCGACGTACGCCCCGACCACGGTGTCCTCGACCGTCGGCGCGAGCTGCAGCAGCTCGTCTCGGGTCTCGAGGCCGTAGGCGAACCGCAGGGGCTCCGCCGAGCCGCCACCGAGCGCGCGCAGCCGCTCGACGTGCTCGTGCTCGTGGTCGGCGAACGTGCGCAGGAGCCCGGCGAGATCGAACCCGAGGTCCAGCTCCAGCGCCTCGCGATAGAGCGTCACCTGCAGATCCTCCAGCAGCAGCGCGAAGTTCAGGACCGCCCGGTCGTCCTCGTCCGCCGGCGATGGCGGGAACCGCGAGCGGGCGCCGGCGAGCGTGACGCGCCGGAGGAACGCCGCGCGGGTGAGGCGGCGAGGCGCGGCGAGGGGCGCGGCGGGCCGCGAGACGGGCGGCCGCGCGGGTCAGGCGAGCCATGTGCGGACCTCGGCGAGGGCGGCCGCGGCGGCGAGCGGGGCGCCGAGGGGCTCGGTGGGCGCGAGGGCCACGCCGGCCAGGTCGCGCAGCGCGATCACGTGCCGGGCCTCGACCGCGTGCATCGACAAGCCGGCGGCCAGCAATCCCGCGTTCTCCAGCTTCGACACCACATCGAGGGAGGCGGCGGCCCGGCGCTCCTCGATCCGCAGCGCGAGCGCCGGGACCGCGTCACGGTCCGGCAGGCGGAGCGGGTCGCGCGGGGCCGCGACCGGGCGGCCACCCGCGCCGCGGACGGCGCGGGTGAGCGCGTCGACGTGCGCCGCCTCCTGCCCGGCGAGGTCCGCGAAGCGCTGCATCTCGGTCGGCGGCCGCGCGATAGAACGCCGCCTCGAGGTGCTCGAACGCGAGCAGCTCGTTCAGCAGCCCGATGTCCGCGCGCGTCACGCCCGGCCGGGCCGGCGGGGACGCCGAGTCGCCACCGCACGCGGCCAGCAGCGCGCCCGCCCCCGAGGCGAGCAGGAGCGAACGACGCCCGAGCATTGCGCCCGAGCCTACGAGGCGGACAGGACGATCGGACGCGCGGGCGCGACGACGCCCGCGGTGGGCAGCGCCCGGCAGCGGGCGCGCTAGAGCGACGTCTTGAGCTTCGCCAGCGTCATCACGGCCTCGGCGGCGTGGGCGCCCTGGTCGCGCTTGCCGCCGCCGGTCCGGGCCAGCGCCTGGTCCATGTTCTCGACCGTGAGCACGCCGAAGGCGCACGGCACGCCGGTCTTCAGCGACACCTTCATGATCCCGCGGGCGGACTCGGCGCAGACGTAGTCGTAGTGGTCGGTCTCGCCGCGGATGACCGCGCCGAGGCAGGCCACGCCGGCGTAGCGGCCGGTTTCCGCCAGGTACTGGGCGGCCAGGGGCAGCTCGAACGCGCCCGGGACCTCGTAGACGTCGGCGTCCCCGCCGAACACGCCCTGCGCGCCGGCGACCAACCGCTCGGCCAGGTCCTCGTAGAACTTGCCCACGACGATCGCGAACTTCATCGACTGACGTCCCGGTCGTGGACGGCCTCGTCGTGGACCATCTGCTCGTCCAGCGCGAGCCCCTGGTGGTGGAGCGTGTGGCCCATGCGGTCGCGCTTGGCGCGCAGGTAGGCCTCGTTGTGCGGGTTCGGCGCGTGCTCGATCGGCACCTGGGCGGTCACGGACAGCCCGTAGCCCTCGAGGCCGCGGATCTTCTTGGGATTGTTCGTCAAGATGCGGATCGACGAGAGCCCGAGGTCCACGAGGATCTGGGCGCCGATGCCGTAGTCGCGCAGGTCGACCGGCAGCCCGAGCTCCAGGTTCGCGTCGACGGTGTCCATCCCGCGATCCTGCAGGTTGTAGGCCTTGAGCTTGTTCAGCAGGCCGATCCCGCGGCCTTCCTGGGCGAGGTAGAGCAGCACGCCCTTGCCCTCGCGCTCGATCATCGCCAGCGCGGACTCCAGCTGCTCGCCGCAGTCGCAGCGCAGCGAGTGGAAGACGTCGCCGGTGAGGCATTCCGAATGCACGCGGACGAGCACGTCGTCATCGCCCGCCACGTCCCCCTTGACCAGCGCGACGTGGTGCTTGCCGTCCAGCAGCGCGCGGTAGCCGACCGCGGAGAACTCGCCGAAGCCCGTGGGCAGCCGCGTCTCCACGACGCGTTCGACCAATTGGTCGTGCTTGCGCCGGTAGGCGATCAGGTCGGCGACCGTGATCATCTTCAGGTCGTGGCGCTCGCAGTACACCGCGAGGTCGCTGACGCGGGCCATCGTGCCGTCGTCGTTCATGACCTCGCAGATCACGCCCGACGGATTCAAGCCGGCGAGCCGCGCGAGATCGACGGCCGCCTCGGTCTGCCCCGTGCGCTCCAGGACGCCGCCCGGCTTGGCCTTCAAGGGAAAGACGTGCCCCGGCTGCACCAGATCGCGCGGCGCGGACCGCGGGTCGATCGCCACCTGGATCGTGCGCGCCCGGTCGGCGGCGCTGATGCCGGTGGTGATCCCGTCCCGCGCCTCCACCGACACGGTGAAGGCGGTCTCGAACGGCGACTCGTTCTTGGCCGCCATCAGGTCGAGCCCGAGTTCGTCGCACCGTTCCGGAGTGAGCGCCAGGCAGATCAGCCCGCGCCCCTCCTTGGCCATGAAGTTGATCGCCTCGGGCGTGGCGAACTGCGCCGCCATCGTGAGGTCGCCCTCGTTCTCGCGGTCCTCGTCATCGCAGACGACGACCATCCTGCCGGCGCGGATCTCTTCCAGGGCCTCTTCGACGGTCGCGAACGGCTTACTCATCGAGCGAGCTTCTCCACGTACTTGGCGAGCACGTCCACCTCCAGATTGACGGGCCGGCCGGGTTCGGCCGTGCCCAGCGTCGTCCGCTCGAGCGTCTCCGGGATGAGAGACACCGCGAACGACTCCTCGTCGACCGCGGACACCGTCAAGGAGACGCCGTCCACCGCGATCGAGCCTTTTTCGACGATGTAGCGCAGCAGCTCAGGTGGCGCAGAGAACGTGACGACCCGCGCGAAGCCGTCCTCGCGCGTGTCACGGACCGTCGCGACGCCGTCCACGTGCCCCTGCACGAAGTGCCCGCCGAGCCGGTCGGCCGCCCGCAGCGGGAGCTCCAGGTTGACCGTGCCGCCTTCCGCGACCGCGCCGAGGCTCGTGCGCCGCAGCGACTCGTTCATCACGTCGGCGCTGAACGAGGAGTCGGCGATGTTCGTCGCGGTCAGGCAGACGCCGTTGACGGCCACGCTGTCGCCTTCGGAGATCTCCGGGGCGAGCGTGGTGCGGACGGAGAGCCGCACGCCCTCGTCGCCGGCGTCGATCGCCGCGACCGTCCCGAGGTCCGCCACCAGCCCGGTGAACACGCCTACCACTCCCGCATGCGCGCGGTGATCAGGACGTCGTCGGCCACCCGCGTGCAGTCCAGCGACAGCGCCCGCACGGCGGCGGCGATGCGCTCGGCGCCCTCGCCTTCCAGCGGGTCGCGCGCCGAGGACCCACCGAGGACGACCGGCGCGAGGAACAGGCGGATCTCATCCACCTCGCCCGCGTCCAGGAACGCGCCGGCCAGATGCGGGCCACCCTCGAGCAGGATCGCCGTGATCCCGGAAGCCCCGAGCTGCACCAGCGCGTTGCGGACCCGGTCGGGCTCGTTCGCGCCGGTGGCGGTGATGATCTCGGCGCCCGCCACTTCCAGGGCGTCCACGGCGGTGCGGTGCGCGGCACGCGTGACGACCACCGTCAGCGGCACCTCCGCGGCGCCCTTGACGAGCTGGGAGTCGAGCGGGAGCCGGGCCTCGGAGTCGAACACGATCCGCCGCGGCTGGCGCTTGACGCCCTCGATCCGCGACGTGAGCTGCGGGTCGTCGGTCAGCGCCGTCCCGATCCCGACCACGACCGCGTCCACCCCGGCCCGCCAGTGGTGCGAGAGCCGGCGCGAGTCCTCGCCCGAGATCCACTTCGAGTCCCCGGTGCGGGTGGCGACCTTGCCGTCCAGCGTCATCGCGGACTTGAACAGGATCCAGGGCCGCCCGGTGCGCGCGTGCTTGCGGAACGGCTGGTTCAGGCGGCGCGCGCGGGACGCGACCTCGCCGTCGGCGAAGACGACGTCGATGCCCTCGTCGCGGAGGATGCCCGGGCCCCGGCCGGAGGCCTTCTCGGTCGGGTCGTCGGAGGCGATCACGACGCGGGAGATCCCGGCCTCGATGATCGCTTCGGTGCAGGGCGGGGTGCGGCCGGTGTGCGCGCACGGCTCCAGCGACACGTACATCGTCGCGCCGCGGGCGTCCTCGACCGACGCGAGCGCGGCGCGTTCGGCATGCGGCCCGCCGAGCTCGGCGTGGAAGCCCTCGCCCAGCACCACCCCGTCGCGGACGATCACCGCGCCGACGAGCGGATTCGGGCTCGTGGCGCCGCGCCCACCCTCGGCCAGGTCGATCGCGCGGGCGAGGTGCAGGTGGTCGGTGGCTTCAAGCGTGCTCACGGGGCTCCCCACACGATATTGACTCGCAAATCAGTCCCACGAACGAGCGGCCGTCACCCGTGATGGGGATGACGGGACCGAGGAAGTGGGGATCGGCGCCGGTGACGGTGTCGCCGATGGCCTTCACGCGCGCCGCGGCCTCGCGGACCCGCAGCCTCGGCATGACGCGGCCGTAGTCGCGCTTGTCGGCCGCGTAGCCGGTGACCTTCAGGCCGGCGCGGCGGGCGTCCCAGAGCGCGCGGGCCATGTGGAAGCGCTGGGTGACGACCACCGCGGAGTCCACGTCGAACACGCGGCGCGCGCGCTGGGCGGAATCCCACGTGTCGAAGCCGGCGTGGTCGAGGAAGATGTCCTGCGCCGGGACGCCGCGCGCGAGCAGGATGCGCTTCATCGTGTTGACCTCGTCGTAGGCGACGCGGCCGTGGTCGCCGGACAGCAGCAGCTTGTCCACGCGGCCGGCCTCGTAGAGCTCGGCAGCGGCCGTGATCCTGTCGGACAGCATCGAGGAGGGCGCGCCGTTGGGCATGACCTGGGCGCCGAGGACGAGTGCCGCCTGGGCGCGCGGGACGTCCTGCGTGTCCTGCGTGACCGGGCTGCGACCACCGAGCCAGACCACCAGGTTGGACCCGCCGAGCGCGACGACGACGAACCCGGCGGCGATGGCGAAAACGCGCCTCATCGCTCAGCAGTCTCGCAGGCTCAGCAGATCCGGTAAATCGTGATCTCGGGCCCGGGCCGCTCGTAATCGAGCGGGTAGTAGTTGAAGGAGTAGTCGAACGAGAACGGCACGCGCCCGCGCTCGCCATACGGGCTGACGTGGAACACCTCGCGCCCGCGCTTGCGCAGCGCGTCGTAGTAGTCGAGCGCGTCCGGCACCTCCTCGGGGTCCGCGTACGCGCGCCCGGACTGGGTCGAGCCGCTGATCACCCAGCAGAACCCGCCGTCCGCATAGGACTGGATGAGCGGCGGGTGCAGCGTCCGCTCGTAGTCCTCGAGCTTGACCACCGGACACGGCCGGACCGTCGTCTTGAAGCACGAGCGCGACGTCGCGTACTTGTTCCAGCGCGCGCCGGAGCCGGTGCCCAGCGGCGGTTCGCCGAACAGTGGATGCCCGGCATCGGTGGCCCACTGGTCGGGCGCGATCGGCTCCATCACGATCTTCGTGCCGATCGGGATGTGCTGTTGCATCCAGTCGCGCGCCACTTGACGCGTGTCGTCGCGCGCGAGCACGACGTCGTTGTGGACGCTGAACACGAGCGGCTGCAGCAACGCCAGCGCGGCGAGCGCGGGGATCAGCACGCGCGGGCGCCAGCGCTCCGCCAGCGCGACGATCGCCCACGCCGCCGACATCGCCAGGATCGGGTACATCGGCAGCATCCAGCGCGCGAAGAACCGCGAGTTGTTGCCGAAGTACAGCAGCAGCAGGATCGGGGCCGGGGCGAGCACGATCGCCAACCGCCGGTGGCGTGCGATCAGCCCGCCGAGCCCGCCCAGGGCGAGCAGCGAAGGCAGCCAACCGAAGCCCCACGTGAACGTCTGCAGGTAGTACGCGAGGCCGTGCGTCTGGGCCAGGCCCAGCTTCCCGCCGCCCTCGTTGCCGGCCGCGGTGGACGTCTGCTTCTGCAGGTCGTCGATGAACTGGGAGCGGTCCAGCAGCGCGTACGGGTTCGCGACCAGGAACGCGAGCAGCATCGGCGCGAACGCGAATGCGAGACCCTTCAGCCGGTTGTGGACGACCGGCGACGCGAACGCCGCCGCGACGATCGTCACGACCACGATCCCCGCCTGGTACTTGGTCGCGACCGCGAGCCCCAGGCCGACACCCGCGATCACGTACTCGCGCATCCGGCCGGTGCGGTAGATCCCGGCCACACCGACGAGCGAGAGCGCGAGCGGCGCCATCGTCGGCGCGTCGTTGAGCGCGAAGTGGCCGTAGTGGACGGGCAGGAACGCGACCGCGAGCAGCGCGCCCGCGATGAACCCGACGCGCTTGTCCTCGAACAGCCGCGCACCCGCGATCGCCGTCAGCGGGACGGCGAGCGCGCCGAGGAACCCGGAGGCGGCGCGGGCGATCGCGAACGCCTCGGTCGGGTTGGCCGCGAACGCGCCGCCCACCGACGCGGGGTCGGTGCCCCAGCGGATCGCGAACAGCACGTGCAGCACGTACGTGAAGGCCGGCGGGTTGATGAAGTAGCCCGGGTTCCAGCCGTGCCCGAACATCCCGATCGCGCGCGGGACGAAGTGCGCGTTCTCGTCCGCGTTGTAGACGTACGGCAGGCCGGTCTTGAAGCCGACCAGCCGCAGGATCAGCGCGCGCGACGAACAGCCCGAAGAGCGCCGCCGGCCATGCCCACCGCGATCGGAGATCCGCGAAGCGATCTCCCGCGATCGCGCTTGGCGCCGGCGAAGCCGGCGCCGCGTCCGATCGCCTAACAGCGGACATAGGCGGAGTAGAAACGCGTCGTCTTGACGCGCTTGAACCCGTCGGGCGGGACCTGGATGAGCGGGTTGTCGGCCCGGTCGCTCCACGCGTGCTTGAAGATCGCGAAGCGGCTCGTGACCACGATCGCGACGCCGCGCTCGTGGCTGGCCTTGGCCCGCGCGAGGTCCTCGGGGTCCGGGTGCTTGATCCGCTCGCCCTTGGAGTTGGTCTTGCCGGCGTCCGCGTCGCGCTGCTGGCGCTCGATCCGGTCCACCCACTCGCGCGCGAGCACGGTGCCCTCGGCGGTGCCGGCGATCCAGCGGGCGTCCGGGACGATCTTGTGATTAGGGCCTGTTAGGGGCCCGCAGCGCAGTCCGGCCTTGACCTGCGGATCGCTCAGCACCTCGGACAGGTCCTGGTGCGCCTGGCCGCGGAAGCGCAATTCGTTGTCGAAGCGCGCGAGGTTCAGGCGCGTGGCGGTGAACCCCACACCGAGGACGACGAGCGCGACCGACCCGACCATCCACACCGTCCGCACCCAGCTGGGGAGGAGCATCGTCCAGCCGCCGATCGCGACCGCCGCGAGCACCATCAGCGCCAGCGCCGGGACGGCCAGGTAGCGCTCGATCACGGACGCGCCCGCGACGCCGATGGCGACGAACGTGACGAGTCCGGAGACCAGGACGACGATCGGCATCAGCATCCGCCGGGGCGAGATCACAACTCCTAACACCAGCCCGACGCCGGCGGCCACGAACACCGGCAGCTTCACCAGGTTCTGGAAGAACCCGGGGATGGCCGAGGGCAGCTCGCTCAGCGGCCGCTGGCGACCCAGGTCCTCGGCGCTGGCGGAGGTGTAGTTGAGCGAGAACATCGGGTCGCCCGTCACCGCGTAGTCGACCGCGCACCAGATCAGCGGGCCGCTGGCCGCGAGCGCCGCGTAGATGAAGCGCTGGCGCCACGTCGCCTTCCACGCCACCCAGCACCAGTACATCGCCGCCAGGAACCAGGCCTCGGGGCGCAGCAGCCCGGCGAGCGAGAGCATCACCAGCACGGAGATCCCGCGCCGCGGCCGCTGCCACTCGAGGATCGCGGCCCACACGATCAGCGCCATGTAGGGGATGTCGAGGTAGCCGCGCGCGGCCAGGAACGGGTAGTCGAACCGGGTCAGCAGCAGGCCCGCCGCGATCGCGCCCACGAGCGGTGTCGCGGCGATCTTCCCCAGCCGGTACAGGCCCGCCACGAGCACCAGGAACGAGGCCAGGATCAGCGCCACCCACACGCGGTCCGCCCACTCGCCGAAGAACTGCAGGAAGAAGCCGGCGGCGATCGTCAACGGGTGTTGCGTCGGGTAGCGGAACCCGTCGAACACCAGCCCGTCCCCGTGCCACAGGTCCCGGCCCCACAGCAGCGAGTAGTACGAGTCGTAGACCGGGTAGGTCGGGAAGACGAAGAAGCCGACGACGAACCCCGCGCACAGCAGCGCGAACGCGATCTTCGCGACCCGGTCGCCCCGTTCCCAGAGGCTGGGCTCAGGCCGTGCGGAAGTCGAGCCCGGCTCGGGCCGGGTGAGTGTGGAACCCTCCATGCGAGCCGATAAGTCTGACGCGCGCGGTACCGTCTTCGTCCTACGAGATGAAGCTGATCATCCAGATCCCCTGCCTCAACGAAGAGGAGACGCTCCCCGGAACGCTCGCCGATCTACCGCGCGAGGTACCCGGGTTCGAGAGCGTCGAATGGCTCGTCATCGATGACGGGTCGACCGACCGCACCGTGGAGGTCGCACGTGCGAACGGCGTCGACCACATCGTCAAGCTGACGAACAACAAGGGCCTGGCCAACGGCTTCCAGGCCGGCCTCGACGCGGCGCTCAAGCTCCACGCCGACGTGATCGTCAACACGGACGCCGACAACCAGTACGACGCCTCGTTCATCCCTGACCTGGTCGCGCCGATCCTGGCCGGCAACGCCGACATGGTGGTCGGCGACCGTCAGGTGATGGAGATCGAGCACTTCTCGCCGCTGAAGAAGTCGCTGCAGCGGCTCGGCTCGTGGGTCGTGCGCCAGGCGTCGGAGACCGACGTGCCGGACACGACGTCGGGCTTCCGCGCGTACAACCGCGAGGCGGCGCTCCAACTCTCCGTCGTCTCGAAGTACACGTACACGCTGGAGACGATCATCCAGGCGGGCAAGATGACCGTCGCCGTCGCGCACGTCCCGATCCGGACGAACGAGAAGACGCGCGAGTCGCGCCTGTTCAAGTCGATGGGCCAGTACGTCCGCCGCAACGCGGTCTCGATCTTCCGCATCTACTCGATGTACGAGCCGCTGAAGGTCTTCATGACGCTCGCGGCGATCATCGGCTTCGGGGCGGTCGCCGTGTGGACGCGCTTCCTCGTCTCCTACATCCAGGGCGAGGGCGCCGGTCATGTGCAGTCGCTCATTCTCGGCGCCGTGCTGTTCAACGCCGCCGTCGTCCTGGCCGCGCTGGGCATCATCGGCGACCTCTTGAGCGGCCAGCGGATCATGCTGCAGCGCACGTTCGAGCGGGTCCGCCGCCTGGAGCTGCAGGCCGAGATCCCGCCGTCGCACTACGAGCCCGGGGCCGTGCCCACGGGCCAGCCGCCCACCACGGGCGCGAACGCCGGCAAAACCGAAGAGCGAGAGGCCGTCCAGCTGTGAGCAGCACCGTCACCCGTGACGCCGAGGGCACCGTCACCGGCAACACCTACGACAAGTACGGCTCCAACAACCCGGTCGTGAAGAAGCTCATGGCGGGCTTCGAGCGCACACTGGACGAGCTGTGGGCGAAGGCTTCGCCGCGCTCCGTGCTCGACGTCGGCTGCGGCGAGGGCGTGCTCACGCACAAGTGGGCGCAGCGTCTACGCGACGGGCGCATCGTCGGCATCGACCTCGAGGACCCGACGATCCAGGCCGAGTGGGCCAAGCGCCAGGCGCCGAACCTCGAGTACAAGATCATGAAGGCCGAGACGTTCCCGTTCGAGGACGGCGAGTTCGAGCTCGCGTCCGCGATCGAGGTGCTCGAGCACGTGCCGGACCCCGCGCACACCGTCAGCGAGATGGCGCGCGTCGCCCGCGGCGGTCACCTGCTCGTCTCCGTCCCGCGCGAGCCGCTCTGGCGGGGCGTGAACATGGCCCGCGGCGCCTACATCAAGGACCTCGGGAACACGCCCGGCCACCTGAACCACT
This sequence comes from uncultured Solirubrobacteraceae bacterium, assembly GCA_963724195.1. Lineage (GTDB taxonomy): Bacteria > Actinomycetota > Thermoleophilia > Solirubrobacterales > Solirubrobacteraceae > Solirubrobacter. The sequence goes on along the minus strand of CAVRTQ010000016.1, from coordinate 168,470 downwards.
GGTCGCGCAAGGCGTTCGTCGAATTGCTGTCCACGGTCGGAACGGTCGAAGAGACCCGCTCCCCGTTCCCGTGGACCATGTTGCTCGTCCGAGGTGTGAAGCCAGGCAGCCCCTCCGCCCCACCCCGATCATCCGCCTTCAAGGCAATGAGCTGGACGGCCGGGCGCGAAGATCCTGTCGGTCGGCATCGCGTCGACCGGCATCGTCACCTTCGCCTACTTCAGCGTCGCGTCGCACGCGCTGAACGATCCGGAGGCCTACGCGCGGATCTCGCTGCTGTGGTCGGTCCTGTTCGTGATCGTGTCGGTGATCTACCGGCCGATCGAGCAGCTGCTCTCGCGCACGATCGCCGACCGCCGGGCGCGTGGGTTCGAGGCCAATCACCCGCTGCGCACGCCGATGCTCATCCAGGGGGCGTTCGCACTCACGTTCCTGGCGATCGCGCTGATCTTCCGGGACCCGATCCAGAACGAGCTGTTCGACGGCTTCGCCGCGCTGTACTGGGTGCTGGTCATCGCGGTGTTGGCGTACGCGGCGAGCTACTTCGCGCGCGGGTGGCTCGCCGGACACCAGTGGTTCGCGCTCTACGGCGGCCTGGTCTTCATCGAGGCCACCGCGCGGCTGCTGTTCGCGGTCGCGGTGCTCGTCGGGATCGCCGAGGGGCAGTCCGTGGTCGCGATGGGCATGGCGGCGGCGCCGTTCGTGTCGCTCGTCGTCGTCCCGCTCGCGTTCTCGCGCCGGCCCAAGGAGAGCACGTCCTCCAGGCAGGACGAGCTGGGTCTCGCACGGGGCGGGCGGTTCGCCGTCGCCGTGCTCGCGATCATGCTGGCGGAGCAGACGCTGCTCAACGCGGGCGTGATCGCCGCCGACCTGACGGCCACGGACGCCGCGGTGACGGGCTACGTGTTCAGCGCGCTGCTGATCGCGCGCGCGCCGCTGCAGCTCTTCCAGGCCGTCCAGGGCTCGCTCCTCCCCCACCTCGCGGGGCTCGAGGCCAACCAGGGCAAGGCGGAGTTCGAGAAGGCGATCCGGATCACGATCCTCGCCATCGCCGGCTTCGCGCTGGCCGTCGCCCTCGGGCTGCTGGTGCTCGGCCCGTTCGCGATGGACCTGCTGTTCGACGACGACAAGACGTTCGGCCGGTTCGGGCTCGCCGCGGTGGCGCTCGGCATGGGCTTCCATCTCGCCGCGGGGACGCTCAACCAGGCCGCGCTCGCGCGTGACCACGCCGGCACGGCCGCGATCGCGTGGCTGCTGGCCGCCGCCGTGTTCCTCGTGTGGATGTTCGCCGACGTGATCGACGACGAGCTCGTCCGCGCCGAGGTCGGGTACCTCGGCGCGGCGAGCTTGCTCTGTGCCCTCCTGGCGGTCGTGTACCGACGACCGGCCAACGCGTCACCCCCGGCGGCCTGAGCCGCCGGCGTGGATTCGGCGTCACGTTCGACTGACGGTTGTTGACACGGTGTCCGCTCAGCGGAAGACTCTCGCGCCTCAGCAGAGACTCATGTAGTTCATTGAGGAGGGGTTCGTTTGTTACGTGCACGTGCTGCCACCGCCGCCGGGCCTGTCCATGCTCGCGGCGTCGGTCATCGGAGCGTCCAGCGCGGCGGCGGCGGCGCCGCGACTCGACGTCTACGCCGGCGACCTCTCGCGGGCCGATCTGGCGAAGATCGCCGCGCTCGGCGTCGACCGCCACGAGCTCCAGCTCTCGAAGGCGCGCGGCAAAGACGCGATCCATGTCGAGACCGTCCTCAGCGCCAGCCAAGTGCGCAAGCTCGCGCGCGACGGCGTCGAGCTCGAGGTCAAGAAGGTCGACGGCCAGTCCGCCGCCCAGCGCGCCACGCTGATGGCCGCGGACGGCATGGAGGTCTTCAAGCGCTACGACGAGATCAAGGCCGAGGTCACCCAGGCCGCGGCGCGCAACCCGTCGTTCGCGAAATTCGTCAGCATCGGCAAGACCCACCAGGGCCGCGACATCGTCGGCATCAAGCTCAGCCGAGGCGCACTCCAGCAGCGTGATGGCGCCAAGCCGTCCACGCTCTTCATCGGCGCGCAGCACGCGCGCGAGTGGATCACGCCGGAGATGAACCGCCGGCTCATGCACTACCTGATCGACGCCTACAAGCGCGGCGACCGGCGGATCCGCCGGCTGCTCGACGACACCGAGGTGTGGATCATCCCCGTGGCCAACCCCGACGGCTACGAGTACACCTTCACCGAGGGCCAGCGGCTGTGGCGCAAGAACCTGCGCGACAACGACGGCGACGGGCAGATCACCGACGCCGACGGCGTCGACCTCAACCGCAACTTCGACTACCGGTGGGGCTACGACAACGAGGGCTCCTCGCCCGACCCGACGAGTCTGACCTACCGCGGCCCGTTCGGGAACTCCGAGCCCGAGACGCAGGCGCTCGACCGGCTGGTGGCGCGCGTCGGCTTCGAGTTCTTCGTCAACTACCACTCGGCCGCCGAGCTGCTGCTCTACGGCATCGGCTGGCAGGTCGCCACGCCGAGCCCGGACGACATCATCGGCGAGGCGATGGCCGGCGACGACGCGCACCCCGCGGTCCCGGGCTATGACCCAGACATCTCGGCCGAGCTGTACACCACGAACGGCGACACCGACACCTACATGACCGAGAAGTACGGCGTCTTCGGCTTCACGCCCGAGATGTCGACCTGCGAGGCCGCGTCGGAGTCCGTGCCGGACGACGAGTGGGAGGCCGCGGACTGCGGCAGCGGCTTCGAGTTCCCCGACGACGAGGGCCTGGTCGAGGCCGAGTTCCGCAGGAACCTTCCGTTCGCGCTCGCCGTGGCGGAATCCGCGAGCGACCCGGACGACCCGGTCTCCGTGGTCGGCCGTGAAGCGGAGGACTTCCGCCCCGACACGTTCAGCGTCTCCTACGGCGACCCGCAGACCGTCGCGGTGACGGCCAAGCGCGCCCTCGATGACAAGCGGATGAGCTACCGGATCAACAACGGCAAGACCCGCACGGTTTCGGTGTCCGAGTGGCGCGGCGGCGAGCGCTACGGCCACGAGAACCAGCGCTACTACGCCGAGTATCGAGGCGTGGTCAGCGGCGCACGCCCAGGCGACCGCGTGACGGTGTGGTTCAGCGCCGAACGCGAGCGCGAGAACAACGGCAAGGGCAAGGGCCAAGGCCAAGGCCACAACAACGGTCACGGCAACGACGTCGAGAGCGCACCGTTCACGTACACGGTCGCCCAGGACACGAACGCCAAGGTGCTCGTCATCGCCGACGAGGACTACACGGGCGTCAACCCGACCTACCCGGCCGGCACGAACGCTCCGCGCTACGCCGCGACCCACCTGGCGGCGATCCGCGCGGCCGGCTACAGCGCCGACCTGTGGGACACCGACAAGGCCGGCGTGCCACACGACCTCGGCGTGTTGAGCCACTACAAGGCGGTCGTCTGGTACCTCGGGGACAACCGCTACACGCAGAAGCCCGAGGACGAGCTGATCGACACGATGGGCATCTTCGGCCCGCGCGAGTTGCCGGACATCGCCGTGGACGAGCGTGAGCAATACCTCACGATGTCGGTGCGGGACTTCCTCAACGAAGGCGGCAAGCTCATCAACATGGGCGAGCTGGCGCAGGACGGCGGCCTCCTGGACGGCATCGTCGAGGGGACCTACTACGGCCTGAACGGGGATCCGAGCGCCGAGTGCGTGATCACCACCGGGGTCCAGGGCCTGTTCGACGACTGCCTGATCCTGGCCAACGACTTCCGCCAGTACTACCTCGGCGCGTTCCGGCGCGTCAGCCTCAGTGGCCCGAACGAGGTCAACGGCATCGCCCGGCCGATCGAGGGTTACCAGGCGCTGCTCAGCGGGACGCCGTCGAACCCGCTCGACGAGGCGGGCGTGTATCAGCCGACGAGCGACGTGCTGCCGGTCAGCGAGTTCCCGCAATTCGCGAGCCAGGGCGCTGCGCAGTACGACTTCACCGGCGATCCGTTCACGCCGCCTGAGGGCACCCGGTACGCGGCGGCGGTGCACGCGGACCAGTCGTACATGCGCCTGACCAAGACCGTTGACCTGGCCGGGGTCGCGGCGGCCGCGAACCCGCGGCTGACGTTCCAGCTCTCGACGAACACCGAGGAGGGGTACGACCACGTCATCGTCGAGGCCCGCACGCCGGGTCAGGACAACTGGACCACGCTGCCGGAGGCCGGCGGCGGCACGTCGACCGCGGTGCCGGCCGAGTGCGACGACCCCGGCTTCCTGCTCGACGCTGCACCCGTTCCTGCGTCACTACTTCCGCGGCCCGGACTGCGCGACGGCCGGCACGTCCGGTTCGTGGAACTCGTTCACGGGCGTCGAGCAACGGCTGGGATGAGGTCAGGTTCAACCTGGCCCAGTTCGCCGGCCAGCCGGTCGAGCTGTCGATCACGTACATGACCGACCCGGGCACCGGCGGCGTCGGGGTGTTCGTGGACGACACGAGAGTGTTGACCGACACCGCCACCCTGTCAGCGGACGGCTTCGAAGGGGCGACCTCGACCTGGACCGTCGGCGGCCCGCCCGCCGGCAGCCCGCCGAACTCCGGCAACTGGGTGATCGGTCCCAAGGCGATCAACTTCTTCGCCGGCACGTCGACCGACGACACACTGCTCCTGGGCTTCGGCCTCGAGCAGATCACCAACCCCGCCGACCGCACGGCGCTGATGCGCCGCGCGCTCAGCGGATTGGGCGTTCGCTAGAGCAGCGCCTTCGCCAGTTCCTCGTAGTCACGGGCCGGTTGCGGCCCGTGACCGAGGACCTGGACGCAGACGTGGTCCGCGCCCGCTGCGAAGTGGGCGCGGAGCTGCTCCGCGATCTGCTCGGCGCTGCCGTTCGGGATCACGGCGTCGATCAGGCGGTCTGAGCCGCCGTCGGCGATGTCCTGCTCGGTGAAGCCGAAGTTGAGCAGGTTGTTCGTGTAGTTCTGGAGCCCGAGGTAGAGCTTCGCGTAGTCACGGGCGAGCGCGCGGGCGGTCTCGGGATCGGGTTCGACCACGACGGCCACCTCGGGGGCGACCAGGACGCCCTCCCCCACGCGCTCGCGGGCGAACTTGGTGTGCTCGGGGGTGATGAAGTACGGGTGCGTGCCGAGGCTGCGCTCTGCGGCCAGGTCGAGCATCTTCGGGCCGAGCGCGGCGGCGACGAGCTGGTCCTTCGGCACGTCCAGGCCGTCGAAGAACTCGCGCATCGTCTTCAGCGGGCGCTTGTAGTCGGAGTCGGCCTCGGGGTGGCCGATGCCGATCCCGAGCAGGAAGCGGTCCGGGAAGTCGACGGCGAGCTGCTGCTGCGCCGCGGCGACGTCCTGCGGCGTGTGCCGCCAGACGTTCAGGATGCCGGTGGCGACGGTGATCGTGTCGCCGTCCTCGAGGTAGGGGCGCGCCTCTTCGACGCTCGGGCTGCCGCCGATCCAGAAGGCGGTGTAGCCGAGCGCTTCGAGCTGCTTCAGGTCGCCGGCGCCGTGGCGCTTGGAGCGCCAGACGCCGATTCTTCCGAGTTCCATGCAGGCATCGTGGCAGTCTCGGTCTCTGAGGCGCTCGAGCGGCGCTGGAGCGCGAGGAACCACCCCGCGACGCCCGCTGCGATCAGCGACGGCATCAGCGGGAGGTTGTACCGCGCCTGCGAGACCACGATGGTGTGGATGAGCGTGCTGAACGCGATCGTGATCAGCACCGCGCCGAGCAGCGGGTGGCGGGTCCGGATGAAGCCGGTGAGCAGCCCGAGGCCGGCGAGGATCACGAGCACGACCTGCCAGATGCGCATCGGCGTCGAGATGTAGTGCACGCCGCCGCCGCGGTAGTAGAAGAACCACATCCGCTTGGCCTTGGCCCACTGCATCTGCGCGAACGCGACGGGCTCGGTCGTGGAGTAGTGGATGAGGTTCTTGCGCGCTTCCTTCTGCAGGGCCTGGTCGCGCGTGAGGTCGGGGTGGCGCTCCGCGAAGATCTCGAGCGCGTCCGCGGCCGGGATCTTGTACGTCTTGATCCCGTTGTACTCCGGATGGCGGCGCCGCAGCTGGTCCTCGATGTGCGTCTTCATGCCCATCGTCGTGCCGCCGCCGGGCAGGTAGGTGCCGACGAACAGCGCCGACGCGCTGCCGACGGTGACGGGGATGAACCGGCCCTCCTCGTTGGAGGCGTACGCCGTCCACGGCAGCAGGACGACGCCCGCCGTGACCGCCAGCACCCCGTACGTCTTGAGCTTGAGGACGACCTCGCGGCGGCGGATCAGCGCCACGCCGATCATCGCCCCCGCGATCAGGAACGGCACCGGCAGCAGGTCGGTGCGCGTGAGGATGGTCAAGCCGAACAGCGCGCCCGCCGCGGCGTAGAGCCACAGTGTTCGCACCCGCTTGATCGCGAGGGCCAGCACCGTGAACGCCGCGATCAGCAGGAACGCGCCCAACGGCTCGGACAGCTGGTCGCCCGTCGCCCCGATCAGCGGCGGATACGTGCCGACGATCAACGCCGCGACCAACCCGGCCCACGGCCCGACCAGGATGAACGCGAGCGCAAAGGCGAGCGCGGTCGTCCCCGTCGTGATCAGCGCCTGCTGCCAGTAGACGGCGCTGATGTCGTAGTCCTCACGGTCCGCGTCGGACCCGAACAGCTTGTACCCGGCCGCGAACAGCATCGGCGCCCCCGGCGGCCAGTGCAGCGGCTCCTTCATGTTCGTCGCGCGGCCGCCGTAGTGCCCGTTGTCGGCGATGTCCACGGCCAGCTTGCCGTACGACCGCTCGTCCGCGGACTGATAGTCGTTGCGCGGATCGGCCGCCACGCGCGCGTTGAGCCCGAAGGACAACGCGAGCACGGCGGCAAACAGGATGAAGGGCAGGCGTCGCCGCACTGGCAGACGAGGCTAGCTAGTGCGCCGGCCTATTCGGTCGTCACCGCCCGCAGCACGTCCACTTTCGAGGCCCGGCGGGCCGGTGGGATCGCGGCCACCACGCCGGCGACGGCCGCGAGGACGAAGAACAGGATCAGGGTCCCGATCGGGAGCGTGAACACGAAGCCCTGCTCCGCCAGCGGCCGCGAGATGATCAGGGCGAACACCACCCCGAGCACGATGCCGAGGATCGCGCCGATGCCCGCGGTGATCACGGACTCGGCGCGGACCATCCGGCGCACCTGGCGCCGGGTCATGCCGACGGCGCGGAGCATCCCGAGCTCGCGCGTGCGCTCGTGCACGGACAGCGCGAGCGTGTTCACGATGCCCAGCAGGGCGACGATCACGGACAGCAGCAGCAGGCCGTAGACGAGCCCGAGCAGGCCGTCGATCGAGCCGGTGGCGTTGTCCTTGAACTCCTCGCGGGTCAGGGCCTCGGTCTGCGGGAACTGGGCCAGGGCCTTGTTGGCCTCGGCCGCGAGCTCGTCGGCGTTCGTCCCCGGGTCGGCCGCGGCCATCGCGTAGGCGATGTCCTTCGCGTTCCAGTCCTGCTCGAGGGCGGTGCTCGTGAGCAGCACGTCGGCCGTGAGACCGGCCTGGTTCTTGAACGTGCCCGCCACCTCGTAGCTGACCTGCTTGCCCACCGGGGTCGTGAACGCGACGTCGCCGCCGACTCCGACGTCATGCGAGGAGGCCCAGTCGGACTCGACGATGATCTGCTGGTCGGTGAGGTTGCTGAGCGTGTCCGGGTTGCCCTCGACCCAGTTCAGGGTCAGCACGGAGTTGAACGTCTTGGCATCGATGCCGTTGACCGCGGTCGTGCCCGAATCGCCCTTGACCTGGCCGACGGCGAAGCGCATGGACGCGACGTCGGTCACGCCCGGCACCGTCTTGCACGGTGGAGACGACGTCGGCGGGAATCGGGCTGAAGCCGTCCTGGTTCTGGACGACGAGCGCCGCCTGGACCTGATCGTCGACCGTGCCGTTGATCGTGGCCTTCAGGCCCGCGGCGAACACGGCGACGAGGACGACGAGCGCCAAGCCCACCATCAGCGCCGCGGCGGTCACGGCCGTGCGCTGCGGCTGGCGGATCGCGTTCTCACGCGCGAGCACGCCCGTGAGGCCCTGGAAGCGCGCCATCGGCGCACCGAGCACCCGCGCCAAGGGCCGCACGAGCAGCGGCGCGAGGAACGCGAACGCGAACATCATCAGCACGGCGCCGAGGCCGATCAGCGAAGCGGCCGCGCTGGTGGAGTCCAGCCCGCCGAACAGGCCGATGAACAGCACTGCCAGGCCGGCGGCGGCCAGCAGGCCGGAGCCGACGATCCGGATCGTGCCCATGTGCTTCAGGCCCGGCGTGACCGCGTCGCGCATGGCCGTGACCGGCTCCACCCGCGTCGCCCGCAGCGCGGGCACGAAGCCCGAGACCATCGTGGCCACCAGCCCGATGGCGAGGCCGATGATCACCGTCATCGGGGAGACGACGATGCCGGTCGTGCCGAGGTCGATCCCGGCCGCCCGCATCAGGGCGGCGAGCGCGGGCGCCACGACGAGCCCGGCGAGCACGCCGAGGATCGAGGCGAGCAGGCCGATCGCGAACGTCTCGATCAGCACCGAGTTCAGGACCTGCCGCCGCGAGGCGCCGAGCACGCGCAGCAGCGCGAACTCCTTGGTGCGCTGGGCGACGGTCACCGTGAACGTGTTGAAGATCAAGAAGCCGCCGACGAGCAACGCGACGCCCGCGAAGATCAGCAGCGCGATCCGGATGAAGCCGAGTGCGCTGGAGAGGTCCTGCGCCTGCTGCTCGGCGGCCTCCTTGCCCGTGCGCACGAGAAAGTCGCGCCCGAGTTCCTGCGTGACCGCGGCCTTGACCGTGTCCGGGTCCTCGCCGCCGGTCGAGATGGAGATCGAGTCGTACCCGTCGTGCCCGGTGACGCGCTGCGCCTCCGGCAGCGTCATCGCGACCATCTTCGCGCCGCCGAGGCTGTCCTGGCCGCCGATCGTCGCGATGCCGGACACCGTGTACTGCTTGGCCGGCGCGCGGCCCGAGACGGTCGCCTTGTCACCGACCTTGAAGTCGTACTTCGTCGCCGTGCCGCGGTCGAGCGCGACCTCGTCGGCCGAGGCCGGCGCCTTGCCTTCCTCGTAGTCGAGGACCTGGAAGATCTTCTCCGTGTTCTCGGAGACGATCAGCGTCGGCGGGCCCTGGGAGACGATCACCTCGCCCTGCTTGTCCAGCAGCGTGCCGTCGGAGGTCACGCCGCCCTCGGCGACCGCCACGCCCGGCACCGACTTGACCTTCTCCAGCGTGTCCGCGGGCATCGTCGGCGGCACCGAGAAGTCCGACTTGACCGCCTGCCGGCCCTCGACCGCGACGTCCACGCCCTGCGACGTGCGCTCGAACAGGTTCTTGAACGACTCGTCGATCGTGTCCGTGAAGACCAGCGTGCCGACGACGAACGCGACGCCGATGACGACCGCGAATCCCGTCAGGACCGATCTCAGCTTGCGCGAGAGCAGGCCGCGCAGCGCGACCTTGTTCACGCTAGCCCACCGCCTTCATCAGGTCGAGGACGCCCTCGGCATCGGCGCCGGGCCCGTCGTGGACGACCTCGCCGTCGCTGAGGATCACGATCCGGTCGGCGACCGACGCGGCGGCCGCCTCGTGGGTGACCATGATCACCGTCTGGTCGAACTCGTCGACGGCCTGGCGCAGCAGCCCCAGCACCTCCTCGGAGGAGTGCGAGTCCAGGTTGCCGGTCGGCTCGTCGGCGAACAGCACGGCCGGGCGGTGCACGAGCGCGCGCGCCACCGCGACGCGCTGCTGCTGGCCGCCGGAGAGCTCCGCGGGCCGGTGGGTCAATCGATCCCGGATGCCGATGGTGTCCACCAGCCGGTCGAACCACTCCTGGTCGACCTGCTTGCCGGCGAGCGTGAGCGGCAGCTTGATGTTCTCCTCGGCGGTCAGCACCGGCACGAGGTTGAAGGCCTGGAAGACGAAGCCGAGGCGGTCGCGGCGGAGCTCGGTGAGCCCCTTGTCGCCCATGCCCGCGAGCTCCTGCCCGTCCACCACGACCGAGCCCCCACTGGGCTTGTCGAGGCCGGCGAGCAGGTGCATCAGCGTGGACTTGCCGGAGCCCGACGGACCCATGATGGCGGTGAACTGCGCGGTCGGGAACGACAGCGTCACCCCGGCGAGCGCGTGCACGGCGGTCTCGCCCTCGCCGTAAGTGCGGCGCAGGTCCGCCGTCGAAACAATGTTCATATCCGCAGCATCGTGAAGCAACCGCCCCCTTAAAGTGCGGCTGCCTCGTTACCGGGGGTAGGGCTAACTAGAGCGCAGATACGCCAGGACGGCGAGCACGCGGCGGTGATCTTCCACCGTGGGCGTCAGATCGAGCTTGGAGAAGATCGACGTGACGTGCTTCTCCACGGCCCGCTCGGTGACCACCAGGGCCTCCGCGATCGCGGCGTTGGAGCGGCCCTCGGCCATCAGCCCGAGCACCTCGCGCTCGCGCGCCGTCAGGCCCTCGAGCGGGTCCTCGCGGCGACGGCGGCCGAGCAGGAGCGCCACGACCTCCGGGTCCAGCGCGCTGCCGCCCCCGGCCACGCGGCGAACGGCGTCCGTGAACGTGTCCACGTCCGCGACGCGGTCCTTGAGCAGGTAGCCGGTGGACTCGGTGGACTCCGACAGCAGGTCGAGCGCGTAGGCCTCCTCGACGTACTGGCTGAGCACGAGCACGCCCGTGCCCGGGTACTCGGCGCGGATCTTGCGCGCGGCGCGCAGGCCCTCGTCGGTGTGCGACGGCGGCATGCGCACGTCGATCACGGCCACGTCGGGCTTGTGGGCGCCGACCTTGCGGAGCAGGTCCTCGCCGTCACCGGCCTGGCCGGCGACCTCGAAGCCAGAGTCTTCGAGCAGCCGGACCAACCCCTCGCGCAAGAGCACGGAGTCTTCGGCGACGACGACCTTCAGGGGTGTATCTGCTGTGCTCATACGGGGATCTCAGCTCGGAGAGTAGTGCCCGACCCGGGTGGCGAGTCGAGGGCGAGTGAACCATCCAACGCACCGACCCTATCGGCAAGACCCTGCAGTCCGGAACCTCGTCCCGGATCGGCTCCGCCGACACCGTCGTCGCGCACCTCGACGCAAGCATGCCCGTTCACGCGGCGGATCGCGACCGTCGCGCGTGAGGCGTTCGCATACTTGGCCACGTTCGTGAGCGCCTCGGCGATCACGAAGTAGGCGGCCGCCTCGATCGGTTCGGGCAGCCGTTCGCCCGGAACCTCGACGACCTTGACCGGCAGCGGGGAGCGCACCGCGAGCGCCTCCACGGCCGCCTGCAGCCCGCGATCGGACAGCACCGCCGGGTGGATGCCGCGGGCGAGCTCGCGCAGCTCGGCGAGCGCGTGCGTGAGCTCCTCCTGTGCCGCGCCGACCATCTGGGCCGCCAGCTCGGGGTGCTTGGGGATCTGGTTCTGCGCGATCCGCAGCGTCAGCGAGAGCGCCACGAGCCGCTGCTGGGCGCCGTCGTGGAGGTTGCGCTCGAGCCGGCGGCGCTCCTGCAGGCCCGCCTCGACGATCCGCGCGCGGGAACGGCGCAGCGCCGCCTCCAGCCGCTCGCCCCGCATCGCCAGGCCCGCGGCCGCGGCGACGTGCCTGAGCGCCTCCGGCTCCAGGCTCGCGTCGTGGATGATCGCGCCGACCAGCTCGCCGTCGAGCTCGACCGGCGTGTACGCGTGGTTCGGCCGGTCCGCGCGGCGCCCGTCGCGCCGCACCCAGCCGTCCTCGACCCAGTACAGGAGCTGGAGCGACGGATCGCCCAGCGCGTCCGCGAGCAGCCCGCGCAGCCCGTCGGTGCCGGTGGCGCCGAGCCGCTGCAGCAGCTCCCCCACGGCGTCGGCCTGCGCGAGCTGGCCGCGCAGCAGGCCGATGAGGAACGCGAACGGGACGGCCGCGAAGACGAGCTGCCACGCGACCGGGAGGATGCCCGGCACCTGGTCGCCCGTGACGGTCTGGGAGGTGAGCGTGACCGCGACGAGCGCGATCAGCGCGATCCCCGACCACAGCAGCGGCGCGAGCACGCGGCGCTGCGGGCGGCTCGCGGCGCGCCAGCGGGCGGCGAGGACCCAGATCACCGCGCCCGCGAGCGCGACGGCCGCGACGCTCGTGAAGACGTCGCCGATGCTGCCGAGCGTGGTCGAGCTCGTGACCTGGATGACGCTCTCCGGGCAGCGCTCGCACGCCTGGAGCCCGGACAGCAGGATCGGCAGCGCGCCGGCCGCGCACAGCGCGTAGACCGCCCCGACGAGCCGGCGGTTGCCTCGGCAGCGCAACGTGCCTTCCGGATACGCGAGCAGCAGGTGCACGAACACGCCGAGGTAGAGGTTCGACGCCAGGACGGCGAACGTGAAGATCGTGGGCGAGTTCGCGGCCACGAACGCGTTCACCAGCCACAGGAAGCCGGTCCACGTCATCAGCGCGCCGACCCGGTTGGCCGGGCGGCGGTGCCAGGCGAACAGGCCGGTCGCGATCCACACGAACCCGACGCCGACCATGAAGACGGCCGCGAAGGCGGCGTCCTCGACGTGGTCGGACCGGGCGATCACGGCTGCGGCCAGCAGCCCTACCAGGAGGGCAGCGAGCGCCAGCATCGCCGGCGCGCGGGTGAGCGCGTTCAAACGAGCAGCTCCTGGACGCGCTCGCCCGACAACTCGGCCTTGGGCACGAACCCGCGCGCGCCGGAGCGCGACACGAGGGGCCCGAAGTCCGAGGAGTCCCGGCTCGACACGAGGATCACCGCGGGAGAGTCCGGGTGGCCCGTGATCCGAGCGGCGACATCGAACCCGTCGATGTCGGGGAGCTGCACGTCCAGAAGAACGAGCTGAGGCTTGAGCCGGCAGGTCTCAGAGACCGCGCTGGCGCCGTCCACGGCCTCACCGATGACGTTGAACCCCTCTGATTCGAGGAGCACGCGAGCGCTCGCCCGAAACGACGGGTGGTCGTCGACGATAAGGACGGTGCAGTCCACAGGATCGATTGTCGTCACCCTGCGGACCCCTTCACATACGGCTGGCCGTACAACGTGTGAATGCGGGGTTTCTACCCGTTGGTAGCGGTCGAGATGGCTTTGACCGCTGCCGCGGGGTCCTGCGTCCCGAAAACGGCGGTCCCGGCGACGAACACGGTGGCCCCGGCGGCGGCGCAGCGCGCGGCCGTCTCGAGGCCGATTCCGCCGTCCACCTGGACGGCCGGCGTGTCGCCGATCAGCTCGCGGATGCGCTGCAGCTTCGCGATCGAGGAGTCCAGGAAGGCCTGGCCGCCCCAGCCCGGGTTCACCGTCATGCACAGGACCATGTCGGCCTGCACCGCGCTGATCGCTTCCGCCGGCGTGCCCGGATTGATCGCGACGCCGCTCAGACAGCCCGCTTCCTTGATCGCCTGCAAGGCGTAGTGCAGATGCGGCGTGGCCTCGGCGTGGACCGTGATCGAGTCCGCGCCCGCCTTCGCGAACGCGCGGATCTGCTCCTCCGGGCGCTCGATCATCAGGTGCACGTCGATCTTCGCGTTGGCCTCGTGGACCTGGTCCGCGATGGCCTTCACGACGAGGTCGCCCATCGTGATCGGCGGCACGAAGTGGCCGTCCATCACGTCGACGTGGATCACGCGCGCGCCCGCCGCGAGGACCGTGCCGACTTCCTCGCCCAGGCGGGCGAAGTCGGCGGCGAGGATCGAGGGGGCGATGCCTTTGAGAGCCATGGAGTCTCTTCAAATCGGGGCCAGCATGGAGGATTGACAGTGCCCGCACATATACAGGGCCGTGTTCGACATGCGCACGATGGTCGAGTGCTCGCCGCAGTTCGGGCACACGCTGCGCAGTTCGAAGCGGTGCAGGCAGTTCACGCAGCGGTAGCGGCCGGGGAGGTTCGTGGCGCGCAGCCACGGCTCGTGGCAGGCCGGGCAGGTGGACCCGGTTTCTTCGGTGCTGCTCATGGGCGACCACTCGCTGGCGAGGGCCATTCGCGTCGCTTGCGACATCGCTTCGCGGATGTTCATGCTTTCTCGCAGACGCGCGATGAAGAAACCGTCGGTGCGGTCTCGGTGCGGGAGCGTCTGCAGATACTGCGGCATGGTCGGATGCTTCCAGAGCGGGAGCTCACTTGAAAGGTCGTCCACGCTGAAGTCGGGACGAATGGCCAGAAAAGCGCTCACCAGCTGCTCGTTCTCGCTGGGCGAGATCGTGCAGGTCGAGTAGACGAGGGTACCGCCGGGCCGGATCGCGTCCGCGCCCGCGTGCAGGATTCGCTGCTGGAGCTCCGCGAGCGCCTGCGGGCGCCCCGCCTTGCGCCAGCGCGCGTCGGGACGGGAGGCGAGCGTGCCGAGGTCGCTGCACGGCGGATCCACGAGCACCCGGTCGAAGCCGGTGGCGTGCGGGCTGGCGGCGTCGCCGGTGTGGACGTCGACGATCGTCGCGCCCATGCGGGTGGCGGTCCGCCGGAGGGAATCCGCGCGGCCGGCGTGCTGCTCGACGGCCACGATCTCGCCCTCGTTGCGCATCAGCGCCGCGAGGTGGGTCGTCTTGCCGCCCGGCGCCGCGCACAGGTCGAGCACGCGCTCACCGGGCTGCGGGCCGAGGATCCGCGCGACCGCCATCGCCGCGCGGGATTGCGGCATGAACAGGCCGTCCTCCCACTCGACGGTCGAGAACGCGTCGAACGGCTCGTCGAGGATCAGCGCCTCCCCGTCGAGCCGGGCCTGGAGGTGCAGCCGCTCCAGCAACTCGGGCGCGGTCGTCTTGAGCGTGTTCGCGCGCAGGACGGCTTCCGCGGGCTCGTTGTCGGCGGCCATCAGCGCGCGGGCGTCGGGCGCGCCGAGGGCGTCGAACCAGAGCTGCGCGATCCACTCGGGGTGCGAGTGCGCGAGCGCGGCCTGCTTCGGGGTGCTGTCCTGGAGCTTGGCGATGATCGGCCGCGCCTCCCGCGTGGCGCGGCGCAGCACGGCGTTCACGAGCCCGGCGCCGCGCGGGGCGTCCCGCTTGGCCAGCTCGACGGCCTCCCCCACGGCGGCGTGCGCGGGCACGCGATCCAGATAGGTGAGCTGGAAGATCCCGAGCCGCAAGGCCGCCAACACCGGCTTGTCCAGCTTGCTTGACGAACGGCGCGCAAGCGCCTCGATCACGTGGTCGAGCGTCGCCACGCGCTGGACGGTGCCGTAGCTCAGGCGCGTGGCCAGGCCGAGATCGCGCGCGTCGAGCTGCAGCCGGCGCGCTTCGCCGTGCAGCGCACGGTCGGCCCACGCCCCGCCCTCGAACACGCGCCGCACGACCGCGTACGCGCATTCGCGCGCGGGAGAGACGACCGGCTCACGCCTAGATGGTTCGTCCATCTTGTCCTTGCGAGCCTTTACGAGCGCCTCGAGTTCTGATTGGCTGAAGTTCGCGCACGGTTGCGCAGTGATGCCTCGTACAGAGGTCCAATTTCCGGTCTGATCCTTAAGGTGCGAAAGTGGGCTGTTTCCAGCCCTTTTTGTCGATGCTCGTACGTTTGTCCAATTCGCCGCTCAAAGCCATCATTTCTTCCGATAGGGCTAATGGACCGCGTACAACTTGCCGACACCTCCCCATGGATGGGGATTGAGACTAATGTCGGACACTGACACCACGCACATCGCACCGCGGCCCTCCGCGCTCGGAGACCTGCGCCTCGCAGGCACGATCGCCACCGGCCTCGTCGCTGGAACCCTCGGCCTGGGGGCGCTCGCCGCGCCGCTCGTCGGCTGGAAGGACTGGACGTCCGGGCTCGAGCGCAACGTTTCCGCTCCGGCCGCTCGCGATGGCCGAGCCGGCGAGCGAGAAGCCGAACACGCCCAACGTCAAGACGGGCACCGGCGACATCGGCACGGGCGAGACCGGCACGGACAGCGCCACGCCGCTGACGGCGGTCGGCTTCCCGGGCGGCGGCGCCGGCAGCGGCACGGCCGTGGCCGTGATCGTCGGTGGCGGCGGCAACACCAACACAACTTCTGAGGCCGAGGCCGAGGCCGAGACCGACGGCGACCGGCGCGTTCGGCGCGGTGCTGGTTCCGACGCGGGCACGACCAGCGACGTCACGTCGGCCCCCGAGAGCGGCACGAACGAGAACGCCACCGTCCAGGTGGTGACGCTTCGACCAGCCCGACCTCGTCAGCGACGACGACGGCGACGGCATCCCGAATGTCCACGAAAACCGGTACGGGACCGACCCGGCGGTCAACGACGCCAAGACGGTCAAGACCGACGCCGGCATCACGGCCGAGACGGCATTCCGCATCGCCAGCGGCGAGCAGGCCAACGACACCAACGGTGACGGTCGCATCGACGGCGACGACGACTCCGACGGCGACGGCATCTCCAACGCAGTCGAAGAGGCCAACGGCAGCGACCCGCTGAACGGCGATACCAACGGCGACGGCCTGCCCGACGGCATGGACGACCGCAACGGCGACGGCTACCCGGACGGCCTGCCCGTCCCGCCCGCGCCGGTCGAGGACCCGACGGTCGACGACGAGCCGACGCCGGTCACGCCGCCGGTCGAGGAGACCCCGGTCGAGGACGACACGCCCGCGCCGCCGGTCGAGGACCCGACGGTCGAGCAGCCGGCCCCGAGCGAACCGACGCCCGACGCTCCGCCCGCCGGGACGCCCGAAGCGCCGCCCGGTCGCCCCGGAGGCCACGCCCGAGGCTCCCGCCCCGGCTCCGGCTCCCGAGCAGGCCCCCGAGGTCGAGGCTCCGCCCGCCGCTCCGGCGCCGGCCGCGGTCGCCGAGGTCCCGGTCGAGACGCCCGCCCCGGCCCCGGTCGAGACGCCCGCCCCGGCCCCGGTCGAGACGCCCGCCCCGGCCCCGGTCGAGACGCCCGCTCCGGCCCCGGTCGAGGCTCCGGCTCCGGCTCCGGTCGAGCCCGCGGTCGCCACGCCGGCCGCTGACCCCGCCGCCACGCCGGCCTGGTAAGCACCGCACACGCACTTCGCCGCTCGGGCGCCCCACGGGGCGCCCGACGTCGTTAACGGGCGGCGAATCTAAAGCGGGACAGTCCCGCTTTAGGTTTCGAGCTTCTCGGCCGTCTCGGCCAGCAGGTGGCGGCGCCAGACGCCGTCGTCGGTCGTGTCGCGGCCCTCGAGCAGGTCGCGGGCGGGGGCCTGGGCGCGCTCGTCGCCGCGGAGCGCGAGGCCGTGGACGGCCTCCATGCGCGTGTCCTCGTCCGGGTCGTCGAGGCGGGCCGCAAGCGCGTCGCGCAGGGCCGGGGAGTCGGTCTCGGCGAGCGTGCCGAGCGCGAACGTCGCCCAGTCGCGCACCTTGGCGTCCGCGTCCGCCGAGAGCTCGACCAGCGCCTGCAGCGTCTCCTCGCCGGGGCGGCCGCCGAGCGCGAAGGCGACGGCCTCGCGGACGTACGTGTCCGGGTGGGCGCGCTGGGCGAGCAGCCAGTCCTGGCCGGCGGGCGCGCCGAGATGGCCGAAGGCGCAGATGATCGCCGAGAGCACGTGCGGGTTGTCCTCGCGCTCGGCCATCGCTCGCAGCGCGGCCTCCTGCTCGGCGGGCAGCGCGGCGGTGGTCGTGCCGAGCTGGCCGAGCACGTAGGCGGCGAGCTCACGCAGCTCGGAGTCCTCGGACGTCGCGAGCTCGGTCATGGTCGCCAGCGTCTCCGCGTTCCCGCGCGCGGCGAGTGCGCACACGTGCGGCTGCCACTCGTCCTGCGGATCGCGCCACTCGCGCTGGGCGGTGTCGAGGATCTCCTCCAGCGAGCGGTCGGGCAGCGCGGGGTCGAAGCGGAAGTTGGTCAGCTTCTCGTCGCGCTGGCCACGCAGCCAGTCCTCGGCCGACATGACCTTGCCGCCGGGCGGCTTGACCTGCGTGAGCTCGAGCGCGCCGCCGTGGCAGTCCAGCAGCAGCCGCAGCCCGTCCGTGCGCACCAGGCCACCGGCGGGGGCGCGGGTGGGGCCGTCGACGCGCGCGTCGATCACGCCGAGGAACGTGCCGTCGGGCAGCGGGAGCCGGGAGCCGATGTGCGGGCGCAGCGCGCGGATCGTGCGCTGGACCTGCTCCGGCGTCTGCGTCGGGTCCAGGGCACGCTCGCGCGGACCGATCTTGTTCGCGTAGGTGACCTTGGACTCGTCCTGCTCGACCGGCGTCGGGCGTGTGTCCAGCACCTGGACGAGCAGGCGGGCGCCGAGCTTCTCCAGCCGGGGGGCGAGGGTGCCGTAGTCGTCGTCGGCGTGGATCGGTTCGCGGCCGAGCGCGTAGACCGCGCCGGAGTCCCAGCCCGCGGTCACGTGCATGATCGCCACGCCGGTCTCGGCGTCGCCGGCCATGATCGAGCGCTCGATCGGCGCCGCCCCGCGCCAGCGCGGCAGCAGCGACGGGTGCACGTTGATCATCTCGTAGTCGCTGAGCAGCGGCTCCTTGATCAGGACCCCGTACGCGCAGGTGGTGAGCACCTCGGGCTCGGCGTCCGCGATCGCCTGCAGCGTCTCCTCCGAGTGCAGGTTCTCCGGCTGGATGAACGGGATGCCGAGCTCGGCCGCCAGCACCGCGACGGGCGGCGGCGCGAGCTTCTGGCCGCGGCCGCGCTTGGCGTCGGGACGCGTGACGACGAGCTGCGGACGGTGCGCGGAATCGGCGAGCGCCTGCAGCACGACCGCCGCGAACTCGGAGGTGCCGAGGTAGACGTTTCTCAAGTCGG
Source organism: uncultured Solirubrobacteraceae bacterium (assembly GCA_963724195.1). Lineage (GTDB taxonomy): Bacteria > Actinomycetota > Thermoleophilia > Solirubrobacterales > Solirubrobacteraceae > Solirubrobacter. The sequence continues at coordinate 149,845 of CAVRTQ010000016.1, read as the reverse complement.
CTAGGCTGCGTTGCTTCGAGCTGCTCGCGGAGGGTGCGCATGGCCTGCTTGCGCTGGTCACGTGAGGTGCGGTCGACGATGAGCACGCCGTCCAGATGATCCATCTCGTGCTGGATCACGCGCGCTTCCAGGCCGGAGGCCTCGACGAGGAGCGGCTTGCCGTACTCGTCGAGCGCGGAGACACGGACGTGCACGGGCCGTTCGACGTCCACGCCCACGCCGGGCAGGCTCAGGCAGCCTTCCTCGGAGGTCTCCTTCTCCTTGCTCGCCCACTCCAGCACGGGGTTCACGAGCGCGGCGACGGTGCCCTCGAGCTCGGTCCGGTAGACGAGCAGGCGGTGCATCTTGCCGACCTGGGTGGCGGCGAGCCCGATCCCGTAGGAGTCGTGCATCAGGCGGCCCATCCGGAGGACCTCCTGGCGCAGCGCGGCGTCGAAGTGGTTGATCTCCAGCGCGCGTGAGCGCAGCACCGGGTCGCCGTACTTGCGGACGTGCTTGAGCGCGGCTTCGCGGCGTGCGCGGGTCTCGGGATCGAGCCCCTCGCCCGGCTCTACGACTTCGCCGTGTGCTTCATCCGTCACCGTTCGATCTTAGACCGGGTCCACATCGACTGAGAAGTTGACCTCTTTGAACGCCTTGGTCCGCGCGGCGTCCTCCACGGCGCGGCCCGTGGCGTGGATCGCGGCACTGCGCTCGTGGGTCTTGAGCACGAGCTGGAAGCGTTCACGGTCGCGCAGGCGGAACAGCGGCGCCGGGCCGAGCAGCTGCGTCTCCGGCACCTTGATCTGCTCGGCGATGGCGGCCGCGGCGGCGCGGGCGAGCCCGGGGTCGGTGGCGCTCGTGATGACGCGGATCAGGTCCGCGAACGGCGGATACTCGTGCGCTTTGCGGCGCGCGAGCTCCTCGCGCAGGAAGCCGTCGCTGTCGTGGTTGGCGGCGGCGACGATCGCGGGGGCGTCGGGGGAGCGTGTCTGCACGAGCACGCGGCCGCCCTTGGGCCCGCGTCCGGCGCGGCCCGCGAGCTGGGCGATCAGCGCGAACGTGCGCTCCTCCGCGCGGAAGTCCGGGAAGCGCAGGGTGCTGTCGGCGTCGAGCACCACGCCGAGCGTCACGTCCGGGAAGTCGTGGCCCTTGGCCACCATCTGGGTGCCGAGCAGGAGGCCGGTCGGCGCCTGGTGGAAGCGCGCGAGCAGCTCGGGGACGGCGTCCTTGGTCTGCGTGGTGTCGGCGTCCAGGCGGAAGATCGGGACGTCGAGGATGCCGCGCAGCTCGTGTTCGACCCGTTCGGTGCCGGCGCCGTGGCGGGCGACGGCGAGGGAGCCGCACGCGTCGCAGCGCTTCGGGACGCGTTCCTTGTGGCCGCAGTGGTGGCAGGCGATCTCGTGCTGCGCGCGGTGCAGGACCAGCGCGACGTCGCAGCGCGGGCACTCCCACGCCTTCCCGCACGTCTTGCAGCTGAGGAAGTTCGACCAGCCGCGGCGGTTGAGCAGGACGATCGACTTGCGCGTGCCGAGGATCGCGCGGCGCGTCTCGGGGTGCAGCGAGTGCTGGGACTCACGCATGTCCAGGATGCGGACGGGCGGGAGGCCGTCGGCGCGCGGGGTCGTCAGCGTGGTGCGCGGTGTGGCGACGGCCCCGACGTGCACGCCGGGCGGCGCGGGATCGTCCTGGAAGACGAGCGGCTTCTTGGGTCTCCACGCGTGACGGGGAGCCGCAGGCGGTGCATGGCGTGGACCGTCTCCGGGCGCGGCGTGGCCGAGCCGGCGACGAGCCGCGCACCCGACTGGTAGGCGCGGTAGGCGGCGACGTGGCGGGCGTCGTAGCGCGGGTCGCCGTCCTGCTTGTAGGAGGCGTCGTGCTCCTCGTCGAGGACGATCAGGCCGAGGTTCTCGACCGGCGCGAAGACGGCGCTGCGCGGGCCGACGGCGATCCGGGCCTCGTTGGTCCTGAGGCGGCGCCACTCGTCGTAGCGCTCTCCCTCGGAGAGCGCGGAGTGCAGCAGCGCGACCGTGTCCCCGAAGCGCGCCTGGAAGCGCGCGACGGTCTGCGGGGTGAGCGCGATCTCCGGCACGAGCACGATCACGCCCTCCCCGCGCTGCAGGCACGCCTCCGCCGCGCGGAGGTAGACCTCGGTCTTGCCCGAGCCGGTGACGCCGTGCAGGAGGTGGCTGCCGCCCGCGTCGATCGCCGCCAGCGCGTCGATCTGGGGTTGCGTGAGGTCGTGGACGCGGTCCTCGACGGCGTTCGTGCGCGGCGTGCGGCGCTCGGAGCGTTCGCTGATCTTCACCAGGCCGCGCGCCTCGAGCCGGCGCAGCGCCTGCAGGTCCTTGCCGGCCGGGCCCGGGAGGCGTTGGAGCAGCTCGCGCTGCTTGTCGGTGAGCTTGCCCGGCTCGCCCGTGGGCTCGGCGTAGAAGTGGGTCTTGGCCTTGCCGGGCGGCGGGGTGACGATGGCGAGGGCGCGCGCGGGCGTGGAGCAGTACTCCTCGGCGATCCAGTTCGCCAGGTCGACCAGGTCCTCGGGCACCGTGTCGTCGCGGACGGAAGTCGGCGCCTGCAGCTTCTCCTCGGGGACGTCCGTCGCCTCGGTCGTGTCGACCACGACGCCGTCCAGCTGCTGGTGGCCGAACGGGATCCGCACGATCGAGCCCTTGACCAGCGCCAGGCCGTCCGCCTTGTAGTCGAACGGCCCGGACAGGCGGCGGGTGGTGGTGAGGGGCTCGACCCGGGCGAACATTCGGATGTCTAGCGTGGCAGGGGCGGCGGACCGTAGGATCGCGGCATGGTGATCGGCCGCGGCGCGGAGCTGGCCCGCATCGACCGGCTCCTCGCGAGTGCCCGCCTCGGCACCAGCGAGGCGCTCGTGATCACCGGCGAGGCGGGGATCGGCAAGACCGCCCTGCTCGAGTACGCCGTGGCGCAGGCCTCCGGCATGACCGTCCTGCGGGCCGCGGGCGTGGAGTCCGAGTCCGAGATCCCGTTCGCGGGGCTCCTGACCTTGCTGCGGCCCGTGCTGGGGCGGATCGACGAGCTCCCGCCGCCGCAGGCCGACGCGCTGCGGGCGGCGTTGGGGCTCGCGGCGGGCGCGGGCGGCGACCGCTTCCTGATCGGCGCCGCCACGTTGACGCTGCTCACCGCGTGCGCGGAGCACAGTCCCGTGCTGGTGGTCATCGACGACGCCCAGTGGATCGACGAGTCCTCGCTCGCCGCGATCCTGTTCGCCGCCCGCCGGCTGCTCGCCGACGCGCTGGCGATCGTGGTCGCAAGCCGCGCCGGCCCGTTCGGCCTGCCCGAGCTCTCGCTGCCCGGCCTGGACCGCGCGACCGCCGCCGCGTTGCTCGAACGCCACGCGGGCCGCGCGCTGCCCCCGGGCGCCGCCGACCGTGCCTTCGAGGCCACCCTCGGGAACCCGCTCGCGCTCGTCGAGCTGGCGGGGTCGGCGGCAGCGTTGCCGCTGGAGGGCGCCGTGCCGGTGCGCACGACCGTGGAAGCCGTCTTCGCCGCCCGCGTCCGCGCGTTGCCCGGACCCACCCAGCGCCTCCTGGCCCTGGCCGCCGCCGACGAGGAGGGGAACCTCGGCGTGATCGCGGCGCCGCCGCGCTGGACGCGCCAGTGGCACGGCCGGGCAGCGACGCACCGCGTGCTCGCGCCCCTCGCCGCGGAGGCAGGCGGGGCTCGTCGCGCTCGCGCTCGACCGGCTCGTGTTCTGTCATCCCCTCGCGCGGGCGGCGGCGTATCGGTGCGCGGCGCCGGACGAGCGGCGGGCCGCGCACGCGGCGCTCGCCCAGGTCGAGCCGGATGCCGATCGGCGGGCGTGGCACCGGGCGGCGGCGACGCTCGGGCCCGACGCGGAGGTGGCCGACGAGCTCGAAGGTGCGGGGCTGCGGGCGCGTGAGCGCGGGGCGTACACAGCGGCGGCGAGCTCGCTCGAGCGTGCGGCACGGCTCACGGCGGACCCGCCCGCCCGGGCGCGGCGGCTCTTCCAAGCGGCCGAGGCCGCGTGGCTCGCCGGGCACGCCGAGCGCGCGGACGAGCGCCTCGCCGACGCCCGCGCGTTGTGCGAGGACCCCCAGCTGCGCGTCGAGATCGACCACCTGCGCGGGCACGCGGCGCTGCGCGGCGGGAACGTACGGGCGGCGCACGACATCCTCGTCGAAGCCGCGCGCCACGCCGCGCCCGAGCAGGCCGTCGAGATGCTCGCCGAGGCGACCGACGCGTGCCGGGTTCGCGGCGGACCCGGCCCGGATGCTCGACGCCGCCCGCCGGGCGCAGGCCAATCTCACCCCGGCCACCTCGCCGCGGGCCCGGGTGCGGGCGACGCTCGCGCTCGGCATGGCCCTCATCTACTCGGGCGAGGACGGGGCGCCGCCGCTGCGCGAGGCGACCGCCATCCTCGACGCCGAGCCGGACCTCGCCACCGACCCGACCCTGCTCGCCTCGGCCGCGATCGGCGCGCTCTGGCTCAGAGAGGCACAGCGCGGCCGAGTGCTGATCCAGCGGGCGATCGACACCGCCCGCCAGCAGGGCGCCGTCGGCGCGCTGCCGTTCCCGCTCTGGCTCGCCGGGCGCGACGCGGCCACGTCCGACCGGCCGCACGTGGCGGTCGCGCTCTATGAGGAGGCGATCCGGCTCGCGCGGGAGACCGGGCAGGCCACGAGCCTGTGCGCCGGCCTGGCGGGCCTCGCGTGCGTGGAAGCCCGTCAGGGCCGCGAGACCCCCCACGCGGCCGAGGCGCTCCAGCTCGCGCAAGAGCTCGGGCTCGCCTTCTTCGAGCTGTGGGCGCTCGACGCGCTGGCCGAGCTGGAGCTGGGCCGCGGGAACCTGGACCCCGCGATCCAGCACCTGCGCGCGAAGCAGCAGCTCCTCGCCGAGCGCGGGCATCGCGGACCCCGACGTCTCCCCCGTGCCCGATCTCGCTTCGATCGACCCGGACACGCCGCTCGAGGCCTTCGACACGCCGCCGTCGCCAAGGGCCAGCCGTGGTCGCTGGCGCGCCTCGCCCGCGCGCAGGGCGACTTCGAGCGCGCCCTGGACCTGCACGCCCGCACGCCCGACCGCTTCGAGACCGCCCGCACCCTGCTCGCCCAAGGGGAAGCGCTGCGTCGCGCACGCCAGCGCGCCCGGGCGCGCGAACCGCTCCGCGCAGCCATCGCCACGTTCGACGCGCTCGGCGCCGCCCCCTGGGCCGAGCGCGCCCGCCGCGAGCTGCAGGCCAGCGGCGAGACCGCTCGCCGCCGCGACCCGCTCACGCTCGACGCGCTCACCCCGCGCGAGCTCCAGGTCGCGCTCGTCGTCGCCGAGGGCCACACGATCCGCGAGACCGCCGGAAAGCTGTTCCTCTCCCCCAAGACCGTCGACCACCACCTGCAGAGCGTCTACCGCAAGCTCGCGATCGACTCCCGCGCCGCCCTCACGCGACGCACTTCAGGACCCCCTCCCGATGCGAGCGCCCGACGCGCCCGACTTAGCGTCGCCCCATGTCCACACAGACGATCGACGAGGCCAAGGTCAACGCGTTCGTGATGAACGCGGTCGGGGAGCTCGGCGCGACGCTGAACGCCGCGCTCGTGGTGATCGGCGACCGGCTCGGCCTCTACAAGGCGATGGCCGGCGCGGGCGCGCTCACCCCGCGCGAGCTCGCGGACCGCACGCAGACCAACGAGCGCTACGTGCGCGAGTGGCTCAACGCCCAGGCCGCGGGCGGCTACGTCACCTATGCGGACGGCCGCTACACGCTCCCCGCCGAGCACGCCCTCGCGCTCGCCGACGAGGACAGCCCCGCGTTCCTGCCCGGCGCGTTCCAGCTCATGACCGCCGCCGTCCGGGACGAGCCGAAGATCGCCGAGGCCTTCAAGAGCGGCGCGGGCGTCGGCTGGCACCAGCACAGCCACGACCTGTTCGAGGGCTGCGAGCGCTTCTTCCGCCCCGGCTACCAGCACAACCTGACGCAGTCCTGGATTCCCGCGCTGGACGGCGTCGAGGACAAGCTGCGCGCTCGGCGCCCGCGTCGCCGACGTCGGCTGCGGCCACGGCGCCTCCACGCTGATCATGGCCGACGCCTATCCCGCCTCCGACTTCCGCGGCTTCGACTACCACGGCGAGTCGATCGCCGCCGCCACGCAGAAGGCCGACCAGCGCGCCTGGTTCGAGGTCGCCTCGGCGCAGGACTTCCCGGGCACGGGCTACGACCTCGTCACCACCTTCGACTGCCTGCACGACATGGGCGACCCGGTGAGCGCCGCGCGCCACATCCGCCAGGCCCTCGCCGACGACGGCACCTGGCTGCTCGTGGAGCCGTTCGCCGGGGACACGGTGGAGGAGAACCTGAACCCGGTCGGCCGCGTCTACTACGCCGTCTCCACGCTCGTCTGCACGCCCGCGTCGCTCTCGCAGGAGGTCGGCCTCGCGCTCGGCGCCCAGGCGGGAGAGGCGCGCCTGCGCGACGTGGTCACCGCCGCCGGCTTCACGCGGATGACCCGCGTCGCCGAGACGCCGTTCAACCTCGTGCTCGAGGTGCGCCCGTGAGCCGAGCGCGGTACCCCGACCACGAGGGGTACGTGACGCGGGACGGCGTGCGGCTCTTCTACGAGGTCTACGGGGACGCCAAGGACACGATCCTGCTGCTCCCGACGTGGTCGATCATCCATTCGCGCCTGTGGAAGGCCCAGATCGCCTACCTCGCGCGGCATTTCCGGGTGATCACCTTCGACGGGCGCGGGAACGGCAAGTCGGATCGCCCGAAAGGCGTCCCCGCCTACACCGAGGCGGAGTTCGCGGCCGACGCGCTCGCCGTCCTGGACGCCACGCGGACCGACGCCGCCTTCCTCGCCGGCCTGTCGTGCGGCGCGCTGTGGGCGACGCTGCTCGCGGCCGACCACCCTGAGCGCGTGCGCGGCGTGGCCTACATCGGGCCCGCCGTGCCGCTCGCGCCGAGCGCACCCGGAGCGGGCCATCTGCGACCGCTTCGAGGAGGACCTGCGCGGCGCCTCAGACCCCTGGGCGATGTACAACCGCCACTACTGGCGCGAGGACTACCGCGGCTTCCTGGAGTTCTTCTTCGCCCAGATGTTCAACGACCCGCACTCGACCAAGCAGATCGAGGACTGCGTGCGCTGGGCGCTGGAGACCGACCCGGAGACGCTCGCGGACACGATGTCGGCGCTCTCGCTGTGCCGGCTCGAGTCCTTCGAGGACACGGTGGCCCGCGTGCAGTGCCCGGTGCTGGTGATCCACGGCGACCAGGACCTGATCCGCCCGCACGCCCAGGGCGCGGCGCTGGCGGAGGCCACCGGCGGCCGCCTGGTGACGATGCCCGGCTCCGGCCACGGCCCGCAGGCGCGCAAGCCGGTCGAGGTCAACCGGCTCCTGTACGAGTTCGCGGGCGGCACACGGCCGGAGCGTCGTCGCTCCCGGCGCCGCCGCGCGCTGTTCGTCTCCTCCCCGATCGGCCTCGGCCACGCGCGGCGCGACGTCGCGATCGCCCAGGAGCTGCGCCGGCTGCACCCGGACCTCGACATCGACTGGCTCGCCCAGGACCCGGTCACCCGCGTGCTCGAGGCCGAGGGCGAGCGCATCCACCCCGCCAGCCGGTACCTGGCCAACGAGTCCGCGCACATGGAGTCCGAGTCGGCCGAGCACGACCTGCACTGCTTCCAGGCCTGGCGCCGGATGGACGAGATCCTGGTCGCGAACTTCATGGTCTTCGACGACGTCGTCGAGGCCGAGGACTACGACCTCTGGATCGGCGACGAGGCGTGGGAGCTCGACTACTTCCTGCACGAGAACCCGCAGCTCAAGCGCGCGCCGTACGTGTGGCTGACGGACTTCGTCGGCTGGCTGCCGATGAACGGCGAGGCCCACCTCACCACCGACTACAACGCCGAGATGCTGTCGCATATTGATCGCCACCCCGGGCTGCGGGACCGGTCGCTGTTCGTCGGCGACCCGGACGACGTCGTGCCCGACGCGTTCGGCTCCGATCTCCCGGCCATCCGCGACTGGACCGAGCGCCACTTCGACTTCCCGGGCTACGTGACGGGCTTCGCGCCGGTGGAGGACCGCGAGCGGCTGCGCGCGCGGCTCGGCTACCGGCCGAATGAGGCAGTGTGCGTCGTGACGGTGGGCGGGTCAGGCGTCGGTGCGGCGCTGCTGCGGCGCGTGATCGCCGCGTACCCGTTGGCCCGCGCGCGGGTCCCGAACCTGCGGATGATCGTCGTGGCCGGCCCGCGGATCGACCCCGCTTCGCTCCCGCAGCACCCGGGCCTGGAGGTCCGCGCCTACGTCCACGACCTCTACCAGCACCTCGCGGCCTGCGATCTGGCCGTGGTGCAGGGCGGGCTGACGACCGCGATGGAGCTGACCGCCAACCAGCGCCCGTTCCTCGCCTTCCCGCTGCGTCACCACTTCGAGCAGAACTTCCACGTCCGCCACCGGCTCGAGCGGTACGGCGCGGGCCGGTTCATGGACTTCGAGACCGACGGGCCGGAGGCCATCGCCGACGCGATCGCGGCGGAGATCGGGCGCGACGTCGACTACCTGGAGGTCGAGACCGGCGGAGCGGCCCGCGCCGCCGCGCTCATTGCCGACCTCCTGTGACGGTAGGCTCGGGACGTGCCCGCCCCGTCCACGCTCGCCCTGTTCGCTGCCGCGGCGTTCGTGCTGATCCTGATTCCCGGCCCGAACATGCTGTTCATCGTGGCCCAGAGCCTGGCCGGGGGCCGTCGGAACGGCGTCGCGGCGGCGCTCGGGCTGTTGACCGGCACGGTGATCTACGTCGCCGCGGCCGCGGTGGGCGTGGCGGCCGTGATCGCCTCTTCGGCACTCGCGTTCGACGTGCTGCGCTACGCCGGCGCGGCCTACCTGGTCTACCTCGGCATCAAGGCGTGGCGGACGCGCGAGACCCCGGTCGCGTTCGGCGTCCAGACCGGCCGCACGTACCGGCAGGCGATCGTCGTGCAGCTGCTGAACCCGAAGGTCGCGCTGTTCTTCCTCGCGTTCCTGCCGCAGTTCGTCGACCCCGAGCGCGGGCCGGTCGCGACGCAGGTGCTGGTCTTCGGCGCGATTCTCGGCGCCCTCGGCCTCGCGATGGACTGCCTGTACGCCGCGGTCGCCGCGATCCCGGCCAAGCGCTTCAGCGGCCTGAACAAGGTCTCGGGCGTGCTCTACGTCGCGATGGGCGCCGCCGCGGTGCTGATGGGCGGCCGTCGCTGATCCTCGAGGGCGACAATCTCGCCCACCTGCGGGACGTTCCGGACGAGGCGGCGCAGTTGGTGTACGCCGATCCGCCGTTCAACACCGGCAAGACGCAGACGCGCCGCTCGCTCGTCACCACCCCGTCCGACGAGGGCGACCGGACCGGCTTCGGCGGGCGCCGCTACACGACGAAGCTGCTCGCGGAATCCTCGTACAAAGATCACTTCGAAGACTACCTGGGGTTCCTCGGACCGCGCCTGGAGGAGATCCGGCGCGTCCTGCACCCGACCGGCACGCTGTACCTGCACCTCGACTACCGCGAGGCTCATTACGTCAAGCTCTTGCTTGACGAGCTGTTCGGCCGCGAGTGCTTCCTCAACGAGCTGATCTGGGCCTACGACTACGGGGCGAAGGCCAAGGGCCGCTGGCCGCAGAAGCACGACACGATCCTCGTGTACGTCAAGGACCCGCGTCAGTACTACTTCGACAGCGAGGGCGTGGACCGTGAGCCCTACATGGCTCCGGGCCTCGTCACGCCGGAGAAGGTCAAGCGGGGCAAGCTGCCGGTGAGCGTGATGTGGCACACGATCGTCTCCCCCACCGGGACGCGAGAAGACGGGCTATCCGACCCAGAAGCCGGAGGGTCTGCTGCGCCGCTTCGTGCAGGCCAGCACCCGCCCTGGGGACCTGTGCCTGGACCCGTTCGCGGGCTCCGGCACGCTCGGCGCGGTGGCCCGCAAGCTGGACCGCCGCTACCTGCTGATCGACGAGAGCCCGGAGGCCGTCCGGGTCATGCGAGAACGCCTTGCCTGAGCGGATCGTCGCGTTCGGCCCCGGCCGCGTGAACCTGATCGGCGAGCACACGGACTACAACGACGGGCTCGCGATGCCGTTCGCGATCGAGCGCGGCGTCACCGTCACGGCCGAGCCGGCGCGGCGCTTCACCGTCGACGCGCTCGATCTGGGCGAGCGCGACGAGTTCGACGCGCCCGAGCGCGCGGACGGCTGGCGCGCCTTCCCGCGCGGGATGGTCGCCGAGCTGCGCGGCGCGGGGTTCGACGTCGCCCCCGCGCACCTGACGATCACCGGCGACGTCCCGCAGGGCAGCGGCCTCTCGTCGTCCGCTGCGCTCGAAGCGGCCCTCGCCCTGGCGCTCCTCGGCCGCGTCCCCGACGATCTGCTCGCGCTCGCGCGGCTGTGCTCGCGCGTGGAGAACGACTGGGTCGGCGCGGAGACGGGCCTGCTCGACCAGTTGGCGTCCCTGTGCTCCCGCGAGGCGCACGTGCTGCGGATCGACTTCCGCTCGCTGGAGGTCGCTCCGCACCCGCTGGACCTCGGCGACTGGCAGCTCGTCACCGTGGACTCCGGCGCGACGCACTCGATCGCCGCCTCCGGATACAACGAGCGCCGCGCCGAGTGCCGCGCAGCCGCGCAGCGGCTCGGCATCGTCGACGCTGCGCGACGCGACGGCTGGGCGAGCTGGACGGCGTGCTGGAGCGGCGCGTCCGGCACGTCGTGAGCGAGAACACCCGCGTGGAAGCCACGGCGCGAGCGCTCGACGCGCACGACCTGGAGACCGTCGCCCGCCTGCTCGACGAGTCGCACGCCTCGCTGCGCGACGACTACGAGGCCTCCGTGCCCGAGGTCGAAGCCACCGTGGAGCGTCTGAAGGCCGCCGGAGCCGCCGGCGCCCGGATGGTCGGCGGCGGCTTCGGCGGTTCGGTGCTCGCGCTGCTACCCCCCGGAGTCGCCCGGCCGGCGGGTGCCCTCGCCGTCGCTCCCCACGCTCCCGCTCGCCTGCTCTGACGCTCGGCCAGCTCCTGCCCGAGCGGGCGGGTGAACGCCCACAGCAGCATCAGCAGCCCGAAGACGAGCATCCCGATGCCGGCGAACAGGTTGATGTGCACACCCGCGGCCTTGTCGATCTCCGCCTGTGAGTCGAAGAGCCCGAGGATGATCAGCAGCACGCCCCAGGCGGTGAACACGCCGCCGATGATGCGACGCAGATCGAACAGGTTCGCGGCGCGTTCCGCCTTGTTGTCCGTGTCAGACATGTCTCACCTCCTACCAGAATGCGAGGGTCAGAATGGCGGCGCCGGCGAGCACGCCGAACCCGAGCAGCTTCGGTGACTCCCACCAGGAGTAGTACGTGTCCGCATGCTCGTCCTCCGCGGCCATGCCGTACACCAACCCGTGCAGCTCCTCGATCGGCTTGGGCTTGGTGAAGTAGGTCACGATCACGGTGACGATCGCGTCGACGACGAACGCGGAGCCCGCGCCCCACATCGACTGGTCGAGGTCGGAGCCGAAGTTGATCCAGCCCGCCTTGTAGCCGATGAACAGGCCCCCGGCGGTGATGGTGCCCGCGATCAGGCCCCACAGGCCGGCCGCCGGCGTCATCCGCTTCCAGAACATGCCGATGATGAACGTCGCGAACAGCGGCGCGTTGAAGATCGAGAACAGCGCCTGCAGGTAGTTCATCAGGTTGTCGTACGTGGACGCGATCAACGCGGTGAAGATCGAGATCCCGATGCCGCCGACGGTCGCGATGCGGCCGAAGTTGATGTACCACTCATCTGGCATGTTCGGCTTGATGTACGGCTCCACGAGGTCGGTGGTGACCACCGTGTTGAACGCACTCACGTTCGCCGCCACACCGGCCATGAACGACGCCATCAAGCCGGTGATCGCAATGCCGAGCATGCCGTTGGGCAAGTACTGGTTCATCAACAGCGGAATCGCGTTGTTGTACTCCATGTTCGGCTCGCCGGAGCCGAGGCCCTCGATCACCACGATGGCGATCAGGCCGGGGATGATCATCACGAACGGCAACAGGAGCTTCGGGATGGCGCCGATCAGCGGCGTGCGCTGGGCGGAGCGCAGGTCCTTCGCGGAGAGGGCACGCTGCACCTCGGCGAAGTTCGTCGTCCAGTAGCCGAACGCGAGCACGAAGCCGAGGCCGAACACGATGCCGATCCACGTCGCCCCGATCGGATTGGTCACGTCGCCGGGGTTGGTGCCCTCCAGCGCGTGCAGCCCGGCCTCACCGAGGTCGGAGTCGCGGATCTTGTCCCGGAGGCCGTTCCAGCCGCCGACGGCGTGCAGACCGATCACCGTGATCGGGATCAGCGCCGCGAGGATGACGAAGAACTGCAGCACCTCGTTGTAGATCGCGCTCGACAAGCCGCCGAGCGAGATGTAGGCCGCGACGATGACCGCCGCGACGATGATGCCGACGATGATCGGCCACCCGAGCAGCAGCTTGAGCACGAGCGCGAGCGCGAACAGGTTCACGCCGGCGATCAGGACCGTCGCGATCGCGAACGTGACGCTGTTGAACACGTGCGACTGCTTGTTGAAGCGCAGCAGCAGGTACTCCGGCACCGAGCGGACCTTCGAGCCGTAGTAGAACGGCATCATCACCAGGCCGAGGAACACCATGGCCGGGATCGCGCCGATCCAGTAGTAGTTGACCGTCGCGATGCCGTACTGGGCACCGTTGGCGGCCATGCCGAGCACCTCGGTGGCGCCGAGGTTGGCGGAGATGAACGCCAGGCCTGTGATCCAGGCCGGCAGAGAGCGTCCCGACAGGAAGTAGTCGAGACTGCTCTTGATGTAGCGCTTCGCGGCGAAGCCGACGCCGAGGACGACGACGAAGTACGACGCGACGATCAGGTAGTCGACGAAGTTGGTGTCGAGCCTGACGTCATTCACGAGTGGGGCCCCCTCATGGAGGCCCCTTACCCGTTTAAGCGCGGCTTAGATGAGAGACGTCGCTCAGGCGACCGAATCGGCCACGGCAAGGCCGGCGGCCTCACGCAGCGCGTCGGCCTTGTCCGTCTTCTCCCACGTGAAGTCGTCGTCCTCGCGGCCGAAGTGGCCGTAGGCAGCGGTCTTCTGGTAGATCGGACGGTGCAGCTGCAGGTACTCGCGGAAGGCGCCGGGACGCAGGTCGAAGAACTCGTCGACCAGGGCGGCGATGCGGCCGCGGCCGATCTTCTCCGTGCCGAACGTCTCCACCATCACCGAGACGGGGTGCGCGACGCCGATGGCGTAGGCGACCTGGACCTCGACGCGGTCGGCCAGGCCGGCGGCGACCAGGTTCTTCGCGACGTAGCGCGTGGCGTAGGCGGCCGAGCGGTCCACCTTCGACGGGTCCTTGCCCGAGAACGCGCCGCCGCCGTGGCGGGCCATGCCGCCGTAGGTGTCGACGATGATCTTGCGGCCCGTGAGGCCCGCGTCGCCCACCGGACCACCGATGACGAAGCGGCCGGTCGGGTTCACGAGGAAGTTCTTGCGCAGCTTGGCGGCGTCGTACTTGTCCTCGGGGAGGATCGGCAGCACGACGTGCTCCCACAGGTCGTTCTCGATCTGCTCGCGCGTCGCCCGACTCGGCGTGCTGCGTGGAGATCAGGACCTTCTCGACCGAGACGGGCTTGCCGTCCACGTACTTGACCGAGACCTGGGTCTTGCCGTCGGGACGCAGGTAGTCCAGCGTGCCGTCCTTGCGGACCTCCGACAGGCGGAAGGCCAGCTTGTGCGCGAGCGAGATCGGGAGCGGCATGAGCTCCGGCGTCTCGTTCGACGCGTAGCCGAACATCATGCCCTGGTCGCCGGCGCCGGCGATGTCCAGTTCATCGTTGTCGGAGTCGTCCGTGCGGCGCTCGAGCGCCTCGTCGACGCCCTGCGCGATGTCCGGCGACTGCTTGTCGATCGCGTTCAGCACGGCGCAGGAGTCGGCGGAGAAGCCGAGGTCCGCGTCGACGTAGCCGATGCGGCGAATGGTCTCGCGCGCGATCTCCTGGATGTCGACGTAGGTGGAGGTCGAGATCTCGCCGGACACGACCACGAGGCCGGTGTTCACGAGCGTCTCGCAGGCCACGCGGCCCGTCGGATCGGCAGCCAGGACGGCATCCAGGACGCCGTCGGAGATCTGGTCGGCGACCTTGTCGGGGTGGCCTTCGGTCACGCTCTCGGACGTGAACAGGTACTCGTTGTCGCTCTGATGGCTCATTGAACGTGAAAGGCTAGCGAGTTTGGGGTTGTTTGCCGTTAGGCCGATCGTTCAGCTTTTGATCGGTTCTTGCGCTCGACGAAGTCGATGATCACGGGCACGCCGTCGAGGCCGTAGCGCTCCCGCAGCCGGTTCTCGATGAAGTAGGCGTAGTCGCGCGTGACGCGCTGGCGCGAGTTGATCTGGATCGCGAACCGCGGCGGCGCCTCGCCGATCTGCGTGATGTAGAGCATCTTCAGCCGGTGGCCCTGCTTGGCCGGCGGCTGGCGCACGGTGAGCACGTCGGCCAGGAAGCGGTTGAGCTCCGGCGTGGGGATCCGGTGCTTGGACCGGTCGGCGATCGCGAGCACCTCGGTCATCACGCGGTTGATGTTCCGGCCCGTCTTCGCGGACGCCGTGAGCACGCGCGGGCGCAGGCGCAGCTTCTGGTTCACCCGCGCGCGCTCGGCCTCGAGCTCGTCCGCGCCGACGCCGCCGCCCGGGCCGCGCGCTTCCTGGTCGCCGCCCGTGATGTCCCACTTGTTGAGCACGAGCGCGGTCGCGCAGCCGGCCTTCATGGCGAGCTCGGCGACCCGCAGGTCCTGCGAGGTGATGCCGTCCTGGGCGTCGCAGACGACGAGCGCGACGTCCGCGCGGTCCGCGGCACGCTGCGAGCGCAGGTTCGTGTAGTACTCGACCGACTCGGTGACCTTGGCCTGGCGGCGCATGCCCGCGGTGTCGACGAGGATGACCTTGCGGCCGTCGACCTCGATCGGCGTGTCGATCGCGTCGCGGGTGGTGCCGGCGATGTCGGAGACGATCACGCGCTCGCGGCCGAGGAAGGCGTTGACGAGGCTGGACTTGCCGACGTTCGGGCGGCCGATGATCGCCAGGCGGACGGTGTCCTCGTCCTCCTCGGGCAGCTCGTCCTCGTCCGGGCAGCAGCTCGACGAGCTTGTCGAGCAGGTCGCCGGTGCCGAGGCCCTGCGCGGCGGAGACCGGGAGCGGCTCGCCGAGGCCGAGGCCGTAGAAGTCGTGCGCGAGCGGCAGGTCCTGCGGGCCGTCGATCTTGTTCGCGGCGACGACGATCGGGATGTTGCCGCGCCGCAGGATGTCCGCGATCTCGGCGTCGCCGGGGCGCATCCCGGCGCGGGCGTCGACCACGAGCAGCGCGACCTGGGCGTCCGCCAGGGCTTCCCGCGCCTGGTCCTGGATGGAGACGGCGAGCGGGTCCTCGTCGTGCAGGTCCACGCCGCCGGTGTCGATCAGCGTGAACGTCCGGCTGTTCCAGTCCGTCGAGAGCTCCTTGCGGTCACGCGTGACCCCGGGGCGCTCGTGGACGACGGCCTCCCGGCTCTGGGTGAGCCGGTTGACGAGGGATGACTTGCCCACATTGGGGTAGCCGACGACGGCGATCTTCATCGCTTTGCCTCCGCGAGTGCAGCGATCGCGTCGACGACTTCGTCGAGCGTCAGGTGGGTGGTGTCGACCTGGTCGGAGCCAGGCGGTGCTTCGAGGGTGGAGCGGCCTTCGGTGTTGTCGCGCTCGTCGCGCACGCGCTGCTTGGCCAGGACGTCTTGCACGTCCAGGTTCAGCTGGGACGCGCGGCGCTCGGCCCGCACCTCGGGGTCGGCGTGCAGGAAGACCTTGACGGCGGCGTCGGGCGCGACGACCGTGCCGATGTCCCGCCCTTCGGCGACCCAGTTCCCGTCGGCCACGATCTGCCGCTGCTTGGCGACGAGCGCCTTGCGCACCTCGGGGTCAGCCGCGACCTGGCTCGCCAGGTCCGAGACGCCCGGCTGGCGGATCGCCGTGGTCACGTCCTCGCCGTCCAGCAGCACGACGTGCTCGTGGAAGGCGATGTTCGCGCGCGAGGCGACGACGCCCGCGGGCTCCTCGCTGTCGCGCGCGGCGAGGCCGACGCACCGATACATCGCCCCCGTATCGAGGTAGGTGAAGCCGAGCCGCTCCGCGACTGCGCGTGCGACCGTGGACTTCCCTGCCCCTGCGGGACCGTCGATGGCGATGACCATGACTTACAGAGGCTAGCTACCGGTCAGTCAGCGCCCTTACGTGATCGGGTGTGGCGATGCCCGCTCTGAGCAGCGGATCCGGGATCGGTTCGCCTCGGGCGGCGGTGATCGGGACCACGCCGGCCCAGGTGTCCAGCTCGTAGTCGGGCTCGTCGTCGCCGGGCGGGCCGGAGCGGACCTTCGCGCTGCCCTCGCTCAGGGGCAGGCTGAGCACCTCGGTGGCCTTGAGCTCCTGCGGGTTGGGCCAGCGGACGTGTTCCCAGCGGCCCGGGATGAGCTTCTCGGTGAACAGCTCGAGCGCGCGTTCCTTGTCCGGCGCCTGCTCCAGCGTGCCGTAGAGGATCGCGGAGCGGTAGTTCATCGAGTGGTGGAACGCGCTGCGGGCGAGCACGATGCCGTCCACGTGCGTGACCTCGATGCACGCCTCGGTGCCGGCGCGCAGCGCCCGGACGGTCCGGCTGGCGTTGCTGCCGTGGATCAGCAGCTCGTCGCCGTCGCGCGCGATCAGCGTCGGGATCACCGCCGGATGCCCGTTCTTGGTGACGAAGCCGACGTGGCCGATCAGCGCCTCGTCGAGGATCGCGTAGAGCGTCTCGGTGTCGTGGTGGCCCCGGTCCGGGACCCGCGTGAGCTTGGTTCTGGGTGTCTTCAGCATCTGTTACAGTACAGTTAGAAGTTCTGTGTCGGCACAGTTTGTCATATCTGGAGCGTCAGCGGAAGCCATCGCGGCGTCGGTCGAGCGCGCGGTCGCCGCGGGCACGCTGGCGCCGGGCGCTCGGCTGCCGTCGGTGCGCGCGCTCGCGAGCGAGCTGGACGTGTCGCCGACGACGGTCGCGTCCGCCCTGGCGGAGCTGCGCCGCCGCGGCGTCGTCGTCTCCCGCCCCCGCTCGGGCACCCGCGTGGCCGACCGCCCACCCCTCAGCTCCTCGCGAGCGCCCGCGCCGGTGCCCGCGGGCACGCGCGACCTCGCGCTGGGCAACCCCGACCCGGCCCTCCTCCCCGATCTCGCGCCGGCCCTCGCCGCGCTGGCGCAGGGCGATGCACGCCCGGTCGACGCGCCCGACGCCCGCTCGCCTCCGCCGCGCGGCCCCGCCGCTCGCCGCGCGGCCCCATCTCCCAGCGGCTCTACGGGGAGCCACCCGTGGACCCCGAGCTCGCCGCCCTCGCGCGCGGCGCGTTCGTCGCCGACGGCGTGCCGGCGGAGCGGGTCGTGGTGGTCAACGGGGCGCTCGACGGGATCGAGCGCGTGCTCGCGGCGCAGCTCTCCCCCGGCGATCTGCTGGCCGTCGAGGACCCGGGCTGGCCGGGCGTGCTCGATCTGGCGCGGGCGCTCGGGCTGCGGCTCGCGCCGGTCGCGGTCGACGACCACGGGATGCGGCCCGAGGCGCTGGCCGCGGCGCTGCACGCCGGCGCGCGCGGGGCGATCATCACGCCGCGCGGGCACAACCCGTCCGGCGCGGCGCTGGACGCTGACCGCGCCGCGACGCTGCGCGCGCTGCTCGCTGACGTGTTCGTGGTCGAGGACGACCATCTCGGCCCGGTCGCCGGCGTGCCGTACCACTCGGCGGCGGGCGCGAGCGGCCGGTGGGCGGTCGTGCGCTCGGTCTCCAAGTGGCTCGGCCCGGACCTGCGCTGCGCCGTCCTCGCCGGCGACGCGCTCACGCTCGCGCGCGTCGAAGGCCGGCTCTCCCTCGGCCCCGGCTGGGTCAGCGGCATCCTGCAACGGCTCACCGCCCGCCTGTGGGCGGACGAAGACGTCGCGGCGGTCGTCCACCAGGCCGCGGACGTCTACACGGCGCGCCGCACCGCGCTCGTCGACGCCCTGGCCGCGCACGGGCTCGCCGCCCACGGCCGCAGCGGGCTGAACGTCTGGGTCCCCGTGCCCGACGAGGACGCCGCCGTCCGCGCGCTGCTCGCCCACGGCGTGTCGGTCGCGGCGGGCGCGCCGTTCCGCCTCGAGGCCGGGCCGGCGATCCGCGTGACGACCGCGACGCTGCGCTCCGACGAGGCCCCACCTTTGGCGGCCGCGCTGGCCGCGGCGGTCGACCCGCCGCGCCGCACCCGCGCCGCGTGAGGCTTTCGCCACCGATCAGCATTCGACAACTCCTCGCCCGCGGACGTATCGTCCCGGCTCGTGAACTGGCGCCGTTGTGGCTCCGCGGCCGTTGAGGCCTTCAGGTTCGACCCCGAGCGGGGTGTGATCGAGCTGCTCTTCACCGACGGCCAGCTGGTCTACGACTTTCCCTGCAGCGCGATGCTCTACCAGGAGTTCCTGCTCGCGCCGTCGAAGGGGCGGTTCGTGAACGGCGTGCTCAAGCCGCACGCCGAGCGCCGCAACTGGACGCCGACGCCGCGCCCGCTGAGCGGCGCCTCGTGATCCGGCCGCTCTGGCACCCGGAGACCGTGTACCTGAACACGGCGAGTTTCGGGCTTCCGCCCGACCCGGCGTGGGAGGCGCTGCAGCAGGCGCAGGAGGATTGGCGTCACGGCCGCGTGAGCTGGGAGCACTGGACCGCGGTGACCGACCGGGCGCGGGCGGAGTTCGCGACGCTGACGCGCTCGCACCCCGAGCACGTCGTCGTCGGCGCGAACGTGTCCGGCCTCATCTCGCACGTCGCGACCGCGCTCCCCGACGGCTCGAAGGTCCTCGCGCCCGAGCCGGAGTTCACGTCGCTGCTGTTCCCGTTCCTGGCGCAGGCCGGGCGCGGCGTCACGCTCGACGTCGTCCCGCTCGACAAACTCGCGGAAGCGATCGACGCGAGCACCGACGTCGTCGCGGTCTCCGCGGTGCAGTCCTCGACGGGAGAGCTCGCCGACCTGGACGCGATCGCCGCCGCGGCGCACCACCACGGCGCCCGCACGATCATCGACGCCACGCACGCGATCGGCTGGCTCCCGCTCGACGCCACCCGCTTCGACGCGGTCGCCTGCGCCGCCTACAAGTGGCTGATGAGCCCGCGCGGCACCGCGTTCATGGTGCTCAAGCCCGACCTGGCGGACACGCTCAACCCCGACCAGGCCGGCTGGTACGCCGCGGCGAACCCGCTGACGGACCAGTTCGGCCCGCCGCTGCGGCTCGCGCCCAACGCGCGCCGGTTCGACACGTCGCCGGCGTGGTTCAGCTGGGTGGGAACGGAGCCCGCGCTGCGCGTGATCAACGAGATCGGCGTCGAGGCCATCCACGCGCACGACCTCGCGCTCGCGAACCGCTTCCGGGCCGGCCTCGGCGAGGCGGAGGGCAACTCCGCGATCGTCACCTCAGCCGTCCCGGAGGCCACGGAGAAGCTCGCGCGAGCGGGGATCATGGCCGCCGCCCGCGCGGGCCGTCTCCGCGCGTCATTTCACCTCTACAACACCGAAGCCGACGTCGACGCGGCGTTGAACGCGCTCACCTGACGAACCCCGTCAGCTCGAGCGAGACCGCGCGCACCGAGCCGGTGTCCAGCGCCGCCCCGTCGGTCACCGTCAGCTTCCAGTCGCCGTCCGTGGACGCGTTGAGCAACCCGTTCAGCGGCTCGAACGGCTTCCACGTGCCGGTGTACGGCGCCCGCGCCGCGGTCGCGGTCGAGAACGGCGTCGTCGACGCGTCGTCGAACACCACCTGACAGAGGTTGTTCCCGCTGCCTCCCGAACGCTGGAACACCCGCGCTTGTGCCCCTGACGGGGCGGTCAACGTCCCGGTCAGGTCACCCACGAATGTGTGGTCGATGCCGACGGTCGGCGAACCGGCGGTGGTGGTGCACGTGGCACCGTCCACCGAGAACCGCAGCTTGGACGCGTACCCGATCCCGGTGACCGGAATCGTCACCGTCGCACCCAGGGTGCTGTTGTCGGGAATGGGCACGGCCGGACCCGTGTAACTGAACTTCGTCGCCGTCGTTCCCGGCTGGCCCGTGGGCAGCGAGAACGTCTCCAGCGTCGGCGACAGCACACCGGCAAACGTCACCCGTACGTTCAAAGGCACGCGTTTGCCGAGCGGATAGTCGGCTGCCAGCCGGATCGTGAAGTCCTGCGAGCGCGTGATCTGCGGTGCGATCTCACCGTAGGACTGATTGCGCGGCGTGACCACGGCGCGCGCGTCACCCGTCGTCACCGTCACACTCACACCGGTGGCCGTTCCGTCGCCGACGTTCTTCACCGGCAGCCGCAGCGTCGCGCTCTCCCCCGGCTCGAGGAACGCGTCGCCGTCACCGGTCGGTGAGAGCACGTCCGGCGGCTGCGCCTTCACCAGCGGCTGCGGTGTCCCGCCGGTGTAACCCAGCACGCTGTCAGCGCGCAGGATGCCCGCGCCGGTGCGCCCGTCCACCCCGGCGGGGACGAGGTCCAGCGCCGTGGCGGTGAACGCTTCCCGACCTCCGCGCCCGTCGTGCCCGGGTTGCCGGACAGGATCAGTGCGGCGATCGCGGCCGCGTGCGGCGCCGCCGCACTCGTCCCGAAGAACGGCTTGAAGCCGGCCACTGACGTGTTGACACCGTCGGCGGCAGTGAAGTCCGGCTTCTGGCGAACCTGCTCGGCGGGGAAGAACACCCGCCGCGGGCCGTCGGAGGTGAACCGCTCCGGCAACTGGGCGGCGGTGAACGAGCCGGGGAACGGCCCGGACGGGTTCGGCGGGTCGCCCGGCTCGAGCGAGTACGGCAGCGGCGCCGCGGCGGGCGCGGCAGCGATGCTGAACGCCTCCTGGGCCGCGGAATGCCCGCGCGTCACGCCCGGGGTGACCCAGGCCGGCAGGCCGCCCGCCGCCTCGAAGCGCCCGCGCAGCGCGCTGAGCTGGAAGTAGCGCGGCTCGCCGGTGAAGCGCACGACCGCGAGCCGCAGGCCGCTTCCGCCGGCGGTCGGGGTGAACAGGATCTCGTACGGGTCGTCGTCGCCGTCCTGCGTGTCCTGGGCGAAGTCGACCACCTGGCCGGCGCCGTTGAACAGGTACAGGTCGTAGTCGTCGGCGGCCGCGCCGAGCCGGTTCGCCCAGAACAGCGTCACGGGCACGCCGTTGTCGGAGTCGGGCGAGATCGGCTCGAACACCTGCACCGCGGTGCCGGGATCGAAGTCGTGCGCCTCCCCCGCGAACTTGCCGACGGTCCGGCCGGAGCCGCGGAACGCGCCCTCGTAGTTGCCGGAGGTGCCGTCGAGCGTGTTGCCCTCGTTGCCGGCCGAGCTGAAGTACAGCGCGCCGTCGGCGGTGACGTCGTTGACCGCCTGGGCGATCGGCCCGTCCTCGAACGGCGACTCGTTGAAGTACAGGATGTCGTCGACGATCACGTCGCAGCCGTCGGCGCGCAGCGCGCGGATGTTGTCGGCGAAGCTCGCGTCGCTGATGAACGCCGTCGCGAAGCCGAGCTCGGCGCCGGGCGCCATGTCGTGCAGGATCTCGAGCATCGCCGTGCCCTCGTCACCGTCGCCCGCCATGTTCGGCAGCACGTCGACCGCGGGCAGCTCCCCGGCCGCCTGCGAGGCGGCGAGCGAGTCGACGCCGTCGCTCAGGGCGCACAGCTTCGTCCCGACGCCGGTGACCTTCGTGGTCTCGCGCGCGGTGTCCGCGGCGTGGGCGCGGACGCCCTCCGACGTGGTGGCCAGCAGCGCGGTCACGATCTCGCCGCGCTCCTCCTTGCTCAGCGTCCGGCCGCCGTAGCGGGCCGTCATCGCCTGCGCCGCGGGCTCGATGCTCTCCACCGCGCCCCAGGTCGCGACCGTTCTCAACGCGGTCGCCGGCACCGCCGCCCGGATCTCGCCCGTGCTGGCCACATGGCGCACCGTCGCGCCCACGTTCTGCAGCCGCGCCACGAGGTCGTCATCGGGCTTGGCCACCGCGATGTCGACCTCGGTCCGCCCGCCGAGCGCCTTCTGGCGCAGCTTCACCGCGAGCTTGCCGTCGAGCTTGCGCTCGCCCGGCGACAGCGAGCGCTTGATCTTCTGCAGCGCCTCGATCTGCTTCGCCGGGTCCTGCTGCGCTGCCGCTCCCGACGGCAGCGCGCAGCACAACGTGATCGCCGTTACGGCGATTCCCGCCACACGTACTCCCACTGAGCACCCCTTATGTCCCGGAAGGCCTCCCGAGCCTCCCGAATTGGACGGTACTACTTCACTTTCACGAGGATGAAGTCGCTGTAGTCGGGAAGGTTCGCGTTCCGACCTGAAACCGGCGAACGCGTCGCGAGAGGTCGGCCGGCGCGCAACTCAACGAGGCGTGAGACGGCGTAGGGGTTATTGACGCGGACGAGCTCGTAGCCTGCGGCTCGCCAGGCGCGTTCTTTGATCGCGTCCTCTTGCTGCGTCCGTTCTCGGTCGTGGCCGGGTCCGTCGAGCTCGATGGCCAATCTTCAGCGCGGGCCAGTGGAAGTCGACCTCGTAGCCGTTGAGGTGGGTGTTGAACTTGGGCTCGGGGAGTTTCCGGCGTTCGAGGTCGATCAAGGCTTTGAGCTCGTTCTTGCTCCGGGCGCCGGCGGAGCCGTCGAGGTGCAGCGCGACCGCCTTGCGCGCCGCGGCGATGCGTCTCCCATTGCCTCGTTCGATGGCCGCATACGTTGCGTCGAGGTCGAACAGGTCGAGCCACTCGGCCTCGTGAATGACGTTGGTGATCTCCCAGGAGGTGAGGTGATCGGTGAGGTCGACGACGAGGCGGGCGATCGTGGTGCACGGGATCCCCTTGTGCACGGTGACGTCGTCGGGGTGGAGCGTGCGTGCTGGTGGATCCGCGCCTGGTCGTGGGACGCGGCGTTCGCTCGGGACAACGACATCGATAAGGGAGGCGCGCCAGCGCCGGACCTCGTAGAGCTCAGCGCAGGCCTCATGGCTGAGCGCCGCCCCCTCGCCCGCGATCAGTACCTCCTCGAGAAATTCGGCCCTCGCGCGAGAGCGCCGTGTGCCCGACCGCGTACACACCCCGCCCGACTCCGATGCAGCCGCCCGGAGTTGCACGCGCCGCGTGATCGCCGCGCTATCCACCCCGGCCGCGTGCAGCTGCGTTCGCGGTCACGAGCCCGTACTGCCGAGCGGCAATCGTCGACCTCGGGTGGTCGTACGTAAGTCTCGTTTTCCGAGAGTTTTGTCCACCACCCCGAGATCATGGCCGCTCGGGCTCCCCGGAATCTACGCGTGGCTGTTACAAAAGTGAGCCAAGATCGCTCTGAAAGCCCGGATATGAGACCGCGGCCGCGTCCATGCCATCCACCGTGACTCCCTCGCGGGAGGCCAGGCCCGCGACCGCGCCGAGCATGGCCAGGCGGTGGTCACCGTGCGAGGCGATCGTGCCGCCGCGGATGCCGCCGGTGCCCTGGACCACGAAGCCGTCCTCGGTGGCTTCGATCGAGGCGCCGAGGCCGCGGAGGCCGTCGACGACGGTGGCGATGCGGTCGGATTCCTTGACGCGGAGCTCCGCCGCGCCCGTGACCACGGTCTCGCCCTCGGCGAAGCAGCCGAGCAACGCCACCAACGGCAGCTCGTCGATCGCCAAGGGGACCTCGTGGGGCTCGACGACCGTGCCCACCAGCGGGCCTGAGCGCACGTCGAGCTCGGTGATCGGCTCGTCGGGGCGGATCAGTGAGGAGTCCGGGGTCTCGAGGTCGCCGACGACGACGCCGCCCATCCGCTCCAGGATGCGCACGAACCCGACGCGGGTCCAGTTCGCGCTCATGTCGGTGATGACGATCCGGGAGCCCTTCACCAACACCGCCGCGGCGATGTGGAAGGCCGCGGACGAAGGGTCGCCGGGGACGTGGATCGAGCCCAGCTCGAGCTCGTCGTGCTGGGTGAGGGAGATGCGGTCGCCGTCGCGGGTGATGTGGCAACCGGCGCGGGCGAGCAGCCGCTCGGTGTGATCGCGCGAGGGCTCGGGCTCGATCACCGTGGTGGTGCCGGAGGCCAAGAGGCCCGCCATCAGCACGCACGACTTGATCTGGGCCGAAGCCACCGGCAGCGCGTACTCGATCCCGTGCAGCGGCGTGCCGTGCACGGTGAAGGGCGGGAGACGGTCGTCGGTCGCGTCGATCCGCGCGCCCATCTGCCGCAGCGGCTGGGCGATCCGGTCGACGGGCCGGCGGCGGATGGACTCGTCGCCGTCGAAGGTCCACGCGCCGCCGTCCTGGCCCGCGAGCCACCCGGGCAGCAGGCGCATCAACGTCCCGGCGTTGCCGACGTCGATGTGCGCGTCGCGGGCAGCGCGCAACCCCGGCCCACGGATGGTCAACGCTCCCCGGAGCACCTTCCTCGACCAACGCGCCCAACGCCTGCACCGCAGCCAGCGTCGACCGCGTGTCGGCCGCCTCCAGGTACCCCGTGACGTGCACGGGATCGGCGGACATCGCGCCGAACAGCGCCGCGCGGTGCGACATCGACTTGTCGCCGGGAGCGCGCAACGTGCCCTTCAACGGACCGGACGGATCGAAACGCATCAGGACGAAACCTCCATGACCGGGACGATCGCCCTCTGGGCGATCTCCCTACGAAGTGAGCCCGAAGGGCGAATCTTCGTCACGCGCGGACTACCTCCAACCCAAGTTCTCGGACAAGACGTTCGGCCTGCTCGGCGACGACGCGGCCGCGGATCCACAGCGCCACGGTGCCGTGCGAGCCGGACGAGGGGTACAGCCCCATGTCGACGATGTCGATCGTCGCGCGGCCCAGGGCCAGGGCGATCTCGGCCACGATCCCGGGCCGGTTCGGGACGATCACGCGCAGTTCGTGGACCTCGCCGCCGGCCAGGCCGGTCTCCAGCAGCCGCCGGCGATCGTCGCGCGCGCCGTCGTTCCACTCGGTGATCGCCGCGGCGTCGCCGGAAGCGAGCTGCTCGCGCACCGCACCGAGCCGCGCGACCAGATCGTCGATCGCGGCCACGAGCGCGTCGGCGTTGGCGGCGTAGATCCCACCCCACACCGCGGAGTTCGCGCCCGCCACGCGCGTCACGTCGCGGAAGGAGGGCCCGGTGGCCGGCAGCCGCTCCTCCCCCAGCACGCGCGCGGCCTGCGCCACCAACACGTTGGCCAGCACGTGCGGGAGGTGCGACACCGAGGCCATGACGACGTCGTGCGTCTCCGGCTCGATCGCCGTCGGCCACGCCCCGATCCGCGTGATGAAGCGGTGCAGCCGCTCGTAGGCCGTGCCGACCGTGTTCGGCGTCGGCGTCAGGTACCACGTGGCGTCCGAGAACAGATCGGCCCGCGCGTGCTCGACGCCCGCCGTCTCCGCACCCGCCAGCGGATGCCCGCCGATGAAGCGCGAGTTCGAGACCGCGCCCGCCACGGCACGCTTGACCGAGCCGACGTCGGACACGACGCAGTCCTCGCCGGCCGCCGCGAGCACATCGGAGACCACGCCGGCGAGCACGTGCACGGGCGCGGCCACGAACGCGAAGTCGGCGTCCGCGACCGCGGCCTCCAGCGTCGAGCAGGACTCGACGATCGCGCCGCGCGCGATCGCCGCTTCCAGAGCACCCGCCGACGGGTCGTAGCCGCACACGTGCGCGCCGAGGCGCTGGCGAGCCGCTAAGCCGATCGAACCGCCGATCAGCCCGACACCGACGACGGCAACCTTCACGCGGCCGCGCTCAGGACCTTGCCGGCAACGGCCGCGACGCGCTCGACCTGCTCGAGGTAGCTCGCGAACTCCTCGGCGTAGATCTGCTGCGGGCCGTCGCAGATGGCCTCTTCGGGGTTCGGGTGCACCTCGACGATGATGCCGTCCGCCCCGGCGGCCGCGGCGGCCATCGACAGCGGGAGCACCATGTCGCGGCGCCCCGGCGCGTGTGACGGGTCGACGATCACGGGCAGGTGCGAGAGCTCCTTGAGCATCGGGATGGCCATGATGTCGAGCGTGAAGCGGTAGGCGGTCTCGAACGTGCGGATGCCGCGCTCGCACAGCATCACGTTCGGGTTGCCCTCCTTCAAGACGTACTCGGCGGCCATCAGGAGCTCTTCGAGGGTCGACGAGAGGCCGCGCTTGATCAGCACCGGCCGCCCCGTGCGGCCGATCTCGGCCAGCAGCGGGTAGTTCTGCATGTTGCGCGCGCCGACCTGGATCACGTCCGCCACTTCGAGGATCGGCTCCACGTCACGCGCGTCCATCAACTCGGTGACGATCGGCAACCCCGTTCGCTCCTTTGCCTCCGCCAGCAGGCGCAAGCCCTCCTGACCAAGACCCTGGAACGAGTACGGCGATGAACGCGGCTTGTAGGCGCCGCCGCGGAACATCGAGGCTCCGGCGGCGGCCACGGTGTCCGCGGTGGAGAGCACCTGGTCGCGCGACTCGACCGTGCACGGCCCGGCGATCATCGTGAAGTGCTCGCCGCCGATCTTGCGGCCGTCGATCTCGATGACGCTGCGCTCGCCGTGCTTGAACTGGTTCGAGGAGAGCTTGTAGGGGCGCAGGATCGGCACCACCTGCTGCACCGCGGCGTGGCCCTCGAGGCCGAGGCGCTGGACGTGCTCACGGTCCCCGATCGCGCCGATCACGGTGACTTCCTCACCGCGCGAGAGGTGGGCGCGCGCCCCGCAGCTCTCGATGCGACCGACGACGGACTCGATGTCCGCTTCGCTGGCGCCCGGCTTCATGACGATCATCATCTGCGTACTCCTGGAGAAAAAGCTGACAATTACGGTACGGCGAGTGGGCTTCTCCGGCGCTCGACCCTTGGGTCCGAGGTGCGGACGGAGACAGGTGCGTCGCCGGCCGAGCGCCTAACTAAATCGCCAGCCGTAATACGCGTAGGAGGACGCCTGCGAGAGCACAGATGTGGCAGGCGTCGACGTCATCAGCGGAGCGCAGCTTACAGAAGCGGCGCCAGGGCTTCCAGAAATCTTTCGTTCTCGGCCTCCGTGCCCACGGTGACGCGCAAGGCGCCCTCGCGGCCGAGGGCCTGCCCGGAGCGCACGAGCACGCCGGTCATCGACAGCCCGCGCAGCACGTCGGCCTCGCTGACCTCCTCCGGCAGGTCGAACCACACGAAGTTGGCCTGCGAGGCGGCGGGCGCGATGCCCAACCCGCGCAGCCCTGCTTCGAGCGACAGGCGCTCGGCGAGGTTGCGCTCCACCCGCCGCGTGACCTCGTCCTGGTGATTCAACGCCTCGATCGCCGCGGCCTGGGCGGCCGCGTTGCAGAAGAACGGCTGGCGCACCTGATCGACCGCGGTGCGGAACGCCTCCGACCCGCACAGCGCGTAGCCGACCCGCAGCCCGCAGAGCCCGTAGACCTTGCTGAACGTCCGCAGCAGCACGAGGTTCGGGTGCTTCTCGAGCAGCTGCACCGAGTCGTCCGGGTCCTGCAGGACGCTGAACTCGATGTAGGCCTCGTCGAGAATCACGGCCACGTGGCGCGGGACCTGGTCGATGAAGGCCTCGATCTCGGCCAGCGGGAGCGCGGTCGAGGTCGGGTTGTTCGGGTTGCAGACGATCACCAGCCGCGTGGCCGCGGTGATCTCCTCGAGCATCTTGTCGAGCTGGTGGAAGTGCGCGTCGTCGAGCGGGACCTCGATCGCCCGCGCACCCGAAGCGGCCGCCAGGTGCGGGTAGACGCTGAAGGACGGCCACGCGTAGACGAGCTCCGCGCCCGGCTCCAGGAGCGCGTCACCGGCGGCGAGCAGGATGTCGCACGAGCCGTTGCCGATCGCGATCCGCTGCGCCGGCACGCCGTGCACGTCGGACAGCTTCTTGCGCAGGCCCGCGTTCGTCGGGTCCGGGTAGCGGTTGATCCCGGAGAGCGCTTTCGTCGCCGCCTCGATCACCGCGGGGATGGGCGGATAGGGCGACTCGTTGGACGCCATCTTGGCGACCGGCCCCTCGAACCCGTAGCCCTCGGCCGCGGGATAGACCGGGATACGCCGAACTTTCTCGCCGAACTCGATGGGCATGGGCGATCAATCTAGCTGAGCGGCAAAGCCGTCCAGCAGCCACTTCAGGCCGAGCGCGAAGTCGGGCGGTGGCATCGGCGAGTCGGACGCGATGAACCCCGCCACGAGCGGGAACTCGCCGCTCTCCAGCAGGGCGCGCAGCTCGGGCGAGTCCCATTGGCGGCCGCGGCGCTGCTCCCCGCTGAGCTCGCGCAGCGTGAAACCGATCGTGAAGTCGTCGACCGCGCTGACGAGGCTGGACAGCAGGGCCGGCTCGGTGCCGGCCAGCGGCGACGACCGACCGCGCGGACTGCTCGATGTGACGCAGCAGGTTCGGCGTGACCGCGGGCACGTCCTGGAAGATCGGCAGCACCCAGGTGTGGCGGCGGAACATGTCGCGGCTGTGATGGGCGACGGCCTCGACCGCCGGACGCCACTGCTCCGGCAGCTCCGGCACGACCATCTCGGCCGCCACCGTGTCGATCATCAGCTCGAGCAGCTCGTCGCGGTTCTCGAAGTAGTGGTAGAGCGACATCGCCCCCGCGTGCAGCTCCCGCGCCAGCCGCCGCATCGAGACGGCCTCGAGGCCCTCGTCGTCCGCGATCGCGATCGCCACGCCCACGATGCCCCGCCGCGACAGCGGGTTCTGACGGCCGCGGCCCTTCGGCTCCGGCCGAGCCCAGATCGGCGGGGGACTTGACACTCGTACAGCGTACTCCTATCGTACGCCGTATGAATTCGTACGCCGTACGAACGGAAGGGCTCGGTCGACGCTTCGGAGAGACGCATGCGCTCGCCGACCTCGATCTCGAAGTCGCTTCCGGCACCGTGCTCGGCCTGCTGGGCCACAACGGCGCGGGCAAGACCACCGCCGTCCGCATCCTCACGACGCTGCTCGCCCCCACGTCCGGCCGGGCGGTGGTGGCCGGGCACGACGTGGCGCTTGAGCCCGGCGCCGTCCGCGCGCGGATCGCCGTCGCCGGGCAGGAGGCCTCGCTCGACGAGCGCCTCACCGGCCGCGAGAACCTGATGCTGCTCGGCCGGCTGCAACGGCTGTCGCAAGCGCGAGGCCGTGACGCGCACGGGCGAGCTGCTCGAGCGCTTCGGCCTGACCGACGCCGCCGATCGCCTGCTGCTCACCTACAGCGGCGGGATGCGGCGGCGGCTGGACCTCGCCGCGTGCCTGATCGTGCGCCGCCCGGTCGTGTTCCTCGACGAGCCCACCACCGGGCTGGACCCCGCCGCCCGGGCCGACATGTGGGGCGCGATCGCCGATCTGGTGACCGACGGCGCCGCGCTCATCCTCACCACCCAGTACCTCGAGGAGGCCGACCGGCTCGCGGACCGGATCGTCGTGCTCAACGGCGGCCGCACCGTGGCCGAGGGCACGCCGGCGGAGCTCAAGCGCCGCGTCGGCGACCGCCGCGTGCACCTCACGCTCGACGACGGTCGAAGAAGCCGCGCGGCGCGGCTCGCCTCGCTCGCGCCCGGAGATCGACCCGCGCACGCGGCGCCTGTCCGTCGCCGCGCCCAACGGGTCCGACGACCTGCGCACGATCCTCGCCGAGCTCGAGGACCTGGACGTCGAAGAGGCGTCGCTGGCCCAGCCCACCCTCGACGACGCGTTCTTCGCGCTGGCGACATGACTCGCCGCGATCCACGAAGTCCGGCTGCTGGCCGGCCGCAGCCTGCGCCACATCCCGCGCATCCCCGAGAAGCTGTTCGGCGGACTGCTGATGCCGATCGTGTTCGTGCTGCTGTTCGCGTACGTGTTCGGCTCGGCGATCGAGCGTGCCCGGCGGCGGCGACTACCACGCCTACCTGGTGTCGGGCATCTTCGCCCAGTCGATGATCGGCACGCTCCCGGGGATCTCGGTCGGGGTCGCGTCCGATATCCGGTCGGGCCTGATGGACCGCCTGCGCGCGCTCCCGATCACGCGCGGGTCGGTGGTCGCCGGGCGGACGATCGCCGAGCTCGTCGAGCTGTGCGCCGGGCTCGTCGTGGTGGCGGTGTGCGGGGTGATCGTCGGCTGGGCGCCGCACGGCATCGATCTTCGAGACGCTCGGCGCGTTCGCGCTGCTGATCCTCATGGCGTTCGCCGTGACCTGGGCGGGCGTGTGGATCGGGCTGATGGTGCGCGACCCCGACGGCGCCGACGGCATCGCCCTGAGCATCATCTTCCCGATGATGTTCCTGAGCGGGATCTTCGTCCCGGTCGGCGGGCTGCCCGACGGGCTGCGGCAGATCGCGGAGTGGAACCCGCTCACGGCGCTGGCCCAGGCCATGCGCGAGCTCTTCGGCTCCCCCACCGGCAACCCGCCCGACGTGTGGCCGCTCAACCACCCCGTGCTCGCCTCACTCGGTTGGGCGGCGGTGCTGCTGGCGATCTTCGTGCCGCTGTCGATCCGGCGCTACAGGAAGCTCGGCTATTGAGCGCCGGCGAGATCGAGGCGCAGCTTGGCCGCCTCGCCGAGGTAGACGTGCTCGGCGGGGCGGTCCATGTACGCGTGGATCAGCACCCGGATGATGTTCGGCAGCGCGCCCGGGACCGGGATCTCCCGCGCGCACAGCAGCGGCACGCTCGAGAGCCCCATCGCGCGGGCGGCGGCGGCGGGGAACTGGGCGTCGAGGTCCGGCGTGAGCGTGAAGATGCAGCTCACCAGGTCGTCCGCGGCGAGCCGGTTGCGCGAGAGGATCTCGCGCATCAGCTTGTCGGTCGCCGAGAGGATCGCCTCGGCGGTGTTCTCGGTGACCTCGTTGGCGCCTCGGAGCGCGACGACCCGCATTTCCGGCATTCAACCAAGCTCGCGCAGACGCTCGACCTCAGGCTGCCCCAGCTTGCGGAACTCGCCCGGTTGCAGCGAACCGAGCCGCAGCGACCCGAAGGCGACGCGCTCGAGCGTGTAGACGCGGTGCCCGACCGCTTCGAGCATCCGCTTGACCTGCCGCTTGCGGCCCTCGTGGATCGTCAGCTCGAGGTGGCCCGAGGAGAGGTTGCGGACCTTCGCGGGCGCGGTCATGCCGTCCTCGAGCAGGACGCCTTCGCGCAGGGAGCGCAGCGCGGGCTCGTGGACCGGCGCGTTGGCGACGCGGGCGCGGTAGGTACGTGGCACCTCGAACTTCGGGTGCGTGAGCCGGTGCGCCAGGTCGCCGTCGTTGGTCAGCAGGATCAGGCCCGTGGTGTCGAAGTCCAGGCGCCCGACCGGATACAGCCGCTGCGAGGAGGGCACGAGCGAGGTCACGGTCCGCCGGTCCTGCGGGTCCTTGGCGGTGGACACGTAGCCCGCGGGCTTGTTGACCAGGTAGACGACGAGCGTCTGGCTGGCGGTCTTCACACGCTTGCCGTCGACCTTGACGGTCAGCTCGTCGTGGACGTCGCGGGCGGGGTCGGTGACGATCCTGCCGTTCACGGTCACGCGACCGTCGGCGATGATCAGTTCGGAGGCGCGGCGCGAGGCGACGCCGGCGTGTGCGAGGTACTTGGCGAGGCGCATGGGTGCGGCTGCCACCATAGATGGCGTGGACCTGAAACTCCTCGATACCACACTTGCCGGTCAGCCCGCGTTCCGCGCGCGGCAGGTCTGGCGCTGGGCGTCCCAGGGCGCCGCAGTCGTACGACGAGATGACGGATCTCCCGGCCGCCCTGCGCGCGCAGCTCACCGCAGAGGTGCCGTTCAGCACGCTCGAGCTGGTGCGTGAGGCGCACTCGTCCGACGGCACGGTCAAGGCGCTGTTCCACACCCACGACGGTCGCGCCGTCGAGGCCGTGCTCATGCGCTACCGCGACGGGCGCCGCTCGATCTGCGTGAGCTCGCAGTCCGGCTGCCCGCTCACGTGCACGTTCTGCGCCACCGGCACGATGAAGTTCGGCCGCAACCTCACCGCGTCCGAGATCCTCGACCAGGTGCTGCACTTCCGCCGCATCGAGCCCGTCAACCACCTCGTGTTCATGGGCATGGGCGAGCCGATGATGAACCTCGACAACGTGCTCGAGACGTGCCGCCGGCTCCCGGACGTGGGCATCACCCACCGTCGCACGGGCATCTCCACGGTGGGTTGGGTCCCGGGCATCAAGCGCCTGACCGAGAGCGACATGCCGATCCGGCTCGCGCTCTCGCTGCACGCGCCCGAGAACGACTTGCGCTCGCAGATCATGCCGGTCAACGAGCGGTACGACCTGCAGGAGGTGCTGGCCGCGTGCGAGGCGTTCTACGAGCGCAAGCGCCGCATGGTCTTCATCGAGTACGTGATGCTCGCGGGCGTCAACGACAGCTACGCGCACGCCGTCAAACTCGCGCAGATCCTCGACCCGAAGATCTACAAGCTCAACCTGATCCCGTACAACCCGACGGACTCGATCTACGACGGGTCCTCGCGCAACGCGATCGAGACGTTCAGGGCCGCGCTCGAAGAGCACGGCCTGAGCGCGACGGTCCGGCTGACCCGAGGCCGCGACATCGACGCGGCCTGCGGGCAGCTTGCGGCTAAAGATCAGCCCGGCGCGCAGCCAGCACTCCCGCGCTGAGCAGGGCGAGCGCGTAGGCCGCGTTCAGCGCCACCGTCTCCGGCGCCGGACCGTCCTCGAGCAGCGTGAAGGCCACCGCGCCGATCCCATGCTCGTTCCAGAACCCGAGCGAGTCGCTGCGGCCGAGCAGGCCGGACGCGACGAGGTAGATCGCGGCGAGCACCGCGGTCGCGACCCCAGGACGGCGCGTCAGTGCGGCGGCGCCGGTGCCCGCGACGGTGAAGGCCGCCGTGACGAGCGCACCGGCCACGACGAAGCCGAGCACGTCGTGCTCGAAGGCCACGTCGAAGTGCGCGAGCCAGAGGGCGGCCGTGATCAGCATCGCCGCGGCCACGAGCGCGCCGACGACGAGCCCGTAGAGCGCGGCGGCGAGCGCTTTCGTCGCCAAGACCGCCGTCCGCCCCGGCCGCACCACGAACGTCGGGGAGAGTGCGCCGCTCACGAACTCCTCTCCCAGCAGGTGAGCGCAGGCGAGACCCGCGATCGCGGCCGGGTAGGCGGCGAACGCGCTCAGCTCGCGGATGTCGTTCTCCGGGGCGAGCGCGGAGACGGCGAGCAGCACCCCGAGCCCGATCGCCGCGAGGGCGGCGCCGTACGTGCCGCGGACGGTCAGCAGCCGGGCCAGCTCCGCCCGGATCATGCCGTCAGCGCGAGGTAGCGGGCTTCCAGATCGGCCGAGGCGTCGAGCACGCCGACCGTCCGGCCATCGACGATCACGATCGACTCGTCGACCAGCCGCTCCGCCTCCGCCAACAGGTGGCTGGACACGAGCACGGTGCGGCCCTCGGCGGCGAGGCCGCGCAGCAGCTCACGCAGCCACACGATGCCGGCGGGATCGAGGCCGTTCGCGGGCTCGTCCGCGATCAGGACCGCCGGGTCGGCGATCAGGCCCTGGGCGAGCGCCAGCCGCTGACGCATGCCGAGCGAGAAGGTGCCGACCCGACGGGTCGCGGCGTCCGTGAGGCCCACGCGCTCGAGCAGCTCGTCGGCGCTGCTCGGCGGCGCGCCGGCGAGGCGGGCATAGATGCGCAGCGCCGCGCGGGCCGTGCGGCCGCGGTGGAACGCGCCGCCGTCGAGCACGGCGCCGGCGATCCCGTCCACGCGGACGCGCCCGCCCGTCGGGTGCACGAGACCCAGGATCATCTTGATGGTCTGCGTCTTGCCCGCGCCGTTGGGCCCCAGGAACCCGGTGACGCGGCCGGGGCGCACGGTGAACGAGAGCTCGTCCACCACCGTCCGGCGCCCGTAGCGCTTGGTCAGTTCTTCGACTTCGATCATGGCCCGGCGCAAGCTAGGCGCGCCGCGACGGGCACACATCCGGCCGTCGGACGATCTTCGCGTCCGACCTCAGACGGAGCGCGGGCGCACGAGGCCGACGTCGTAGGCGAAGACGACGGCCTGGATCCGGTCGCGCAGGTCGAGCTTGCGCAGGATCGCGGAGACGTGGGTCTTCACCGTCGCCTCGCTCACCACGAGCTGCTCGGCGATCTCGAGGTTCGAGTGCCCACGCGCGACGAGCGTGAGCACCTCGAGCTCGCGGCTCGTCAGCTCGTCGAGCACGGCCGGGCGCGGGCCGGGTTCCGCGGCCACGAAGCGGTCGAGCAGGCGGCGCGTGACCGAGGGGGCGAGCAGCGCGTCGCCGCGCGCGACGACGCGGATGGCCTCGACCAGCTCCGGCGGCCGGATGTCCTTGAGCAGGAAGCCGCTCGCGCCCGCCCGCAGCGCGCCTCAGTACGTGCTCGTCGACGTCGAACGTGGTCAGGGCGATCACGCGCGCCGGGTGCTCGCGCAGGCGCGCCGTCGCGGCGACGCCGTCCGTGCCCGGCATCCGGATGTCCATCAGGATCACGTCGGGGGCGAGTGCATGCGCGAGCCGGACGGCCTCCTCCCCGTCCGCGGCCTCCCCCACGACTTCGAGATCGTCGCGCGCGTCGACGATCATCCGCAGCCCGCCGCGGACGAGCGCCTGATCGTCGGCGATCAGGACCCGGATCATCGGCGCGGGAGCTGTGCGGCGACGCGGAAGCCACCATCGGCCGCGGGCGCGGCCTCGAGCGTGCCGCCGAGCAGCGCGGCGCGCTCGCGCATGCCGAGGATCCCGCGCCCGGCGCCGCTCTGCGCTCCGGCGCCGTCGTCGGTGACCGTGATCGCGACATCCGCGTCGCTATAGCGGACGGCGACCCGTACGTGCTGGGCCTCCGCGTGCCGCAGCGCGTTGGTCAGCGCCTCCTGCACGATCCGATAGCCGGAGACGTCGACGACCGGCGGCAGGTCGGCGGGCGTGCTGTCGATGTCGAGGTCGACGGCCAGCCCGGCGCGCGAACCGCCTCCGCGAGCCCGTCGAGCCGCGCGAGCGAGGGCTGCGGCTCGAGCGCGTGGACCCCGTCGAGCACGCGGCGCAGGTCGGCCAGTGCCGTGCGGCCGGCGCCCTCGATCGCCTTCAGCGCGGCCCGGGCGGCCTCAGGGCGCTGGTCGAAGACGTCATCCGCGGCCGCCGACTGCACGACGATCACGGACAGGCTGTGCGCCAGCACGTCGTGCAGCTCGCGCGCGATCCGGCGCGCTCGTCGTCGCGCACCCGCTCGCGGGCCTCGACCATGCGCAGTCCGCGCACGCGTCCGAGCTCCCCGACCGTCCAGGCCAGCCCGGCGGCCAGCGCCGCGAGCAGCACCTGCGCGGGGCCACCCTCGACGAGGTTCAGCGGCGCGAGGACCAGTAACGCCGCGAGGCCGCGCAGCGACGTACGCGGAGCGCGCTGCCACGCGAGCACGCACAGGGCCAGTGCCGCCGGCCCGGCGAGCGAGAGCAGATAGGGCGCGACGAGCAGCAGCGGCGCGCCGAGCGCCAGCACCGCGGCGAACGTCCGGCCCGAGCGCGCCGCGCACACAGCAGCGCGAGCGACTGCGCCACGACGAGCGGGACGTGAGAGCCGGGTGGGCCGACAGCGTGGCCATCGGGACCGCGAGCGCGAGCCCGGCGACGGCGAGCGCCACGTCGATGAGGCGCAAGCGAAGGCGCACACGTGCATTGTGGCCGGGGACCGGCTCGCGCGCATCCGTCGCGAGGCGGAGGTTGCGCCTCCGTCGTGGGACGGAGATCAGACCGGCCTGAGCGGCCCGAGCCCGCGGATGGCGAGCACTGCGTCGATGCGCTGCGAGCGCGTGCGTCCGATCGCGACGACGAGATCCGCGTTGAATGCGGCGTCGGCGGGGCCGAGCGTGAGCGTGCGCAGGTGGGCGGCGACGCGCGCGAAGCGGGGCGCCGCCGTGCGGGGGACCAGCGCGGCGAGCTTGAGCGCCTGCACGGCGCGCCGCAGCTCGCCGCGTAGTCGGCGGCCGTGGCCGGGCGGCGAGCGCCTACGACACGTCTGCGTGACACACGCGTCGCGCACGCAGGCAGTCACCGCACCGATCTCGTCAGCGTCAGCACTGCGACCGGAATCTCGGCCAGCGGTCCGAACCAGCGGATGGTCTGAAGCTCGACCACCCGCTGGACCGTACCGGAACGTAGAGCCGGTTTCACCGGCGTCGACGTGGCCAGGACCTTCCCGGCCGCGTCGTAGGCGCGCAGGGCCACGAGGGCCGGCGCGGAGTTCGCGGTCACCGCGGTCTCGAAGCCGCCGTAGTTGGCGGAGCCGATCGGGGCCAGCGCGCTCGGATTCGGGCCGCCCAGAGCTCCCAGCGAGCGACCTCGGTGGCGCCGTTCCAGCTCACGCGGGCCGTGACCTTGCCGCTGTCGGCGGTCGCGACGACCTTGGGCGGCGTGGACGGGGTTGCGACCCACGGGTAGCGGAACGCGCGGTAGTTGTCGTTGCCGCGGGCGATCCGGCCGTCGAACACGACGTTGCCCCGCGCGTCGAACTCGGTGAACCAGCGCTGCGAGCCCCAACCGACGAACAGGTTGCCGTTCGGCAGCGTCTCGACGTTGCCCTGGCTGGCCGAGAGCAGCCCGAGCGGGTGCTTGAACGCCTTCACGAGCGTGGCCGTCTTGGCCTGCTCGTCCAGGCGGACGTTGAGCACGCGCGAGTTCTTGCGCGTGGGCGGCGCGGCCGAGTTGTCGTAGATGTTGATCGTGCCGTCGGCCTGCTGGCGGGCGGTGTGCTGCCAGTCGAAGCGCACGCCCTTGCCGAGCTTGAAGGTCGAGTCCTTGCCGCCCAGCTTCCAGATGATCTTGCCCGTGCGGCGGTCGATCTTGTAGACCCCGGACGTGTTGCGGGCGGAGATCAGGAAGTTGCCGTCCGGCGTGATCTCGGCCGAGTTGACGTGGAAGTACTCCCACTCGAAGCCGTTGCCGGTGGGCGGCGGCACGTTGGACTCCTTCGGCGAGACGTTGCCGAACGAGTGCCACTCGAACAGCACGGCGCCGGTGCGCAGGTCGATCTCCTGGACGATGTTGTCCACGATGCGCGCGTCACGCGGGCCGCCCCACGGGCGCAGGTCGCGCTTGAAGCGCTCGTAGGAGAGCACGATCGCCGTGTTCTGCGGCGTGAGCGTGAACTCGTGCAGGTCGAACGAGTAGCCGTTGCCGGCCGTGACCGTCGCGACGCGGTTGTAGTTCTGGTCATAGACCTGGCCGACGCCGTCACCGTCGCCCACGAACAGCTGGCCCTCCCACCACGTGAGCACCGGCTTGCCGCCGAGTTGCTGGACGCGGAAGTCGGCCGGGATCTTGCCGGGCGTGGACTTGAACCAGACGGTCTGGCCCTTGTCGTTGATGATCATCGGGCCGTCCTGGCCGCGACCCGCCTTCGGGGCGAGGAACACCAGGCCGGGCGCGCGGCCGGGCTTGGCCGTCGTCACCGTCACCGACGGCGGCTCCAGGTCGGGACGCGTCGCGTACTTCTGGACGGTGCCGCGGCCGACGTTCGGGAACTCGACCGGGCGCGCCTTGCGCGTGGTCTCGTCGCCGATGTTGATCTCGAAGTCGCCGCTGGTGGCGCCGACGACGTTGCGATCGGTGCTGACCGAGACCTTCTCGTTGGCCACGAACCGCTTGTCCGGGACGAAGCTGGCGCCCTGCCCATCGGGGTGGGCGACCAGCTTGCCGGGGTGGCTGCCGCTGCGCGAGCCGCGCACGGTGACCGTGCCGATCGCGTCGGCGGTCCCGCCCCGGAACGAGATCGTGGTCCGTTCCCCCGCGGTCAGCGTGCCCGGGACCGGGTAGACCGAGAAGACCGGTGCCTGCTGGGCACTTGCCTGCGCCAAGACGAATGTCGTGCCGCCCGTGAAGGCAGCGGTCGCGCCGAGCGCGAGCATGAGTTTCCGCACCCTGGACGCAACTCGCGACCGGTTGAGAAGTTGCGCTGCGGGTAGGCTCGCCGCGATCTTCGCTTCCGCATCATTGGCCGGCTGGGCCGCTCTGATCGTGGCCATCGTCGCTCTCCTCGCGTTCGACCTGTTCTTCGCGCACCGTGGAGAGGACGAGGTCTCCCTGCGGCGCGCTGCGGGCTGGAGCGTATGGTGGATGGCGGTCGGAGTGGCGTTCGCCCTCGTGGTGCTGGCGCTGATCGGCTCAGCCGAGGCCGGCTCCTATCTCGCCGGTTTCCTGATGGAGAAGGCGCTGTCGCTCGACAACGTCTTCGTGATCGCGGTGCTGCTGGGCACGTTCGCGGTCCCTCAGGCGCTCAAGGCGGACGTGCTCACGTTCGGCATCGCGGTCGCGCTGATGCTCCGCACGGTGTTCATCTTCGCGGGCGTGACGCTGCTCGAGCTGTTCCACCCGGTGCTGTACGTGATGGGCGCGCTGCTCGTGTTCACCGGCCTGCAGCTCATCCGCTCCAACGACACCGGCGAGGACTTCGCCGACGGCCGCGCGATGCGCACGCTGCGGCGCGTGCTGCCGGTCGGCAAGGAGTACAAGGGCCGCGCGGTCTTCGAGAAGGAAGACGGCCACCGGGTGGCGACGCCATTGCTGGCCGCGCTGCTCGCGGTCGCGCTCGCGGACGTGATCTTCGCCATCGACTCGATCCCCGCCGTGCTGTCGATCACGACCGACACGTTCCTGATCTTCGCCGCGAACGCCTTCGCGCTCCTCGGGCTGCGCGCGTTGTACTTCCTGCTCGACGGGATGGCGCAGCGCTTCGAGTACCTGCACTACGGGCTCGGCGCCCTGCTGATCTTCGTCGGCGTGAAGATGCTGATCGAGGACGTCGTCGGTCACCTGCCGGTGGGTGTCTCGCTCGGCGTCATCGTCATCACGCTCGGCGCCTCCGTCGGCGCTTCGTTGCTGTTGTCGCGGAACCGTGAGCCGTCCGCGGCCTGAGCGCGCGCGTTCGCCGCAGCCGCCGTGAACTTCAGGTGCTGCGAGACTCGCCGGCGCGCAAGAGGCGGTCGCGCAGCGCGGCAGCCTCCTCGGGGCTCGGGTCCCACTGCGCGATGTCCGGCAGCGCCTCGGGGGAATCGAGGCCGAAGAGCTTGAGGAACTGCGGCGTGGTGCGGTAGAGCACGGCGCCGAACTGCGAGCGGCCCGCCTCCTCGATCAGCCCGCGGTCGGCCAGCGCGGTGGTGGCGGACTCGCTGGCCACGCCGCGGATGCGGGCCACCTCGGGACGGGACACGGGCTGCAGGTAGGCGACGATCGCGAGCGTCTCGGCCTGGGCGGGCGTGAGCGCGGGCGTGCGCGGACGGGCGAGCAGACGCCGCGCGGCCTCTTCGGCGTCCGGGTGGCTGGCGAGCGCGAGCCCGCCGCCGAGCCGTTTGAGCACCAGGCCGCGGTCGGCGAGCGCGCCGTCGAGCGTGAGCGCCGCGCTGGTGACCGCCTCCTCGGAGGTCTGCAGCGCGTCCGCGAGCTCCTCGACCGTGACCGGGTCGGGCGCGAGGAAGAGCAGCGCCTCGAGGCGCGCCGAGAGCGTGAGCGGCGCGCTCATGCGGCGGCCTCGCTCGCGGCGGCGGCGCCGCGACGTGCACGGTGATCTCGCCGAACGGCTCGTCCTGCTCCCACGACGCTTCGCCGCGCTTGTAGAGCTCGAGCAGCGCGAAGACCGTGACGCACACGGTGGCGCGATCAGCGTCCTTGACGGCCTCCTCGAACGAGAACGAGCTCGCCCGCTTGAGCAGCCCGCGCAGGTGGGAGAGCCGCTCGGCGACCGTCACGCGCGGCGTCGCGATGTGCGAGAGGTCGATCGGCTTCGGCATCCGCAGCAGCGAGCCCAGCGCCGCGCCGAGCACGGCCGGCTCGTAGGCGCCCGCGGTGACCTCGGCCGGGCCGAGCTTCGCCGGCGCGCTGCGGTACAGGAACCCGCGCTCGTGCTCGTGCAGCTGCCGCAGGTGCGCGCCCGCGGCCCGGAAGCGCGCGTACTGCAGCATCCGCTCGATGAGCTCCTCGGCGGCCTCGGCCGGCGCCAGCTCGTCGAGCTCCTCGACCTCGTCGCCCGGCAGCATCAGCCGCGACTTGAGTTCCAGCAGCGCCGCGATCAGCACGAGGAACTCGGTCGCGGACTCCAGGTCCAGCTGCTCCGTCGACTCGAGGTGGTCCAGGTAGGAGACGACGATCTCCGCCAGGTCCACCTCGAGCAGGTCCAGCTCCTCGCGCAGGATCAGCGAAAGGAGCAGGTCGAAGGGGCCCGCGAAGACGTCCAGATCCAGCTCGAGATGCGTGACTCGCACGCTGCGAAGACTAGGCGGGGGTGCGGACGGGGCCGACGCCCATGGCCTCGCGCACGTCGGCCACGACGGGTGCGGCGAGCGCGCGGGCCTTCTCCGCCCCGATCTCGAGGAAGCTCTCGATGGCGGCGTTGTCCTCGCGGATCTCCAGGTACTTCTCGCGCACGGGCGACAGCCAGGCGGCGACTTCCTCGCCCACGGCGGTCTTGAACGCGCCGTAGCCGGAGCCTTCGAACTCGCGCTCGATGTCGGCCGGGGTGACGTCGCGGACCACGGCCAGGATCTCGATCATGTTCGAGATGCCGGGCTTGTCGTCGCGCACGACGATCTCCGAGCCGCTGTCGGCGACGGCCTTCTTGAACTTCTTGACGATCGACTCGGGCTCCTCGTCCACGTAGACGGTGCCGGCCGGCGTGCCGCCCGTGGTCGACATCTTCCGCTCGGGCTCCTTGAGGTCGCGCACGCGGGCGCCGACCGTCGGGATGTTGCCCTCGGGCACCACGAGCGTCTCGCCGAAGCGCTTGTTGAACGCCTCCGCCACGTCGCGCATGAGCTCGATGTGCTCGCGCTGGTCCTCCCCCACCGGCACCTCGTTCGCCCGGTAGGCGAGCACGTCGGCGGCCATCAGCACCGGGTAGAACAGCAGGCCCGCTGAGGCGCGCTCACGCGCGGCGCCCGCCTTGTCGCGGAACTGGTGCATCCGGTTGAGCTGCCCGACGGACGTGACGCTCGACAGCAGCCAGCACAGCTCCGAGTGCTCCTGCACGTCGCCCTGGCGGAAGAGCACGCAGCGCTCGGGATCGAGCCCGGCGGCCACGAGCAGCGCCGCCGTGTCGCGCGTGCGCTGACGCAGCTCCGCGGGGTCGTACTGGACGGTGGTGCCGTGCAGGTCGACGATGCAGTAGATCGCCGGATCGGCCTTGTCCTGACCCTTGACGTAGTTGAGGATCGCCCCGATGTAGTTGCCGAGGTGCTTGCGCCCGGTGGGCTGGATGCCGGAGAAGATGACCACTGTGCGGCTTAGCCTAGCCTCGACTCGAAGATCACCTCGGCGCGATCGGACCCGGTTCGAGTCCGGATGAACACCCACACGGGAGCTTCGGGTTGCGGCTCAGCCAGCGCCGCCCATCGGCCGTGGTGCGCAGCCGTACCCGCAGCGGGCCGGCGGGCGCGCTGAAGTCGCGGCGCGCGATCACGGCGAGATCGAGGCCGCCCGTCGTGGTCGGCATCACGACGACGCGGGTCCCTACCCCCGGGTCGTCGCGGAACACCAGTTCGGTGCCTTCGAGGGCGACCGTGCTCGCGCCCGCCGAAGCGGGGAGCGCGAGCACGGCGATCGCAACCGCAGCGATGGGGAGACGCATTGCGCCTCCCCATACCCGGTTATGCGGTACGCGGACTCAGGGCGAGCAGCGCGTTCAGGATCTGGGTGAGCTGGCCGAGCGGCGTGTTCGCCACCCCGCGTGCCGCCCGTGGCCGGATTCAGCAGCCCGGTGATGCCGCACAGGAGGTTGCCGAGCAGGTTGCCCGGGCCCTGGACGGCGTCGATGCGCAGCTGGATCTGGTTCGTGCGGATGACCAGGCCGAGGACGTTGAGGTTGATCGGCCCGAGGTCGAGCGAGAGGATCGAGCAGGCGTTACCAGCAGGCAGCGGCGGCAGCGGCAGCGGCGGGACCTGGCTGGCACGGGCGCCGCTCGCGGCGCCGCTGTTCGCGACCGCGGCCGGAACACGCACGTTCTTCTTGGACACCTTCTTGTTGCCGGCCTTGCCCTTCAGCGTGCCGACGGAATAAAGCTTGCCGCCCGAGTTCACGAAGCGCTGGATCGTGTACGTGCCGGTGAACTGCTTGCCCTTCTGGCCACCCTTGGTGACGGTTCCGGACATCGGAACGACTTGCGTGAGGCGCGAGACATCCTGCGCGCTGGCGGCGCTTGTGCCCCCGACGAGCATCAGACCGCACGAAACCATGGCCGCCGAGACGGCGAGACGAATCCTGGACAAAATAGTCCTCCCCTACGAGGTTTGGTTGACGCAGGGAGGACATCCCCCGATCGACGGGGTCCGGAAACCGGTGGGATGGTTTCAGGACCCCGGCGTCAATCGGTGTTGCTGTCGTCTACAGACGTTGACGCGGTTTCGTCTACAGCGGTTGACGGATGACCGGGCGCTTGGCCGCGCCGGCCTCGTCGAGCCGGCGGACCGGCGTGCCGTACGGCGCGTTGCGGGCGATCTCCGGATCCTCCGCGCCTTCGCGCAGGATCTCGGCCATGACCTCGGCGAACGCGTCGAGCGTCTCCTTGGTCTCGGTCTCGGTCGGCTCGATCAGCAGCGCCTCGTCCACCAGCAGCGGGAAGTACACCGTCGGCGGGTGGAAGTTGTGATCGAGCAGGCGCTTGGCCAGGTCCAGCGTGCGCAGGCCCAGCTCCTTCTTCATCGGCGCGCCGCTGAGCACGAACTCGTGCATGCAGAGCCGGTCGTAGGCCGGCGGGAGCAGGTCGGTGACCCCGAGCTCGCGCAGCTTGGCCAGCAGGTAGTTGGCGTTCAGGACCGCGGTCTCGCTCGCCTCCTGCAGGCCGTCACCGCCCAGCGACAGGATGTACGCGTACGAGCGCACGAACACGCCGTAGTTGCCCTGGAAGCCGCGCAGGCGCCCGATCGACTTCGGCCGGTCGAAGTCGAGGTCGAACGTGCCGTCCTCGAGCTTGACCACCTGCGGCTTGGTGATGTACGGCTCGATCCGGTCCGAGACCGCGATCGGGCCGGCGCCCGGGCCGCCGCCGCCGTGCGGCTGCGTGAACGTCTTGTGCAGGTTGAAGTGCACGATGTCGAAGCCCATGTCGCCGGGACGGGTCTTGCCCATCACCGCGTTGAGGTTCGCGCCGTCGTAGTACAGCGTCGCACCGACACCGTGGACGATCTTGGCGATCTCCTCGATGTTGCGGTCGAACACGCCGAGCGTGTTCGGGTTGGTGAGCATCAGGCACGCGACCTGGTCGTCGGCCTTGGCGCGCAGGTCCTCGACGTCGACGCCGCCGTGCTCGTCGGTGCCGACCTTGACGACCTCGTAGCCGCCCATGGTCACCGTCGCCGGGTTGGTGCCGTGCGCGGTGTCCGGGGTGAGGATCTTGGTGCGGTGATCGCCGCGGTCCTCGTGGTAGGCCCGCGTGACCAGCACGCCCGCGAGCTCACCGTGCGAACCGGCGGACGGCTGCAGCGACACGTGCGGGAGGCCGGCCACCTCGGCCAGCGACTCCTGCAGCGAGTGCATGAGCTCCAGCGCACCCTGGGCGCGCTTGGGGTTCTGCAGCGGATGCAGCCGGGCGTTGCCCGGCAGCGCCGCCACGCGCTCGTGCAGCTTCGGGTTGTGCTTCATCGTGCACGACCCGAGCGGGTAGAAGCCGGAGTCCAGGTCGAAGTTGCGCTTGGACAGCCGGTTGTAGTGGCGGACGATCTCCGGCTCGGCGATCTCCGGCAGCTTCGGCGGCTCCGCGCGGCGGAACTGCGCCGGCAGCTCGTGCTTGGGCACGTCCAGCTCGGGCGCCACGAAGGCGCGCCGGCCG
The DNA here is from genome assembly GCA_963724195.1 of uncultured Solirubrobacteraceae bacterium. Taxonomy (GTDB): domain Bacteria; phylum Actinomycetota; class Thermoleophilia; order Solirubrobacterales; family Solirubrobacteraceae; genus Solirubrobacter. The sequence goes on along the minus strand of CAVRTQ010000016.1, from coordinate 106,130 downwards.
GGCTTGGACTTCTCGTAGATCGTCTTGGCGCGGTCGCGCTGCTGCTCGGTCTCGATCACGGCGCTGCGCTGCGGATGCAGCTCGTGGGCCTCGATGCCCGGGTCGCCGTGGAGCTGGTTGTCGGTGATCGTCATGCCAGAGCCTCCGTCGAGCACCTCGGCGAGACGGTCGATGTCCGCCTTGCTGCGCTGCTCGGTGATGGCCACCAGGAGGCCGTTGTCGGCGAGCGGGAAGCCGGCGTTCACGCCCCGCTCGGCGCAGAACTCGAGCACCTCGAGCACGTCCTTGTCGAGCTTGAGCGCGAACTCGCGCACGACGGGCTGGTCGTGCCAGAGCTCGACGCCGTCGATCGCGGCCAGCGTCTCGCGGGCGTAGTGCGTCCGCGACACCAGCAGCTCACCCAGCTCCACCAGGCCCTCGCGGCCCAGCCAGCTCAGGTAGATCATCCCGGCGAGCGCATTCAGAGCCTGCGCCGTGCAGATGTTGCTCGTGGCCTTCTCACGGCGGATGTGCTGCTCGCGCGTCTGCAGGGTGAGCACGAAGCCCCTACGGCCGTCGACGTCGGTCGTCTCACCGGCGATGCGACCCGGCATCCGGCGCAGGAGGGCTTGCTGGGCGGCGAAGAAGCCGAAGGACGGCCCGCCGTAGTCCAGGCGGTTACCGAGCGACTGCCCCTCGCCGACGCAGATGTCCACGTCGTCCTCGCCGGGCGAGCGCAGCACGCCGAGCGTGAGCGGGTCGGCCTGGACGACCAGCAGCGCGCCGCCCTTCTTGGCCGACAGCGCGGCCATGTCCTCGACGGCGCCGTAGAAGTTCGGCTGGCCGACGAAGATCGCGGCGACGTCGTCGCCGACCTCGCCGAGCTGCGTCAGCCCGTTCTCCAGCGGGAGCGTCTCGATCGTCGTGCCCCAGCCGGCGCTCGTCGTGACCAGCGTGTCCAGCGAATGCGGGTGCAGGCCCTCGCTGACCAGGAACTTGGTCTTCTTGGTGTGCGAGTGGGCCAGCCAGCCGGCGGCGGCGACGGCGCTCGGGCCCTCGTAGACGGACGCGTTGCTGACCGGCAGGCCGGTCAGCTCGGAGATCGCCGTCTGGTACTCGAACATCACCTGCAGCCCGCCCTGGGAGATCTCGGGCTGGTAGGGCGTGTAGGGCGTCAGGAACTCGGACCGCATGATGATCGAGTCGATCAGCGCGGGCACGTAGTGGTCGTACATCCCGGCGCCGAGGAACGAGATCTCGTCCTCGGCGGAGACGTTCTTCGCGGCCAGGTCGCGGAGGCGGGCGAAGACCTCCTGCTCGGGCTTGCCGGGCGCCAGGTCGAGTGGACGACCGAGGCGGACGCCCTCCGGGACGTCCGCGAAAAGATCGTCGATCGACTCGACGCCGATGGCGGCGAGCATCTCCTGCCGGTCGGATTCAGTCGCAGACGTGTAACGGCTCATAAGGAGCCGTTCAGGTTAGGACAGGCTCTGGATGTAGCTGTCGGCGTCCATCAAGCTGTCGCTTTCGGAGGGGTCCGAGAGCTTGATCTTGACGAGCCAACCCTCGCCGTAGGAGTCCTCGTTGATCTGCTCCGGCGAGTCCTTCAGGCCCTCGTTGACCTCGACGATCTCGCCGCTCAGCGGCGCGACGACGTCCGAGACGGCCTTGACGGACTCCACCTCGGCGTACGGGCTGTCCTTGGTGATCGACGAGCCGACCTCCGGCGGGTCGAAGAACACGACCTCGCCGAGCTGGTCCTGCGCGTACCACGTGATCCCGAGCGTGGCGACGTCCCCGTCGATGCGGGCCCAGTCGTGCTCGGCGTGGTACTTGAGGTCGTCGGGGTAGCTGGCGTCGGCCATCCGTCAGGTCTCCTTGGAATAAAGCGGCTTGGAACGCACTTCGGCGGCGCGGGTCCGCCCCCGCACGTCGATTTCGAGCTTGGTGCCCGGCTCGGACTTGTCCACCGGGACGTACGCCATGCCGATGCCCTGGTTCAGGGACGGGCTCAGCGTGCCGGAGGTGACCTCTCCCCCGCCGAGCACGGCGTTGCCCTGGCGGGCGATGCCCTGCTCGGTGACGAACGGGACGAGCACCTCGGACGGGCCGTTGGCCCGAGCGACCTTGATCGCCTCCGCGCCGATGAAGCCCGTGTCCTCCTTCACGCACCAGCCCAGGCCGGCCTCGATGGGACCGCGCGTCTCCATCAGGTCGTTGCCGTACAGGTGGTAACAGACCTCCAGGCGCAGCGTGTCGCGCGCGCCGAGGCCGATCGGGACGACGCCCGCGTCCAGCAGCGCGTCCCAGACCTTGACGGAGCCGATCGGGTCGATCAGCAGCTCCACGCCGTCCTCGCCGGTGTAGCCCGTGCCGCACACGAGGACGTTCTCGACGCCGGCCACGGTGAGGCGGGCGGTGCGGAAGCGCTTGGGCAGCTCGCCCTCGGTGAGGTTCGCGACGATCCCGCGCGCCTCGGGCCCCTGGACCGCGAGCATCGCGTAGTCGTGCAGGGCGTCCTTGAGGCTGACGTCGAAGGACTGCGCCTGCTTGCGGAACCACGCCAGGTCCTTCTCGTGGTTGGCCGCGTTCGTGACCGTCAGGTAGTGGTCCTCACCGAGCTTGTAGGTGAAGAGGTCGTCCAGGACGCCCCCGTCCTCCTTGCACAGCACGCTGTACTGCGCGCCGCTGTCGGCGATCTTGGAGACGTCGTTGGAGAGGATGCGCTGCAGGAAGTCCTGGGCCTGCGGGCCCGTGGTCTCGATCTCGCCCATGTGCGAGACGTCGAAGACGCCGGCCTGCGTGCGGACGGCGAGGTGCTCTTCCTTGATGCCCGTGTACTGGACGGGCATCTCCCAGCCCGCGAACGGCACGAGCTTGGCGCCCGCGGCGACGTGGCGGTCGTAGAGCGCGGTTTTCAGCAGTGTGGAATCGGACCCGATGGCCATGCGGCCCCGGACCCTAGCGCGCGCGGGCCCCGAACTGCACCCAGCGAGGGGCGCGATGATCAGGCCAGCGGAGCGCCAACAGGACTGGACTACGGTGAGCGTTCCCCCGCGTCATCGGCCGATCAGCCGATGACCGGGAGGTCAGCGAAGGAACGGCGGGATGTCGAGATCGTCGTCGCGGATCACGAGCGAGTCGCGCTGGCGCTCGTCGATGCGCGGGTTGCGGTCACGCGGACCGCGGGTGCGCTCCTCCCGCGCGGCCCGCAGGCCGCCGTGGTCGAAGCCCGTGGCGATGACCGTGACGCGGATGTCGTCGGTCATGTTCTCGTCGATCACCGCACCGAAGATGATGTTCGAGTTCGCGTCGGCGGCGGAGTGGATCAGCTCCGCGGCCTCGTTGACCTCGAACAGGCCGAGGTCGCGACCGCCGGTGATGTTGAGCAGGATGCCGGTGGCGCCCTCGACGGACTCCTCCAGCAGCGGGGAGCTGATGGCCGCCTTGGCCGCCTCGCTGGCGCGGTTCTCGCCCTGGGCGGTGCCGATGCCCATGAGCGCCGAGCCCGCGTTCTCCATGATCGCCCGCACGTCGGCGAAGTCGAGGTTGATCAGGCCCGGGATCGTGATCAGGTCCGTGATGCCCTGGACGCCCTGACGCAGGACGTTGTCGGCCTCCCGGAACGCATCGAGGATGCTCGTGCGCCGCTCGACCATCGCGAGCAGCTTCTCGTTCGGGATCACGATCAACGTGTCCACCATCTCGCGCAGGCGGTCGATGCCCTCCTGCGCCTGGCGGGCCCGCTGGGAGCCCTCGAAGGCGAACGGGCGCGTGACGACACCGACGGTGAGCGCGCCGATCTCGTTCTTGGCGATCTCGGCGATCACGGGCGCGGCGCCCGTGCCGGTGCCGCCGCCTTCGCCGGCCGTGACGAACACCATGTCCGCGCCCTTGAGCGCCTCCTTGATGTCGTCGCGCGACTCCGCGGCGGCGCCTTGGCCGATCTGCGGGTTCGCACCCGCGCCGAGCCCCTTCGTGAGGGTGCTGCCGATGTGCAGCTTCAGGTCGGCGTCCGTCATCTGGAGCGCCTGCGCGTCGGTGTTCGCCGCGATGAACTCAACGCCGGACAGACCGGCGTCGATCATCCGGTTCACGGCATTGGTTCCACCGCCGCCGACTCCGACGACCTTTATGACTGCGAGATAACCGCTGGCTTCCATTTGGGTTTTCCGTCCGGACCTCTAGTTAGGGTCGAGCGTTTTAGCAGGCTCGTTGGCGGCGCGGATTACCGCAAGGTACGGGGATTTCGTTCCCAATGTCAACGAGAGCGAATCCCCGCAAGGATCGTTGCAGACTGCCGAAGTCTCGACTACGGATTGAGAGTAAGGGCATTCTCAGCCTCAGGTAGAGCGTTCGGGTCAGGCGTCGGTGTGACGATCGGCGCGAGGCCGCCCGCCGCCACGCGACCCGGGACGCGGAGGTCGAGATACACGGCTCCGCGAGCCGAGATCTCGGCCAGGACGCGGGCCGCCGCCGCCCATTTCTTGTCGGCTTCCTCGCCGCCCCCGAAGATCAGCTCAGGGCCTTCCTCGAGGTCGACGATCACGCCGCGCTTGTCGACCTTGACCTCGTTCGTGCGGCCGCGCAGCGCGTCGGGAGCGGCGCTCGCCACGGCGAGCGCGTTGAGGATCTTGCGGTCTTCCACGCGCGCGCCGGCCGGGTCGCCCTTCAGCTTCACGCTCGGCAAATCGCGCTCCGCCGTCACTCCGCGCAGCAGCGTGCCGTTGCTGGTGACCGGAATCCGCCGTTCCCCCGCGCGGGCGAGCGCGGCCACCGGCCGGCGTTCGATCACCTTGATGCGGAGCGTGTGCGGGAAGTCGGCCTGGACCTGCAGGTCGTCCACCGAGCTGTAGGGCGCGGTGGCCTCGTGCAGGATCTGCTCGCGGACGTGGAGCGTGGTCATGTCCCGTGCGGCGCCTTCGAGCGCAGCACGGACCTTGTCGCCGTCGGACGCGGTGATCCCGCTGATCTGCACGTCCTGGACGGAGACGAGGCTGGACTCACGCAGCCACAGATAGCCGCCGCCCGTCAGCACGATTACGGCGACGAGCGCGAGTCCGACTGTGAGGCGCGTCATCGTCCGGTTGGTTCGCTATGCGCGACCAGGTCCCTCCCGATCGTGTTCACGTCGCCGGCGCCCATCGTGAGCAGGAGGTCGCCTTCCTGCAACGTCCGTTGCAGAAAGTCGCGGGCGGTGGCGTGCGTCTTCGCCCAGATGACGGGGACGCCGCGGCGGGCGTCCGCGGTGTGCTGGGCGATCAGCAGGCCGGTGATCCCGGGGTAGTCCTCCTGGCGCTCACGGGCGGGGTACACGTCGATCTGCACGACCAGGTCGGCCTGCGCGAGCGCCTGGCCGAACGCCTTCGCCTCCCGCTGGGTGCGGCTGAACAGGTGGGGCTGGAAGAGCGCGATGACCCGGTTGGCGCCCTGGGTGCGCGCGGCCTCGATCGTGGCGCGGACCTCGGTCGGGTGGTGGGCGTAGTCGTCGACGACCGTCGCGCCGTTGGCCGTGCCCACGATCTCGAAGCGCCGGCCGGCGCCGGCGAACGTGGCGAGGCGGCCCGCCGCCGCCTGGACGTCTCCCCCGGCGAGCTCGATCGCTTTCAGCGCGGCCGCGGCGTTGCGGCGGTTGTGCGCGCCCGGCACCGGGAGCGGCCCGTCGTACTCGCCGAAGACGTGGGCGTCGTCTCTCAGGCGGATGAGGTCGGGCGCGACGACGGCGTCCCTCGCGCGCGCGAGAAACTCGCGGAAGGTGTCGTCCACGTCGCGGCTGGAGGCGTACTCGGTGTGGTGGTCGAGCTCGGCGTTGGTCACGACCGCGATCGTCGGGTGCAGCTTGAGCAGGCTGCGGTCGGACTCGTCGGCCTCGACGATCAGCCACTCGCCGTCGGTCCAATCCGCGTTCGTGCCCGTCGAGCGGACCTCGCCGCCCACCAGGTAGCTCTGGCCGGGCAGGGCGTGGACGAGCATCGACGTCGTGGTGGTCTTCCCGTGCGTGCCGGAGACGGCGATCGTCGGCTTGAGCTGCGTGAGCTCGGCGAGCAGGTCGGCGCGGTGCAGCTCGGGCGCCCCGGTGGTGCGCTCGGGGTTGTCCGGCGGGATCGCGCTCGAGTAGACGACTTCGGCGCCGGCTGGGACGTTCTCGGCCGCGTGGCCTTCCAGCGACCGGTCCGATCCGGTCACCTCGGCGCCGAGGATGCGGGCCACCTTCGCGAGCCCACTCATCCCGACGCCGCCGATCCCGACGAAGTGGAGTTTGCGTCCTGACCACGGCTGGTTCACGCCTGTCAGCCTAGGTGCCCTGGCCGACGAATCGAGGATCGAGCGGGTTGCGCAGGAGGCGTTCGGCTACTCCGAGCTGCGGCCGGGGCAGCGCGAGGCCATCGAGGCCGCGCTGGCCGGACGCGACGCGCTCGTGGTCATGTCGACCGGCGCCGGCAAGTCGGCCATCTACCAGATCGCCGGGCTGCTGACGCCTGGCTCCACGGTCGTCGTGTCGCCGTTGATCGCGTTGCAGCGCGACCAGGTGGACGGGCTGCGCGAGGTGGCGGCGGGCGGTGCGGCGCAGCTGAACTCGTCCTTGCCGCGGGGTGTCCGCGAGGACGCGCTGCACGAGCTGGCCGAGGGAACGCTGGAGTTCCTGTTCCTGGCGCCCGAGCAGCTCGCGCGGCGCGACGTGCTCGACGAGCTCGCCGTGGCCGAGATCTCGCTGTTCGTGGTCGACGAGGCGCACTGCGTGAGTGAGTGGGGGCACGACTTCCGGCCCGAGTACCTGCGGCTGGGCGCGGCGATCGAGGCGCTGGGCCGCCCGCCCGTGCTGGCGTTGACGGCGACGGCGGCGCCGCCCGTGCGCGAGGAGATCGTCACGCGGCTGGGGTTGCGGGACCCGGAGCTCTTGATCCGCGGGTTCGACCGGCCGAATCTGCGGTTCTCGGTCGAGCGCTTCCACGGCGAGCAGGGCGCCGAGCGCAAGCGCCGGGCGCTGCTGGAGCTGATCGAGCGGTCGACCCCGCCCGGGATCGTCTACGTGTCGACGCGCCGCGAGTCGGAGGAGATCGCCGAGGAGCTGTGCTCGGGCGAGCTGCGCGCCGCCTCGTACCACGCGGGGATGAAGTCCTCCGAGCGCGACGACGTGCAGGAGCGGTTCATGGACGGGGAGCTGGACGTGGTGGTGGCCACGACCGCGTTCGGGATGGGGATCGACAAGGCCGACGTGCGGTGGGTGTTCCACGCCGAGGTCGCCGAGTCGCTGGACGCCTACTACCAGGAGGCCGGGCGCGCAGGCCGCGACGGCGCGCCCGCCGAGATCGTGTTGTTCTACCGGAGCGAGGACGTCGGCCTGCGGCGCTTCTTCGCGGGCGGGCACGTCGAGGTCGACGAGCTCGCGCACGTGCTCGACGCCGTGCGCCGCGGCGTGCCGGCGACCGACCTGCGGGCCGAGGTCGACCTGTCGGACACCAAGCTGGCGTCCGCGCTGTCCCGGCTGGAGGACGCGGGCGCCGTGCGCGTGGCCATGGACGGCGAGGTGGCGCCGGTGACGGACGCGCCGTCGGCGGAGCTGGTGACGGCCGCCGCCGAGGCCGAGGAGATGCGGCGCTCGTTCGATCGGTCGCGCGTGGACATGATGCGCGCCTACGCCGAGACCGACGACTGCCGGCGCGCGTTCATCTTGAGCTACTTCGGCGAGCCGTTCGAGCCGCCGTGCGGCTTCTGCGACAACTGCGAGGCGGGGCGCGTGAACGCCCCGCCGTCCGATGTGCCGTTCCCGGTCGGCGCGCGGGTCGCCCACGGCTCGTGGGGCGAAGGCGTCGTCCAGCGCTACGACGACGACTCGATGGTCGTCCTGTTCGACGAGGCGGGCTACAAGACGCTCGCCCTGGAAGTCGTGCGCGAGCGCGCGCTGCTGACCGCCGTGTAGGCCGTCGCCGCCGCGCGCGCCGCGCTGCTCCCCAAGCCTCAGTTCTGGCCCTGCGTTCATCTGCTTCTGGGCGGCCTCGAGCTGCTCACGCGCCTCGTCCGGGATGTCGGCGTCCTCGACGGCGTCGATCCCCGACTCGTTGGCCAGGTCGCGTTCGCGTCCTCCTGGACCTCCTTGCGAGCGGCCTGCTCGGACGTCCTTCGTGCCAGGCGCGCAGCCTCGCTCACGCCAGAGTGCCTGCCGCTCGTGCGCGTGACCTGCGCTGGACCGCTCGGCGTGGCACGTCGGTGGCGCAGTTGCCGCTGGCATCCCACGGGGGTGCCGCACAAACGTCGACCTCTGGCGGTACGTCACGTTCGGCACCCCTCGCGGAACGCACCCGGAGCGCAACCGTCCGCGCCCGGGCGCAATCCGGCGCAGCCGCTCACCCGCACAAGAGCGCGCCGGCCGCCGCGGGTCAAGCAACTCGTGACGACCGCGTGGCCCGCCCCACCGCCGGGGCACGAGTTGCTTGACGCGCGGCCCGACGGTGTGCTCCGCCAAGCCGCGGCCGGCGCACCCCGCGCCAGCCCGCGCGGAGCGCCACGCCCGAGCTCAGCCGCGCGGCCACGGCCGCGAGCACCTCGCGGGCGATCTCACCTGCGGCGTCGGGCTTCGCGAGCCCGCGCGCCGCGGCGGCCATGTCCTCCCGCGCGGCGAGCACCGCGTCCGTCTCGGCCCGGAGCCGCTCGGGCGTGAGCTCGGCATCCGGAAGCACCCGGGCGGCGCCGGCTTCCGTCATCCAGCGCGCGTTGGTCGTCTGGTGGTCGCCGGTGGCGTGCGGGTACGGGATCAGCACGGCGGGGAGGCCGTACTGGGCGAGCTCGAAGATCGAGCCGCCGGAGCGGGCGACCGCGGCGTCGGCGGCGGCCAGCGCCACGCCGAACGGCGTGAGGTAGTCGAGCAGGACGTAGTGGGCGCCGGGACTCGTGAGGTCGGGGAAGTCGCGCGTGCCGGCCACGTGGATGACGCGGTACGGCGCGTCCTTGAACGCCTCGACGGCGGCGTGGTTGATCGAGCGCGCGCCGAGTGAGCCGCCGAAGATCAACACGGCGGTCTCGTCCGCCCCGATGCCGAGTTGGGCGCGGGCGTGCGCGCGGTCGGCGTAGGTCTCCGGCACCGGGCGGCCGGTCACCCGGTAGCGGTCGCCTTCACAGCCCTCGAGCGGGAACGCCAGGCAGACCCGCTCGGCGCGCCTGGCGAGCAGGCGGTTGGTCAGCCCGAGGTGCGAGTCGGCCTCCGTGAGCACGAGCGGGATCTTCGCCAGGGTGGCGGCGAGCCCGACCGGCCCGGCGACGTACCCGCCGCCGCCGAGGACGGCGTCCGCGCCGCGGCGCTTGAGGATCTTGCGCGCGGCGACGAGTGCGCCTCCCGCTTTGCCCACGGCGCGGGCGGCCTTCAGCGGGTTCGTGCGGCTGATGCCTTCGACGCTGATCGGGTCCAGCTCGTAGCCGGCCTGCGGGACGAGCTCGGCTTCCGCTCGCTGCCCGCCGACGAAGGTGACCTGCGCGCCCTCAGCCCGCAGCGCGTCGGCGACGGCTATCGCCGGCACTACGTGCCCGGCTGTCCCCCCGGCCGCTATGACGATCCTGGGCGGCACGGTCACGGGCATCCTTCGAGCGTTGCGGGACGGAGTTCAGCCGGTGGGCGTGACCGCCGGACGCGACGTTGAGCAGCACGCCCATGGACGCCATGAGCGTGATCAGGCTCGTCGAACCGGACGAGATGAAGGGCAGCGGGACGCCGGTCAGCGGCGCGAGGCCGAGGATGGCGTAGACGTTCAGCAGGGCTTGGCACAGGATGAGTGAGGTGATGCCGGCGGCGACGAGGGTGGCATAGATGCCCTTGGCCTTCTTGGCGGTCTGCAACCCGGCGTACGCGATGATGCCGTACAGGCTCAGGAGGCCGACGATACCGATCAGGCCCAGCTCCTCCCCGATGATCGTGAGGATGAAGTCCGTGTGGGCCTCGGGAACGTAGAAGATCTTCTGGATGGACTGACCCAGGCCGTTGCCGAACAGCCCGCCGGACCCGATCGCGATCTGCCCCTGCGTGGACTGGAACCCGTCGGTCGTGGCGTGGGCCCACGGGTCCAGGAACGAGACGAGCCGCGCCCGGCGGTAGGGCTCGAACAGCGCGAACAACATCACGAGCACGGCGCCGATGCCCGCGACCAGGCCGAGCTGGCGCATCGGCAGGCCGGCGATGACCAGCAGCACCGCCATGGTGAAGCAGATCACCAGGCACGTCCCGAGATCGGGCTGGGCGGCGATCAGCAGCACCGCCCCGCCGCCGACGGCGATCACGGGCCCGACGAGCGTCCTGATGTTGCGGGCGATCTTCGGCCGCTCGGATATCACCGCCGCGACGTGCAGGACCAACGCCAGCTTGACGATCTCGCTCGGCTGGAACTGCAGCGGGCCGAACCCGAGCCAGCGGGTCGCGCCGTTGACCTCCACGCCCAAGCCCGGGATCTTGACCATCACGAGCATCACGAACGCGGCCATCAGCAGCAGCGACGTGTAGCGCCGGATCAGCTCCAGGCGCAGCCGCGAGATCGTGTACATCGCGATCAGGCCGAACGCCCCGTAGCCGACGTACTTGACGAGGTACATCGTCCCGTCGCCCTGGCCTTGCAGCAGGGTCCGGGCGCTCGATGCGGAGTAGACCATCACCGCGCCACCCGCCAGGAGGCAGAAGGTTGCGGTCAGCAGCAGGCGGTGTTCTAGCGGCTGCTGCTGTCGGCCCATCGAGCCGCCATTCCACGCCGTCGCCTGGACCCCTTCCGAGAATCTGGGAAACCGCTGCGTCCACTCACTTTCCTCGTGTTGACGGCGACCGTGAACGTCCACCCGCGCGCGCCGACGGGACGGTTCGTGATCGTCGCCGACCATCGCCCCGCCGGCGAGGCCACCACGTGTCGCCCCAGGTTGCAGTACAGCCCGCGATTGAACGGCGCCCACCCGGCGAGCACGACTCCACCGTGCACGTCCCCGCCGGCGCAGACCCGGGCGAGAACGCCAGCACGACAAGCGCAAGCGTGACGACCAGCGCGCCACGGACCGCCCACGTGGCCCGCGGGCGGCGAGCGGCGCCCTCGCCGCCCGCCGTCCGGCCGCGGGTGAGGGTCACGCCGCGGCCTCGAGCCCGGGGCGAGAGAGCTCGTCTTCGGATGGCGGCGCGCCCTCGGCTTCCGGCGCGGCCTCGCCGGACTCGGGCGCCGGCGCCGGCGGCTGCCAGGCCGGCGGGCGCAGGCGGCGCGAGGGCGTGGCGCGGCCGCCGTCGAACTCGAGACCCTCCGCCTCCAGGCGGCGGCGGACCTCCGCGGGGTCGCCGAGGGCGGTGCCGCCGATCGTGCCGTCGGACTTCAGGACGCGGTGGGCGCCGTCCAGCGATTCGCGGATGAAGCGCTGGTTGAGCGTGCGGGCGTGGCGCTCGTTGCCGCCGGACGCGGCGGCGAGGTCGCCGTAGCTCATCCAGTGGCCGTTCGGGATGCCGGCGACGAGGTCGCGGAGGCGGTCGAGGTCCATGTGCGTGCTCCCTTGCGAGTGGGTTGTCGTCGCCCAATCAAGGGGGTTGGGGCACTGGATTTGGCGCGGAGCGCGTGAATTGGTGCGGAATTGGTGCAGTCTTGTGCGTCGGTGTGTCGAACACTTGCCGATTTGGCCTTGACGACCACGACATGCCTCGATTAGCTACCCGCGCAGGGATGAACGGGAGGCTGGTGGTTGTGCAGGGATTGATCGGACAGGGATGTCGCGCGACGTGCGCTGCGGTGCTGGCGCTGCTGGTGTGCGCGGGCGTGGCGTCCGCCGCGGACCCGTGGCGCCCGATTCCGCAGTCCTGCGTCGAGCATGCACGGCTTCGGGCGGGGCGTGCGCCGTCAGCGCGCGCGGCGCGACGGGCTGTGGAAGGTCGCCGTGGCGCCCGGGCGGCACGCACGCGTACGGCATCGCGCACGAGTCGCAGTGGCGATCATGCATCTTCGACCGCAACCCGGCGCACGCGGCGCGCTGACGCAGCGCGGGTGCATCGGCCAGCGGCCGCGGCGACTGCTCGCGGCGCGCAGCGCGCTCGGCAACCCGAACGGGATCGTGATCAGCCCGGACGGAGCGAACGTCTACGTGTCGTCGGGCGGCACGACGATCACGGTGTTCGACCGCAACCCGGCCACCGGCGTCTCACGCAGAAGCCGAGCGTCACCGGCTGCTTCGCGGCCGACACCGCGGCCAACCCCGGCTGCACGCTCGCGACCGGGCATCTCGTCGTCGACGCTGGTCATGAGCCCGGACGGCCGCCACCTCTACACCGGCCCGACGTGATCGGCATCTTCTTCCGCGACCCGAGCACCGGCGCGCTGACCCAGCCCGCCGGCGCGGCGAGCTGCATCGGCCACCGGCGGGCCGGCGGCTGCGCGCGCAGGCCGCGGACCGTCGGCTCGGCCGCCAGATGGCGCTCTCGCCGGACGGCCGCTCGCTCTACGCGCCGGTCGTCCGGCACTCAACACCCTCGTGGTCCTCGACCGCGACCCGGCCACCGGCGCTGCTCCGCCAGAAGGACGGCGCCGCGGGCTGCATCGGCGCGACCGCGACCTGCACGCCCGAGCCGCGCCCGGATGACCGGTCCGCACGCCGTCAGCGTCAGCCCGGACAGCCGGCACGTCTACGTGTCCGATCGCCGGTCGGCATGCTCGTGTACGCGCGGGCCGGCCGACGGCAGCCTCGCGCTTCCAGAGCTGCGTGAGCGACGGCGGCGTCGACGGGCTGCAGTCCCGGGCCGCAACGTCAAGTCGCTCTCCTACAGCGCCGATCAGCCCCGACGGGCAGACGATCGTCGCCGGCAACGAGTACACCTGCCCGGGCATCGCGATCTTCCACCGCGGCGCCGACGGCAACCTCGTCGCAGCCCGCGGGCGGCGACGGCTGCATGTCGGCCACCGGCGCCGCGATCGATCGCCGGCGTCTCGACGGTCGCGAACCAGTGCCACGCCCATCCCGCGCTCGGCGGCAACGGCCAGATGACGTTCGTCGACGACACTCAGCTTCATCGCCGGCGCGCACTGCGGCAACTCCGCCGTGGCGATCAAGCGCGACCTGTACCCGCAGTGCGCCGAACCAGTCGTTCACGGTCACGCAGAACGTCGCCGCACCGCTGCCCTTCGCTGTGCACGGACCGCAACGGTGACCCGCTGAGCTACGCCGTCACCGGCAGCCCGATCGCGGGCGCGCTGGGCGCGGTCGACCAGACCGGCGCGCGCGTGTTCTACAACCCGTTCTCGGGCTTCCTCGGCACCGACAGCGTCCGCTATCGGGCGACCGTCGACCGGGCTGACGTCCAACGAGGCGAAGATGGACATCAACGTCGTCCCGCCGCTCGTGCCGCCCCGCCCGCGCGCAAGCCCCGGATGGTGAACGCCGGTGTCACGTACAACTGGAGCGTCAAGCGCACGCGGCACACGTTCACGCGGCTCGTCGTGCGCAACCTGCCGGTCGGCTCGACCGTGACGCTGCGCTGCTCGGGCAAGCGCTGCCGGCTCAAGTCGCTCACGATCAAGCGCAGCCGCAAGAGCACGATGAACGTGCTCAACGCGAAGGCCCTGTCGGGCAAGCACAAGAAGCGGACGCGGTTCCGGTCCGGTCAGTCGGTGGACGTCCGGATCGCGGCACCGGGCATGAACACGAAGATGCTGCGCTTCGTGCTGCGCACGGGCGTCGTGGCCAAGCACCGCTCGTACTGCGTGCCGCTCGGCGCCAAGCGCGCCGTGCGGGGCCGCTGCCCCTAGGGCCTCAGGTCACGGACTGCTGGTACAGCGTGAAGCCGATCGCGGCGCAGACCGCGGCGACGATCCAGAAGCGCAGGATGATCTTGGTCTCCGACCAGGCCTGCAGCTCGAAGTGATGGTGGATCGGCGCCATCAGGAACACGCGCTTGCGGAAGGTCTGGAAGGCGAAGACCTGGATCATCACCGACAGCGCCTCGATCACGAAGATGCCGCCGAGGATGATCAGCAGCACCTCGGTCTGGGTCATCACGGCCAGGGCGGCGACCGCGCCACCGAGCCCCAGTGACCCGGTGTCGCCCATGAAGATCGACGCCGGGAACGAGTTGAACCACAGGAACCCGACGCAGGCGCCCACCAGGCAGCCGGCCACCAGCGACAGCCCGAGCTGCTCGGTGGTGAACGTGATCGCGATGTAGGCGAGCAGGACGATCGCCGCGCAGCCCGCCGCGAGCCCGTCCAGGCCATCCGTGAGGTTCACCGCGGATGTGGTCCCCGCCACCACCAGATAGATGAAGAACGGGTACAGGTAGCCGAGGTCGATCGTGGCGTCGACCACGCGCAGGACCAGCGTGTCCGGCAGGTCACCGAGCCGGGTGGCGACGAGCCACAGCCCGATCGAGATCAGCATGGTGACGACGAGCTTCGTGCGCCCCCGCAGACCCAGCGACCGCTTCTTGACGAGCTTGGTGTAGTCGTCGGCGAAGCCCAGCAGCGCGCACGCGATGGCCGTGCCGAAGACGCCGATCGCCCGCCAGTCCAGGTCCGTCAGCAGCAGGAACGGCACCGCGATCGCGGTGAAGATGATGATCCCGCCCATCGTCGGCGTGCCCGCCTTGGCGTGGTGGCCCTCCGGGCCCTCCTCGCGGATGCTCTGCCCGAACTCGCGCGCCCGCAGGAACGAGATGAACTTCGGCGACAGGAAGATGCAGATGAGCAGCGAGGCGGTGCCCGCGATCAGGACTTCACCCACGGGCGAGCGCCTCCGCGACCGTCTCCAGGCCGATGCCGCGTGAGGCCTTCACCAGCACGATGTCCCCGGCCCGCACCAGGCCGGAGACGAGCGCGGCCGCCTCCTCCGCGTCCGCGGCGAGATGGACCTCGCCACCGAACGCCTCCGGCATCGCGGCGGTCGAGAGCGGCCCGACGGCGACCAGGACGTCAACGCCGGTGGACGCCGCGTGCGCGCCGATCTCCCGGTGCGCCTCCAGCTCGCCCTCACCCAGCTCCAGCATGTCGCCGAGAACGGCCACGCGGCGCCCCGTAGGCGCCTGCGTGGCGAGATCGTCGAGCGCGGCGCGCATGGACAACGGGTTGGCGTTGTAGCAGTCGTTGATCACGACCACCCCGGTCGCAAGCTCGACGTGTTCACCGCGCAACGCGCCGAACTCCACGTCCACGACGCCCTCCGGCTCCACCCCGACGGCCTGCGCCGCGGCCACCGCGGCCAGCAGGTTCACGAGCTGGTGACGGGCGCGGAACGGCACCTCGAGCTCCACGACCCGCTCGCGCGCGACGATGCGCACGTGCGGCGGATCGAAGTCGTCGAGGAAGACGTCGGTGCCGAAGCGCACGACGTCGAGCCCTTCGCGCAGATAGGGGTCGAGCAGCGGGACGTCGGCGGGGATGATCGCGACGGGCACGTGCGCGAGCAGTTCGGCCTTCGCGCGCGCGACTCCTGCCAGGCTGCCGACCAGCTCGATGTGCACCGGGCCGACGTTCGTGATCACGCCCACGTCCGGCTCCGCGATCCGCGCCAGCTCGTCGATCTGCCCGAACCCGCGCATCCCCATCTCCAGCACCAGCACCTCGGTGCCCTCGGGTGCGGCGAGCACGGCCAGCGGGAGCCCGATCTCGGTGTTGAAGTTGGCCGGGTTGGCCGCCACGCGCCGGTGCGGGGCGATCAGCGCGGCGATCAGCTGCTTCGTCGAGGTCTTGCCGACCGAGCCGGTGACGCCGATCACGGCGGCGTCGAGCGCGCGGCGCCAGGCGGTGGCGAGCGTCTGCAGGGCGAGCAGCGGGTCCTCGGCGACGATCACGGCGCCCCCGGAGAGCCCGTCCGCGTGCTGCGGATCGACGAGCACGCCCCACGCGCCGGCGGCCAGCGCGTCAGCGGCGAACCGGCCGCCGTCCACGCGTTCCCCGCGCAGGCCGACGAACAGGTCGCCGGGCTCGATCGAGCGCGTGTCGATGACCGCGCGCGTCGGCCCTCCCGACCCCGGCGCGACGAGCCGCGCACCGGCCGCTTCGGCCACGCGGGCCGCATCCCAAGACTTCACGAACCCACCTGCGCGATCGCTTCCCGGGCCACCTCGGAGTCGTCGAACGGCTCCTTGCGGCCGTTTTCGAACTCCTGGCCCTGCTCGTGCCCCTTGCCCGCGATCACCACGACGTCGCCGGCCTCGGCCAGCGAGATCGCCCGGAAGATCGAGGCGCGCCGGTCCGCGTCCCGCTCCACCGCGGCGTGCGGCGACGCCGGAATCCCGGCGACGATCTCGTCGATGATCGCTTCCGGCGCCTCGCTGCGCGGGTTGTCGGACGTGATCAGGGCCACGTCGGCCAGCCGCGCCGCGATCTCACCCATGATCGGCCGCTTGGAGCGGTCACGGTCGCCGCCGGCACCGACGACGACGATCAGCTTGCCGGACGCCATCTCGCGCGCGGCGATCAGCACCTGCTCGAGCGCGTCGGGCTTGTGCGCGTAATCGACGACGACGGCGAACGGCTGCCCCGCCTCGACCGGCTGGAAGCGGCCGGGCGCCGTCGCGGCGAAGGCCAACGAGTCGGGAATCGTCTCGACCGGGACGCCGAGCGCCCGCGCCGCCGCCCACGCGGCCAGCGCGTTCAAGACGTTGAACCGGCCGGGAATCGGCACGCGCGCAGGAAACTCGCCGTCCGGGGTGACCGCGATGAAGTCGCAGCCCGTCGCGTCGGTGACGACGTCGATCGCGCGGTAGTCGGCCTCGGCTTCGATCGCGAACGTCAGGCAGTCGAACTCCTCGATCAGCCGCCGGCCGTAGGGATCGTCCGCGTTGACGATCTTCGTCTGGGTCAGCGGCGAGGCGAACAGCAGGCGCTTGGCCTGGAAGTAGTCCTCCATCGTCGGATGGAAGTCCAGGTGGTCCTGCGTGAGGTTGTTGAAGACCGCCGCGGTGACGTGGATGGCGTCCGCGCGCTTGAGCTCCAGCGCGTGCGAGGAGGTCTCCATCACGCACGCGGTGTCCCCGCCTTCGAGCATCTCGCGGAACGTGCGCTGCAGGTCGATCGCCTCCGGCGTGGTGCGCACCACGGCGCGCTCCTCCCCGCCCACGATCGACTTGACCGTGCCGAGCAGGCCGGTGGAGATGCCCGCCCCGGTCGTCAACGCGCGCGTGAGGAAGGCGGTGGTCGTCTTCCCGTTGGTGCCGGTGATGCCGGCGACCTTCAGCGTCGCCGTCGGGTCGCCGTAGAAGCGGGCGGCGATCTGCGGCCATCGCCGCGCGCACGCTCTCGACCTGGAATTCCGGCACCCCGAGGTTCAGCGGCCGCTCCACCACGAGCGCCGCGGCGCCGCGCGCGACCGCGTCAGGGGCGAAATCGTGGCCGTCACGGGTGAAGCCCGGGACGCAGAAGAACAGGGTCCCCGGACCCACGAGCCGGTTGTCGAACGTCAGGCTCGTGATGACCACGTCGGGGCCGTCCCCGAGCAAATCGCGGAGCATCATGCGCCCGGCAGTCTACGAGCGATCCGTCGGAGGGCACGTGTGACGATGGCCGTGCCATCCACACCGGACGGAAGCGTCCCGAACACCCGGCCGCCGCCGCCGAACCGCGCGGCGCAGAAGGCATCGGAGACGAAATCAGGCGCGTAGCGGACCAGCAGCGAGGCCTCCAGCGCGAGCGCCAGCTCCTCGACCGCGCGGCGCGCGTTCCACGGCGAGAGGTCGACCGGGCAGCGCGTCGAGGTGGTCGTCGAGCACGGCGTTTCCGCCCCGCGCCAGCTCGCATTCGGCGCGGAACGCCGCCAGGCCGTCCGGCTCGCGCGTCAGCGCGCGCAGGACGTCCAGCGCGATCACATTGCCCGAGCCTTCCCAGATGCCGTTCAGCGGCGCGTCGCGGAGCAGGCGCGGCATCGGCGACTCCTCGACGTAGCCGTTGCCACCCAGGCACTCGAGCGCCTCCGCGGCGTGCGGCGTGGCGCGCTTGCAGATCCAGTACTTGGCGATCGCGGTCGCGAAGCGGCGGAACGCGGTGTCGTCTTCGTCGTACGCGCGGGCGAGCCGGAGCGCGGTGGCCGTCGCGGCCTCGGACTCCAAGGCCAGATCCGCGAGCACGTTGACCATCGCGGGCTGATCGACCAGCAACGCCCCGAACGCCGACCGATGCCGCGCGTGCCAGATCGCCTCAGAGACCCCGCGCCGCATCGACGCCGCGCTGCCGATCACGCAGTCCAGCCGCGTGTGCGTGACCATCTCGATGATCGTCGCCACGCCGCGGCCCTCTTCGCCCAGCAGCCGGGCGGCCGCGCCGCGGAACTCGACCTCGCTGGACGGCAGCGAGCGCGTCCCGAGCTTGTCCTTCAGGCGCTGGAACTCCATCCCCGCGCCGCGCTCGACCACGAAGCACGACAGGCCGGCAGGTGCCTGCGCCAGCACCAGGAAGATCGTGCACGGCGGATACGAGCAGAACCACTTGTGGCCGTGCAGCTCGAACCAGCCGTCGCCGACCGGCTCCGCGCGCGTGATGTTCGCGCGCACGTCCGATCCGCCCTGCTTCTCGGTCATGGCCATGCCGGAGAGCGCACCGGCGGCCAGGCGCGGCTCCCACTCGGCCGCGATCTCCGGCGACACCCGCAGCGCGGGCACCGCCGAGTAGGTCATCGAGATCGGGCACATGACGCCGGCGTTGGCCTGCGTCCACATCAGCTCCAGCGCCGCGCGGGCGACGTGCGCGCCCGGCTGCGGATCGGCCCACGGCAGCGCGTGGATGCCCGCGCGCGATGGCCCCGTCGAGCAGCCAGTACCAGGAGGGATCGAGCTCCACCTGGTCGATCCGCTCGCCGAAACGGTCGTGCGTGAGGAGCCGGGGCTCGTTGCGCTCGGCGCGCCGCCCGTGGGCCTGCGCCTCCGCCGACAACGCCACGCGACCCGCCTCGGCCACTCGCTCCACCGCCCACCCGGCGCCCTCGCGCGAGAGCGCCTCCCCCAGCGCCGGATCCAGCGCCAGGAAGTCGACATCCTCGAAGGGCACCGACTGGTTCATCCCGAGCAGCCTATTCGGGGCGGATCTTCTTGTAGCCGAGCGCGAAGTTGACGATCTGCTTCCACGCCGGCGCGGCGACCTGGCCGCCGTAGATGTCGCCCTCGGGCTCGTCGACGATCACCGCGGCGAGCAGCTTGGGGTCGTTGGCGGGCGCGAAGCCGACGAACGAGGCGACGTAGAACTGCTTGGAGTACTCGCCGTTGATCGCCTTCTCGGCCGTGCCGGTCTTGCCGGCGGTCGTGTACCCGGGGATCTCGGCGCCCGCCGCGGTGCCGCCCGTGCCGATGACGGCTTCGAGCATCTTGCGCACCGAAGCGGTCGTCGCCTCGGACAGGATCCGCTTGCCCGGGTCGTGCTTGATCTTCTTGCCGCCGACCTTGTCGACGATGTACGGCGGACGCAGCGTCCCCCCGTTGGCGATCGCCGCGTAGGCGGCCATCATCTGCATCGCGGTGACCGAGATGCCCTGGCCGATCGGCAGGTTGCCCATGGTCGCGCCCGAGTACTTCTCGAGCGGGAGCACCTGGCCGATCTGCTCGCCCGGCAGGTCGACGCCGGTCGCCTTGCCGAAGCCGAAGCGGTGGATCCACTTGTCGAACGGCTTGGAGCCGCCGAGCGCGCCCGCGATCTTCACGGCGCCGATGTTCGACGAGTGCTTGAGGATCTCGCTGACCGTCATCGACCCCATCCCGAGGTCCTCGGCGTCACGCAGCTCGCGGTCGGCGTACGTGTACACCGACGGGATCGAGAAGCTCGTCTCCGGCGTGACCTTGCCCTCTTCCAGCGCGGCGGCGACGGTGAACGCCTTGAACGTCGAGCCGGGCTCGTAGTTCGTGGCCACGGCGCGGTTGGTGTTCGCCTCGGGCGGCGCCTCGCCGGGCGCGTTGGCGTTCACGCGCGGCCAGTTCGCGAGCGCCAGGAGCGCGCCGCTGTGCGGGTCCATGACGATCGCGGTCGCGCCCTTGGGCTTCCACTTCTCACCCACCTCGGCCAGCACCTCCTCGGCCTGGTCCTGGAGGTTGGCGTCGAGCGTGAGCGTGACGTTCTTGCCCGGCTCGACCGGCTTGGTGTCGCGGATCTCGAGCGCCTCGCCCATCGCGTCCTTCACCAGCCGGCGCTCGCCCGCGGTGCCGCGGAGCTGCTTCTCGAACGTGTACTCGAGCCCGCTCAGGCCGTTGCCGTCGGTGCCGACGCTGCCGAGCAGCTGCGAAGCCGTCCAGTTCAGCGGGTACTCGCGCCGGTAGTCCGGGATGAACTCCAGGCCGGGGATCTTGAGCTTGCGGGCCTGCTTGGCCTTCTCGGCGGGGATGCCGCGACCGAGGTAGACGAACCCCGTGTCCCGCCGCGCGAGCGACTGCAGGATCTTGGTCTCGTCGCGGTCGATGATCGGGGCGAGCTTGGCCGCCGCCTTCGTCGCGTCGGTGACGAGGCGCGGCGTGGCCGCGATGTCCATCGACGGCTCGGAGACGCCGAGGTCGATGCCGTTGGCGTCCTCGATCGACCCGCGCTGGGCCGGGATCTTGATGTCGGCCTCCTGCTGGCCCGAGGCGGCGCGCTGGAGCGAGTCCGCCTTCACCACGCCGAGCCATGCGGCCTTGCTCGCGCCGATCGCGAGCAGGGCGAGGAAGACGGCGAAGATGAAGCCGATGCGCCGGTCTATCAACTGCACGCGCTACCCCTGCGGCGCGGGGGCCAGGCCCGTCGCCGGGTCGACCGTGGGCGCAACCGTCGGGACGGCCGTCGCCAGGGGCGTGGCCGTGGGCACGGGCGTGGGGAGCGGCTCGGACGCCGTCGCGGGCACGACGCCGGTGGGCGTGGCCGTGGGTTGCGCGACGACCTGCTGCGTCGGCGTCGTCCCCTGCGCCTTGGTCTCGAGCAACGAGTCGATGGTCGCCCCCAGGCCGGGCGTGAACCCGTCGTTGAGCATGACCATGATCGCCGCCTCGCTCGGCGGCCGCATCCGCTTGACCGCGCGCGTCGCGTCCTTCTCACCGCGGGCGGTGAGGAAGCGCGTGTCGCCCGCGGCCGGATCGACCAGGTTCATGTCGGCGGCCTTGTCCCGGATGCTCGCGGCCGCCGTGAGCCCGGCGATCTGCGCGTGCAGCGTCTGGTTCTGATGCCCGACGGTCTCCCGCGTCTTCCATGCGCGCGCGATACCCGTGTTCAGGCGCAGCATCGAGACCTGCATGGCCACGATCCCGCCGAGCAGGAGCCCGACCAGCAGGATGCACCCGCGGCTGCGGAGCACGCGGTCGACGATCCGGTTGTCCGGGATCCGGGCGATCCGCTCGAACGCGGACGTGCGTCCGCGTACGGCCGGGCCGGCTGGGATCGGGCGGCGGACTGGACCGGAGACACGGCGCGGGTGCAGTGGACGGGAACGTGTGGCACTACTGGGCAAAGCGCACCTCGGAGAGCTTGCGGGCGGCCCTGAGGCGAGCCGACTTCGAACGGGGATTGGCGGCGACCTCACCCGGCGTGGCCATGACCGACCGGCGGTGCACGAGCTCCGCTTCGGGGTTGTTGCCGCACACGCAGATGGGCAGGTCGGGCGGGCAGACGCAGCCGCGGGCCTTCTCGGCCAAAAAGCGCTTGACGCGGCGGTCTTCGAGTGAGTGGAAGGAGAGCGCGGCGAGGCGCCCACCGATCTTCAGGACGTCCCACGCGCGCGGGAGCGCCTCTTCGAGTTGCTGGAGCTCGCCGTTGACGACGATCCGGATGGCCTGGAACGTGCGCTTGGAGGGGTGTCCACCGGCGAAGCGCGCAGGCGCGGGGATCGCGGCGGCGATGGCCTCGTTGAGGTCGAACGTGGTGTTGAGCTCGTGGCGGGCGCGGCGACGGACGATCTCGCCGGCGATCCGGTCGGCGAAGCGCTCCTCGCCGTACTCCTTGAGCGCGCGCGCGAGGCGGCGGCGCTCCCAGGTGTTGACGACCTCCTTGGCCGTCAGCTCCTGGTCGGGGTCCATCCGCATGTCGAGCGGCGCGTCGTAGGCGTAGGCGAACCCGCGCTCGCGCGTGTCGATCTGCATCGAGCTCACGCCGAGGTCCATGTACACGAGGTCCACGCGCAGGCCTTCGTCGATCAGCTGCTGCAGGCCGGCGGAGAAGTCGGCGCGAATGAAGCGCGTCTCGCAGGGCACCTCGGCCGCGAGCGCGCGGAAGGTGGGCTCGGCGGTCGGGTCGCGATCGATGGCGATCAGCGTCCCGGTCGGGCCGATGCGCTCGGCGACCAGGCGGGCGTGACCGCCTGCACCGAGGGTGCAGTCGATGGCGATCTGGCCGGGGCGCGGGTCAAGCGCCTCGATCAGCTCACCGGCGAGGACCGGAACGTGCGTCTGAGGCATGTCAAGAAGTGTGGCCAAGGGACTCGGTGAGCTCAGGCGCTCGTTGGGTGAGGTCGGTGTCGTAGTCCGCCCAGGCCGAGCGGTCCCAGATCTCGAGGCAGTCGCCGACGCCGGTGATCACGACCTCGCGGCCGATCCCCGCGTGCTCCAGGAAGCGCGGCGTCAGCATCACGCGGCCGGCGGAGTCGAGCTCCGTCTCCAAGGCGGTTCCGTAGATCAGCCGCCGTGTCTCGCGCGCCTGCCCGGACAACGGATTCGTGAAGCCCGCGAGGGCTTGGTCCGCCATCGCCGTATAGGTCTCTGCCGGATAGAGGCTGATGACCTTCTCGATCGCTCGCGAGAGATAGATGCCCTTGCCCAACTCTGCCCTGAACTTCGACGGAATCGTGAGCCGATTCTTCGTGTCGAGGTTGTGTTCGAAGGTGCCGGTGAAGGCCAAGGCGCATGGTCAGTCGCGAAGCGGGAGGAAAAGCTGGTCAGTCGATCCCGGGTGGCGGAGTGGGAGGAGCCCCGCCACCCGGGAGCGGCTTCGCGAATTCAAAGTACCCCACTTCGTCCCACTCTGCAACACGGAACCCGCACAGCGACCCACTTTTTGGAGACGGGAACGGAAAAGCCCGCATTTTGCAGGCTTTTCTCGGGTGACTGGATTCGTGCCAGATCTGCACGGCTGAGTGCAGCTGCGGGATCTGAACGCGGATGTGCGCTTTGGGGGGCGTTGTGGTGCACCCCGTGGGGCGGAGTGGGAGGAAAAGCGGGCTAGGTGCCGAGTGACGGCACGAGCGCCGCGGCGATCAGCAGCAGCACGGCCGGAACGAGCATCAGCGCGACCACGAGCTGGATCTTCGGCGCGGCCTTGGCGGCCTGTTCGCTGCGGCGGGCGGCCCGTTGGGAGCGCGCTTCGGCCGCTTGGGCGTGGAGCGTGGGCTGAAGTGGGGTGCCGTGGCGCTCGGCGCGGCGGAGGGCGGCGACGAACGGTGGGATGGTGTGGGACGGGCACCGCTGCTGCAGGTGGTCGAGGGCGCGGTCGATCGGTTCGCCGAGCTGTGTGCGCGCGGCGAAGCGGGTGAGTTCCCGCGCGAGGGTGCCGGGGTGGCGGCGGCCGACTTCGGCGAGCGCGCGGCGGGGAGCGAGGCCGGCGGCGATCGCCACGCGCAGCAGGTCCAGCACGTCGGGCAGCTCGGCTTCGATCTGGCGGCGGCGGTGGTCCGTGCGTCGTTTCAGGCCGAGCTCCGGGAGGGCGAAGCCGGTGACGGGCGCGGCGAGCAGGAGCGCGAGGCCGAGCCGGCCGGGCGCGGCGGTGACGAGCGGGAGCGCCGTCAGCGTGGTGAGGATCGCCAGGCCCGCCTGGAGGGCGACGATCTCGTGCGTGGCGCGGTCCAGGCCGGCGGCCTGGATGCGGCCCGCGAGGCCCGTGGTGGCTTTCAGGTTGGTCCGGGCGCCGAGGCGGGCGATCAGCCCGGAGACCGGGGTGCGTGCGCGGCGGCGCGGCGCCAGGTCCGCGAGGGCGAACGTCGCGAGCGCGGCGGCGAGGAACGCGAGGACGGCAGTCACCGGGTGACGTTCCGCGTGATCCGGGCCATCGTGATCAGCGCGACGAGCTGGAACGTCAGCGCGAACGTCGTCAGCAGCAGCGACACCGGGTTCGTGACCAGCGTCGCGAGCAGGCCCGGCTTGGCCAGCTCCGCGAGCAGCGCGGCGACGAGCGGCAGCCCGAGCACGATCCGTGCCGTGAAGCGCGCCTGAGCGGTGGCGGCGATCGCCTCGCGCTCCTGGCGGGTGGCGGTCTCGAGCGTGACGGCAAGGTCCCGGAGCAGGTTCGGCAGGTCACCGCCGGCGTCGCGCTGGAGCAGCACGCCGGCCACGATCGAGTCCCACGCCGGTGAGCTCGCCTTGCGGCGCAGGCGTTCCAGCACCGTCTGCGTGTTCGCCCCGAGCGCCACCGCGCGTCCGGCCTTGGCCAGCTCGTGCCCGGCCGGACCCGGGATGGTGATCGTGCCGAGCGCGCCGCGGATCGAGTGCCCGGCGGACAGGGCATCCGCGAGCGCCCGTGCGACGGCGGGCGCGCTCGCGGCGAGCGCGGACCGGAACCGACGCCGCCGCGCGGTGATGAGCGCGGTCGCGATCATCGGCCCGCTGACCGCCGCGATCACCGCGATCGTGACGCCCCCGAGCAACCACCCGGCCGCGGCGAGCGCACCCGCCGCGAGCACCGCCAGCCGCCGCCGCTCCGTCGTCGTCGGGCTCGAGCCCTCGGTCCCGGCCCGCACGAGCGGCGCGACCGCGTGCTCGAGCGCCGCCGCGACCCGCGTGCGTTCGACGGCCGCGAGCAGCTCCCACACCCCGGCCACGGCCAGGGCGGCGGCGAAGAACGCGAGCGCGACCGCCATCAGGGCTCCCCCGCGGCGTCCAATCGCGCGGCGAGCGCGTCCGTCATCGCCGCTCGCCAGCGCGGGGCGCCGTCGCGCCAGGCGTAGAGCTCGCGGGCGGCCGGGCCGGCGGCGACGCGGACGACCTCGGCGACGCTGACGATCCGGCGCAGCCCGTCGGGCATGCGGGCCTGGCAGACGACGAGGTCGAAGGCGTCGGCGATCTGCTCGCGGATCGCGGCGTGCGGCAGGCCCACGTCGGACATCAGCGCGAGCACCTCGATCCGGCGCAGCGCCTCCACCGGCGAGCCGGCGTGGACGGTGCTCAAAGACCCGTCGTGGCCGGTGGACAGGGCCGTGAGCAGATCGAGCGCTTCCGGGCCTCGCACCTCGCCCACGATGATCCGGTCCGGGCGCATCCGCAGCGCGTTGCGCACCAGTCGCCGGATCGTCACCTCGCCGCGGCCTTCGAGGTTCGGTGGGCGCGCTTCGAGCCGCACGACGTGGGGCTGGCGGAGCCGCAGCTCGGCGGCATCCTCGATCGTGACGACCCGCTCGCTCTCCCCCACGAAGCTCGACAGGACGTTCAGGGTGGTGGTCTTGCCGGAGCCGGTGCCGCCGCAGACCAACACGCTCGCGCGGGCGCGCACGGCACGCGCGAGGAAGTCGAGCAGGCCGCGGCCCAGCGTTCCGTTCTCGACCAGGTCCTCCGGGGACAGCCCGTGGCGGCGGAAGCGGCGGATCGTCAACGCGGGCCCGTCGAGCGCCAGCGGCGGGAGCACGACGTTCACGCGCGACCCGTCGGGCAGCCGCGCGTCGCACAGCGGCTCGGACTCGTCGGCGCGGCGGCCGAGCGGCGCGAGGATGCGCTCGATCGCGTCGCGCAGGTCGGCTTCGCGCTCGAAGCGCACGCCCGTGCACTCGAGCCGGCCGCGCCGCTCCACCCACACGGGAGCGGTGCCGGACACCATGATCTCGTCCACCGCCGGGTCGGCCAGCAGCGGCTCCAGCGGCCCGAGCCCGAACGCGCGCTGGGCGATCCGCGCCGCCAGCTCCACGCGCCGGTCCTCGCTCAGCACGCCCGCCTCGCGGTCGACCAGCGACCGGATCCGCCCGGGCAGGTCACCCTCCCCGTCGCCCGCTCCCGCGAGCAGCCGTTCACGCAGGTCGCCGGCGAGTGCCTCGAGTGGGTCCATGCCCCATAGAGGGCCGGCGCGAGAAACTTCTCCCCCACCCTGTCCCCAAACGCCCGAGGCGTTCGTCGGCTCCACATGAGATACGCACTCCTGATCTACGAGAACCCGGCCTCGAATGAGGGCCGGACGGCCGAGGAGGCCCAAGCCATCACCGCCGAGTACATGGCCATGTACAACGACGAGCGCGTGCAGTCCGGCGCGCACCTGAAGCCGATCGACACCGCGACCGTCGTCAGCGCCGACCTCGTCACCGACGGCCCGTTCGCGAACACGAAGGAGATCTTCGGCGGCTTCTTCCTGATCGACGCCGAGGACCTCGACGGCGCCCTGGAGATCGCCAAGCGGATCCCCGCGCAGCGCTTCGGCGGCTCGATCGAGATCCGCCCGATCCAGATGGAGCACTCGCGCTGATCGACGACGTCTTCCGCGCTGAGTGGGGCCGTGTCGTGGCCTCGCTCGTCGGCTTCCTCGGCGACTTCGACCGCGCCGAGGAAGCCGCGCAGGAGGCCTTCGCGATCGCGGCGGAGCGGTGGCCGCGCGACGGCCTCCCCGACAACCCGGGCGCGTGGCTGACCACGACCGCCAAGCGCCGCGCGATCGACCGCATCCGCCGTGAGCAAGCCCACCCGATGATCGAGCCGCCACCAGAGGTGCAGCCCTCGTCCTTCCCGGACGAGCGCCTCGAGCTGATCTTCACCTGCTGTCACCCCGCGCTCGCGGTCGAGGCGCAGGTCGCGCTCACCTTGCGCGCCCTCGGCGGCCTCACGACCGAGGAGATCGCCCGCGCGTTCCTGGTCGCACCCGAGACGATGAAGCGCCGGCTGTCGCAGGGCCAAGCGCAAGATCCGCGACGCCGGCATCCCGTTCGCGATCCCGCCCGACCACCTGCTGCCGGAGCGGCTGACCGCGGTCCTCGCCGTCCTGTATCTGATCTTCAACGAGGGCTACGGCGGCCGGGGCGACCTCGCCGACCAGGCCATCTCGCTCGCGTCGGTGCTGGCGGCGCTGATGCCCGACGAGGGCGACGTCCACGGCCTGCTCGCGCTGATGCTCATCCACGACGCGCGCCGCGCGGCGCGCTTCGACGGCGACGAGCTCGTGCTGCTCGCCGATCAGGACCGGTCCAAGTGGGACGCGGCGAAGCTGGAGTCCGGCCGCCGGGCGCTGCGGCGAGCCCGCGGCCCGTACGCGGTGCAGGCCGCGATCGCGTCGCTGCAGTCCGAGGACCCGATCGACTGGCCGCGCGTCGCGGGTCTCTACGAACAGCTGCCGCCGTCCCCGGTCGTGGAGCTCAACCGCGCCGTCGCGGTGGCCGAGGCGGGCGATGTGCCCGCGGCACTCGCGATCGTCGACGCCCTGGACCTCGACGGCTACCGCTACCTGCACTCCACGCGCGCCGAGCTGCTGCGACGGCTCGACCGACGGGAGGAGGCCGCCGCGGCCTACCGCCGCGCGCTCGCCCTCGATCCCTCCCCGGCGGAGCGTCGCTTCCTCACGGGTAGGCTCGATGCCCTCGATGACCGACCCGCTGCTGATCGCCCGTGAGCTGTACGGGCTCGACGCCACCGCCACGCCGCTCCCGGGCGAGCTGGACCTCAACTTCGCGCTGACCGCGGACGGCGCGCGGTACGTGCTCAAGCTGCACGCGGGCGCGCCCGACCTCGCGCTCGAGGACGCGGTGCTGGAGCACCTGCGCGAGGAGCCCGCCGTGCCGCGGCTGGCGGGGCCTTCGCAGGCGCTGAACGGCTACACGGTGCGGTTGCTGAGCTGGCTGGAGGGCGAGCCGTGGGCGCTCGCACCCGGTGACCGCGCGTCGCTGGGCGCGACGGTGGCGCGGGTGGACCGCGCGCTCGCGGACTTCACGCACCCGCAGATGCACCGCCCGCACCGCTGGGACTTGAAGCACGGGTACGAGGGCTCGCTCGACCACCTCCCCCACCAGGTCATCCACAACGACGCCAACGAGTACAACGTCCTCGTCGGGCCGGACGGCGTGGTGACGGGGCTGA
This sequence comes from uncultured Solirubrobacteraceae bacterium, assembly GCA_963724195.1. GTDB lineage: Bacteria > Actinomycetota > Thermoleophilia > Solirubrobacterales > Solirubrobacteraceae > Solirubrobacter. The sequence continues at coordinate 78,253 of CAVRTQ010000016.1, read as the reverse complement.
TCGATTTCGGCGACGTCGTCTACACGGCGCGCGTGTGCGGGCTCGCGATCGCGGGCGCGTACGCGATGCAGGGCTGTGCCGATCCGGCGCGGGCCGTGGTCGACGTGGTCCGCGGCTACCACGAGGTGACGCCGCTCTCCGTCGACGAGCTGGCGGTGTTGTTCGAGCTGATGGTCGCGCGGCTGCGGATGAGCGTCGCGATGGCGCAGCAGCAATATGCGCAGCGGCCGGACAACGACTACCTGCTCGTGAGCCAGGCGGGTGTGACCGAGGTGCTGGCGCGGCTCGAGGGCGAGGACGCGCAGCTCGCGCACTTCCGCTTCCGCGACGCGTGCGGGTACGAGGCCAGCCCGAACGCGCGCGCGATCCGCCAGCGGCTCGCGCTCGTCGACGCGCACCCGGTGATGGACGGCGATCTGGCGGGCGCGCCCGTCTTGGATCTGAGCGCCGCGATGCCGCCCGTGGACGGGCTCGCGATCGGCCGCTACGACGAGCAGCGCGCGATCTACACCGCGCCCGAGTTCCAGACCCCGGACGGGCGCTGGCGCACGCGCCACATGGCGGTCGACATCTTCGCGCCCGCGGGCGCGCCCGTGTACGCGCCGCTCGACGGGGTGGTGGAGCGGCGGGAGAACCGGGATCAGCTCGGCGACTACGGCGGGCTGCTGGTGGTCCGCCACGGCGATTTCTGGACGCTGCACGGGCACCTGGACCCCGAGTCGTTGGCGTCCGGCGAGGTGCGCAAGGGCGACGTGATCGCGCGGCTCGGCACGCCGGAGGTCAACGGCGGCTGGGAGCCGCACCTGCACCTGCAGCTCTTCACCGACCTCGTCGGGAACCTGGACGGGGTCGCGCTGCCCGAGGAGGCCGACCTCTTCCGCAGTGTGTGCCCGGACCCGAACCTGCTGCTCGGGCTGCCGGGCGGTGTGTCCGCCCGGTCTGCGCGGCCGGACATCGCCGCGCGCCGCCGGACGGTGATGAGCCGCGCGCTGTCGCTGGCCTACGCCGAGCCGCTGCAGATCGTCCGCGGTGAGGGCGCGTACCTGTATGACGAGGCCGGTCGCCGTTTCCTCGACCTGGTCAACAACGTCGCGCACGTCGGCCACTGCCACCCGCGCGTGGTCGAGGCGGGCGCGCGGCAGATGGGCGTGCTGAACACCAACACGCGCTACCTGCACGGGTCGGTGATCGACTACGCGCGCCGGCTCGCCGCGACGCTCCCCGACCCGCTGCACGTGTGCTTCTTCGTGAACTCCGGCTCGGAGGCGAACGACCTGGCGTTGCGGCTCGCGCGGGCGCACACCGGGCGCGACGAGGTGGCGGTGCTCGATCACGCCTACCACGGGCACCTCACCTCGACGATCGAGCTCTCGCCCTACAAGGCGCCGCCGCAGCGGTCGCGGGTGACGCCGTTGTGGGAGCTGCCGTCCGTCGAGCGCCCTGCGGCGTTCTTCGCCGAGCCGATCCTCGGCTGCGCCGGGCAGGTCGTCCCGCCGGCCGGGTATCTGGAGGCGGCGTTCGAGGCCGTGCGCGCGGCGGGCGGACTGTGCGTCGCGGACGAGGTGCAGACCGGGTTCGGCCGCGTCGGCTCGCACTTCTGGGCCTTCGAGCTGAGCGGCGTCGTGCCCGACATCGTCACGTTGGGCAAGCCGATCGGCAACGGGCACCCGCTCGGCGCGGTCGTCACCACGCCGGAGGTCGCCGCCTCGTTCCTGACCGGGATGGAGTACTTCAACACGTTCGGCGGCAACCCGGTGAGTGCGGAGATCGGGCTCGCGGTGCTCGACGTGATCGCCGACGAGCGGCTGCAGGCGCATGCGCTCGCGATGGGCGCGCGGCTGCTCGACGGGCTGCGCGGGCTGGACGTGGTCGACGCGCGCGGCCACGGGCTGTTCCTCGGTGTCGAGCTGGCTTCGCGCGAGCGCGCCGCCGCGGTGAAGGAGGGCCTGAAGGCGCGCGGGGTGCTGATCTCCACCGACGGGCCGAACGAGGACGTGCTGAAGATCAAGCCGCCGCTGGTGCTGTCGGCCGAGGACTGCGACTTCTTCCTGGAGGCCCTGTGCGACGTGCTCTAGTCACCGGCGCGGGCAGCGCCGAGGGGATCGGGTTCGCGATCGCGCGGCTGCTGGTCGCCCGCGGGGACGCGGTGACGATCACGTCCACGACGGAGCGGATTCACGAGCGGGCGGCGGAGATCGGTGCGCGCGGCGTGGTGGCGGACCTCACGGTCTGGGCGGACGCGGAGCGCGTCGTGGCCGAGGCGGGTGAGATCGACGTGCTCGTCAACAACGCGGGCATGGTCCAGACCGGCGTGTCGGCACCCGGACACGCTGTTCACGGAGCTGACCGAGGCCGAGTGGGAGCGCGGGATCGACATCAACCTGCACACGACGTTCCGGCTCTGCCGCCTGGTCGCACCGGCGCTCGGGCGCGGCGGGCGGATCGTGAACGTGTCGTCGGTGACGGGGCCGTACGTCGCGCTGCTGTATTCCGCCGCCTACGGGGCGGCGAAGGCGGGCGTCGACGGGCTGACGCGCGCGCTGGCGCTGGAGCTCGCGCCGCGGGGCGTGACCGTCAACAGCGTCGCGCCCGGATGGATCGCGACCGGCTCATCCACCGAGGAGGAGTTGCGCGCGGGCGCGAACACGCCGACCGGCCGTCCGGGCACGCCCGAGGAGGTGGCCGAGGTGGTCGCGTTCCTGGCTTCGCCGGGCGCGTCCTACGTGACCGGGCAGTCGATCATCGTCGACGGCGGCAACCTCCTGCAGGAGCTCAAAGCCTGACCAGCACGTCGGCCCGGTCGGCCGTCCCCGCCACGAGCGCGGCGTTGTGCTCGTCGCTGCGCATCACCCACGCCCGCGCGTACTCGGGCGTCTTGCCGAACTGGATGTGGCGCTGGATGAGCCGCTGCACGCGCAGCTCCTCGTCGGTGTCGACGTACCAGCACTCGTCCAGCAGCGGCTTGATGTCCGGCCACAGCAGCAGGTAGTTGCCCTCGGTGACCACGAGCGGGATCTCGCGCGGGACGGCGATCGCGCCCGCGATCGGCTCCTCGATCTCGCGCCGGAACTCGGGTGCGTAGACGGTGGGCTCGTCGCTGCGCAGCCGGGTGAGCAGCGACGCGTAGCCGGAGGCGTCGAACGTGTCCGGCGCGCCCATCCGGTCCCGCCGCCCGAGCCGCACCAGCTCCGGCTGCGCGAGATGGAACCCGTCCATCGGCACGAGCCGCGCCCGGTCGGCGAGCTCGGCCACGACGGCCCGCGCGACCGTCGACTTCCCGCCCCCGGGCTTGCCCGCGATCCCGAGGATGCGGCGCTCGCCCTGGCTGGCGAGCTCCCGCGCGCGGGCGAACAGCTCTTGCTCGGTGCTGATGACCACGGGCCGGACCTTAGAGCCCTTGGCCGACAATGAGCTCCTCGGTGGTGCGCGTGTCGCCCGGGATGCGGGCGAGCAACTGCACGTCCTGCGCGTAGGCCTGGGCGGCGATCAGGAACACCGCGTCTTTGACGGGGACCCGCAGCGTGGCGCTCGTGCGCGGCGCCCCGCCCTCCGCCTTGGCCGGCGCCGGCTTGGCCGCGAGCACCTCGACGTCCTGCAGCGCGAGCCGCGTCTCCTTCTCGGTGGAGACGAGCACGTCCACGCGCGTGCCCGCGGCGACCGTGCCGCTGGCGACGATCTCGACCGCCCGCTCCCCCCGCTTGACCGGCGGTTCGTCGGGCGCCCGCTGCAGCAGCTCCGCGGTGACCGTCCCCCCTTGTGGCACCGGCACGGCGAGCTTCTGCCCCGCGAGCGCGGCCGCGAACACCGGCTCCCCGGCCGGCGCGTACCGCGCGGGCAGCGCCCGCACGCCCAGGTCGGCGAGCTGCAACGTCCGCCCCGCGGGCAGATCGCGCCGCGCGACGACCACCTCCGCCACCGGCCCGAGCTGCGCCCGCAACGCCGCCTCCCGCCGCGACATGTGCGACGCCGACAGCGTGCCCAGCACGAGGGCGAGCGCGAGCAGAACCGCCGCCCGCTTGCGCCGCGTCACGAGTCCGCCGCCGCGAGGTCGGCCGCGGCGACGTCGCGCGACGCGCGGGCGCGGCGGACGACGCGCGCGTCGCGCGGGCGCGGCGACGTCGCGCGGGACGGGCGCGGGGACATCGCGCGAGGCGGGCGCGGCCGTGTCGCGCGGCGCGGGCGCCGCGACGTCTCGGTGAGCGGGAGCGGCGACGGCGCGCGGGGCCGAGCGGCGACGGCGCCGGTTTGCCGCCGCTGGGAGCTCGATCGAGAGCCGGGCGCCGTCGGCCGTCAGGCGCCCGCCGTGGTGGCTGGCGATGCTGGCCGCGATCGCGAGGCCGTGGCCGCGGCGGCCGTGGCGAAGGCGCGCGGCGGCGGTCATGACGGCGAGCGGGGCGGGGAGACCCGGGCCGGCGTCGGACACGTCGATGGCGACGCTCCGGCTCGTCGCGCGCACGCGCACGCGGACCTCGCCGCGGCCGTGCTCGGCGGCGTTGGTGACGAGGTTCGCGCACGCTTGGGCGAGGCGGAGCGGGTCGGCCAGCACGACGGTCGGCTCGCGCAGGTCGCCACCGCCGATCGCGAACGGGAGCACGACGACGGGCGGCTCGACGAGCAGCGTCCTGCCGTGCGCGGCGGCCAACGCGTGCCAGGCGGGTGCGTACTCGGCGACGAGCGCCATCAGGTCAACCCGCTCCTCCCCGGTCCGGCCGTGGCCGCCGCGCCGGGCCGCCGTCAGGTCGTCGAGGGCGAGGCCCGCGCGGCGCAGCTCGAGGTCGATCGCCGCCAACCGCGCCGGCTCGCCCGACAGCCCGTGGAGCCCGAGGTGGACGGCGGTCAGCGGCCCGCGCAGCTCGTGGCTCGCCCGGGCGACGAGCACGAGCCGCAGGTGGGCGCGGAACAGGAAGGCGCCGAGCGCCGCGACGAGGAGCCAGGAGACGATCCACATGCCTCACAGAGGGCTGGGGCGAAAAAGTTCTCCCCACCCACAGGGCAAGGATGGGCGTCGAGTGGAGGTCGCGGAGAACCGATCATCGGGCCTGCCACGCGAAGTACGAGTTGATGCGCCCTGGAGGCGGTAAGACGTCGCACCTCGCGCATGTCACGGCCGACTCCACCGTCGGTCAGTTCGTGATCGTCGGCACCGGGACGCTTGAGCGTTCGCTCAAACCGCGCGCCAGCGCCTCGGTCTCCGACCGGGGGGCGAGGTTTTCCCGGCCGGCCCTAGAGGAGGCATGACTCAAGACTCCGCCGTGCTCTTGCTGGTCGAGGACGACCCGGTCATCCGGGTCTTTCTGGCCGACAACCTCATCGCCGACGGCTACGAACTGATCGTCGCCGAGACCTTCGAGGACGCCCTGGAGGCGCTCGAGCGCGAACGCCCGGACCTGGCCGTCTTCGACGTACACCTTCCCGACGGGTCGGGGCTCGACCTGCTGCGGCGCGTGCGCGGCGCGGACGGCGTCGCCTCCCGCCTGGACCCGACCCTGCCGGTGCTGATCCTGTCCGGCGCGGCGGAGGAACTGGACCGCCTGCGCGGCCTGGAGCGGGGCGCCGACGATTACGTGGTCAAGCCGTTCTCGTACGCGGAATTGCGGCTGCGGATCGCCGCGGTGCTGCGGCGCGCCCGCACGCGGGTGCAGCTCGGGACGATGCGGGTCGGGTCGTTGGAGCTGGACCCGGCGGGGCGAGCGGCATCGGTGCGTGGACGCCGACTCGACCTGTCCGCGAAGGAGTTCGCGCTGTTGCGGATGCTCGCCAGCGCCCCGACGCGCGTCTTCACCAAGGACGAGTTGCTGCGGGACGTCTGGGGCTTTCGCGCCGCCGGCTCCACACGGACCTTGGACTCGCACGCGTGCCGGCTGCGCCAGAAGCTGCGCGAGGACGGGGACGAGTTCGTGGTCAACGTGTGGGGCGTCGGGTACCGGCTGGTCGACGGTCCCTACGCCCCGAGCCCGGATGCTCGCTAGCGGGCGAGCCGCACCGAGGCGGGCTTGCTGGTCTTGCAGCGCGAGATGGTCTTGCCATCCTTGCGGATCTCCGCCGTACCGCTGACGGTGGCGACCGCCACGTCGCGCTCGGTGAAGCGACCCGCGAACGTCCACTCGAAGTGCCCGGTGCGACCTCCGCCGAGGCGGCGAGACACGCCGGTCAACGTGGCGTCGAAGCGGCCGTCGCGGACGCGCACGACGGGCTTGGCGGCGACGTTGGCGGAGAACAGCTCGCTGAGGCCGCCGCCGCTGCACTTGCCGTGGAAGCCGAGCGCGACGGTGAGCCGCGAGCCGTCCTTCTCACCCGTCATGACGTACATGCTCTGGGCACGGGGGAACTGGATCTCGCCGCGCAGGTACAGGCCCGCGCGGGGCTGGACCGGCTCAGCCGCAATCGCAGCCCCGGCACCGAAGAGCACGAGCACCGCGCTGAGGAGAGCGAAACGTCGGACGGGCATGCGCCGACCCTAACCCGTTACCACGACCAGAACCGGGTGCATTGCTGACATACCTGGCGGAACGTCTAGGTCGGCTGCGTCGGTAGACTCGCGCCGATGGGCCGTACCGCCCGCCGCACCGAGGCCTCTGAGTGCCGCCAGTGCCTGACGTACTGCGATCGGGTGATCGCGCCCGCGACCTGCATCGCGGCCCAATGTCCCTCCTTGTACCGCTACACGGAGCCGATCTCAGGCATTCGGTACATGGGCTGCGCGCACAAGGTGTTCGCGACGGACATCGACATCGCGTTGTTCGAGGAGGCCGAACGCAGCAAGGGGTACGGGGCGCTGAAGTTGGCGCGTGAGCCACTGGCGTGCTGCGACTTCACGATCGAGAAGGCGCACGAACGGCCACCGGGCGAGGAGTGGGTGTGTCGCAACCGGCGCTTCGCCGACTTCCCGGACACGGCCGACGGCGCATTCGGAGCGTTCGATCTCCGACACGGTCGCAGCGCGCCGTGAAAGATCCAGTTCAACGGCAGACTCGGAGCAGGAACCGCGCATAAGATGCAGACGCGCCGGGCCAGCCCGGCGCACACTCGCTATGGATCAGATTCGGCGCGGCAACTACGACTCCGGCCAGGACTACGTCCTGGAGTATGGAGACCTTCGGTTCACGTTCAATGAGCGTGATTTCTCCGAGCGCGTCGAGCAGGCCGCGCGAAAACTCGGCTTCGTCGGGCGTCCTCTCGAGGACACCGAACTCGAGGACCTCGTCAACCTGACGGTCAACGGCGAGGTGGTCGATCCCGCCTCAGGCCTCGGCGAGCACGTCAACGACTGCTGGCCGGACCTCGTCGGCCCGGCCGACCGGTCGCTCGTGCACTGGCTCCGCCGCCTCGTCTTCCGCTCCGCCTGGCTGGACCAGCGCGTGAAGGAAGGCGAGCTCGACGTGGTCTTCGACGACGCGACGCACACCTTCGGCTACGTCCAGCCCGAGCGCGATCGTGAACCGATCGAGCTCTCGCCGGAGCCGAGCTGGCGCCGCGTCGCCTACGGCCCGCGCCGATAGATCGCGGGCAGCGGCCGCAGCGCCTCGACGAGGCGCGTGACCGCGGCTGCGTGAGCCGCGGCGGCCGGCTTCTTCGCGCGCGAGCGCGCGGCCGGCTTCTTCTTCGGCGGCCGTCGTCGCGGCGGGCTTCTTCGCCGCCGTGCGCTTGGCCGCGGCCGGCTTCTTGGCCGTCGTCGTCGCGGCCGGCTTCTTGGCGGCCGTGCGCGAGCGCGGCTTGGCCTTGGCGGCCGGCGCTTCCTGGACGGCGACGATCTCGGGCTGGGGCTCGACGACCACCGCGGGCTTGGCCTTCGGCTTCGCCTTGGCCTTCGCGTCGGGCTTGGGCTTGGGCTTCGCCTTGGCCTTCGGCTTCGGCTTGGCGGCGACCTCGGCCTCCGGCTCCGGGGCGGGCGCGACGAACTCGCCGCCCGCCGCGGCGGAGCGCAGCGCCTCGACGCCGGCCTCGCCCACGAGCAGCTCCGCGCGCAGCACGCCGGAGTCGCCGAGCGCGAGCGCCGGGAACGTCCCGAGCGCCGCGGCCGCGCGGTCCAGCGCGATCACGGTCGTCTCGCCGCCGACGGGCGCCGGCGACGTGGCGATCACGGTCAGCGAGCCGCCGCCCGCGAGGTTGCGGCCCGCAGAGAGGGCGCGCCGCGCGGCGCTGCTCGGCAGGTACTCGAAGCCGTCGATCAGCACGACCGCGTCCCCGCCGCGCGCGGCGACGCGCCGGCCGGTCTCGACCGCCTGCTCGATGGCCTGCGCCTGCGCGTCCGCGGAGGACGCGAACGTCAGCGTCGCGCTCGGCGTGACGGGCCAGTCGGCGACTTCCTCCGGGCGCACGCCGGCCAGCACGGCGCTGACCTCGAGGTCGGACTTGGCGGCGAGCGCACCCGCGAGGCGGCGCAGCAGCTCGCTCTTGCCCGAGCGCGAGTCGCCGGCGATGACGACGCGCGAGCCCTTGCCGAACGGCGTCAGCCACTGGACGGTGTTGACCGCGGCGTCGTCGCCCGCGAGCGCGATCCGCTCGTCCGGCCACGCCACGGCGATGTCCTCGAAGCGCGTGCCCTCGGCGACCTCGTCGGCCGGGCGGCCGTTGATGGTGTCGACGCGAACGAGCGACGGGAAGCGCTCGGAGCGGCGCGCGGGGCGCACCGGGCCGGCGATCTTGTCGCCCGCGACGAGCTCGCAGCGCTTGACCTGGGCGGCCGAGATGTAGATGTCGTCGTCGGAGGCCTCGTCGCCGAGCACGCGCAGGAAGCCGGAGCCGTTGGCGAGCAGCTCGACGGTGCCGGTCGCGATCTTGTCCTCGCGCTCATTGGCAGTCGGCGGCTGCGGCGGGCGCGGGCTGCTCGTCGCGGTCGCGATCACGATCGCGGCCGGAGTCCGAGCCGCCCTCTTCCTCTTCGCGGCGACGGCCACGTCCGCCCCGGCGGCCGCGGCGCGAGCGCTTGGGCCCATCGTCGTCGGAATCGGCGGCGGCGACGGGGGCGTCGACCTCGGGCTCGTCATCCGTGGGGGCAGCGGCAGCGGCCTCCTCCCCACCCTGGCGGGTGAGGATGGCGTCGACGAGGTCCTCCTTGCGGAGGCGACGGAAGCCGTCGACGCCGAGCTCGTTGGCGAGCAGGTGCAGGTCGGCGAGCGGGCTTTGCTCCAAGGCGGAGCGGTCCAGGACAGTAGGCATAGATCTCCTCGGGTCGGTAGGCGTCTGGCCGCGTTGTCGTCAGCGGCCAGCGACGGGATCGAGGCTCAGCCTAGCGAGAGATGCGGGGGAACACCGTCGGGATAACGCTCCGGTGACAATCCCTCGAGCGCTCCGAGCACCCGTTCGCCACGCAGCACGGCCCGCACCTCGAGGTAGTCCCGCGTGCCCGCGACGTCGTGCACGCGCAGGATGCAGGCGCCGTGCTCCACCCCGTAGCCCAGCGCCGCCAGCGTGCCCGGATCGCGCTCGGCCGGCACCCGGCCCGTGATCGCGCCGACGAAGTCCTTGCGCGAGGCGGCGAGCAGGATCGGGCGCCCGAGCGCCGCGATCGCATCCAGCCGGCGCAGGATCGCGACGGTCTGCGCGGGCGTCTTGGCGAAGTCCGGCCCGGGGTCGAGCACGATCTGCTCCGCGTCGACGCCTGCCGCACACGCGAACTCCATCCGCTCGCGCAGGAACGCCACCACCTCGTCCACCACGTCCTCGTAGGTCGCCGGATCGAGCAGCGTGTCCTTGGGCGCCACCGCCGTGTGCATGAGCACCAGCCCGGCCCCGGTGGCGGCGCAGACCTCCGCCAGGCGCGGATCGCGCAGCCCCGAGACGTCGTTGACGATCGCCGCGCCCGCCTCGATCGCGGCCGCCGCGACCTCCGGCTTGTGGGTGTCGACGGAGATCAGCGCCTCGCCGGCGAGCGCCGCGATCAGCCCGCACACGCGCTCGATCTCCTCCTCCACGCTGACCGCGGGCCGGTCCCCGCGCGCGGACTCCCCGCCGATGTCGAGCAGGTCGGCGCCGGCCGCGATCAGCGCGCGCCCCCGCTCCACGCGCACCGCGAGCGGCTCCTCCCCGCGCTCCTCCGAGAACGAGTCCGGGGTCGCGTTGAGGATGCCCATCAGCAGCGGGCGCGCGCCGAGCTCCAGCCGGTGCGGGCCCGCCCGCAGGATCACGACTTCTTGATCCGCAGCCTGACTTCCTTGCGGCCCACGTTGCCCGCCTTGTCGACCGCCACCACCTTCAGCCGGAACGTGCCGCGCTTGTAGCGGTGGCGCGTGGAGGCCGTCGAGGTCTTGGCCGACTTGTCGCCGTAGTCGACCGTGATGTGGTCGAGGCCGGCGCCGCCGGTGTCCTTGGCGCGCACGACGATCTTCAGGCTCTGGTTGGCGACGCGCTTGCCGGTGACCTTCACGCTCAGCGTCGGCGCGATCGAGTCGATCCGCAGGGTGCGCAGGCGGCTCCTGCTCGTCTGCCCGCGCGCGTCGATCGCCTCGATCTGCCACGTGTGCTTGCCCGCCGCGAGCGGGACGCGCGGGATGAACGAGTCCACGGTCGTTTCGACGGCGACCTGGCCGTCGATGTACACGCGGAAGCGCTGCGGGCCCCACAGGTCCAGGCCCGGCCGCCAGCGCAGCAGCGGCCGCGTCTTGCGCTTGTAGTTCTCGGTCTCCTCGATGAACGGGGCGCCGGGCGAGCGGTCGTACACCGCGCCGGTCAGCGCGTAGGCGCCGGGCGTGCCCTGCACCATCGCGACCGCGAAGTCGCCGAGCCGGTCGCCGCCGATCATCACGCCGGGGTCGACCACCGGGCCGAGCCCGGGGTTGGAGATCGTGAACTCGGGACCGAACGCGGTCGACGTGTCGTCCTTGTAGCGCGCGCGGGCGATGTCGCCCGTCCGCCACGCGATCGCGAGGTCGCCGCGGTCAGAGGACGACACCTCCGGCTTGGTCGCGACCGGGCTGCCACCGCCCATCGGGCCCGCGGGCTGAAAGTGGTCACGCGTGAGCCAGGCACCGACCGGCAGCGTGCCGTCGTTGGCCTGGCTGGCGCTGATGCCCACGCCGTCACCGTTGATGTCCACCTTCGGCGCGTTCGCCTGCAGGCCGCCGTCGACGAACTCCGGTGCCTCGAACAGCGAGCCGATCAGCCGTCGCCCGACCGTGCGCGAGGCGCCGAGGTCCTGCCGGAAGACGACCCACGCGAAGGAGCCGTCCTCCTCGATGTCGATGTCGGGCGAGTCGGCGCTGCCGCCGCCCTCGATGTTGAGCAGCTGCGGGAACGCGGAGAGCGTGAGCCCGGTGACCCGGCGCGCCCACACGCGCGTGTACCCGGGGCCCAGGTCGCCCCACGTGACGACGGCGTAGCCCTCGGCGCTGACCGCGACCCGCGGCCGCAGCGCGCCCGTGCCGGCTTCGAGCTCGGGAGCGACGTCCAACGGCGTCGCGACCGTCGTCCAGGTGCTGTCCTGCAGGCGCGAGGCGTGGACGTTGCCGTCCTGCTGCCAGGTGACGTAGGCCGCGCCGTTGACGCCCATGTCGATGTCGATCGACTTCGCGTTCGGGCCGCCGATCTGCGTGTGGCCGGCGAACGCGCCCGGCTCCGGCGTGCCGCCCGGGGCGACGCTCGCGTACACGATGCCGTCGGCGATCCAGGCCACGGCGAGCCGGTTGCCGTCGCCGGCCGCGACCTGCACCTCGGTGACCTCGCCCGGCGTCGGGTCCACCCGCTCGGGCGCCCGCCAGCCACCGGCGAACACGCGCGAGATGAACGCGTGGGTGACCCCGCCGTCCTTGCGCAGGTACGCCACCGCACCGACTCCATCGCGCGCGAGATCGACGTTGCCGACGCCGACGATGTCGGCGCTGGGACCGTCGATCGGCGCGGCGGGAACCCAGTCCGCCCGCGCAGCGGCGGGGAACAAGAGCAGGACGAGCAGCGGGGCGAGCAGACGGCGCAAGACAACTCCAGATCGGGGACACCAACCTAAAGGTGCCTGGCACCTTTAGGTTTCTCCGCCGATCTCAACCGGCGGGAGGCCAGAAAGTTACGGTGGCATTCGCCCTTCGGGCTCAGCCCAGCAAGTTTCCGGCCTCGCGCGGCAGCACCAGCGGTGCTGGAAACTTACGGCGCGGGGAGGATGCCTTCTTCGCGGGCCTCGTCCGCGAAGGCGCCGACCTCGCGCGCGCGGCGGGCTTCGTCCCAGCCGAGCTCCTCGCCCATGGCCGCCGCCACGCGGCCGATCACGGCGCCGGTCAGCGAGCGCGCGGCGGTCAGGCCGAGGCGTGTGCGGCGCAGCAGCACGTCCCCCACGGTGCGCGCCTGCTCGCGCCGCACCGCGTACACGACCTCGGCCAGCAGGTCCGGGCGGCCGGGGACGATCCGCTCGGCGGGGCCGCTCGCCAGCACCTCGTGCGCGATGTGGCCGTAGCGGCCGGCGAGCTGCTCGCGCGCCCACTCGGGGGCCGCGGTGAGGTCGTCCGGCGCGACCGCCATGCCGAGCGGGAGCTCGTGCGTGATGCAGCGGGCGTCGTTGCCGTCGCGTTCGACGATCCGGTCGACGGTCTGCTTGGCCATCCGCCGCCAGGTCGTGAGCTTGCCGCCGGTGATGGTGATCATCCCGCTCGAGGTCTCGTACAGCTCCGCCTTACGGGAGATGTCCACGGACTTGCCGCGGTCGCCGGTCGAGATCAGCGGGCGCACGCCCGCGTACGCGCCCGCGAGGTCGTCCGGGGTCAGCTCCGTCGCGAAGAACCCGTTGACCGCGTCGAGCAGGTACGCGATGTCCTCCTCGGCGGGCCGGACGTGCACGACATCGCGCTCGGGATGGTCGGTGTCCGTCGTCCCGATCAGCGTCTGCCCGAGCCACGGCAGCACGAAGATCGTCCGGCCCGAGCCCGCGGGGATGATCGCGCCGGCGCTCAGCGGCAGCTTCTCGGCGTCGACGATGATGTGCGTGCCGCGGCTCGGCCGGATGACGGGCACCTCGGCCTCGTCGTAGAGCTCGCTCGGGCGCAGCCGGTCGGCCCACACGCCGGTGGCGTTGACGACGGTGGTCGCCCGCACCTCCAGTTCGTCACCGGACTCCATGTCCCGCACGCGCGCGCCGACGGCGCGCCCGCCGTCGAGCAGCAGCTCGAGCGCCTCGAGCCGGTTCGCGGCCACCACGCCGAACCGCTCCGACTCCGCGAGCACGGTCAGCACGAGCCGCGAGTCGTCGGTCTGGCAGTCGTAGAACAGGTACCCGGAGGTGGGTGAGCGGTCGGCGAGCGCCGGGAGCAGCTCGCTCACCTCGCTCCCGGCGACGATCCGATGCCGCGCGGGGCTCCAGTCGCTCTCGTCGGCCCCGCGGCGCCGGCGACGGCGGATGCGGTCCACCGACATCACGTCGTAGGCGTTCAGGCCGAGCCCGACGACGCGATCCAGCCGCTGGCCGTCGAACGCCGGCACGATCAGCGGCAGCGGCTTGGTCAGGTAGGGCGCCAGATTGACGTTGATCTGGCGCTCGAGGAGCGCCTCGCGAACCAGGCCCAGGTCGAAGTTCTGCAGGTAGCGCAGGCCGCCGTGGACCAGCTTGGACGAGCGCGAGCTGGTGCCGCTGGAGTAGTCGCCCCGCTCGATCAGCGCGACCGAGTACCCGCGCGTGGCGGCGTCGAGCGCGACCCCCGCGCCCGTGATCCCGCCACCGATCACCAACACGTCGAACGGCTCCCGGGCCAGGGTGGCGACGGCGTCGGCGCGAGGCAGCACGTGACCGCACGTTACCGTTCTCGCCCGCGATGTCCGCTGGGTTCGTCCAGGCGCTGTGGCGCTTTCCGGTGCTGGGAATGGCGGGCGAGACGCTGCGCTCGACGCAGATCGACGCCCGCGGGGTCGCGGGCGACCGCCAGCACTACGCCGGCGGGCCCGACGGGCGGATCGGCATCCAGGACCTGCCGGAGCTCGCGCAGTGGTCGGCCGCCTACCCGTTCTATCCCGACGGCGCGGTCGATCCGCACAAGCCTGTGCCCTACCCGACGATCACCGGCCCCGGCAGCGGCAAGGCGTTCCTGTGGGGTGACCCGCGCCTGGCCTTCGCGCTCGAGCGGTCGCTGGGCCGGTCGATCGAGCTCGTCCGCGACCTCGAGGCCGCCCGCCCGATCATCGTCTCCACCCTCGAGCCACCGATCGCCCGCGCCGTGGCGGGGATCAACGTCCAGCTCGCGCTGCCGCTGCCGGAGGCGGGCGGCTGGGCCGGGACCGAGCTGATCTTCCGCGACGGGGTGCGGCTCAAGCTCGTGGCCTCCCGCGCGGACGGTCCGGGTATCGAGGCTCGTGTGGTCGAAGCCGGCCGCATTGTCCTCGGCGAGCCGGTGGTGCTCGGTTAGGCTTCCGGATCCCCGACCTTTGCAAGGAGGCAGTGACCGCCGTGCTGCGCATCGATGAGACATCCGGAACGCTCGTGGCCCCGCAGGCGTCCGGGCTCATGGAGAGCCCACCGGACCGTGAGGAGCTGCTCGGCCTCATCACGTCCTCCTGGGACGCGTTCTCGGCCGAGCTCGGCCTGAGCGGCATCCGCCTCCTCTCGCGTGAGCCGGTCCCCTACGTGGACCTGCTCGGCTTCGACGAGGCCCGCAACCGCGTCGTCGTGATCCTCGTCACCGGCGACACCGTCGAGTGGCAGCTCGGCCGCGCGCTCGGCGCCGCCGCGGACGTGGCCTCCTGGGAGACGGAGCGCCTGACCGAGATCGACCCCGGCCTCGAAGGCGCCGACGGCCACGAGTCGCCCGCGCTGGTGCTCGTCGCGGGCGGCTACGACCCGCGCGCGCTCACCACGATCGACTGGCTCGCCTCACGCCACGACGTCCCCGTGTTCGCCTACACCGTCGCGATGGTGCGGTTCGGGAACGAGCGTCTGCTGTCCGTGCGCCGGGAGCCGGCGGACGAGACCGCCCCGGACGTGAGCTCGCTGCTGGATTCGAGCAGCAGCACCGCCGCGGGACAACGTCCCGCGCACGAGGAAGAGCCGCCGCCGAACCCCGACGAAGCCGAGGCGCCGTCTAACCGAAGAAGAGGCTGAAGGCGCCCCAGACCTGCTCGGGGCGCCACGGCACCGCCGGGCCGCGGCGCATCCGCGTGACCGGCTCGACCTCGCGGCCGAGCAGCGTCAACAGCTGCACCGCCGCGCGGTTCTCCTCCGGCACCGCCAGCCGCATCCCCGGCTCGATCAGGGACGTGAGCAGCGTCGTCGCGCCCGCCGGGTCGCCGACGATCGGCAACGCGCGCCAGGGCGGACGCAGCGCCACCGCCGACAGGTCGGGCGTCGCCACCGCGCCGTCCAACGAGGCCAGGACGGCCAGAGCACGATCCTCGCCGGTCGCGCGCCGGTCCAGCTCCAGCACCGCGTCGCGGTCCGCTTCGCGCACGTCGCGCAGCTCGACGGTCTTCTCCGGCTTCATCGAGCCCGACATGAACACGCGGTACCGACCCTCGGCCTCGAAGCCGAGCCGCTCGTAGAGCGGCCGCCCCAGCGCGCTGGCCAACAACAGCACGGTCGCGATGTCGCCGAGCGCGTCGATCGCCGCCTCGGTCAACGCACGCCCGAGGCCGTTCCCGCGCGCCTCCGGCACCACGGTCACGCCGCCGAGCCAGCCCGACGAGCCGAAGCCGACGGACGCCGCGGTGCCGACGATCTCCCCCGCGTCCTCCGCCACCAACAGCACCCCGGAGTCCGACCCGGCGACCAGCGTGTGCACCGTCGGTGCACGAAGCTGCAGGTCGAACGCTTGGCTCATCACGGCCAGCGCGGGCGCTATGTCGCCCTCTAAAGCAGGCCGGATGACCATCGGCAAGCAGCCTAGTGACGCTTCGCGGGGATGGCCAGGAGGCACGTCCGCGCGCGGA
Source organism: uncultured Solirubrobacteraceae bacterium (assembly GCA_963724195.1). Classification (GTDB taxonomy): domain Bacteria; phylum Actinomycetota; class Thermoleophilia; order Solirubrobacterales; family Solirubrobacteraceae; genus Solirubrobacter. Next base: position 62,419 of record CAVRTQ010000016.1, on the reverse strand, counting down.
CACCGTCGCGATGACGGTGAAGTCGCGGTCACCGAGACGCCGACCTGCGTCAGGCCGCCGAGGGGCAGCGGGATCCCGGCAACCACCGGTACGCAACGCGGTGGTCGCGAGACGATCGAGTGGCTGCACGCGACCGTGCTGGCTCGGCCGGTCTTCGACGCTGAGGCCCAGTGGGTGAAGCGCCACGGGTGGGACGCGTTCGAGGACCGAGTCGCGGAGGCCGACCCGGATCTCACCGACCTGGGACGTTCCCCGGTCGTCTGAGCGGGTAGGGCACCACCCGTGCCCCGGATTGCCCTTCACTGCTCGCACGAGCAGATCCCGCCTTCGCGCCTGCTGAAGTCCATCGTCCACGCCGAGCAAGCCGGCTTCACGGGCGGCATGTCCTCGGACCACTTCGCGCCCTGGAGCGTCCGCCAGGGCGAGTCCGGGTTCGCGTGGTCGTTCCTCGGTGCGGCGCTGGCGTCGACGTCGCTGCCGTTCGGAGTCGTCAACGCGCCGGGACAGCGCTATCACCCGGCGATCATCGCCCAGGCCGCCGCGTCTCTGAGTGAGATGTTCCCGGAGCGACTCTGGGTGGCGCTCGGGTCAGGTGAAGCGTCCAACGAGCACATCACCGGCGAGCGCTGGCCCGCGAAGGAACTGAGGAATCAGCGCCTCCGCGAATGTGTGGACATCATGCGCTCGCTGTTTGCGGGTGAGGAGGTCTCACACTCCGGACTCGTCACCGTCGATCGAGCACGCCTGTGGACGCTCCCCGAGACCCCTCCGGACCTGATCGTGGCCGCCGTGAGTGAGAAGACCGCGGCGTGGGGCGCCGAATGGGCGGACGGGTTCGCGACGGTGAACGCGCCGGTCGAGCAACTCCAGCGGATGCTCGATGCGTTCGGGCGCGACGACTGCCGGCGCGTGCTGCAGGTGCACGTCTCGTGGGCGCCGACCGACGAGGAGGCGCGCGAGATCGCCTACGACCAGTGGCGCACGAACGTCTTCGATCCGCCCGTGTGCTGGGATCTGGACTCCCCCGAGGCGTTCGACGCGGCCGCGAAGCTCGTCACGCCGTCGGATCTGGAAGGCAAGGTCTTGATCTCGAGCGATCTCGCGCAGCACGTCGCATGGCTGCAGGAGTTCGCCGCGCTGGGGTTCAGCGACATCGCCATCCACCACGTCGGCCAGGACCTGGACCCGTTCATCGACGCGTTCGGTGAGCACGTGTTGCCGGAGCTCGCATGAGTGTCAAGGCTTCCAGTGACCTGTGGTGGAAGGACGCCGTCGTCTACTGCCTCGACGTCGAGATGTTCTATGACAGTGACGGCGACGGCTGTGGTGACCTGTTCGGGCTGACCGAGCGGGTGGATTACCTCGCGGGCCTCGGTGTGAGCGTGTTGTGGCTGATGCCGTTCTATCCGTCACCGAACCGCGATGACGGCTACGACATCACCGACTTCTACGCGGTGGATTCCGCGCTCGGGACATTGGGCGACTTCGTCGAACTCGTGCGCACGTGCCGCGACCGCGGCATCCGCGTGATCGTCGACTTCGTCATGAACCACACGTCCGACCAGCACCCGTGGTTCCAGGCGGCGCGGTCCTCCCCGGACTCCCCCTACCGCGACTTCTACGTGTGGAGCGACGAGCGGCCGGAGGAGAAGCCGGGCTCCGTCGTGTTCCCGGACCAGGAGACGTCCACCTGGGCGTTCGACCGCAAGGCCGGGCAGTACTACCAGCACAGCTTCTACAAGCATCAGCCCGAGCTGAACCTGAGCAACCCCGCCGTGCGCGACGAGCTCGCGCAGGTGATGGGGTTCTGGCTCGAGCAAGGGTTGTCCGGGTTCCGCGTGGACGCCGTGCCGTTCCTGATCGAGGGCGCGATGGACGACCCGCACCAGATCGTCCGTGACCTGCGGGCGTACGTGAACCGGCGCGTCGGCGACGCGGTCTTGCTCGGCGAGGTGAACCTGCCGCCCGCGCAGGTGCGCGAGTTCCTCGGCGACGAGGACGGCGACGAGCTGCACATGGTCCTCGACTTCATCGGCAACCAGGCCATGTACCTGTCGCTCGCGCGCGGTTCGGCCACGCCCCTCGCCGAGGCGCTCCGCACCTTCCCCGAGCTCCCGCACACGGCCTCTCTGGGACGCTTCGTGCGCAACCACGACGAGCTCACGCTGGACAAGCTCTCGCAGCAAGAGCGGGACGAGGTCTTCGCGCGTTTCGGGCCCGACGAGTCGCTGCAGCTCTACGGACGCGGGCTGCGGCGGCGGCTCCCGACGATGTTCGACGGCGACGAGCGCGCGCTGCGGATGGTCTACTCGCTCGCGTTCTCGTTGCCCGGCACGCCGGTGTTGTTCTACGGCGAAGAGATCGGAATGGCCGAGAACGTGGACATCGAGGGCCGCTACGCCGTCCGGGCACCGATGCAGTGGGCGCCGGACGGTGGATTCACGCTTCCGGGTGTGGAGCCGCGGCGGCCGATGGTCGAAGGTGCGTTCGGGCCCGAGCGCGTGAACGTGAAGGACCAGCGGCGCGATCCCGGTTCGCTGCTGAACTGGTTCGAGCGGCTCATCCGGCGCCGGCGCGAGTGCCCGGAGCTGGGTTTCGGTTCGCTGACGATCCTGGACGTCGGCAGCGACGCGGTGTTCGCGCACCGGGTCGACTGGGAGGACGCGACGATCGTGTGCCTTCACGAGCTCGCGGGGAAGCCGGTCACGGTGGAGCTGCCGGTCGACGATGGCGAAGCGCTGGTGGACCTGTTCGAGCACGCGGACTGCGAGCTCCCGGCGACGCTGCAGCTCGAGCCGTACGCGGCGCGCTGGTTCCGGATCGCGCGGTCCGGCGTGCGGCTCCCGCCGTAGGGCGGGTTACGGGAGATCGTCGCGGCCGCGCAGCTTCTCGAACTGGCGGCGGTCGCGCTTGGTGGGCCGCGCGTTGCGGTCCACGCCCTGCGGCCGGGTCATCTTCATCTCGGCGACCCGCGCCTCGCGTTCCGTGCGCGAGGCCTCGGTCTCCGTGTACAGGTGCACGGCCGCGCTGGCCGGGAGCCGGCGCTCGGCCGTCCCGTTGATGTGCGCGGTGATGCGGATCACGCCCTGGCTGAACTCGATCTCGTCCCCGGGCTTGACGTCCTTGCTCGGTTTCGCGGGCGCGCCGTTGACCTTCACCCGGCCGCCCCGGATCGCATCCACGGCGAGGCTGCGCGTCTTCACCAGACGCGCGGCCCACATCCACTTGTCGATGCGTACTGGAGAAGTGTCCATCGTCGTTGACATATTGAACCGACCTTGGGACGGCAGCGCCGTTGTCGGGTCATGAAGAAACTCATTGCGCTACTCGCGGCAGGCTCGGTGCTCGCCGCGCCGGGGGTCGCGCTCGCCAAGCACAGCCCCAAATCGAAGGTCTACAAGGGGACTTTCGAGTACGTCGGTGCTGACGGCGACTACGTGACCGGCAAGTTCGGCAAGGTCCAGCTCGTCGACGGCAAGCGCAACGACAAGTTGAGCGTGCACGTGCGCCGGCTCGCCGCGAAGCAGACCTACGTCTACCGGCTCCAGTCCGCGCCGTCCGCGTGTGCCGCCGACGCGCCCGGCGGCACCGACGTGCCCGGCTGGACCTACCGCAAGCTCAAGACGTCCCGCTCCGGCGTGGGGAACGCCACCGCCCGCTCGCGGACCTTCACGGTGAGCAAGACGCAGCGGTACTTCGTCGGCGTCTTCCTGGCCGGCCCGAGCGGCGCGCCGGGCGAGCTCATCCTCTGCGCCGAGCTCAACACGCCCAAGGCCAAGAAGAAGTCGGCCAAGCCCGCGAAGCCGGCCAAGCCCGGGACGAAGCCGGCCAAGCCCGGAACGAAGCCGTCCCACCCGGCGACGCCGGCCGAACCCGCCACTCCCGCGGAGCCGGCCAAGCCCGACAAGCCGCGGGGCAAGAGCGACGACGCGCCGCGCGGTAACGCCAACGGGCACGACAAGGACAAGCCCAAGGAGAAGGGCAAGCCCTCGCGCTAGGAGGAGGCGTCGGTCCGCCGCACTCGCTGCGGCGGACCGACGAAGCGTTCGGCGGTTAGCTGCGGTCGAGCCAGCGCGCCAGCGCGGCGCCGCCGACGAGCGTCACGTCGCCGTTGGCGTCGATCCAGTCCCGCACGCGCAGCTCGCGCACCAGGCCGAGCGCGTCGCTCGGGCCCGGGCCCTCACCGTGGGCGGTCAGCATCGACGTGCCGGGCTCGATGCTCCAGCGGCCCGAGTCCAGCGCGGCCAGCGCCCGACCCTGCTCGTCCGTCGGCGTGTCCAGCGGGTCCGGCCCGGCGCTGCTCAGCCCGGCGTCCCACTTCGGAGACGACGTCGAGCCCGGCTGCGAATCCGCGCTCGGAGCCGGCGACGGGTTCGGGCCGGCCGGCGGGAACGGCATGTCGCCGAGGTTCTCCATCTGGGCGCGCAGCCAGTCACCCGCGCCGTCGACGAACCGCTTGGCCCGGTCCGCGTCGACCCCGTACGTCCGGGCGACATCCTCGAAGTCGCCGGTCTGGAAGCGCGCGATGCCGCGCTGCACCTCGTCGGCGATCTCGCGGAGCGCTTCCTCGAAGCTCTTCGGCTTGTCTTCGTCGTCCATGCGTATAAGGATCGCAGCGCAACATGTTGCCTAGATCAATCTGGCTCGTCGGCGTCCGCCTTCACCGCAGATCGATCTACTTCGCTAGGCGAACGGGAGACCCTCGAAGCTCGGCGGCGGACCGTTGACCCACTTCGGGAACGGCGCGTAGGCGACCTTGTTGTCGGGCGTGTCCTGCTCCGGGCCCGCGCCGTGCTTGAGCGCGGTCTCGTCGCGGACGTAGAGCGTCTCGTTCGAGTCGTCGCCCTGCTTGCGCGCGCCGATCGCGAAGACGACGCACGGCCCCTCCCCCGCGCCGACGAGGATGTGGTCGGTCCCCGCCGGCGAGTGGAAGAAGTCCCAAGCCTTCAGCCGGCGCTCCTGGCCCTCGACGATCAGCAGGCACTCGCCTTGGAGCACCAGGAAGTCCTCTTGGTTGCCCTCCCGGTGGTACATGCCGTTCGGCTGCCCGGGCTGCAGGATGCAGAGCGTGTAGCCGATCTCGGGGAACGCGACCTTGTCCCCCTCGAAGATGCACGCGTCGCCGAAGTACTCGTTCTGCACCCACGCGGCGTCGCGGACGTTGACCGAGAACCAGCCGTCCGTCGCCGCGACTCGTCCATATTCGGACTGTTCCATCTGCGCCTCGTCCATTCGACCAGGCTAGATCTCATTGGATTGCGAGAGAATCAGACCGATGAAGCGCCTTCTGCTGTTCGTCGTCCTCGCAGTGCTGGCGCTTCTCGCCGGGCGCCGCATGGGCGGCCTTCGAGCCGGAGTGGGCTCGCCGTTCGCCACGGGCACCGACCCCTACGGCGTCACGCGGCCGACTTCAACGGCGACGGTCGTGCCGGACGTGGCCGTCATCAACGGCATCGCACAGAGCGACACGTCATCTCTATCGTGCGCCAGGCGGCGGGCGGCTTCGTCGAGGAGGCGGCACGATCGCTCTCGGCGGCCAGTACTGGCCCGAACTTCGCCGCTGTCGGCCGACTTCAACGGCGACGGCCGCTCCGATCTTGCCGTCGCGAAGTTCGCGGGCTTCGGGTTCCGTTGCAGGTCCTCGATCCGCAACCCGGCCGGCGGCGGCTTCACGCAGGTCGAGTCGCAGCTCGGCATCCGGCGCGAGCGCCAGCGCGATCGCAGCCGGCGACTTCAACGGCGACGGGCGCACTCGACCTCGCGGTGGCATTCTGGAACGGCAGCTTCATCGAGCGTCTATCTCCGACAGCGCCGCGAACAGCGGCTTCGATCCCAGGAGCCAGCTTACGCCGCCGGCGCCAACCCGCGCCAGATCGCCGTCGGGCGACTTCAACGGCGACGGCCGTCCCGACCTCGCCGTCACGAACGCGGCGGCGACAGCGTGACGGTCCTGCTGCGCAATGCGTGGGCACGGCGTTCGTCGCGGAGGGCGACCCGATCACCGTGGGTGCGTCATCCGCGGGATCGGCGCTGCGCGACTTCAACCGCGACGGACGCACCGACATCGCCGTCGTCCAACTGCGGCTCCAACACCGTGCAGCTGCTCCTGCGCAACGCGCGCCAACAACGGGTTCACGCGACGAAGGCCCGTTGCGCCGTGCCTGTCAGCCGATCGGAACTCGCGGTGGCAGACTTCGATCGCAACGGACGCACCGATCTCGCCGTCGCGAGCGAGACCAGGCAGAGCGCGGTGCACCGTGCTGTCCGGCGGCACGACGCCAGAGCCCCCGATCACGCTCGCGAGCGCGTACGGCGTCGCCGCGGCCGACTTCAACGCCGACTCGCGCGCCTGATCTCGCCGTCACTTCGTCGACGACCGCGAACGCAGTTCGCCTCGTTCTGCTGAACACGACGCCGGCGCCGCAGCAGCCGCCACCGGCGCCCACGCCACCGACGCCGACCCCCACCCCCACGCCGCAACTGCCGGAGCCCGTCGCCGGGCGCAACGTGAACGCGACGCCCGTGAAGGGCACGGTCAAGGTCAAGCTGCCGGGCAGCAAGGACTACGTCGACCTGTCGCAGGCGCAGCAGTTGCCGGTCGGGACGACGGTGGACACGCGGAAGGGCACGGTGGAGATCAAGGCCGCGGGGGACGGCGGGACGGCGAAGTTCTTCGACGGCATCTTCAAGATCAGCCAGACGAAGGGCAAGCGGCCGCTGACGACGTTGACGCTGACCGAGACGCTGAGCTGCCCGAAGGGCAAGAAGGCGTCCTTGTCCGCGGCGAAGAAGAAGTCGCGCAAGCTGTGGGGCGACGGGAAGGGCGCGTTCCGGACGAGCGGGAAGTACAGCGCGGCGACCGTGCGCGGCACGAAGTGGCTCGTGACGGACCGGTGCGACAGCACGACGACGAAGGTCACGCAGGGGTCGGTGACCGTGCGTGACTTCGTGAAGAAGCGGAACAAGGTCGTGCGGGCCGGGAAGAGCTACACGGCCCGCAAGCGTTAGCCGTCAGCCGTCGTGGTCGTCGTGGTCTCCGCCGCCGTGGCCCTTGGGCTGGCAGCCCGACGCTGAGTCCGGCGTCGGGTCGCCGAAGTCGCGGTTGAAGGCGGTGGAGAACTCGGGGCGCGGCGGCTTGCGGGCGATGCCGCTGCGCAGGTCGTTGGTGAACCAGGTGTGCATGACGACGGACCAGCCGTCGCAGTGGGAGTGCCAGGGCAGGACGCTCCGAGCGTAGGCGGGTTCCTTGCCCTCGTGCACGCGGTACATGAAGGCCACGAGCACCATGGGCCGGGGCGGGTCGTACCAGTAGACGATGGCCTCGGGATAGCGGGGGTCGAGCTCGCGTCCGTCCTCGTGCAGCTTCGTATTCCGCAGATGGAAGAAGAAGGGCTTGGGCCGGTTGATCTTGGAGACATGGCCCTTGTAGCCCTGCTTGCGCGCCGCGGCGACGGTCGGGAACCGCTTCGCCGCGGAGCGCTTGGAGCGCAGCCACAGCCGGTTGGCGTCGGCGACGTCCGCAGGCGGCGCGACGGTCAGGTCCGGGTAGATCGACGCCGGGTAGTTCCACACCGCCGGCGCCGGCGTGGGTGCCGGTTCCTGTGCGTTCGCCGGCACCGCGCACGCCGCGACGACCGTGACCCCGACACACACCATGCGCTTCAGCGACACGACGACCCCCTTCATCCGCCCCAACGCGGTGGATGCGGCCAACAGGACCGCTCCAGCCCGCGCCGGAACCGCTCGACCCGGCGCTCGTCCGCCCGCCGCTCCCCAGCCGTGCTCGGCCAGCTCGCCGCGTGCGTCCCGTGCAGGAAGCGATTCTTTCCGTACGGGTTCGCGCGGTCAAGCGCCGCGGGTGGCTGCCGCAGCCAGCAGTCCAGCCGGGCCAGAGTACGCGCGCCGATCCGGGCGGCCTCGGCGGGCCACGCCTCGCCGCGCGCCACGCCGTCACGGCGGTCGGACGCCACGACGGAGACCACGTGCCCGCGCAGCGTGGACAGCGGGACGCCGCCCTCATGCGCGATGTCCGCGTAGCTGGCGCCGCCCTCACGCAGCGCCCGGTAGGCGTCGGCCGGCATCCCGAACAGGTGCTCGGATGTGGATGCAGCTCCAGCCCGTGAAAGACGTGGAAGAACAAATGCTGGGCCAGATGCCCTTGGGTCAGCACGCGCACCGTGCGCTCGCGCAGGACCCCTCGCTGCGGAACGTCGCCCCACCGCGCCAGCAGCCGATCGACGAGCCCGTCGAGCGCAACGCCGCGCGCCCGAGCCAATCCGGCCAGCGTGTGGTGGTCGTCGTAGAGATACGCCTCCAGCTCGCGCCCGCGCAACCCCAACGCGGCTTCCAGCTCGCGCTCGTCGAACGGCAACCAGTGCCGGTGCACCCACTCCTCGTCCGGCAGCCAGTTGTGCCCGGCCCCGGCGGGAGCGAGCGAGTCGTGCGCCCGCGCCGGGGCGGCGAACACGCACATCACCACCAACGCCGCCATGATCGCCCGCATCGCCGGGACCTTACGATCAACCGATGATCGACGAAAGCACGGACTTCGGAAGGCGGGCCGGGCAGCACCTCAGAGACGACGAGGTGCTGTGGCTGACGACGGTCACGCCGGGCGGACAACCGGTCCCGAACCCGGTGTGGTTCTTCTGGGACGGAGCCGACAGCATCCGCATCTACACGCTCCCGGGCAGCCTGCGCGTGAAGACGATCGAAGCCAACCCGAAGGTGTCGCTCAACTTCCGCGGGACGGAGACCGGCGGCGACATCGTGGTGCTCAACGGCCGGGCCGCCGTCAACGCCGACGCGGAGCCGCTCGCATGAGCACGCGGCGTACATCGAGAAGTATCAGCGCGGGCTGGCGAACCTCAAGCTCACGCCGGAGGCGTTCGCGCAGCAGTACAGCGTCGCGGTGGACGTGCGCATCACCAAGGTCCGCGGGTTCTGATGATCCGCACCGCCACCCTCGAGGACCTGGACACGGTCACGAACCTCCTCATCGGCTTCCGCGACTGGTGGAACTCGACCTCACCGTCCGACGAGACCTTTCGCACGACCGCGGAGAAGCTCCTGCAAGATCCGAACACCGAGTTCCTGCTGGCGGGAACGGACGGCCTCGCCCAGATCCGCTTCCGCCTGTCCGCGTGGACGGGCGTCGAGGACTGCTGGCTCGAGGACGTGTACGTGCGCGACGAGGCCCGCGGCACCGGCCTGGGCAAGGCGCTCACCCAGGCCGCCATCGATCGAGCCAGACACAGAGGCTGCAAGCGGATCGAGCTCGACGTCAACGAGCAGAACACGCGCGCGATCGGTGTCTACACGAGCCTCGGCTTCAAGCTCGAGCCCAAGCCACCGGGCCGCACGCTGTTCCTGGGGGCGAAGCTCTAGGAGAATCCGCGAAGCGATTCTCCAAGCCAAGATGGGCACGCGCCGGCGAAGCCGGCCGCGCACATGGCACGCCTAGTACTCGTCGTGCTTGCGCCACCACCGGTAGGGCGGTCCCTGCGGCCGCCCTTCCGGCGTGTCCTCCCACTCCTCCTGGCGCCCGTACGGCGTGCGATCGAGGAATGACCACACGGTCCCGATCGCCTCGCTCCCGCGCCCCGTGGTCTCGTAGGTGAGGTAGGCGTCGTCGCCGTCGCGCAGGAAGACCTGGAACCGGAAGTACTCCGTCGTGCCGCAGTACTCCTGGAACGCGAGATCGTCCGTGTACCACGGGATCTCCCAGCCCATCCGCTCCTTGTAAGCGGCGATCCGTTCCTGCGAAGCGCGGGAGACCAGCGCGAAGCTCACGCCGCGCGCGTGCAGGTGGGCGAGATGCGTCACCTGGTCGGTGAACATCGTGCACCCGCCGCACGGCTCACCGTCCTCCGGGAACCAGAAGTGGTAGAGCACCAGCTGGGGCCGGCCCTCGAACAGGTCCAGGAACGACACGCGGCCGGAGGGCCCGTCGAACTCGAAGCCGGTGTCGAAGGCCATCATCGGCTGGCGCCGGCGCTCCGCGGCGAGCGCATCGCCCGCCCGCGTCGCGGCCTTCTCCTTCTCGATCAGCGCAGCGTTGGACTCACGCCACTGCTGCTCGTCGACGATCTGGGGAAGTGACATGCAGGTTCAGACTCCGCGCCGCCAGCAAATTCATCGCGGCGACGCCGACCAGCCCGAGCAGGACCGAGCCCGTCACGGCCACGACCACGCAGAACGCGAGGTACCCGCGCAGCCCGACGATCAGCCCGCCGAGCGCGCACGCGCCCGCCTCTCGCCCCCGCGCCCGCGCCAGCAACAGCACGAACGTCGCGCTGAGCGTCGGGAACGCGGCCACGATCCCCGCGACCCCCGGGCCGAACACGTCCGCCGCCAGCAGCGCCGCCCCCACCACGCCGATCACGACCACCGAGCCGATCCGCGCGTCGACGCGCCCGCCCGAACCTAAAGGGCCTGGCCCTTTGACTTTCAGCGCCAAAGCCGGGACCGCGCAGACGATCGCCACCCACACGGGGACGAGCGCGATGACCGCCGAGACGGCGGCGAAGGCCAGCGCGGCGGCGCCCAGGCCGAGCGCACCGCCGCGCCGGACGATCACCCACGCGAACGCGAGCGCGAACGCCACCTGAGCGGACACGTGCGCGGCGGCGGACGCCGCGACGGCGGGCCCGTCCGCGCCCAGTGACACGACGATGATCGCGATCGAGAACGGCATCGCGGCGATCGCGCCGCCCGCCGCCGGCCCGAGTCGGCGCTCCACCCAGGAGGCGAGGAACATCAGCGTCGGAGCGGCGAGCAGCGGGGCGAGGACCATGGCCCTTCACCCTGGAAGACCCGACGCCTCACTTCCAGCGAACGTTTCGCACGGGAACCCGTGCGAAAACTCAAACGATCGGACAGTCGATCACGTACCGGCGCGCTCCCACCCGGGCTCGCGTGTAGATGAACGCACCCAACTCCGCGCACTCCTCCGGACGGGACAGCCGCACGCGCACGTCACCCGGGCCGCGGCCGACCGCGACGTCCGAGTTCCACCCCCGCCACGTCAAGGACCGCAGGCGCTTGCCCTTGCAGCCGAGCACGATCGTCCGCGGCTCGACCGCGCCGCGACGGCACGTCACCAACCCGAGCACGCGCCGCTCCACCGCCGCCGTGACCGAGAGCGTCCGCGTGCAGTCCCGCTCCGCGTAGGTCGCGGACACCGTGTACGGCGTGCCCGTCAGCCCGACGCTGAACGCCTGCTGGAAATCCAACCCGGGCAGGTCGGCGAAGTACCCGCGCCCCAGGCGGTCGAACACGCCCAGCTTCCACCCGTTCCCGACCGCCTCCCCCACGCCGGTGGCCGCCAGCGAAGCGGTGTAGGAGCGGCCGGAGACGAGCGTCGTCGGCACGCCCTCGAGCCGCATCGCGGCGGGTGTGCCCGCCGGGCAGGCCGCCAACGCGACCGACACCGCCAGCGCGCCGATCATTCGCCGATGTCCTCGTCCCAGACCTCGGGATGCTCGGCGATGAAGCCCTGCAGCAGCTCGTAGCAGTCATCGGAGTCCAGGTCGATCACCTCGACCCCGGAGTCTCTCAGCCACGCGGCCCCGCCGGCAAATGTGCGCGACTCGCCGATCACCACGGCCGAGATCCCGAACTGCCGCACGAGCCCCGAGCAGTACCAGCACGGCGACAGCGTGGTGACCATGACCGTGTCCCGGTAGGAGCGCCGCCGCCCCGCCCGCCGGAACGCGTCCGTCTCGCCGTGCACCGACGGATCGTCGTCCTGGACGCGCCGATTGTGGCCCCGCCCGAGCAGCTCGCCATCCCGCGTGAACAGGGCCGCGCCGATCGGGATTCCGCCCTCCGCACGGCCCGTCCGGGCCTCTTCGAGCGCCACCGCGAGCATCGCCTGGACATCCATTCGTCCAATCTACGCCCTGGTGTGAAGATTTATCCCTGGGTCGGGTAGCAACGCGCCTCCGACTCGTCATATTTCCGCCCGCCATGAGGAGAGCCACGACGGTCGTCAGGCGCGCCGACGTGATCGCTGCGATCGCGCATCGGGCAGGCGGTGGTCAAGCTCGACGACGGCGTCGCCGGCGAAGGCAACGCGCCATCACGGAGGCCGCCGAGCGGATCGGCGCCTGCTCGTGGCCGAGGGAGCGACCGGGCGCGCGGCGATCGACGTGGTGGCGTGAGCCTCTCAGGCCAGCAGGCGCTGCAGGTCGTCCCGCAGCGCTTTCAGTCCTTCAACGTCCAGCTTCGGGTTCGTGCTCTCCTCGAGCCCGCGCTGGACGGGCTCGGGGATCATCAGCGTCCCGCCGCCCATGGCCTCCATCACCTGGTCCATGGCGACGGAGATCTCCTCGTGCAGTCGAGCCTTCTCCTCCTCCATGCGGGCGAGTCTACGCGAGCGAGCGGCGCTCGCCATCGGACTAGCGTGAGCGCCAGACGCGCAGGGCGTCCGTCGCCCAGAGCGCCCACGCGACGAGCACGGGCTGGAAGAACAGACGCGCGAAGCGCTTGGTGTCCGTGTCGAGACCGAACGCGTCGCGGTGCTCGGTGTACTGCGCGATGTTGCCCGGGAAGATGGCGATGTAGAACGCGGCGAGCGTCGCGCCGACGATGGCGCGGCGGGGCTGCTTCCAGGTGGCGAGCATCGCCGCGCCGAGGCCGATCTCGACGACGCCGCTCAGCAGCACGACCAGGTCTTCGTCCAGCGGCACCCACGGCGGCACCTGGTTCTGGAACTCCTCGCGCTGGACCGTCAGGTGGCCGGTGCCGGCGCCGACCATCGCGGCGCCCAGCAGCGCCTGGGCGCCCGCGCGGAGCTTGCTCACGCGACCTCCAGGACGACGTCGATATTCCCGCGCGTGGCGTTCGAGTACGGGCACACCTGGTGCGCCGCCTCGACGAGTCGCTCTGCCTCCGCGCGCTCGGTGCCCGGGAGGTCGACGACCAGCTTGACCGTGAGTGAGAAGCCGCGGTGCTCGTTCGGGCCGATGCCCACCTGCGCGGTGATCGTGGACTCGCCGAGGTCGGCCTTCTCGCGCCGCGCGATGGTCCGCAGCGCGCTGTGGAAGCAGGCCGCGTAGCCCGCGGCGAACAGCTGCTCGGGGTTGGTCGCGCCGCCGCTGCCGCCCATCTCCGTCGGGACCGCGAGGTCGACATCGAGCATGCCGTCGGACGAGCGGGCGTGGCCGTCGCGGCCCTCGCCCGTGACCACGGCTTCGGCGGTGTAGAGCGTCTTCATCGTTCTGCCTCCTCGAGAATGGCTTTGCAGGCGCGCGTGAGCAACGCCAGCGTCTCGGCGTCGATCCCGGTCGCCGCGTGCAGCTTCTGCGGTACCTCGACGGCCCGCTCGCGCAGGGCGAGCCCGTCCGCGGTCAGGTCCACGTGGACCTGGCGCTCGTCATCGGTGCCCCGCCGCCGCTCGATCAGGCCGGACGCCTCCATCCGCTTCAGCAGCGGCGAGAGCGTGCCGGAATCCAGATGCAGTGCCTCACCCAGGTCCCGCACCGACCGCGTCCCGTGCTCCCACAGCACGAGCAGCACGAGGTACTGCGGATAGGTCAGGCCGAGCGGCGCGAGCAACGGCCGGTACGCCGCGGTCACGGCGCGCGAGGCGGCGTAGAGCGGAAAGCAGACCTGGTGCTCGAGCGCGAGCGGATTCACGCCCAGCACCGTAGCGCACAACTCAGTTGTGCACGATCTAAAGCGCCTGGACCTCGGTGAGGATCTCGCCCACCGAGGCTCTTGGCGTCGCCGAAGAGCATCGCGGTCTTCGGGTCGTAGAAGAGCGGGTTGTCGATGCCGGCGAAGCCGGAGCTCATCGAGCGCTTGAGCACGATCACCGAGCGAGGACTTGTCGACGTCGAGGATCGGCATGCCGTAGATCGGCGAGCCGGGCTCGGTGCGCGCGGCGGGGTTGGTGACGTCGTTGGCGCCGATCACCAGGGAGACGTCCGTGCGCGCGAACTCGCCGTTGATGTCGTCCATCTCCTTGAGCTTGTCGTAGGCCACGTCGGCTTCGGCGAGCAGGACGTTCATGTGGCCGGGCATGCGGCCCGCGACCGGGTGGATGGCGTAGAGGACCTCGACGCCGCGCTTCTCGAGCTCGGCCGCGAGGTCGGCGACCGCGCGCTGGGCCTGCGCGACGGCCATGCCGTAGCCGGGCACGACCACGACCAGGCGCGCGTAGGAGAGCTGGATGGCGACGTCCGCGGCGCTCGTGGAGCGCGCCGTGCCGCCCCCGCCGGGCGCGGCCAGCGCGCTCGTCGCGCCGGTGCCGACGCCGGCGAAGAAGACGTTCGCGATCGAGCGGTTCATGGCGTCGGCCATCTGCTTGGTGAGGATGGAGCCGGAGGCGCCGACGAGCATGCCGGCGACGATCAGCGCCGTGTTGTCGAGCGCGATGCCCGCCGCGGCCGCTGACAGCCCGGTGAAGGCGTTCAGGGTGCTGATCACGACCGGCATGTCGGCGCCGCCGATCGGCACGACCGCGAGCACGCCCAGCGCGCCCGCGGACAGCAGGATCAGCCAGAACAGCAGCTCGGACTCAGACCCCGCCGCGATCACCACGGCCAGCGCGACCGAGATCAGCAGCAGCGCGCCGTTGACCACCGGCGGTGTGCGGATCGCGCGCTTCATCAGCTCCTGCAGCTTCAGGAACGCGATGTTCGAGCCCCAGAAGGAGATCGAGCCGATGATCGCCGCGAACAGCAGCGGGATGAGCTCGTCCAGCGGCAGCTCCTCCGGCGCGGAGCGGAACTCGACGACCGCGATGATGGCCACGGCGCCGCCGCCGACGCCGTTGAACAGCGCCACCATCTGCGGCATCGCGGTCATCTTCACGCTGCGCGCGGCCGGCACACCGACGGCCACGCCGATCGCGACGCCGAGCACGATCAGGCCCCAGTCGCCGACGCCCTCCTGGGCCAGCGTCGCGCCGACCGCGATCGCCATGCCGACGGCCGCGATCTGGTTGCCGCGCACCGCCGTGCGCGGCCCGCGCAGCATCCGCAGCCCGATGATGAACATCGAGAAGGCCACGATGTAGAGCAGGCTGATGACGTCCGCGCGGCTCACGGATCGGGCTTCTTGCCCTTGAACATGCCGAGCATCCGGTCGGTGACCAGGAAGCCGCCGATGACGTTGATCGTGCCGAACGCGATCGCGACCACGAGCAGGATGTCGTTGAGCACGCCGTCGACCTGGCCGATCAGGATCAGCCCGCCGAGCACGACGATGCCGTGGATGGCGTTCGTGCCGCTCATCAGCGGCGTGTGCAGCGTGTTCGGCACCTTCGAGATCACCTCGAAGCCGACGAACGCGGCCAGGACGAGGATCGCGAGCTCCGTCAACAGGTCCATCTACACCACCGCTCCATTGCGCACGACGCACGCTCCCGCCACCACTTCGTCCTCGAAGTCGAAGCCGAGCTCGATCAACGACAGGATGTTGCGCGCGTACAGCGAGGACGCGTGCTCGGCCATCTCCGACGGCAGGTTGAGCGGGCCGAGGATCTTCACGCCGTTGTCGGTCGTGTAGGTCTCCCCCGGGCGCGTGAGCTCGCAGTTGCCGCCCGCCTCGGCGGCGAGGTCCACGATCACCGAGCCGGGCTTCATCAGCGCCACCGCGGCGGCCGGGATGAGCTTCGGCGCCGGCCGTCCGGGCACGAGCGCGGTGGTGACGATCACGTCGGACTTGCCCATCTGCACACTCAACGCGTCGCGCTGGAGCTGCTGCTCCTCGGGCGTGAGCTCCCGCGCGTACCCGCCCGCGGCCTCCGCGTCGCCGAGTCCCTCGACCTCGAAGAACTTCGCCCCCAAGGACTGGATCTGCTCCTTCACGGCGCTGCGGATGTCGAAGCCCGTGACCACCGCGCCGAGCCGGCGCGCCGTGGCGATGGCCTGCAGCCCCGCGACCCCGGCGCCCAGGACGAGCACCTGCGCGGGCGGGACGGTGCCCGCCGCGGTCATGAACATCGGGTAGAAGCGCGGCAGCTCGGTGGCCGCGATCAGCACCGCGCGGTAGCCGCTCACCGTGGCTTGCGAGGACAGCGCGTCCATCGACTGCGCGCGGCTGATGCGCGGGATCTTCTCCATCGCCAGCGCGGTCGCGCCGGTGGCGGCGATGGCCTGCAGGCCCTCGGGGTTGCCGAGCGGGTTCAGGAAGCCGACGAGGATCGTCGAGGCGCGCAGCTTTCCCACTTCCTCGGCCGTCGGCGGCGCGACCTTCGCGACCACCTCGGCCCCCCACGGGTCGCCGATCGTCGCGCCCATCTCGACGAACGCCGCGTCCGGCGCGCCCGCGGTAGCGCCGGCGCCGGACTCCACGATCACCTCGTGCTCAGCCGCGCGCAGACGACGCACGACGTCGGGCACCAGGGCCACTCGTCGTTCGCGGTCCACCCTCTCCTTGGGAACCCCGATGAGCAAGTCGGGGCGGAACCCTATAGGACGTTCGCTACGGACCTTCTACGGGCAGAGGGATGCCCCGCCCCTGCTCGATCGCCAGCGCGAACCGGAAGCGCAGCATCTCCTCGGTCAGCGCGGCGGCCGCGGCGGCCACGCCGACGTCGTCGGTGCCCGTGATGATCCAGGTCGGCCGCTGCTCGCGGTAGGAGGTGGCGGCGACGAGCCCGGAGCCCGCGCCGAGCGTCTTGGCGACGTCGCCGTCGGCGTCGAGCAGCTCGATCTGGTTCCCGGCCGGGCTCATCCGCGCGAACACGCCGGACTCGGCCGGGCCGGCCTCGAGCGTCCGGGCGGCGATGTCCTTGCGCACATCCACCCAGCGGCCGACGATCACGCGCAGGAGCTCACCGACCGACGACTCCAGGTTCGCGCGCGTCAACCCGCCGATCCCGGCCGCTTCCATGCGCTCCTCGACCTCGTCGCAGGAGCGGTCCTCGGGCGTCTGGCACACGACCTTGATCGGCAGCTTCTTGCCGTCGATGCCCGTCGTGAACGGCTGCGGGAACGAGCCGACGACCGCGCTCACGTCCGAGCTCGACGCCGTGGTGGTCGTACCAGATGCGGTCGCCCTTGTAGAGCTTGCGGGAGGCGGCGCCGTCGGGCGTCGCGATCCCGTTCACGTACGAGAACCACTCGACCGGCTTGCCGTTCTCCTGCCCGCCGGAGAGCCCGTCGATCTCGTCCACGGCCGCGCCACTGGCGCGCACCTCGAACTGCGAGCGCGAGAGCACGTCGAGCACCGTGTCGGCGTCGGCGGCGGTCTGGCCGCGCGTCGGCGCGAGCCGGGTCTCGCCGTAGTCCTGCGACACCGTGACCGTCACGCGCCCACCGGTCGGCACGGCGGCCTTGGAGCCGCAGCCGGCGAAGAGGGCCGCGAGCACGGCGGCGAGGAGAACGCGTTTCATCGGGACAGTGGTATACGACACAGGCAGCGAATGACGGTAAATCTGACACGCATCTACACCCGCCTCGGCGACGGGGGCGAGACGCACCTCGGCGACATGAGCCGCGTCCCGAAGACCGATCCGCGGATCGAGGCCTACGGCACCGTGGACGAGCTCAACGCCCAGCTCGGCGTCACGCTCGCCGCCGGCGGGCTGCCAGAAGCCTACGAGGCGTGGCTCAAGCGCATCCAGAACGACCTGTTCGACGTCGGGGCGGACATCTCGGTGCCCGAGGGCGGCACGCGCGAGCGCCTGCGCGTCCTCCCCGAGCAGACCACGTGGCTGGAGACCGCCTGTGACGAGGCCAACGCCGACCTCCCGGCCCTGAAGTCCTTCGTGCTCCCCGGCGGGACGCTCGCCGCCGCGAACCTGCACGTCTGCCGGACGGTCTGCCGCCGCGCGGAGCGCCGCGTGCTGGCCTGCGGGGACGCGGTCAACAACGAGACGGTGCGCTACCTCAACCGCCTCAGCGACCTGCTGTTCATCCTCTCGCGCGGGGTGAACCTGGCGGCAGGCGCCGCCGAGCCGCTGTGGGAGCCGGGACGCTACCGCTGAGCGCGAGCGCGGCGGCGGCGATCGTGAGCGCGGTGAGCACGAACGTCGTGTTGGCGATCGCGTAGTCCACGGCCGCGCCGGTCCGTGGGAGCACGGCCAGGGCGAACAGCGCGAACAGCGCACCGGTGGCCAGCAGCGGCCCGCGCACGCTCACGCGGTCGCGCTCGCCGAGCGCCAGCACGGCCGCCGACCCCCAGGCCGACGCCAGGAGCAACCCGCCGAGCACGTCGCTCGGGTAGTGCGAGCCGACCATCAGCAAGGCGTTGACGGTGAGCACGGTCAGCAGCGCGCCGGCCGCCACGGCGTAGGGCCGCGCCCGCGGCGGCGCGACGATGGCCAGCGCCAGCGCGAAGCCCATCACCGCCGTCGTGTGCCCGCTCGGCCAGGCCGCGGGCTCCAGGAACGGCACGTCGCGCTGCATCGCCAGCAGCGGCTTGAGCAGCTGCGCCGAGACCTCGGCGCCGAGCATCGCGCCCGCGCCCAGCAGCCCGGCGCGAACCCGGCCGACCAGCACGCCCGTCGCCACGATGCCGACCAGCAGCGCCGCGAACGGCGCCGGGTCGAACAGCGAGATGAGCTCGATCGTGTGCCCGGCCCCCGGCAGTTGCGTGAGCCCCATGAAGCCGTACAGCGCGTTGGCGTCCGCGGCCCGCAGCTCGGGCACGTGGACGGCGCCGACATAGACGATGGCCGCGAGGGCGAGGAAGATCAATGGGCGGCGCACCGTTCCAAACGCTACCGGGCGCGCTTAAGCCGGAGACGAACATCCTCGGAGGGCGGCGGGGCGACCATCCGTTGCCACCCACGCGGGGAGAGCGCGTAGGCCCCGTCGTCCTCGCGCAGGATGATCCGGGGACGGCGCCCGTTCGCGGCCGTCGTGGCCAACTGCGCCTCGGTCAGCGGCCAGTCCCCGTACTCCTGCAGCTGCGCCACCGCGCGCCGGATCATCATCCGCGACACGCCGCGGTCCAGCAGCGCTTTGACCATCAGCGCCTCGAGCACGTCCTCGAAGGCGTAGACGTGCGGAACCCCGTCGGACCGGGACGCGCGGATGTACCCCCAGCGCGCCCACTGGCCGATCGTGGTGCCGGAGACGCCGGCGATCTCACCTACCGCTCCGGCGAGAAACTCGCCGTGAGATTTCGTTTCGGCCTCCGCTCCTCGCAAGCTCGGACCTCCGGACGACGTTACGTCTCCGGATTATCCAGCAACCTCACGGCGGCATCGCGATCCGGCACGCGCAGCTTGCGCAGGATCGCGGCCACGTGCGAGCGCACCGTCGCCGGCGACACCACCAGCGTGCGGGCGATCTGCGCCGTGGTCATCTTCCGGCGCATCAGCTCCAGCACCTCCCACTCGCGGGAGGTGAGCCGCGGCTCGCCCTCGCGCGACGGCATCAACGCCC
This sequence comes from uncultured Solirubrobacteraceae bacterium, assembly GCA_963724195.1. Classification (GTDB taxonomy): domain Bacteria; phylum Actinomycetota; class Thermoleophilia; order Solirubrobacterales; family Solirubrobacteraceae; genus Solirubrobacter. Next base: position 43,073 of record CAVRTQ010000016.1, on the reverse strand, counting down.
GCCGGCGCGGCGCACGGTCGCGGAACTCCTCGACGAGTCGTGTGACCAACGTCACGGGCAGCGCGGCCTCGCCGGCCATCACGTCCTTGAGCGACTGGGGCAGTCGCTCGGTCTCCATGTCCTTGAGCAGGTAGCCCGCGGCGCCCGCCCGCAACGCCGCGAAGACGTGGCTGTCGTCGCGCGAGATGGTGAGCATCACGACCCGGGTCGAGGGCAGCCGCGCGGTGATCTCCCACGCCGCGGCCAGCCCGCTGCCGGGCATGTTCACGTCCAGCAGAGCCAGATCCGGCTGCTCGCGCAGCGCAGCGTCGATCGCCCCGGGCGCGTCTTCGGCGGTCGCGATGATCTCGAAGCCGCCGTCGAGCCCGAGCGCGGTCGCGATGTCCTCGCGCGTCGGCGCGTGGTCATCGGCGACCAGTACTCGTATTGGCTCTATGGCAGCACCACCTGCACGAGCGTACCTGCGCCGCGGACGGATTCCAGGCTGAACTGTCCCGCCCACCTGCTCGGCGCGCTCCCGCATGGCGATGAGCCCGTAGCCCGCGACGCCGAGGCCGCTGTTGGCCCCGTCGCGGAACCCGCTGCCGTCGTCGATGATCCGGACGGCCAACGGCGTGCCCGTGAGCTCCACCCGGGCGTGGCGGGCGCCACCGTGGTGCGCGGCGTTGCGGACGGCCTCGGAGATGATCCGGACGAGCTCCGCGCGCACCTCGTCGCTGACGTCCGCGTCGGTGCGCACGTTGACCTGCACCTCGACCCCGCACTCGGTCGCCAGGCGGGCGCCGAGGCGCTCCAGCGCGACGTCCAGGCGCTCGTGGGCGGGCGGGACGAGCGCTTCGATCGCGCGCCGCGAATCCTCCAGCGCGCGCTCGGCGGCGCCCAGGATCTCGATCCCGTCGGGCGTCTCGCCCAGGCGGCCGGCGCGGCGGCGGATGAAGGCGAGCTCCTGCGCGACGCCGTCGTGCAGCTCACGGGCGAGGCGGCGGCGCTCCCCCGCGACGGCGGCCTCGGAGCGCGCGCGGACCCCGCGGCGCAGCTCCTCGATCACGCCCGCGAAGAGCGCGAGCCAGGCGGCGATCCGCAGGACGTCGCCCAGGTGCACGTTCTCGGCGCCGATCGGCGGGAAGAGCGCGTAGTCGAGCTTGGCGAAGCCGGCGAGGACGACCGCGATGGCGACCCAGCGCAGCAGCGGCTCGTTGCGGTGGTTGGCGCGGCGCGCGAGCCCGGCGGCGGCGATCACGAGGGTCCCGGCGATGGCGACCTGGACCGGGACGCGGCCTGCTCCGGGGGCGCTGCCGGCGAAGAATGACGTGGCGGCGAAGACGAGAGCGGCGATCAGCAGACCCGGCGCGAAGATGGCTGCGCGCCCGTACTCGTAACCGCTTGGCCGGCGCGAACGCCGCGATCGCCAGCAGGACGGTGCCTGCGAGGTTGCCACCCATGGCGTAGCGCGCCTGCGACGGCGCCCACGCGCCGGCCACGATCAGGCCGGCAACACCCAGTGAGGTCGCGGCCAGGACGATGAGTCCCAGCGTCAACCACAGGTGGTCAGCGCGTGACCGCAGGCCGCATTGGCGCACCAACAGTCCGACCGTCGTGACGGCCAGCAACGCTCCACCAGTCTCGAGTGCGACCCGTAACCCGGGCGCCTCGAATGACATCCGCAGCCAGGGAACGGCCACGACCGCGAGTGACACCGCCGCAGCACCCGCTGCAGCAAGCGACACCGTAGGAAGCGCCGGCCTCCGAGCCGGTCCATGCTCCATTTGTTCCACCCTCCGAACCTCCGAACCCGGGCGGTGTTCTACCGGAAGCGACAAACCCTGCCAAGCCCTCCGAATCGATCCGGCGCACTCAGGGGTTCGCTTTCGGTCCAAATCGCGTACTTCCTGTTTCCGGTTTTTCGCGCTGTGTGGACGTTTCTCCACACCCCTTTGCCGATCGACGGAAACGTACGAGGCCCGTCAGTACATACGTCCAGTCTTGCTCCTAAGGGGTCTTAGCTGACAACAAGACGGCATTCGCCCGATGTGCGGAGGCCGTCTCAGATCGACACTGAGGGCATGTTCAAGACCGGTAGCGCCCTCATCGACGCGGAATCCGCCTTCATCCGAGCCCGCCGCGGTGCACGCCTGCGCCGTCTGCGCCGCGCCCGGGTCCAGCTGCCCGTGTACACGCACGTGCACCCCTTCCCCGCGGCGGCCGGCGTGCGGGAGATCTCGCTGGACGAGATCCGCGGCACGCTCGAGCCGAGCCGCGCGAACCAGTTCGACGGCTGCTTCGCCCCGGTCCGCGCCTCCGCGCGCCGGCGCTGGGAGCGCGTGTGGATCGCCGAGGAGAAGGGCGTGAGGCTGCCGCCGATCTCCGTCGTGCGCGTCGGCGACGGGTACGCCGTGCGCGACGGGCATCACCGCGTGTCGGTCGCCCGGGCCCGCGGCGCGGTGGCGATCGACGCCACGCTCGGGTTTGACGCGACCTGAGCGACTCCGCGATTGACATTTGTGACACGTGTCACTTAGGCTCCCTCGCGTCCTTGACGGGAGGAGAGGGAGCCGATGATCGGTAGGACGGTGCTTGCGGCTGCGGGCGTGCTGTTGGCGGGAGCGGCGCCCGCGGCCGCCGCGCCCGAGTTGACGCTGTCGGCGGCGCACGCGCCGGCGACGTTCCTGCGCGCGGCGGCGCCGAACACGACGCCGTATTCGGGTCGGCTCACGCTGACCGTCCGCAACGCGGGCGCCGATCCGACCGACGGCAGCGTCGTCACGGTGACGCAGCCGCTGCCCACGGGCTTCAGCGGGCTCACGAACAACCCGGCGTTGGGCGCCGGACCGCTGGCGGCGTCCGGTGCGGGCTGGACCTGCACGGCAGCGCTGGCTTGCACGCGCAGCGACGTGCTTGCCCCCGGCGCGAGCTATCCGCCGATCACGGTCACCGTGAATCTCGCCAACAGCGCCGTGACCGCCGCGACCGCGCCCACGGTCGTGGGCGGCGGCGATACGTCGGCCTTCACCGGCGCCGACACGATTCCGGTCGCGGCCGACGCCTGCCCGAACGGCTGGCCGGCCTCGGCGATCAACCCGATGGGCGCCGACGGCTGCTCCGTGCTCGATGCCGTGTGGGATGCGGGCCCGTTCGCGTCGCAGGCCGCGTTCGAGGCTCGAGTCCGCGAGGTGGCGGGCGCGAACGCCGACGCGATCATCGCCGCGACGGCGAACCCGGTCGGCGGTCCCGACAACGCGTGCGCGAACCGGATCGCGTTCACGTTCGACGACGGCCCGTCCTTCTACCGGCCGCAGACGCTGGCCGTGTTCCGGGCCAAGCAGGCGCCGGCGACGTTCTTCAACCTCGCGGCGCGGCATCTCGCCAACCCGGCCTTCCACGCGTTCACGCTGGCCGAGGGGCACAAGATCGCGCTGCACAGCTACGAGCACCCGCGGCTGACGAACCTCTCCCCGAACGGGCTGCGGTTCCAGCTCGAGGGCGCGGCGGCGTTGATGCAGCCGGGGCTGCTGCCGGTGCTGCGCGCGCCGTTCGGCGGGACCAACGCGTTCGTCAACGAGACGGCGGCGTCGTTCGGCTTCGCGGGCGACGGCAGCGGGTCCGTCGGCACGCTGGACTTCGACCCGGTCCGCACGGCGGAGCAGATCCGCGACGCGATCCTCGCCGGGCTGCGGCCGGGGCGCGGGATCGTGCTCCACGACGGGCCGATCGACACCGCCGCCGGGCAGGCGACCGTCGAAGCGGTGGCGATGCTGATCGACGAGGCGCGGGCGCGCGGGTACTGCTTCGGCGTCCTGGACGAGAGCGGGCGCGTGGTCGCGGGCCGCTATACGGGCTCCGGGCAGCCGATCCCGCAGATCACGAGCGCCGTGCCGTACATCCCGCTCGCGTACCCGGGAACGCCGCCGTCGCCGTGGGCGCTCGTGCCCCAGCCGCTGCGCGTGGACGCGGCCCACTCCCCCGCGGTGTTCCTCCGCGGCGGCTCCGGCACGATCACGCTGACGGTGTCCAACCCGACCGCCGACACGCCGTCCGACGACAACCCGACGGTCGTGACGCACGCGATCCCGGCGGGCCTGACGGCGACGAGCGCGAGCGGTGACGGGTGGACGTGCACGACCGGAGCGACGGTCTCGTGCACGCGCATGACGGTGCTCGCTCCTGGCGCGTCCCTGCCGCCGATCACGATCGGGGTGAACGTCGCCACGGATGCGCCGTTCGTGATCGCCACCGCGCCGCGCGTGACCGGCCGGGGCGGGAACGTCTGGGTCCACAACGGCGCGGATCGGATCAGCACCGCGACGCCGGTCCCGGGCACGGTCGGCGGCACGGTGCCGGCGACCTTGTCGCTCACGTTGGGCGCTCCCGCGACGTTCTCGCCCTTCGTGCCGGGGGTCGCCGCCGAGTACACGGCGACGACCAGCGCGACCGTGACGAGCACCGCGGGCGAGGCGACGCTGAGCGTGGCCGACCCGGGCCACTTGACCAACGGGGCGTTCACGCTGCCGCAGCCGCTGCGGGTGGAGCTGTCGAAGGCCGCCTGGACCGCTCCGGTGTCCAACGACGGCGTGACCGTCACGTTCCGGCAGGCGATCGGCGCGAACGACGCGCTGCGCACAGGCACCTACACGAGGACGGTGACGTTCACGCTGTCGACGACCTCGCCATAGGCTTTGCCGTGTGCTGAAGGTATTCGTGGCCGAAGACGAGGCGTTGGTCCGTGGCGGCCTGTGCGCGCTGCTCGAGCTCGAGCCGGACATGGAGCTCGCGGGCGAGGCCGCCGACGGCGCCGCCGCCGTGGAAGGGGTCCTGCGCGCGCACCCGGACGTGGTGCTGATGGACGTGCAGATGCCCGTGCTGGACGGGATCGAGGCGACGCGCCGGATCCTCGCCGCGGGCTCCCGCGCCCGGATCGTGATGGTCACGACGTTCGACCAGGACGAGTACGTCTACAAGGCGCTGCGGGCCGGGGCGAGCGGGTTCCTGCTGAAGGCGCTCGCCCCGGAGCGGCTGGCGGCGGCGGTGCGCACGATCGCGGGCGGCGAGTCCGTGCTCGACCCGACGCTGACGCGGCGGCTGATCGAGGAGTACCTGGTGCGGCCCGAGCCGGACGACCGGCTCGCGCGGCGGATCGAGGACCTGACCGACCGTGAACGCGAAGTCTGGCGGCTGCTCGCCCAGGGCAAGTCGAACGCGGAGATGGGCCAGGACCTGTTCCTCAGCGACGCGACGATCAAGTCCCACGTCACGCGCCTGCTGGGCAAGCTCGGCGTGCGCAGCCGCGTCGGGGCCGTCGTGCTCGCCTACGAGAGCGGCCTGATCCGGCCCGGCGGCCCGCGCGAGGGGTGATCCGCACCGATCGGCGCGGTCGGCGCACACCGTTCGGTGGATGTCCGCGGGCGGGATCCGCTTCACGCTGGGTGGTGATGATGTTCGGGACGAGCCGTCGTGCGGCCGCGCTCGTGCTCGCTCTCTCCGTCTGGAGCGCGGGCGAGGCGGCGTGGCAGCTCACCGGCCCGGACGGCCGGGCGTTCTCGCTCGTCATCGTCCTGTGGGCGCTCGCGCTGCCACTTCCGCTCTTGGCGGCGCGACGCGCCCCAGGGCTCGCCGCGGTGGCGGTCGTGGCGCTCGTGGTCGCCCGCGACGCGGCGGAGTACCGCGCGCCGGGCGCGGCCGCGCAGAGCGTCGTGCTCCTCGCCGCCCTGTTCCTGTCAGAGGCGGGCGCCCCGCCGCGCAGCTTCCCGGTACGCGGACTGGCCGCCGCGGCGCTGCTCGTGGGCGGGGTCGTGGTGATGGACCTCGGCGGGTTCGGCGTCTTCCAGAACGCGTCGCTCGGCGGCTACGCCCACACGCTCACGCTGGCCATCGGGGGCGTGAGCGCGGGCATCGCGCTGCGCGACCGGCGCGGCGAGGCCGAGCGCCGCGAGCGCGAGGTGCGCGAGCTGGAGGCAGGCGCCGAGCGCCGGATCGACCTCGCCCTCGCCGGCGAGCGCGCCCGGATCGCGACCGAGGTCGACGCGACCGTCGCGCTGCTGCTCAACGGCGTCCGCCCGCTCGCCGACCGCGCCCGCCACGTCGCCGCGGACGAGCTCGCCTCGCTCATGACCGCCGTCCACGACCGCGCCCAGGCCGCGATGCTCGAGCTGCGCCGCGCGGTCCGCCTCCTCCGCGGCCCGGACGACGAGCCGACATGTCTTAAGGGGACTGTCCCTTTAAGCGACAGCTGTCGCGTTTTCGAGCTCGGGTCGGCGGTGGCGGCGGCGCGGCGGACGCGGATGGCGCACGCGCTCGCGCTGGCGGCGCCGGTGGTGCTGCTCGCCGCTGCTGGGGATCGCTCGATCGGCTGACCGTGGTGATCGACCCGTTCCCGGCGTCGTTTGCGATCCCCGACCCGGTGCTGGGGCCGGCGTCGCCGTGGGTGACGGCGGTGCTGTGCCCGTTGCCGCTGCTGCTGCGCGACCGCTGGCCCGTCGCGGCCACGTTCGCGGTGTTCGCGCTGGTGGTCGGCCGGATGCTGCTGCACGACCTGAGCACGCTGACGTTCTCGCAGTTCTACGTCGCGGCGGCGGTGACGTTCATCGGCGCCGCGCACGCGCGGCGGCGGTCGGCGGGCGCCCTGATCGTGGTCGGCGGGACGTTCACGTCGCTGCTGTGCATGGCGCTCGAGCAGCAGCCGTATGAGGCGTACGCGTACAGCTTCGCGGCGCTGCTGCCGTTCGCGTGCGGGCTCGGCGGGCTGCTCGTGCGTGACCGGGTGGCGTCCTCCGTGCGCGCCCGACGCGCCCATGAGCGCGCGGACGCGGCGCAGGAGGAGCGGGCGCGCGAGCGGGTGATGGCGGAGCGGTTGGCCGCGGCGCGGGAGCTCCACGACGTGGTCGGGCACGCCGTCACGAGCATCACGCTCCAGGCCGCGGTCGCCGTTCGCTACGCGCCGCTGGACCTCGTCCGCGCGCGGCGCGCGGGAGCCGCGGTGGCGCAGGTCGCGAGCGACGTCGAGCGCGACCTCGCACGGCTCGGCGCGTCCGCGGCGCCGACCGACGACCTGGCCCGGCTCGCCGAGCGCTCCGGCCTCCCGGTCACGCTCCGCCAGCGCGTGAGCACCACCGAGCTCCCCCTCCCGCTGGCGCTCACGACCGTCCGGATCGTCCAGGAGGCGCTGACCAACGTCGGCCGCCACGCCGGGCCGGTGCCGGTCACCGTGACGCTCGAGCGCGTCGGGCCCGACCTGGTGATCGACATCGTCAACGAGCCCGGACGACGCGGCGTGGGCGGCGGCAGCGGCCGCGGGATCACCGGCATGCTCGAGCGCGTCGAGCTCTACTCGGGCGCGCTCACCGTGGGCCCGACAGACGCGGGCGGCTGGCGTGTACGCGCCCGACTCCCGCTCGAGCCGCACCGCATCGCCGCCTGAGTGATCCGCGCACCGGGGGTGGTGCGCAGTAAGGGTCATCACAGGGTGCGTGCACGTCAACGCGCGCCCACCGATTGCCTCATGCCTACCGGCCAGCGTTCATCCACGCCCGGAACCCACCGGGCAATCTGGCATGCCGCCACGACGCACATCGAGAACCACCTCGATGGACTGCTGAGCGTCAGCGGCATCGCCCGCATCGCGCTCACTTCTGAGCGCCAGCTGCAGCGCGTCTTCGCGGCTGTCGGCGACACCACCGTGCGCGAGTACATCCTCGCGGTGCGGATGGGACGAGCGGAAGAGCTCGTCCTCCTCACGGACGCCTCCATGCGCGCAGTCGCGCGAGCAGGTCGGGTACGGCCACGCGTCCGCGTTCATCAAGGCGTTCCGCCTCCATCACGGCGTCACGCCGAGCGAGTTGCGGCGTCGGCACCGCGATGTAGCGATCCCGCCCGTTTCCAGCGGATCCGTGTAGCGCGCAGGCCCGTTGGGCATGTCGAAACCACTTCTCACCACTTCTCGGAGGGCTGCCACTTGCCCCATCATGTGACGCTGGACGTCGCGGACCCGGACGAGGTCCGCGACGTGATAACGCACGGGCATACCCGTGCCGATTTCTTCCGCCGCGGAGCGAAGGCGGGCGGTGCCGTGGTCGCCGGAGGCCTCGTGCTCGGCGGGCTCCCCGCCATCGCCGAAGGCGCGCCGCGGCCGGAGCTGGACGCGAGCGTGCTCAACTTCGCGCTCACGCTCGAGTACCTCGAGGCGGAGTTCTACGTGGGGGCCGTGGCCAGCGGCGCGCTCAGCGGGCGCCTGCTCGAGTTCGCCACCGTCGTGCGCGACCACGAGCTCGCGCACGTCGAGTTCCTGGAGGGCGCGCTCGGCGACGCCAAGATCGCCAAGCCGACGTTCGACTTCAAGGGCACGAACACGGACCCGAGCAAGTTCGCCCAGACCGCGATGGTGCTCGAGGACCTCGGCGTGATGGCCTACAACGGCCAGGGCTTCAAGCTCACGCCCAAGGTGCTCGCCGCGGCCGGGACGATCGTGTCCGTCGAGGCGCGCCACGCCGCCTGGATCCGCCGGATCATCGGCCAGCCCCTCGGCTACCCGACCAAGTGGGACCTCCCCGCGCCCACCGATCTCAACCGCGCGCTCGGCAAGGGCGACGTGCTCGCCCAGGTCGCCTCGACCGGCTTCATCACGGGCTAAGGAGATGGAACCGATGCTTGATCTCGAGACCGTCGACACCGACGGCGCGATCCGCGAGACCCAGGACGAGGCGCTCACGCGTTCGTCCGCGATGAAGAAGGCCGCGATCTTCGGCGGTGGCCTGTTCGGCGGCGCCGCGCTGCTGAGCCTCCTCTCCCCCAAGGCGTTCGCGCAGGGCGGCGGGTTGTCCAAGGGCGACCTGGCGATCCTCAACTACGCGCTCACCCTCGAGTACCTCGAGGCCGAGTTCTACACGCTGGCCGAGAAGGACGCCGGGCTGAGCGGCGAGCTGCTCGTCTTCGCCCAGGTCGTCGGCCTGCACGAGCGCAACCACGTCAAGGCGCTCAAGGGCGTGCTCGGCCGCAACGCCGTCAAGAAGCCGAAGTTCAACTTCCGCGGCACGACCGACGACGCGACGAAGTTCGCGGCGACGGCCGAGCTGCTCGAGGACACCGGCGTCGCCGCCTACAAGGGGCAGGCGGCCGCCATCAAGTCCACCGCGGTCCTGAACGCCGCGCTGGCCATTCACGCCGTCGAGGCTCGCCACGCGGCGTGGATCCGCGACATCAACGGCAACCCGCCCGCGCCCGCCGCCTTCGACAAGGCGCTGACGATGAAGCAGGTCCTCACCGCCGTGGCGAAGACGAAGTTCATCGTCGCTTGGGCGCGCGCAGTGTCACCCGCGTGGTGGTCACGACCGGTTTCGCCCCCGGTGGCCTGAGCGTCACGACCAGCTGCACCTTGAGCTTGCGCTGCTTGCTGAGCTTGGAGCGCATCGCCTTGGTCAGCTTGATCTTGACCGCCTTGGACTTGCCCGGCTGGACCTTGAACGAGGTCCGGCCTCTCGCGGCGGACGCCTTGCCGATCTTGCGGCAGCCCTTCGCGTCGCAGATCTGCACGTCACCGGTGCACACGTTGGCCGCGTCCTTGGGGCAGGTGATCGTGACCGGCACGTAGCCGCGCGGGTCCGGCTCGCAGTTGCGCCGGCAGGTGGTCCGCGGCCGGTCGTTGCCCCGGTTCGGCGTCGACGGAGCCGGGGGCGGCGGGGGCGGGACGTAGGTCATGACGAACGTCTGCGTCGCCGGCGCCGACACGTTCCCGCCCTCGTCGGTGCCCGTGTAGGTCAGCGTCGTCTCCGCCGAGACGGGTTCGGCGTAGCCGAACGTCGATCCGGTGAGCGTCCCCCGGTCCGGCGGCGTGACGATCTGGGTCGTGACAGGCCCGCCTTCAGGGTCGGTGCACTCGAGCCGCACCTCGGTCTGGAAGGGCACGCGGTAGTCGGAGCGGCGGGACTGGCACACCGGCGCCAGGTCGTCGACCTTGACGGTCAGCACCGCCTCGTCGGACCAGTCACGTCCGTCGCTCGCGCGGAAGCGGATCGTGTCGTCGCCCCGCGTCGCGCCCGCCGTGTAGCGGCCGGTGCCTTCGGCGTTGACCGTCAGCGCGCCCAGCGCCGGCGGCCGGGTCACTTCGACCGTGACGCCGTCGCCGTCCGGGTCGCTGCAGCGCAGGGCCACGTCGACCGCCGCGCCCGGCTTCACGTACGCCGTCCCGCCCAGGCAGACCGGCTTGCGGTTCGCGGGTCCGCGCTCGGAGAAGCGGACGAAGCGGGCGAGCACGCCGTCGCGCGCCGCCCACACCTCGCCCTCCCGGAACGCGAAGCCACCGCCCGCGGCGCCGTCACCGCAGCGGCTCGTCTCCGTCTCGGCGATCACGCACTCACCGGCCACGATCGCACCGCCCGCGCCGCGGTGGAGCGCGAGCACCCCACCGCCGCGGGCCCCCGCATAGAGGTCCTTGCCGTCCGGTGAGAGCTGCAGGCCGCGGAGCCCGCCGAGGGCCTCCACCTTCACCGGGCACGCCGTCTCGGCGAGCCCCGCGTCCTGCACGCACCCCCCACTGACCCGCAGATCGGGTGAGAGCACGGACACCGTGTCCTCACCGGAGACGTAGATCGCCTCGGGCGTGACCGCCACGTCGCCCGCGCCTCCGAAGTCCTTCGCGCACGCTCGCACGCCGCCGGCCACAGCCGCCCGTCGTCGTCGCGCCGCAACGCCATCAGACCCGCGTCCGTGCGGACGAGCCACTGGCTCCCATGCGCCGCCGCCACCGCGTCGTTGCCCCAGCTCGCATTCAGCGGCAGGCATGGCGCTTGTGCGAACTCGCCCTCGTCGTAGCAGCGGCTGCCGGACAGCGTGCCGTCCTCGGCGCGCGCGAAGGTCACGATCCCGCCCGGGTGCTCGCCCGCAGCGTCGGGGATCGCGATCAGTTGCGACGCGTCCGCACGCAGCTCGGTCCGGCCGTCGCGAACGCGGTCCAGGGCGCCGACTCCGTCGAGCGTCGGGCAGCCCGAGATGCCGTTGTAACACGCGACCTGCGTGAGCTTGCCGGTCTGCGGGTCGCGCTCGTGGACCTGGAGCCCCGGCGCGAGCCCTGTGCCCGCGTGGCGCGTCACCAGGTACAGGAAGCGGCCGTCGGGGCTGAACGTCGCCGCCACGATCCACACCCGCGACGGCATCCGCTCCTCGCACCCGTCGATCCGCTCCAGCAGCGCGATGCACTGGCGCACGGCCGTCGGCGCCCCGTGCTCGGCGACCACCAGCCGGTCCTCGCCGATGAGGTACATGAAGCGGTCGTCCGGTGCGAGCACGGCCGTCGGCTGCCCCATCCCGGGCGCGGTGTTCTGGCACGCGCTGAGCGGCCCCCGGTCCTCCGACACGCACCCCAGGTAGTCGAGCTGGCCGGGCCGCGCGGGAGCGTCGTTGTCGGCGATCACGATCTCGGCCGTCGACCGCGCGAGCGTGCCGCCGTCGGCCGTCAGGGCGAGCGTGAACCGTTCGGTCTCCTCGACGAGCCGGTCGCCGCGCACGCGCACGTCGATCGTCGCCGACCGCTGGCCGGGTTCGATCTCCACGACACCCTCGGCGGCGGTGAAGTCGTCCGCGGTGGCGGTGCCCGCCACGGTCGTGTACCCCACCTTCACCGGCCGCCGCCAGGTGCGCGGCAACGTGAGCTTGACGCGCGCGGTCACGTCGGCCCGGTTGCCCTCCTGCACCCGCGCGTCGCTCACGCCGACGAGGATCTCGGTCGGCAGCGGGTCGAAGTCCAGCACGACGCGGTCGTCCTCGAACTCGGCGTCGTTGCCCGGGTTCGGAGTCCGGGTCGGGCTGATCGGCATGCTCGATCTCGGCCTTCAGCGCCTGCACGCCTTCAGCCCCCGGCACGACCTTCAACGCCAGCGTGGCCGAGGCGCGCTTCGCGACCGAGTCGACCGACCACACGCCGTCGGCGTACGCACCGGCCGAGGCCTCCGCGGACTGGAGCGTCCATCCGGCAGGCAGCGGCACCCGCACCCGCAGGCCGGTCGCCGGCAGCGGGAAGTCGTTGCGCAGCGTGGCCGTCAGCGTGAGCGGCCGTCCGATCGCCGGGTCGACGTCGTCGGACACGACCGTCAGCGCCACGTCACGGTCGGTGATGAGCTCCAGGCACGCGTCGCCGATGCCGTCCGCGTCGGCGTCCTCCTGCCCCGGGTTCGCCCGTTGGGTGCAGTTGTCCTTCGCGTTGACGGTCCCGTCGCCGTCGCTGTCGGTCTTGTCCATGAGCCGCGCGAGGTCGCCGTTGAGCCCTTCGGCCGCGCGGTCACCCGAGTCGTAACTGGAGCGGACGGCGCGCTGGTCGAAGCGCAGGTTCGACCAGTCGTCGTAGCCCTTGATCTCGTCGAGCTTGTTTTCGACCTTCTCGCACTTCTGGAACGTGGTGTCCGGCGTGCCGTCCGGGTCGTTGATCGACGCCGACACGCCGACGTCCGTCGTGTCGCCGTCGTGGTTCCAGTCGATCGGATGCAGCACGGACTCCGTCTTGGGCCGGCAGACGTCCCACTCGGGGTCGTAGACCATCCGGACGGTCTCCGCCCACGCCGGGTCGCCGGCCGCGCCCAGGCCCGCGGGCTCGCTGAGCGAGGCCTCGTTGAGCGTCGGGAGCACCCGGCGCGAGTAGTCGAGCGGGCGATGCAGCGAGAAGTTCGGGAACGTGAACGACGGGTTCATCACGCTCAGGTAGTTGGGCGCGAACTCGCGCCCGGCGTGCTCGAGCCCGAGCGTGTGCCCGAGCTCGTGCATGAGCACCGCCGCCTGCACGCGCGCGCGGCAGAGATCGACGTTGACGCAGCCGCTCAGCCCGCCGGCCATGGCCTGCAGGTGCGGCGCGCCCCAGTCGCTGACGCCGATCGCCAGCGCGTCGCCCGCGGCGGCGCCGCCGGCGTCGAAGCTCGCGAGGTCGTCCGTGAACACGGCGTAGCGGTACGCGAGCCCGCGCGCGCCGAGCCGGGCGAAGCAGTAGCGCGCGTCGCGCTCCCACTTGAAGCCGAAGGCGCCGTCGCACGCGTCCGTCTCGTTGCCGTAGCGCAGATCGCGCAGGTCGTCGCGGTTCTCCGGTCCGCGCTGCGCCACGTGCAGGGGCCCGTCGAACTCATCGAGCTCCTCGCCCAGGTCCAGGTGCAGGCGGATCGGGTGCGGCGCCTCCGCAAAGGCCTCTTCGACCATGTCCAGCGCCAGCCGGGACGGCGCCGCGTCGCCGCCGAGCCCCCAGAAATCCCCCTCGGTGTAGTCGATCTCGAGGTGCACGTCCGGCTCGCGCGGGTCGGACTCGTAGAGGTCGGCGTCGATGGTGCCGTCGGCGTCGTAGTCGATGCCGTCCGTCTCCCAGTCGTCGCACAGGGCGTCGCCGTCCTGGTCGGACGAGCCGTCGTGCGCGGAGCACACGAGCGAGGCTTCGGAAGTCCGCCCGTAGTCGTCGACGACCAGCGCCATGTAGCTCGCGTACGGCTGCTGGGTGCGCAGCACGAAGTGGCCGCGCTCGTCGGGATGGGCGGTGCCGATGAACGTGCCCGAGCGCGCGCGTTCGGCCTCCGGCGCCTGCGCGTCGGTGAGGCCGTAGAGGTCGATCTTGGCGTCGTGATCGAAGCCGGCGGTGAGCTCGCCGGTGATCGCGACCAGGTCGGTCTGCGGATCGCGTGCCCCGTGCACGCCGGCGGCCGTGTTCAGCAGATCGTCGGCGTCGAGCGCATCCAGTGCATCGGGACCTGTGCGGCCCAGATCGACGGCCTGCCCTTCGTTGTCGACGAACTGGTTGCCGCGCACGGTCACGGGCTCCTCGTCGCCGGGCACGGCCACGCCCGCGCCCTCGTTGCGGGCGATCACGTTGCAGCGCTCGACGCACCCGCTCAGCGGATGCTCGTCGGCGCCCCAGCCGATCGTGATCTCCTCGGACAGCGTGCCGACGTGGATGCCGTCGCCGTCATTGCCGGTGATCTCGTTGCGGGTGAGCTGCGACGCGCTTGGTCGCCAGCAGCTCGACGCCGTCGCGTCCGTTGTCGTCGATGTCGTTGTCGTCGATCGTCATCTCGACGCCCTCGTGGACGTGCACGCCGGCGCTCGCGTTCTGCCCCACGGCGTTGCCGCGGATGACCGTCTCGGCCACCTCCTCGCCGACCTCGATGCCGTGGCCGTCGTTGCCCGTGACGAAGTTGTGCTCGATCGTCACCCGGCTCGGGAAGTTCACCTCGTCGACGCTCTTGGTGATGATCCCGGGCCCGCCGTTCTCCTTGACCTGGTTGGCGCGGACGACGATCTCGGACGCGTTCTCGACGACGCCGATCCCGGCTTCGCCGTTGCCCGCGACGACGTTCTCCTCGATCACGTGGCCGCTGCCGCCGGTCAGGATCCCGGCCGTCTCGTTGCCGATCGGCCGGTTGTCGTAGCCGGGCCCGATCTTGTTGCCCTGGACGCGGATGTTCGCGGCCTGCTCGAGCAGCATCACGCCGCGCTGGTTGCCGGAGATGACGTTGCCGTGCCCGGGCGTGCCGACGCGCACGTCGATCGGCGACTCCGGCAGGCCCACGTCCTCGCCGACCGCCACGCCGACGTCGTTCGGCAGTGCCTTGAAGCCGGGCAGGTCCGTGCCGACGAGGTTGCGCTGCAGCGTGACGTCCTCCACCCCGCCGAACACGCCGATCCCGATCTCGCTGCCGGAGCTGAGGTTGCCCTTGGTGGCCTGCTCGCCGCCGATCGTCGTGCGCACCGGGCGGTCGCCGTCCGTGTCGGCCACGACGGCGATGCCGGCCTTGCTCTTGCGCAGCGGCTGGCCCATGTAGTCCACCGTCGCGCTGCCCGTCGGGTCGGTGCCGACGATGTTGCCCTCGACGCGCGTGTCCGTCGAGGCGCCACGGACGGAGACGCCGGCCTCCTGGCTGCCGGCGACGATGTTCCCCCACGCCTCGTCGCCGCCGCCCACCAGCGTGTCGTAGGCACTGAGGACGTCGATACCCGTCTTGTTGCCGGCGCTGTTGCCCATCGCGTCCGTGGCGAGCCCGGTCGCCGTGAGCCCGATCCAATTGTTGAACACCGACGACTTGGTGGCGTTGATGACCCGCACGGCCTGGTCGGTGCCCACGATCAGGTTGCCGGCGACCAGCGTGTTGTCGGCCGCCCCGAGCAGCTGGTTCGCGGTCACGAGCACGCCGTTGGCCTCGTTGCCGATCACCGCCAGACCGGATGGGTCGCTGCCGATGTAGTTGCCGTGCACGAGGTTCGCGATCGAGCGTGAGCCGGTGAGCAGCACGCCGTTCCAGTTGCCGCTGATCGTGTTGCGGGTCGCCGCCGTGGCGCCGCCGATCGTCGCCTGGATCGTGTTCTGGACGTAGAGGCCGACGATCGCCAGCGCCATCGTGTCCTTGCCGAGCGAGTCCAGGCCGAGGTAGTTGCCCTGCACGAGCGTGGAGTCCGCGCCCGTCAGGCCGAGCTGGACGCTCGGGAAGCCGTGGATCGCGAGCCCGCGGATCTCTGAGTTCGGCGCGCGCACATCCAGCCCGTACGGACGCACGACGCGGATCGAACCGCCGTGGCTGCCCGGGTCGGGGATCGGCACGTTCGCGCCGTCGATCTCCACCACGGGCGTGCCGGTCTCGCGGTTGGCGAGGGGCGCCGACCAGCCGTCGATCACCACCGCCTCGGTGATGGCCGGCAGCGCCCGGCTCGGCTTGATGCGGGCGAGGGCCCGATCGAGGTCGAAGGTGATCGTGTCCTTGCCGGGGTTGATGTTGGCCGTCTGGATCGCGGCGCGCAGCGTGCAGTTGCCGTTCTCGGGCTCCGCCTCGCACGGGCCGGAGCCGTTGGTGGCATCCGCGTCGTCGATCGTGCCGCCCGTGTTGACGACGATCGTGTCGGCGTACGCCGACGGGGCGAGCAGCGCGAGCAGCGCGACCGCGAGCCAGACGGCGCGCCTCACTTGAGCGTGAGGGTCTTGGTGACCGTGCCCGCCTTCAGCGTCAGCGTCACGCGCTTCTTGCGCTTGAGATCACGCGCGGCCTTGCGCGTGAACGTCAGCTTGACGGTGCTCGTGCCGGAGCCCGAGGCGACCGTCTTCTTCTTGTAGCTCGCCGTGACCTTCGTCTTGGCGGTGGTGTTGGCGAGCTGGACCGTCAGGCCCTTCTTCAGGGCGGTCTTCAGGCTCTGCTTGGCGACGCTGAGCGTCATCGGCTTCGCGCCCGGCGGGACGGGCACGGGCGGGGCCGGCGGTGCGGGCGGCGCGGGCGGCGGCGGGCCGGGCACGGTCGGCACGCCCGCCGGGCTCCAGTCCGGGTTGGAGGCGCCGGGGATGATCAGGCGGCCGCTCGGCGGCGCGACGCAGCCGCCGCTGAGGTCGGGCATCTCGCCGCGCCAGATGCCGTCGCCCTCGCCCCACACGAGCGAGCGGGCGTCGGGTGAGAACGCGGGCCCGGTGAACTTGCCGGTCGGCTGCTCGTACTGGAAGCAGCCCTCCACCTCGCCGGTCCCCGGCTCGCCGCGTGAAGCGGAAGACGGTCATGATCGCGTCGTCGGTGATGCCGGCGAACAGGTTGCCCTTGATGTCGACGTCGGCCAGCGGCGTGCGGCCCGGGTGGCCGAACCAGGGCGTGCCCTCGTTGTTGGGCGAGCCGACCGCGCGCACGATCGTGTCCTTGGACAGCGCGTTCGGCTTCTCCGAGTGCAGCAGCCATGTGTTGTCGATCCACGCCGGCCACGTCCACCCCGTGTGCAGCGGGCGGCTCTGGATCGAGCCGTCCGTGTTCGAGTAGGCGACGGCGGGATAGCCGTTGAAGTCGCGGATCTCGTAGGCGACCTTCGTGCCGTCGGGGGACACGGCCGGTTCCCACGGGCCGAACCAGCCGATTCCCGAGCGGCGTGTTGATCTGGTTGATGACGGCGCCGGTGGCCCGATCCAGCCGGTAGATGCGGCTGCCGGAGACGGCGACGAGCGTGCCGTCGTCGCCCTGCGAAGCCGCCTTGTAGGTGCCTTGGGTCGTGAGCTGCACGGCACCGGAGCCGTCAGGCTCAGCGAGCCAGACGTCGCCGGCCTTGACGTAGGAGATCGAATCGGCGTGCGCGGTGGCGGGGAGCGCCAGTGCGAGGAGAAGTACCAGTGGGGAGAACCGCATGGGCCGACTATCGGTCGGCGCCCGGTCGCCGTCGTCGTCCATGCGGTGTGGGTCGCTACGCCGAAAGAGGCAGGACGGCCTGGACCGTCCAGCCACCGCCGGCCCGCGGGCCGCTCCTGAACGTGCCGCCGCACGCGCGCACGCGGTGCGCCATCGAGTCGATCCCACGGCCACCGCCGGGGAGCTCGCGGCGCGCGCCGCCGTCGTCGTCGACCGCCAGCTCCAGCCGGTCCTCCCGCGCCTTCAGGCGCACGTGCACGGTCGCGCCCGCCGCGTGCTTGGCCGCGTTGGTGAGCGCTTCGGCCGCCACGCACACCACGGCGTGACGCACGTGCGGATCGACACCGGCGGGCTCGTCGAGCTCGAGCTCCACCTGCTGGCCGGTCGCGCGCGCCGTGTCGGTGATGCGCGCGAACTCGGCCGTGATGTCGGTCTCGTGGCCCAACACGGTCGCCAACCGTCGCAGCTCGGTGGTGCCCTGGCGCGCGGCGACGGCGAGCGGCTCGTAGTCGGGCTCGAGCCCGCGTTTGAGCCGCGCCGTGGCGACGCCGGCCTGGATCGCGACCGCGGTCAGCGCGTGGCCGACGAGGTCGTGCAACTCGTGCGCGAGGCGCACCCGCTCGGCACGGACGGCCCGCGCCCGGAGCCGCTCGAGCGCGTCCGCGATCTCGGCGAGGCCGGTGTCCACCTGCCGCTGCTCGGCCGCGACGTCGCGCAGGAACACGCCGAACATCCAGTGCCCGAAGTAGATGAACGCCGACGCGATGAACGCGAGCGCCGGCCAGTCCACGGTGGGATCGAGGCCCTGGGAGACCAGCAGCCCTCCGGCGACGATCACGAGGCTCGCGGCGGCGCGCCGCGGACTCGCCAAGGTCGCCGCGACGACGAGCGTGATGATCGCCGAGAAGTCCGCGGCGCGGGCCGCGATCGGCATGTCCCCCGCGAGCGAGCACAGGATCGCGACGACCCCGACCGCGACCGAAGTGGCGATCGGCGCGCGCGGAGCGAGCAGCGGGAGCAGCGCGAGGAGGGGCGCGAAGGCACTCACCTCGCCGGCGACGATCATCTCCATCACGGCCGCCACGAGCAGCAGCCCGCAGGCCATCCACAGCGGCGAGATCGCTCGCCCGGGCGGAGGTGGCGGAGGTGGCGCCGGCTCGACCGCGGGCGGGTCGCCGAGGGTGCGGATCGTGGCCTGCATCTCGCCGAGCGCGTCGGCCGCGCGGGCGCGGATCGCTTCCAGCGCGTCGGCGTCGTGCGCGCGGTCGACCATCCCCGGGAGCTCGTCGAGCACCGGCTCGATCCGCTGCTCGAGCAGGCTCCACGTGCGCAGTTGCTCGGCCGTCGCGGCGTCACCGGGACCGGTCGCGAGCGCGGCGACGAGCCGGTCGCGCTCGGCGAGGATCTCCCCCAGCCGGCGATGCCGGCGCTGCAGCATCACACCGGTCGCGATGCCTGCGCCGAACAGCGCGGCGTCGGCGTACAACGCCAGCACCGTCGCGGTCGGCAGCGTCGTGCGCCACGCCATGTGCGCGAGCAGGACCGCGACGATCAGGATCACCTTGCGGGTCGGGACGAGCGCGGCGGCGGCGAACGTGGCGGTGAACAGCGTCAGCAGCCCGCCGGCCATGCCGATCGCCTCGAGGATCTCGAAGTGCCCGATGACGAAGAGCTCCAGCAGGAGCAACCCGACCACCAGCGTCGGCGCGCGCGGAAGCGCGAGCAGCGTGCCGAAGAGCACGACGTGCACCGCGAGCACGAGCGGGATCGGGTCCGCGATCGGCCGCAGGAACAACTCCACCACGGCCAGCACGGACAAGCTCGCGACGGAGGCAGTGATCGGCAGCTTGAGCGTCGGCGTCATCCGGCGCGAGTGTTGCATCGGATTGGCGATGTGACATCCACCTTTTGGTGTGGGTGCAGTGAGGCGACCCTGGGCTAGCGTCGAGTCCCGTGACGCGTCTCCCCTCTGGCCCACGGCTCGCGCTGGCGGCTGACCTCAACGACCTCATCGCGCACCGCATCGCCGCCGTCCAGGTGCAGGCCGCGGCGGCCGAGCGGCTGCTCGACGCGGCGGACAGCGGCGCCGCGCGGGCGATTCAGGCCGTGCGCGGGCTCACCGCGGAGGCGATGGACGAGCTGCGCCGGCTCGCCCGGCTGCTGGACGACGGCGCGCCGCTGCCGCTGGCGCCCGTGCCCGGCTTCGCGGAGGGCCTGCCGGGTGGCGTGGCCGTCTGCGCCTACCGCTGCGTCGAGCTGCTCGCCGGCTGCGACCTCACGTTTGGTGTGCGTGAGCAGTGGCTGGAGATCCGCTGCCGCGGGGAGCTCGACGCGCGCCGCGAGGCTTCGCTGCGCGCGTTCGTCCGGCCGTGCGCCGGCACCGTCCGGCGTCGCAGCCGCGACGGCTGGTCGATCAAGCTGCCGCTCGAGCCATGATGATCCGCGAAGCGATCTTCCAGCCGAACCGGTCACGTACCGGCGAAGCCGGTCACGAACGGGAAGCGCCATGATCAAGCTGCTGATCGCCGACGACCAGGCGCTCCTGCGCGGTGGACTCCGGGCGATCCTGGAGGCCGAGGACGATCTCGAGGTGATCGCCGAGGCCACCGACGGCGTCGAGGCCGTCGACGAGACCCTGCGCACCCACCCGGACGTCGTCCTGATGGACATCCGCATGCCGCGTCTGGACGGGCTGGAGGCGACGCAGCGACTGCTGGCCGCGGGCAGCCGCGCGCGCGTGCTGGTGATCACCACCTTCGACCGTGACGAGTACGTCTACCGCGCCCTGCGCGCCGGCGCGTCCGGCTTCCTGTTGAAGTCGGCCCCGGCGGAACGGTTGACGGAGGCCGTCCGCACGGTCGCGACCGGCGAGTCGCTGCTGGACCCGGTGATCACCACCCGCCTCGTCGAGCACTTCCTCGCCCGCCCGGACTTCGATCCCGAGCTGCGCGCCCGGCTCGACGGCCTCACGCCGCGCGAGCGCGAGATCCTCGCCCTGCTCGCCCGCGGGCTCTCGAACGCCGAGATGGGCCGCGAGCTGTTCCTGTCGGACACGACGATCAAGTCGCACGTCACGCGCATGCTCTCCAAGCTCGGCGTGAACTCGCGCGTCCAGGCCGTCGTGCTGGCCTACGAGACCGGGCTCATCGGCGATCGGCGCGGCTTCGCCGCGCCATGCGCGATCGCTTGGAGATCGCTCGCGGATCTCCGTGCCGGTTGAATCACTAGCTGTCTTTACAACCATATTTAGACGTGTCACAATTCGGCACGTGCCAGAGCTAACACGGCGCCGGCTGATCGCCGGCGGGATCCCCCTGCTCGGCGCCGGCGGCGCGCTCCTCCATGCCTCAACGGCGGGCGGGCACTCGGCCGCCACCGCCCAGGGGCACAACGGCCACGCCGGCCACGACAGCGGCCACGCGAACTTCCGCAACAACGTCGCCGTCGACCACGTCGCCAACGGCTTCGACCCGCACGAGCTCGTGCGCGACTTCGACTGGGGCACGACGCGCCGGCTCGCGTCCGGCCGCGTGCTGCGGGAGTGGACGCTGAACGCGATCGACAAGGAGATCGAGGTCATGCCGGGCGTGAAGTTCGCCGCCTGGACCTACAACGGCCGCATCCCCGGCCCCACGCTGCGGGCCCGCGAGGGCGAGCGGCTGCGGATCACGTTCCACAACGGCTCCGAGCATCCGCACACGATCCACTTCCACGGCATCCACCCGGCCGAGATGGACGGGGTGCCCGGGATCGGCGCGGGGCAGATCGAGCCGGGCGGCAGCACCGTCTACGAGTTCGACGCGCTCCCCGCCGGGCTGCACCTCTACCACTGCCACGTGCGGCCGCTGGCCGAGCACATCGCCAAGGGCCTCTACGGCGCGTTCATCGTCGACCCGAAGGACGGGCGCGAAGAAGCCGACGAGCTGGTGATGGTGATGAACGGGTTCGACACCAACTTCGACCGCGCGAACGAGGTCTACGCCGCCAACACGATCGGGTTCGCGTACATGGACCGGCCGATCCAGGTGAAGGTCGGCGAGCTCACCCGGGTCTACATCGTCAACGTGCTCGAGTACGACCTGATCAACTCGTTCCACCTGCACGGGAACCTGTTCGACTACTACCCGACGGGCACGTCGAAGACCCCGGCGGAGCTGACCGACACGGTGATGATGTGCCAGGGCCAGCGCGGGATCGCCGAGTGGCGCTTTCCGTACCCCGGCAAGTACATGTTCCACGCGCATCAGTCCGAGTTCACCGAGCTCGGCTGGCAAGGCATCTTCGAGGTGTCGTGATGGGAGCCACGACGCGCGGTGTGCGCGTGCCGGTGTGGGTCCTCGGGCTCGTGCCGTTGCTGCTGATCGCCGGCGGGATCGCGTTGTTCGCGGCGCTCGACGCACCCGGGATCGGCGAACGGACCGGCCCGCCCGCGGAGGAGCTGGCGATCGAGCGCACGGTCCTGGAGCCGGGGATCATCAAGCTGACGGTGCGCAACGACGGGCCGGACGCGGTGTCGGTCGCGCAAGCCGTGGTCAACGACGCCTTCGTGCAGTTCACCGGCGCCGAGTCGCCGATCGGGCGCCTGGAGACGGCGACCGTGCAGATCGCCCAGCCGTGGGTGGAGGGCGAGGCCTACGAGGTCGCGCTCGTCACGTCCGCCGGCGGGACGATCGCGCACGAGATCCCGGTCGCCGTGGAGACGCCCGCCCCCGACGCCGGCTTCTTCGGGCTGATGGCGCTGCTCGGCATCTACGTCGGCGTGATCCCCGTCGCGCTCGGGATGCTGTGGCTGCCGTGGCTGCGGAGCATCCCGCCGCACTGGCTGCGGGGCCTGATGGCGTTGACGATCGGCCTGCTCGCGTTCTTGGGCGTCGACGCCGCCTTCGAAGGGTTCGAGCTGGCGGCCGAGGGCTCGCAGGCGTTCGGTGGCGCGGCGCTCGTGTTCGTCGGCGCGGGGGTCGCCTACCTGCTGCTGAGCGGCGTGTCCGCGTGGCTCTCCCGCCGGGCCGCCCACGCTTCGGGCAGCTCGCTCGCGCTGCTGATCGCGATCGGCATCGGCCTGCACAACCTCGGCGAGGGCGTGGCCATCGGCGCCGCCTATTCCGCCGGCGCGCTGGCGCTCGGCGCCTTCCTGGTGATCGGCTTCGCCATCCACAACACCACCGAGGGTCTCGCCATCGTCGCGCCCATCGCCAACGAGCGCGCGTCGCTGCGCCGCCTGGCCGCGCTGGGCGTGATCGCGGGCGCGCCCGCCGTGCTCGGGGCGTGGATCGGCGCGGCCGCCTACAACGCCTCGATCGCGGCGTTCCTGTTCGGCTTCGGGGCCGGCGCGATCCTGCAGGTCATCGTCACGCTGCTGCCGTCGGTGCGCGACGACCACGGACGCGTCCTGCACCCCGGCGCCGCGATCGGGATGCTCGGCGGGATCGCGGTCATGTTCCTCACGGGGCTGCTCGTGGCGGCGTACCTGAACCGACTACGCGGATCGTCGGTACGCTGGGCGGCGGATGACGCACCCCGCGCTGCACGAGCTCGAGACGAAGATCATGGCCGCGGTCTGGGAGCAGGAGGAGGCCACGGTGCGCTCGGTGACGGACGCGCTGGCCGACGACGCCGACGGCCCGCGGTCGTACACGACCGTCCTCACGGTGATGACGCGGCTGGATCGCAAGGGTTTCCTCGACCGCCGGCGCGAGGGCAAGAAGGACATCTACGTCCCCGCCGTGGACCGCGAGGACTACATGCGGGTCCGGTCGGAGGTCGAGGTCGACGCGCTGCTGGACGCGTACGGTGATCTGGCCTTGACGGAGTTCGCCCGCCGCTTCGCCCGGCTCGAACCTGCGCGCCAGCGGGCGCTGCGGCGCCGCGCCCGCACTGGCTGAGCCGCGGGCTTCAAGGTTGAGGGAGATGAACCCGATCGAGCTGCCAATGGCGCCGCTCGCGGCTGAACCGCAGGCCACCCCGAGCGGGACGCGGCGGTTCCGCGTGGAGGGCATGGACTGCGGCGCGTGCGCGAAGACGGTCGAGCAGGCCGTGGCCGCGCTCCCGGGCGTGGCGTCCGCCGAGGTCTCGTTCGGGGCCGGCTCGCTGGCCGTCGCCGGCGACACGCCCGACGCGATGATCACACGCGCCGTGACCCAGGCGGGCTACCGGGCGCTTCCAGCGGCGCGAGTGGTTGAGCACGACGACACGCCGTTCTGGCGTCGCGATGCGCGCGCGCTCTCCACCACCCTGTCGATCGCGCTGCTCGCCGTCGCCGTGGTCGCCTCGCTGGCGTCCGCGCCGCGCGTCGTGGCCGAGCCGCTGTACCTGCTCTCGATGGCGGTCGGGGGCTGGCCGATCGCCCGCGCCGCGGCGCTCGCCCTGCGCCGCCGGCGGCTGGACATGAACGTGCTGATGGCGCTCGCGGCAGTCGGCGCGGTCGGCATCGGCGAATACGCCGAAGGCGCGTGGGTGCTCGTGCTGTTCGCGGTCGGCACCGGTCTGGAGGCGATGGCGCTCGAGCGCAGCCGCCGGGTCGTCGCTTCGCTGATGGACCTCGCCCCCACCCGTGCCCGCGTGCTGATCGGCGACGACGAGCAACTCGTCGACGTCGCGGCCGTCCCCGTC
Organism: uncultured Solirubrobacteraceae bacterium; assembly: GCA_963724195.1. Lineage (GTDB taxonomy): Bacteria > Actinomycetota > Thermoleophilia > Solirubrobacterales > Solirubrobacteraceae > Solirubrobacter. The sequence continues at coordinate 19,371 of CAVRTQ010000016.1, read as the reverse complement.
GGCGCCCTGATCAGCGTCCAGCCCGGCGAGCGGATCCCGCTCGACGCGGAAGTGACGGCCGGGCACTCGAGCGTCGACCAGGCGCCGATCACCGGCGAGTCGGTGCCGGTGGACAAGGCGCCCGGCGACGAGCTGTTCGCCGGCACGCTGAACACCACCGGCGCGCTCACCGCCCGCGCGACCCGGCCGGCCGCGGACTCGATGCTCTCGCGCGTGGCCACGCTCGTCGAGCAGGCGCAGGGCAGCCGCGCGCCCGCGGAGCGCTTCATCGACCGCTTCGCCGCGATCTACACGCCGATCGTCTTCGGCGCCGCGCTCCTGCTCGCCACGGTCCCGCTCGCGTTCGGGGGCGAGGCGGACACGTGGCTGTACCGTGCGCTCGCGCTGCTGATCGTCGCGTGCCCGTGCTCGCTGGTGATCTCCGTGCCCGTGGCCGTCGTCTCGGCCGTCGGCGGCGCCGCGCGCCGCGGGATCCTGATCAAGGGCGGCCAGGCGCTCGAGGATCTCGGGCGCGTCCGCGCGGTCGCGCTGGACAAGACCGGCACGCTCACGCTCGGGCTCCCGCAGCTGCAGCGCGTCCACGCCGAGGACGAAGCGTCGGCGCTCGCGCTCGTCGCGGCCGTCGAGCGCGGATCGGAGCACCCGCTGGCGGCGGCGCTGCGCCGTGCCGCGCGGGATCGTGATCTCCCTGTTCCGCCGGCCGAGGCGTTCCTCGCGCTCCCGGGCCGTGGCGCCGAGGCCACCGTCGACGGCCGCTCGCTGTGGGCCGGCGGCCCGCGGCTGATGCAGGAGCGGCTCGGCACGCTGCCGCCCGGGCTCGAAGCGCTGCACGACGCCGGCCAGACGGCGATCGGGCTCGGTGAGGGCGACCGCCTGATCGCGCTGTTCGGCCTCGCCGACCAGCCCCGCGCCGAGGCCGCCGGCCTCGCCCAGCGCCTGCGAGCGGTCGGCATCGGTCGGATCGCGATGCTCACCGGCGACACCGAGCCGGTCGCCCGGGCCGTCGCGCACACGGCCGGCATCACCGAGGTCCACGCGGGTCTGCTCCCGGCCGAGAAGCTCGAGCACGTGCAAGCGCTCGAACGCGAGGCCGGAGCGGTGGCGATGGTCGGTGACGGCGTCAACGACGCGCCCGCGCTCGCCGCCGCCCGCGTCGGTGTCGCGATGGGCGCCGCCGGGTCGGACGTCGCCCTCCAGAGCGCCGACGTCGCGCTCATGTCCGACCGCCTCGACGCCCTGCCCGAGGCCATCGGTCAGGCCCGCCGCGCGCTGGCCATCATGCGCGCCAACGTGATCGCGTCGCTCGCGATCAAAGCCGTCTTCGTCGTGCTCGCCCCGTTCGGGCTCGTCACGCTCGTCGTCGCCGTGGCCGCGGACATGGGCATGTCGCTGCTGGTCACGTTCAACGCGATGCGCCTGCTCCGGCGTTAGAGCCCCAGGATCTCCCGCGCCTGCGCCGGGGTGGCGACCGTGCGGCCGAGCTCGCGCAGGATCGTCGCCGCCTTCGTCACCTGCTGCGCGTTGTCGGTCGCGAACGTGCCGCGCGCGATCATCAGGCTGTCCTCCAGCCCGACCCGCACGTGCCCGCCGCGCAGCGCCGACGCGGTGATGAAGTCCATCTGGTGACGACCCGCCGCGAACGTCGAGAAGACGTAGTCGCGTGCCGAACAGGCGGTCGGCGATCGTGACCATGTGGGCGAGGTTGTCCTGGTCGGCGCCGATGCCGCCGAGGATGCCGAAGATGGTCTGGATCCAGAACGGCGGCTGCACCACCCCGCGGTCCGCGAAGTGCGCGAGCGTGTACAGGTGGCCGACGTCGTAGCACTCGAACTCGAAGCGCGTCCCGAGCGCGCCGAGCTCGGTGACCGTCCGCTCGATCTGGTCGAACGTGTTGGCGAAGATGCGGTCCGCGGAGCCGACCACGTACGGCTCCTCCCACTCGTGCCGCCAACGCTCGACGCGCTTCGCCGCGCCCGCGAACACGAAGTTCATCGAGCCCATGTTCAGCGAGGCCAGTTCGGGCGCCCAGCGCTTCGCGGGCGCGAGCCGCTCCTCGACGGACATCTGCGCGCTGCCGCCGGTGGAGATGTTCAGCACGGCCCCGGCTTCGCGCACGGCCGCGACCGGCACCTCGAACAACGCCGGATCGGGGCTCGGCCGGCCCGTCTCCGGGTCCCGCGCGTGCAGGTGGATGATCGCCGCGCCGGCGGCGACCGCGTCGACGGCCTGGCGGGCGATCTCGTCGGGCGTGACGGGCAGCGCGTCCGACATCGACGGCGTGTGGATCGAGCCCGTGACGGCACAGCTGATGATGGTCTTAGGCACGGGCGAACATCGTCGCCGATTTCACATGACGCCGTCGTGGTGCACGGGCGCCTCACGCTCACCGGGCAGCGTCGCGCACGCGCAGGCCGCCAGCACGCACACCCCCACCCCGAGCCAGAGCGCGAGGACGAACCCGTCCTCGCCCGGCCGGCCGGTCGCGGCGTTCACGTGCGCGGCGAGGATCGAGGCGGTCAGCGCGCTGCCGACGGAGAAGCCGATCGAGCGGATCACCTGGTAGAGGCCGAGCGCGCTGCCGGTCTCCCAGTGCGGGACCGCCCGCGCGATCACGCCGGGGATCGCGCCGTACGTGAACCCGAACCCGAGGCCGATGATCCCCATGGTCGCGAACGCCTGCCACAACGCGTCGTGGACCAGCGCGAAGAACCCGCCCGCGAGCGTGATCATCAGCACGCCGGCGAGCAGGATCGCGCGGGCGCCGTAGCGGCGCATCAGCGGCACCATCGCCTGGCTGGCGGCGAGGCTCGAGAGCGAGAACGGCACCAGGCACAACCCGGCGGTGAGCGCGGTCCCGTCGAACCCGAAGCCCTCGTCCGACGGCATCTGCACGAACGTGGTCACCACCGTCAGGAACGCGTACAGCGCCAGGCCGAGCAGGAGCGCGGCGAGATCGGCGCCGAACACCGGGCGGTGCCGCATCAGCCGCAGGTCGACGAGCGGGTGCGCCGTCGACAGCTGCAGGCGCACCCAGCCCGCCAGGATCACCGCCGCGACCGCGAACAGACCGAGGACGCGCGCCGAGGTCCACCCCCACGTGCTGCCCTGCCCCACGCCGAGCAGCAGCGCGACCAGGCCCGCCGCGACCACCACCGCGCCCCGGACGTCCAGCGGCGCCCCGACCACGCCGGTGCTGCGCGGGACGACCGCGAGCGTGGCGGCGATGGCGAGGCCGCTGATCACCGCGCCCGACAGGAACGCGTAGTGCACGCCCAGCCAGCCGGCGATCAGCCCGCTGAGCGGATAGCCGACGACCGACGCCCGCCGCGGCGCTGACCGACAACAGCCCGATCACGCCCGCGACCCGGTCGGCGGGCAGCAGGTCACGCGCGACCGCCATCGTCACCGGCGCCACGCCGAGCCCCACGCCCTGCATCGCCCGCCCCGCCACGAGCACCCCGATCGAGTCCGCGAAGCCGGCGATGATGCTGCCCACGAACACCACCGCGAGCGCGCCGAGGATCGCCTCCCGCCGGTGCGGCCCGTCACCCAGCCGGCCGAGCACGGGCGCCGCGATGGTCCCCGCGAGCAGCGCCGCCGTCAGCGACCACTGCGCGGCTGTCGAGCGACACGTCCAGCGACTGCGCCACCTCCGGCAGCAGCGGCGCGCCGAGGCTGCTGACGATCGAGATCACCAGGGTCACGCCGACGAGCACGGGCACCAGCCCGCGGGCGGCCGCGGCCCGGTCAGCCTCCGTCGTCATCCGGCACGGAGCCTACGCGGCAGGAATACGGGCGGCGTCCGGCACGTCTTCCGGATGTGCGCATCCTCGTGACGACGACCGGCTCGGCCGGTCACCTCGCCCCGCTGATCCCGTTCCTGGACGCCATCCGCGCCGCGGGCGGCGCGGTGCTCGTGGCGTCGCGGGTCTCGGCGCTGGCCCGCGTCCGGGCCGCGGGCTACGACGCGTGGCCGTTGGCCGAGGCACCCGACGCGGAGCGCGCGGCGGTGTTCGCGTCCAGCCGCGGACTCCCGCCCGCTCAAGCCAACGCGCGTGCCCTGGAGGTCTTCGCCGGGCTCGACACCGCCGTCCACGTCTTGAAGAAATTGATCGCGAAGGACGGTTTGCAACCCCGTGCTGTGGGAATACCCGGATTGTCGCGTTGACCGGATGCCCTCCAAGTTCCGGCCTACGTGACACCCCTCCTCCTCAGTGAACGGGGCGTCCCTTTTGGGGCGCCCCGTTTGCGTTTCCGGGTCGGACCGCGAGGCTTGCCTCGACACCGCCCAACGCGATCACGCCCAGGGCCGTGGCCGCCGTCGCGATGAGGATTCCGAGCACGAGCCAGCCGGCGGCGCCGAGGGCGAGCACGAGCGGGAGCGCGGCCATGGGTCCGAGCACGCGCGCGAAGGACTCGGACATGCCGAAGACGGCCTGGTACTGGCCGGGTGCGGTGGTCGGGATGCGGGTGAACGCGACGTGCCACAGGCCGGCGCCGGCGGTGATCTCGCCGACGGTGAGCAGCGCGGTGCCGATGACCAACGTGGCGTTGACCTGACCCGCGAGCGAGTCGGCCGTGCCGATCAGGACGCAGCCGGCCAGCAGCGCGGCGGCGCCGATGGCCAGCGAGCCGGCAGCGCGGGCGTCGGTGAGGATGCGGGCGGCCCAGCGGGTCTGCGTGGCGATCACCAGCAGCGCGTTGAGTCCGAGCGTGAGGGGCGCCATCCAGGCGGCGGCGTGGAGGCGCTGGGTGATCCACAACGGCAGGAGGACGCCGATGATCGGCATCGTCAGCAACACCATCGACGCGAGCGCGCAGATGCCGAGGTAGCGGCGGTCACGCAGCGCGATCAGGCCCGGCCGCTGCCGCACGGCAGACTCGGCACGCGCGCGGATCGGCAGGCCGGCGAAGATCGCGGTGCACCCGAGCGCGAGCCCGGCGGCCAGGACGAACGCGACGATGAACGGCGTGTCGGTCGTCGAGACCGCGGCGAGCGTGCCCGCCACCGTGCCGAGCCCGAGTCCCGCGTTCCGGAGCGTCTGCATGACGGCGCGGCCCCGGACGCGGGCGGCGGGGTCCACGTTGTCGGCCACGATGGCCTGGCGGACCGCGCCGAGGCCGGCCTGGGTGACCATGAACAGGCACGCGCCGACGGCGTACAGCCAGACGTCCTGCGCGAGCGCGTACGCGGCGAAGGCCACGACGACCAGGGCGCTGAGCGCGATCGCGGCGACCTTGAGGCCGATCGCGTCGGCGACGATGCCGATCGGCACCACGAGGAGCAGCGCGAGCAGCGTGGCGACCGTGAGCACGAGGCCGATGCGGCCGGGCGCGATGCCGACGTGGACGCTGAAGTAGAGCACCGCGCTCGAGAGGGCGATGCCGTCGATCGTGGCGCCGACCCCTTGGGCGAGATACGCGCGGCGGAGGATCTGGTCCTTCATCACGACCATCGTGGGCGCTCGCGAGCGTGAAGTTCCAGCACAGATACAGCAACGACTCTTAAGCAGACGTGTACGATCAGCTCGTGCTCGATCCGCGACGTCTCCAGGCGCTGCACGCCGTCGCCACGACCGGCTCGGTCAAGGAGGCCGCCACCCAGCTCGGCTACTCGTCCTCGGCGATCAGCCAGCAGATCACTGCCCTGGAGCGCGAGACCGGCTCCGTGTTGCTGGAGCCGGCCGGCCGCGGCGTGCGGCCGACGCCCGCCGGCGAGCTCCTGGCCCAGCACGCCGAGCGGATCTTCGAGCAGCTCGCCCAGGCCGAGTCCGAGCTGATCGCGCTCAACGCCGGCCAGCTCGGCAGCCTCCGCCTGGCGTCGTTCGCCTCCGCCGGCGCCGAGCTCATCCCACCCGCGCTGGCGCAGGTCCGGGCGGAGCTGCCCGCGCTCGACGTCACGCTGCGCAACACCGATCCCGAGGAGGCGCTCGCGCTCCTGCGCCGCGGCCTCGTCGACGTCGCGTTGATCGAGCGCCACGGCCCGTTGGTCGACGACGACGGACTGGCCTACCACCCGCTCCTGCGGGACCCGTACCGGCTCCTGCTCCCGCGTGGCCACCGGCTGGCCAGGCGCCGTGCCGTCAGGCTCGCGGACGCCGCGCGGCGAGCGCTGGGTCGACCTGCGCCTGCACAAGGGGTGCTGCCGCGTCGAGGCCCACGCCGCCTTCGCGCGCGCCGGCTTCGAGCCCCACTGGGTGGCCGAGGCCGACGACTACTCCCCCGCCCAGGGCTTCGTCGCGGCCGGGCTCGGGCTCGCGCTCATCCCGTCGCTCGCCCTCGGTGTCCTGCGCGCGGACGTGGTGATCCGCCCGCTCACGCCCGACAACGAACCGAGCCGCGACGTCTTCGCCGTCACCCGCCCCGCGCTCGCCGCCACCACCGCGGTCCAGGCCATCCTCGCGGCGCTGACCGCGTCCGCCGACCGGCAACGGGCACGCTAGCCCCGTCAGGCGGTGCGCAAGGCCACGGCCGGCGGGAGCCGAGACGCGCGCACGGCGGGCAGCAGGCCGGCGAACGCGCCGATCAGGATGGCCGAGGCGATGCCGCCCGACCACGCCTCGACGGGGATCACGACGGCCCAGCCCTTCGTGCTCGCATACACGGCCGTGGCCGCGACGCCGGCCAGCACGCCGACGGCGCCGCCGATCAGGGCGAGCAGGATCGACTCCCCGAGGAACTGCGCCCGGATCTGGCCCTGCGTCGCACCGAGGGCGCGGCGGAGGCCGATCTCCGAGCGCCGTTCCAGCACCGAGATGAGCATGATGTTGGCGACGCCGACGGCGCCGACGATCAGCGCCACCACGCCGAGCCCGAGGAAGAGGCTGTCGAACGCACCCGCCGCGGCGGCGCGGGCGGTGAGCACGTCGGACGGCTGGCTGACGCTCACCGAGATCGGCGCCTCGGGGTTGGCGGTGGCGGCGAGCAGCGACTGCACCGACGCCTCATGTCCGGTGGCGGTGCGGACGTAGATCGAGCTCGGCGGGCCGGCCTGCGCCCGGCCGCGGACCAGGCTCACGGAGCCCAGGTACTGCTGGGCCGCCGGGTAGCCGATGAAGGCGCTGCTGTCGAGGTCGGGTTCCAGCGGCGAGGGCTGCAGGATGCCGGCGACGCTGAACCACTGACCGCCCAGCCAGACCCGCTGATCGGGGCGGATGCGGTCGACGCCCAGCCGTTGGGCGGCGACCGAGCCGAGCACGGTGACCGGCACGCGGGCCGTTCCCGCGTTCAGCCAGCGCCCGCGGGCGACGCCGATCCCGAGCACGGACGGCAGGTTCAGGCTCGCGGCCCGCACCTGCAGGCCGCCGGTGTTGCTCGCCGGGATCATCGGGCTCCGATAGACCTTCGCCTGCTCCAGCAGGCCGCTGTGGGCCACCCGGTCGACGTGGCCCAGGTGCGTGATCCGCGCCGGCGCCTCGAGCGGCAGCACCGCTTTCCCGCCGGTGAGGCTCTGCCCGGGCGCGACGGTCAGCAGGTTGGTCCCGAGCCGGTCGATCTCCGCGAGCAGCCCCGCCTGCGAGGAGGCCGACAACCCGAGGACGGCCACGATCGCCGCCGTGCCGATCGCGATCCCGAGCGCGGACAGCGCCGCCCGCAGCGGCCGGGCGCGCAGCCCGACGCTCGTCACGCGCAACCGGTCCCGCGCGGTCACTCGATCACCTGCCCGTCGAGCACCCGGATCTGGCGCGGCAGCTGAGCGGCGAGCTCCGCGTCGTGCGTGATCATCAGGATCGTGGCGCCGGCGGCGTTGAGCTCACGGATGAGCGCCATGATCGAAGCGCCGGTGACGCTGTCCAGGTTGCCGGTCGGCTCGTCGGCGAGCACGATCGCGGGCTGCCCGACGAGCGCACGGGCGATCGCCACGCGCTGGCGCTCCCCGCCGGAGAGCTTGGTCGGCTTGAACGTGGCGCGCGCGGCGAGACCGACCCGGTCGAGCGCCTCGTCCGCGCGCCGATGGCGCTCGGCGGCGCCGACGCCGGCGTACAGCAACCCGTCGGCGACGTTCTCCCGCACGCTGGCGTGCTCGGCGAGGAAGAACTGCTGGAACACGAACCCGATCTCCCGGGCTCGCAGCCGCGACAGCTCGCGGTCGCTCAGCCCCGCCACGTCGACCCCACCGATCCGGACCACACCGCTGCTGGGCCGCTCCAACGTCCCCATCACGTGCAGGAGCGTGGACTTGCCCGACCCTGAGGGTCCGACGATGCCCACCAGCTCGCCCCGTTGGACGGAGAAGGAGACGCCGCGGAGCGCCGGCACCGGTGGCTGCTCGCCGTAGACCTTGGTCACCCCGTCCAGTTCGAGCACGGTCACGACGACGGGACCACCACGCGCGCGCCGGCTTCCAGGGCGCCCGTGACCTCGACCCGTCCGTTGCCGGTGTCGAACAGGCCGAGTTCCACGGCGACCAGCTCGCGTCGTCCGCCGTCGCGCTCGACCTCGACCGCGAACCCGCCGCCGGCCTTGCCGACGAGCGCGGTCACCGGCACGCTCAGGGCGTTCTCCACGCCCTTGGTCGTGATCTCGACCCGGACCGGAGCGCTGGTCGAGCCCGCGGGCCTGCGCGGGATCGTCGAGGCCGATCGACGCCGGGATGGTCGCGCTGCCGACGTTCCCGTCCTGCTCCTCGGTCTGGGCGACGCTCCCGAGCCGCTGCACCTCGCCCGTCACCGACCGGTTGCCCGGCAGCGTGATGCGCGCGCGGTCGCCGACGCTGACCTCACCCTGCTGCGACGCCTCGAGGTCCACCTGCACCTCGAGCGTGTCGGACGTGGCCTGCACGATCGGCGTGCCGGGCCGGGCCGGTCCCCCGAGCTCACCGGCCACCTTCGAGATCCGACCCCGCCGCGGCAGGAAGACCGCATCGCCCCTGCGCAGGGCGCGGTAGGGCGGAACCGCTCCGCACCGCAGCCGCACCGGGTCGCCGTTCACCCGGTAGAGCACGTCGCCGCAGCGGACCTTGTCCCCTTCGCGGGGCAGCTTGGTGTAGATCCCCCGCGCGTAGTTGGTCACGGTGTACGGCGAGCCGTCCGCGCGTGCCCGATAGGTCAGCGTCCCGTTCACGGAGACCATGGCCGACAGGTCTCCCCGCTGAACCTCGACGGTGTTCGCCGCCGGCGCCTGCGCCGCCGGGGTCACTTCCCCGCCGCAGCCGGTGACGGTCAGCCACCAGCGCCAGCACCCACGGCGTCCGCCTCACCGCTGCCCCAGCAGGGATTCCGCGATGCTCCCGCACGCCTGCATCGCGGCGTTGAGCGTCTCCATGCCGCCCTCCCGGTTCGAGGACGGGATCTTGTTCGTGTCGACGAGCGGATCACCAGGGCGCGGGGTCCGGGAAGTCGGTCACGCCGTGCTCGCGGATGCACTGGGCGAACACGCAGACGCTGGTCCTGCTCCTTGGGCGTGGCCTTGCGGCCCGTGAACCCCGAGGGCTGCAGGTCCTTGCACGCGCTGATGGCCTGCTTCCACGCCGCGGATTCGGAGTCCAACCCCGAGCCGTTGAGCACGCCGTCGATGGTCAGCTCGCCCGACGGCTCCGGGTCCGGGAACGCACTGACCCCGTTCTGCCGCATGCATTCGGAGAACCGCACCGCCTTGCTCCGCGGGGCGGCGGTCTCCGTCGCGGAGCCGGTCTCCGTCGCGGTCGGGGTCTCCGAACAACCGGTGGCGATCACGGCCATCAGGGCGAGGGCGGTCAAGGGGCGAAACGTCATTGCTGCATCCTTGGGTCGTGCGTCGGGTCGGCGTACATGGGCGGGCATCCCTGCTCACCGGCATCCGTGCGCAGTTCGTAGTGCCACGGCTCGTTGCCGTAGATCTGGCAGAGCCCGTATCGGGCTCCGTTCGCGGACAGCCAGGCCGTGGCCTCGGCGGGCCCGATGTCGACCGCGTCCCCCGACACGTGCGCGGACCGGTTGGGCGTGGCCACCCAGCGGGCCGCTTCCGCCTGTGAGCCGTACTTGACGATCGCCTCGTCGAGGAGCTGTTGCTGGTGCTCCGGGGAACGCCAACCGCTGTCGACGGTGACCGCGATGCCGTCGTCAGCGGCGTCGGTCATCGCTCGCCGCAAGGCGTCGCGCAGGTCGGCGTCGAGGTTGCCCACGCTCGGGTCCTCGTCGACCGCGACCGTCGCGGACGGCGTCGCCGCGACGAACGGGGGCGCCCCCCGGAACGAAGCCGCCGGCTTCTGGTAGCCGAGCGCCGCGACGATCGCCGTGCAGACGACGAGCAGCCCGGCGACCCGGAACCAGCGGATCCGAGTCCGGCGGTAGATGGTTCGTGCTGGTTGCCTGTAGGTCACGCCGCCAGCGTGAACGGGGGTGTGTTGCCCGCGCGTATGCGGTTTTCGATACGCCGGCGATATGCCCCGGCCCTAGCATCGAGGCATGCGCGTGCTGCTGGTCGAGGACGAACCCCTGCTGGCGCAAGCCATCCGCGACGGCCTCCGCCTGCAGGCCATTGCCGCCGACATCGCCGGGGACGGGGCCACCGCGATGGAGCTGCTGGTCGTCAACGCCTACGACATCGCCGTCCTCGACCGCGACGTCCCCGCACCGACCGGCGACGAGATCGCCAAGCACATCGTGGACTCCGGCAGCGGGATGCCGATCCTCATGCTCACCGCCGCCGACCGGCTCGACGACAAGACCACCGGGTTCGAGCTCGGCGCCGACGACTACCTGACCAAGCCGTTCGAGCTCCAAGAGCTCGTGCTCCGGCTCCGCGCGCTGGACCGCAGGCGGGCGCACCATCGGCCGCCGGTGCACGAGATCGCCGGGCTGCGGCTCGACCCGTTCCGCCGCGAGGTCTACCGCGACGGCCGCTACGTCGCGCTGACCCGCAAGCAGTTCGCGGTGCTCGAGGTGCTCGTCGCGGCCGAGGGCGGGGTGGTCAGCGCCGAAGCGCTGCTGGAGCGGGCGTGGGACGAGCACGCGAATCCGTTCACCAACGCGGTGCGCATCACGGTCTCGGCGCTGCGCAAGCGCCTCGGCGAGCCCTGGATCATCGCCACGGTGCCCGGCGCCGGGTACCGCATCGACACCGGGGGCGACGGTGGATAGAGAGCCCGGCCTCAGCGTCCGCCTCAAGCTCACCCTCAGCTACGCCGGCTTCCTCATGGTGGCCGGCGGCTTGCTGCTCGTGGTCGTGTGGGTGTCGCTGCTGCGCTACATCCCCGACCATGTCATCTTCGGACTCCCGTGGATCCGGCCGTGGCGCTCCGACCCCCTGAACGGCTTCAGCCTCCCGGCGGCCATGTCGCTCCTGTTCTTGCTGGTGTTCGGCCTGGTGGGAGGCTGGCTGCTGGCCGGCCGCATGCTCGCGCCGCTGAATCGCATCACGGACGCCGCACGCCGGGCGGGGACCGGATCGCTCGCCCACCGGATCGAGCTCCCGGGTCGCGAGGACGAGTTCCGTGAGCTCGCCGACGCCTTCGACGCCATGCTCGCGCGCCTCGAAGCGCACGTCGCCGAGCAGCAGCGGTTCGCGGCCAACGCCTCCCACGAGCTGCGCACGCCGCTGGCGATCACCCAGACGCTGCTCGACGTCGCCCGCAGCGATCGCACCCGCGACCCCGCCGAGCTCGTCGACCGCCTCTACGCCGTCAACACGCGAGCGATCGACCTCACCGAAGCGCTGCTGCTGCTCACCCGCGCCGACCAGCGGTCGTTCGCCCGCGAGCCCGTCGACCTGTCGCTGATCGCGGAGGAAGCCACCGAGACGCTCCTCCCCTTGGCCGAGGAACGCGGCCTCACGATCGAGATCGTCCGGCGAGGAGACCCGCACCGTCGGCTCGCCCACGCTGCTGCTGCAGCTGTGCACGAACCTCGTGCACAACGCGATCGTCCACAACCTGCCCGCGGGCGGCACCGTGTGGGTCACGACCAACGTGGCCGGCCAGTTCGTGGTGCTCACGGTCGCGAACACCGGCGAGCCGCTCTCACCCGCGCTGGTCGCCACGCTCGTCGAGCCGTTCCGGCGCGGCAGCGAGCGCATCCGCACCGATCACGCCGGTGTCGGGCTCGGCCTGGCGATCGTCAAGAGCATCACCGAGGCCCACGACGGGACGCTCACCCTCATCCCCCGCGCCGCCGGGGGACTGTGCGTCACCGTGCAGCTACCCGCGCAGCTCGCCTGACCGGAGCCCGCGGTCGAGCACGGACACGAGGAACGCGAAGCTCTCGTCGAGATCGAGGTCGAAGCCGAACCCGTTGCCGACCTCGAGTGAGACGAAGCCGTGCAGGGCCGAGCGCACGATGCGGGCGGCGTGCGTCGCCGCGTCGTCGTCGAGCGCGTAGCCGCGGAGCACGGCGTAGATGACGTCGAGCGCCGCGGTGGCCGCAGCACTCGCTTCGGGCCCTTCGAGGTTGGCCACGTCCTGGGTGGAGGCGTAGGTCCCCGGGTGCGCGCGGGCGTAGTCGCGCCACAGGTCGGCGAGCGCCGCGAGCGCGTCGCGGCCGGCACGTCCGGCGACGGCCGCCTGCATCTGCGCGCTGATCTCGCGTGCGCCGCGCGCAGCGATCTGCCGTCGCAGGCCGGGCAGGCCGTCGACGTGCACGTAGAGCGAGGGCGACTTGACGCCGAGCTGGGCCGCCACCTTGGCCAGGGTGACGGCCTCCAGGCCCTCGGCGTCGGCCAAGGCCGCGGCGGCCGCGACGACGGTGTCCCGGTCGAGTCCGGCGCGCGGCATCAGGCGCTGACGGGCGTCTTGGCCAACGCGAGCGCCTTGTCGATCGCCGCGATCGGGTCGCGCACGACCGGGCCGTGGCCGACGACCATCACCGACGGCGTGAGCGCCCGCACCGTCTGCGCCGAGGCCAGGACCTGCTCGCCGCTCCAGCTCGCGACCGCCGCCAGCGGGAACGGGAGCCGCAGCCGGTCGGAGGTCATCACGCGCCCGTAGGACGTGAACGTGTCGCCGGCGATCACCGCGCGATCGCGCGTGTCCAGGTACGCGACGTGCCCGGGCGTGTGGCCCGGCGTCGCGACCACCTCGAGGCTGCCGACGCGGTCTCCCGGCTCGAGCCGCCGGTCGGCGCGCGTGCGGACCTTCGGCCAGCTGCCCGGGAACTTCCCGTCGGTCTCCCCCGCGAGGATCTGCTCGTCGAGCTCGGGCATCAGCACTTCCACATCCTTGCCGAGACTGTCGCGCAACGCGTCCAGCAGGCCGACGTGATCGCCGTGGCCGTGCGTGAGCGCGATCCGGCGGATCGGGGCCCCCGCGCTGCGCGCCGCCTCGATCAGCCCCTTCGCGCTGCGGCCCATCGTCGTGTCGACGAGCGTGAACCCGTCGTCCTCGCGGACGAGGAAGGCGTTGACGAAGTGCAGCTTGGTGAGCTGGGTCAGGTGCTCGGTGACGGGCGTGGTCTTCATGGTCGCTCCCGGCTTAGATTCCTAATGTTCTTAGGTTTATACCTAATGTGCTTAGGTTCGTCAAGGTGCTGACTCGCACATTCAGCGAACGCCCGCCATCATCGAACGGAGATGACCGCATCGATCTTCGCCGGCACGCTCCCGGCACTCATGACGCCCTGCACGCAAGACCGCACGCCGGACTTCGACGCGCTCGTGCGCAAGGCCGAGCAGCTGCGCGAGCACGGCATGGGCGCGATGATCTACGCCGGCTCGATGGGTGACTGGCCGCTGCTGACCGACGCCGAGCGCATGGAAGGCGTCGAGCGGCTCGTGGGCGCGGGCATCCCGGTGATCGTCGGCACCGGTGCAGTCAACACCCGCACGGCGGTCGCGCTCGCCGAGCACGCGCAGCAGGTGGGCGCCAAGGGCTTGATGGTGATCCCGCGCGTGCTCTCGCGCGGCACGGTGCTGTCGGCGCAGAAGGCGCACTTCAGCGCGATCCTGTCCGCGGCGCCCGAGCTCCAGGCCGTCATCTACAACAGCCCGTACTACGGCTTCGCGACCCGCGCCGACCTGTTCTTCGAGCTGCGCGAGCAGCACGCCAACCTCGTCGGCTTCAAGGAGTTCGGCGGCGTCGACGACCTGCGCTACGCCGCCGAGCACATCACCAGCGCCGACGACGACGTCCAGCTCGCCATCGGCGTCGACACCAGCGTGTTCCACGGCTACGTGAACTGCGGCGCGGTCGGCGCGATCACCGGCATCGGCAACGTGCTCCCGGTCGAGGTGCTGCACCTCACCAACCTCTGCGTCGCCGCGGCCCGCGGCGAGGCCGAGGCCCGCCGGCGGGCGCTCGAACTCGAGCAGGCGATGGCCGTGCTCGCCTCCTTCGACGTCGGCCCCGACCTGGTCCTGTACTTCAAGTACATGCTCGTCCTGCGCGGCGAGACCGAGTACACGCTGCACTTCAACGAGACCGACGAGCTCACCCCCAGCCAGCGCGGCTACGTCACACGCCAGCTCGAGCTGTTCGACGCCTGGTACGCCGACTGGAGCACGCTGCCCGGCGCGGTCCAGTCCTACAAGCCGTGACGGCGACGTCAGCGGCCGGCGCGTCGCTGCAGCTTGGCTTGCGCCACCAGCGCTGAGCCCGCCCAGGTGACGGTGACCGTCCCGCCGGCTTTGCGCCGGCCGGAGCGGAAGCTTGAGCTTGACGCTCACCCGACCGCCGGCGATCGGCGCCCGCCAGCGGACCGTGCGCTTGTTCACCCGGTAGGTGATCTGCACCGACCCGCGCGCGCGTCCGTCGATCGTTGCCATCAGCTCGAGCCGCCCGCCCCGCACCCGCGCGCGTTGGACCCTGAGCTTGGCGGGCACGCGACCGAGGATCGGGCCGGCGGGGCCGGACTGGACGTCGGTCGCCGGAACACCGCCGAGCTCGCCTTGGCCGGTGTCCATCGGCGGGTCCGGCGTGGGAGGCTCCGGCGGGTTCGCGGTCGAGGAGTCCTCTTGCGGTGGCTTCGGGGTCGCCCGCACGGCGGTGACGGCAGCGGCGACGTCGAGCAGGCCGCCGGTGACCGTCCTTCCCGCGTGGGCCGGCAACGGCCGCGCGGTGGACAGCAGCGCCTTCGCCACATCCTCCGGACGAGCGAGCGGCTCCTGCGCGGCCATGAGTGCCGCGGCTCCGGTCACGTGTGGCGCCGCCATCGACGTCCCACTCTGGCTGGCCCAGATCCCGCCACGGACCGTGCTGATGATCGAGACTCCGGGCGCCGCGAGATCCACGCTCCGGGCGCCGGTGTTGGCGAACGACGGGACGCTCCCGTCGATGCCGGCGGCCGTGACGCACACGACGTTCGGCAGATCGAGCGCGCACGGGTACCGGCCGGCGACATCGACGTCGAGTCCGTCGTTGCCGGCGGCGACGATGAACAGCGTGTCTTCCGCGGCGGCGAGTGCGTCGCGTTCGGTGACGGAGAACACGTCGCCGCTGAGCGACAGGTTGGCGATCCTTGCGCCGGAGGCGGCTGCGTGCGTGATCGCTTGCACTTCGTCGGCGACGTTGCCTGCGCCATACCGGTCGAGCACCCGCAGCGGCAGAAGGCGCGACGTCCAGTCGATTCCAGCGATGCCTCGGTGGTCCAGACCGACCGCGCCGATGACACCGGTGACATGCGTGCCGTGACTCATGTAGGTCTCGTCCTGCGGGACCGGGTCGTCGTCGACGAAATCCCAGCCGTCGTCCAGACGACCGGCGAGATCCAGGTGAGAGAGCTCCACACCGGAGTCGAGGACCGCCACCGTGTTCTCGGCCGAGCCGACGGTCAGCTCCCACGCGGCAGGCACATTGACCTGCAGGAACGATGCCTGTACCGCCGGTACCGTGCCGGCGAAGGGCCGGCTCGCCGTCGCCGACCGCACAACGTTGGGCTCGGCGTACAGTACCCGCGGGTCACGTTCCAGCGCACGTTCGGCGACGACCGCGGCCGACGACGACCGCGACCGCACGAGTTCGACCTGGCTCGAGCCGACTGACCGCTGCCGAAGGACTCGGGCGTCTCGACGCACGTCCCCGCGTTCGCCCGCATCGACAGAGTCCCGATAGCGGACCAGCAACTCGCTCCCGGACCCGAACGCCGAACCCGGGATGAGCAGGAAGATGCCGAGGACTGTCGTCAGCGCGCAGCGCAACACGGCACCAGTCTGCCAGCCCTGACGCCCTCAGGCCATCGCCGGCGCCGGTTCCTCCGTCGCGCGGGAGTCGGTGAGGGCGAGCGCGCCGGCCGCCGCGACCACGCCGACCACCAGGGCGAGCACCGCGTAGGTGACCCGCTCCGCGTGGAAGAACGACGCCACCAGCTCGCTGCTCCACGTGCCCGCGGGCAGCGCGGTGGTCACCAGCACGGCGATCAGCGTGCCGAGGACGGCGGTGCCGATGCTCGTGCCGACTTCCTGCGCGGTGTCGTTGAGGGCCGTGCCGATCGACGTGCGGTTGCTCGGCATCGCGTCGACGAGCGCGACGGCGCAGATGGTCATGACGGTGCGCAGCCCGATCGTCATCGCGACCATGCAGACCGCGATCGCGAAGTACCCGTGCTCCACGCCCCAGGAGAGCCCCAACAGCGAGCCGGCCAGGAACCCTGCGCCGACGAGGCAGGCGATGCGGTGCCCGTACTGCTTCGCGAGCCACTCGGACAGCGGGGTCGCGGCGATCATCGTGACGATGATCGGCAGGTTCGCCAGGCCGGCCTTCACCGGGCTCCACCCGTACGCGTACTGGAAGTGCAGGATCAGCCCGAACATGACGCTGGCCATGGCGATCGACGTGCCCGCCTGAGCGATCGTGGCGCCCCGCACGGTGCCGTTGGAGAAGAGCTTGAGGTCGAGCATCGGCGCCTTGGTGCGGCGCTCGTGGTGGATGAACGCGGCGAGCGAGCCGGCCGCGCCGATGATCGACATGAGCGTGATGGCCGACAGCCAGCCGTGCTCGACACCGCTCGTCAACGAGTAGCAGGCGAGGCCGATCGCGGCGATGCTCAACGCGGCGCCCGGCAGGTCGAGCTTGTCGTCGGTCAGGTCCTCGCGCCGATCGGACGCGACGCCCAGGCGGACGCCGATGGCGGCGATCAGCGCGATCGGGGCGTTGACCACCAGCAGCCACTCCCACGAGACATGCGCCAGCGCGGTACCGCCGAGCAGCGGGCCCAGGACGAACCCGGACAGCCCGACGGTGATCATCACCGTCATCGCCCGCATCCGCAGCGCCTTGTCGTCGAACAGGCGGAAGACCAGCGAGTTGGTGATCGGCGCCATCGCCGCCGCGGCGATGCCGAGCCCGGCGCGGAGCGCGATCAGCTGCCCGGTCGTGTGGACGAAGACGACGGCCAGGCTCAGCCCGCCGAACACGGCCAGCCCGACGAGTAACACGCGCCGGCGTCCCAGCCGGTCGGCGATCGACCCGGAGGTGAGCAGCAGGCCGCCGAAGGTCAGCGAGTACGCGCCGGTGACCCACTGCAGCGCGGTCGTGCCACTCCCGAGGTCACGACCGATCGTCGGCAGCGCGATCGACAGCAACGTGTTGTCGACCATCTCCACGAAGAACGCGAGGCAGAGGGCGGCCAACGGATCCAGGCCGCCTTCAGCGAGTTGTAGGTGCGTGAGGAGGTCGGCGTCGTGGCGCCGGCGATCGTGGTCATGGTCCCAGCATCGGCGCGGCCGCTCGCAGCGCACGCGCACGGCGCTCACACCACGCTCGCAGCCCTTGATTCGCGCCGCGCTGCGGCTACGGCAGTGAGGACCCGTCGTCGTCCGACAGGACCTTGCGCGCGACGTATCGAGCCAGCACCACGAAGATGGCCGTCACGAGGCATACGAAGCCCAATCCGGCCAGGACGACCATGAGCTGCTGCACGACGGCGAACATGCGCACCGCATTACCCGTCGACGAGCACGCGACCATCGCGTTTTCCCACGGCCGCTGGCCGGTGTTCAGCCGTCTTGACCGGAACGGTCGCCGTGGTCTCGTAGGCGGTCGACGAAGCCCCGCGCGATCTCCCCACCGCGAGCGCGCTTCCGCGACGACGTTGGCCCACTCGCGGCGCACCTCGCCATCGGGTGGACGACGCCCGCTGTGGATGCGGGCCTCGTCGCGCACCTCGCGTCGAGGGCCGCGCAGCCGGCGATGACGACCATCACCAAAAGAACGTCGAGATCGCGGCCACGACGCCCAGCACCCCGTAGTGCTCGGCGTACGAGCTGACCTGCGGCGGTACGTAGCGCGCCGCGACGAGCGAGTACGCCGCGCGCAGGATGGCCGCGAGCACGCCGAACGGCCACAGCTCGGACCGGCCGACGCGCCGCGCGCTGAGCGTCCAGCCGCTCCAGATCAAGAACACGCGGGTCAGCGGCGCGATGGCGACGTTCGCGACCACGTCCGCCCCGTCCTGCGCGAGCAGCGCGTGGATGACGGCGGACGCGATCGCGTAAGCCGCGAACGCGACGATCCAGCGCAGGCCGTTGAAGGTGTTGCGAACGCTGAGTGGCGCAAGCTCCCAGCTCTGCTCGAAGAGCCGTTGGAACGCGCGCGTGAAGCTCAGGATCGCCAACAGCATCAGCACCCGCCGAGGCGCTCGCGCCTTCGCTGCTGCCGTCCACCGGCGAGAACACATCGCACGGCGCGAGCGCCGGCGCCCGAGAGCCCGTAGCGCTCGATGATCCAGTCCCCGGCCTCGGCGTCCGAGCGGGCTTCGATGATCGAGCCGGCCAAGATCACCAGCGGGATGAGCGCCGTGAGGGTGCTCGAGGCGC
The DNA here is from genome assembly GCA_963724195.1 of uncultured Solirubrobacteraceae bacterium. GTDB lineage: Bacteria > Actinomycetota > Thermoleophilia > Solirubrobacterales > Solirubrobacteraceae > Solirubrobacter. The sequence goes on along the minus strand of CAVRTQ010000016.1, from coordinate 711 downwards.
AGCGCGATCGCACGATCAAAGCCGGCGATCTTCTGAAACCGGTTGATCGTGCGCAGCACGAATCCGGGTCGCAGCCGAACGTGAGCGCCCGCAGCCACCGGCGACGGCGTTCGGCGAGGCGCACTCACGATCTGATTCAGGGTGTGGGGGTTGCTTCGGCTGGAGCCGGCGTGTGCTTGTCTCGTCGTCGTTGCTTGCGACCTGGTCCTTGAGCGTCGCGACCTGACCCTTGAGCCCGTCGACCGCGTCCTGGGCGTTCTGCTCGGCGTCGTCACCCGCCTGCTCGAGCTGGTCGCCGACGTCGTCGAGGCCCTGGGAGATCTGGTCGAGCTCGTCTTGGAGCGCGCCGGCGGCTTCGTTGGCCTCCGCGGCCTCTTGCTTGGCCTGATCGGCGTCCTGTTGGGCCTGCGTGGTCTTGCTCTGCTGGTCGTCGAGGTCGGACTGCAACCCGACCGCCCAGATCGCGAACCCGCCCGCGACGACCACCAGCACGACGCAGGCCACGATCCAGGCCCACGGGCGCTTGTGCTTGTCCGGCTCCGCGGCGGGGATCCTGGCCGGGGATCGGCCACGGCTCCTGCGTGCGCGACGAATCCGGGGGGGTGCTCATGTTCTGCCTCCAAGCGCGACCGCGAGGTCGTCGAGCGCCGATTGCTCGGCCGGGCTGATCTGCGTTCCGTGCTCTTCGTGGCGTTCGGCGACGCGCTTGGC